>CAWBLX010000006.1:0-939778 GCA_963789775.1 uncultured Pseudomonadota bacterium
CGGCCGCGTAATCCACTGAAAAAATTCCGAAAGGTGCATCCATCGACATAGGCTGATCGTCTGCAGGCTTGCCAGGAAGTTCATTGATTGGTCTAGTCAATGGCGTAGTGTCGTCGATGGAGTGGCTAAAATACCGCGGCTATCATTCAGAAAGCTTGCCCGCACCGGGCTGGGAAAACTTGCCCCGCCCCTACACTTCTCGTAGGCGGCCTTGGCCGCTGTGGCACCACATTGATTTCGATGCCATTCTGAAGTCTAGCTACAAGTACTCGAGAGGACGGCAATTTGTTATAGATTCAGGGTCTTTTGATTTCAAGAAATCGCATGTCTACAAAACACATGATTTCGCCCCTGAAACGCTTCCAGCGCATGTTCGACCGATTTTTATGTTTGGCGATCCCATGAACGCGGCGGTTTCGGCGGCGGGGTTCGGCGAGCAGCATTACATGCATATCAAGTCCCCTCATTTTGCAAATCGACACAAAATATTTGAGGAGGACGTCCTGCTTCTCGAACCTCATTTTGACTCATGGATGCGAAATCAAAATTTTGAGTTCGCCTCGGTGCGGTATGAAAATCTATATGACGCCGACGTCGTTGCAGGATTGAGCAAATTTTTGGAACTGGAACTCAAGCTGCCGAATCAGACGAAACGTGCGACGGATTGGCGAACTCATGAAAAGCAGGATAGTATGCGTATGTGCTACGCTTCTATCGCCCTCAAAGTTCAAGAGGCGCCCGCGTTAAGATCTGGAGCCCAGTAAAACTTGAGCAACGTTACGAGAAGACCGATGCTTAGCGGTCCTAGCGTGTGCCTAAATTCGTAACTTAGATCGTCAACGACTAAGTTCGATGTGCCCAAATAATAGAACAGCTGATCATTGTTAGCCGATCGCGAACTGCTCTGTGCCAGCCACCAGTTTGCGAGCCGATCGAACAGCCCTTTCGCCAGCTCCCGGCTTTTTCCCCGATCGCCGCCGTCGCTAGATATGATCGGCTGTCGGACACGTTCGCCACGATCAGATGAATTATCCACGCGCGGACGTAATCGCTTCGGAAGGCATAGCGTCTCACCGACCCCGATTGCAAAGCTAAGGAAAAATACCGAAATTCTGCCTCCGCTAGACACAACGTGCGCTTGCGTTTGCAGGCGTGTTGGATAAACACACTTTGTTTCTCGCAATCAAAAATTCAGCGCTCAGGATGCCCATCTAACTGAATGACCAGATTCATCGTCACGCTTTGCACGGCCAAGCGGCCCAAAATGCTTTCCGCTACGTTGGAAGGGCTGGTTAAGCTTTTAATTCCCGAAGGTGGGACGTTATCGATCGCGGTGATCGAGAATGATAGTACCTCGCGATCGCTAAGCGTCGTGGAAGAAATCCGAAAATCATCGCCAATTCCGGTGACCTATTATTTGGAACCAAACATAGGGATCCCACAGGCGCGCAACCGTTCGATTGAGGCCGCAATTGCAGAGAATGCGGACTGGATCGCGATGATCGATGATGATGAATATGCGGATCCGGATTGGCTGCTTCAACTTTACAGTGGTTGCATACGATTTGACGCGGACGTCGCAACCGGACCTGTGTGGCAGGTCAGTGAGGTTACGCCGCCGCACTGGTGGAAACCAGTGGCGGACTCGCGAAAAGTGACTGGCGAACTTCGCCGCGATGCTTATACGAACAACGTACTCTTTCATTCACGCCTTGTTGCGCGAGAAGGGCTCGGCCTGAGATTTGATTCCAAATTCACATTTGGCGCAGATGATATCGATTTCTTCCGGCGCGCATACGAGAAGGGTGTGCGCATCGTATGCGTGGCGGAGGCGAAAGTTGTCGAAACTGTTCCTGCTTCTCGGCTTGTCTTGAGCCGGTATTTAAAACGAAACAACATGGTTGCCGCCTCCAATTCCTTTTGCGGCGTGATGCATGACGGCAGGGCGAAGACGTTGCGCAGGCGCCTGCCAGGCATAATTAGGCGAATGTTGGTTGGTTCAGTGCTCATCATTTTGGGCGCTTGCGTCTGGCCAGTGGCTAGAGTAGCGGGCGAAAGGACAATGTTTAAAGGCGCATCGAGCATTGCAAAAGCTTCGGGAAGTTTATCCGGGCTTTTCGAGAAAAGATCGGACTATTATCAGAACATTGATGGCTCTTAGTATCTCTCTGGATGACTTTGCCCCCCGGATGGTACTTGCTCAAAGCTGGAGGCCGCTCTGATTATCTATGGTCCGATGCGGACATCCCGCAAACTCGTTCGACCTGAACACGTTACGGCCCGTCGGTTGCTAACGTAGTCGCTGCGCCAGCCTGCAAGCACTTCGCGAGCGTGCGCCCCTCCGCGGAATTTGCTCTCGTTCAATAGTTCGGCATTATGAACGTGCGCCAACATGGCTGGCGGTCGAACTGATTTGCGATTTTTCTCCGGCTCATGGAAGATTTGCCGGTCATCAAGTTTTTGCCGGGTAAGAGGACAGAGACCTACGGTCGATCAATGCCTCGCACAAATCGAGCAAGCCAAGCACGGTCTAGTGGATGTGGATGCCAAGCTGCGACTGCTTACGGCTATGTTGTCGGCCACGTTTCTTCTTGGGGGCGAGATCGCCGTTCTGTGCGTTCTGCAGCAAATCTAGGAGGCTCTGAGCTGTCGACGTAAGCTTTCCTGCGCGGCCGATGCGCTCCCGTTCAACGAACAATTTTGGATCTATTTTCTTCTGATGATTATGAAATCATACATCGCGATCCGGATATGAGACTGCGATGCGACAACATCGGCACGCAAAAATGAACAAGATGATTATCATTGATCCGGCGCTCAGGGGCGAAGCGGGTCACCATCTGAGCTTGTCGATAGAGCTTTCAAAAGCGGCGAAGGGCGCGGGCCATGAGCCCGTTTGGTTTGGACACAAGGATCTTGATTGCGACCTCGTCCCGAGTTTCGTGCGTTTCGTTCCTGCGTTTTCATCAGGCATTTACGAACGCCAAATCGGGATATTTGGCAGAGCCATTCGCCCTCTTATCGGCAATCGGCGTTATCTACGCTCGACGTTCGCTGAGCGCGAGTGGGAAGTTAAATTGCGTCATCGATTTCCGATCGCGGTTCTAAATGGTGACCGCTGTGCTGAACTCTTCAGGTCTTTACGCTCCGAAGCACCAATCAAAGATGACCATTTGGTCGTTCATAGCGCGGATTCCCAAACTATTGATATGCTGAGCACGTGGGCATCTACGCAAACGCGCTATGCGCTGCCGGAGATCCATGTTCGAACGTGTTGGTCCACTTCGAATATGCCTTTTGCAGATTATGCCGGGGGCTTTGTTCAAGCGATGCAACATTTGTCGTCGGTCGCTCGGCTTGTCACGTTAAGCGCCGAGACACGGGCTGGCGCACTTGAGTTGGCAAATGAAACAGGTCTGAACGTGAGCGTATGCCCACATCTTCTCGGTATGGAGACGATGCAGGTGCCGCCACCTGAGAATGACCCCACCGAATTGATCGTTGGATGGCTCGGAGAACCGCGCCCCGAAAAAGGTGTGGATATTCTCGCGGACATTATCCGAGCGGTATCGTCGGCCAAACCGAAAAGACGGCTGAAATTCCTACTTCAATGCGGAGGGCGAACGTCGCGCAAAGCCCGGAATTTGTATGCACAATTGGCCGAGTTCGGCGAGGCGGTCGAACTGCTCGACGTTGCGATCTCGCAACAGGACTATCTGGCCGCATTGAAGCGATGCAATCTGATGCTCCTGCCCTACGACCCTAGGGCGTATCCCCCGGAGCGCGGCTCGGGAGCGGCGCTTGAAGCATTGCTCACAGGCCGGCCGATCGTTGCGACCGCTGGGACTTTTGCGTCCGAACTAATTACTCCAGAGAGTGGGGTGACAGGAACTGATGTTGCTGCGCTCGCAAAAGGGGTCCTAACAATCGCAGACAATTATCGTCGTTACCTTGATGGCGCCGGACAAGCTAGAGAGGAAGCGCTGAGAAGATACGATCGCGAGACCTGCTATCGTTTGTTAATAAATTCGGAAGTTGAACGTGCGCCTCGGATCATGGGGCCCACATAGTATCAGATATTCCCATCAGATCTCTTCGATTGAACTCACTGCTCTGATTGCTGTGGCAGCGGCTTTGTGGCGATTTTTGTAATGGGCGTTGCGCGGCGGCTCAGATCGGACGACGTATTCTGTCTTGCCGGATCTGTTCGTCACCCACGGACCACCGGAACGGTTCCGCTCCGACAGGGGCCCGGCGTTCACCGCGATCGCCGTACAGTCATGAACTCGGCCGCATCGGCATCAACACGCTCTACATCGAACAAAACACGTCCTGGGAAAGCGGCTATTTCGAAAACTTGAAGTCGAAGCTCGAACGGAGATCTAAACGATGTCGCGCGGGGTTCAAATGCCCGTCGAAAACTGTGACGACGCTATGACGTTGTCAGACCGGTCTCATCGCTGAACTCTTGACCTCCGGCACCCGAAGCTATCTTGCGGCGAGCATCCGGTCTGCACTGCTCTGTGGTAAGGCAAGTTCCAGCCGGCCATTCAACAGCACTTTGCAATTTCAAAGCGTATACTCGAGGCCGATCTCGCTGATTGCACGCCGTTGCGCGATCGCCTTACAAGTTTTCGGGCCGATTGCATCATTTGTGATGACGCTTCATAAAGTCGAGTTCTTAGGATTTGGATTGGGTTTTACATGGCGAAAAAGAAGACGGCTTTGATTTCAGGTGTCACTGGACAAGATGGCGCATACCTCGCCCGCTTACTTCTCTCAAAAGGCTATGCAGTTCACGGAATAAAGCGTCGGTCTTCATCGTTCAACACTGAGAGAGTTGACGAAATCTATCAAGACCCTCACGAGCTGGGCGCCTCCTTCTTCATGCATTACGGCGATCTGACGGACGCAACCAACATCATTCGGCTCGTTCAAGAAACGCAGCCGGACGAGATCTACAATCTCGCTGCACAGAGCCATGTCCAAGTGAGCTTCGAGACGCCGGAATATACTGCAAATGCAGACGCAATCGGCGTGCTACGCTTTCTCGAAGCAATCAGAATTCTGCGGCTTGAGGGCTCGGTGCGATTTTACCAAGCATCGACTTCGGAGCTTTACGGCAAGGTGCAGGAGACGCCACAAACGGAAACGACGCCCTTCTATCCCCGCTCCCCCTATGGCGTCGCGAAACTCTATGCGTACTGGATTACCGTCAACTATCGTGAGGCCTACGGCATGCACGCCTCGAATGGCGTCTTATTCAATCACGAGAGTCCCATACGCGGCGAAACTTTTGTGACCCGCAAGATCACTCGCGCCGTTGCGCGAATCCATGCGGGATTGCAATCAGACATTTATCTCGGCAACCTCGACGCCAAGCGCGATTGGGGGCACGCTAAGGAATATGTCGAAGGCATGTGGAGGATCGTTCAAAATGATCAGGCCGATGACTACGTGCTCGCGACGGGTGAAACGCATTCGGTTCGCGAATTCGTGGAACTCGCGTTCGCTGAGGTAGGAAAAGTCATCGCCTGGAAAGGCAAAGGCGTCGATGAGATCGGCTATGACGCAGACAATGGTGATGAATTGGTTCGCATCGATCCGCGATATTTCCGGCCGACCGAGGTAGACCTTTTGCTGGGTGATGCAACCAAGGCCCGCGAAAAGCTCGGCTGGCAGCACAAAATGAGCTTTCCTAAACTGGTCAAGGAAATGGTGGCAGCGGACATGGTGCTTTTGGAGCGTGAAAGCTGGCGCTCCACGCTCAGTGAATAACCTGCCGCATGCTGGACGAGTGGGCTTACTTGAACGGCGTGACGCTGGACGTCTCGCGACCGGGAAAACCGCTCTTGGCTGTTCATCCGATCCATTCTCCAAACCGCTGATGGCCATCATGGGAAAATGTCTCGCCAGTTCGTACAGTCTTACACGCGTGTGGCCTGATGAGTTGGCTTGAGAGCTATGGTCTGGGCGCGCTAGGATCGGAGGCTCAAAACCTGTTTGCTGCGATCATTGCTAGTTCGAGATCGGCGTCCCGCCACGACCCACTCATCTTGCGCAAATAACCGTGGACAAAACGCGAATAAACTTCGCAGATGCGGTGAATACTTGCATTACACCAAAGCCGTGGCGCCAACATGGCCAATTTATGACGCCCGGCCCCGCGACTGGGGCTGGGGTTGCTTCATCCGAGGGAGGAGTAGGGGAGCGGGTGCGAACCGTGTGTCGCCAAAATATTTCCTCGCTGTCGAAATCCCGCGAGGACTTGGCTTCGAAGATTAACTCGGCTTACCTTGCGAATAACCATGTTATGCTGGGTATTGTATTAACGCTTGGAAGGCATTTTTTATGACAATATTGCCATTGTCATGCTTCATCATTTCAAAGAACGAAGCTGATCGCATTGCCCAAACGATACGCTCGGTAAAGCCGTGGGTGGACGAAGTTATTGTTGTCGATAGCGAGAGCTCAGATGACACCGTCCGGGTGGCTATGGGCGAGGGGGCACGCGTCATAACGCAACGCTGGCTTGGCTTTGGGGGACAAAAGCGTTTCGCCGAGGATCATTGCCGAAATCATTGGGTCTTGAATCTGGACGCCGATGAGGTCGTTACGCCTGCACTCAAAGATGAGATTATCGCTCTCTTTGCCCACGAGGGCCCGCCCGAAGTCGCTTACGGCATGCCGCTCGAACTCGTCTATCCTGGTGCGGAAAAGCCACGGCCCTGGGCCCGCGATCATTGGTACGTCCGATTATACGACCGGCGGGCCGTACGATTTCGCAACTCCCCGGTGCATGATACTGTGGTGACGGACAATCACACCGTTGGTGCGCTTCGCGCGCCTGCCCATCACTATTCGTATCGCAACTATGACGATCTCAAAAGCAAACTGGCCGAGAGGATGCTGCTGTCCGCGGAGCACTCTAACAGGTCGTCTCAGCTGGCGCTTTTGGCACGTCTGCCGTTGGAGTTTCCGATCAATTTCTTCAAGTATTACGTGATCAGACGACATTTCACCGGCGCCCTAAGGGGCCTCCGTCATGCGTGGATAATGGCTTCCTATCGGCAGTTGAAGGTTGCCCTTATGTGGCGGACAAGGATTGCCGAGGCTCAATCACCGCAATCCGCTCCGCTTGGCAGCGGCGATGAATTCGAGCTGCAAGCAAGCCAGAACGGCAGCGCCAAGTCTCCGCTTGTCAGCCTTGGGATATATCCGAATCCTGCGCCATCGGACGAGATATACGCGAAACGGGCATAGTTAGGTCCGGTTTCCGGCGCATGGATGCGGGCGTTGACTTTCGATGCCGCACAAATCAACCTATTTGAAGCGCGGTGCGAGCCAGACCCTCTGTTGGCGATAATATAGAGAAGCGGATGCCGACGACCTACGATCTTATAAAGCGGCTGGTTAGTGAAAACGGTCGCGAATACGCGCCTCAATATGCACTCGCCGTCGTTTGCATGATGCTTGTAGCCGGCACGACATCGCTTAGTGCCTATGTATTGAAATATGTCGTCGACACGATTTTCGTGCATCAGGATCGTGCAGCATTGGCGGCGATCACCGGTGGCATTGTGGCCATATTCGTTGCCAAGGGCTTTTCGGCCTATTTTTCGGAAGTCATACTTGGGCGCATAGGCAATCGCCTCGTCGCGCAAACACAGAAGCGGATGTTTGACCACATGCTAAAGGTCGACATCGCATTCTTTCAGAAACACAGCTCCAGCGATCTCGTCACCAGGATGTCGCATAACGCGAGCGCTGTGAGAGACATGCTGAACATGGTGTCGCTCAATCTCGGTCGAGACCTCTTTACGATCGTGGGTCTCATCTGCACGATGATTGTGCTTGATCCGATGTTAGCGGCGATCGCGTTGGTTGGCGGCCCGGTCGCCGCGCTTTCGTCCCGGAAAATGGTTGAACGCATCAAAAAGGCTACGCGCGGCGAAGTTCTCTCCATGAGCGGGATTATTCAAATCACGCGCGAAGTCAGCCAGGGGGCGCAGGTCGTAAAATCGTTCCAGCTCGAAAATAATATGCGGGCTCGGATGTTCGAGGCGATTGAGGCGGTGCAACGGCGCGCGACCAAGATGCTGAGCATTCAGGCGGGTGTGAACCCGCTGATGGAGACGATCGGCGGATGCTCAGTGGCCGCCGTTGTTCTCTATGCCGGTTGGCGAAATCTCTACCATGGTGAGAGTCCGGGACAGTTCTTCGCTTTCATCACCGCACTTTTGATGTGCGCAGATCCCGCACGCCGGGTCTCTCGCGTCCAACTCCAGCTCGCATCGGCGGCGATCGGCGTCCGCATGATGTATGAATTGATCGACACGCCCGCCAAGGAAGACGAACCGCCCGGGAGACCGGAACTTCACGTCACGGGGGGCGCTATTTCGCTAAGGAATGTTCATTTCCGATATCTTCCGAACAAGCCTGTACTAGATGACATTAATCTCTCCGTCCCTGCCGGAAAGATGACGGCTCTCGTCGGCCACTCGGGCGGCGGCAAGACCACAGTTTTCGCGCTTCTCCAGCGCCTTCGAGTGCCGGGCGAAGGCGTGATCGAAATCGACGGGCAGTCGATCATTGATGTGTCGCTAAAATCGTTGCGGCGGAATATCTCGGTTGTCGGTCAGGATGCCTTCCTGTTTGAAGGTTCGATCATCGACAATATTCGAGCCGGTCAAGAAGACGCATCGACAGAAAAGTGCATTGAGGCAGCGAAGGCCGCGAGTGCTCACGAATTCATTACGTCCCTCCCGCGCGGGTACGACACCCAGGTTGGCGAACTCGGCGGCCACGTCTCGGGCGGGCAGCGTCAGCGCATTGCTTTGGCGCGCGCGTTTCTGAAAAATGCGCCCATCATCTTGCTCGATGAGCCGACGTCCGCACTCGATAGCGAAACCGAGGACGTCATCCAGCGCGAATTGCGTCGGTTGACGGAGGGTAAGACGACGCTTGTCATCGCCCATCGCCTGTCGACGATCCTGCACGCCGACTTGATCCACGTGATTGAAGCGGGCCGCGTCATCGAGAGCGGAACCCACGAGCAGTTGATTGCCGCGAGCGGCGCCTACAATCGCCTGTTCAAGTTGCAGTTCGCCAAGTTCCTTGAGACCAAGCAACCGCTCGCAGAGGCGATATAGACCCCCGGGCCGGCTAAGCAGCACGCCTTGGCTTAAATTTGCGCTGAGCAGCCGCGAAGGCGCATGATTGCGACGACTGTTGCTCTGCGGTTACGGCTGACGCCCCGCATCTCCGCTATCAAGTTTCTCCGGAGATAGCGTGGGGGTGAGTATGGCGGAACCAGCGCAGCCGAGCCTGATCAGCAGGACCATCGACTACATCCTCGGACGCAACACGCTGATCGGCATTGCCTCGTTCATGCTGTTGATCATCTCGGGCTATGCGACGTGGCATGGCATGCGCGACTTCATTGTCGGCGTGTCCGCGACACCCTCCGCACCGGCCGCGGGCGGAATTTCGGTCTCGAACGATGTTCTCGTCGTCGCTGTCGTCGTGGCGCTGACATTTCTCTTGTGGCTGACGCTGCGCGAGACCTTCGGCGCCAAGCGCCGCCTGCGCGAACGCATTGTCACCTTTCCGCTCTATGTGTTCCTCGCCATCTGGTCCATCGGCTTTGGCTACGGCTTCTGGTGGAGCTTGATTTCCGGCGAAGAGGCAACGAAGACGGGCCTCGCCGGACTGCAGGAGGACGCGCGCGACGCGAGCGCTGCCGTCGCCGCGCGGCTCGACGCCGTGCGCGGCCAGCTCGATAACGTTGTCACCTGGTCGGAAAGCCAGATGACGCGCGAGGAGACGAGCGGCGGCAGTTGCGGCGTCCCATCAGGCGCCGGAAAGGGACCGCTCTATAACGCGCGGCGGAGCGTGCGCGATGCCGTCAGCGCCCTTCGCGACAGCATGACGAAGTCATGGCTGGAACCGGTGCAGGCCGACGTCCAATCCCTGCGCCAGGCCGCCGATGGTCTGAGCGGCGCGACGATCGAAGAGCGCCAGCGCAATTTCGAGAACAAGGCCTCCGAGATCCGCGGGCTCGCGCGCAACATAGCGGCGCGCAGCAATCAGCTTGGTCAGTCGACCGCCTCCGAAATGCGGGCGCTCGCCAACTCCGTCTCCCAGCGGCCCGGCAAATCCGGGACGTCCTGCTATGATCCGACGCTTGCCGAGCGTCTCCGGGACGCGGCGGCGCAGGCCGATCAGCCGGCCGAGCTGAAGCTTCGCGAAGCAGTATTCAACGAAGGCCCGGCTGGCGTTGCGAACGCCGTCAAAAATCTGTGGAGCAACATCGGCGCCTATACCGCGAGCGCATTCCGCTACGTGTTTTCGGGCGGCAAGGTCGTGACGGCCGGTCACACGGGCGAAGGCGAACCGATCACGGGCCGCGACGTCATCGCCCTGTTGGCGACGATCGGCATCGACATGGGGCTCCTTGCGTTGGCGATCATCAATCCGCCGCGCGAGCCGCCATCCGTTCGGCCGTCGGGCGCGCTCGCCCGCCAAATTCGCGATGCAATTGATACCGCCATCAATCGCGCGCCAGGCGCCGACCTCGAATGGGTGCGCCGGCACTTCGTCCATCACAACAAGGCATCCTACCTGGTCATTCCGAACCTCTACAGTTGCGATCCCGAAAACAAGGAAGAAGCCGCGAAGGCGATGGCGGTCAATCAGCTCGCCGGAGTACTGAGTGATCTCGACCTCGTGCGTTGGCCGAAAGGCGGCAGGTGGTGGTCGCTGAGGGAAAACGAACTCAAGAAACTGAAGGACGAAGAATCGGCCCCCAGCGACACGGACCTGACGAAAATCCGCAAGAAATGGGCGGAGGAGCAGGGGATGACGGGCGAGGATTTGCAGCAATATGTTGACAAGCGCGCCGTCCGAAATCACGGCCTCTTCTCGAAAGCCGAGCGGGCTCTTCAAATCGCCGGATGGAGCGAGAAGGCGCGCAGCGATATCGAGATTTTCAAGCTCGTCGATTCCGAAGGCTTGACCCCGCTCCTGATGGTGCTGAACGAGCCCGGAGGCGGCGACCGAAACGACGCCGTTCAGCAAGCCGATCGCGCCTGATTACGGGGCCGATCGTGACAGTGTTTGAAGCCAGTCCAAGACCTCGGCGGGGCCTTGAAACGAAGACTCTTCCGGCGAGAAATTTTCGCCGGCCACTTTCAGTCCGAATCCGCTGAGGTCTTCCGCCGCAAGGAAGGCATCGAGATCGGAGATGTCGTCGCCGATCATGACGGGCGTCCTGTTTGCAAACTGCGGCAGCGACACGAGCCTGCGGAGAGCCTGGCCCTTCGAGAAGCCGACGGGGAGAATCTCGACAACCTTCCGGCCGCCGCAGATCCTGAATTCGTCGGGATACTTGGCAACAAGTTCGTCAAGCCTCAGCAGGAGCGAGTCCTTCAACTCCGGCGCCAACCGGTAGTGGAGCGCGATACCGCTGCCTTTGTCTTCGAAGACGACACCGGGCAGATCTTGCACGATCTTCTTGATATCGGCGTGCAGCGAAGCGTCGAACTCCGGCGTTAGCCGCTCGATGCACCCTTGAGGCGACAATCGCATTTGCGCACCATGCACGCCGGCCGCGACGAACGTCGAGGGCCGGAGCAAGTGGTCGGCTTCTTCCAATGGCCGCCCGGTAATAATCGCCAGGGCGCCCGATAAGCGTGCCGAGAGAGAGTCGAGAAGGCTCGGCAGAACAGGCGGCACGTGAACTGTCGACGGCGTCAAGGCGACGTCAAGAAGGGTTCCGTCGACATCAAGGAAGAGCGCAACGGGTTCATCGGCGGAAACCAGTTGCTCGACGTGTGCACGCGATGCAGCGGCATGCTCTCGGGGCGACAATTCTTCTTCCCGCGGGAAGCTTTCCTTGAGACGCTGCATCCAAAATTCCTTCTTAGATCGAGAAGCTCAAAAGTGGCGCCTCGTCGGAGCGCTCCAGCTCCCTTTCCAATGCCGACCGGGCCAAAAGCCCCGTTTGCGTATCGATGAATTTAACAACGCTGGCGGCATTGATCGAGGCGGCGCTCAAGGCGCGGGCGGCGTCGCTCGTATCCGCGAGATAACATGCGAACGTGGCGGAGAACGCATCGCCGGCACCCGTAGTCGCGGCTGCGACGACATGCTGCGCCTCGCGGTAGTAAAGTTCGCGTCCCCTTGCGATAAACGCCCCGTTCGCGCCATCGGTCAGAACGACGACGCCGACGCCGAGTTCGATCAGCGCGCCGAGAAACTTCACCAGCGTCATCTCGTATCCGCCGTTTCGGAGGCCGCGTTTGGCGAGCGGCGGTACGGGATCGTCGTTATTTACGATCAACGGAGCGCCACCGTCTCCGAACGCTTGCAAGAGACGCGGCATCAGTGCCTGCGCCTCGCCGCGGTTGACGCAGAGAATGTCGATGTGTTCGAGGCTCTGCCAGAAATCATCGAAGCGAGCGGTGAGTTGGCGAACGCCCGGATTGACCGCCAACAGTGCGCCGGCCGTCTTCGCGCGTTCGACGACAAGGGGATAGCAGTCGGCGGACTCGTTGCTGAGATTAGCGACGTAAACAAGATGGCGCCCGGCAAACGCTTCGGGCGGCAAATCTTCCCCGTGAAGACGCGTGTTGGCACCGCGATGGGTAAAGACGGCGGCGTTCCGGTCGTGCGACGAGATAATCACGGAAGCCCCGGTTGGTTCGTCTTCGTCGGCGGCGAGCCAGGAAACATCCACGCCTTCGGCGCGCAAGAGGGAGAGGATGATATCGGCTTTTTCATCGCGTCCGATCTTGGCGATGATGGACGTTGCGTGTCCGAGGCGTGCCGCCGTGACGGCCGAATTCAGGGCGCCTCCGCCCCCGCTCGACGCAATCTGCTCCGCTTCCGTCTTCTGCCCTTCTTCCAGAAGCAGGAACGAACTCTCGGCGTTGCGCATCTTGATCTGTTCGATCTTGTCGCTGGCGATCGTCACGATCGTATCAACCATTGCGCCGCCAATGGTGAGAACGTTCATCTCGGCTCCGCGATGGCCCCAACCCTATCGCCCGTTGGCTCGAACCATTGGTTCATTTCGGAGCGCCATAATCGTGCGCCGCCGGAAATGCCCGTCGCGGGCGGGACGACGCTGGCCCACGGAGGAAGATTGAAGGTGAGCCGCCGGGAGTTGCCGCCGCCGATGTAGAGATGATCGACGTTCGTCAAGGCCTGCACGGCATCCAAGACGCGTTTCGCGCGCTCATTCCACGCGGGAAGACCGAGTTCGAGATAGGCGGCGTGGCCGATGTACTGATCGTAGTTGCAATCGTCGGTCGCGGGATGCTGGCCGAGTTCCAACCCGAAGAACGTTGAGCCATTGACGAAGAGCGCGCAGCCCATGCCGGTGCCGAACGTCAACACGCATTCACGCCCCGGACCTTTGGCGATGCCGAGACCATAGACGATGGCATCGTTCAGCATCCGCACCGGAGCATGAAGCCTCTCGCTGAGGACTGTCTGAAAATCGAACCCGCTCCAGCGCCGCGTGCCGAGGTTTGGAGCGGTTTTAACATAGTGTTTTCCAACGACGCCGGGAAAGCCGACGGAAACGCGCCCGAATGCCGGCAATGATTTCACCACGTCGACGACCAATTCGACGACGGCGTCTGGCGTGGCGGGCTTCGGCGTCTGCGTCGTAATGAAATCCGAGATCAACGTTCCGCCCGTGTTGATTGTCGCGGCCTTGATTAGCGTGCCCCCGATATCCACGCAGAGGATATTGGGGTTCGCGACAAACTCATCCGATGTCGAAATGCTTTTTTTGTTCGTGGTAACCGGCATCATGGCCCCGCATTTGCCGTTAAATGGCCGTCACGAGTGTTTTTTTTAGCCGTAACTTGCAATCGATCAAGCGCTCTCCCCATCTCAGGCGTCGAAATCGGTGATCGCCCGAGGCGGCGCTGCCCTGCCT
Source organism: uncultured Pseudomonadota bacterium (assembly GCA_963789775.1). Lineage (GTDB taxonomy): Bacteria > Pseudomonadota > Alphaproteobacteria > Rhizobiales > Hyphomicrobiaceae > Hyphomicrobium_B. Next base: position 13,952 of record CAWBLX010000006.1, read on the forward strand.
TGATAAGCGCCGAAAAGTAGCTGCGGCTCCAGCCGTCCGAATCACTCTCGCGGACGATCTTTACGAGTTTTTCGTGCCGCGCATGCCGCTCGTCCAACGGCATCTCGAGGGCAACCCGCAACCCCTGAACCAAGTCATTCAGATCGTACGGGTTGACGAGCAAGGCGTCGGAGAGCTGCGCCGCCGAGCCCGCGAACTTCGACAGGATCAGGACGCCAGGGTCGTTCGGATCCTGCGAAGCGACGTATTCCTTCGCGACCAGGTTCATGCCGTCCATCAGGGGCGTCACCAAGCCGACCCGCGACGTCCGATAGATGTCGCGCAACTCGCTGCGCGGAATGGTTCGGTGAATGTAGTTGATCGGCACCCAATCGAGTTCGCCGTAGAGGCCATTGATCGAACCCGCGAGAGATTCAAGTTCGGCCTTGATGTCGGCATACGCTTCCACACTTTCCCGTGTCGGAGGCGCAAACTGCGACAGCACGATATGCCGGCGATATTCGGGATATTCTTCGAGAAATTTCCCGTACGATTTGAATTTCTGCGGCAAGCCCTTGGTGTAGTCCAATCGATCGATGCCGATAATCTGTTTGATATCGGAGCTATTGGCTGCGGCGAGCGCGTCCGCTTCGCCCGGCCCGAACGCGAAGTCGCCGGGATCGATCCCCACCGGGAAGCAGCCGATGTCGAGTTCCGCTTCCAAAACGCGAATGCGCCCCGAGGGCAGCAGCCTTCCGGAAACGCTTTGCTGCAGGAAGTCGATGAGGTTGCGCACGTCCGACTGCGTCTGCAACCCGATGAGATCGTAAGCACCGAGCGCACGCGCAATCTCTTTGTTTTCGGGTATTGCGAGCAGCGATTGAGCCGGGCCAACCGGGATATGCAGGAAATATCCGATCGGATTTTCGATGCCGAGGCGGCGCAGTTCGAGAGCCATCGGAAGCAGGTGATAGTCATGCACCCAAATGACGTCATCGGGCTCGATGAGTGGAGCGAGGTGCCGGGCAAATCGCTCATTCACCGCAACATAGCGGGCGTAATAGCCGGCCTCGAATTGAGCGAGGTCGAGACGGTTATGAAAGACCGGCCAAAGAACGGAATTCGAATATCCGAGATAATAGTCGTTGTAGTCCGCCGACGTCAGGGGTTCCGTGACCGTCGTGTGCCCGCCAACCGTCGTCGTTTTCGGCTCAGGTGAATCCCCATCGTCGATTTGGCCGTCCCATCCGAACCAGAAGCCGCTTTGCTGGGCGAGAGTATTGTAAATGGCGACACCGACACCACCTGCCTGCTGGGCGGCGTTGAAGTCGATGACACGGTTAGAGACCATGACGAGCCTGGCCAAGAGACCTCCTCCCACGTGACACGGAGCATTGTAGACGCCACCCCCGCGTAGCATGACTGAGTTTAAACCCCCGGGGTGACCAGGGGTTCCGTTTTAGGAGCTCGTTCCGCACATGTTCCGCTTATGGACCTCGGCGGCAAGGGTAAAAGTCCACACAACAACTGAGCACCTTTCGTCCGGCTTGGGAACCGCAATATCTCGCGCAGACCATCGATTCATGCTAACGCAAAGCGCTGAAAATGGGGGGCACGGCGGTGGTTTGGCAGCTCCGGTTGCCTGAAATGTTAGATGGAGGCCAGGGCCGTTCGTGAAGCGAATGGTTCAGCTCGTCGACAACCTAATCGAACGGGTATTTCCGCGACTGCGGCGCAAGCCGCTGTATGCGTATCCTATTGGCATAGGAATTTTTGGTGTTGCCGCGTTGTCTCGCATGGGGCTGTCGGCATGGCTTAAAGACAGCACGCCGTTCCTGACGTTTTTCATCGCCGTCTTGCTCGCGTCTCTTGTTGCCGGAACCGGACCCGGCCTTCTCGTCATCGCGGCGTCGTTCTTGTTCAGCTGGTATTTCTATCTCCCGGACACCGGGTGGCTGCCCGTCACCAGCGAAACCATCGTCGCGCTCGCGAGCTTCACGACTTTTTCTCTGCTCATCGTTGCCGTCGTCCACCTTCTCAACCGGAAAGTCGAAGGTCTCCTGGACGAGCGAGCGCGCAACGAAGCGCTTTTGCAGGATAGCGCATTGGGAGAGTTGCAACTCGAGCAACTCAATGTCGAGCTCCGCCATCGCCTCAAAAACACGTTCGCCGTCATCGGCGGCCTCGTCAGTCAGTCGGCGCGCTACACGCGTGACGTCGACCGCTTCGCCGCAGCTCTGGCAGGGCGTCTCTCTGCGATGGGCAACGCCATGGATTTGGTCGCGACCCGCAATTTCATCGGCGCGTCATTGAGCGAATTGATTGCCGGAACCTTGAAGCCTCTGGTGCCTCCCGGCTCCGGGCGCCTCGATCTGCGGGGGCCCGACACAATCGTACCCAGCGATGTCGCGACCGCCCTGGCATTGACACTTCACGAACTTGGGACGAACGCGATCAAGTACGGATCGTGGTCGAATGAACGCGGCGGCGTCAGCGTGAGGTGGACCCTCGCGCGGCTCGAAAACGACGATCATCGCTTCGAACTCCTGTGGAGCGAGCAGGGTGGACCGGTCGTGGCGGCGCCCGAGCGGCGCGGCCTTGGAACGACATTGATCGACAGCGGCTTTCCGACCGCCCAAGTGACGAGACAGTTCACCGAAGACGGCGTCCAATGCCGCATCGTCGCCGTTCTCAAACAGGCAACGACGCGACGCACCCGCGGACGTCCGCCGTCTATCCGGTGACGTCCGGAAATCCGCGCAATGCTGGCCGGGTCTCGTGACCGGAAATTCCAGGGTCGCTTCGGGCTTGTCCATTGCTTCCCTTGGTATCGTGGCGTGCCGCCGCCGAGCCCGTCCAGGCATCTTCCCATTTTCGCGATAGCGTCATGCCCGAGTTGATGAGCCCCGCCATCGAGTAGGTCTGCGGAAGATTGCCCCACAGCTCTCCTGTTGCCGGATGCAGATCTTCGCTGAGCATCCCGAAGGAATTGCGCTTATTCAAAAGTTCGCTGAAAAGCTCGCGCGCCTCGTCGGCGCGTCCGATCGATGCAAGGGCATCGATGTACCAGAATTGGCAGGCGAGAAACGCCGATTCCGGCAATCCGAAATCGTCCTCGGCGGCATAGCGCAGCATCAAACCGTTGCGCATCAGCTCGCGGCCGATGGTGTTGCACGTTTTGACGAAGCGCGGATCGTCGGGCGGCAGAAGCCCGAGATCCGGCAGCAAGAGAACACTGGCGTCGAGTTCATGGTTGTCGAATGCGCCGGTAAACGAGCCGCGCTTTTCGCTCCAGGCGCGGGCGAGAATCTCTCCGCGGATCTTCTCGGCCGAATCCGCCCAGTACGCCGCTCGCTCCGACTGACCAAGAAGAGGCGCGATACGCGCCAGCCGGTCGCACGCCACCCAACACATGGTCGCCGAATGCGTGTGAATGCGTTGCCGGCCGCGATACTCCCATATACCCGCGTCCGGTTCGAGATAGAGAAGGCGTGCCTGCTCTCCGAGCGCCTCAAGCTCCCGGAACAGGCTGACGTCGCCCATCCGCGGCAAGCGCTGGTCGATAAACATATGCGTCGCGCCAAGAATGACGCTGCCGTAGGCGTCGTGCTGCAATTGATCGGACGCAAGATTTCCGAGACGGACCGGCCCCATGCCTTTGTAGCCCTTCAGGTGAGGGGCAGTCTGTTCGGACGCCGCGTCGTTGTGGACAATGCCGTACACCGGCTTCAACGGGCTTTTCGTGTCCGCGACGATGGTCGTGATGTAATCGAGATAATTCTCCATCGACTGCGTCGCGCCAAGCCGGTTGAGAGCGCGAATGACGAAATAGGAGTCGCGCAGCCAGCAGAATCGATAGTCCCATGTCCGCGGCGTATTCGGCGCTTCCGGGATGGATGTCGTCAGTGCCGCCGTGATCGCGCCCGTTTCCTCGAAGGTGCAGAGCTTGAGCGAGAGCGCGGCACGAATGATTTCCGGCTGCCATTCGTAGCTGACGGCAAGCCCCCGCACCCACCCGACCCAGAAATCGCGCGTGCGTTCGAGGAATTCTCGCGACATCGAATCGACCGAGCCTTCGATGGGTTCGTCCGGGCCGATGACGAGCGACGCCGGATGCCTCAGCGTAAAAGGCGTTTCATGCACGATGTAGGACACGGCGAGGTCGGTCGTGACGCGAACGGCGCTCGAACCGCAAATATAACGAATATGGTTCGATCCGTGCGAAGCGCTCGCCGCGACTTGGCCGTAGCCGTGTGTCGGCCGGACGCGAACCGAGATGCGCGGCAAACCCCTCAGCGGCTCGATGCGGCGAACGAGCTGCGTCGGGTGAAAAGAGCGGTCATAGTGCCAGAACCTCGGCGCGAAATCCGTGATCTTCACGGCGGCACCGCTCTCGGAGACGAGGATCGTCTCGAGGATGCAGGTATTGCGAACGTAAGAGGAGGACGCCGAAACTTGCCCCTCGATCACGACGTCGCAGAAGCCCTTCTCCTCGTCACCGGCAAGCAGACGGCAAAAAACCGGATCCCCGTCGAGCCGCGGGAAGCACCACCACACGATGCGCCCGCCCTGTTCTATGAGCGCGGCGACACGCCCGTTGCCGATTGCTGCAACGTCGAGCGAAGAACGATAGGAACTGGTGGTCATAGCATCCCCGGATTGAAAGGACTTTGCAGACGGGAGCAACTCTCAAAGAGCATCATTGGTTGCGTGCGGTGCACAATGCGGCGCGCGCTACGCGAACGCCTTTGGGAATTTCTGGAAATCTCAATCGTCTTCGTCCCGATGTTGCCGACTATGCGACCTGATTGGAAGCATCGGCGGCGTGTTTTTCGTCGGAGCGATAGGCCAGCATCTTGACGAGGTCTCTTACGTCGGCGGGATTGTAGGGCTTCGTCAGATGCGGATATTCGCGCAAGCGTGGCGGCAGAAAAACCAGATCGTTGTAGCCCGTGGTGAAGGCGAACGGGATCATCATTCGATCGAGAATTTCGGCGATTGGAGCACTGTTGTCGGCGCCAAGATTGATGTCGAGCAAGGCGATATCGAATTCGGCTTCGGAAGCCGCACGTAACCCCTCCGAGAGCTGTCCATAAGGTCCGATAATGGTATGGCCTTCAGCCTCGAGATCAAGCTTCAGCTGCATCGCAATCAGCGCTTCGTCTTCGATGAGCAGGATACGGCAGTTCTTCGGCGCCGGAATGTTCGCAGCAGGCAGCGGCGCGCGCACCTTCGGGACGATCGCTATATGGCGCGTCCCGACCATCTGCGTCCGCGACGAAAGCTCGCCCTCGAAATTGAATTGGAAGCCCTCCGATGCGAAAGTCATCTCCGCGACGCCGCCGCACTCCGACGCTGCGCTGCGGATAACGGCAAGGCCAAATCCGTTGCGCGCGGGTTTGGCGCAGAATGGCCCGCCGCGCTCCAGCCATGAGAACGCGATCTTGTCGCCGTCGGGTGTCGCTACGCGGGACCAGTTGACGCTGACTTTGCCTCCCGGCATGGACAGCGCTCCGTGCTTCACGGCATTGGTCACGAGTTCATGCAACACGAGAGCCATCGACTGTCCGAACTTCGACGTCAGCCGGATCCGATCGCCGTCGACGACGATATCGTTATTGCTCCGCGAGCGAAATGGCGCGAGAGCCCCCTCGACGAGTTCGTGCAGATCGACGCCCGTCCAGCTGCTCTGCCGCAACAGATCGTGCGCCGACGACATGGCATGAATACGCCCATCGAGCGCCGAGGCGAACGAGGCGACGGAAACGGCGTTCGAGCTTGAGAGCCGGGCGATCGCCGCAACATTGGCCAGAATGTTTTTAACGCGGTGATCGAGTTCGGCCATCAGAAGCTGCTGGTGGCTGTCCGCCGACTTGCGCTCTGTGATGTCAAGCAATGTTCCGAGCACGCGCGGCGTTTCTGCGTGACCGGTATTGAAGGCGCGGCCGCGAGCGAGAATCCAGGAAACGCCGCGTGCACTCGTCACGCGAAATTCGAGTTCCGCCGTCGTCTCCGCATAGTTCGTGGTCCAGATGTAATTCCTCACCATCTCGCGATCATCGTCGTGCACCAGTTCCATGAACTCATCGAAACTTTGGCGCTCGGGCACGTTTCTATGCAGAACGTCGGAGATGTTCGCCGACCATTGCACCATCTCGGTCTGCGGATCGAATTCGAAAGTCGCTAGTTTGGCAGCTTCACTTGCAAGCCGCAGGCGCTCCTCGCTTTCCTGCAGCGCCGCGTGGGACGCTTCGAGCTGTTCCGCGCGCTGTCGGACGCGCTTCTCGAGCTCCGCGTTCAGCGCGTCGAGCTGCCGGCTTTTCCGGTAAAGCTCGACGAAGATCTGCACTTTCGCTTTCAGGATTTCCGGGACCACGGGAACCGAAACATAGTCGACGGCGCCGGTCCGGTATCCCTTCAGAAGATCGTCGGTTTCGAGACGCACCGCCGAGATGAAGATGACGGCGGTCTTTTCGTGCCGCGGGTGGTTTCTGATCATCGCAGCAAGCTCGAAGCCGTCGAGATCCGGCATGCAGACGTCCATCAGGATGACGGCGATGTCTGTTTTAAGCAGCGCCGTCAGTGCTTCTTCCGCCGTCGTCGCCTTGATGAGGGTCGCATCGAGGCCATCGAGAATGGCTTCGAAGGTCAGAAGCTTCCCGGGCTGGTCGTCGACCAGCAGGATATTGACGGGCTCTATCGAAGCGGTTTCGGCGCTCATGGGTTCCCTCGTCACCGATGCAGCCACATGCGGAGTGCCGACAAAAGCTGCTCGGTATCGACAGGTTTTGCAAGGTAATCGGAAGCCCCGGCTTCCAGGCATTTCTCGCGATCGCCTTTCATCGCCTTCGCTGTCAGCGCAATGATCGGGAGACGTTGATGTTTTTCGCTGCTCCGGATTTTCTGCATGGTCTGATACCCGTCCATCTCCGGCATCATAATATCCATCAGGACGATCGAAACATCGGTTGTGCTCAGCGTCTCGATCGCTTCGAGCCCCGTCGTCGCGGTCAGGACCTCCATGCCGCGGCGCTCGAGAAGGCTGCTTAACGCAAAGATGTTTCGCGCATCGTCGTCGACGAGAAGAACCTTGCGGCCGACCAGGTAATCGTCGGTATCGTGGAGGCGCGACAGCAGCTCTTGTTTTGCGGCGGGAAGTCCGGAAACGACGCGATGCAGGAAGAGCGCCGTTTCGTCAAGAAGCCGTTCCGGGGATTCGACGCCTTTGACGACGACGGTGCGAGCGTATTGCCGGATCTGCAAGTTTTCGTCGCTCGATAGCTCACGGCCCGTGAACACGATCACCGGGATATCGCGCATCGCAGCTTTCCCGCTCATGTGTTCGAGGATTTCAAACCCCGACATGTCAGGCAATTTCAGATCCAGTACAACACAATCCACGCTTTCCCGCCCAAGAATTTCGATTGCGGACTTTCCATCGGCCGCCATTAAAATCTCGACGTCGTCCTCCTTGAGAAGAGCGGAGATGCTGAGGCGTTCGGCAGGGTCGTCTTCGATGATCAGCAATCGCTTCGTTGGCGACGCCGAGAAGGCACCGATCTTGCGCAACGCGATCTTGATCTGATCAGCATGCAAGGGCTTCGTCAGGAACGAATAGGCGCCGCGCGCCAGACCATGATGGCGATCATCGTCGAGCGTCAAAACCTGAACGGGAATATGGCGCGTCAGCGGATTGTGCTTGAGTTGGCTGAGGACCGACCATCCGAGCAGGTCGGGCAGATGAATGTCGAGTGAGATCGCGGTTGGATTATAGTCCGTCGCAAGCGCCATCGCATCGATGCCGCGCTGGCAGATAATACCCTTGAAGCCTGTATCGTGCGCCGCATCGAGAAGAATGCGCGCAAAGTTGATATCGTCTTCCACGATCAGCAGGACTTGGTCCCCCGCAGCAATGCTGTCGCGGTCGTCCTCGATCGTCGGCCGTAGCAGACCAGGATGCGGAAGGGCGATCGAGGGAGTAGCGCTCGCGTCGGGCTTCGCGCGAACCTCGCTTGCCAAAGATGCATAGCGCAGCGGCACGTAGAGCGTGAACGTGCTTCCGACGCCCGGTTCGCTTCTGAGCTGGATCTCTCCGCCGAGCAGATGCGCCAGTTCGCGGCTGATGGCGAGGCCGAGGCCCGTGCCCCCGTATTTGCGGCTCGTGCTTGCGTCGGCCTGCTGGAAGGCTTCGAAGATGAGCTTCTGCTTTTCGGCGGGAATTCCGATGCCCGAATCTTGCACTTCGAAGGCGACGATCGTTTGTGCCGATGCAAGGATCGGATGATCGGTATTCCATTTGCCTGAAGGAGCCGGCTTGACCGTCAGCCGGACGTTGCCTTCTCGTGTGAACTTGAAGGCATTCGAGAGCAGGTTTTTCAGCACCTGCTGCAATCGCTTCGAGTCGGTGAAAATCGTTTTCCCCAGATCGGCATCGAACATCGCCTGGAAATCGAGACCGCGCCGCTCGGCTTCGTGACGGAACGGCCGCGCGACGGCTTCGATGAGCCCGCCGAACGCGACCTCTTCTGCGTCGACCGAAACGGTGCCGGATTCGATCTTCGAAAGGTCGAGAATATCGCTGATAAGGTTGAGCAGGTCGGTGCCGGCGCCGTGGATCGTGCGCGCGAACTCAACCTGCTTTTCCGTGAGATTGCGATCGGGATTGTCGCTCAGCTGCTGGCCGAGAATGAGAATGCTATTGAGCGGCGTCCTGAGCTCGTGGGACATATTTGCAAGAAACTCGGACTTGTAGCGCGACGTCAGCGCGAGTTCGGCCGCCTTTTCTTCGACCGCACGCCGCGCCTGATCGATTTCTTCGTTCTTTCGTTCGACTTCGACATTGCGTTCGGCGAGCTGCTGGGCCTTTTGCGCCAACTCCTCGTTGGTCTTTTGCATGGCCTTTTGTTGGTCCTGAAGCTCGCCGGCCAGCTGCTGCGACTGCATGAGCAGGCTTTCCGTCTGCATCGTCGCCTCGATACTATTCAGAACGACGCCGATGCTGACCGACAGCTGTTCGAGAAAGGTCAGCTGAGCGGGCTCGAAATTCTGCAATGAGCTGAGAGCAATGACGGCCTTGAGCCGGTCTTCGAAGGTGATCGGATGCACGATGACGCTGCGGGGCGTGGCCTTGAACACCACCGCATCGATTTGCGCGGAGGGCTGCGGGATGTCTGTCAAAACGCGACGCTGCTTTTCGAGCGCGCACTGACCAATAAGACTTGAGCCAAGTTCAAGCCGCTCGGGGTAGCGAACGTCGGAATCTTCGGCATACGTTGCGAGCAGCTTGAGTTCGCTGCGCGCGGCGTCGAACTGATAGATCACGCCCTGATGCGCATCGATTAGCGGAACAAGCTCCGAAAGCAGTTTCTGCGAAACGGTCATCACGTCGCGCTGCCCCTGCAACATGCTGGTGAAGCGGGCGAGGTTCGTCTTCAGCCAATCCTGCTCGGTATTGAGTTGCGTCGTCAGACGCAGGTTGCCGATCATCGTGTTGATGTAGTCTTTGAGCTCCGCGACTTCGCCGCTCGCCACGACCTGAATGGTGCGTGAAAGGTCGCCGCGCGCAACTGCGGTCGTCACTTCGGCAATGGCGCGCACCTGCGTCGTGAGGTTTGCAGCCAGCAAGTTGACGTTGCCGGTTAGATCCTTCCACGTACCGGCGGTACCCGGCACGTTGGCCTGACCGCCGAGACGGCCTTCGACGCCGACTTCGCGCGCCACCGTCGTCACCTGATCGGCGAAGAGCGCGAGGGTCTCGGTCATGTCGTTGATCGTTTCCGCAAGCGCCGCGACTTCGCCCTTCGACTTCACGGTGAGCTTCGGCTTGAGATCGCCGTTGGCAACCGCCGTTACGACCTTGACGATGCCGCGCACCTGTTCCGTCAGGTTTGCCGCCATGACGTTCACGGTGTCGGTCAGATCTTTCCACGTCCCGGCGACGCCCGGCACCGCCGCTTGGCCGCCGAGACGGCCCTCGGTGCCGACTTCACGCGCGACGCGCGTCACTTCGGAAGCAAAGGCGTTGAGCTGATCGACCATCGTGTTGATGGTGTCTTTGAGTTCGAGAATTTCGCCTTTGACGTCCACTGTAATTTTTCGAGAAAGATCGCCGCGCGCAACGGCCGTCGTCACTTCGGCGATGTTGCGGACCTGTGTCGTGAGGTTCGCCGCCAGCAGGTTGACGTTGTCGGTCAAGTCCTTCCACGTGCCGCCGACGCCGGGCACGATGGCCTGACCGCCAAGCCGGCCCTCGGTGCCGACTTCGCGCGCCACGCGCGTCACTTCTCCGGCGAAAGCGTTGAGCTGGTCGACCATCGTGTTGATGGTCTCCTTGAGCTGCAGAATTTCGCCGGAAACATTGACGGTGATCTTTTTGGAGAGGTCGCCCCGGGCGATGGCCGTCGCGACTTCGGCAATGTTGCGCACCTGGCCCGTCAGATTGCCGGCCATCGAGTTGACGTTGTCGGTGAGGTCCTTCCACGTCCCGGCGACGCCCGGCACCGCCGCCTGGCCGCCGAGACGGCCCTCGGTCCCGACCTCGCGCGCGACGCGCGTCACTTCCGAGGCGAAAGCGTTGAGCTGGTCGACCATCGTATTGATGGTGTCTTTCAGTTCGAGAATTTCGCCTTTGACGTCCACTGTAATTTTTCGAGAAAGGTCGCCACGCGCAACGGCCGTCGTCACTTGGGCGATGTTGCGCACCTGTCCCGTCAGGTTGCCGGCCATCGAGTTGACGTTGTCGGTCAGGTCTTTCCACGTCCCGGCGACTCCCGGCACCGCGGCCTGGCCACCGAGCTTGCCGTCGGTTCCGACCTCGCGTGCGACGCGCGTCACTTCCGAGGCGAAAGCGTTGAGCTGGTCGACCATCGTGTTGATGGTGTCTTTCAGTTCAAGAATTTCGCCTTTGACGTCGACGTCGATTTTCTTCGATAGGTCGCCGCTGGCGATGGCTGTCGAAACGTCGGCGATGTTGCGCACTTGCGTCGTGAGGTTCGAGGCCATCGAGTTGACGCTATCGGTCAAGTCCTTCCATATGCCGGCGACGCCCGGCACCGCGGCCTGGCCGCCAAGCTTGCCGTCGGTGCCGACCTCGCGCGCGACGCGCGTCACCTCGGAAGCAAAGGCGTTGAGCTGGTCGACCATCGTGTTGATGGTGTCCTTGAGCTGCAGAATTTCGCCTGACACATTGACGGTGATCTTCTTGGAGAGGTCGCCGCGGGCGATGGCTGTCGCGACTTCGGCGATGTTGCGCACCTGTCCCGTCAGGTTGCCGGCCATCGAGTTGACGTTGTCGGTCAGGTCTTTCCACGTCCCGGCGACGCCCGGCACCGCCGCTTGGCCGCCGAGCTTGCCGTCGGTACCGACCTCGCGCGCCACACGCGTCACTTCGGAAGCAAATGCGTTGAGCTGGTCAACCATCGTATTGATGGTGTCTTTGAGTTCGAGAATTTCGCCTTTGACGTCGACGGTGATCTTGCGCGAGAGATCGCCACGCGCAACGGCCGTCGTCACTTCGGCGATATTGCGCACTTGCGTCGTGAGGTTTGCCGCCAGCAGGTTGACGTTGTCGGTCAAGTCCTTCCACGTGCCGCCAACGCCGGGCACGATGGCCTGACCGCCGAGGCGGCCCTCGGTGCCGACTTCACGCGCGACGCGCGTCACTTCCGCCGCGAACGACCGAAGCTGCCCGACCATCGTGTTGATGGCTTCTTTCAATTGCAGAATCTCGCCGCGCACGTCGACGGTGATCTTCTTCGACAGGTCGCCGTTCGCGACGGCGATCGTCACCTCGGCGATGTTGCGGACCTGCGCCGTGAGATTTGACGCCATCAGGTTGACGTTGTCGGTTAAGTCCTTCCAGACGCCTGTCACCTCAAGTATTTGCGCCTGACCGCCAAGCTTGCCCTCGGTGCCGACCTCGCGCGCCACGCGCGTCACTTCCGACGTAAATATCGAGAGCTGCTTGATCATCATGTTGACGATCGTCGCCGAGCGGAGGAATTCGCCTTTGAGCGGCCGGCCGTCGACGTCGAGCCGCATGGGCTGCAGAAGATTGCCCTGCGCCACGGCCTCGATCGTACGCGTCACTTCGGTTGTCGGCTGGAGAAGGTCGTCGATAAGGGAATTGACCGATTGTTCCATCTCGCCCCAGGCGCCGTGGGCGAGACCGAGCGTCACGCGCTGGTTTGTTAGCCCTTCCTTGCCGACGACCTTGCCGACGCGCTGCAGCTGGTCGGCCATGCGTTGGTTGGTGATGATAATGTCGTTGACGGTGTCCGCGATCTTGCCCGAAAGCCCTTCCCAATCGCCGCGCATCCGGACGCTGAAATCGCCGGCCTTAACGGCCTGGAGTATCTGGAGCATCTCGACAAGAACGCCGCCGGGACCCGAAGGGTATCGCTCGGATCCAATGGCGCTGATCTGCTCCGACATAAAATACTCCCCTCGCGCGCATGTTTAACTCGGATAAACGCCTCGGCAGGACAATTCGTTCCACTGCGCGCCGTGCATTTAAGCAGCGCGGGCGAGCATTGGATCTTGCCCGGTTCCTGTCGTTAAAGCCTCGGACGGCTCTTAGTGGATGCTGCGAACGAGACCGCAGGAGCAAACCAGAACCAACTAAGGTGGCCAAAGATGGACTTTTTTCGAAAGACATCCAAGCCTTCAAAAGCCTGCTCTCGCAACGCTGACCCGCGTTTACCAGGAACAATCGGTAAGAAGTCGTTTCCCGCAATGATCGGCACCGCCGCCGGCCCAGGCTATGCCTCCCAGGCTAAAATTTGGCGAGGCGGCACGGGTCAATAGCCGCGCTACTCTCGGGGATTCAGCGGCTCGACGAACTTTTTACGCTCGCTTCGTCGTCCTCGGGGGACGTCGGTTGCCCGGTCATTTCTTCGAGCAACCGGCTGCGTGCGCGGTTGACACGACTCTTCATCGTCCCGACGGCACACCCGCACACGCGCGCGGCGTCCTCATAGGAAAAGCCTTCGGCAGTGATTAACAGCAGAGCTTCACGGTGATCCGGCGAAAGGCGCATCAGTGACTTCTGCATATCCTCGAATTCGAGATGGGTGAGCTGCGTCGCCGGAACGCTGGCGTTCATCGCGGCGTGGTCCTCGTCGAGCTCTTCGCGCTGCTGCTTGCGATAATAGGTGAAATAGGTGTTTCGAAGAATGGTGAACAGCCAGGCCTTGAGGTTAGAATCGGGAACGAACAAATCCTTGTGGGTCCAGGCCTTGAGCAGCGTTTCCTGAACAAGGTCATTGGACAACTGCGCATCCCCGCTGAGGGAATGTGCGAACGCCCTGAGATTTGGTATCGCCTGGATCAAGGCGTCCCCGAAACTCGGTGTTTCTGTCACTTCGACTGTTCCTTCGCCTCGAGCTTGCGGACGAGTTCGAGAAGATCGTCGGGAATAGGCTCCTGGGCGATGGTGTCGTACATGGCTCGCATTCGCTGGCCGATGAGCTGGGCGGCGAACCCTGGAAGTTGGGGAACCGGGGTGCCGTCAGCGTCGAGTTCAGGCTGGCGCTCCGGTTCCGGATATTCGCCATCCGTTCGCTTGCAATCCTCGGGCGTTTCGAGGCGATGCTGCATGACTGACCTGCGCCTTTGAAGATTTCCACCGGCCCCGATTGAGACAAACTCCTGTAAGATTGTCCATATGGGGCGCACCCGACGAACGTCTCGCGACAGAGTTTGTTCCGGCGTCGGAACCATCTTACCGTTAATGCGTTGCTATCGCGGTGTAAATCGGCCCGGAACAGAATGTTGGGGCGATCCGCTTGCGCCGGCGAGCGTTTGGGTGCGGTCGTCCGGTTGGTTTGGGAGGTGCGGAGCTATGTCGATTGCGCAGACGATTCGGGTGCACTTACCCTATCTGAGGCGGTTTGCGCGGTCGCTGACGGGCGCGCAACGCACGGGTGACGCGTACGTCGCGACTCTATTGGAAGGCCTCGTATCGACGCCGTCGGATTTTCCGGCCAACGTGCCCCCAAGAATTGCCCTCTACCATGCGTTTCTGAAGGTCTGGAATTCGGTCCGTCTCGATGGCAACGGCGGAGACGATGCCGCTAATTCCGTTGTGGCCGCCCAGCGAAGAATAAATTCGATCAGCTCCTTGCCTCGCCAGGCGTTCCTGCTGGTTGCAGTCGAAGGCTTCACATCGGGCGAAACGGCAGCAATTCTCGAAGTCAGCGAACCCGAGGTCGAGAAGCTGCTCGAAGTCGCCGGCCAGGAAATCGCCCATCAGGTCGCGACGAACGTCCTCATTATTGAGGACGAATTGCTCATCGCAATGGACCTTGAGACCATCGTCACCAGTCTCGGCCATTCGGTTCAGGACGTCGCGACCACGAAGACCGAGGCGCTTGCGGCGGTCAAACGCAAAAAGCCTGGCCTCATTCTCGTGGACGTGAAGCTTGCCGACGGCAGCAGCGGCCTCGAGGCTGCAAGGGAGATCGTCGCGGAAGGCGAGGTGCCGATCATCTTCATAACGGCCTACCCGGAAAAGGTCCTCACCGGAGAACGCCCGGAACCGACCTTTCTGATTTCAAAACCTTTCCAGCGCGACACCGTCATGGCGATCGTCAGCCAAGCCCTCTTCTTCGATACCAAGGCCCACCCCAGAACCGCGGCAGCATAAGGTCTGAACCGCGGCGGCGCAGGAATATCGATCCCGCGTGATATGTGCGGGGTTCACCGAGTAAATTCCTTCGCCCCTTTCTCTTCAATGTAATAAAGTAACACGCTTGTGAAATCGGCCCCGGTCGTTTTCTCGTAAGAGCGTTCAAGCTGAAAAAAACAATGGGAGTGAAGCGCAATGAAATTCGCACACGGTCTCGTGATCGCCGGAGTCGTCGTCGGGATGCTCGGAGCCGCGAGCCTCGCTAATGCCGCGAGCCTGGCCGTCGGCAAGAAACTTGAACTCAAGGTCGATCCGGCGAAAATGAAGGAGGAGAGGGCGCGGCTATGGACACAGTTCGGCGGCTGGTGCGCGATCAAGGATTGGCATCCGGCGGTCGTAAGCTGCGAAGAGAGCACCGAGGGCGACTCCAAGGTCCGTCTTCTGACGCTCAAGGATGGCGGCAAGATCAAGGAAAAGCTTCTCGACGTGAAGCCGAACTTCTACCGCTACGAAATTCTCGAAAGCCCGCTGCCCGTCAAAAATTACCAGGCCCAGTTCGCGCTCACGCCCGACGACGATGACGAGGACGAGATCAACTTCGCATGGTCCGCCGTCTTCGATCCGGCCGACGGCAAGACCGAGAAAGAGGCCCACGATGTGATCGACGGCATCTTCAAGGCCGGGCTCGACAACATCAAAACGATGGCCGGCACCAAGGCCGATGACGATGACGACAAGAAGTGAGATCATCGTGAAGTGATATCGAAAAAGGCGCCGACCAAGTCGGCGCCTTTTTTCGTCAGGCCTTGAGCGTCTCGATGGCGAGCCGGATGAGATCGGCCGTGCGATCGACGCCGAGCTTCACTTTCATTTGCGTGCAGATGTTGGCGACGGTCTTGTACGCAATCCCGAGGCTTTCGGAGATCGCCGTCATGCTCTTGCCCTGCCCGAGCATACGGAGAATTTCAACCTCGCGAATGGAGAGCGACTGAAGCGGATCGTCCGACGAGATCTGGCTGACCGCAATTCGAGAGGCAAGATCGCGGTCGATGTACTGTTCACCGGCGCGCACTTTCCGGATGGCGGCGATCAATTCCTCGACGGGAGCGCTCTTGCTGACGTAGCCGCGAGCCCCGCCGCGAAGCGCGCGAACGGCATAGATCGGCTCATGATGCATGCTGAAAACGACGACGCGCGCGTTGCTGTCCGTCACTAGAATTCTTCGCAGAACTTCCAGCCCGCCGGCACCTTCAAGATTAAGATCGAGCACGACAACGTCGGGCCGCTCCTGCGCGTATACGCCAAGCGCATCATCGATGCTTGCCGTTTCCAAAACGTCCGCTTCGAAATGCGCGACGAAAAGCTTGCGTAATCCTTCCCGAACGACGCCGTGGTCATCAACAATGAGAATTTTCATGCCACACTCGTCGTCAACGTTTGTGGACTGTCTTTCTTGTTCCTTGCCACCGGCAGTGGAATTTCAACGATCAACATCACTCCGTTCCCCCCTTCACGATCGGCTATACGCAGCCGCCCATCGAGCGATGCGACACGCTCTCTCATCCCCGCGAGCCCGAACCCGCGTGTTTGCTTCGCAGTGATGCCGGAGCCGTCGTCCGAGACGACGACCCGAAGCATCCCGTCGGCGGTCTGGCGTGCCGTGAGGCCGATCGCCAGAGGCTTGCCGTGCCGCACGGCATTGCTCGTGCCCTCCTGCAGGATCCGAAACGCGACTTCCTCGATGCTCGTGGGAAATCGCGCGTCTTCGATGTCCATGCGAAACGCGATGTTCGGCCGTCGCGCCTTCCAGAATGCGATGAGTTGCTCCACTGCGATCGTCAGTCCTTGATCGAGCAGCAGCGTCGGTCGGAGGCGGCTCAGAATGGCCCGCAGATGCACCTGCATGTGCTGCACGGATTGGCGAATGGCCTTGCTGCGATCGACGATTTCACTCGAAGCCTCGCGCGACAAGAGAAGCGGGATCGCCTGCGCGTCGACGTCGGCCGCAAACAGGAAGGGCCCGATCTCGTCGTGGAGATCCCGCGAGATTTCGGAGCGCTCCTCTTCTTGAACCGTCGAGAGCTGCTCATTGAGACGCTGGTTGCGCTGCTCGGCTTCGCGCAGCTGCTCGGCCATGCGGTTGAAAGCCTGATATATGAGTTTCAGGTCTTCCGGACCTGCTTCGGTCACGTGCGCGGAGTAATCGCCCTTGCCGACGCGCTCCAACGCCGAGGAAAGCTGTTCGAGCGGCCTCAGCGCCCGCCCAAGTGTCGCGTAGATGAGTGCGAGGACGACCACGCAAAAGCTCGCGACGATGAGAAATTTGAGCTTCAGATCTTCCCAGACTTCGCTCACCTCGTTGTGGGGGTCCGCGTAGATTTCGATTGCCCCGAGGGTCTTCAATCCTGGGGGTAGGTCGAACATGCGCTCGCGTTGTGCCCCGGAGAGCAGCCAATAGAGCCAGCGCGGCGGCGGGTCCGCGGGCTTCGCGAGACGTGACGTGCTGATGACGGTTCCGTGCGCCGCAACTAACCGGGCAACGACATGCCGGTCGCCATCGAAAGACGACACGATCCTCCGCACCTGAGCGCTCGCATCGGCCCCGGCATTCACCGTTGAAAGGGCGTCGCTGACGGAACTGCTCGCAACGTCGATTGCCGATGTCATTTCAAGATCGATCTTGCGTAGCCCATACCAATAGGTCAGCGCACCTCCACCGACGAGGCAGAGCGCCAGGACGAGCGCGACGAGCGCGAGAAGTCGTCGTCTCAGCGGCATCCGAATAGCAATTCGAGCTTTTGTAACATTGTAACTTCTTGGCTCACGTAGGGTTGCGCGTCAAGCGAAGCCGGAAACACAAGTCCGGCATCGGAGGTCATGGCAAAGAATCTGCATGGGGCGTCGGCAGGCGAAGACTGTGAACAGGAGCGTTTCATCTTATGACGCCGTATTTCAGATCCTACGCATCGAACTTCAATCGCGTCCGCTTTCTCGAAATGATCGATTTTCGCGAAGCGCCGTTGCGACATAGCCAAATGCGCCTATCGCTTATTCATAGCGCGCAGAGCCGACAATTTCACTCCCAAGCATCGGATATGACAAAGAGTCCGAGACGGGAAGAGCGCGACCGTTAAATATGTCCGGCAGGAAATTTTCCCTGTCTGACTGGGAAAAAATGAACGGTGAGGTCTTGGCAACGTCACCATTCCGAGCGGCGACGAACCGGAAAGAGTCCCCGACGGGCGCGCGAAGCGTTGCGCAGGCGCCGATGCCTTGCATTTTTTTGGTTTGCTTAAGCAATTGCTAACTTAGTGGACCGCTTATTCAGGCATCGCTAATCTTTTCCCCCGAGCATAGCTATGCCGTCGCGTGCGCCTGCGTCGCCTCAGGAAATTCAAACGGAAACGACCGTAGCTGAAGCGCTGAAGCGGAGCGCCAGGCCGCTCGCGCTTGTGAGCGTCCTTCTCGGTGCCGCAACATTCGCTGTTCTTGCGACGGTGGCGCCCAACTACGTTTCCGCGTTCCCGGAAAAGGTTCAGCTCTCCGTTCTGATGGCCGTCGCAGGCCTGATGTTTGGATCGGCGCTGGTCGTCGTGGTGACGCTTTTTCGTCGTGGGCCGGCCCAGGAACGCTCGACGCCGCCGGTCGCCCAACCGAAGCGAGCCGAACCCGCGTTGCTGAAAGAAGAGCCGCTCCTCAGCGAAATGCCGGATGCAGGGGCTGTGCATTCCGCCGAACAGGCGGACGCATCCATTGCTCAGCATGCATTCCAAGATTCGTCCAACGTAACGGCGACCCAAGACGGCGCGCCCGCATCGCCGGCGTACGTCGAAATCAACTCATTGGCGGCACGCCTGAAAGCGCGCCGCCCGTCGGGTGGCGGTCACCGCGCGCTCATCACCGGCGTGTCGGAGGCGGTTGATACCTTCGAGGCAGCGCGCGACCTCGCCGAAGCGCTTGCGGACAGCGGCGCTCAAACGATCCTCATCGATTGGAGCCCGAGCGGCAAGGGCTTCGCGCACGCGAAAGGTCTCGACACGCGGACCGGATGGAATGCATTGATGCGGGGCGAGGCGCGCTTTGACGACATGATCCAGCGCCTTCCCGGTACCCGCGCCCACGCGATCGCGAGCGGCAATGCCTTGCGGGATGGCGGCGCCAATCTTGATGTCGACGTCCTGAACCTCGCCCTCGATGCGCTCGACGAAGTTTACGATCACATCGTGGTCACCGCGTCCCATGACGAGGCGCGCGCGCTGTTCGAATGCATCGAAGGCCGCTTCGATGCCGGCATTGCCGTTGTCACGGATGGGGAAGTCGATACCGGAGAGAACGGCGCGAGCGCCTTTCTCGGGTTCGAAGTCGCCGACATCGATATTCTTCGCTTCCGGCACGCCGAAAAGGCGGCATCGGCTTCGCCCATAGCGCAGCGTATTGCGCGCGCCACCCGAGCGCGGGAACCGGCGGCTCAGCGCGCTTAACTATTTTTCGTCGGGGCGCTGCATCCAGCTGATGAGCGCTCCGGCCGGTAGTACCCAAAGCAACCCAGCAACGACATAATAGGTGAGCTCTGCGAACTTGCCGACGTTGCGGACCTGCAGGACGATGGCCACGCCGACCGCCAATACGGCATAGGCACCGACGAGCAAAAGTAAAGCGACCGTGCCGATAAGCTTTCTTTTGCGTTGCGTCATTCGACTGGAAAATCCGCCCTAATTCGAAGAAATTGCCGCCACCGCGCCGCATGGGCGCATTGCCCCGCTCCGACGGAGGAGTATCACACGCGGCAAAGAACGGCCTGAGGATATGCCCCGCCGATGACGACGATGCAACTTTCCGAAAATCGAGATGCGGCCTCCGCGAAGGGCGAGGGCGGCAGACGCGCCGTTTCGCTGTGGCTTTGGCTCGTCGCAGCGCTCGTGCTCGCAATGGTCGTCGTCGGTGGCGCGACGCGGCTGACCGAAAGCGGCCTCTCGATCACCGAGTGGCAACCGATCCTCGGTGCCCTGCCGCCGCTCAGCGAAGCAGATTGGACGTCGGCGTTCGATAGGTACCAGCAGATCCCGCAATACCATGCTCTCAATCAGGGCATGTCGCTCCATGATTTCAAGTTCATCTATTACTGGGAATGGAGCCACCGTCTCCTCGGTCGCGCCATCGGCTTCGTTTTCGCAATTCCGTTCTTGTACTTCTGGTGGACGGGGAAGCTGAAACGCGGAACCGGGATGAAGTTTTTAGGCATCCTGGCGCTGGGCGGACTTCAGGGCCTCATCGGCTGGTACATGGTGAAGTCCGGCCTCAGCGACCGTATCGAGGTCAGCCAGTATCGTCTCGCCCTGCACCTGACGATGGCCTTCATGATCCTCGGCCTGCTCGTCTGGGTGGCGCTCGAAGAATGGCCCAGTGAGCCGCGCATCACGGGCGAGGTGGCGACACCGCTGATCAAGCGCATGGCGACGATCATCGTCGCAGCCGTTCTCATTCAAGTCGTCCTAGGAGCCTTCGTCGCGGGCCTAAGGGCCGGATACATCTACAACACGTGGCCATCGATGAACGGCCAGTTTGTGCCGAGCGACTATTGGATCAAGCCCGCGTACTTAAGCTTTTTCGAAAGCCATGCCGCGGCTCAGTTCAATCACCGCATGATGGCCTATTTCGTGGCGCTCCTCGCGTTCGTGCAAGTCTGGCTGACAACTCGGCAGCCGGTCGACGATCGCATCCGCTTGACGTCGCAATGGCTCGGCGCCGCCGTCGTCATTCAGATCGCGCTCGGCGTCACGACGCTTCTGACGCACGTGCAGCTTGACCTCGCGCTTTTGCACCAGGCTGGCGGCGCGCTCGTCTTCATCACGGCCGTCGTCCACCTGCACGCGACGCGGCGGGCCGGCATCGTGCCACGCGAGTATTTCGCTAGTCGAGGCCGAGCATCAGCTTGATGTTCTGAACGGCAGCGCCAGCGGCGCCCTTGCCGAGATTGTCGAGCCTCGCGACGAGCACGGCTTGGTTCAACGCAGCTTTCCCGAAGACGTAAAGCTCGAGCTTGTCGGTGCCGTTCAACGCTTCCGCTTCGAGGCGGCTCATCGTCGCCGAAGGCTCCGCTATTACGCTCACGAAATCGCTGTTCCGGTAGTGCTCGGCGAGCACAAGTTCGATATCGCGCAGGCAGGGCTTGCCCGGCAGCGTATCGAGATGCAACGGCACGGAGACGAGCATCCCCTGCCGGAAGTTGCCGACGCTCGGCACGAAGATCGGCCGCCGGGTCAGACCGGAATACGTCTGCAGCTCCGGCACGTGCTTGTGGTCGAGCCCCAGTCCGTAAAGCTCGAATGACGGAGCTTTACCAGCCTCGTAAGCTTCGATCATCGTCCGCCCGCCACCCGAATAACCTGAGACGGCATTGACGGTGATTGCGTAGTCCGGCTCGATAAGGCCGGCTTCGACAAGCGGCCGGAGGAGCGCGATCCCGCCCGTCGGATAGCAGCCGGGATTGGCGACGCGCGTCGCGGCTTTGATGACAGCCGCATGTCCCGGCATCATCTCGGCGAAGCCATAGACCCAGCCGTCCGCGACCCGGTGCGCGGTCGAAGCGTCGACGATCTTGGGTGCCTTCGCGCCAAGCTCATCCGCGAGGGCGACCGTTTCGCGCGCGGCATCGTCCGGCAGGCAAAGCACGACGAGATCGACGTCGGCAAGCATCGCGGCCCGCGCCGCGCGGTCTTTCCGCTTGGCTGGATCGATGCTCTTCACGTCGATGCTGTCGATACCCGCCAAACGTTCGCGGATTTCGAGGCCGGTCGTGCCGGCTTCTCCGTCGATGAAGACCCGAGCGAGCTTCGCTTTCGTTGCCGTCGTCGTTGCCATGTCAACCACCGAACCCAAGCCGATGCTTGATGCCTTCCCAGATCGATTCCGAGCAGCCGACGCCGTAGTTGACGCAGGCAATCTTGTGACTGTCGCGATAGATCATATCGAGCGCCACATAGAGGATGATGAAAAGCCCGACCCATGCAATCCACGGATAGCGACCGAGAAGCTTGGCGATATAGCTCGACGCGACGGCCATCAAGACGATCGCAATACCGAGGCCGATGACGAGAACCAGCGTCGATTCACCGGCCGCGCCCGCGACCGCAAGCACGTTGTCGAGCGACATCGAAAGATCGGCGAGGATGATCGTCCAGAGCGCCCCCCAGAACGACGTCGCGTTCGGGTGAGGGATCGTCGACGCGAGGTTCTTCTCCACCTCATCGATCGAGTGCGTGTCGGCCTCGACGATCTGCTTGTACATTTTCCAGCAGACGAACAGCAGCAGAATGCCGCCCGCGAGCGTCAGGCCGATCACCTGCAGCATCTGCTGCGCGACGCTTGAGAAGATGATCCTGAGGACAACCGCACCCAGGATGCCCCAGAAGATGACTTTCGCCCGCATCGACTTCTCGACGCGTGAGGCCGCCATGCCGACCACGATGGCGTTGTCGCCCGCGAGCGTCAGGTCGATCATCAGGATGTTGAAGAGGGGCACGGCGTGTGTCCGCCACCAATGCGGCGACACCAGATGCACGATATCGGTCACGAGAATATTGAAAAGGTCGTGAATGCCGTTCAGCAGCCAGTCCATCGTCTCTCCGAACCCCCCGGTCCTTAAGGCCGCAAGCGGCGTAAGCCAGTGGCTATGTGGCATCGGAGTGCCGCGGCGGCAACCCTTCAGCAACTGGAAATGCAAACAGCCCGCCGGAGGGGCGGGCTGTGCTTTGGTCTCAGCGGATCCGCTCGGCTTAGCGCTTCGAGAACTGGAAGGACTTGCGGGCCTTCACCTTGCCGTACTTCTTGCGTTCGACGACGCGGCTGTCGCGCGTGAGGAAGCCCTGCTTCTTCAGCACGCCGCGCAAATCCGGCTCGTAGTAAGTGAGCGCCTTCGAGATGCCGTGACGCACTGCGCCCGCCTGACCCGAAAGGCCGCCGCCGGCGACGGTAATACGAATGTCGTACTGCGTCGCGCGGTTTGCGAGATTGAGCGGCTGCTGCAAGAGCATCTGCAGAACCGGGCGCGCAAAGTACGCCTTGAAGTCCTTCTCATTGACCGTGATGAGGCCTTTGCCGGGCTTCAGCCAGACGCGGGCAACGGCGTTCTTCCGCTTGCCGGTGGCATAAGCGCGGCCGAGCTTGTCGAGCTTCTGCGTGCGAACCGGTGCAGCCTCCGGCTCAGCGCCTTTGACGGCGGCGAGATCCGCGAGGGTCTTTGTTTCGGTAACCATGGATCTCAGACCCTCACGTTCTTGCGGTTGAGCTTCGCGATATCGAGCTTTTCCGGATTCTGCGCTTCATGGGGATGCACGCCGCCCTTGTAGACGCGCAGGTTGCGCATCAGCTGGCGATGCAGGGGACCACGAGCGAGCATACGCTCGACGGCCTTCTCGACGATCCGCTCCGGATGCTTGCTGTCAAAGATCTGACGCGGCGTGCGTTCCTTGATGCCGCCCGGATAGCCGGTGTGCTTGTAGTAGACTTTGTCTTCGCGCTTGGCGCCGGTGAAGACGACCTTTTCCGCGTTGATGACGACGATGTTGTCGCCGCAATCGACGTGCGGCGTGTAAATCGGCCTGTGCTTGCCCTTAAGGCGCGTCGCGATGAGAGCAGCGAGGCGTCCGACAACGAGGCCTTCGGCGTCGATGAGAACCCACTTCTTCTCCACCGTGGCCGGTTTGGCGACATAGGTAGACATTATATTGAAGCTCCATGGCGGACGGCTGCGCGCTAGAACTGTTATCGCGCGCGGCGTTCCGAGAAGCGGCGTGGATACGCGAAAACAAGGAAGTATTGCAAGAACATTTTCTCGTTCCAAGAATAATTGTGAAAAATCATGTAGTTATGTGCATGAGGTATTATATTACCGCGAACGGTATTCAACTACCTCATGGCCGCTGAGGATTGTCGGCTTGTCAAGCCGATAATCGTCTGGCCACTGAGGCCTCCCCACGCTTTGTTCATTGGCCGTGCAGGGAGCATGCGTTACATCCCACGCTGATCTTCTCGCGCCACACTCGTCCGAAAATTCAAGATCGGAAAGACGGAAGCTTTCTCATTATCGTCTGAGTGGGCGTATGAGGTCCCGACGGTCAATGCCGCGCGATGCGGGGAGCGGAGTTGGAGGAACACGATGCTGGTCTTTTTGACCAACGCGGCGATGCGCGTGATCATCGGAGGGCTTGGTCTCTACGCCGGCATCGTGCTGGCAAACGCCCAAGATGCCCCCGCTCCAACAAATCCGCCAACTGAGCAAGGTACGGATGCGGGAAGCGACGCGGGCGATTCGGAAGCCGACGACGTGAAGCAGATCAAGCTCACGGAAGATCAGGTCACCCATTTCATTGCCGCCCAGGCGGACCTTGCCGCGATCGCCAATAAGATCCAGGCTGCCGGCGACAAGCCCGATCCGAAACTTCAGGCCGAACTCGAGACCATCGCGACGAAGCATGGCTTCGGTAATTTTGCCGAGCTTGACGATGTCGCGGCCAACATCTCGATCGTCATGGCGGGGCTCGACTCCGGCACCGGCAACTTCGTCGATCCGGTAGACGCGCTGAAGAAAGAGCGAGAAGAAGTCCAGAAGGACTCGACCATTCCGGACGCCGATAAGAAGCAGTTGCTCGATGAACTCGACGATGCGATCGGCACGACGCCGCGGCTCCAGTACAAGGAGAACGTCGACATCGTGAAAGCGCATCGCGCCGAGATCGAGAAAGCGTTACAGTAGCTCTGCTCGGCGTCGCGAACAGAGAGAGTTTCGAATGCAGGATCTTTCGCCCGTAGCGGCAGCCCCGGTCTTGACGGAAATCGTCGAGCCGGGCGTCGCAAAGCTGACGCTCAACCGTCCCGAGGCGCGCAATGCGCTGTCGCGCGGCCTCATTCGAAACTTGCATGCCGAAATCGACCGCCTCGGAACGGACCCCTCGGTCGCCGTCATCATCCTCGCGGCAAACGGCAAGGTCTATTCGTCCGGCCACGATCTCAAGGAAATGACGGCGCATCGCACCGAGGCTGACGGCGGCGAGGCCTTTTTCCGCGAAACGATGGGGGCCTGCTCGGCCATGATGCGCGCCATCGTCGCTTGTCCGAAACCTGTCATCGCCGCGGTCGAGGGACGCGCGACGGCGGCCGGATGCCAACTCGTCGCCACCTGCGATTTGGCGGTCGCCTCGGAGGCCGCCGACTTCGCGACGCCCGGCGTGAATATCGGGCTCTTTTGCTCCACGCCGATGGTCGCGCTCTCGCGCAACGTCTCACGCAAGCGCGCCATGGAGATGCTGCTCCTGGGCGAAGCACTGTCGGCCTCCGATGCAATGAATTACGGGCTCGTCAACCGGGTGGTTGCCGCCGGCAATGTCATGGACGAAGCCCAGAGCATGGCGCGAATGATCGCAGCCAAATCCAAGGCGACGGTCGCGATCGGCAAGGCTGCATTCTACCGGCAGGCGGAACTCTCGCTCGACGACGCTTACGCTTACGCGAGCGAAGTGATGGTAAAAAATATGATGACCGCCGATGCCGGCGAGGGGATTTGTGCGTTCATCGAGAAACGCCATCCCGAATGGAAGGATAAGTAAGCTTGACGATCGACGGCCTAGCCGACGCGGACGTCCGCGCGATCCTGACCCGCGTCAAAACCTTTGCCGTCGTCGGGGCTTCGCCCAAGCCTGAGCGTCCGAGCTATGGCGTCATGCGCTTCCTTATTGACGAGGGCTATGTGGTGAAGCCGGTCAACCCGGGGATCGCCGGCAAAACCATTCACGACCAAATGGTCTACGCCAGGATCGCGGACGTGCCGCCGCCGGTCGACATCGTCGACGTCTTTCGTGCTTCCGAAGCCGTGGCGGGGATTGTCCGCGAAGCGATCGCCGAGAAGGATAGGCTGGGAGTGAGCGTAATCTGGATGCAGCTTGGCGTCGTTAATGAGGAAGCCGCCGCCGAGGCGCGCGCTGCCGGGCTGACCGTCGTGATGGATCGCTGCCCGAAAATCGAATTCGCCCGACTAATATCCAATTCGCACGGCTAATGTATGATCGGCGGTGAGGCTGCCACGGTTTTGCCGGTCCGCGTCATCCTGACGTCCTAAATCTTCCCAAAGGGTATGCCCATCTTACCCCTCTAGTAGACTTATTCGTGCCTGACTGTTCCCTGGGGAACATTCCGGATGCTGCGTCAGGTGGGAGACTTTGCGTTCCCACCGCAAATGAGGCATATGCCTTTTTGATATCCCGGAGCGATTTAACGATGAAGTCGGGTGCCTTGACGTCTGTGAAACTGCCAGCCGATTGGTCGGTCGAAACCATTCTTCCGATCGACTTCCAGGGCAAAGAGCTGATGCTCGAAGCCCATGCCTATCAGGGCGAGACTCAAGAGGAACAGGTTTTAGCGCTCATCCATCGCGATAGCACCGCCGTGAATGGCTCTTCCCCTGTTCCAGTTGTTCGCGTGCATTCCGGGTGCGTGACGGGCGATATCTTCCACTCGCTCCGCTGCGATTGCTATCAGCAACTCCAGGCGGCGCTGAAGATCGTCACCGAAGTTCCCTACGGCGCCATCATCTACGTGCCCTACCACGAGGGCCGCGGCATCGGCCTCTTCAAGAAGATCCAGGCCTACGCCCTCCAGGATCAGGGCTTCGACACGGTCGAGGCAAACATCGAGGTCGGCGCGCCGATCGACAGTCGCGACTACGGTTTGACGGCGCGCGTGCTGTGCGATCTTGGCATGCAGGAGATCAAGCTCCTGTCGAACAATCCGGCGAAAGAGCAGGCATTGAAGCAGCACGGCATTCGCGTTGCCGAGCGTCTGCCGCTCGTCGCCGCGCCGAATAAGTTCAATCAGCGCTATCTTGATACCAAGCGCGCGCGCATGGCGCACAAGCTCTAGGGCGTTTTCTAGGCGACGGGTTCGCGCGGCTTTTCTGTCGTCTTCGGGACCGTAAAACCGCCTTCGGCGACGAGGCGAGAGAAAAGCCCACCGGCTTCGGCCAACGCTTCGAAGCCCCCGCGCTCTACGATCTTGCCTCGGTCCAGCACGAAGATCTGATCGGCATCCGCGACCGTTGAAAGCCGGTGCGCGATGACGAACGTCGTGCGTCCCTCTCGCAGCGTGTCGAGTGCCCGTTTGATTTTGGCTTCCGTCTCTGAATCGAGCGCGCTCGTCGCTTCATCGAGAATGAGGATCGGCGCATCTTTCAGAATGGCGCGCGCGATGGCGATACGCTGACGCTCGCCCCCCGACAGCGCCAGGCCGCGCTCGCCGATGACGAAATCGTATCCGCCGGGCTTGCGCATGATGAAGTCGTGCGCTTCCGCGAGACGGCTCGCGTGTTCGACTTCGGCGTCCGTCGCGTCCGGCTTTCCGATGCGGATGTTGTCGCCGACCGACCGGTTGAAGAGGCCCGCGTCCTGAAAAACGACGGCAATGGCGCCTCGGAGCGATTGCATCGTGGCGCCTGCAATATCCTGATTGTCGATCAGGACGCGTCCTGATCCAGGCATCAAAAATCGTTGCAACAGCCCGATAGTCGTCGACTTGCCCGATCCCGTCGGCCCGACGAACGCGACCGTTTCTCCGGCTTTAGCGACGAACGATACGTCGGTGACACCTTGCGAATTGCCATCGTAGCGGAAGCTCACATCATCGAACGTCACGGCACCCGCGACAGCGGCAAGCGGCTTTGCACCCGGCGCATCTCTCGCGGTCCCGGCCTCATCCATCAAGTTGAACAGCGCCGTGATGGTCGGCGCCTGCTGGTCGATACGCACCGCGAAGCCCGAAAGCTGGTCGAGCTTCGAGATCAGAAGCGTCGCGAATGCAACAAAGCTGACGATCTGCCCGACGGTCAACTCGCCGCGCCCGACGAGGACGGCGCCGGCCGAAAAGATAACGACCATCGTCAGCGTCGCGGCGGATCGCTGCATGACGGTCAGCACGCCCCACCATGTCAGCACCGGATATTGCGTGGTGAGAAGATCGTTCGCGAGCCCGCGCAGCGCCTCGGTCTCGGCCTTGAGGCGTCCGTAGCTCTGCACCACGGTGACGTTGCCGAGGACATCGACGACGCGGCTCGAAAGCGCCGTTTCGTGGACTTCGACCGCGGCTTGCCCGACGGCCGTCCGCTTGACGACGAACACGTGCATCAGCGTGTAGGCACCCGCGAGCGCCACGAGGATCGTCGCCATCCGGACGTCCATGGCAAATGCGGTCGGCACCAAAAGGATGATTCCGAAGACGACGGCCAACTGCTCGCGCATGACGCCGAGCCAAAGCCAGAACAGCGCACTCGTCCCGGAGAGGATCGTACGTATCGTCGCGCCCGACCCACGCAGGGCGTGCGCGCCTTGCGGCAATGTGATCGCTTTCTCGAAAACGCTGGCGAGATGCACGAGCTTCTGACGATGCGCCAGCCGGTCGGCGTTGATGCCGACGACGACGCCCGCGACAATTCCGAACAGCCCCAAGAGCGCCCAAAGCCCGATATAGAAAAACGCGCTTTCGCCCCTGCTGAGGGCATCGACGACGCGCCCGAACAGGATGGGTTCGGCAAGCTGCGTCACCGCGATGACGACACCGGCCGCGGCCAGTCCCATCGCGAGATATTTCTCTGAGGCAAGGAGCGCGAGAGAGCGCGTGTAGATCGCGATGAGGCCGAGCGGCTTAGGGGTCATGTCAGGATGCTATGAAGGTGAGGGGACGGTAACATGGCGGCGAGGAAATGAGATTGCGCAGCACACAAAAGAACTTCGCGAGCTTATCTATAACAGTCGCCCCTGCGGCGTTATCTCCCCTGACGCCCGGCCGGTCGCTTTATAGCACGCGAAAATGCCATGACATCTGAGAAAATCGACAGGTCAGCGGGTCGGCCACCGGATAGTGAAGCCGCTCTCAGGGAGACGTTGCTGGCCGAAGCGATTTTCGATCCGATCGCCCGCGCGCCGCCCGATCGTCCGTTCATCGTCGCCCAGCTCGGACAGTCGCTCGACGGGCGTATCGCCACCGTCAGCGGCGATTCCCGTTGGATCAACGGCCCCAGTGCGCTCGATCATCTTCATCGCCTCCGCGCTAACGTCGATGCGGTCGTCGTCGGGATAGGAACGATCATCGCCGACGACCCGCAGCTGACCGTCCGGCGTGTTCCCGGTCCGCATCCCGTCCGCGTCATCATCGATCCGCGCGGACGGCTTCCGGCATCGGCCCGCTGCCTCAGAGTGGGAGATCGGCCCTGTCTCGTCGTGACGGGTCGAGAGCATGCCGTTCCGGACGGCGTCGAACGGCTGACCGTGAAGACATCTGCCGACCGTTTGGCGCCCGCTGACATCGCCGAAGCGCTTTATGAACGCGGTCTCAAGAAAATTTTGGTGGAAGGCGGCGCGACGACCGTCTCCAATTTTCTTGACGCTGGAACGGTCGATCGCCTTCATATTCTTGTCGCGCCGATGATATTGGGTTCGGGTATTAACGGGCTGTCGCTGTCGCCGATCGGCAACCTGAGCGAAGCATTACGTCCCGCGACGTCGGTTCACGTTCTTGACGGCGGCGACGTGCTGTTTGATTGTGACATGAGGCATCAGCGGCGAGGCTAGGGGCCATGGCCCAAGATCCGAAATACGATCTCCCGACGTACACGCCGACGGCGCGCGGCCTGCACTGGCTGATCGCGCTTTTAATTTTTATTCAATTGCCACTCGGCTTCTACATGGCGTACCGCGGCAACGAGATGCCCTCCGTTAACGAGAAGGGCGAGCCGGTTAAAGGTGTTTGGGACGCGCTGACGGGTTTTCTCTATAGCTCGCATAAGCTCATCGGCCTGACCGTGCTGGCGCTCATCGTGCTGCGGTTGCTTTATCGTTTGACGCGCGGCGCGCCCAAATCCGATCCAACCGTTCCGCCCGCTCTGACCGGCGTCAGCCACCTCGTGCACTGGGCGCTCTACGCTCTTCTGATCGCGGTACCGATCATCGGCTACACGGCGATCTCGTACGGCGATTATCTTGACGTTTTCGGGGTCCACCTGCCGGCAATCACGGCGAAGAACGAAGACCTCTCCAAGGAAGTCTTCGAATGGCACGAGACCGGCGCAATCCTGATCATCGCTTTCGTCGCGCTACACATCCTTGCGGCTATCTATCATTACGTCGTTCGCAAGGACCGGGTGGTCGAGCGCATGATCCCGAAACGCGTGGTTTGACGCGGCCGCGACTGCTCACGCGGGTGCAGCGAAAACGTCGGTATGTCCGACGAACGCCGCGCTGCGCGGAACATTGAGCCAGGAGACGACGGTCTTCTCATCGATGCCGCCTGCCTCGGTGACGGCGACGACATAGCCGCGGATCAGTTCTTCGATCAGCATGCGGTCACCACGCTCGAGCAGCCATGGGCTCTGCCCCTCGGCCACAAGATAGCCGTTGATACGGAACTGATCGACGAGATGCGAAGCGGCGAGCGGACCGGCCGCGGGCCCGAAGCCCTTGTCCCGCATCTGATGGCGCTGGAATGCGGCCGCGATCTGGTTGTCCGGAGGCCGGTGCGGGGTCCACTTCTGAAGCCCGTTGTACGTCAGCGTCGTGTAAAACGCCGCTCCTTTCGCGACTACGGTTTTCGCGAATTCACGAATAAAATATTCCGAAGTCAGATCGAAAAAAGCCGACGCGGTGACAAGTCCTGGGCCATTGTCGATGAGCGCCTGCGTTTCGCGCGCAAGATCGGCTGATTGGAACACGACGCGGATCTTGCGGCCGCCCTTTTCGAGTTCCAGCGCTTCGTCCTCGGTGGTGGAGCGGTCCGCCCATCGCTTAAGCTTTGCCCGCGCAGTATCGAGAAGCACCGTATCGCGATCGACGAGGGTCCAAGTCTGCCGTGATGGCAAAAGGTGCGCCGTCGCGCGAAGGTTCGCGCCCGTGCCAGAGCCGAGATCGAGAACGCTCAGCTCATCTCTCAGCGCAAAACGCGCGGCGACGGCGTTTGCAACATCGGAATTGCGCGCGCGTGCATCGGCAGCTTCGCGAAGATCGAGCCATTCGGGCGAAAAATCGTTCACGCCCTGAGTCCCAGAATGACCGCCGCGAAGCGCCGCGCGGTTTCATGCCATGTCGGCAGCGTGCGCCCCGCGTCCCACGCCGCATCGGCGAGACGGTCGCGAAGCTTTTTGTCGGTCAACGCGCGACGCAAAGCTGAGGTGAGCTCGGGAACGTTTCCCGCCTCGACGTGAAGAGCCGCGGCATCGCCCGCCGTGTCGGCAGCAGCGCCTCCGGCGGCGAGCACGATCGGCAAGCCGCGCGCCATGGCTTCGGCCAGAACCATTCCATATCCCTCAAAAAGTGAAGCCGAGACGAAGAGATCCGCGCTTTCGTAGAAACGCTCGAGCGTCGCAGGCACGACCTTCCCCACAAGCGTAACACGATCTTCAAGACCGTGTTTGTGAATTGCGCTTTGGACGGCTTCGACGGTCTGAGGATGACGGTCGTGTGCCCCCGCAATCGTCAAACGCCAGTCGATATCCTTGAGCGGAGACAGGGATTCGACAAGGAGTTCATAGCCCTTGCGCGGCATAACCGCGCCGACGGCGAGAATTTGCAGCGGCGCCCCGGTTCCGGTCGCGCGTTGCGCCGGGGCCGTCCCCGGTTCCGCGATCGTAATCTTGTCGGGAGAAATTCCCAATTGGTCGGTCACGATGCGCTTCGTCGCCCGGCTCGTCACGATGATGTGGTTTGCGCGCTTGAGCGCCCGCTCTTCGCTGTCTTTCAACGCAACCTTGCGCGCGTGCGGAAGCCCCGTTTCGAGGAAGAGGGGATGATGCACGAGCCCGATGACGCGACCCTTTATCGCGTCAAGCACACTGCTGGTGAAGGCGCCGTACGCTAGGCCGTCGACCACAAGCACTGACGTCGATGGTTGCGCCGCGATGATCCGTTGCGTTTCTTCGAGATCGGCGTCCGTCGGGTTTGGAAACGACGCTGGAAGCGATAGAACCGAAACCGGAACGCCAAACGCCGGAAGCAATTCGATCACCTGGCGATCGTAGGTGTAGCCGCCGGTCGCGGCTTTCAAATCACCGGGGATGGCGAATACGGCTTCAGCCACTGACCGGCCCCTCGTAGCTGGCGCGCGCCAAATCCGTTTCCGACAATGTCACGCGGATGCGCGAGAGCGACTTGCCGTCCGCGCCGAGTGCCCCCGATGCCGCCGCCTTCGCGATGCGGTCGAAGACGTATCTGCAGAGATATTCCGTCGTCGTGAGCACCCCCTTGAACTGGGGCAGAACGTCGAGGTTCTGGTAGGCGAGCGGATCGAGCGTCTTGCCCAGAACATCCAGCGCCGCGCCGATATCGACGACGACGTTCTGCTTCGTGAGCTCCTCACGGAAGAACGCGACATCGACGACAAATGTCGCGCCGTGCATGTTTTGCGCCGGCCCGAAGAACGGATCGGCCAGCGAGTGAGCAATCATGATGCGGCTGCGGACTTCGACGGAGTACATGGAATTCTTCACCTGATTTAATAACGAACGATTGGCGGCAGATTGGTCGACGACCATATGCGCGGCAATTGAGCCGGCAGATCGTCGAAAAGGACTTCATCCGCAACGAGCGCATCTAGGCGGTCGTCATCAAGCAAGGCAATGGCGCGTTCGAGGCGATCGCCGTGTTTTAGTTGGCTGCGATGGCTTGGGGCGACATGCCCCACCTGCGACGAGAGGATTTTCAGCCGCCGGCTGTGAAATGCGCCGCCGAAGTTCACCGTCACCGGCTGCGACCCGTACCAGCTCATCTCGACGACGGTCCCCTCGAACGCGCACGCGTTGATGGCGGCCTGAAGTCCGGCGCTCGTCGCGCTCGCATGCAAGACAATTCTGTTCTCGCCCGGCGCGTCGGACGGCGTCACGAATCTGACACCGAGTGCCTCGGCATACCGTGCGCGGGCGACATTGACGTCCATGATCGCGACCTCTGTCCCCGCGATCCGGCGCGCAAGATAAGCCGTCAGCAGACCGACAATTCCAGCGCCGATGACCAACACCCGGTCGCCGAGTGTCGTGCCCGCATCCCAATGAGCGTTGAGTGCCGTCTCGATATTGGCGGCAAGCACGGCCCGGCGCGACGGGATATGATCCGGCAGGATCGCCAGCATCGCGTTCGGCGCGTCAAAATGGTCCTGATGCGGGTGCAACACGAAAACCCGATTACCGACGAGTGCGTCCGAGCCCGCCGTGACGATACCCGTCGCCGAATAGCCGTATTTGACCGGGAATGAGAACTCCCCAGCCTGTAGCGGCGCGCGCATCCGTGACCACTCGCTCTGCGGAACTTCTCCGAGAGCGACGAGGCGCTCGGTGCCGCGGCTGATTGCGGAATATTCAGCGGCGATACGTGCTTGCCCGGGAGCAAGCGCGGCGAGGCGTTCGGTCCGAAGCTCTGCGGCGCCGGGCTTGACGTACCAGAGCGCTCGCGCAACCACGATCTGCCCCTCGCTGCGGCGCGTCGGCTTGGCGCTGGACGGGACGGTGCTCTGCGGGTCATTCATTGCGAAGGATTGGTTTGTAATGACGATTGATGCCGAGCGCGACGGTGTGTCGAAGCCAGATGCGATGACACTGTCCGAGGCCCAGAGCCTTACGACTCCGGCGGGCCTCGATGCAAGAGCGACGCTCGCCCGGCGTCGGTATCTGGTGCTCTTTCTGAACATTGCGACCTGGCTTGTCGTCGTCGTGACCACGGCAGTCTTCCTTTCACGCGGCGGCTGGACGATCCCGGCGGCGACAATGGTCATTTGCGTGGCATTTGCCGTTCCGTGGCCGATATTGGGATTCTGGAATGCTGTCATCGGCCTGTGGCAGCTTCATGGGAAAGGACCGAAATCGCGCGAGCCGGCGTCGTTCTACGCGCTCGGGAATGATCACCCGCCGATTACGGTTAACACCGCGGTCCTGATGACGCTTCGCAATGAAGACCCGGCCCGGGCGCTGCTTCGTCTGAAGATCGTCAAAGCAAGCCTCGACCGGACGTCGCAAGGTGCGCGCTTCTCCTATTTCATCCTGAGCGACAGCGACCGCGACGACATCATTCGGCGCGAGGAAGCGCTCGTTGCCGCGTGGCAGGATGCCGATCCGGACCGCGGGCGCATCGTCTATCGTCTCAGGACAAACAATGAGGGCTTCAAAGCTGGAAACGTCCGCGACTTCGCGGAGCGCTGGGGCCCGGACTACGAACTGATGCTCGCGCTCGACGCCGACAGTCTGATGACGGGTGAGGCGATCGTCGGCCTCGTTCGCGTCATGCAAATGTATCCGCGGATCGGCATCCTCCAGAGCCTCGTGGTCGGGACGCCGTCATCTTCGGCGTTCACGCGTGTGTTTCAGTTCGGAATGCGCCTCGGCATGCGAAGCTACACGATGGGACAGGCGTGGTGGGTCGGCGATTGCGGTCCCTTCTGGGGGCACAACGCCGTCGTCCGCATAAAGCCCTACGTCGAGCACTGCCAATTGGACGGTCTCCTCGGCGATAAGCAAATCCTCTCGCACGATCAGGTCGAGGCCGTGCTCATGCGCCGCGCCGGTTACGAGGTGCGCGTTTTGCCGGTCGAGACCGGGTCCTATGAAGACAATCCTCCGGATCTTATCGAGTTCATGCGCCGCGATGCCCGCTGGTGCCAGGGCAACTTGCAGTATTTCGGGTTGATCGGATTGCAAGGGCTGAAGCCCGTCAGCCGCTTTCAACTTCTATGGGCCATCCTGATGTTCCTCGGCGTTCCCGCAGGGACGCTCTTCGCTGCTCTTTTGCCGATTGTGCTCCTCCACGCTCAAAATGTCGCCGACTTCCCCTGGCAGGGTGTCGAGATGTTCTATGTGGTGCTGCTCGCGATGCACCTCGCGCCGAAACTCGCCGGCATTGCCGACGCGGTCATGACGCCGGGTGAAGTTCGTCGTTTTGGGGGCGTGTCGACGTTCATCATGAGTGTGGTCTTGGAAATTGTGTTTTCCCTGCTTCTCGCCACCATCACGACCGTTCGCACGTCGATCTTCATGATCGCCCTCGCCTTGGGGAAATCGATCACTTGGAACGGACAGCGCCGCGACGGCGTTGGGCTAAGCTGGCAAACGGCTTTCGAATCCCTCTGGCCGCAGCTCCTGTTCGGAGTGTCCCTATGTGCGGCCCTCGTCGTGATTTCGCCTACCGCGCTGCTCTGGAGCCTGCCGCTGACGGCAGGCTATCTGCTCGCCATCCCGTTTGCCGTCGTCACGGCGAATCCGGATGTCGGCCGCTTCTTCCGGCGCCACGGCATCGCCGGAATTCCCGAAGATTTCGTGCCGCCGCCCGAAATTCGGGCCATCGAGGCGGGACGGTAGCGCCGATGGTCTCGCAAGCTTTGCAGGGTGTCATGCGATCGCTGCGGATCTACCTCAGCCCGGATGCGCCTCGCGAAGCTATGGACAATCTCTATCGCCGCTTCATCGAGCCGGGTACGCTGGCCTTCGACATTGGCGCCCATGTCGGCGATCGGGTGTCGTCCTTTCGCAGGCTCGGCGCGCGGGTCGTCGCCGTCGAGCCGCAGCCGTTGCTCTTCTCCGCGCTCCATCACATCCATGGCCGCGACCCGCTGGTCGAGATCGTCGATCGGGCGGTCGGCCCCGAGGCCGGGATGCGCGAGCTTTTGGTCAACACCGCAAACCCGACTGTTTCGACGTTGTCCGAAGCCTTCGTGCGGCAGGCGGAAGGCGCGCGCGGTTGGGAAGGGCAGGTCTGGGACGATCATATCCAGATCGAGATCGTGACGCTCGACGGCCTGATCGCACGCTACGGGATTCCATCCTTCATCAAGATCGATGTCGAGGGCTACGAAGACGCCGTCCTGCGCGGCCTCTCGCAACCGGTAAAGGCCCTCTCGTTTGAGTTCACCACCATCGCCCGCGATATCGCCATGTCGTGCTTCGATCGACTGTCGGCTCTCGGCAGCTACCGCTACA
Source organism: uncultured Pseudomonadota bacterium (assembly GCA_963789775.1). Classification (GTDB taxonomy): domain Bacteria; phylum Pseudomonadota; class Alphaproteobacteria; order Rhizobiales; family Hyphomicrobiaceae; genus Hyphomicrobium_B. Next base: position 49,546 of record CAWBLX010000006.1, read on the forward strand.
ACTTGGCGCTCGGAGAAAGTCAGAGGTTGGCGTTCGATCGCTGGCTCTCCGACGGAGAAATGGCCGGCTATCTGAGCAATGTGCCGCACGACGCAAATTCGGGCGACGTTTATGCGATGCTCGACCCATACTGCGCAGGACAATTGAAATCGGAGTATTGAATGCCGTCGTACGTTCGCTTGCTTGCTTTGCTGTTGATCCCACTTGTCGCGCCCTTCGCGTCGGCGCATGCCGCATCCCTCGATGGCTTGGCCGTCGACGTGGAGAATCAAAGCGAACCCGTGCTCTGCGCCGAGAAAGACAACGTCGCAGTCGCGTTCTCCAACCCGAACGTCCGCTCGTTCCGCATCGAAGCCGCGCATCCGGTTTATCTCTCCGCGTCCATGCGCAGCAATATCGAGCCGGATTGGACGGCCTGCGACATGTCGAAGGACCCGGTTTACAAGGCCCCGGTCGAGCCGAAAAAGATCACGCTCGTCGGCGAGCCGGATTTGTGGCTCGTGGGATATACCTATCCGTCGTTCTGGCGCCCTGCGACGGCGACCGTGCGCATTGGCGACAAGGTCTACAACAACATCCACATGCTGCAGGTCTGGGTCCTGAAGAATGGGCGCGCCGATGAAGTTCTCGTGCTTTATCCGCAAGACGGCTATTGGCGCCCACGCCCGATGACGCCGCAGAACATGGAGGTCACCGCCTACGGCTCCTCGTTTTTGATCGGCCCGATCGAGAAGGAAGGGCGGCCGCTCGTCAAAATCAAAGAAGCTGCTTTCGATCCCGACAAGCGCCAGTTCACGCTTTCGTTCGAAAGGGGCGGTACGGCCACGGTCAAGATAGCAAGCGTCGATACCAATCGATTGGCGCTCGACGTCGGCTTTGATCATGGCATCAGCAGCGGACCATTCGCAATGTTACGCTCGATGTACGTCACGGAATTCAACAACGATACCGCTCGCATTGCCGTGCGCGAGCAGGGTGCCAAGGGCTGGCGTGAAGACAACATCATGAAGTTCGATCATGCCCGCGCGACGGATATATGGATCGGCCGGTTGACGCCCTCGCAGCACAACACGACCGCGCCCGACGTTGTCTTCAATAGTTTCTCCGATGGCCCCGAACCGAAGCGGCCTAAGAGCGAGGTGCCGCAAGAAGCTTCGACAAAGCCTATTAAATAGGTTTCACAGCTACCAGGCGAGTTCCAGCATCGCGCCGATCGCCGGTGGGGCGTCCCCGTCGAAAAGATCGGCGAGCTTTGTCGCCGAGAGATCGATGCCGTCGACCGTTTCATGGCGATGAATTCCGGACGCAATGAAGAGGGCGTCGCAGCCGTAGTTTTCGGCGCCCTTGATGTCGGTTCGTATCGCGTCACCGATGACGAGGATTTTGTTTTTCTCGACGTTGGCGTTGCGAAGCCCTTCGGCCTTCCGATGCGCCGTTTCGTAGGCGCTGAGGTACGGCTTTCCGGCCCAGTAAACCTCGCCGCCCATATGCGCATAAAGATCGGCGATCGCGCCGGCGCAGTAGAGCAGCGTTCCCCCGACGTCCACGATGAGATCCGGATTGGCGCAGACGAACGGCAGCCGTCTTTCCAAGGCGCGATCGAGGATGCCGCGATAATCCTCCGGCGTTTCCAGCCGGTCGTCGTTCAAACCCGTGCAGATGATGGCTTCGGCGTCTGCAAGTTCGACGGAACGGGCGCGAAGGGCTGAAAAGAGAGCCTGATCGCGATCTCGCGGGCCGATGCAGTAGAGTTGCTGGAAGTTGCGTTCTTCCAAATGGGAAAGCGCGATATCGCCGGATGAAACGATGTCGTCCCAGGCACTCCTCGGCACATGCCGGGAATCGAGCATGTCCGCCACGCGCTGCTTGGGCACAGGTGCATTCGAAACAAGAATGATAGTGCCGCCATTGGTGCGAAACTTTTCAAGCGCCCGGCACGCACCCTCGAATGCGGTCACGCCGTTATGAACGACACCCCAGACATCGCAGAAGATGACGTCGTGTTGCGCCATCAGCGGGCCGGCGTGCGCCAAGATGGGTGGAACCTTGGAGTCGCGGCGATGCGGAGATGTTGGCAAGCTCTGTCCCGATGAATTGCGAAGTACGTGGCGAAGCGAATGTGGTTCGATCCCGGCGCAGGAATGGTTGACGGTCAGTTAAAGGTCGCAGGCTCGGCAATCAAGACCATTTCCCTACGGCCAATCGCAGCATCGGCGGAGTCCCTTTGAAATCCGCCGGCATTGACTGGCGGAAACGCCAGTAGCGGGTCGGGCAACTTCTAAGGACAATCGCTAACAATTATTATTTCATTTGCTCAGAATTTTTCTTTGAAAATGCCAGTCGCGGAATACCATGATGAAATCAGAACGTGTTTCGTCGAGAACAAAGTCAGGGTCCAAGAAAACCGCCAAGAAGCGAGCGGCGAAGAGGCGGTCGCCGACATCCGAGACGTCGTCCGGCAACTCAGTCGAGGATGATCTCGATCGGAGTTGGGAGGCTTGTCAAGCGGCCCGGCATATCTTGGACTCCGGAAAGAAGCATATCAAAAGGCTCAATGGCCTCTTTGAAATCGCGTTGAATAACATGGCGCGCGGTCTGTCGATGTTCGATGACAGGCAGCGGCTGGTTATTTGCAACGATCTCTATCGCGAGATTTTCTGTCTCCCGAAGGAGCTGACACAGCCTGGCACGCCGTTCGCGGACATCATTGCACATCACGTGGCGGTCGAGACAGGTCATTGCACGCAAGAGGATCGCGTTCGTCAGCGGCGTTGGATCGAGGCGCACGTGGCGGAGTTGAGAGCTGGCAAATCATTTTCGGAAACGAAATATCTGAGGAATGGCCAGACAATCCGCGTCACGAACCAGCCCCTTCCGGATGGCGGGTGGGTCGATATTCAAGAGGATATCACGGAGAAGAGCCGGGCCGAAAAGAAGATCGACTGGTTGGCGCACCACGATACGCTGACCGAGCTCAATAACCGCTTTCACTTCCGCGAAGAGCTTCGTCGTGCGCTCGAAAACGGCAGGGAATTTGCGATCCTCTCGATCGATCTCGACAATTTCAAAGGCATCAACGAAACGTTTGGCCATCCGGTCGGGGATGCTTTGCTCAAAAGCGTGGCGAAGCGCCTGCGCAAGGTCGTTCGCCAAACCGATGTTCTGGCGCGCCTCGGAGGCGACGAATTTGCGCTGATCAGGTTCGGTTCTGCCAGTCCCGAACAATCGATGCATGTCGCCAAGCGATTATTGCGGGCGATCCGCAGCGAGCGCAGCGTCCTCGGTCACAAGATCAATACCAGCGCGAGCATTGGAATAGCGCTGACGCCCGACCACGGCGGAAGCTCCGACGAGCTTCTCAAAAATGCTGACCTTGCGCTCTATCGCGCCAAGCTATCGGGCCTCGGAGGGTGCGCATTGTTCGATCCGTCGCATGAACACGACGTCAGCAAGAGCAGAAGGCTCGAAGCCGATTTGAAGATGGCCGTGAAAAAGAAGCAGTTCGAACTCCACTACCAGCCGATCCTCGACATCAAGGGGCAGTCCGTCGGGAGCTTCGAGGCGCTGATACGCTGGCGCCATCCTGAGCGCGGACTTATCCCGCCTGGAGAGTTCATCCCCTTCGCGGAGGAGAGCGGTCTGATCGTCGAAATCGGTGCGTGGGCGTTGCTGCGCGCCTGCAAGGATGCGGCGGCCTGGCCCGGTCATATCAAGGTGACCGTGAACCTCTCGTCGATCCAGTTTGAAAAGGGCAATCTCTATAGCGCAGTTGCAGACGCGCTCAAGGTGTCCGGCCTCGCGCCCGAACGTCTGGAACTCGAAGTGACGGAATCTGTCCTGCTCAGGGACCACCCCAACACCCATGACATTCTACATCGCCTTCGCAATCTCGGCGTCAAGATTTCGCTCGACGACTTTGGAACAGCGTATGCGTCACTGAGCTATCTGAGGAGCTTCCCGTTCGACAAGCTCAAGATCGATCGCTCTTTCATCCGCGATTTCGGAACACCGCAAGGCGGCGATTGCGTTGCAATCGTTCAATCCGTAGCGGGACTCGCCAAGCGCCTCCGAATGACCACGGTGGTCGAGGGCGTAGAAACCGCCGATCAGTTCGACCTGGCCTCGAATGCGGGATGCGAAGAGGTACAGGGCTTCTACTTCAGCAAACCCGTGCCGGTCGCCGAAATCGACGCTGTGCTCGCCCACTGCCAAGACATCTTCGCGCCGCGGCTGGCGCAATCGGCGTGACGACCGCCGTATTGGCGACCCCAGCCCCGCGGCCTCGAAGGATTGTTCGGTAAGACGGTTTCTGGACTGCGCTAGGAGTTGCTGGAAGATCCGGCGATTTATCGCTTCCACTGTCGTCACCTGACGAGAGTCACGTTAGCCTGCGTCCGAAAGCGGATGTCCGGCACAAAGCCGGCCCGGAACGAGAGGGTGCGCCATGCTTGTCGTGACGACGAATGAGATCCAAGGGTATCGCATAGTCCGCCATCTCGGACTGGTGCGTGGGCTGACGGTGCGCTCGCGCAGCGTCGTCGGCAACCTTGGAGCCGCGATCCAGATTTTCTTCGGCGGCAATATCTCGGTCTACACCAAGCTTGCCGAGCATGCCCGCCAGGAAGCCTTCGATCTTCTCGTCGAGCATGCCCACAGCATGGGCGCCAACGCCGTCGTGGCGATGCGCTACGACGCCAACGAGATCGCCGCAGCCGTGACCGAAGTCTTAGCCTACGGATCTGCTGTCGTTGTCGAGCCGGTCGCCGGCTCCGTTTCGGGATCTGCTGAAGCCGGTGGGCCCTGGACCGGCGCAGACGCCGGTCGTTAAAAAAAAGCAGCGGCTCCGGCGCTGGCTGATGGAAAAAAGGCGATGCCGGGGCTGACAAGCCGTCAAACTTCAGTTAAGGGTGCTCGCCCCGAAAGAGGCTGCTCGACGATCGGGTTTACGCCCACGTCCGGACTAGGGGTGTAGCTCAATTGGTAGAGCGTCGGTCTCCAAAACCGAAGGTCGGGGGTTCGAGACCCTCCGCCCCTGCCAGCCTCGTGAGGGTATGATCTGCCGACCGGCCCGGAAACACCGCGGCAGGTGCGGCATGTTGTCGCTTATGCGCTCAGAAAGCAGTTTTGATGGCGAAGTTCAATCCCATAACCTTTATGCAAGAGGTTCGGCAGGAAGTCGCGAAGGTAACTTGGCCGACTTGGAAAGAGGTGTGGATCACGACTTTGATGGTGCTCATCATGGTCGCGCTCGCCTCTGTTTTCTTTTTGCTCGTTGATCAGGCGCTGAGCTTTATCGTGCGTTTGGTCTTAGGGATGGGCACCTGAAACCGGCTCGCATATTTTCCTTGAATGACGCGCCAGAGGGCCTTTGAGAATGGTTGTCGCGCAAGAACGCGAAGATAAAGCAACGGTCGCCGGTACGCGCTGGTACATCGTTCATGCTTACACGAACTTCGAACGCAAGGTCGCCGACGCTATCCGCGAGCGTGCAAAGGCGGGCGGTCTCGATAATCTCTTCGAGGAGATCGTCGTTCCGACAGAAGAAGTGGTCGAAATCAAGCGCGGCCGCAAGATTCCGACCGAGCGGAAATTTTTGCCGGGCTACGTGCTTGTCAAAATGAAGATGACCGACGCGGCGTTCGTGATGATCAAGAACACGCCGAAGGTTACGGGTTTTCTCGGTGCGGACAACAAGCCGATGCCGATCCCGGAAGCCGAGGCGATGCGCATCCTGAACCAGGTCAAGGAGGGCGTCGAGCGGCCGAAGCCGACGATCACCTTCGAGATCGGAGAGAACGTCAAAGTGGCCGATGGGCCATTCGCGTCGTTCATGGGCATCGTTGAGGAAGTCGACGAAGAGCGCTCGCGCGTCAAGGTCGCTGTTTCGATCTTCGGACGTCCGACGCCGGTCGAGCTTGAATTTGCGCAAGTTGAAAAGGTGCCGGCCTGACGGTTGGGCGCCTTGAGCAAGACGAGAATTCCGGCGGCGTGCCGCCGGAGCCCGCATCAGGACTTGAGTTTCGGTGCGGCGAAGTGCGGGAGGGCAGGCTTTTTCTTTCGGAAGGTCCGCCCGTTGAACCGCTAACCCTGAGCCTTGTGCCTTTGGGTCTTGGCTCTAACTTTTGAAGGGGAACTATGGCGAAGAAAATCGACGGCTTTATCAACCTACAGGTACCGGCCGGGGCGGCCAATCCGTCGCCGCCGATCGGTCCCGCGCTTGGTCAGCGCGGCGTCAATATCATGGAATTCTGCAAGTCCTTCAATGCAAAAACGAAGGACCTCGAGCAGGGTACACCGATTCCCGTGAAGATCACGGTCTACTCCGACCGGTCCTTCACGTTCGAGATGCGTCAGCCGCCGGCGACGTATCTCATCAAGAAGGCAGCAGGTCTGCGTCCGACGGGCAAGGGTGGTCAGGGCTCGAAAGAGCCGGGTCGCATCGTCGCCGGTGAGGTCACGATCGCGCAGCTGAAAGAGATTGCGAAGGGCAAGCTCAAGGACATGAACACCGACGACATCGACGCCGCCGCCCGCACACTTGCCGGTAGCGCACGTTCGATGGGTCTCAAGGTGGTGGAGTAGTCCGATGGCAAAAGCTCAAATCAGCGCCGAGAAGATCAAGGAAACGCGTGACGCCGGTGGCAAGCGCATGCTGGTCATTAGGCAGGGCCTGCCGGCAGGCAAGGCTTATGGCGTCGCCGAGGCGGTGAAGATCATCAAGGATCGCGCCAAGGCGAAGTTCGACGAGACGATCGAGGTTGCCGTCAACCTTGGCGTCGATCCCAAGCACGCCGACCAGATGGTCCGCGGCGTCTGCAACCTGCCGAACGGCTCGGGCCGCACGGCGCGCGTTGCGGTCTTCGCGCGCGGCGCCAAAGCCGAAGAGGCGAAGGCTGCCGGAGCCGACATCGTCGGCGCGGAAGATCTCGTCGAGATCGTCTCGAAGGGCACGATCAACTTCGACCGCTGCATCGCGACGCCCGACATGATGGGTCTTGTCGGCCGTCTTGGTAAGGTCTTGGGTCCGCGCGGCCTGATGCCGAACCCGCGCGTCGGCACCGTCACCATGGACGTCGTCAGCGCCATCAAGGGCGCGAAGGGCGGCTCGGTCGAGTTCCGCGTCGAGAAGGCGGGCATCGTGCACGCCGGGGTCGGCAAGGCGAGCTTCACAGAGGAAGCCTTGGTTCAGAACATCAAGGCGTTCGTCGATGCGGTCGTCAAAGCCAAGCCGACGGGTTCGAAGGGCACGTACCTGAAGAAGGTGTCGGTGTCCTCGACGATGGGGCCGGGCTTGAAGCTCGATACCGCATCCGTCGCGCCGGGACCCGTCGCTTAAGTCTGAAGAATTCCGGGGCAACCCGGAAAACCCTGAACCGGGGCGGTTTCGCTTCGGTTCAGCACTGTCCGAGATTGTGGGTGCCGAACCGGCCTGCCGGGGACGCCTAAGTCTCTCATTCGTGAGAGCCCGCATGAGACAGAAGAGGATCGGATTTGAGGCGACAGCCTTTCATCCGGTTTGAACCTTCTGGGTCAGCACCGTGCCGCTACTCGCGGTCCACGGGAACGAGGACAGACCAAGCGTCGCCCGATCCTTCACCGGAGACGGCGGCAAAGGTGCAACCCGCGGGGCTTCGCGAATGAAGCTTCGCAGCAAGGAGACGAGACGTGGATAGAGCCGCGAAACGTGAGCTCATCGATCATCTCCACGGCGTGCTGAAAAGCACGGGCGTGGTCGTGGTCGCCCACAACACCGGCATGGTGGCTGCTCAATCCGCAGAGTTCCGCAAGCGCCTCAAAGAGGCAGGCGGCTCTGTGAAGGTAGCCAAGAACAAGCTGGCGCAACTCGCGCTCAAGGATACCGACGCCGAGAAGCTTTCTGATCTTATGACGGGGCCGACCATTCTGGCCTTCTCGAAAGATCCGATCGCAGCGGCGAAGGCGACCGTCACGTACGCCAAGGGCAACGACAAGCTCGTGATCCTGGGCGGCGCGATGGGAAAGACCATCCTTGACGCGAAAGGTGTGCAGGCTCTTGCCGATCTGCCGTCGCTTGATGAACTGCGCGCCACGATCATCGGCCTCTTGAACGCTCCGGCGACGAAAATCGCCCGGACCATCAAGGAGCCCGGTGCTCAGCTGGCTCGCGTCATCCAGGCCAAGGCAGCGAAGGAAGAAGCCGCGGCTTAACCGTCGAAGTTGTGGGGCTTTGAGCCCTCGAAGAGCTAGGCAGCACGGCCCGAAGGGGGTGCTGCAATTCAACCACTAGGTTCAAACCGGAAGGACACTATATATGTCGAAGATCGAAAAAATCGTTGATGACCTGTCGAGCCTGACCGTGCTCGAAGCGGCTGAGCTCGCGAAGATGCTGGAAGAGAAGTGGGGCGTGTCGGCTGCTGCAGCCGTCGCGGTCGCTGCTCCTGCCGCTGGCGCTGCCGCAGCTCCTGTCGAAGAGCAGACGGAATTCTCCGTCATTCTGAAGTCGGGCGGCGACAAGAAGATCAACGTCATCAAGGAAGTGCGCGCCATCACGGGTCTCGGACTGAAGGAAGCCAAAGACCTCGTCGAGGCCGGCGGCAAGGCCGTGAAGGAAGGCGTCTCGAAGGACGAAGCTCTGAAGCTCAAGAAGCAGCTTGAGGATCAGGGCGCCGTCGTCGAGATGAAGTAATCGACCGTCAGCACCGGCTGGGACCTCCCAGCCGGTGCTGATGCACGCTTCGTGTCCGGCGGCCACTCCGAAGGGAGCGAGAGCCGCCAAGGCTCGAACGAAGAACACATGCCGTGCCTGGCGGCCGGCTCCCCGAAGGGGAGTCGCCAGGCACAAACGGAAGACGGCTTTCCGGAGGGTCCGGGGTTCGCAAGAGCCTCAAAACGGACCCTCCGGTGAACCGTTTCAAGAGGTCCCAGTTTCCCAGGGACCCTGAGCGCGTCGCATTAGGATCGCGGGGGCCGCCCCGCAAACGAGAGCACGAAGGGACCGATATGGCTCAAACCCTCACCAGCCGCAAACAACTCCGCAAGCAATTTGGTTCTCTCGGAGAAGTCGCGGAGATGCCGAACCTCATCGAGGTTCAGAAAGCGTCTTACGATGACTTCTTGATGGTCAAGGAACCGCCTGGCGGCAGGCTCGACGATTTCGGTCTGCAGTCTGTTTTCAAGGGCGTCTTTCCGATCTCCGATTTCGCCGGCAAGTCGACACTCGAATTCGTCAGCTACGAATTCGAGCCGCCTAAATTCGATACCGACGAGTGCATGCAGCGCGACATGACCTACGCAGCGCCGCTCAAGGTCAAGCTGCGCCTCATCGTGTTCGATGTGAACGAGGAGACGGGCTCGAAGTCGATCAAGGACGTCAAGGAGCAGGACGTCTACATGGGCGACATGCCGCTCATGACGTTGAACGGCACCTTCATCATCAACGGCACCGAACGCGTCATCGTTTCTCAGATGCACCGTTCGCCGGGTGTCTTCTTCGACCACGATCGCGGCAAGACCCACTCTTCGGGCAAGCTGTTGTTCGCGGCCCGCATCATTCCCTACCGCGGCTCGTGGCTCGATTTCGAGTTCGACGCCAAGGACAACGTCTATGTGCGTATCGATCGCCGCCGCAAGCTGCCGGTGACGACGATGCTTTATGCGCTGGGCCTCGACGACGAAGAGATCCTCGCGCACTTCTATAAGCACATCCCGATCAAGGAATCGAAGCGCGGCTGGAAGATGCCGTATCTCGCCGAGAAGTTCCGCGGCGTCACCCCGCAGTCGGACATCGCTGATGCCAAGACTGGCGAAGTGATCGCCCGCGCCACCGAGAAGATCACGGCGCGGCGCTCGCGCGAAATCGCTGAGAATGGCGTCAAGGAAATCCTGATTTCCGCTGACGACCTCGCGGGCCGCTTCATCGCCGAAGACATTGTCGATCTCGAGACCGGCAAGATCTTCGCGGAAGCCGGCGACGAACTCGATGCCAACCTCCTGGCCGAGCTCAAGGAGCAGAAGGTCAAGGAATTCCACATCCTCGACATCGACTACATCAACACCGGCGCGTTCATCCGCAATACGTTGAACATCGACAAGAACGCCAATCAGCAGGAAGCGCTGATGGACGTCTATCGCGTCATGCGTCCGGGCGAGCCGCCGACCATCGAGGCGGCGACCGCGTTGTTCCAAGGCTTGTTCTTCGATCCGGAGCGGTTCGACCTCTCGGCCGTCGGCCGCGTGAAGATGAATATGCGCCTCGAACTCGACGCGCCCGATACTATGCGCGTGCTCCGCAAGGAAGACATCCTCGCGGTCGTGAAGACGCTTGTCGATCTGCGCGACGGCAAGGGTGAGATCGACGACATCGACCACTTGGGCAACCGCCGCGTCCGCTCTGTCGGCGAGTTGATGGAAAACCAGTATCGCGTTGGCTTGCTCCGCATGGAGCGCGCCATCAAGGAGCGCATGTCGTCCGTCGATATCGACACGGTGATGCCACAGGACCTGATCAACGCCAAGCCGGCGGCGGCTGCGGTTCGCGAGTTCTTCGGTTCCTCGCAGCTCTCGCAGTTCATGGACCAGACGAACCCGCTCTCCGAGATCACCCACAAGCGTCGTCTTTCGGCGCTTGGCCCGGGCGGCTTAACTCGTGAGCGCGCGGGTTTCGAGGTCCGCGACGTGCATCCGACGCACTACGGCCGCATCTGCCCGATCGAGACGCCTGAAGGCCCGAACATCGGCCTCATCAACTCGCTCGCGACGTTCGCGCGTGTCAACAAGTACGGCTTTATCGAAAGCCCGTACCGCAAGGTCGCCAACGCCAAGGTGACGGATGAGGTCGTGTATCTTTCCGCCATGGAAGAGATGCGCCATCACGTTGCGCAGGCGAACGCTGTCGTCGACGCCAAGGGCAAGTTGACGGAAGACCTCGTCACGGTTCGTCATAACGGTGACGTGATGCTCGTGTCGACGGACAAGGTCGATTACATCGACGTGTCGCCGAAGCAGCTCGTCTCGGTCGCGGCTGCGCTCATCCCGTTCCTTGAGAACGACGACGCCAACCGCGCTCTGATGGGCTCGAACATGCAGCGTCAGGCCGTGCCGCTGATCAAGGCGGAAGCGCCGCTGGTCGGCACCGGCATGGAAGAGCGCGTGGCGCAGGACTCAGGTGCTGCGATCGCGGCGCGGCGTACGGGCATCGTCGACCAGGTCGATGCAACCCGTATCGTTGTCCGTGCGACGGAGGAGCTGGACGCATCGAAGCCGGGCGTCGACATCTATCGTCTGCGCAAGTTCCAGCGATCGAACCAGAACACCTGCATCAACCAGCGGCCGCTGATTAACGTCGGCGACCACGTGAAGGCGGGTGACATCATTGCCGACGGTCCCTCGACCGAACTCGGCGAGCTGGCGCTCGGCAAGAACGTGCTCGTCGCGTTCATGCCGTGGATGGGCTACAACTTCGAAGACTCGATCCTGATGAACGAGCGCGTCGTCTCCGAAGACGTGTTCACCTCGATTCACATCGAGGAATTCGAGGTGATGGCCCGCGATACCAAGCTCGGGCCCGAGGAAATCACGCGCGACATTCCGAACGTTTCGGAAGAAGCGCTGAAGAACCTCGACGAAGCCGGCATCGTCTACATCGGCGCCGAAGTCCACCCGGGCGATATCCTCGTCGGCAAGATCACGCCGAAGGGCGAAAGCCCGATGACGCCGGAAGAAAAGCTCCTGCGCGCCATCTTCGGCGAGAAGGCGTCCGACGTTCGCGATACCTCGCTTCGTCTGCCGCCGGGCGTGTCCGGAACGATCGTCGAAGTGCGCGTGTTCAATCGCCACGGCGTCGAGAAAGACGAACGCGCGATGGCGATCGAGCGCGAGGAAATCGAGCGTCTCGCGAAGGACCGAGACGACGAACTTCAAATCCTCGACCGTAACGTCTATGCGCGCCTCAAAGACGCGTTGATGGGCAAGGAAGTCGCCAAGGGTCCGAAGAACGCCCGTAAGGGCACGACGATCGACAACGCCATCCTCGACGATATCCCCCGCAGTCAGTGGTGGGAGATCGGGCTCGCGAACGAGAAGGCGCAAGGCGAGGTCGAAGCCATCCAGAAGCAGTACGAGGATGCCAAGAAGGGCCTCGGACTTCGCTTCGCCGACAAGGTCGACAAGCTCCAGCGCGGCGACGAGCTGCCCCCGGGCGTGATGAAAATGGTCAAGGTCTTCGTCGCCGTGAAGCGCAAGATCCAGCCGGGCGACAAGATGGCCGGCCGTCACGGCAACAAGGGTGTCGTGTCGATGATCGTCCCGTCGGAAGACATGCCGTTCCTCGAAGACGGCACGCCGGTCGACGTCGTTCTGAACCCGCTCGGCGTGCCGAGCCGCATGAACGTCGGGCAGATCCTCGAAACGCACCTTGGTTGGGCCTGCCGCGGCCTCGGCCGTCTGATCGACGATGCCCTGCATCAGTTCCACGAGAGTGGCCAGGCGGAAGCTCTCCGCGATCAGATGACGAAGGTTTACGGCACGGACGTCATCAAGCCGTCGCTGAAGGACGAAGAACTCGTTGCCGTCTCCGAGAACCTGCGGACCGGCGTTCCGATCGCGACTCCGGTGTTCGATGGCGCTCGCGAGAAGGATATCGTCGAGATGCTGCAGCTTGCGGGCTTCGATACGTCGGGCCAGGTGACCCTGTTCGACGGCCGCACCGGCGAGCCGTTCGATCGCAAGGTCACCGTCGGCTACAAGTACGTGCTGAAGCTGCACCATCTTGTCGACGACAAGATCCACGCCCGCTCGATCGGTCCGTACTCGCTCGTCACTCAGCAGCCGCTGGGCGGTAAGGCGCAGTTCGGCGGCCAGCGCTTCGGCGAAATGGAGGTCTGGGCGCTCGAAGCCTACGGCGCCGCCTACACGCTGCAGGAAATGCTGACCGTGAAATCGGACGACGTCGCGGGCCGCACCAAGGTCTACGAGGCAATCGTCCGCGGTGACGACGCGTTCGAGGCCGGTGTTCCAGAAAGCTTCAACGTCCTGGTCAAGGAAATGCGAGCGCTCGGCCTTAACGTCGAACTCGTCAACAGCGAGGTGCCGCAGATCGAAGGCGAGAACGATCAGCCGGAAGCGCCACTCGCGCAGCTTCCGCCGGCGGCCGAATAACGAACAGCGAAGACGACCTCCGCCCTTTCTTGAGGGGCGGAGGTCGCACGACACGACCCCTAGATTCCACGGGCACGGCCTCCCCAGCTGCGCCCTCGAGGAGACAGCCGATGAACGAAATCAGCAACATCTTTAAATCGCAGGCTCCCGCTCCGGTTTTCGATCAAATCCGGATCTCGATCGCCTCGCCCGAGGACATCCTGTCTTGGTCCTACGGCGAGATCAAAAAGCCCGAGACCATCAACTACCGCACCTTCAAGCCGGAGCGTGACGGCCTGTTCTGCGCCCGCATCTTTGGACCGATCAAGGATTACGAGTGCTTGTGCGGCAAGTACAAGCGCATGAAGTACAAGGGCCTGATCTGCGAAAAGTGCGGCGTCGAGGTGACTCTCGCGAAAGTTCGTCGCGAGCGCATGGGCCATATCGAGCTTGCGGCGCCGGTCGCGCACATCTGGTTCCTGAAGTCGCTGCCGTCGCGCATCGGTCTTCTGATGGACATGGCGCTCAAGGATCTCGAGCGTGTTCTCTATTTCGAGAACTACATCGTCATCGAGCCGGGCACGACTCCGTTTGCCGAGAGGCAGCTTCTGAGCGAAGAGGACTATAACCGGGCCATCGACGAATATGGCGCCGACACCTTCACCGCCGGCATCGGCGCGGAGGCGATCCGCGAACTGCTATCTGGCATGGATCTTCCGAAGATCGCCGTCGATCTCCGCCAGGAGATTGCCGAAGCGACGACGGAATTGAAGCCCAAGAAGCTTGGCAAGCGCCTGAAGGTCATCGAAGCCTTCATGGAGAGCGGCAACCGCCCCGAATGGATGATCCTGACCCAGGTTCCGGTCATCCCGCCGGAGCTCAGGCCGCTCGTTCCGCTCGACGGCGGCCGTTTTGCGACCTCGGATCTCAACGATCTCTATCGCCGCGTCATCAACCGCAACAATCGTCTGAAGCGGCTGATGGAGCTGCGCGCGCCGGATATCATCATCCGCAACGAAAAGCGCATGCTGCAGGAAGCCGTCGACGCTCTGTTCGACAACGGCCGCCGTGGCCGCGTCATCACGGGCGCCAACAAGCGTCCGCTGAAGTCGCTCGCCGACATGCTGAAGGGCAAGCAGGGCCGCTTCCGTCAGAACCTGCTCGGCAAGCGCGTCGACTACTCGGGCCGTTCGGTCATCGTCGTCGGTCCGGAGCTGAAGCTGCATCAGTGCGGCCTGCCGAAGAAGATGGCGCTCGAGCTATTCAAGCCGTTTATTTACGCGCGTCTCCAGACGCTCGGCCAGGCGGCAACCGTCAAGCAGGCGAAGAAGCTCGTCGAGAAAGAGAAGCCCGAGGTTTGGGACGTTCTCGATGAAGTCATTCGCGAGCATCCGGTGATGCTGAACCGCGCGCCGACGCTGCACCGCCTCGGCATTCAGGCGTTCGAGCCGCAACTGATCGAGGGCAAGGCGATCCAGCTTCACCCACTGGTTTGCGCTGCCTTCAACGCTGACTTCGACGGCGACCAGATGGCCGTGCACGTTCCGCTGTCGCTTGAAGCGCAGCTCGAAGCGCGCGTCCTGATGATGTCGACGAACAACATCCTGCATCCCGCGAGCGGCCAGCCGATCATCGTGCCGTCGCAGGACATCGTGTTGGGCCTCTATTACCTGTCGATGATGCACGAAGGTGAACCCGGCGAAGGTATGCTATTGGGCTCGATCAACGAGGTGCTGCACGCCCTCGAATCCAAGTCCGTGACGCTCCACGCCAAGGTCAAAGGTCGTTACGTCACCAAGAACGCCGAAGGCGAAACGGTGACGGAGGTCCACGAGACGACGCCTGGACGTCTTCTGCTCGCTGAGCATCTTCCCAGGATGCCGGGCATGACATTCTCGATGGCAAACCAGCTACTGACGAAGAAGAACATTTCCGGCCTGATCGACTTGGTCTACCGTAACTGCGGTCAGAAGGAGACGGTGATCTTCTGCGACCGCATCATGGCGCTCGGCTTCCACCACGCCTTCAAGGCGGGCATCTCGTTCGGCAAGGACGACATGCTCATCCCGGAGACGAAAGAGAAGATCGTCGAGACGACCAACGCCGAAGTTCGCGACTTCGAGCAGCAGTATCAGGACGGTCTGATCACGCAGCTTGAGAAGTACAACAAGGTCGTTGACGCCTGGTCGCGTTGCACCGATCAGATCGCCAAGGAAATGATGGACCGCATCTCGGCCGTTCAGAAGGACCCGAAGACGGGCCGCGATCGGCAGATCAACTCGGTCTACATGATGAGCCACTCGGGCGCGCGCGGTTCGCCGGCGCAGATGAAGCAGCTCGCCGGCATGCGCGGCCTCATGACGAAGCCTTCGGGCGAAATCATCGAGACGCCGATCATTTCGAACTTCAAGGAAGGTCTGTCCGTTCTCGAGTACTTCAACTCGACGCACGGCGCCCGCAAGGGTCTCGCCGACACGGCCTTGAAGACAGCGAACTCCGGCTACCTCACGCGCCGTCTGGTCGACGTCGCGCAGGACGCCATCATCTCCGAGGTCGACTGCGGAACCGATGCCGGTATCAACGTGCAGGCGGTCGTCGACGCCGGTCAGGTCATCGTGTCGCTCGCGGCGCGTGTCCTCGGCCGTACGGCTCAGGAAGACATCAAGCACCCGGTGACGGGCGAAGTAATCGTCGCCAACGGCGAATTGATCGAGGAGAGGTTGGCCGAGGCGATCGGTAAGGCCGAGATCCAGGAAATTCGCATCCGCTCGGTGTTGACCTGCGAGACGGTCAACGGCGTTTGCGCCAAGTGCTACGGCCGCGATCTTGCTCGCGGCACGCCGGTCAACATCGGTGAGGCTGTCGGCGTCATCGCTGCGCAGTCGATCGGTGAGCCGGGCACGCAGCTCACGATGCGTACGTTCCATATCGGCGGCACGGCGAACTTGGTCGATAGTTCGTTCATTGAATCGAACTTCAACGGCACCGTGAAGCTCAGGAACCGCGC
Source organism: uncultured Pseudomonadota bacterium (assembly GCA_963789775.1). Lineage (GTDB taxonomy): Bacteria > Pseudomonadota > Alphaproteobacteria > Rhizobiales > Hyphomicrobiaceae > Hyphomicrobium_B. The sequence continues at coordinate 65,666 of CAWBLX010000006.1, forward strand.
CATCGCGAAGGACTCCAAGGGCCAGAACGTGGCGACGAGCCGCATCATGTCGGTCATCATCGTCGACCAGTCCGGCAAGGAGCTCGCGACCCATAAGATCAGCTATGGTTCGCGCATGTTCGTCGACGAAGGCGATACCGTGAAGCGCGGCACCAAGATCGCGTCGTGGGATCCCTACACCCGTCCGATCCTGGCGGAGGCCGACGGCGCTGTCGATTTCGAAGACCTGATCGAAGGCTCCTCGGTTCGCGAGCAGACCGACGAAATGAAGGGCACGTCGAACCGGGTCATCATCGACTGGCGCACGTCTCCGAAGGGCTCCGAGCTGAAGCCTGCGATTGTGATCAAGGACTCCAAGGGCAAGCCGATCAAGGTGGCGCGCGGCGGTGACGCTCGCTACCTGCTGTCGGTCGAAGCCGTGCTGTCGGTCGATCGCGGCACGGACGTGAAGGCGGGCGACGTTCTCGCCCGTATTCCGACGGCATCGGCGAAGTCGGGTGACATCACCGGCGGTCTGCCGCGCGTTGCAGAACTCTTCGAGGCCCGCCGTCCCAAGGATCACGCGATCCTCGCGGACATCTCAGGCACCGTCGAGTTCGGCAAGGACTACAAGAACAAGCAGCGCATCGCCATCAAACCGGATGACGAGACGCAGGACTCCGTCGAATACCTCATCCCGCGCGGCAAGAGCCTCGCCGTCCAGCACGGCGATCGCGTTGAGCGCGGTGATTTCGTGTACGACGGCAACCCCGCGCCGCACGACATCCTGGCGATCAAGGGCGTCGAGGAACTCGCGAACTACCTGATCAACGAGATCCAGGACGTCTACCGGCTGCAGGGCGTGACGATCAACGACAAGCACATCGAAGTGATCGTTCGCCAGATGCTGCAGAAGGTCGAGGTCACGGATGCCGGCGAAACCGAGCTGATCAAGGGCGAGCAGCTCGATCGGATCGAGTTCGAGGAGATCAACGCTACGGCCCAGAAGGCCGGCAAGCGCGCCGCCTCTGCGAGCCCGGTCCTGCTTGGCATCACGAAGGCCTCGCTGCAGACGCGTTCGTTCATCTCTGCCGCGTCCTTCCAGGAGACGACGCGCGTGCTCACCGACGCCGCCGTCAACGGCAAGTCCGATACGCTCGAAGGGCTCAAGGAGAACGTCATCGTTGGCCGCCTCATCCCGGCGGGCACAGGCGGCATGCTGCGTCAGCTTCGCAAGGTCGCGACGCAGCGTGACGACCTTATCGCCAAGGAAAAGGCGAAGACGTCGAACCTGCCGTCGCCTGACGGCGCGTCGGGCCCCGCTGCCCGTCGCCGTCGCCGTCCGGCCGAGGAAGCCGCAGAGTAAGCTCTCGGCACGTCGAGCCCAGACATTGGAAATTAAAGAGCGGCCGCCTCCCTCCGAGGCGGCCGCTTTGTCTTTGAATGTGACAGCGTCTTCCTATGTAAGACCCGCGCACCTTTGCGTTGGAATTTCTGTCGGTTCGAAAATGCGCTTCAGGTCCGGACCGACAACAGGTCGCAGGTTCTATTTGCCTTTTTGCGATGCATTCAGCGAAAATAATTTCGCGACCCTGCTGTGCGCCTGTTGACCAATATAGCGGGTGTGTATATAGCTCCGCCCACTCTCACGGGTTGGTGGTAGGCCACGCGGCGCTCTGAGCGCCTATTTCTGGTCTAAACGCTCCCGTCCATAAAGCAGAGCATATCGACGGGCCAAGATCTGTCTCCCTCCGGGCGGCACGATCCTCTGGTTTTATCTTGCTAGGGGCGGACTTCGCGCACCTGGCAGGTTTGCTTGGCGCTTTTCCGGTATCGGAGAAGCGTCCCGAAGTCAGGATTGGGCGAATGCCGACGATACAACAGTTGATCCGGAAGCCCCGGGTAAAGCCGGTCTACCGCGAGAAATCGCGCCACATGGAAGCCTGCCCGCAGAAGCGCGGCGTCTGCACGCGCGTCTACACGACGACGCCGAAGAAGCCGAACTCCGCTCTCCGTAAGGTTGCCAAGATCCGGCTGACCAACGGCTACGAGGTCATCGGCTACATTCCGGGTGAAGGCCATAACCTTCAGGAACACTCCGTGGTCCTGATCCGTGGTGGCCGCGTCAAGGACTTGCCCGGCGTTCGTTATCATATCGTCCGCGGCGTCCTCGATACGCAGGGTGTCTCGGCGCGCCGTCAGCGGCGTTCGAAATACGGTGCAAAGCGGCCGAAATAATCGGCCTCGTTTGGGCCGGAAGATCTGGCCCGTAAGATTTAGAGAATTGAAGCGAAGGGCCAGTCAGGATGTCTCGTCGTCACGCGGCACAAAAGCGGGAAGTGATCCCCGATCCGAAGTTCAGCGACGTCGTCGTCACCAAGTTCATGAACGCGGTGATGGAAGACGGCAAGAAGTCGGTTGCCGAACGCATGGTCTATGGCGCGTTCGAGAAGATGGAGCAGCGGGGCAAGGCGAACCCGATCGATCTCTTCCGTCAGGCGCTCGACAACGTCATGCCGTCGGTTGAGGTTCGGTCTCGTCGCGTCGGCGGCGCCACGTATCAGGTGCCGGTGGAAGTCCGCAACGAGCGCCGCCAGGCATTGGCGATCCGCTGGCTGATCGCGGCCGCTCGCGCCCGCAACGAGTCGACGCTGATCGATAAGCTCTCGGGCGAATTGCTCGACGCCGCCAACAATCGCGGCACCGCAGTCAAGAAGCGCGAAGACACGCACAAGATGGCGGAAGCCAACCGCGCCTTCTCGCACTACCGCTGGTGACGAAAACCTAATCAAACGCCCGGTTGCCGTGTGGCAACCGAAGCGCAGACAGAAGAGAATTTCGAGGCAGACATGGCCCGACAGTACCCGATCGAGGATTACCGCAACTTCGGCATCATGGCTCACATTGATGCTGGGAAGACGACGACGACTGAGCGGATCCTCTATTACACCGGCAAGTCCTACAAGATCGGCGAAGTCCATGACGGCGCCGCCACGATGGACTTCATGGATCAGGAAGCTGAGCGCGGTATCACGATCACGTCGGCCGCGACGACCTGTTTCTGGCCCGGCCGCGACGGTAAAATGCGCCGTCTGAACATTATCGACACGCCAGGTCACGTCGACTTCACGATCGAAGTCGAGCGTTCGCTGCGCGTGCTTGACGGCGCCGTGTGCGTGCTCGATTCGAACCAGGGCGTCGAGCCGCAGACGGAAACCGTCTGGCGTCAGGGCGACAAGTACAACGTTCCGCGCATCATCTTCTCCAATAAAATGGATAAGACCGGCGCTGACTTTTTCATGTGTCTCGCCGACATCAAGGATAAGCTCGGCGCGCGCGCGGTGCCGCTGCAGATTCCGATTGGCGCCGAGTTGAACTTCCAGGGCGTCGTCGACCTCATTAAGATGAAGGCCATCACCTGGGACGGCGATGGTAAGGATGCCAAGGGCATTGAGGGAGAGATCCCGGCTGACCTCGTCGACAAGGCCAACGAATATCGCGCCGCCATGATCGAAGCCGCCGTCGAGATGGACGACGCCGCTCTCGAAGCCTTCCTCGATGGCAAGGAGCCGGACGAAGACACGCTGCGGAAACTCATCCGCAAAGCGACGGTGACGCGCGCCTTCTATCCGATGATGTGCGGTTCGGCCTTCAAGAACAAAGGCGTTCAGCCGCTTCTCGACGCCGTGGTCGACTTCCTTCCGTCGCCCCTCGATCGTGAAGCCTATGTCGGCATCGATCCGAAGACGGACACGGAAATTCTCCGCAAGCCGTCGGACAGCGAGCCGCTGTCGATGATCGCCTTCAAGATCATGAGCTTCGAGCACGTCGGCTCGATCACGTTCTGCCGCATCTACTCGGGCAAGCTCGAGCAGGGCATGGCGCTCGCGAACACGACGCGTGAGAAAAAAGAGCGCGCCGGCCGCATGTATCTGATGCATGCCGCCGACCGTGAAGAAATCAAGGAAGCGTTCGCTGGCGATATCGTCGCTTTGCAGGGCCTGAAGGATACGCGCACGGGCGAAACGCTTTGCGATCCCCAAAAGCCCGTCATTCTCGAGAAGATGGACTTCCCGAACCCCGTCATCGAGATGAAGGTCGAGCCGAAGACGAAGGCCGATCAGGAAAAGATGGCGATCGCGCTGCATACGCTCGCTCTCGAAGATCCGTCGTTCCGTGTTTCCGTCGATCCGGAATCGGGCGAGACGATCCTCAAGGGCATGGGCGAGCTTCATCTCGACATCAAGGTCGACATCCTGAAGCGCACTTATGGCGTCGAGGCCAACACCGGCGCGCCGCAGGTTGCCTATCGCGAAACGCTCGCACGCGCGACGGACATCGACTACACGCACAAAAAGCAGACCGGCGGTACTGGTCAGTTTGCACGCGTGAAGCTCAAGCTCGAGCCGAACGAAACCGGCAAGGGCAATGAATTCACGACCACGATCGTTGGCGGTTCGATCCCGAAGGAATACATTCCGGGCGTCGAAAAGGGTGTCAATTCGGTCTGGGACAGCGGTATCCTAATCGGCTTCCCAATGGTCGACATGAAGGTCAATCTCTATGATGGCGCCTTCCACGAAGTAGACTCCTCCGCCATCGCCTTCGAAATCGCCACTCGCGCCGCCATGAGAGAAGGTTGCGAGAAAGCGGGCGTCAAGCTGCTCGAGCCGATCATGGACGTCGAAGTCGTGTCGCCGCAGGATTTCGTTGGCGGCGTCATCGGCGACATCAACTCGCGGCGCGGTCAGATCCGCAACCAGGAAATGCGCGGCAATGCGGTCGTTATTCGCGCCTTCGTGCCGCTTGCGAACATGTTCGGCTACATCAACACACTGCGCTCGATGTCGACGGGTCGCGCGCAATACACGATGCAGTTCGCGCATTATGCAGACGTACCGCGCAACGTGGCGGATGAGGTCAAGGCCAAGTACGCCTGATGAGAAGACGGGGCCGGCTGGCGAGAGTATCCGCTGACGGACCCTAAAGAAACGAAGCCTGAAATGCCCGGATCGAATGGTCTCGGGACCTGATAGTAGGACTAAGGAGAGCCAACGATGGCGAAGGCAAAATTCGAGCGGAACAAGCCGCATTGCAACGTCGGTACGATCGGACACGTCGACCACGGCAAGACAACGCTGACCGCAGCCTTGACGAAGGTTTCAGCCGACCGCGGCTGGACGGCGACCTCGATCGCATATGACGAAGTTGCGAAGGCCTCCGAGAGCCAGGGTCGCCGTGACCCGACGAAGATCTTGACGATCGCGACGTCGCACGTCGAATACGCGACGCCGAACCGTCACTATGCGCACGTCGACTGCCCCGGCCACGCCGACTACGTGAAGAATATGATCACCGGCGCCGCTCAGATGGACGGCGCGATCCTCGTTGTGTCCGCTGTCGACGGCCCGATGCCCCAGACGCGCGAGCACATCCTTCTCGCCCGCCAGGTCGGCGTGCCGAAGATCGTCGTCTTCCTGAACAAGTGCGATATCGTCGAGGACGAAGAGCTCCTTGACCTCGTCGAGATGGAAGTCCGCGAGCTACTCTCGAAGTACAACTTCCCGGGCGACGACACCCCGGTCATCCGCGGCGCGGCCGTGAAGGCCCTCAACGGTGAGAAGGGCCCGCTCGCTGACGAAGCGATCATCAAGCTTTATGAGGCGATGGACTCGTTCATCCCGATCCCGGAACGTCCGAAGGATCAGCCGTTCCTGATGCCGATCGAAGACGTCTTCTCGATCTCGGGCCGCGGCACCGTCGTTACCGGCCGCATCGAGCGCGGCGTCATCAAGGTCGGCGAGGAAGTCGAGATCGTCGGACTTCGCGACACGCAGAAGTCTGTCGTCACCGGCGTCGAAATGTTCCGCAAGCTGCTCGACTCGGGCGAGGCTGGCGACAACGTCGGCTGCCTGCTTCGCGGCATCGACAAGGAATCGGTCGAGCGCGGCCAGGTTCTCTGCAAGCCCGGCTCCGTCAAGCCGCACAAGAAGTTCGCCGCTGAGGCCTACATCCTGAACAAGGAAGAGGGTGGCCGTCACACGCCGTTCTTCACGAACTATCGTCCGCAGTTCTACTTCCGCACGACCGACGTGACGGGCACAGTCAAGCTCGCCGAAGGTACGGAAATGGTCATGCCGGGCGACAACGTCTCGGTTACGGTCGAACTCGTTCAGCCGATCGCCATGGAAGAGAAGGTCCGCTTCGCCATTCGCGAAGGTGGCCGTACGGTTGGCGCCGGCGTCGTTACGAAGATTCTCGAGTAGTAGGCATTTCAGGGGAAGCGGTCTTTAGTTCGCTTCCCCAAATCTTTTTCTGCGAGAAGTGAAAGCAAAAGCTATGCACGGCCAAAACATCCGCATCCGGCTCAAAGCCTTCGATCATCGAATACTCGATGCGTCGACCCGCGAGATCGTGAATACGGCGAAGCGTACCGGTGCTGAAGTTCGCGGACCTATTCCGCTGCCGACGCGCATTGAACGCTTTACCGTTAACCGTTCGCCGCACATCGACAAGAAGAGCCGCGAGCAGTTCGAAATGCGGACTCACAAGCGTTTGCTCGACATCGTCGATCCGACGCCGCAGACGGTCGATGCCTTGATGAAGCTCGATCTCGCAGCCGGTGTCGACGTCGAGATCAAACTCTAAACAAGAACTTACGGGCCCTCTGGCGGTAACGCGAATGGCCCCAACGATAGGAAGGAATGCAGATGCGTTCCGGAGTGATAGCACAGAAGATCGGTATGACCCGGATCTTCACCGACGCGGGCGAGCACGTCCCCGTGACGGTGCTGCGCCTTGAGAACTTGCAGGTTCTCTCGCACCGCACCGAGGAGAAGAACGGCTATACCGCGATCCAGGTCGGCGGCGGCACGAGGAAACCCTCGCGTCTGACGAAGGCCGACCGTGGCACGTTCGCCAAGGCCGAAGTCGAACCGAAGCGGAAGATCGCAGAGTTTCGTGTCAGTCCTGAGAACCTCATCGACGTGGGCGCGGAAATCACCGCCGACCATTTCGTTCCGGGTCAGTTCGTCGACGTGACGGGCACCACCCAGGGTAAGGGTTTCCAGGGCGCCATGAAGCGCTGGAACTTCGGCGGTCTGCGCGCGACCCACGGCGTCTCCGTTACGCACCGTGCTCACGGTTCGACCGGTCAGCGCCAGGATCCGGGTAAAGTCTTCAAAGGCAAGAAGATGGCCGGTCACATGGGCGACGAGCGCGTCACGACGCAGAACCTCGTCGTTGCCAAGATCGACAAGGAACGTGGCCTCGTGATGGTTCGCGGCGCTGTTCCCGGTTCTAAGGGCGGCTGGGTCGTCGTTCGCGACGCAGTCAAGAAGGCTGCGCACGCCGATGCTCCGAAGCCCGGCGCATTCAAGGCGCGCGAAGAAGTGAAGAAGGAAGGCGCGTGATGAAAGCCGAAGTCACCAGCCTCGAGTCCGGCAACGCCGGCGACATCGAGCTTGCCGACGACATTTTCGGTCTTGAGGTCCGCAGCGATCTCATCCACCGCATGGTGCGCTATCAGACGCTGAAGCGCATGGCCGGCACGCATCATGCCCAGGACCGCTCGGAAGTCGCGGTCACGGGCAAGAAGATGTACAAGCAGAAGGGCACCGGCGGTGCTCGTCACGGCGACAAGTCGGCTCCGCAGTTCCGCGGCGGCGGCAAGGCGTTCGGGCCGAAGCCGCGCTCACATGCGATCGACATGCCGAAGAAGGTGCGCGCTCTCGCGCTCCGTCACGCTCTATCTTCAAAGGCCAAAGCCGGCGAGATCCTCGTGATCGACAAGGCGACATCGGCCGAAGGCAAGACGGCTGCGCTGAAAGCTCAGTTCGCCAAGCTGTCGCTCTCGAACGCCCTCATCATCGACGGCGCCGAGTTGGAGCCGACGTTCGCACGCGCCGCTCGCAACATCCCGAACATCGACGTGCTCCCGATCCAGGGCATCAACGTCTACGACATTCTCCGTCGTAAGAAGCTGGTGCTGACGCGGGCCGCCGTTGCAGCGCTGGAGGCGCGCTTCAAATGACGATCAAACGCTCAGCTTACGACGTCATCGTCGCGCCGGTGATTACCGAAAAGGCGACGCTCGCTTCCGAGGCCAATCAGGTGATCTTCAAGGTCAAGCCTGACGCGACGAAGACGGAAATCAAGGCAGCCATCGAAGGCCTGTTCAAGGTCAAGGTGAAGGCCGTCAACACCATCGTCCGTAAGGGCAAGCAGAGAACGTTCAAGGGCATCAAAGCTCTCTTGAGCGATACAAAGCGGGCCGTCGTAACGCTCGAAGACGGGCATTCCATCGACGTGACGACAGGGCTCTGAGGATAGGTTATGGCGCTTAGAACATACAACCCGACATCGCCCGGTCGCCGTCACCTGATTCAGGTTGACCGTTCGACGCTCTGGAAGGGCAAGCCCGTCAAGACCCTCGTCGAGGGCAAGACGAAGAGCGGTGGTCGCAACAGCGACGGCCGCATCACGTCGCGCCACATCGGCGGCGGCGCGAAGCATGCCTATCGCAAGATCGACTTCCGTCGCCGCAAGTTCGATGCGCCGGGCAACGTCGAGCGCCTGGAATACGATCCGAACCGCACGGCCTTCATCGCCCTCCTCAAGTATGAGGACGGCACGCAGGCTTACATCCTCGCGCCGCAGCGTCTCGGCGTCGGCGATACGGTCATCTCGGGTTCGAAGGTCGACGTGAAGCCGGGCAACGCCATGCCGCTGTCGGCGATGCCGATCGGCACGATCGTGCATAACGTCGAGATGAAGCCGGGCAAGGGCGGTCAGGTCGCGCGTTCGGCCGGCTCGTTCGTCCAGCTCGTCGGCCGTGACTCTGGTTACGCCGTGCTGAAGCTCAACTCGGGCGAGACGCGCAAGGTCAGCGCCGAGTGCATGGCGACGGTCGGCGCGGTGTCGAACCCCGATCACATGAATACCGTCGTCGGCAAGGCCGGCCGGACCCGTTGGCTCGGTCGTCGTCCGACGGTTCGTTCGATCGCGATGAACCCGGTCGATCATCCCAACGGTGGTCGTACGAAGGGCGGCAAGCACTGGGCGACGCCTTGGGGCAAGCCGACCAAAGGCTTCAAGACCCGCAAGAACAAGACGACCACGAAATATATCGTTCGCTCGCGCCAGAAGGCGAAGAAGTAGCGGCGGCGCACTCAAGGAGAATAGACTTTGACACGTTCAGTTTGGAAAGGTCCGTTTGTCGACGGCTACATCCTGAAGAAGGCTGACAAGTCGCGCGGCTCGGGACGTAACGAGGTAATCAAGATCTGGAGCCGTCGCTCCACGATCCTGCCCCAGTTCGTCGGCCTGACCTTCGGCGTGCACAACGGACAGAAGCACATCCCCGTCAACGTGACGGAGGACATGATCGGTCACAAGTTCGGTGAGTTCGCTCCGACGCGGATCTTCCACGGGCACGGCGGCGACAAGAAAGCGGTGAGGAGATAATGGGCAAGCCCAGTCACGAGCGGCGCCTCCCCGACACCGAGGCTCAAGCGGTCGTCAAGTCGCTGCGCGTTTCCCCGCAGAAGCTGAACCTTGTTGCGGCCTTGATCCGCGGCAAGAAGGTCGAGCAGGCACTTGCCGAGCTGGAGTTCAGCGAGAAGCGCATCGCGAGCGATGTTAGAAAGTGCGTGATGAGCGCCGTTGCGAACGCTGAGAACAACCATGCGCTCGACGTCAACGATCTGATCGTCGCCGAAGCCTACGTCGGCAAGAACCTGGTCATGAAGCGCTTCCATGCCCGCGCCCGCGGCCGCGGCGCGTCGATCATGAAACCCTTCTCTCAGTTGACCGTCGTCGTCCGTCAGGTCGACGAGGAAAAGACCGAGAAGAAGAAAGCCGCAAAGAAGCCCGCGTCGAAGTCCGCCGCGGCTAAGGAGGCCAAGTAACATGGGTCAAAAGGTCAATCCCGTCGGCCTCCGTCTCGGTATCAACCGGACCTGGGATAGCCGCTGGTTCGCCTCTCGCGGCGAATACGGCAGGCTGTTGCACGAGGACCGCGCCATCCGCGCTCACATCATGAAAGAGCAGCGCGAGGCCGGCATCTCGAAGGTCGTGATCGAGCGCCCGCACAAGAAGTGCCGCGTCACCGTCATGACCGCGCGTCCTGGCATCCTGATCGGCAAGAAGGGCGACAAGATCGAGCGTCTGCGCGCCGATCTCGCGAAGCTGACGAACTCGGAAGTTCACCTGAACATCCTCGAGATCAGGAAGCCCGAAATCGACGCGACCCTGATCGCCGAAGGCATCGCTCAGCAGCTTGAGCGTCGCGTCGCGTTCCGCCGCGCTATGAAGCGGGCCGTTCAGTCGGCCCTCCGTCTTGGCGCCGTCGGCATCCGTATCAACGTTGCCGGCCGTCTGGGTGGCGCTGAAATCGCGCGTACCGAGTGGTATCGCGAAGGCCGCGTGCCGCTGCACACGCTGCGCGCCGACATCGACTTCGGCTACGGTGTTGCCCGCACGGCCTACGGCATCATCGGCATTAAGGTTTGGGTCTTCAAGGGCGAGATCATCGAGCACGATCCGATGGCTTCCGACAAGAAGCTCACGGAAATGCAAGAGAGCGGTGCACCGCGCCCGCGTCGTGACGATGACCGCGATCGCCGTGATCGCCGTCCCGGACGTGGCGGCCGTGGTGGTGGCGGCGGCGGACGTGGCCCCGGCGGTGGTGGCGGCGGCGGCGGTGGCGGCAACGCGCCGACGACTGCCTCGGACGCCGGCCCGTCGACGCCAGAAGCGTAAGGATTCCAGAGGCACATCATGCTGCAACCGAAACGGACGAAGTTCCGCAAACAATTTAAGGGCCGCATCCACGGCGCCGCCAAGTCGGGCACCACGCTCGCTTACGGCGAAGTTGGTCTGAAGGCCATGGAGCCGGAGCGCTTGTCGGCGCGCCAGATCGAAGCCGCGCGCCGCGCCATCGCTCGTCACACGAAGCGTGCCGGCCGCATGTGGCTGCGCATCTTCCCGGACGTGCCGGTGTCGAAGAAGCCGGCCGAAGTCCGCATGGGCTCCGGCAAGGGGTCGCCCGAGCTTTGGGTGGCACGCGTCAAACCGGGCCGCATCATTTTCGAGCTCGGTGGTTTGAACCAGCAAGTCGCGAAAGAAGCTTTGATCCTTGGCGCCGCGAAGCTGCCGATCAAATGCCGCGTCGTGACGCGAATTGAATAGGAGTTGAGGAACAGTCATGGCCGAAGATTTCAAGGGCATGTCGATCGATCAGCTCGACGACCAGCTGGTGAAGCTCAAGAAGGAGCAGTTCAACCTGCGCTTTCAGCGGGCTTCCGGTCAGCTTGAGAACACAGCGCGCATCCGGCTCGTCCGCCGTGACATCGCGCGCGTCAAGACCGCTGCCATTGCCCGGCGCGGTGGCAGCGTCAAAAAAGGCGCGTAAGGGAGAACGAGATTATGCCGAAGCGCGTGTTGCAGGGTGTCGTGGTATCCGACAAGAACGATAAGACCATCGTCGTTCAGGTCGAGCGTCGCTACACCCATCCGCTGCTGAAGAAGACGGTGCGCCGTACGAAGAAGTACCACGCCCACGACGAACAGAATTCGTTCAAGGTTGGCGACCAGGTTTCGATCGAAGAGACCCGGCCGATCTCCAAGAACAAACGTTGGATTGCCGTCGCGACTTGAGGCATAAGCCTCGTTTCGCTTTAGCGTCGAACGCTTTAGTAGAGCGCCTTTCAGGCCGTCGGAGAGTTGGGAATTTCCCCAAGACCCCGCGAGCCGGTAGGGCAAATGGTGAGATCGGCTTTGAGAGCATGCCTCTTGAAGCCATGAAAGAAGGAACGACGCGATGATCCAGATGGAGAGCAATCTCGACGTCGCCGACAATTCGGGCGCGCGCCGCGTTCAGTGCATCAAGGTGCTGGGCGGCTCGAAGCGCAAGTACGCGACGGTGGGTGACACCATCGTCGTCTCCGTCAAGGAGGCGATCCCGAAGGGCCGCGTCAAGAAGGGTCAGGTGATGAAGGCTGTCATCGTGCGCGTCGCGAAGGGCATCCGTCGCGCCGACGGCTCGCTGATCCGCTTCGATCGCAACGCCGCAGTGCTGATCAACGCCAACGGCGAACCCGTCGGCACCCGCATCTTCGGACCCGTGACGCGTGAGCTTCGCGCCAAGAACCACATGAAGATCGTATCGCTTGCGCCGGAGGTTCTCTGATGTCGGCATTTAAAATCAAGAAGGGCGATAAGGTCGTCGTCCTTGCCGGCCGCGACAAAGGCAAGAGCGGCGAGGTGATCGAGATTCGCCCGAAAGAACACCGCGCCCTCGTTCGCGGCGTCAACATGGTGCGCCGCCATCAGCGCCAGTCGGCGTCGCAGGAAGGCGGCATCATTTCCAAGGAAGGCCCGATCGACCTTTCGAACATCGCGCTCGAGGATCCGAAGGACGGCAAGCCGACCCGCGTCGGCTTCAAGATCCTCGCCGACGGCAAGAAGGTCCGCGTCGCGAAGCGCTCGGGCGAGCAGATCCCGGAGAAGAACTAAGCCATGGCTAAAGACACAGCAAAGGGCGCCAAGCCTCAAGGTGGTTCGCCCCAAGGCGCCGGCGAGACGAAGAAGGCGAGAGCCGACAAGAAGGCCGCTGCGCCAGCTCCGCGTGGGCCCGCTGCGCCGCGTCCGGCCGACTACAAGCCGCGCATGAAATCGCATTACGAGAAGGTCGTCCGCGACGCTCTCAAGGAGAAGTTCGGCTACGCCAACGTGATGCAGATCCCGAAGATCCAAAAGATCGTGATCAACATGGGCGTCGGCGAAGCGGTCAACGATCGCAAGAAAGTCGATACCGCAGCCTCCGATCTCGCGCTGATTGCCGGACAGAAGCCCGTCGTGACCCGTGCCCGCAAGGCCATCGCGACGTACAAGCTTCGCGAGGGCATGGCGATCGGTGCCAAGGTGACGCTCCGCGGCGACCGCATGTACGAATTTCTCGACCGGTTCGTCACGATCGCGCTGCCGCGCGTCAAGGACTTCCGCGGCCTGAACCCGAAGAGCTTCGACGGCCGTGGCAACTATGCGACCGGCCTCAAGGAGCACCTCGTGTTCCCCGAGATCGACTATGACAAGGTCGACAACGTATTGGGCCTCGACGTGATCGTCTGCACGTCGGCCAAGACCGATGACGAAGCCCGCGAATTGCTCAAGGGTTTCAACTTTCCGTTCCGTAGCTAGAGGACCTCGGCACAAAGCCGAAAGGCCTTTGGAGGAGAAGAAATGGCAAAGACCAGTTCGATTGAAAAGAACAACCGCCGCCGCAAAATGGCGGCCGAGCAGGCTCCGAAGCGCCAGCGCTTGAAGCTGCTCGCGAAGGACAGGACGAAGACGCCGGAAGAACGTTTCGCCGCGCGCTTGAAGCTTGCCGAGATGCCGCGCAACGGCTCGAAGGTTCGCGTCCGCAATCGCTGCGAGATCACCGGCCGCCCGCGCGGCAACTACCGCAAGCTCAGGATGTGCCGCAACCAGCTCCGCGAGCTGGCAAGCCAGGGCCGCATCCCGGGTATGACCAAGTCGAGCTGGTAAGAGGAAGCATCAATGTCCGTGAATGATCCGTTGGGCGATATGCTCACTCGCATCCGGAACGCCCAGATGCGTCGCCGGCCGAAGGTTGCTACTCCAGCTTCGAATCTCCGTGCGCGCGTCCTCGACGTTCTCGCCGATGAAGGCTACATCCGTGGCTACAGCCGCATCGAATTGAAGGGCGAGCTGCCGCAGTTCGAGATCGAGCTCAAGTATTACAATGGCCAGCCGGCCATTCGTGAGATCGAGCGAATCTCGAAGCCCGGCCGCCGCGTCTATTCGCCGGTGAAGGGTATCCCGACCGTCGCCAACGGTCTCGGCGTCGCCATCCTGTCCACGCCGAAGGGCGTCATGTCGGACTCGAAAGCGCGTGAGGCCAACGTCGGCGGCGAAATCATCTGCAGTATATTCTAAGGCTGAGGCTTCGGCCTCGGCGAAACAAGGTTTGAAGAAGCCATGTCGCGCATCGGTAAGAAACCCGTTCCGGTCCCGTCGAACGTAACGGCGACGATCGCCGGTCAGACCGTCAAGATGAAAGGCCCGAAGGGCGAGCTCGTCTTCACGGTTCCCGACGCCTTGAAGGTTGAGAGGACGGACGAAGGCATCGACGTCAGCCTTCTCGAAGATACAAAGCCCGCGCGCTCGAAGTGGGGCATGTCGCGGACCCAGATCGCGAATCTCATCAAGGGCGTCACGGACGGCTACAGCGAGGATCTCGAAATCCACGGCGTCGGCTTCAAGGCTTCGATGAAGGGCAAGGACACGCTGACGTTGTCCGTCGGCTACAGCCATGATGTCGTGCTGAAAATTCCGGCGGGCGTCGACGTCAAGGTCGGCGGCGCCAAGCAGGAACTCGTCAACGTCTCCGGCATCGATAAGCAGGCCGTTGGCCAGATGGCTTCCATCATCCGCGCTTCCCGCAAGCCCGAGCCCTACCAGGGCAAAGGTGTGCGCTATAAAGGCGAATACATCCTCCGCAAGGAAGGTAAGAAGAAGTAAGGACGGCAGCTATGGCCAAGATCAACGACAAATTTCTGAATCGCCGGGCGCGCGTTCGCCGCAGCCTGAAGAAGAACGTAGCGAACGGCCGTCCGCGGCTTTCCGTTCACCGCTCGTCTGCGAACATCTACGCGCAGGTGATCGATGACGCCAAGGGCGTGACGCTCGCGGCGGCTTCGACGCTCGAAAAGGACGTGAAGGGCGCGCTCAAGACGGGCGCCGACAAGGCGGCCGCCGCCGCCATTGGCAAACTCCTTGCGGAACGCGCCGTCAAGGCCGGCGTCACCGAGGTCGTCTTCGACCGCGGCGGCTTTCTGTTTCATGGGCGCGTCAAGGCGCTCGCCGATGCCGCTCGCGAGGGCGGTCTGAAGTTTTAAGAGATACTCGAGAGGAACTGAAACGTGGCACGTGGACCCCAGAGAGACCGTGGCAGAGATCGCGAGGAACGCGATAGCGAGTTTTCCGACAAGCTCGTGCACATCAATCGCGTCGCCAAGGTCGTCAAGGGCGGTAAGCGCTTCGGCTTCGCCGCGCTCGTCGTCGTCGGCGACCTGAAGGGCCGCGTCGGCTTCGGCCACGGCAAGGCGCGCGAGGTTCCGGAGGCGATCCGCAAAGCAACGGAAGGCGCCAAGCGCAACCTGCTTCGCGTGCCGTTGCGCGATGCCCGCACGCTGCATCACGACAGCGTCGGTCGTCACGGCTCGGGCAAGGTGATCCTTCGCTCGGCTCCGGCCGGTACCGGTATCATCGCCGGTGGCGCTATGCGCGCCGTCTTCGAGATGGTCGGCGTCCACGACATCGTCGCGAAATCCATGGGCTCGACGAACCCCTATAACGTCGTCCGCGCGACGTTCGACGCGCTCAAAGCGCAGGAAAATCCGCGTGGCGTCGCCGCTCGCCGCAACAAGAAGGTTTCCGACATTGTGTCGCGCCGCCGTGATGGCTCGGCCGCTGCCGAAGCCGGCGCCGACGTCTGATAGCGAATAACGCGGTTGCCGTGTGGGCAACCGAAACGCAGATAAGCGAAGCGGGGGTTGCATTCCTGCCGCTTCACAAAGGGACTTGAGGTTACGATATGGCGAAGAAAACGATCACGCTGAAGCAGGTGAAGAGCCCCAATCGGCGCCCTGAGCGGCAGACCGCGACGCTGACCGGCCTCGGGCTCAACAAGATTGGCCGCGTCTCGACGCTCGAAGACACACCGGCCGTGCGCGGCATGCTGAAAAAAGTTCAGCACCTCGTGCAGGTCGAAGAAGGGAAATAATGTCCCGCTCGGCGGCCGGCTCCCGGAACGGGAGTCTCCGAGCGCAACCAAAGAAGGATCTGGGTCCCATGCGGCTCAATGGTATTAAAGACAACCCCGGCGCCAAGAAGACGCGCGTCCGCATCGGTCGCGGCATCGGCTCGGGTCTCGGCAAGATGGGCGGCCGCGGCGGCAAGGGCCAGACGGCGCGTACCGGCGTCGCCATCGGCGGCTTCGAAGGCGGTCAGATGCCCTTGCATCGCCGTCTGCCGAAGCGCGGCTTCAACAAGTGGCGCCCGGAGCACTTCAACGAGATCAACGTCGGCTCGCTACAGCAGGCGATCGAGGATAAGCGCCTCGACGGTTCGAAGCCCGTTGACTTGGCGACGCTGATCGAAGCCGGGATCGTTCGGCGCGCCAAGGATGGCCTGCGCCTTCTTGGCGACGGCGAGATCAAAGCCAAGATCTCGATCACCGTCAATCATGCGTCCGCGAAGGCGAAGGAAGCCATCGAGAAGGCGGGCGGCAGCGTCACGCTGATCGAGGCGAAAGTGAACGCCGTCGACGAAGAAAAGCGCAAGAAGTCAGAGGCCAAGAAGGCAGCGAAGGGCAAGAAGCCCGGCGCCGCCAAATCGGAAGAATAACCGGACGCGCGACCGGAGCGGAGGGCTGACCCGGTCGAGAGTTCGAGGCTGGAAAGCACTGGAAACGGTGCGTTCCGGACCCAGGTTGTGGGTTGGCCTGTTGGGCTTGGCCGCAACGGTTAGGAGAAGTCACCAATGGTTTCCGCTGCCGAGCAGCTTGCTTCGAACCTGAACTTCAGCGCCTTCGCAAAGGCGGAGGATTTGAAGCGGCGCCTGTGGTTCACGCTTGGTGCGCTGATCGTCTATCGCCTCGGCACATTCATTCCTCTGCCGGGCATCAATCCTGCTGCGTTCGCCGAGACGTTCAAGTCTCAGGCCGGCGGCATCCTCGGCATGTTCAACATGTTCTCGGGCGGAGCGCTGCAGCGCCTCGCCATCTTCTCGTTGAACATCATGCCCTACATCTCGGCGTCGATCATCATGCAGTTGATGTCGTCGATTTCGCCGAAGCTCGAAGCCCTGAAGAAAGAGGGCGAGGCGGGCCGCAAGCAGATCAACCAGTATACGCGCTACCTGACGGTCATTCTGGCGGCATTGCAGGGGTACGGCATTTCCGTCGGCCTCGAGGGCTCTCACAACGCTGCGGGCGCCGTCGTCATGGACCCGGGCATCTTCTTCCGCGCCACGACAGTCATCACGCTTGTCGGCGGCACCGTGTTTCTGATGTGGCTCGGCGAGCAGATCACGCAGCGCGGCGTCGGCAACGGCACCTCGCTGATCATCTTCGCGGGTATCGTCGCGGGCCTTCCCGGCGCGATGGTACAACTCTTTGAATTGTCGCGGACCGGCTCGATCTCGCCCGGCATTCTCGTGTTCTTCCTGGCGCTGGCGCTTGCTGTCGTCGCCGCGATCGTTTTCTTCGAGCGCGCCCAGAGACGACTGCTTGTCCAATATCCAAAGCGGCAAGTCGGCAACAAGATGTTCCAGGGCGAAGCCTCGCATTTGCCGCTGAAGCTCAACTCGTCGGGCGTTATTCCGCCGATCTTTGCCTCATCGCTTTTGCTGCTGCCGATCACGGTTGCGCAGTTCACCGCGGGTCAGGGTCCGGATTGGCTGAACGAGGCCGTCGCGGCGCTCGGCTCGGGCCAGCCGCTCCATATGCTCGTCTACGCCCTGCTGATCCTCTTCTTCGCGTTTTTCTACACCGCGGTCGTGATCAACCCGAAGGAAACGGCCGACAACCTGCGCAAGTACGGCGGCTTCCTTCCCGGCATCCGTCCCGGCGACAAGACGGCCGAATATATCGACTACGTCTTGACCCGCATCACTGTCGTCGGCGCTCTCTATCTGGCCGCAGTCTGCGTTCTGCCCGAGATCCTGACGTCCTACGCCGGCATCCCGCTTTATTTCGGCGGCACTTCGCTCCTGATCGCTGTCAGCGTCACCATGGACACGGTCGCACAGGTCCAGAGCCATTTGATCGCCCAGCAGTATGAGGGCCTGATCAAGAAGGCCAAACTTCGCGGGGCGCGGCGATGATCCTTATGCTGCTTGGCCCGCCCGGAGCGGGCAAGGGAACGCAGTCTCAGGTGATTTCCGAGAAGCTCGGGCTGCCCCAGCTATCCACGGGCGATATGCTCCGCGCCGCGGTCAAGGCAGGAACGCCGGTCGGCCTTAAGGCAAAGCAGATCATGGCCGAAGGCGGCCTCGTGAGCGATGAGATTGTCATCGGTATCATCGCGGACCGGATTTCCGAGCCGGATTGCGTTAAGGGTTTCATCCTTGACGGCTTTCCCCGCACGCTCGCCCAGGCCGACGCGCTCGACGACCTCCTGAAGTCAAAGGGCCGTCGCATCGATTGCGTCATCGAGCTCAAAGTCGACGATTCCAAGCTCGTCGAACGCATCGAAACGCGGGCTCGCGAGACGCTCGCCGCCGGTGGCACCGTCCGGCCTGACGACAACGCCGAGGCCCTCAAGACACGGCTGATCGCCTACTATCGCGAGACGGCCCCGCTGCTTGGTTACTATTATGCTCACAAATTGCTGAAATCCGTCGACGGCATGGCGCCAATCGCCGAAGTCGGCGGCCAGATCAGCGCAGTTCTGCAACAATTTCAGGATGCTTGACAAAGAGAAAAGCACGCATTGACGGAAGGGATGACCCGAGGTAGAAAGCGCAACTTTCTTCTAGGGCTCAACTTGATCCGGACCTGGGCTTGAAACCCGGTTTCTGCGGTCGTTGCGCCTATTTGCACTTGAGAGCATCGCAAGAGACACATCGTTAATTCGACACGAGATTTAGAGGCAGGAGACTGAAGTGGCCCGCATCGCAGGCGTCAACATTCCCACAGGCAAGCGCGTTGAAATCGCGCTGCGCTATATTCACGGCATTGGCCCGAAATTCGCGAAAGAAATTTGCGAGAAGTGCAGCATTCCGGCCGAACGCCGCGTGAGCCAGCTGACTGATGCCGAGGTTCTGCAGATCCGTGAAGCGATCGACCGCGACTACAAGGTCGAAGGCGATCTTCGCCGCGAGGTCCAGACCAACATCAAGCGTCTGATGGACCTCGGCTGCTATCGCGGCCTCCGTCACCGCAAGGGGCTTCCGGTTCGCGGTCAGCGCACCCACACGAACGCCCGCACCCGCAAGGGCAAGGCGGTTCCGATCGCCGGCAAGAAGAAGGCGACGAAGTAGTTCGTCATCTGCAAATTTCCGCGCGCCTGTCTTTGGAGCGCGTAACGTTTTTCGCCTCTGCTTGAACGAGGCATGAGGTATGGAGCAACGACGGTAATGGCCAAGGAAGCAGCCGCGCGCGGCAAAGTCAAAAAGCGCGAAAAGAAGAACATCACGTCGGGCGTCGCGCACGTCAACGCGTCGTTCAACAACACCATGATCACGATCACCGATGCGCAAGGCAACACGATCGCCTGGTCGTCGTCGGGCACGAAGGGCTTCAAAGGCTCGCGCAAGTCGACGCCGTATGCCGCTCAGATCGCGGCCGAAGATGCGGGCAAAAAGGCCCAGGACCACGGCATGAAGGTGCTCGAAGTCGAGGTTTGCGGTCCGGGCTCGGGTCGTGAATCGGCACTTCGCGCGCTGCAGGCCGTCGGCTTCCAGATTACGTCGATCCGCGACGTGACGCCGATCCCGCACAACGGCTGCCGTCCGCGCAAGCGCCGCCGCGTCTAATGAGATTTCCCGCACGCGCGTCGCAGGTCGGCGCGCTGCGAGGCATGAGTATAGTCACCGCTAAGAGACTCCGCGGCCCGCTCCCCCGCCCGCGCAAAACTAGACGAGGTTTCTCGTGAACGTTCTCCAGAAGAACTGGCAAGACCTGATCAAGCCCAACAAGCTTGAAATTCAGAGCGGCCGCGATCGTTCGCGCACCGCGACCGTTGTGGCTGAGCCGCTCGAGCGCGGCTTCGGCATGACGCTCGGCAACGCGCTCCGCCGCGTGCTTCTCTCATCCCTTCAGGGTGCCGCGATCAAGACCGTGCAGATCGATGGCGTCCTGCATGAGTTCTCGTCGGTCCCGGGCGTCCGCGAGGACGTGACGAACATCATCCTGAACATCAAGGAAATCGCGCTCCGCGTCCATTCTGAGGGCGTGAAGCGTATGGTGTTGAAGAAGGAAGGCGCCGGTCCCGTTACGGCAGGCGACATCGAAGCGTCCTCAGAGGTCGAAGTCCTGAACCCCGAACACGTGATCTGCCACCTCGATCAAGGTGCTGCGATCCGTATGGAGTTCACCGCCGACATGGGTAAGGGCTACGTCGCCTCCGATCGCAACCGTCCCGAAGACGCGCCGATCGGTCTGATCCCGGTCGACAGCCTCTACTCGCCGGTGAAGAAGGTCTCCTACAAGGTTGAGAATACCCGCGAAGGCCAGATCCTCGACTACGACAAGCTGACGATGGTCGTCGAGACCGATGGCTCGGTTCGCCCCGAGGATGCCGTAGCGCTCGCCGCACGTATCCTTCAGGACCAGTTGGCCGTCTTCATCAACTTCGAGGAGCCGAAGAAGGCCCAGGAAGAGCAGCGCCATCCGGAGCTCGCCTTCAACGCCGCGCTCCTCAAGAAGGTCGACGAGCTCGAGCTTTCGGTCCGCTCGGCCAACTGCCTGAAGAACGACAACATCGTCTACATCGGCGACCTCATCCAGAAGACGGAAGCCGAGATGCTGCGCACGCCGAACTTCGGCCGCAAGTCGCTCAACGAGATCAAGGAAGTCCTCGCCACGATGGGTCTCCATCTCGGCATGGAAGTTCCGAACTGGCCGCCGGACAACATCGACGAACTGGCGAAGCGCTTCGAAGACCAGTACTGAGCTCACGCCGGCTGTTCCGTTCGCTTGCGCGAACGGGCCAGCTCCACTGGGGCGGCGCTCGCGCCGGGCTTGCAGTTGCAAGCCAATCAGAGACGACCGGATAGCTCCACGAGCATTCGGATCACGACAGGCGAAGGTGAGGCCATAGAACCTCCCGCGCCGAACCGGACGGCAAACGCCGACGGTCAATCTAAGCCCGCGGCAGCGTCCGGGGGCCAACAATGTAAGGATGAAGACACGATGCGACACAAGAAGCTCGGCCGCCGTTTCGGCCGCCAGCCCGGCCACCGTCAAGCAATGTTCTCGAACATGGCCGCGGCCCTCATCAAGCATGAGCAGATCATCACCACGCTGCCGAAGGCGAAAGACCTGAAGCGCGTCGTCGACAAGTACATCACGCTTGCGAAGCGCGGCGATCTGAACTCGCGCCGCCTGGCCGCCGCCCGTCTCCGTGACGAAGCGATGGTCAAGAAGCTCTTCGACGTTCTCGCTGCGCGCTACAAGGATCGCAATGGCGGCTACACCCGCGTTCTGAAGGCTGGCTTCCGCTATGGCGATGCGTCGCCTCGTGCCGTCATCGAGCTCGTCGATCGCGACGAGAGCGCGAAGGGCGCCGAGGACAAGGCCCGTCACGAAGCCATGCTCGCCGAGCAGGCCGCGAGCTGATCACACAGTTTATTTGAGCGATTTTCCGGTAGCGATGCGCCGCCAAGCGGTGTCGCCGGAACCGAACAAGCAAAAGCCCCGGCGTGAGAGCGACGCCGGGGCTTTGCTTTGAGGGCGATGCGACGTGAGCGTTTGCAGGCGCGGGACTAGTCCTGCAAGCGATGCACGTCGTGGACGATGGTGCCCTCTTCAGCACTGGGCAGCTCCAGCCAGCGTCGCTGCTTCAGGCTACGCTTGGTGTCCTCATAACCGCTCTGCCAATGCTCGTGCATCGACGTCGCTGAGAACTCGTGATCCTTGGCGTGGCCCTCGTAGGACTTCTGCTGGTAGATGAGCTGCATGATGGTGAACTGCGGAAGGTTGCTCAGCTCTACCTTGAGCCTGCACTCGTCGCACGTGAGATCGGCTTCCGGTATACGCGAGAGCGCGGCGGAGAGCTGGGTCTTGCGCCGGTGCAGACGACGATAGAGGTCGGTGTTGTAACGCGTGCGCGAGGAATACATGATGTCCTTATGGCGCCCGAGCACGTCGCTCATATCGCGAGGCAGCACACCGCGTGATGAAAACAGGTCGACCTGAAAGACGAGCGTGTTGACCCTGTCGTCCTGATCGAGAAGGTGCTGTAGCGGCGTATTCGAAACAATGCCGCCGTCCCAGTAGTAATCCGTGCCGATCTTTACCATCGGGAATGCCGGCGGCAGTGCGCCGCTCGCCATCACATGCTCCGGACCGATCTCTTCATCGCGATTGTCGAAGTAGATGAAGTTTCCCGTGAGCACGTTGACCGCGCCGACCGAGAAGCGCTTGAGCCGCTGATTGATCAGGGAGAAGTCGACGCGTCCGCATCCGCGCGGCCGCCACGCATGCTCTTCGCCGGGCTGCCTGGAAAAATCGGGCACCGTAGCCCTGTCAGCGACTTTCGCGTCCATCGGCATACTCCCTGAAGCGGGCGCCGGGACTCTAGGTCGGACGTTGTTGCAGGCGTGTGACGATAGCTTCTTTTCGCCGCTATTCGCTCCCGACGGGATCGTGCCGCGGGAAGCAAGACGTCGCCACAAATCGCGTTCGCATCATATCTGTCACAGACCTGCAACTGAAACGCGTCAAAGCCCGCATTGGATGATTGCGCCGGAATTCTCGCGCCTTGGGGAGGGTTTATGACGGTCAAACGCAATGCGCTGTTCACGGGATCGACGGCAAGCTGCAGATCTGCCTGCTCGTCGCCTACAATCTCACAGAAATCACGATCAAAGGCTCGTGGACGAGGCCGGGACGCCTGCATCTCATTCCGCACGTCAACGCCCCGGTCGCCGACTTGCCTGTGCGCAAAATCGTCGGCGCACGGCATTTTATTGCCGATCTGACATTGCCATTCGGTCGCGTTCTGCACGACTATCTGGCATAAGCGGAGCGCTTGGGGCGCACCGGCTCTCCAACAACAGGTGCGCCCGTCATGGCATCAGATCCTCAGGTCGTTGTTACGGGCGCGAGCGGGCTTATTGCCAAGCATACGATCGCCGAGTTTCTGCGCCGCGGACATAGCGTGCGCGGAACGCTTAGAAGCATGTCGAAGGCGGACAATGTCCGCAACGCCGTGAGCCGCCTCGGCGCCGATCCCGGGCAACTGTCGTTCGCCGTCGCCGACCTCACGAACGACGCGGGCTGGGACGAAGCCATCGCCGGCGCCGAGGTCGTCGTCCATACGGCATCGCCATTTCCCGTCACGCAGCCGGACGATCCGGAAGAACTCATCGCTCCCGCGCGCGACGGCACGCTGCGCATCTTGCGGTCGGCGACGAAAGCTTCCGTCGCGCGCGTCGTGCTGACGTCCTCGACGGTCGCAATCTTCTACCCGAGTGACCGCCCCCAGGGTCACATCTATTCGGAAGAGGATTTCACCGACGAAACGCGGTCCGATCTGACCCCTTATCTAAAGTCGAAGACGATTGCGGAAAAGGCAGCCTGGGATTTCATCGAGTCGACGCCGGGCTCGCCCGAAATGGTCGCCATCAATCCGAGTTTCGTCCAGGGCCCGGCGGTGGACGCCGACCTCTCGACCTCTCACGAGCTTTATCGGATCATGGCCAAGGGGACCTATCCAGCCGTCCCGAGCATAAGTTTCCCCGTGACCGACGTGCGCGATGTCGCCGCGGCGCACGTCGAAGCGGCTTTACGGCCCGGCGTCGCGGGAAGCCGCTATCTCGTTGGCGAGGGTCAGCTGAGCCTCTACGACCTCGGCCAGATCGCGGCACGGGAGTTGCCGGATTTGCGCTCGAAAGTGCCGAAATTCGAGCTGCCCGACTTTGCCGTGCGGGCCATGGCCGTTTTCGACAGGAAGTTGCGGACCGTGCTGCCGGAGCTCGGAGAGAAGAAGGCCTACACCAACGCCAAAGTGCGGGCCGAACTCGGTCTTGTGCTGCGCAGCGCCGACGAGGCCGCGACCGCAGCCGTCCGATCATTACGAGACCTTAGGTTGATCTGACCCACCTTCGGAACGTATTCCTCAACTCGCATCGTCTCGGTCGCGGGCATCGAACGTCGACCGGTGGCGGCGGCGCCTTAATCTGACCAGACCCATCTGAAGAGCAGATCAATGACATTGAAGAACTGGATCCTCGTCGGCGCGGCCCTTCTCATCGGCGCCAGCGTCGCACCGAAGCTCTTCAGCCTGACGGAACCATCGTACGCCCAGGAGAAGTTGCCGCCGCCCTCGCGCGAAGCCGTGCAATATTCCTATGCTCCGATCGTGAGAAAGGCGGCGCCCGCCGTCGTCAACGTCTACGTGCGATCCCGCGTTCGGACATTCGACTCGCCCTTCGCCAACGATCCGTTCTTCCGGCACTTCTTCGGTAACTCATTTGGCCGCCCGTCCGAACGCGTGATGAGTTCTCTCGGCTCCGGCGTCATCGTCAATCGCGAAGGCCTCGTGGTGACGAACACGCATGTC
Source organism: uncultured Pseudomonadota bacterium (assembly GCA_963789775.1). Classification (GTDB taxonomy): domain Bacteria; phylum Pseudomonadota; class Alphaproteobacteria; order Rhizobiales; family Hyphomicrobiaceae; genus Hyphomicrobium_B. Next base: position 89,959 of record CAWBLX010000006.1, read on the forward strand.
ATCAAGGGCGGCGGCGATACCGCCATCCGCGTAGCCCTCGCGGACAAGCGCGAGTTCGACGCGAAAGTCATCGCTCAGGATGACAAGGCCGACATCGCGGTGCTGAAGATCGAAGGCGGCGACGGCAATTTCCCATTTCTGCAATTCGACGATTCCGACTCGCTCGAGGTTGGCGATCTCGTCCTCGCGATCGGTAACCCCTTCGGCGTCGGCCAGACCGTGACGAGCGGCATAGTCTCGGCGTTGTCACGCTCCGAGGTAAGCCGGTCCGACAGCCAAGTTTTCATTCAGACAGACGCGGCGATCAACCCCGGCAACTCCGGCGGCGCTCTTGTCGATATGTCAGGCCGCCTCGTCGGCATCAACACGATGATCTATTCGCAGTCAGGCGGATCGGTCGGCATCGGTTTCGCCATTCCGTCGAACTTGGTGCGCATCTATGCCGATAGCGCCGCAGAGGGACGAAAGGTCGAGAAGCCCTGGCTCGGCGCCAAGCTCGAAGCGATGTCGCGCGACATCGCCGAAGGCCTTGGCCTCGATCGCGTCTCCGGCGCTGTGGTCACGCGCCTCTACGACAACGGCCCCGCTGCCGCCGCTGGTCTTGAAGCGGGTGACGTCGTCACGCATGTGGATGGCGTGGAGGTGACTGACGCACGGGCTGTCTATTATCGTTTGGCCACGAGAGGCATCGGCCACACGGCTCGGCTGACGGTCATTCGCAAGCACAAGCCGTTCGATATCGAACTGCCACTCGTCGCCGCCCCGAAGCCCGGCAAGAACGACGCCAAGAATCTATCCGGCAATCATCCCCTCGACGGCGCCCGCATCTCGAACATCCTGCCGTCCGTCGCGGATCAGTTCGATCTCGACGAAACGGATGGCGTCGTCGTGACATCCGTGCGCGACGGCTCGACGGCCCAGACGTTCGGCTTCCAGCCGGGCGACATTATCGTGGCCATCGGTGACGACAAAATCGCCAACGTTTCGGACGCTGAGCGGGCGTTGGCCAGCCGCCGAAGGCTCTGGCAGATCTCCGTAAAACGCGGCAATCGCGTCCTCCAGCTCCAGGTGCCGGGTTAGGATTTTTACCGGCGCTTGGCGACACGCGTTCCGCGCGCCGGCCGCCAAGCGCGGCTTTCCACTCTCGTCATCCCGGCGCAGGCTGGGATCCAGCCCTGTCTCATAAGTGAGATTGCTCCCGTTTGACGGGATGCTGGCCTGCGCCGGCATGGCGGTAAGGGGCGTGCGAAACGTTAACCTCGATAGCGGGTCCATTGGGTCCCGCCGCCCGTCCGTCGAGAAGCTGACAAAATCCTGGCCGAGGTTAGGCGCCGCGGCACCCGTTGCCGTGCCCTGTATGCGTAACGGAGTAAGCCGATGCCCGATAACCGTGGTGTGTTGATCATCGGCGAGGACGCCGTTTTGAAAGGCGAGGTCAAGAGCGGACAACGGATCGAGATCTGGGGCTACGTCGAGGGCGGAGTCTCGGCGTCCGACGTCATCGTCCATGAAGGCGGTAGGCTCTTCGGCAACGTCAGTTCCGACACGGCGGAAATCTACGGCACGATCCAGGGCGATGTGCGCGTCCAGCAGCTCATTCAGATCAAGAGCACCGGCCACGCGGCGGGCAAGATCAAATACGGCCGGCTGTCGATGGAAGAGGGCGGAGAGCTTTCCGCGCACGTGCGCAACATTCCGCCGGCGCTTAGCGGCGATCTCGACCTCACCGTCTCGAAGGGCCGGTCGGTGCGCATCACCACCGCCGACCTCAACGCGCTCGATCCCGACGATAGGCCCGAGAACTTGACCTTCCACATCTCGAACGCGGCCGGCGGCTACGTGGCACTCTCGCAGGATTCCGCCCAGCCCGTCGCCACGTTCTCGCAGGCCGACCTTGAAGGCGGCCAGGTCTTTTTCGCCCACGACGGTTCGGACGCGGCGAAAGCCCGGTTCGATGTCGAGGTCACCGATGTCTCTGGGGCAAGTTCCGGCCGCCCCCAGACCGTGAACGTCGCGGTTCGGGACTTCTAGGGCCCCGACCGCGCTTGGCGGCCGGTGCGCGGAACGCGTGTCGCCAAGCGCCCAGCAAAGCAGGCCGAATAACTCCCTTTGGACGGCGCACCCGTGGCCTTATATAAGGCCCACATGACCAATCTCTTCGAAGCCGCAGGACTGGAGAAAGGCGCGCCGCGTCCGCTCGCCGACCGCCTGCGTCCGAAATCCTTGTCCGAGGTCGTTGGGCAGGAGCACATCGTCGGCCCCGACGGAACCCTGACGCGAATGCTGAAAAGCGGCCGCGTTCCGAGCCTCGTTTTCTGGGGGCCGCCGGGGTCCGGCAAGACCACGATCGCGCGCCTCCTCGCCGGCGAAACGAACCTGGCGTTCGAGCAACTCTCGGCAATCTTCTCCGGCGTTGGCGAACTGCGCAAAGCCTTCGAGCGCGCCAAGATGATGCGCGAGCAGGGCAAAGGCACGTTGCTCTTCATCGACGAGATCCATCGCTTCAACCGATCCCAGCAGGACAGTTTTCTGCCCTACATGGAAGACGGCACGATCACGCTCGTCGGTGCCACGACCGAGAATCCGTCGTTCGAACTCAACGCCGCTGTTCTGTCGCGCGCCAACGTTCTGGTGCTGAACCGGCTCAGCGATGAAAATCTCGAAACCATTCTGGACCGCGCGGAAAAAGAAGTCTGTCGCCCGCTGCCGCTCGACGCCGATGCGCGCGACGCCCTGAAGGGGATGGCCGATGGCGACGGCCGCTCCATCCTGAACCTTGTCGAGGACGTCTTTGCGGCCGTTCCCGGCAAGGCCAAGCCGCTCAATCGCGAAGCTTTGGTGAAGCTCGTGCAGCGTCGCGCGCCGCTTTACGACAAGTCGCGCGAAGGTCATTACAACCTGATCTCGGCGCTGCACAAAGCCGTCCGCGGTTCCGATCCGGATGCCGCGCTCTATTATTTTTGCCGCATGCTCGATGGCGGCGAGGATCGCCTGTTTCTCGCCCGGCGCCTGGTGCGCATGGCCGTCGAGGATATCGGTCTCGCCGATCCGCAGGCGCTCGTTGTCTGCAACGCGGCAAAGGACGCCTACGATTTTCTTGGCAGCCCCGAAGGCGAGCTGGCGCTGGCGGAGGCCGTCATCTACGTCGCGACGGCGCCGAAATCGAACGCCAACTACGTCGCCTACAAAGCGGCGATGCGCGCCGCAAAGGAGCACGGATCGCTGGCGCCGCCTAAAACGATCCTCAACGCTCCGACAAAGCTGATGGAAGAGGAAGGCTACGGCTCCGACTACCTCTACGACCACGATCAGCCGGATGCCTTCTCCGGACAGAACTATTTTCCCGACGAATTCAAGCGGCGGCCACAGTATTACGATCCGCCGGAGCGCGGCTTCGAGCGCGAGATCAGGAAGCGCCTCGACTACTGGGCCAAGCTCCGTGCGGAGCGGAACAGCAAGTAACGCCTTTCTCGCCGCCGCGAACTTGAAGAGCTCAAGCTACCTTGTCGCCCGTCACGCCGGCGAAGGCCGGCATCCCGCCAAAGAGCCGAAACTGTTCTGTCGATGTCTGCCTGGATCCCGGCCTCCGCCGGGATGACGAGAATGGAGACGTTGTTCGCCGTGAAGCTTGCTTCAACTCGTGCTCGTTTAAGTTTTAGTAAGTCTGCTGACGGCGGATTTTCGCTATAAACATGCTCGCCGGTATTTGTACCGGTTGTTATTGCGCCCTCCGCTTACTTCGCGCGGGGGCATTTCCTCGGGATGATCACGATGGCTCAACAAATTACGCAGCCCGACACGCACTCTCCGTCGCCATTGCTGCACACCATTGCCATCGCCGATCTCCGGCCGACGCAGATGACCGTCGGCATGCGAGAAGTTGGGCGCAAGCGCGCCGACTGGCGTGGGCTCGCACCGGCCAAGACCGGCCAGTTTCTCGGCCGCCACATGATCCCCGTCGTGCGCGGTCCGAAAAGCCGCTACTACGTGATCGATCATCACCATCTTGCGCGTGCGCTGCACGATGAAGGCGTCGGGCAGATCTTGATTTCGCCGGTCGCCGATCTGCATACGCTCGACAAGGACGAATTCTGGAGGTTCATGGACAACCGCGGCTGGCTCCACCCCTTCGACAGTGCCGGACAGCGCCAGCCGCGCACGGCTCTCCCGAAAACAATCGCGGACCTGCAGGACGATCCATATCGCAGCCTCGCAGGAGAGCTGCGCTTCGCGGGTGGCTATGCTAAGGACGCGACGCCATTCAGCGAATTTCTCTGGGCGGATGCGCTCCGTCGGCGCGTCGACGTCAAGACGGCGAAGAGCGATTTCGAAGCCGCCATTGTGAAAGCGCTCGAATTCGCGAAAAGCCCGGCGGCAACCTATCTTCCCGGCTGGTGCGGGCCCCACCCGCGGACGTAGTTCAAAAGTTCATGGGCTTCAGAGAGTGGAAGCAGAGACATGGTGACAGCCGAGCAGCACATTGTAGAGCGCGTGGGCTGGCTCCGCGCCGCCGTCCTCGGTGCGAACGATGGCATCGTTTCGACGGCAAGCCTCATCGCTGGCGTCGCTTCGGCTGATGCCTCGCCCAAGTCGGTACTGGTTGCCGGCATCGCTGGGCTCGTTGCGGGCGCGCTCTCGATGGCCGCCGGTGAGTACGTATCGGTCAGCTCGCAGGGCGACGCGGAAGGCGCGGACCTTGCCCGAGAACGCAAAGAACTTGTCGAGCAGCCCGAATTTGAATTGCAAGAACTCGCCGATATTTATGCCAAACGCGGAGTCGAACCGTCGTTGGCTCGTGAGGTCGCCAAGCAGCTCATGGCGCGCGACGCGCTGGGCGTTCATGCGCGGGAAGAACTTGGAATTTCCGAGCTGACGACAGCGCGCCCTGTGATGGCTGCGATGGCATCGGCAGCATCCTTCGCCGTCGGCGCCGCCGTGCCCCTTCTGGCCGCAATTGCCGCGCGCGAATCTCACGTGACGCTTATTGTTACGGGCGCTTCGCTTGTCTGTCTTGCTGTGCTCGGCGCGGTCGGCGCACGGGCAGGCGGGGCAAATGTCTGGCGCGCAACCGCCCGGGTGACGTTCTGGGGCGCATTGGCGATGGCGTTGACTGCCGCCATCGGCCACCTTTCCGGAGTTGCGGTCTAGGCCCCGCGCCGCGCTGTCAGCCAACGCGACCCCCGAGTAGGACGAGGAAACGCTACGATGACGGCGCGCCGTTCCCATAGCGAAGCACCTTGACCTTCTCCAGCGTGACGAGCCCGCTGCCCATCACCTTCTCGAGTTCCGGCAGAAATGCGTTGATCTTGTCCTCGCCGTCGACGATTTCGATGATGATCGGCAGGTCTTCGGAGAGCCGCAGGACTTTGCTGGTGTGCAGGTGGCTCGATTGACCGAATCCCATCGGGCCCCTCAAGACGGTAGCCCCGCCAAGATGCATCTCGCGTGCCTTGAGAACGATAGCCTCATAGAGGGGCTGATGGCCCGCCTTGTCATCTTCACCAACGAAAATCCTCAGCAGCACCGCGTCGCGTGGGATTTGCATGGTTCAGATCCATTTCAGTGCGTTGATATTGCTCGCGGCGATGTGCCCGAGCCAGACTGCGACGAGGCAGAGGAAAACAGATAGACCGATGTTCAGAGTGGCATACGACCACTGTCCGTCATTCATGAGATTGAGCGTCTGCAGGCTGAATGACGAGAACGTCGTGAACCCTCCGCAAAACCCCACCAGGATGAACTGCCGGATCGACGTTGAAATGAGCAGGCGGCCGTCAGGCCCGGTAAGCGTCGCGACGAAGCCGATGATGACTGACCCGACGACATTGACGATTAAGGTGCCCCAGGGGAAAGTTTCCCCAAAAAGAAGTGCTGCGACGCCAGAGCACCAGTAGCGCACCACGCCGCCGATGGCACTTCCGAGCGCGATCCAGAGATAGATCTGCATAACTGCAACCGATTTTCCCTGCTGGCATTGGCACGGACACCCGTCCGCCCAATTGATTAACGAGTGAGCCACCGGAATGTGAAGGCAGGATAACAAAAGTCAGAGTGAGAGCCTTAAGTCAAATTTGCAGCCCTTGACCTTCCGCGAAATTCAGGGCTCACCCTTACGCATGAGCGTTGAAACAATCACAGTCGCCGACAGCGAAGCGGACATGCGCCTCGATCGCTGGTTCCGCGTGCATTTCCCCGAGGTGGGTTACACCTATCTCCAGAAGCTCCTGCGTTCGGGCCAGGTACGGATCAATTCAAAGCGCGCGCAGGCCAACGACCGCCTGACCGTCGGAGCCGAGATCCGCGTCCCGGCAATCGTCCGTCAACCGAAGAAAACGGGAACCGGCCTGCAGGCGCCCCCCGGTGTCTCGAAGGGCGACCGGGACACCATCGAGAAGATGATCCTGTTCGAGGATGAGCACGTCCTTGTCCTCAACAAGCCCTTCGGTTTGGCGGTTCAGGGCGGAACCGGCACCAAAAAGCACATTGACGGCATGCTCGAAGGCATGGCGGATCGTTTCGGCGGCGAACGGCCGCGGCTCGTGCATCGCCTCGACCGCGACACGACCGGCGTGCTGCTCGTCGCAAAGACGCGCGACGCCGCCGCGAAACTCGGTCGCACATTCCAGACGCGGTCTGCCGCCAAGACCTATTGGGCGCTCGTCAAAGGCGTGCCGAAGCCGCCGCAGGGCAAAGTCGAAGCTGCGCTCGTCAAGGCGTCGGGCCCGGATGGCGACCGCGTGCGCAAAGCCAAGCCCGGAGAGCAGGCTGTCGCCATGCACGCGACGACGCACTATTCCGTCATCGACCGTGCGGCGCACAAAACCGCCTGGGTGTCGCTGAAGCCGGTCACGGGCCGGCAGCACCAGTTGCGCGCCCATATGCATCTCATCGGCCACCCGATCGTCGGCGACAACAAGTACGAGGGCGACGTCAACATGCCGGCCGAGAACATGGAGAAAAAGCTGCATCTCCATGCCCGTCGCCTCGTCATCCCCCATCCCAAGGGCGGCAAGACGATAGACGTTACGGCGCCGCTGCCCGATCACATGCGCCGCACCTGGGAGCTCCTTGGCTTCGATATCGACAAGTTCGAGTGAGCGGAGCCGAGTGACGAGCCATTCGTGGCCCGGACGGCGACATCGAGAGAACAGTCATGGCCGACCTGATCAAGGCTGCGATCACTTTCGTTTTATCGAATTTCTCTCTGACGTTCCTGGTTGTCGGCCTGCTGTTCTCGCTCGTCGCGATGGCGCGGGCGCAAAAGCCTGTCACCGCTGCGGTCGTCGTCGAAAAGCTACTGTCCTGGCACGTCTTCTGGGCGATCGGCGTCTGCTATTTTTACAACTTCGTGATGCACGCCTTCTTCGGAAAAATGTCGGCTGCCTTCATCGGCTGGGCCGATAGCCCGTTTCAATTCGAGGTGCGACCGCGAACCTGGGTTTCTCCGTCGTCGGCTTCCTCGCGGCATTTCGCAGCTTCGATCTCCGCCTCGCAGCCATCGTCGGCCCGGCTCTATTCACCCTCGGCGCCGCGGTGGGCCATATCGATCAGATGGTGACGGAGCACAATTTCGCGCCGGGAAATGCCGGCGTTATCTTCTACATGGATATCCTCATCCCGCTCTTTGGCTTTACGCTGTTATGGCTCCAGCACTCAGCGGCCGGCTCCCCGGAGGGGAGTCGCTAGGTGCCACAAAACCCCCCCGATTTGCCTCTCCCGGACGGCGTGTTAGAACGCCCCCATGAAACTCGTTGTTTTGGATTGCGACGGCACGATCGTCGATAGTCAGGCGGGCATCGTGCTGTCGATGGTGCACGCATTTACCGCCCTTGAGATGGTGCCGCCCACCCGCGATGCGACGCTTTCCGTCGTCGGATTATCGCTGCCGGAGGCCTTCGCGGTGCTCGCGCCCGACGCCGATCGGGCGACGCGCGCGGCACTGGCCGAGCGCTACAAATCGGCGTTCCGCGACCTGAAGCACGACCCTTCGGAATCCGAGATCCTGTTTCCTTCGGCCAAGGAAACGATCGCCCGCCTTGCGGCACGCGACGATCACCTGCTGGGCATCGCGACCGGCAAATCGCGCCGGGGGATCGATCGTCTCTTCGACCGCGAAGGCTGGCACGGCAGCTTCGCCACGATCCAGACGGCGGACGATCATCCCTCCAAGCCGCACCCGTCGATGCTTCAGCGGGCCATGCTTGAAACAGATACCGTTCCGGAGAAGACGGTCATGGTCGGCGACACGACGTACGACATGGCGATGGCGCGCTCGGCCGGGGTTACGGCCATCGGCGTCGCCTGGGGCTATCACACCGTCGCGGACCTCGAGGGGGCGGGCGCTCATCTGATCATCGAACGCTTCGGGGATTTGCCGAAGGCCATCGACGATGCCCTCGCACTCGAAAGTCGTGTGGCATGAGCACGGAAAACGGCGACGGCGGGCAAACACCCAATCCCCGGCCTTCCGGCGGCCCCGGGAAGGTAATTTCCGACAGCCTCGCAAAGCCGCTTCCTCGCCGTTTCTACAAGGACGTGAGCATCGGTGAGGGCGCCCCGTTCCCTGTGTTGCTCGATGGCCGCCAGATCAAAACACCGAAGAAACGCGCGCTGGCGCTGCCGACACGTGCACTTGCCGAGGCCGTCGCCGGCGAGTGGCGCGCCCAGGCCGACGTCATCGACCCGAGGCGCATGCCATTGACGCGCTTCGCCAACACCGCGATCGATGCCGTTGCCGACACCCTCGATGCCGTAGCGGACGACATCACCGCCTATGCCGGTAGCGATCTCATTTGCTATCGCGCCGAGGCGCCGGTCGAACTCGTCGAACGGCAGGCGGAGCACTGGGACCCGATCGTCGCCTGGGCGAACGAAGCGCTCGGCGCGGAGTTTCGTGTCGTTTCCGGCATCATCCACGTCGCTCAGCCCAACGCCGCCCTTGCAGCTTATTCGCAGGCCCTCTTGCCCCATGACGCCATGCGGCTGACGGGGCTTCACGTCATCACTACGCTGACCGGCTCGGCCCTGATCGCGCTCGGGTTCGCGCGGGAATGGATAAGTGCCGACGTCGCCTGGAAGGCCGCGCACGTCGATGAAGATTATCAGATCTCGGTTTGGGGCGAGGATTCCGAAGCCGCCGCCCGCCGCCTCGGCCGCCGCACAGAATTCGACGCAGCCGTGCGCTTTCTGACGCTGCTCGCGCACACCTAACCCACGGCCGATGGATGGCGCGAAAGCCACACAGGTTTTAGGACCGCACGGCAGTAGATAAATGCCGCTTGTTCATATCTCGAATCGGCTTGCCCTGCGACCGTCTTTCAAGAAGACTTTCCGAAATGATTCGGGCCCGGGGTCGATGACCAATGCTCAACGCGCCGCGCATTCCAGAGCTTGCGCAACGCGACCGCTTCGTGCGTCGGGCGGTTAGCGAAGGGCGCGTGCTGACACTCGCCGACGAGGAGAACGCCTCGGTGCCCTCGCAGAAGGTCGCCGGCCGGACCGTGCAGCTCTTCTGGTCGAGCCCAATCGAGGCCGGGCGCTGGGCGGAGGCGCTCGCCGGCAACCGCGAGCTGCAGGACATCTCGCTCGAAGTCTTCGCGACCGATATTCTACCCGGCATCGCGATGGCGAAGGGCTTGGTTGGCACCGATTGGGTCTCCGATCCGATCGAGGCCGAGATCGATCCGCGAGACCTTCTGATCCGTCTCAAGAGCGAGGCGATCCCGCTCTATGCCGCGGCGGCCCGCGAGAAAGGCGAAGTTTACCTTGTCGGGAGCGTCGAGGGGCCGTTGCTGACGCCTGGCACGCAAAAGCCGCGCTCGGCCGACAGGCTCCATGTTTTTGCGAGCCGGCCGGATGCCGAAGCCCACATGAAAAAGATAGGTGGTAAGCGTGTCATCGTCGATCCGATCGCCAACGTCGTCACCACGACGCTGCCTTGGGCTGCGGGCCTGGGACACCCGGTCATGATCGAGCCGATCCGCGGGGCGGGCTTCGTTGAGGTCAAGATCGCCGAGCTGGCATCCCGGCTGGCCGCTGACGGCGACGAAGCAGCCGCAAAAAGTGCGTGATCTTCGGCCTCCGGGACGCCTATCGGCGCCCTCTTGTGCCTCGCGACAACTCACCGTTTGCGCTGCATCGGAGCCATGCTAGAGAGCCCTTTCGGCATATTTCGCCCGAGCCGGGCAAGGGGTTCCATGAAAGATATCATCGACGAGCTGGAGAAGCGCCGCGACAATGCCCGTCTCGGCGGTGGCCGCGCCCGGATCGACGCTCAGCATGCCAAGGGCAAGCTGACCGCGCGCGAGCGCATCGAGCTTCTGATGGACGACGGCTCGTTCGAAGAATTCGACATGTACGTCGAGCACCGTTGCACCGAATTCGGCATGGAAAAGACGAAAGTGCCGGGCGACGGCGTCGTCACCGGCTGGGGCACGATCAACGGTCGCGTCGTCTATGTTTTCGCCAAGGACTTCACCGTCATGGGCGGCTCGCTGTCGGAGACGCACGCCAGGAAGATCACCAAGATTTAGGACATGGCGCTCAAGAACCGGTCGCCGATCATCGGCGTGTTCGATGCCGGCGGCGCCCGCATTCAGGAGGGCGTCGATGCCCTCGGCGGCTATGGTGAAGTCTTCCAGCGCAACGTGCTGGCGTCCGGCGTGATCCCGCAGATCTCGGTCATCATGGGCCCGTGCGCCGGCGGCGACGTCTATTCCCCGGCCATGACCGACTTCATCTTCATGGTGAAGGACACGAGCTACATGTTCGTAACGGGTCCCGACGTCGTGAAGACAGTGACGAACGAAACCGTCACGGCGGAAGAGCTTGGTGGCGCCAAGGTCCATACAACCAAATCATCGATCGCCGACAAGGCCTACGAGAACGATCTTGAATCCCTTCTCCAGATGCGCCGGCTGATGGACTTCCTGCCATCGAACAACAAGGCAGGCGTCCCGATCATCCCGACCCACGACAACCCCGACCGCATCGACTATTCGCTCGATACGCTGATCCCGGACAATCCGAATAAGCCCTACGACATCAAGGAACTGATCCTGAAGGTCGTCGACGAGACCGACTTCTTCGAAATCCAGGAAGCATTCGCAAAGAATATCGTCACCGGCTTCGCGCGCATGGAAGGCGCGACAGTCGGCATTGTCGCCAACCAGCCGATGGTGCTCGCGGGCGTTCTCGACAGCGACGCATCACGCAAGGCCGCGCGCTTCGTACGCTTCTGCGATTGCTTCGACATTCCGCTCGTCACGTTTGTCGACGTCCCGGGATTCCTGCCCGGCACCGCGCAGGAGTACGGCGGCCTCATCAAGCACGGCGCCAAGCTGCTGTTCGCCTTCGCCGAAGCGACCGTGCCGAAAGTAACCGTCATCACCCGCAAAGCTTATGGCGGTGCTTATGACGTGATGAGCTCGAAGCACATCCGCGGCGACGTCAACTATGCGTGGCCCACGGCCGAGATCGCCGTCATGGGCGCCAAAGGTGCAGCCGAAATCCTCTACCGCTCCGAGCTGGCAGATCCCGTAAAAATCCAGGCCCGCATCGACGAATACAAGAAGCGCTTCGCCAACCCCTTCGTTGCGGCCGAACGTGGCTACATCGACGAGGTCATCACGCCCTCCGCAACACGCAAGCGCCTCTGCCGCGCGCTCAATATGCTGCGCAACAAGACGCTCGAAAACCCCTGGAAGAAGCACGACAACATCCCGCTTTGATAATTCGTCGCTTCCGGCCGGCGGCTCGGGAGGAGCGCTGTCGGAAGCGGCCTTGCAAGGGGCAGGAACCGGACATTTTTATCCCGCGGCGCAAGATTAACGACCGCAATGGATTTCATTGGCGCAAAGAGACTTGGCCACGCTATCAGTCGGAGGTAGCCTGCGGCTCAGTATTGAGCGTGTTCAGTGGCCCGTCGATCTGCCATGCCCGTCGTTCTATCAATCATTGGCCAAAAGGGCGGCGTCGGTAAAAGCACGCTCGCCAGGGCCGTTGCTGTTGTCGTGGGTCAGGGTGGGCTTCGCGCCAAACTCATCGACCTCGATATCGGCCAGCAGACGTCGGTACGCTGGTCCACGACGCGCGCCACGAGCCGCACGCTGAACGGGGTCGACGCACAGGCTTTTTCGTCTGTTGCCGATGGATTGAAGCAAGTCCGCGATGTCGATGTCGTTATTATCGATACGCCGGGTCATCTTTCGCCCGAGACGTTCGAGGTCGCCCGCGCATCAGATCTGATCATCCTGCCGACCGGCACGAGTTCCGATGATCTCCATCCGGTGACCCTCCTGCTCTATGAACTCGAGCAGATCGGCATTTCGAAAGACCGCCTGTGTGTCGCGCTGTGCCGTATCCTCGATGCAAAAGAGGAACGCTGGGCGCGCCAATATCTCGAATCGACGGGCTATCGGCCGCTCGCCGGTTCCCTGCCGGAGCGGCTCGGATATCGCCGCGCACACAATCGCGGAAAATCGGTAACCGAGACGACCGAGACATCGCTCAACGAGCGCGCCAACGAACTAATGGCCAGCGTGTTGAGGAAAGTTCTGCAGCACGTTCGGGCGGCGAACGGCGCCTACTCGACGCAGTAGACGTTCCTGACTGGGGAAAGGACACGATGATCACGGTTTATGGATACGTACCGGCTTGGGGGCTTCCCGACATCAGTCCGTACGTCACCAAGCTCATCGCCTACCTGACGTTCACGGGGCTCGAATTTCAACACAAGACACAAGACCTCGCGCGGATCGACGAGGATGCCCCGCATGGCAAGCTTCCGTACATCATCGACAGCGACGGTACGAAAGTCGCAGACTCCAACGCCATCATCTCCTACTTGAAGAAAAAGTACGGCGACCCGCTCGATGCCGGTCTTTCACGTTCCGAAGCGGCGGATGCGCTCGCGTGGAACCGTTTGATCGAAGAGCATCTCTATTGGAGCGGGATCATCGAGCCGCGGTGGCGATCGGATTCAGGCTGGGAAACCTACATCCCGTATATCGTTCAGGGCGCCGAAGTGAGCCCTGAGCTTCGCGTCGCATTGGATGCGTTCCGCGTTCGCATCCTGGCCGGATTCAACGGCCAGGGCATGGGACGGCGTTGCTCCGGGACGGTGCTTGATTGCTTCCATACGGACATCGACGCGATTTCCGATTATTTGGGCGACAGGCCATACTTTCTGGGCGAAAGGCTGCACGCCATCGACGCTTCGATCTACGCGATGCTCCGGCACATCGTCGACCAGCCGCAGCAATGGCCGGGATCAGGCTATGTGAAGAGCAAGCCTAATCTCGTCGCGTACCTGGACCGCATCAGAGATGAGCACAACGTCTGACGGCTTGGAAGGCGTGGAGCGCAACCAAGCCGTTAACGTCTCCATCGGTAAAAAGCGATTTCATTGAGATCTTTGAAATGGATGCCGGCGCGACAGGAAATCTCGCCGTGCGCCCGGAAACCATCTCGCGGCGAGTCCGTTTGCTTGGCACCCGACAGCCAAACAAAAGGAGATGACCATGAAGCTTGTCACCACGGCTGCACTACTGGGCGCGGGCATGTTGGCCCTCACCGCGACGACGGCCTCTGCTGATGTTGTCTGCAATAGCGACGGCGACTGCTGGCACGTAAGGGAACATCGCACGTTCGAGCCGGGCCTCCATCTTCGCGTCCATCCCGATAATTGGAAGTGGCACGGCGATCACCACCGTTGGCGTGAGCACGCGGGCCACGGTTATTGGCGCGGCGGCGTTTGGATTGATCTCTAAAGCCCCGAATAATTCGGTCACACCGGCAGCTGCGTCTGGTTCCCATAAGCGCCGATAAAACTCACTCGGAACTCAATAAGTCCGGCGTGCGTTGGCTTTTTAACGAAAGCGATAATGGAGGACCACATGGGTGGTAGTCTGATTTACTACGCGATCATCTTTCTGATCGTCGCGCTCGTCGCGGCCGTGCTTGGTTTTGGCGGTGTTGCGGGGACGGCAATGTCCGGCGCCCATCTGTTGTTAATGGTGGCCGTCGTCTTCGTGATCGTCGGACTCGTTGCCGGCGTACTCAGACGCGGCGTTTAGGATAGGCACAAAACGCGACTTGCCAGTCGCAGTGTGGCCCCGGCGTTCAAGGAACGGCGGGGCCTAATTGTCCGCCCCGGAATCATCGCGGCTCCAAAAGCACGTATCCCGCGGATTTTCGCCGGCGTTCCCTCGCCTCGCGAGATGTCAGTATCGACGCCGCTGTCATTAGCAATTTCATGCGCAACGGCAATTCCATTTGCCTGCCAAGCCGATCGCTCTCCTCACCAAGGAAGCGAACCTCAGCCGATTGCCAGCCATGCTGCGCGAAAAATCCGAACCAGTCCGCGGGATTGAACCGCAGCGGCGCGTTCTTCATTTTTCCCGCCATGATCTTCGCGCGTTCTTTCATCAAATCCGGCGAAAGATAATCAACGATCCAAAAAGCGGCATGCGACAGCACGCGGAGACCATCCGCGAGCGCTGCAGCGTCTTCGTTTGGGAGATAGGGGACGACACCCTCCGTCAGCACGAGCATTTTCCCGGCTTGTGCGTTCGCATCCGTTAGCAACGATTGACGTTCTACAGGATTGGCGAGATCGGCCCTGACGCGCGAGAGCTTGAAGCGCGGAACCTCATGCGGGAGCAAACCCTCCTTGTAGTCGATGACGTGGGCATAATCCGCCTCGATCCAATGGAGATCGCGCGGCAGACCCATCCGATACGGACGCGTATCAAGACCGGCCCCGAGATTGAGAACCGTGTCGACGCCGCCCTCGACCGCCGCCCGGATGAAATCGTCGATGATGCGTGTGCGGATCGCGACGACCCATGATGTTATGAAAGGCTGCGGCATTGCTTCGGCGATGCGCCTGCCGCGATCGCCTGCGAGGACGGCGGCCAGGGGGTCTCGAAAAAGGGAATCGGGCCGTTTTGTTTCGACGCCGCGATAATGCGCCACCCAGAACGCCGTATCCGAAACATTTTCGATCGTTGCCGTCGTCACGTGTTTCATTCTCGCGAAGCAGAGGTTCTCATCGGCCGCTGTTGGGCTATAATTTGATTCTGGCGCGGCCCATGCCTCCCCCCTCCGCCGGGAAAGCAAACGTCATGCAGGGTCATTAAATCTTCGAACCAACTATTCGAGCATCAAGCATGAGGAGGGGTTGCAATTATGGCTCGAAATAGGAGGTTCTTCAAATGCAGCTTTCGGCCGCTATTTATCGCTTGAAGCGCAAGGCTAAGCGGCTATCCCGCGAGGCGAACATTCCGTTGCACGAAGCGCTTGACCGCGTTGCTGTGCAAGAGGGTTTTGAGAGGTGGAGCTTGCTCGCGGCGAAAGCTCCCGCAGGGATGCGCGCCAGCGAGTTATACGCAAGGCTTGCTCCCGGTGATTTGCTGCTGGTCGGTGCGCGCCCGCGCCAAGGTAAAACGCTCCTGTGTCTCCAGCTCCTCGTAGAAGCGATGCGGTCGGGACATCGCGGCGTCTTTTTCACGCTCGAATACACCGAGAAGGAAATACTGGATCGGTTCGGCGCAATCGGCGCGAACCCCGGGGAGTTTGAAAGTCTCTTTGAATTCGACGCCTCTGACGACATAAGCGCCGATCACATCATAAGGACGTTGGCTAGAGTGCCTCCCGGCACGTTGGCAATCGTCGACTATTTGCAGCTCCTCGATCAGAAGCGTCAGAATCCGGAGCTGGCAGTTCAGATCGGTAGCCTTCAGTCGTTTGCGCGCGAAAGGGGGCTCATCTTTGTCTTTAATTCCCAGATTGATCGTTCGTACGATCAATCAGCAAAATCTTGTCCCGATCTCGGCGATGTACGATTGCCAAATCCACTGGATTTAAAGCTCTTCGCCAAGACTTGCTTTCTGAACAATGGCGAGGTGCGGTTCCAGGCGGCAAGCTAGCTAATCGCTTGGCGAAGTGCGCCGGGACTTACGGCCTCGCCATGCAAACGCCGCAAGCCCCGGAGATAGCCATTAGGGCGGCGAAAATCTACTCCGGGATGAAGGACGCCAGCGAAGGAGGGAAAATGGCGCAGCCTGTCGCAATCGTTTTCGTGCACGGCATCCACACGTTCGCGCCGGGCTATCACGCGCGGATGCAAACAGCGATCGAAGCGCGGTTGCCGAAGCGCCTTCGCAACGACGTCACGTTCCGGTCGGTGTTCTGGGCAGGCCGCGTTCGTCAACGTCAGAAGGAATATCTCGACGCGGTCGAAAAGAAGAATCTCTTCGCTGTTACGCCTTATCGCAGCCTCGTCATCCAGGGCCTCGGCGATGCGGCCGCTTACCAGAAAACCAAGAGCTACAAGAATTCCTGTTACTACGAAATTCAGTCGGACGTCCGCTCCGTGCTCGAAAGCCTCGACGGCGACAACCTGCCGAACCGACCGCTCATCTTCGTCGGCCATTCGCTCGGTTGTCACATCATCTCGTCGTTCATATGGGACGTGAACACGATCAAGAATTGGAACGATGCGCGGCTCGCGCAGGAAGGCGACGATATCCGGGAGTTCGCCGATTACCTGAGGAACGGCTCGCCGTTCCGTCGGCTCGATACGCTCGCAGGCCTCGTGATGATGGGGTCGAACATGCCGCTCTTCACGTTCACGTTCGGGCCAAGCCGCATTATGCCGATCACTGCATCCCGCGATCCGAATGAGGTTCCGGCTTTTCCGGGCAAGGGGCTCGACGCGGATATGCAAAGCCGCGCCCGATGGCTCAACTACTATAGCCGCAACGACTTGCTCGGATATCCGTTGAAGCCGCTCAATGACGCCTACGCGTCCGAGCCGCGGCTCCATGATATCGAGGTCGCGTCCGAAGGTCTGCTGCGACGCGCCGTCGGCCATGTCGCGCCGCCGCTCGTCGCATATCGCGCGCATACGGGATATTGGAGCAACCGGCGCGTTATTCGCGGCACCGCCGATTTGATTTCGTCGCTCGCGACCGTCGGCGAGCCTGTGCCCAGGAGACGGTTTTTGTTTTTTGGCGGCCGGTCGGACGAACTCGCCGCGACCCCGTGATTGTCCGTCAGCGCGGCGCGAGAGTCGCAGGCATGCCGTACTTCGGCGGCATCGTGATTTGCGGCATGATGTCGATCACCGCGTCAGGGTCGAGCGTGAACTGATATTTCTGCCCGA
Organism: uncultured Pseudomonadota bacterium; assembly: GCA_963789775.1. Classification (GTDB taxonomy): domain Bacteria; phylum Pseudomonadota; class Alphaproteobacteria; order Rhizobiales; family Hyphomicrobiaceae; genus Hyphomicrobium_B. The sequence continues at coordinate 107,126 of CAWBLX010000006.1, forward strand.
TGGTGGCCAGAACGATCGCGGCCTCCATCAGCGCGAAATGAACGCCGATGCAAAGCCGCTGGCCGCCGCCGAACGGGTAATAGGCGAACTTCGGAAGCCGCGTTGCAAGCCCGTCGAGCCAGCGCTCCGGCATAAACCGCTCGGGCTCCGGAAAATACTTCGGATCGCGGTGACTGACCCACTGGCTCATCAGCACCGTGTAGCCCCGCTTCACGCGATAGCCGCCGAGTTCGAGATCCGTCGTCGCCTCTCGCCCAATGACATACACGGGGGGATAAAGGCGCATCGCCTCGTTGATGACCGCCGACGTATAGGGAAGCGCCGAAAGATCGGAAGCCTGTGCGGCTCTGCCGCCGAGCACGCGTTGCCATTCCTCGACAAGCTTTCGTTCGGCGTCCGGATTTTGTGAAAGCAGGTACCAGCTCCATGTGAGCGTCAACGCTGTTGTTTCATGGCCCGCGAGGTAGAGCGTCATCGCTTCGTCGCGAAGCTGCTCGGCGGTCATCCGTGTCCCGTCTTCGTGCTGGGCTTCGATCATCGTCGATAGGAGATCGTTGCCGAGCGGCTGCGCCTTCTTCTCAGCAATAAAGCCGTCGACCAGCCTGATGACGTCGGCCAGCGCTCGCCGAAGTCTGAAGTTTGCAGGTGTCGGAAATGAGATCGGCAACTGAAAGGGCGCATCGAGGCGGTCCGTCAGGAGCTTGAAGACGGCGCGCAGGCTCTCGTCGACGCGCTCGCGCTCGCCGTGATCGTCGAGGCCAAAAAGCGTTTTGAGGGCGATGGCGCTTGTCAGCGAGCTGAACTCGAATTCGATGTTGACCGATTTTCCCGGTGTCCACTTCGCTAGCATGGCTTCCGTCAGCTCGGCCATGAGCGGCGCATACGACAGGACTTGCGCTTTGAGGAAGGCCGGTTGAAGCAGGCGGCGTTGCGCAAGCCAGAAATCGCCTTCGCTCGTCACCAATCCGTTGCCCAAAACGGGCTTGAATACCCGCGCCCCGAAATGCTTGACGTAGGAGCGCGCGTCCGTGACCAGCACCTGTTGGATGAGTTTAGGATCGCTAATGAGCAAGAGGCGCCATCGGCCGGTGCGGAAACTCGCGATGGGACCGTATGTGCGTGCGAGATCGAGAAAAAAGTCGACGCGGCGCGGGCCGATCTGGGAAAGATTGCCGCCGATCAATGTTCCTTTTGGCCCCGGCGGCAGGCCTTTGTGTAAAATTTGAATGGTCGCGCTCATGTCTCGGCACTGAAAATCGAAAAAAGTATTCGAAATATCGAATGATGCCGGATATCGAGCGGTTCCGGCGCAGGAGCATGATGCTACCTGTTCGCGACAATCAGCGTAAGTCGCAAACTGCGCGGATATTGTGTTCGGCAGGCAATCGAATTCAGCTTGTGCCCGCATCCTTCGCGGCAAGACCGCCGACCGCCGACCAATCGAGATCATCGCCGCCGTTAGCCAGCAGCGTCAGGAAGCGGTCGCGCAGAAGGCTCGCCAACGGCAGCGGAACGCGCAGGTCCTCGCCCGCCGCCAGTGCGAGGCGAACGTCCTTCAGCCCGAGTGGCGCAGCGAAACCAGCCGGAGTGAACTTGGCGTCAGCGATGAGCTTGCCGTATGTCTTGTAGACGGGCGCGCCGAACAGCGTCGACGTCAGAATGTCCAGATACTGATGCTTATCGATGCCCGCCTTGCCGACGAGCGCCATCGCTTCGCCGAGAGATTCAATCACCGCCGCGATAAGGAAATTACCGCTGAGCTTAACGATGTTCGCAGCCTCGGCTTCTTCCGACACGACGAACGTTTTTTGCCCGATGGCGTCGAAAAGCGGAGAAACGGTCTTGACGGTATCGGCCGCGCCGGCTGCCACGACGAAGAGCTTCGCCGCCCCTGCAGCTTCGGGACGGCCGAAGACGGGGGCCGCAACGTAGCGCTGTCCGGCCTTCGCGTGGGCTTCAGCAAGCCGCTTCGATAGCGCGACGCTGATCGTGCTCGAAGAGATATGGATTGCGTTTTTACCGAGACTTGCGAGCACGCCGCTGTCCTCAAAGACAACGGTCTCGACGGCTTTGTCGTCCGCGAGCATCGTGAAGACGGCGTCGCCTTTGCAGGCTTCAGCAGGCGTTGCTGCGACCTTCGCTCCCTTCGTCGCAAGCGTCTCGGCTTTCGCTCGCGTACGATTGTAGACGGTAACGTCGTGACCCGCCTTGAGCAGGTTTGCTGCGATACCGGAGCCCATTTGCCCCAGCCCGATGAAACCGACGTGCATGCGTCCTCACACTATTTCTATATTTCCATCATGATCGGGCGAAAGCCATACCACGAGGCCGCCGTCAAGCCGATGCGGCGCGCACCCCTTGAGGCCGCTTCTCCGGCGGCGCCATGAACGCGGGGGAGACCGGATCCTCGACGCAGCGTTTTAGGATGGCGTCGATCTCTCGCTTGCCCTCGGCGTCGATATGCCAGCCATCGACTTCGTTGACGGGATCGAGTTGCCCGGGATGGCGCGCACCCCAAAGCGCGATGGTCGGCCCTTGGTCGAGAACCCAGCGAATGGCGAGCGCCAGCACCGATTTTCCGAAGCGGGTATGTGCGAGCGTCTTGAGCTCGTCAACCGCAGCCAGATAGTGCGCGAAGCGATGCGGCTGAAATTTAGGGTCGGACTTGCGAAGATCGTCGCCTTTGAATGTCGTTTCCGGCGTCATTCGGCCGCTCAGCAGGCCGCGGCACAACGCGCCGTAGCTCAGCACCGTTAGCCCGGTCCGTTCCGCATAGGGAAGCACGTCCGCCTCGATCTCGCGCTCGAACAGATTGTACGGTGACTGCACCGCGTCGAGTGTCGCGGCTTTCCGGAAAACATCCATCTGCGCCGGCGAATAGTTGCTGACGCCGATGGCGCGAATTTTGCCTTCCTTGCGCAAATCTTCGAGCGTTCGCGCCGTCTCATCGATGGGGGTTTCGAGATCGGGCCAATGCACCTGATAGAGATCGATGACATCGGTGCGCAGGCGCCGCAACGAGTCCTCGATCTCCTGGCGAATGCGCGCCGGTGTCGAATTCCGGAAGACCTTGCCATCCTTCCAGGCGAGCCCGACCTTCGTTGCGATCTGAACTTTGCTGCGCAGACCACCCTCGGCGATGGCCTTGCCGACAATTTCTTCGGATTCGCCGAAGCCGTAGACGGGCGCGGTATCGATCAACGTGACGCCGCGCTCGACGGCCGACTGAATGGTTGCGATGGATTCGCGCTCGTCGGTGCCACCCCACATCCACCCGCCGATTGCCCACGTTCCGAGGCCGATCCGCGAGACATTGACCCCGGATTTTCCGATTGCGATCTGCTCCACGATGCGCTCCTCAATTCGATTGGGTAGCCCCAGCCATAAATGGCGGCGCAATCTTGAAGGTTCCAATACGAAATTCGGATGCAATTGAGCGTTGATTGAGATCATTGGCGGCAGCGTGTCACAGGAAGCCCGCGTTATAACGGGTACGCGGTTGCGATCAGCAATCCGCCGATAATTGCGAGGTTCGTTTGCCACGCTGTTTTGGCGACTTGCCGCATCTGCCCTTCCATGTCCCAGAAATTAAGCAGCATGATCGATGCGACGATCGTGAAGGCGATCAAACAAAAGGCCGAAGCAGCGACGTAGATGCCAAGTATGAAAAGCGCTCCGAAGATGATTTGAAACACGGAGCCCGCGATCAGTACGAGGCGAGGAGCAGGGATACCGCGCGCCGAAATAGCCGACGTGAGGGGAGGCATGATGAAAAAGTGATGCACGCCGCCATACACGAAGAGACCGCCAAGAAGAAAACGACCAAGCACCAATAGCGTCGGGCTTGAACTGATGAGCACCGCCATTCCCCCCGAATCCGACGTGGTTTCATCTACTCAATATTGACGGACCGCAACCGTAGAGCATTTGTGATGACGCTAACCGACGAAAGCGACATCGCGGCGGCCGCAATGACGGGCGACAGCAGCAATCCGAAAACCGGATAGAGCACACCCGCAGCAATCGGCACGCCGGCGGCATTGTAGATGAACGCGAAGAACAGGTTCTGGCGGATGTTCGACATCGTCGCCTCGGAGAGACGGCGCGCCCGCGCAATGCCTTCAAGATCACCCTTGAGAAGCGTAACCCCGGCGCTTTCGATCGCCACGTCCGTCCCCGTTCCCATCGCAATGCCGACATCGGCGGCCGCGAGGGCAGGAGCATCGTTGACGCCGTCGCCCGCCATCGCAACGGCGTGACCTTGCTTCCTGAGGTCGCTGACGATCCGCGATTTGTCTTCGGGCAGCACGTCGGCCTTGACGTCGTCGATGCCGAGTTTCGCCGCGACAGCCTTTGCCGTTGTCGCGTTGTCGCCGGTCAACATGACGACGTGCACACCGCTATCTTTCAATTTGCGAAGGGCCGACGCCGTGGTGGCCTTGACCGGATCGGCGATGGCGATGACGCCTGCCGCCTTACCGTCGATCGCAACGTAAACCGCCGTCGCACCTTCGGAGCGAAGTTTTTCCGCATCGCCGTCGAGTGCCGACGTGGCGATACCTGCGTCGTCAATGATCTTGCGATTGCCGATGACGACCGAGTGACCGTCGATTTTTCCGGTGACGCCTTTGCCGGAAGGCGCCGAGAAATCGGTCGCCTCGGCGAGCTCGATGTTGCGCTCTCGTGCCGCCGCGACAACGGCCGCGCCGAGCGGATGCTCGCTCGCTTGTTCGAGGCTTGCTGCAAGCTTCAAAAGCTCGGCTTCGTCGATCCCCGAGGCGGTCCGGATCGCCGTGACCTTGGGCTTGCCTTCCGTCAGCGTGCCGGTCTTATCGACGACGAGCGTGTCGATCTTTTCCATGCGTTCGAGCGCTTCGGCGTTCTTGATGAGCACGCCCGACTGCGCCCCGCGCCCGACGCCGACCATGATCGACATCGGCGTCGCGAGGCCAAGCGCGCAGGGGCAGGCGATGATGAGGACCGAAACCGCAGCGATGAGCGCATAAGCGAAGCGCGGCTCGGGTCCGAACGCCATCCAAGCGACGAACGCGAGCGCGGCAACGCCGATAACGAGCGGCACGAACCATCCGGCAACCTGATCGGCGAGGCGCTGGATAGGCGCGCGACTGCGCTGGGATTCAGCGACCATTTGCACGATGCGCGCTAACATCGTGTCGCGGCCGACCTTCTCGGCACGCATGATAAGGGCACCCGAGCCGTTGATCGTTCCGCCGATCACCTTTGCGCCGACGCCTTTTGAAACGGGCATGGACTCACCCGTTACCATCGATTCATCTACATTGCTCCTGCCGTCGGCGACTTCGCCATCGACAGGGATGCGCTCGCCCGGGCGAACGCGCAGTTTATCGCCAACGACGATTGCGTCGACCTGCACGTCTTCATCGGAGCCGTCGGCACGCATCCGCCGCGCCGTCTTGGGCGCGAGGTTGAGAAGCGCGCGGATGGCGCCGCTCGTCTGGTCGCGGGCGCGGAGTTCGAGAACCTGGCCGACGAGCACCAGCACCGTGATGACCGCGGCCGCCTCGAAATAGACAGGGACGGCCCCATCCATGCCGCGAAAGTTTGCGGGAAAGAGGCCCGGCATCAGCGTTGCGACGACGCTATATAACCACGCGACGCCTGTGCCGAGCGCGATCAGGGTGAACATGTTGAGATTGCGCGTCTGAAGCGATTTCCAGCCACGCTCGAAGAACGGAAATCCCGCCCACAGCACGACAGGCGTCGCCAGCGCAAACTGCACCCAGTTCGAGACCGTCGGGCTGATCAGGCGATGCAAGTCGAACAGATGTCCGCCCATCTCCAAAAGGAAAACGGGCAACGCCAGCGCCAAGCCGATCCAAAGACGGCGAGTCATGTCCTCGAGTTCGGCGTTGGGCTGGGCTTCCGCCGTCACGACTTCGGGTTCGAGCGCCATGCCGCAAATCGGGCAGGAGCCGGGTCCGACCTGCCGGATTTGCGGGTGCATGGGGCACGTGTAGATCGTGCCCGGCGGCACGGAGTCTGCCTTTGCCTTCGCCGGTCTCAAATATTTTGCCGGATCGGCGACGAATTTCGTTCGGCACCCCGCGGAGCAGAAGTAGTAGGGCATTCCCGCATGGTCGGCGCGATGCTTCGCAGTGTGTGGATCGACGCTCATGCCGCAAACCGGATCTTTGACCGTGCCGGGCGTCTCATCGCCGTGGGAGCAGCAGCTGTGCCCATTCTGGCTATGCCCATGCTCTGCCGTCGGCTTGTTTGCTGTCATGGCTCGGCGCCTCGCTATTCAGGAAATATACCCTCCAGGGGTATAGATTGACAGATATACCCTGGCGGGGTATACGTCAAGGCATGCAGAAACAGACCAAAGCCGCCTGCCTCAAGCGCCTGAGCCGCATCGAAGGTCAAGTCCGCGGCCTCGCCAAGATGGTCGAGGAGGGGCGGTATTGCATCGATGTCGTCACGCAGATTTCAGCCGTGCGCGCCGCGCTTCGCCGTGTCGAGGAAGAGGTCTTGCGCGACCACGTCGCCCATTGCGTCGAGCATGCGATCGCGAGCGGCGATTCGGCTGATCAACGCCGCAAGGTCGCCGAGTTGATGGACGTACTGGCGCGCACGTCGCGTTGATCGCGATCAATTCCGCTTCGCCCGGAAAATCAGGTTTTATCAAATCTGAGCGTTTCTTTGATACAATTTGAAATGCCGCTTATGCGGCGATGCCATTGATTTGCCACGCCAATGACGACTTCAAGCGTCAAGCAACGGAAGTGCCGAGGCAATTCATTCGTCTCGGCCGGAAAGCGGGTAATCAATGAATGCGCGGGATCTCATGAAAGCACTCATGCTGTCGATTGTCGGCTTGTCGGCGCTCGCCAGTTCGTCGACGCTGGCCTCTGCCCAGCAATGGGACCAATGGGGCGGTTCGCAGGGCGCACCTACCCAAAGGTATTCGCAGGATGATGACTACGGCGCTCCATACGGAGACGATCGTTACGACGACGATCGTGACGGAGCGCGCGCCGACAATCGCTATTTTGATCCCGACGACGATCCCCGCCGCTACGATCCGCGTTACAACGGTGATCGCGACAAGGGCGGCTATGCTGTGCGCCGGCAATATCCGGGCGCAAGGGTCTATGGTCGAGACGATGAGGGCGATCCGCGATACGGCGATCATGGCTATCGTGATGACTATGGCGCGTGGGACGCGGCGCCGTCTGCGGACGAGGAAGCCCGTCTCAGCAAGTCTCAGGGAACGAGCGGCGGTTCGCGGCCCTACATTCGTGCCGTGGCGCCTCCGAAGGTCGCGTTCAGCGGACCTTACGCGGCAGGTTCGATCGTCATCGATACGAGCGCGCGAAAGCTCTACTACGTGCTGAGTTCGAACTCCGCTTACGCCTACTCCATCGGCGTCGGCCGCCAGGGCTTCGCCTGGGCCGGAAAGGAAAAGGTGTCCCGCATCGCCAACTGGCCGGACTGGTATCCGCCGGCCGACATGCGGAAAAGAAAGCCCTCTCTTCCCGTGCGCATGCTCGGCGGCATTCGCAACCCGCTCGGAGCCAAGGCGATTTACCTCGGCAATACGCTGTATCGCATTCACGGGACCAACGATCCGAAGTCGATCGGCAAGGCGGAATCGTCGGGCTGCTTCCGCATGCTGAACCAGAACGTTCTGCATCTTGCGACTCTCGTGCACGTCGGCACCGAGGTTACGATCGTTCGTTCGCTCAGTGGAAAGGTCGCATCGGCCGCAAAGACTTCGGCGCATCGCGCGAAGCCGACCGCTAAGGTGCCCCCGTCGGCACCACGCGGCAACAGTCGCAATGCCGACGACACGGCCGACGACGACTATTACGATCCTTACCACGGCTGGCACTAGAGCCGGCGCCAGGCGGGCAGCGTCGTCGCCACGCACAAACTACATGTCGTCGCGGCCGCCGGGCGGATTACCTTCTTTGTCCCACGTGACGAAGGGATAGCGTGCGAGATTGGAATTGCCGTACCGGCGCTCTTCCGTGACCTCTCGCCCGACCCAAGAGGGCAGGGCCAACGGTTGATCCGGGCTTTTTAACTCTGCTTCGGCAAGGATGAGGCCGCTGTTGGCGCCGTCGAAAATATCCACCGCCCAAACGATCCCCTCGAAGGGGACGTCATAGCGCGTCTTCGTGATGATCGGTTCGATGCTGAACTGCTGGATCATCTCGACGGCGTCGGCCTTGGGGATTTCATACTCGTATTCGTGGCGAACGAGCGTACCGGACTCGCTTTTAAGCGTGATGTAGCCCTTCTCGCCATAGATGCGGATGCGCGCTCTGAGCAGTGGTGTTCGCGCAAAGTAGCCCTGAAAAATGTGCGCCGACCCGGTCGATGACTGTCGCCAGGAATCGTCGCGTATCAGAAACTTCCGTTCGATTTCGAGTGCCATTCCGGCCTCCTGGGGGCGTCGCGCCTCCCGTGGAGGAGCGGATGCACCAGACCGTCCGGCAGGTCGCCAAGTCAAATCTCTAGTTCGCCTCTACGACAATAGCGTTGCTGCAGGTCTGTCGCCTGTTTCGAAGAGGCGTCGCGTTCCGTAGCGACGGGTTAGCGCTGCGATTTTCATCGGTCTTCCGAAAGCCGGCGACAATGGAACCCTTCGTCATGGTTGGTGTAAGGGATAGAACCCTCAGAACAATTTTGCCACTTGCAAATTGTTCGCGAAATCCGATCTAACGGACTTGAAACCGTTCAGCTGGAGCTGGCCTCATGAAAATCGATTTGACGGACAAGACGGCGCTCGTCACCGGCTCGACGGCTGGCATCGGCCTCGCGATAGCGAAGGGCTTGGCGCAGGCAGGGGCCAAAGTCGTCGTCAACGGTCGCAAGCAAGCGACCGTAGATAGAGGCATCGCCGCTGTTCATGAGGTATGCAAAGCGGCCGCCGTATCCGGCGTCGCTGCCGACGTCGCAACCGCCGAAGGATGCGATGCTCTGATCAAGGCCGCGCCGTCGGTCGACATCCTGATCAATAACGCCGGCATCTTCGAGCCGAAGCCGTTCTTCGACATTTCCGACGCCGATTGGACGCGCTTCTTTGAAACGAATGTCATGTCGGGCGTACGCCTGTCGCGCGCTTACCTGCCCGGCATGCTCGAGCGCAACTGGGGCCGCATCATCTTCATCTCATCGGAATCCGCCGTGAACATTCCCGTCGAGATGATCCATTATGGTTTCACCAAGACCGCACAGCTTTCCGTCGCCCAGGGCATCGCGCAGCTAACGGCCGGCACCGACGTGACGGTCAACTCGGTGCTGCCCGGACCGACACGCTCCGAGGGTGTCGAAGACTTTCTGAAATCGATGGCGGAGTCTGCGGGCAAGACGCCGGATGAGATGGCGGCGACGTTCGTCAAGACACATCGTCCGCAATCGCTCATCGGGCGCTTCGCGAGCGTCGAGGAAGTCGCGAACATGGTCATTTACGCCGCTTCGAAGGAAGCGTCGGCCACCAACGGCGCCGCATTGCGCGTCGAGGGCGGCATCCTCAGGACCATTGGTTGATACGTCGCAAATCCGCCGGGCTATTTGGACGGCGATTTCGGGACGTCGACTTTGACGCCAGGAGCTTCGACGCTGATGCCGTTCTTGTCTTTTTCGACGTGGACGAAGGGGGCATCGATGGAGGTTTTCCCGGTCGCATTATCAGTTTCGACGTGCGCCGCCGGCGTGTCGATCTTGACCTGAGGAGAATGGGAACGATGATAAGCCGTGACCGCAGTTATCACGACGATGGCTGCGAGCAGGCTCAACCCAATAAAAACGATGAGCTGGCGTGTCTGCATGGCGTTTCACCTTTTTTTGTTATTGACTCAAACTAACAAAAACGCGCTGCAAACGAGAAAGTTTCTCCACGGATGAACCGCGCCACGTCAGGGATTTGTTGAACGTGCTCCAATTTCGAGCCTGGGCGTTCCCGAAGCATCAGATGTGAGCGTATAAAGCTTTTCATTTTCAGCTTCGAGACGCGCAATCTCACTTGCCGATGAAAACAATCCGCCTGGTTTCGAAATGACGAGCTGCCCCTGCGCACACGACGAGTGGACGACGGATCGTCCAGGCTTCAAATCGTAGGCTTTGCCCCCGTATGAGTAGCTGACTTCGATATTTGCGACGTTCTTGATTTTAAACGTCAATGATCGCGAGGCCGGTTGCCCGAAGAGTTCGACGGAGATGAACTTGGGCTTCGGGCCGGGTGCGCGCGCGACGCCCACCCCGATCTCCGATACGGAAGCCCTCAGTATGTTGGCGCGATGCGGCGGCGAGTTCATCCAGCCGGCGATGGCCTGAAGGGCCAGAGTGCCGGTGTCGAACCCCCGGCTGTCCTCGTCCATCGCAAGATTTTCTGCGATCTCGCAATGCTTGTAGCCAACGCTCTCGGCGCGCTGAGCCGGAGTTCTCCCGTCGGCGGTATGCGAGAACTTGCCGCTCTTCGCGACGTTCCGCGCAAAGGCGCGTGCCGCCTTCGCTAGCATCGCATTGATTTTCAAGGCCGGCAGCTTCTGCTCCTGGCGCACTTGGTTCGTCATTTCGACGATGTGCTGCTCGACCTGCGTCAGATCCGGCACGAGAGCCGCCATTGTAAAATCCGTCTCTAATGAGCGCGAAGGCTGCGTGAGAATTATCCGGTCCAATGTGCCGATGCCATGGCCGTCTTTCGGGTCAACCCTCCGGCCTGTGGATTGCTTTCCGATCCAAACCGCCTTGGGTTGTGCCGACTTGCGCCCAAATGGCGCGGTTTAGGACGTCAGGCAGGGGAGGGCCGCGGCCAAGGCTTGAGGGCGCCACGGCGCCGCTGTAGGAAATGCGCCATGACCGAAAAACCAATTCTGCCGGGCGAAGGCCCGATCGAGCCCGTCGAGCTGAGAACTGCTCTCGAAGAGCGTTATCTCGCTTACGCCCTTTCGACCATCATGCACCGCGCGTTGCCCGATGTGCGCGACGGTCTCAAGCCCGTTCACCGCCGCATCCTTTATGCGATGCGCGAGCTGCGCCTCAACCCCGAAAGCGGCTACATAAAGTGTGCCAAGATCGTCGGCGACGTGATGGGTGACTACCACCCCCACGGCAACCAGGCGATCTATGACGCGCTGGCGCGTCTCGCGCAGGACTTCGCCGTCCGCTATCCGCTCGTCGACGGGCAGGGAAACTTCGGCAACATCGATGGCGATAACCCCGCCGCCGAGCGCTACACCGAAGCGCGTATGACCGAGATCGCGGCGCTGATCCTCGAAGGCATCGACGAGGATACGGTCGATTTCCGCGACAACTACGACGGCCGGGTCCAGGAGCCCGTCGTGCTGCCGGCGGCATTCCCCAATCTCCTGGCCAACGGTTCCTCCGGTATCGCCGTCGGCATGGCGACCAATATCCCGCCTCACAACGTCGACGAGCTCTGCGCAGCGCTCTTGCATCTCATCAAGCATCCGAACGCGACGATCGAAAAGCTCGTCGAAATAATCCCCGGGCCGGACTTTCCGACCGGCGGCGTTATCGTCGAGCCGCGTGGCCAAATTCTCGAAGCCTACAAGACGGGCCGCGGCGGCTTCCGCGTCAGAGCGCGCTGGGACAAGGAGGAAACCGGACGCGGCGGCTATCAAATCGTCGTCACCGAAATCCCCTACGGCGTGCAGAAAGCGAAGCTCGTCGAGAAGATCGCCGAGTTAATGAGCGAGAAGAAGCTGCCGCTTCTTGGCGATGTGCGCGATGAGAGCGCGGAAGAAATCCGTCTCATCCTTGAGCCGAAGAGCCGCACGATCGACCCCGTCCTGCTGATGGAAAGCATGTTCCGTTTGACGGAGCTCGACGTCCGCGTCGGCCTCAATATGAACGTGCTGTCGGCCGGGCAGGTCCCGAACGTGCTCGATCTCAGGGACGTGCTTTGGCAGTGGCTTGAGCATCGCATCGAGGTGCTCGTGCGCCGCTCGAACTACCGCCTGAAGAAGATCGAGCATCGGCTCGAAGTTCTCGACGGCTATTTGATCGCCTACCTCAATATCGATGAGGTGATCCGCATCGTCCGCCGCGAGGATGATCCTAAGGCGAAGTTGATCTCGAAGTTCAGCCTGAGCGACGTCCAGGCCGAAGCCATCCTGAACTTGCGCTTGCGGTCGTTGTCGAGGCTCGAAGAGATCGAGATCAAGGCCGAGCACGACAAGCTCTCGAAAGAGCGCCGCGAGCTCAAGCAGCTTCTGAAATCCGAAGAACTTCAATGGGAACGCGTCGCCGACGAAGTCAAAGCAACGCGCGAGAAATTCTCGAAGAAGACGCCGCTCGGCCGCCGTCGTTCGTCTTTTGCGGACGCCCCCGACGTCGACATCGACCTCGAAGCCGCGCTTGTCGAAAAAGAGCCGATCACGGTCATCCTGTCGGAAAAAGGCTGGGTGCGTGCGCTCAAGGGTCACCAGGACGACCTGTCGAAGCTGGAATTCAAGCAGGGCGACGAGTTGAAGCGCGCGTTGCAGGCGTTCACCACGGATAAGCTCGTGCTCTTCGCGACGAACGGTAAGTTCTTCACGCTCGAAGCCCATGCACTCCCAGGCGGCCGGGGACATGGCGAACCCGTGCGCCTGATGATCGATCTCGAGGAAAATCACGACATAGCCGAGCTTTTCGTCCACGATGCCGCGCGCAAGCTGCTTGTGGCATCGACCGGCGGATATGGTTTTATCGTTCCCGAGGAAGAGGTCATTGCGTCGACGCGCAAGGGCAAGCAGGTTCTGAACGTCAGCGAGCCCGAGGAAGCCCGTGTCTGCGTGCCGGTCGACGGCGACTGTGTCGCGACTATCGGCGAGAACCGCAAGCTTCTCATTTTCAAGCTCGACGAGATCAACGAAATGACCCGCGGCAAGGGCGTCATTCTTCAGCGCTTTAAGGACGGTGCATTGTCGGACATTCGCGTTTTCAAGAAGTCCGACGGGCTGACCTGGCTCGACAGCGCCAGCCGGGAATTCGCCCTCTCCTGGAGCGAACTCAAGGAGTGGGTGGGAGAGCGCGCGCAGGCCGGCCGGTTGGCGCCCAAGGGTTTCCCACGGTCGAATTCGTTCGGCCCGCGTTTTTAGGCGAGCGTGTTGATTGCCGGCGCTTGTCGCGTCGAGGCCGCGAAGCTACGACTGCCGGCATGGGTGGGTTTCTAAGACGAACTGCCGTTGTCGCCGGCGTATCGGTTGTGGCGATCGCCTCGGCCGGCACGTATCTGCGAGCGGCCGGAGCTCCAGCAACCTGCGCCAAGGAAGACTTTGAAACCGTCGTCGAACAGGCGGCCGGCAGCCTGCGGGATTTGAACTCCAAGAACCGTCCGATGTTTCAGGAAAAGCTAAGGGAACTCAAGGAAAAGCGGCATTGGAGCCACGACGAGTTCATGCAGAAAGCCAAGCCCTTCGTAAGGGGCGACGATACCGCGGTCTACGATCAAAAGACCAACGAACTGCTCTCCGCAATCGCATCGATGGGGCAGGAAGGCGCGACAGCTTCGACGCCCAACTGCACGTTGATGCCGGAACTTCGCTCCCGCATGAAAATGCTGGTCGAAACGCAGTCTGCAAAGTGGGCTTATATGTTCAAAAAGCTCGACGCCGAATTGGCGAACTAACGCGGACTAGCCGGGGATGTTCTCATCCTCGGGCGCGCGCTCCCAACGGTCTGGCCCAAGACGCTCTTGCGGCTTGAACCGCGTTTTGTAAGCCATTTTGCGCGAGCCATCGATCCAATAGCCGAGATAGACGTGCGGGAGTCCGATCCGGCGTGCGAAGGCGATGTGTTCCAGGATCATATACGTGCCGAGGCCGGCATCGGCATCAGCTGGGTCATAGAAGCTGTAGACCATCGAAATGCCGTCCGTCAGCCGGTCGCAGAGAGCGACGGCTTTGAGCGTCCAGGAATCAAAGTCGAGATCGTCGCCACCCTCGGGCTTTGCACGATATTCTGTCAGGAACGTCTCGATGACGGTGTCCTCGACCATCATCCGATAGTCGAGCATCGTCATGTCGGCCATGCCGCCATCGCTGTGGCGCTCATCGATGTAGGCACGAAAGAGCTTGAACTGTTCGATTGTCGGCATCGGGGCCGTGCGCTGGGCAACGAGTGTCGAATTCCGCCTCCAGTTTTTGCGCATGGAGCGGTCGGGCTGGAATTCATCAGCAAGAACACGGACGGAGATGCAAGCCTGACAACCCTCGCAGTAGGGAACGTAGGCAATGTTCTGGCTGCGGCGAAACCCGGTCGTAAGCAGACGATCAACGAGCTCGGGTGGTTTGTCGTGGGTGAGGTGCGTGAAGAGCTTGCGTTCGAGCTTGCCTGACAAATAGGGGCACGGCTGCGGCGCCGTCACGTAGAACTCTGGAAACTTCTTTTGCTGTTCCGTCATTCTGACGCGTCCCTCAGGCTCCAGCGGTCGATGATGATAGGAGGATGGAGACCCCAAATTCAAGGTATCGGTGATCACCACGCAGCATCAATAGTGAACGTCAGGCAAAATAGTCGTGGTTGTGCCCCGCAATCGGGCCTTTTTACACAAGTGAGCCTAGGCCAGGACCTCGGCCCGACGTGTTTTGCAAGCAACTCGTCTGTTAAGTCCGGGCCCGGGCGAATCGTTCGCCGAACAACCGAGCCTTAGCCCGAGCCTTTAGCCAATGAATGGGCCGGCCATGGAAACATATGCATCCTTCAGATACGCCGCCACAAACGCCCGCTGAGTTGTCGGGCGCCGAAGCAATTCTCGGGTTGCGCTGCGAGAAAGGCTGGGGCGCTAGATCTTGAATTCCGGCGAGGGCGCCTTCGGCAACCCGCGCACGTCATTCGCCCCGACCTGGCTTGCAAGCGCATAGAGCGTGCACGCTAAAACGAGCGCGACGATCATAATGCCCATCCAAAGCGCCGAACGGCGCACAAACCAACCTACCGTAGGTGTTCCGGACGCACGAGCGTCATCCCACGCCGCACTTTGAGCCCCTGGGGCCCCATGACTAGTCATATGCTGATCTGCCGCCTTAGAACTGCCTCTGCGACTTACCCGATCACATCGCCCCGACGACCCCGTCCGCACAAGTCGGCTCTTCGCCAATTCAGCAGAAATCGAATCAGTTGTGGCCCCCGCGCTGCTTATCTGTCCCCAAGGTGAAGCTGGCAAGGCGAAACTGTGGCCAATACGATACGCTTTGATGGCTAGATCGGGGACGATTTCGCAACAGTTCTGCGGCAAAAGTTCCTGATCGCAAAATAGGCAAGGACTGCGACAGCCTTGTTCTTGTGCAGGGCAATATTTCTCCCATACTCGGGCAATATTCCCAAGAACGAACAAAAAGCAGACCAGAGGAACCGCCCAGGGCTAACCGGATCGCTTCAACGAGCGATTGCCAGACCGATTACCTGGAGGTCCTATGATTGAACTTGTCGTCGCCGTCTGCATGATCGATCAGCCGTCCCGTTGCAAAGACGTCACTCTCAACTTCGAGGGCGAAACCGTCAGCGCCAGTCAGTGCATGACTAACGGCCAGATCGAAATGGCAAAATGGGTCGGAGAGCACCCGAACTGGGTCATCCAGAAATGGCACTGCGGCAGGGCCGGCGAATTCGCGAACCTTTGAATCTGGTTTGACGAGCTAGGCCAGTTGACAGGCTGGCCCGGCCTCGGCTCCTCCTTGGCGGCAACTTCGCGACCAGGGAGCCAGAGCTATGCCGTCGCCGCCAACCCAGAAATTCGCGACCGCTGCGGTTCACGCAGGGGCGATACCCGATCCGACCACCGGTGCGCGCGCAACGCCGATCTACCAGACGACGTCGTACGTGTTTAACGATGTTGACCACGCCGCGGCGCTGTTCGGGCTGCAGGCGTTCGGGAATATCTATACGCGCATAACAAACCCGACCCAATCAGTGTTGGAGGCACGCCTCGCGGCGCTTGAAGACGGCTCCGCGGCGCTTGCTGTCGCCTCCGGGCACGCCGCGCAGCTCTTGACGTTCCACACGCTTCTCGAGCCCGGCGACGAGTTCGTGGCCGGACGTCAGCTCTACGGCGGCTCGGTCAATCAGTTCAATCACGCTTTCAAGAAATTCGGCTGGCACGTCGTATGGGCGGACGCCACGGACCCGGCGTCGTTCGCTGCCGCAATTACGCCCCGGACGCGCGCCGTCTACTGCGAGAGCATCGCCAACCCCGGGGGAATTGTCGTCGATCTTCCGGCCATCGCAGCCGTCGCCAAAAAGGCGGGAGTTCCCTTCATCGTCGACAATACGCTTGCCACGCCCTACCTCTGCAAACCCAAGGAATTCGGCGCCGATATCGTCGTCCATAGCCTGACGAAGTTCATCGGCGGCCATGGCAATTCGATCGGAGGCGCCCTGATCGACTGCGGGACATACGATTGGCTGGGAAGTCCCCACCGCTATAAATCGCTTGTCGAGCCTAACCCCTCATACAGTGGCATGAAGCTGGCGGAAGCTTTCGGCCCGATGGCCTTCGCCATCGCCGCGCGCGTTTTGGGGCTGCGCGACCTCGGTCCCGCAATCTCGCCATTCAACGCCTTTCTCCTGCTCACAGGCGCCGAGACGCTGCCTCTGCGGATGCAACGCCAGTCCGACAACGCTCTGGCCGTCGCGAAATGGCTCGATGCCCATCCGAAAATTGCCTGGGTCAGCTACGCCGGCCTCGAAGCGAGCCCGAGCCATGAGTTGCAGAAAAAGATTTGTCCAAAAGGTGCGGGAGCCGTATTCACCTTCGGCGTCAAAGGCGGATATGAAGCGGGCGTGAAGCTGGTTTCGGGCTTGCAGCTTTTCAGCCTTCTCGCCAACATTGGCGATACGCGAAGCCTTGTCATTCATCCGGCATCGACGACGCATCGGCAACTACAGGATGACGAGCGAATTGCCGCCGGAGCAGGGCCGGACGTTGTCAGGCTTTCGATCGGCATCGAGGATATAGACGATATTATCGGCGATCTCGAACAGGCGCTCGCTGCTGTTTAGATGCCCACGGGAAATGGACCATGAACCACCAGCTTGTTCTTCAGTTTCAGGGCGACGACGACGACACGCTCGACAAGGTCATCGCGCTCGAGGATCGCCTGATCGAAGCGCTCGGCGCCTCGACGACGGCCGAGGTCGATGGCCACGAGCCCGGCGAGGGCGTGATCAATCTCGTTTTGCTCGCAAAAAACGCGGCGAAAGTCTGGGAGAAGATCGAGCCGATTGTCGAGGACGCGTCCGATGAGCTTGATATCAATGCCGTCGCGTTTCGTGCTCTCGACGGTGAGGATTTCACGGTCCTCTGGCCGGTCGACTACGAGGGCGAATTCGAACTGGCGTAACAGAGGATGCGCCGCGCAGCGAGCGCGGCGCAAATCCCGGCTAGTGCGCTTTGACGTAGGCGCCGGGCGCGTCCTCGATCACGCTGAGCGCCTTTCCCGGAACGCGGGCGTGGATCCACCCGCCAGATTGCTGCTGCAGCCAGTCGACCCAGTAGGGCCACCATGACCCCGGATGCTCGATGGCCGATTTCTGCCAGTCGGCGACGCTCGCCATCGCTTTGCCGTCGGTCCAATACTGGTATTTGACCTTTTCCGGTGGATTGACGACGCCTGCGATATGCCCCGAACCGGCGAGGACGAACTCGACAGGGCCACCGAACATCTGAATGCCGCGGAAGACGGAAGCTGCAGGCGCGATATGGTCCTCGCGCGCCGCGACAGAGAAGATCGGCAGTTTGATCTTCTTGAGGTCGAGCCTGATGCCGCCGAGCGTCATGTCGCCCCGCGCCAGCCGGTTCTCGTTATAGAACTCGCGCAGGTAATATTTGTGATTGGCGGCCGCCATCCGCGTCGAATCCTGGTTCCAGTACAGCAGATCGAACGGGAACGGCTTCTTGCCGAGCAGGTAGTTGTTGACGACGTACGGCCAGATGAGGTCGCGAGGGCGCATCATGTTGAAGACGTTGGCCATGCGCGAGCCGTCGAGAAAGCCACGCTCGGACATCAGCGCGTCGAGGCTCGCGAGCTGCAAGTCATCCGTGAACAGCAGCAGATCGCCCGCGAGCGAGAAGTCGACCTGCGTCGTCAGCAGCGTGCAGCACTGGAACGGCTCTTCGCCGCGCTGGGCGAGGTAGGCGAGGCCGGTCGACAGCGCCGTACCGCCGACGCAATAGCCGAGAACGTTGATCTTCTCGACGTCCGTCTCGTCCTGTACCGCGCGCACCGCTTCGAGAATGCCTTCGAGCACGTAGTCTTCGAACGTCTTGTCGGCGAGCCGCTCGTCGGGATTGACCCACGAGACGATGAATACCGTGAAGCCCTGATCGACGACGTACTTGATGAGGCTTTTCGCGGGCGTCAGATCGAGGATGTAATATTTGTTGATCCACGGCGGGATCATGAGGAGCGGCCGTTCGCGGACTTTCTCCGTCGTCGGGTTGTATTGGATAAGTTGCAAAAGCTCGTTCTGAAAGACGACCTTGCCGGGCGTCGTCGCGAGATTGCGGCCGAGCTCGAAAGCGTTTGCGTCGGTTTGGCTGATCTTCATCAGATCGCCCGATCGCTTCATATCTTCGGTGAGTTGGTGCGCACCCTTCAGAAGGTTCTCGGCATTCGACGCCAGCGTCTCGCGGAAAACTTCGGGGTTCGTCACCGGAAAATTTGAGGGCGAGTAGGCGCTTGTCAGCTGTTTCAAATAGAATTCGGCGCGATGCCGCCCGGCCTCATCGAGCCCCGGCGTCGTCGCAAGTTGGTCTTCGGCCCATTTGCAGGCCAGAAGGTAAGCCTGCTTGCAGAAATCGAAAAAGGGATTGCGATCCCATTCCGGGTCCTTGAAGCGGTTGTCCCCGGGTCCAGGCGCGATGAGCGGTGCCACGTCCATCCCCAGCATGCGGGCGAGAACGTTGTTCCAGAGCGCGGCGAACTGGCTGACGAATTCCGCCTGGGCTTCCGAAAGCCTGACGGGGTCGGAAAGCCACAACCTTACCAGGGATGAAAGCGTTTCGGTCGCAGCGGAGAATTCGCTTGCCGGGGTATAGGGCCCTATCTTCGAATCCGGACGCTCCGCAAGCTGAGCAAAAGCCGTGCTTCCCTGCTCGAACGCCTTGAGCAGGTTGGCGGCAAAAATCTCGGGATCCGGGATCCGGTAGCTGGCGAAGATGGGTGGCAACTCGTGGCTGTCTTGCGGCATAGCGGCTTCAGAAGGCTTTCTAAGGTTTCTTGTCCCGTCGGCACGGTGCGCGATATCGCCAAAACCCCAGCGACTCTGCCGTCAAGACAGCCGTGGAATCAAGCGCGAATCGGTCATGGTGGCCCTAGCAATAGGTAGGGAGAGATGGCATCACCGTGACCGCGGCACGTTTACTCTTGCAGTGCAAAATTATTCCGACAGAGAGCGCTTAACGCCGTTCGGCGGTTCGTCGCGCTGCGGTACTGGACGGGACGTGGCACGCAAGCGTAAAGAGGCGGTCACCAAGACCTATCGCGAGGGTGCGCTTGGTTAAATGGCCGTCTTTGAGCTTCGCATGAACCGTGACGATTTTCGCTGCCATTGCTGCGGTGCCGAGGGATAAAGATCTTTGAGCGAAGAATTTCACCGCATCAAACGCCTGCCACCGTATGTTTTTGCGGAAGTGAACCGTTTGAAGGCGGCCGCTCGGGCGCGCGGGGCCGATATCATCGACCTCGGGATGGGCAATCCCGACATGCCAACCCCCCGCCACATCGTCGATAAGCTCATCGAGACGATCAACAAGCCGCGCACGCATCGCTATTCGGCATCCAAGGGCATCCCCGGCCTGCGTAAGGCTCAGGCGGCCTACTACGACCGCCGCTTCGGCGTGAAGCTCGATCCCGAAACGGAGATTGTCGCGACCCTCGGCTCGAAGGAGGGCTTCGCCAACATCGCCCAGGCCATTGCCGCCCCGGGTGACGTCGTGCTGGTGCCGAACCCGACCTATCCAATTCATGCCTTCGGCTTCATCATCGCAGGGGCCGCAATCCGCAACCTGCCGGCCAGCAATGGCGACGACTACCTCCGCGCAATCGAGCACGCGGCGAAGCACTCGATCCCGAAGCCGCTTGCGGTCGTGATGTCATACCCGTCGAACCCGACGGCGATGACCGTCGATCTCGACTTCTATAAAGAAGCGGTGGCGCTCGCGAAGAAGCTCGACATCATCATCCTGTCGGACGTCGCCTACGCCGAGCTTTACTACGACAACAATCCGCCGCCCTCGATTTTGCAGGTGCCGGGCGCCAAGGACATCGCCATCGAGTTCACGTCGCTGTCGAAGACATACAACATGCCGGGCTGGCGCATGGGCTTCGCTGTCGGCAACGAACGGCTGATCAGCGCCCTGGCGCGCGTCAAGTCGTATCTCGACTATGGCGCTTTCACGCCGATCCAGGTAGCCGCCGCCGCGGCGCTTAACGGGCCCCAGGACTGCGTCGATGAAATTCGCGCGATGTACAAAAGCCGTCGCGACGTCCTTGTCGATAGTTTCACGAAGGCGGGTTTCTCCGTTCCGCCGCCTCCGGCGACGATGTTTGCCTGGGCGCCGATCCCCGAGCGTTACCGCGCCATGGGCTCCATCGAGTTCGCGAAGATGCTGATCGAGAAGGCGGATGTCGCGGTGTCTCCCGGCATCGGTTTCGGCGAGTACGGCGAAGGCTTCATTCGCATAGCCCTCGTCGAAAACGAGCAGCGCATTCGCCAGGCCGCGCGTTCGATCAAGAAGCTTTTCTCCGATCCGACGGAAGCCTCGGCTCCCGTTTTCCCCTCACAGAAGTCCGCGATCCGATAATCGAAAACATGGAACCTCTCACACTCGGCATTGCCGGACTAGGCACGGTTGGCGGCGGACTGCTCGGGCTGCTTCAGGCCAACGGCCCGCACTTCGCGAACCTTATCGGCCGCGAAATACGCGTCACCGGTATTTCAGCGCGCAATCGCAGCAAGGAGCGCGGCATCGCAGTTGACGGCGTCGAATGGTTCGACGATCCCGTGGCGCTCGCGGTGCATCCGTCGAACTCGGTTTTCGTCGAGTTGATTGGCGGCGAGGACGGTATTGCGAAGGCCGCTGTCGAAGCCGCGCTGGGCGCGAAGAAGCATGTCGTCACGGCAAACAAAGCATTGCTCGCCAAGCATGGCTTCGAACTGGCGCGCTTAGCCGAGAAGAACGGCGTCGCCCTGAACTTCGAAGCGGCCGTTGCCGGTGGCATCCCCGTCATCAAAACACTGCGCGAAGCCCTTGGCGCCAATCGCGTCAAGCGCGTCTACGGTATCCTGAATGGCACCTGCAACTACATTCTCTCGCAGATGCAAAGCGAAAATCGCCCATTCGCTGACGTTCTGAAAGAGGCGCAGGCGCTCGGATACGCGGAAGCCGACCCGACGTTCGATATCGGCGGTTTCGACGCCGCACATAAACTCGCGCTGTTGACGAGCCTCGCGTTCGGCACGCGTGTCGCCTTCGAGCAGATCCACGTCGAAGGTATTCAATCGATTACCCAGGCCGACATCGAGGCGAGCGACAGCCTCGGCTACCGCATCAAGCTTCTGGGCGTCGCGATGGAAACCGAATCCGGGATCGAAGCGCGCGTGTCGCCGGCCTTGGTCTACAAGGATTCCGCCATCGCAGAGGTCTCGGGCGTCACCAACGCTGTTGCGATCGACGGCGACTTTTCCGGCACCATTCTGCTTGTCGGCGCCGGAGCCGGCGCCAAGCCGACGGCGTCTGCCGTCGCCGGGGACATCCTCGATATCGCCCGCGGTCTCATCGTTCCGCCGTTCCTCACGCCGACCGCAAAGCTCAGGGCGCACAAGCGCGCCAAGCTCGATCGGCATTACGGCTCCTATTACGTCCGCCTCGCTCTCTACGACAAACCCGGTGCCATGGCCAATGTTGCCAAGAGCATGGGCGACCAGAATATTTCGCTTGAGAGCATCGTGCAGCACCGGCCGCAGACCTTGCACGCGCCGCGGATCGGGTCGCGGGCGCCGACAAATAGAGATCAGCCGGTCATCATCATCACGCATGAAACGACCGAACAAGCCATCCGCAAGGCGCTCGAAGCGATAGAGAAAGACGGTAACGTCACCGAGCGCCCGCAAATGATACGCATCGAAGAGCTATAATCGTCACTCTGGGCACCGTGGAAGGACAAGGATCATGAGCAGGGCTGAACAGTCGAGTGGCACGCACGGGCCGGGTCTCGATCGAATTCTGGTGCTCGAACTCGCACGCGTCACCGAAGCCGCGGCGATAGCTGCTGCACATCTTGTCGGCCGCGGCAATGAGAAAGCTGCCGACAAGGCTGCCGTCGACGCCATGCGCCGCGAACTCGGCCGTGTCGAGATCCGCGGCACGGTCGTGATCGGCGAAGGTGAGATGGACGAAGCACCGATGCTCTACATCGGTGAGAAGGTCGGCACCGGCGAAGGCCCGGAAGTCGATATCGCCGTCGACCCGCTCGAAGGCACGACGATCTGCGCCAAGGCCATGCCGAATGCGCTCGCCGTTCTCGCCATTTCGGAGAAGGGCGGGCTGCTGCACGCGCCCGACATGTACATGAACAAGATCGCCGTCGGTCCGGGTTATCCGGATGGCGTCGTCGATCTCGATGCCACGCCCGCTGAAAATCTCACGGCCCTCGCCAAGGCGAAGGGCGTGCCGATCTCCGAGATCATGGCCTGTATCCTCGATCGCCCACGCCATGCTGAATTGATCCGCGCCGTCCGCGAAGCCGGCGCCGGCGTACAGCTCATTCCCGATGGCGATATCGCCGGCATCATCTGGACGACCGACCCGAAGGAAACCGGCATCGACATCTACATGGGCTCGGGCGGCGCGCCCGAGGGCGTTCTTGCAGCCGCAGCCCTCCGCTGCATCGGTGGCCAGATCCAGGGTCGCCTGATGCCGATGAAGGATGAAGAGCGCATCCGCGCCGAGAAGATGGGCATTTCCGACATCAAGCGTAAGTTCAGTCTCGAAGACATGGCTTCCGCCGATGTCGTCTTTTCCGCAACCGGCGTCACCGACGGCTCGCTGCTGAAGGGCGTGCATATCCACGGCGACTTCGCGGAAACGGAAACCGTCGTCATGCGCTCGAAAACGGGCACCGTGCGCCGCATCAAGTCGAGGGTGCGCAACGTCGGCTCGCGCTTCGTTTAAGGAGCCGGGGGCGCACTTGATTGTGGAGACAACACGAGAGCATGCCGTCCGAAGGCCCGAATCGACCTACAACCTGAACGAAGCCGCCAAGGCGGCGTAACGGCGGGGGATCGATTGCGGACTAATCTCGCGGCAGCTGACATCGAATCCGGCACGGCCGAGCATTCGTTTCTCGGCGTCATCAAAAGCGCACGCGGCTTTGCGTGGCGCGAGCGCTTGCCCGCTCAACTGAAGCCCATCGCAACGGCGATCAGCCAGCGCTATGGCCTGCCCGATCTCATGGGCCGTGTTCTCGCGGCCCGCGGCATCGGCCTCGATGCGGTGCCGACGTTCCTCGATCCGACGCTCAAAGCGCTGCTGCCCGACCCGAGCAGCTTGCGTGATATGGACAAAGCGGCCTCACACCTCGCCGACGCCGTCGACGCAAAACAAAAAGTCGCGATCTTTGGGGATTATGATGTCGATGGCGCCTGTTCGTCGGCGCTCCTGAAGCGCTTCCTGGAATTCCACGATGCGCCCGCGCGCATCTACATCCCGGATCGCCTGTTCGAAGGCTACGGTCCCAACACCGCCGCGATCGAAACGCTCGTCAACGAGGGCGCAAAGCTCGTCGTCACGGTCGACTGCGGCACGACGAGCCACGAGCCCCTAGCCGCCGCCCGCAATCTCGGCGCCGACGTCGTCGTTATCGACCACCATCAGGCCGACGAACGCCTCCCGGACGTCAACGCCCTCGTCAATCCCAACCGCCAGGACGATATTTCGGGGCAGGGGATGCTGTGCGCGGCGGGGGTCGTCTTCCTGGTTCTTGTCGCGACGACGCGCGAGCTTCGGCGACGCGGACACTACAAAGGAGAGCGCGAGCCCGATCTCCTCGCGCTGCTGGATCTGGTGGCACTTGCGACGGTTGCAGACGTGGTCCCGCTTGTCGGACTCAATCGCGCCTATGTCAAAAAAGGCCTCGCGGTTATGCGCGCGAGAGAGAATGCCGGCCTGACCGCACTGGCGGATGCCGCCGGATTGTCGGTCGCGCCGACACCATACCATTTGGGCTTCATTCTTGGACCTCGCATCAACGCCGGCGGCCGCATCGGCAATGCCGCGCTGGGCGCCACGCTTCTATCGACGTCCGACCCAGTCGAAGCCCAACACATCGCCGAAGTTCTCAATCGGCTGAATAAAGAGCGCAAGGATATCGAGGCGCTGGTGCTCGAAGAGGCGATGGCGCTCGCCGATCGCCAACTCACGGATAATCCCGCCCGTGCCATCCTCATCGTCGCTTCCGACGCCTGGCATAAAGGTGTCGTCGGCCTTGTTGCGAGCCGCCTAGTCGAACGCTTCCGCCGACCTGCGTGCGTCATCGCCTGGGAAGCGACGGCAATGGGCACGGGCTCGCTGCGCTCGGTTCCTGGTATTGACCTTGGCGCCGCTATCCGCGCGGCGGTGACAGCCGGGCTCCTGGCAAAGGGCGGCGGCCACGCCATGGCAGCCGGTCTGACGGTCAGCCGCAACGGCCTCGCCCTGCTTGAGCAGTTCCTGCAGGATCATCTCGGTTCGCCCGCCCAGGCCGCCGGTGATACGGCGCACCTCGACATCGACGCGTCGCTCGTCGCCTCCGGCGCCACGCCGGACTTGATGGACCTGATCGAGCGCGTCAGTCCGTTCGGTCAGGGCAATGCTGAGGCGCGCTTCGCGCTGCCGGCGCATCGCGTGAAGTTCGGCAAGATCATTGCCGGCGCGCATGTCCGCGTCATCCTTGAAGGCGGCGACGGCTCTCGGGTCGATGGCGTTGCGTTCCGGGCGGCGGGCCAGCCGCTGGGCGACCTTTTGACGTCGGCAAGCGGGATGCCGCTCCACGTCGCGGGCCACCTGAGAAGGGACACCTGGGGCGGCCGCGAGCGCATCGAGATGCAGATCGAGGACGCCGCCGACCCGCGCCGCCAATAGGAAACAGGGCCTTCGCGTTATGCGGCCCATCCTGTCGCAGGAACGGGCGTCGGCGCCTGCTTGCCAAGGACGCCCAAAGCCGACTATAGGGTGCCTCTTGAACCGACGGACGCTCCCTTCGTCTATCGGTTAGGACGTCAGATTTTCAATCTGAAAAGACGGGTTCGACTCCCGTAGGGAGCGCCAAATCTTTTCAATTACTTAGCCCTTTTTCTTCCATTCATTCTGACTTGCGGTCGGGCGTTCTATTCTGACGTCTGCTCCGGCTTCGTTCCCATCAACCCAATCTCGACGCTTCCGCGCGGCATTCATCCGCTGATGCTCTGTGCGCTTGACATACAGGCGAGCGGCTTGAGGTGTTTTGTGACCGGAGAGAGTCATCACGCCTTGCTCAGTCAGTTCAGCGTCACCGAGCTCCGTCATGCCGCCATGACGGCAGGTATCGAGCGTTATGTGATCGGGTAGTCCAGCAGCGACTCTCGCCTCACGTACGCGGCGCTGGGCATAGACTTTGGAATAGGTGCGTGCGGGACCGCGCTCTCCTGAGGTCAAGACGATAGGCAATCCGAGCCGGGGAAGGTTGGCGAAGTAGGCCTCCAGCTCTGCGTACAGCCGACCGTTTGCATCCTCGAGGGGCATCCATACAACTTCACCAGTTTTGTGGTGAAAGACTCGGACGTGATGTGGCCTATCTGCAGGCCGGTAGTCTGCCCATGTAATCTTTCCATCAAGCACGTTCTCAGGTCGCTGCAGCCACTCGAAGCAAATGAGCGCTGCGGCGCCGAGATGGGGCTCACCGAGCTCCCTGAGCTTGTTGGCCAGCGCATAAGCGTCCGCTCGGCTCGCCGCCAGCTTTGGCTTCTTCGTCGTCACTCGCAGCACACCACGCCACGGGTTTTCCGTTGGCACGGAGGAGGGGTTCGTGCGGTGTATGACGTCCCAAGCTCGGCGGGCTATATCGATAGACAGGTTCGCTTGGCGCACGCGCTTTCCGCGCGGGCCGTTCTGTAGCATTGCATACAACTTATCGACCGCTGCTGGCGAGATCGACGCCGCCGGAAGATCAGCCACTCGACCGCCGGTTTTCGTCTTCGAGATTCTCGATACGATCCAGAGCGCGCCGATATTCGGGCCGGCTACGCTCCGACACTCGCTCGAACGCCGAAGATCTCCGATAACGCTCGAACAACCACCCCAGCGAGCCGAACCGGTTTCCGGTATCGAGCGACTTCACATCGGATCGGCCTTGCCGCCAAGCGTCAAGGTGTTTGTTCAGAAGCTCCGCCCGATCGATCGCCGAGGCATAATCCGGTGCCGAGCGCCTCGCGGCGCATCGTACAACCCGACTTCAAATCTCGTTTGTGAGGGCTCCAGTAGTACGCGATACGATTATCCCTGAGCCGCTTGGCCAGCATGTAGCGTGGCCAGTTGGCTGGTTTTCTCATTCGCGTCAGAGCACCTCCGCAGCATCGGTGATTCTGTCTATCCGAGCGGACAACCGATCGATTGATTTGTCGAGGTCTTCTCTGAGCCAAAGCTCGCCGCGGCCGCAGATGTTCACAGGTCGCGGATAGACCGAGCCGACGCGACGTCGAAACGATTCGACGGACGCTTCGTCAAGGTAGGCCGCCGCGGTCTTGGCCCGCATCAGAACAGGCCAGGTTGTGCCAGGGTTATGTGTGTGACTCGCCATGCTTGCGTTCCCGTTTGCCGGCGAGGCCTCCCAACCCGCCAGCGTGATGGATCAGTGAAATGTTTCCTCAGTGGATGATTGATCACGGTACTCGAGGGCTGTTCGGTGTAGTTCCAAGACCTGCTCGACGATCTCGCACAGGCCCGCATTTCGCTGCATCGCTGCGGCAGCCCGCAGAGCGCGCATGACAGGCTCGGCATGCTCGTAAGCGACTTTGCCGAGCAGGCTTTCAAGTGCGACCAGATCATTGTCGGACAGCACCATAGCCACGCGAGAAGCGTCGCTATCTGTCTCGGGCGTGCCGTGAAAGAGCGCTCTGAAAAACGGCATGAGAATCCTCGTTAGTAGGGAATTTCGTCATCAGAGAATTGCGCAGCTTTCGCGCTAGGACTGCCCTTAACAGGGATACAGCAGTCGTTTCCGATGATCTCGACGCTGACCGCCTCGGGCCGACGTGAGCCCTGGGCTTTTTTATGCGTACTGTATGCCCGCTTGTTCTGACCGACGCTCTCACGTTCCTGCAGAAACGCGACAACCGCCTTTAACCGCCAGGCGCGACGATTGGGGGAAATGAACGTCGGCGCTGGGAAATGCCCGGCCACGACAAGTCTATCAATCTGCTTGACTGACATTCCGGCCATCATTCGGCGAACCTCCGCAATTCCGATCATTCGGTATTCTTCCACCGCATCAGAGTCAGCGACATCCGAGGAAGACAGCGAAATCTCATCCGATAGTGCGAGTAATTCGCTCATGATGTTTCCTCATCGTCTCGAAGGATTTCGTAGCCAATCCGCCCCACCCGAAAGCGATTGAGAGCGGAATCGTGGATCATTTCACAAAGCGTCGGACGACCCATCGTCTCGTGATCTTTAATCTTGTCGATGTGGAGCAGCGTCGGACCGTGCAGGTTCCGCCACATGCAAAAACCGATGTCGGCCTTGTTGCCCCAATTGGCGCTGTCGGCGCCGTCATTGAGCGTCAGAAGTCCGCTTTTCTGCAGGCGCTTTTCGACGCCGTCCTTGGGGGGATGAAGTGCGCAGATAATCAACAGGTTGTAATCGTCGGCGAGCTGCTTCAATCGCATGATGAAATTGCCGATGTAGTCGGTCTTCGCCATGCCGCGCGGAACCTGGTGATCAATCTCGTTGACAGGATCAATCGCGACGACGCGAGTCCTGTAGACCCGGACGGCGTACTCGATACGGTCAATCAACCTGTCGGCATCAAGCAAGGTGTTGCGCTTCCGACGGAGGAAAACAGCAGCCCGATTGAGCTCGGCGTCAGCGTGATCGATGTCCTGTTCCGTCCACGTCTCCTCGACGGTGCCGATGAGATGCCGGCGCAGATCGCGCTGAAATCGCGGCTTGACCCTCTCTTCGAACGATGTGAGCAAAAACCTCCAGCCGTGAAGGCGCCAGAGATTGATCAGGAGCTGGCGGAGAAAGATCGATTTGCCAGAGCCATAGGGTCCGACGATCGGCATGAACGCCGGCGTCGTGAGGCGCAAACCATAGCGATCGAGTTCGGCAAATCCCGTTTCAAACAGTTTCACCGGGCCAGGATCGGGGATGTCATCCAGACGAGCGATTTCATCGATCCACATCCGCTTTGCGGCCATCACCGCGGCGGGAATGTTCCGCGGGTCATCCGGGACATAGGCCCACCTGCAGCGATCATCGCCGACGTTGATCGCGATGTCGTCGCGGAGGGCTTCACCGCCCGGCGGAATGAGGATCACGTACGACTCGAAGAACGAAAACTCAGAGCGAAGTTTGCCGTCGCTGTCGAGCAGTTGATACGGCGCGGAAACGTCGGCGACGTGGCGCAGGCCCTGAACGCGGCATTCGTCGGCGAGACGTTCCCCCAAAGTCAGGACCATCGGTTCGGCGAGGCGGAAATGCTGATTCATTGCACAGCCTCCGCTGCCTTGGGCACCCATTTGCCCGGTCCCCAGCGGGAAGGCACGAAGACCTTGTCGGATCGATCCGGCTTCGGCGCGGACAAGGCAGGCGCGTAATTGCCTTCGAGGATCTTGGCGTAGTTTTCGGGTTTGATGATCCAATCGAGATTGGGCCGCCATCTGCGATCATTCTTGCCCTGCAGGAAATCGCTGGCGCGAATGTTAGCGAGGACGATCGCCCAGCTTCCGACGCCGTGCTCTCGGAACCGGGCATTGAGCGATTTGCGCCGGCCTGGCGGAAGTGACCTCGCAACCGGAAGTCCGATTTCCTCTGCAGCTTGATTGTACGAATGGAACGCTTCGAGAGGATCGGGGGATGAGGTTTCCGATAGGGTCAATTCGAAGGATCGCATCGCGAGCGTCAGCGACGCGAATTTCTCTTTTTGGTTCCTCTTTCGGTTCTTCTTTGGGTTCTTCCTTATATAGAGGGCTCACTGTGAGCCGGGGGCTGGTATCACCGTGAGCCGGGGGGGCTCATGGCGAGCCTCACTAGGGGCTCCGTGTGAGCCGTTGTCGGACTTCTCTCGGGTGTCTTCAAAGACGAACAAAAGCTCGATCACGACCACTCGCTTGTGGCCAGCATCGAGCAGCCGTTCCGATCGCCTGATGATGCCTTTCCGCTCGAGCTGAGTCAGACCCCGTTTCACAGAAGCCAGGGAGAGACCGGTGTCCTCGATGAGCTTTTTGCGAGAGGGCCAGCAGCGGCCGGTTTTATCGGCCCTGTTCGGCGATCGCCCACAAAAGAAGCTTTTCAGTCGGAGGCGCCGAAATGGGCTGAATATAATCGAGCGCGGCGATGCTCATAGGGCACCTCCGCGCATCGCAAGGGAGCCCATCAGTCGATCGACGAGCCGCGCATCAGTCGGGCATGGCGGAGAAAATCCGCTTGCCAGCGAGATCAATCGATCCAGCGTCGCAGGGTGCAACAATCGGCGAGTAGCATTTCGGAGGAGAAAACGTGCTTTTGCCTGCGTGTCGACTTCGTCAGAAAATCTGCGGAAATGGAAGGTCATGTCTGTCCCAATTGTTTTTCAAAAGGGACGCCTCGGCCTTGCTCTGGCCACGCGGAACATGATAATGAGAAGCGTCCTGGAAAGATGATTTGCAGCCGCTTCCGATGTCCGTCGGGGCGGCTGTTTTGTTTTCGGGTTGTGAGACCCGCGATCACGCTGCCAGCTGCCTTTCGGCAAGCCAGCGGGCGATGCTCGATGCCCGCCAGGCGATGCGCGATTTGCCGATTTTGATAGGGGCTGGCAGAAGGACCGCCGTCGACGATCCTATAGACAGACGTCCGACTCAGAGAGGTCGCGCGGCAATTCTTTCATCGTCAGCAGCTGGTCAAGCGGAGCATGTTACTGGAAGAAATAGGGTCTGAGGGGAAAATGGGCGTTGACATCCATTGTTCGTGAACCTCGATTTGATTGTCCTTGGTGACGAGTGTTACGATAAGAGACAGACTTAACGAATATGGACTGTTAAGTCAGCCCCGACGTCAGACAGAAGTGTTGGTCGGCGCTCCATTATTCAAAAAAAAGCGACGCGCTTCTCGTATCCCAACGTGATATAATTGATCCAAGACAAGCCTTGGCGCCCCTTCAACGTTGATGGTGAGATTGTCGAACACGCACTGAGCAAAATTCATCTCTTTGCCGTCTATCCGATCTCCGGCGCGCCGATATTCTCCTTTCTGGAATTCCTCGAATATCTTTCCCAATGTTCTCTGGCGCTTTTCGACCTTGTCGTTGCTCTGGCGCTGCCGGTTACCAAAGATCTTTCAAGATCCATTTCAACGCCGACGGTCTCAAGGTCAATTAAGAGTGCGATGCGCTGAGCTTTAGACTTGCTGCGATCTAGCACATATTTGGCCTTCAACGCCGCAGCAAGATACGCCCATCCGATGCTCGCTATAATCTTGGGTTCGTCGTCTCCACCGACGCCATGACTTTTTGCTTTGAGAAGCGGGGAAGTGCGTCAAGACGAATTCGATCATACAAGAAAAGATCGAAAAGCGGCTGAGCGGAAGTCCGCGGCTTTGAAAGAGGTTCATTGCAGCCATCAATGACCGATAAGTTGCGTCCTGATCGCTCTATCACGCATCGCCCGCAGCCTCGCGGTAATCATGCGCCGCAGCAGTGCCAACATTCCGGCGGCAGTTCCTCCGGCGTATAAGCGTATCTTCGAAGGAGAATTCGGAAATTTTCTGCCGCTCGAAAACACGAGGTAAGTCGCCATTTGCGCGCCGATTCAGCGAACTTACGATCTTTCCTGATGACCTGAACATAGCGCTCTCCTCGCGCCTCCAAGGGTGGAAGCGCGGCAGGCCGGTGGAGAGCCGACTTTTCGGGAGCTAACCTAGCCGCGCGCCATCACCATACCTGCGTTGCGGTCTCAGACTGATGCCCACGGACAATTATCAAAGAAATCCACATGTGTGTCGTGAAACGGCGAAGCCTCGGACCTCCCTCGATAACAACTGAGGTCCGTCGTTGGCACAGCCGATGCAGCTGGCCACAGTATGGATCAGCGGCGAAACAACTTTCTGGCTAAGTATTCCAAGCGCGTAAACGTCCTTTTCGCGGTGATCGCGATGGTGCTTATAGCGCCCATCGCTATCCTCCCATTGCCGATGTTTCGGGCGTTATTTGACGACTTTCTCAAAATTGTACAGTCAGGCCGGAATTCGGCGTCCTAATGTGGAGCAGATAGACGCTCGGTCGAAACAACCGTGCCGTGAAACCTCGCCAGAAAAGCCAGAAAGAAATAAGCTGCTCACGGCGGCGGTCGCCTGCCTGCTTGTATCTCATCGAAAAGTTGCAGTGCCGTCGGCACGATTTCGTTCGGCTGAAGGTCCGACCGGACTTTCGATACGGAGACGATGACCGTTGCAAGCAGCTCGCGCGCGTCGGTATGGTCTACCGGCACAATGGAGGGTGCTAATTGGCCCCAGGCGGCATCGAATGCAGATTGAAGCCGCGCCATCTCAACCGGATTGAAAGCGCCCGCGTTTTCCAGAATCCGTCGCGCACGCATGGGCCACCCTACCAATGCTTTCAGCGAAGCCTAAAGGCTCAAAAAGAGGCCATGTCAAGCGCGCCGTCGGTTGCCTGACGCCGTCTTTCTTGAGTGCGACAGAAATTTGATGGTGTTGAACGGGAACGAAACCGGTCGAGTGAAATTTGGATGTCTGTCAGAGCAGCCACACACTCTGGCATCGGACCCGGGGCCCGTTTCCCCGCCTCACTCCCCCCGCGTGCAGGCTATGGCCTCGGGTCCATTAGCGCTGCTGCCCGTGCCGCATCTGCCGATCTGGCTGAGGTACCAGCAGCACCCGGATCGTCGCGCCGACCGCAGATCGAACATCGAAGCCTGCGCGGAGTTCCTCGTGATCCATGTCCGGCTCAAACCGAGAAAGATCGAGCGCCGCGCCGGGTGCTCATGACGCCGCCGCCGGGATGCGGACCCTGGGCACTGCATATAAAGCCCGCGCCCGCGTTGGATGAAATCTCTGATCTTCATGGCTGGCCTCACTTGCTGGCCGCCGTTCCCGTTTCTCCGTTGTCGATCTAGCTCGCCATCGCTTCGCCGGCAACATGAGCGGTCGCCATTTTCGGCGAATGAGCAACCCCCTCAAATCATCATGATTGCCAGCCCGAAATGGAAAGGGCGCCCCCGAGCGCCCTTTCTGATCATCACTTAGTCATGTTGTCGTTCTGCGGGGTCCGGTCTGAGGTGCCTTCCGGCGTCTGAGCCGCACCTACTCCTGGAGCACCGGATTTTGTCGATCCCGGCAGGCGATCGGGCGAGGGATCTCCAGGGGTGCGGTCGGAGGTTTTACCTTGCTCGCCAGACGATGCGCCGGCGGCACCTGAATTATTCATGTCGGACTTCATGTTGTTCGACGGCTGATCACCAGCCATTGCTTGCCCCGCCAGAGCTGCGAAGGCCGTCGCACTGGCGAGAATAATAGAGGTTCTCCAGTTCACGTTCTTCTCCTTAAAGGCTGTTATCGTTAGCAGGCGCCAAGCCCGCTAACAGCAATGCCTGTCGGCTGCGGGGCGTTCCACTTCCGAGACGAAAGTTTACCGCGCCGAAGCGTGGCTCGCCACATTGTGATAATCGCGATCGGAGAGGTTCAGCGTCGCCGCCGGGGCACGCGTTCGGGGCCCTGTCGACAACAATCTAGGCTCATAGGACCGTGCCTAAGGCCTTGCAGACGGCACGCATGCAGAGCTGAGCTTCGTCTCTCTCACCTATCCTGTACAGCTCCAGTAAGATGATGGTCATTGGTTCGAGGGCAATCGCTAGTTTTTCGGACGTGAATCGATACTCCCTGACAAGTTCATCGCAGGCCAACTTATGGGCCACCGCGAGTTTTGCTTGTCCGGCGGGCGAGACTTCAGAGGGAGTGGGAAACAACTGGGATTTGACCATCGCGAAGCTCTGATACGCGAGAATTAATGGCGGGAGCTATCCGTTGATTGTGCTTACGAAACTAATCGCTGTTTAGTTCATTTGTGGCAACGCCGGGCTGAAAAAGTCCAATAGCTTTGGGCGACCCCCCGGTCAACGCTTGAGCTTCGGACCGGTTGCTAGGCTCTGCCGCCTTGAGAGCCGCCGCCGCTACATGCGCCGCAGCCATTGAATAGCGCCGACAGCGATCAGCACCGCGGAGGGAGGAAACGTAGCAGCGAAGAAGAGCCCAGGGCCGATCGGGTTCGGATTCGGATCGCTGAGCAAGCCGAGCTTGGCGACGGCAATGATGGCCAACAGAGGCGCGGCGCCGAGCGCCATAAGACCGAGTCCGATTTTCAGTGTCCACGGCATCGCAATGCACCCAAGCTAACTATTTAGAATCCGGCTCGAACTCTCGTTCGGCCTGGCGTGCGTGTAAACACGCGTTGTCTTCAAAATCGGCGTGGCCAAGCGTCTGGTTGACGAGGCTGATCGGGCCCGCATGTGAGGCGGGGGCATGCAGGAACCAATGCGCTCGCCCGGAGCTTCGACCCAATGCAGACGTGGATTGCGCAGTCGGGATCGGACAAGGAAGATCTTCTCCGACAAACGCACAGAGCAACCACCATTATTGTAATTGCTGCGCGAGCGGTGAATTACTCGGGATAGCTCTCAACGCCGCTCGTCGTCGCCTTGTTGAAAAGAATAAATGCCAAGGGATTGCCAGCTTCGGACATCGCATCGCTGCGCTGGCCCGTCATCTCGCCAGCCACGGCGCTTGTATACTCTGCAACCACTTCGCCGAAGCTGTTGCGCTGAATAGCGACCTTCTGTCCAACTTCGACCTTGTCGTTGAGCTTAACCAGATGCTCGACGAGCCCGCCGTGGGTCGCCAGGATCGGGAACGCGCTGTTGCCGACAAAGACGCCCGAGTCCTTGCTTGTACGTCCCATTGGTCCGGCAAGAATGCCGTGGTGCTTGAGGACGTTTGTTGTGCCTTCCACGAACAGAGAGATCATCTCGGGGTCCAGGACGCGCGCCGCGCCGATCTCCGGCGTGAAGGAAGGGATGCCGACGTCCATAAACGCGTTGTGCAGTACACCGGGATATACGTGATTGTCGAAGATCTGGCCGACGGGATAAAGCTCCGCCATCGCCTTGACCTCGGGCACATCCATGCCGGCAATATTGAATGCGGTGACTTCGAACCCCGTTGTCCCGGTGTGGAAGTCGATCGCGAAGTCGGCGTTCGGCCGCAACAGCCGGTTGAACAGAAGCCCGGCGTGTCGGCTGGGTGCAGTGGCGCCGTTCTCGTTCCCGGGCCACTCCCGATTCATATCGATCAGATCGATGCCCCTTCCCTGGTTGGGCCACCTGCGTTGCACGCTTTCCAAGGCCGGGCTGGACACGTCCGTGACCGCCATCACCGTGCCCGACATCAGCGCCGGATCGAGTTGATTCATCAGGGTCTGGACCGTATGAACAGAACTCATCTCGTCGCCATGGACACCACTGACCAGGACGCCGCGCTTGCCCGGCTTAGCTCCCTTGGCAACGGTCACAGACACATACCAATGCTGCCCAGTCGGCATCTCCACGCCCTGAAAATATAAAAAGTGCTTCCGCCCCGGTTCCAGGTCGCCAACGTTGAGCGCGCTGATGACCTTCTTCCCCCGGATAATATCGCCAGTATAGGCCGTTCCTGATGTCGAACCGGCTGAGGGTATCGCTTCGTTCTGGGCATTCGCAGGACTAGAGTTGATGGCGAGAGCGGCTGATGCGCTGGCCGAGGCGATGGACGCGATAATAAAATCGCGTCGATCGAGATCTTCTTTATGACTGCCTGACATGGTGGAGGTCCTTAAAACGCTACGCCACAATACGAGTTGTTCGTCGTTGGTTACAAAGTTCTCCCACGACTTAAGCCGCATCCATGCTCTCAACCTCGCAAAGCTGCAAGATTTCAGCGGATCTATGTCGAGACTTGCGATCTTGCGACATCCTTCGGCCAATTCGAAGATGGCCCTGAGCCGATATGGGCCGGGCAAGATTTATCCGAAGCAAGCGCGCTTGCGCGGAGCTTTGATCCGGCGAAGATGCGCATTGTGCAGAGCGGTCGGACAAGAAAGATCTGCTTACTGCGTAACGATCAGACAATCACGACTGTCGATTTTGACAGGTCGCCCTACTTATTTTCAAGTCGCAGCAAATCGTTATCAGCATTTCAACCCAAATTTCCTCAAAATGTCGAACGCTTCCGAAAGGTACATTCGTGTTCGCCCTTAGAAATCTATTGCGCATCATGAAGCGCCATCCCCAGACAAGCGTTTTCGACCTTTCGTTAGCGGCGACGACCATGACCACAGGAATCGTCCTCGCGATGGTCTACGACCTCGCCGAACTGTGGAGCGAAATGCCTCCACGCGAAAAGTCGATCTGCAAAGAAGAGATTTTAGCTCTCATCCTGCTTTTCGTGTTTTGCGCCGCAATCTTTGTTTGGCGCCGTTTGCTTGAGGAGCATCAAGACGCCGCCCGACGGGAAAAGGCTGAATTCGAACTCCGCGAGCAACGCTTCCTTGCGATGGCGGATCCACTTACCGGACTACCCAATCGCCGCGAATTTCTCCGCGTTCTAGAATTGGACCTTTCCGAAAGCACTGGTGCGACTGTAGTCCTTCTCGATCTCAACGGATTTAAAACCATCAACGACACCTTCGGACACGCGGAGGGAGACGAAGTTCTCATGGCCGTCGCCGCGCGGTTCCGTAGTGCGGCGAGGTCTGACGACGTAGTCGCACGCCTCGGCGGGGATGAGTTCGCAGTCGTCACCCGTTCGATCTCCTCTCCCCAGCAAGCCCGCGACATAGGTCAGCGATTCATTGAAGCGCTGGCGAATGACATTGAGGTCAATGGCCACATTCATCACGTCGGCGCCGCTTTCGGTATCGCGACGTCACCCCAGGACGGTATAACGCCTAAAGCCCTTCTCGAAGCCGCAGATACGGCAATGTATATCGTGAAGCGATCAAAGCCTATAGACTTGCCTCTCTTGGAAAATAGCTCCGTTGCGATGAGAGGCCTCGCGTGACATGCGAGATCGAAAGTGTGCGGTCTCGACGTGACGCCATCGGACCGCGGCAGTAAGTCTCGAGCGGAGGCGCGTATCGGAAGAGTTTTGCTACCAACTTCGATCAATGCGAAGGATGCCGGAGCCTACAAATCCCTCAAGTGCTGTCTCGCAGATCTCAGGATGCCGGCGATCTCACGCTTTATCGCTACGATCTCATTCGTATGGAGACCGCTCTTATAATTCCCATTACGCTTGCCCTTTGGAGCGCCGGCTTTGCCGCCGTGGTAGTAGCAGACACTACGATCGCGCATCGCGGGGGCGCGGCAAGCCTTTTGCGATCTTTTTGATTTGGCGCTGCAGCGGCTGGCTGCGCGGAGATTGCTCAGTCTGATTTCTTTGAGACCCGAACGTTGATCCATGAGATTGCCTCCCGGAAGTCGCGGCCCCCCGGGGGCTTTCTTCCGTTCGATGATGATGAATATGAATGTGCTGCGATCCGTTGAGGCGCAGGTTTTTTAGCGTGTCGACCTGCGTCGCGAATGTGCGGCCGAGCTTGGCGAGGCTGCGGTTCCGGCCCAGTCCTGATGCTCACGCGCTTGAGCGGTCGCCATGGCTGTCTCACCGGCCTTCATGGTTCCGATATGCACAGCGGCCATCTGAACTGCGAGCATGGCCTCTGACTCGCTTTCGCGGAGTTATCCCCTGGATCATAGACATGGCTTGGCTGAGCTTTCCGGGGTCAAAGATGCCGCAGCGATCCGATCGCGATGGCCTTGAGCTGATCGAGCATGGCGTTCGAGAGAATTCGAAGTATCCCGTCGCGAAAGTATCCATGGCGACAAGGCGGGCCAGCGATCGGGTCTTTCTCGTGGTCGCCGCTGATCATGGTCGACAGTGCTTGGTTTGCTCGTCACCTTGTGAAAGTGAGCTGTCTCTTAGCGTTCGGATCGGCGCGGCGCTCAAGGTAACGCTGGGCGGCAGCGCTTTCGTGCGGGCGATGGGAAAGAGCGGAAGCTGGGCATTCCTTTGAAGGTTTGGCGCGCTTCGGGTAGCGCTTCGTCGGGGCGGCTCTGGCGGCTGCATCGCCGCACTCGCGGATGAATTCGGCGATTGCACTGGTATCGGCTACGTCCGGCTCTTTGAGCGTCATCGGCTGTCCGCGTAATTTTCGACAACTCGAACCGCTTGCGGAATGGATACTTGCTATTGCAACATCAGAATCTGATTTGCGATTGCGGGGCAAGCAAAATGAGGCGACTGATCTCCTTTGTGTGTGCGCTCGGGCTGATCGGCGCCGGCGCGCTTATCCTTTTCATGCAGTTCTTCATGTCCGACGTGATCAGCTTTGGAATTGTTTTCGGCGCAGGAACTGCATTCGGGTTCAGAATGCTCTGGTTGTGGGAGGAGATCAGAGATCCCGGCCGAATGAATGTTGTCGTTCAATATTCCCAACCTTGGGTGTCGTCGGATGTCTTTTCATGGTCATATTTGAACTGCCGATAATGCGTGTTTCCGGCAGTATAGAGCCGTAACGAACGTCAATGCGGACTGCTACGCTCTCCCTCGCAAAGCCGACTCCTGTTCGGCGGCGCTGGGAGATTTCGCACATGGGCAGGATCGGGAAGCGTCGTTTCGCTGGTTGGCGCAAACGTCGAATTGCCACGCTCAAGCGACAACAGCTCGAGGCGTTCCGAAAACAGTTTGGACGGGATCCGTTGCCAGGCGACCCGATGTTCTTCGACCCGACGAAAGACGTTCCCACGCCTATCGACGAAGCGAAAATGATGCAGGACGTGCTCGCCGCGATGGGTTCCGCGAGCCTGCCTCCGGAGCTCGCCTATGCGTTCAAAAAGACGGGGCTGATCCTGATAGCAGAAATGGTCGACGAGTACCCGCCCGAGACGG
The DNA here is from genome assembly GCA_963789775.1 of uncultured Pseudomonadota bacterium. Classification (GTDB taxonomy): domain Bacteria; phylum Pseudomonadota; class Alphaproteobacteria; order Rhizobiales; family Hyphomicrobiaceae; genus Hyphomicrobium_B. The sequence goes on from CAWBLX010000006.1 coordinate 145,326, forward strand.
TCGACGAATACAATGCGGCCATTGAGGAGTATTTCGAACTCAAGAAGGCCGGGAAGCTGCCTAAGAATTGAGATCGTCGCTATAGCAGCGAGGCGCACGCGCGCGGAATAGGTTAGATGCCAGCGCGTACCAATGCGTTGCTGTCGCAGTCAGAAGCCGGCAAAGTACCTGCGTCCATCATTCTGTATTGTGGCCGGTTGCCACGGTGCGCATGATTGAACAGAACGCACTAAGCGGCAAACGGTTCATTGCAGCCGTCAAACTCTCGTCTCGGACGGAATGCAGCATTGAGGCGGAGCCATCCATTAAAGCATTTGGATCCGCACCGGCATCCAAATAGGATGCACCCGGATAATCCAACAACATGTAGAAGAGCGTGAGCACCGGTCGCGTGACAATGGGGAATGGCGATGAGTAATTCGATCCCACGCGTAAGCCCAAAGGATATTGCCGACATGATGGCCGAAGCAGCGCGCGTTGACGAGCTGCTTCAGGCGGTCCCGCTCTCCACCTGTTTGGTAGCGCTAGCTATGGCCCGCGCCCCACTGCAAACATCTTCGCTTCGGGAAGAGATCGCCAAGTTGGGCGAATGAAAGAAGCCATCGTAGATTGCCGCAATGAGAGCTTAACGTAAATATTCGCGAGCCCTCACGACGATCACCGAGCGGTAAGTTGAGCCAACGTCTGCAACATCTCTGTTCAAAGAAGTGTCGTGCTGCAGTGCGCAATCTCAGGTAGGGCTTTAGCGCTAGGGAGGTCATTGCTGCTGATTACCATTTCGTTTAACGTCGTTCCATATTGGGACAATACGAGTGGTAGTGTGCTACAGCTTCTTGAAAGACGGCCGACGAACGTCCGGACGCTCAAAATCGGGTCAGAGCGGATCGAAAGGTTTGTGGTCGATACCTGCGAAAGCCGCCCCGACCTATTCGACGCTTGCGTGGCAATGGAGAATGAGGTCTGGGACGAACTGGCGTTCCTCGACTTCACCCACGCGCATCATGCGCATTATGAAGAACTTCTGAACCGCCACCCTGAATGCCATCTGTGCATGACTGAAGCTGAGACGGGAGACCTCGTGGCGACGGGGATGTGCGTTCCACTTAACCTGGCGAATGACACGGCGCTGCCGCGCGAGGGATGGGATTGGATTGTCGAAACGGCAAGTTCTCAGAAAGGGCGCTTTGCGAACGTCGTCGGAGCCCTATCGATTTCGGTACCAGAGCACCAAAGGCATCGGGGGCTCGCCAGGGACTTAGTCAAATCGATGAGCGTGGTCGCGGGATTGCACGGATGTTCGAGCGTCATTGCGCCGGTTCGTCCGAGCGCCAAACGCGAGTATCCTCTCGTCGATATGGTTGAATACGTCGATTGGAAGGACGATCGCGGTCGGATCTTCGACCCCTGGCTTCGAAGCCATGTCGCGGCTGGTGGTAGGCTCAGTGGAGTTTGCGACCGATCGATGGTCGTCGAACAGCCAATCGAATTCTGGAAAGATTGGATAACGCCTGAAAGCCTCGGTCAGGAAGGCCCCGTACGGCTTAACGGAGGACTCGCTCCGCTTTATGTCGATCATAAAAAGGGGACGGGGTCCTATATTGAGCCAAATGTATGGGTTTTGCACGCCGCATAAATGGTCTCGCCGCGGCGGGCGACCTATGTCGCTGTCCGATGGTGGCTGGACGGGCTCCGATCGAGAAGCGATGAATGCCGCTTCTCGCTAGTCAGTACTCGTGCGACTTGGCGCAGTTCATGCGGCCAGATTGGCTTTGGCAGATAATTCAGTCTGTCGGCCGGACCGGCAACAAGCAGAAAATCCTCGTATGTATAATCCGAGAAGGCCGTCACAATGACAATGTGAACATCCCTGTCGAGTTCGCGAATTCGCTTCGCCGTCTCGTAGCCGTCGATACCAGGCGGCATTCGCACGTCGAGAAAAATTGCCGTTAATGGATCCTTTTCTTCTAGAGACCGCCGAACTTCAGAAACGGCATCCAGGCCTTGGTTGAGGAACTGAACCCTCCAATTGTCGCTCTCTTCTTTAGCCATGCTGGGGCCAAACAACTCTGCCTCGAGATCGTCGAGGCCGAAGATGTGCTCGACATCTTCGCTCCCCTTGGCGTCTCCCAGGACAAGCTTGTAGGCGGCGGCCACGGAGGGATCATCGTCGACGACTAACAACCGCGGAGAACGACTCTTCGGCATTAGGCCGCCTTCCGTGTATTTTCTGGGGCCTTGCGAAGCTCGATCGTGATCGTGGTTCCAAGACCGGGACCTCCGCTCGATGCGGCAATCGTGCCCCCTAGAACTTTGATCGCATTGGCGCACCAATGGAGGCCGAGACCGCCGGATCGCGTAGGCCTGGTGCTCTCACCCTTTTGAAAGATGGTCACAAGGCGATCTGGGGCGATCCCCTCGCCATTGTCGAAAATGGCAATGTGAACAACGTCACTCCTAGCGTCGTTGATCGTGATCTCGACCCGGCCCCTTCGTGACTGTCCCTCGACGGCTTCCGCCGCGTTGACGAGGACATTTGCTAGAACCTGACGAAGGATGATGCCGTTTGCCAGCACCACTGGCGAGATTGTCGGCAACAGGACTTCAACGTTTCGCTCCTCCAACATTGTCGTCGCCGAAACCGTGGACTTCAGGAGGGGCAACAGCTCTAACGCCTCAACGTCTATCTTGCGCGTGGCATAGCGCTCGAATTCTGAGACCATGTCGACAACGTTTCGGCTCGCCGCGTTTAGCTTGCCGACGAGCGACATCGATTCCCTGGCCGATTGCATAAGCTTGCTCGCGCTTCCGACCAGATAAGCGTTGAGCTTTTCACGGCGTTCAGGCGCAGTCGACGGGTCAATGTATTCCGTAACTGCTATCGAGACCCTATCCAGCCAGGAGGCCGGATAGATCTTCTCCATCTGCCATGCCGTTGCTGTTACAGGAGCAAGTCCATTTCTGACGTTATGCAGCGTGCCGGCCGCCCATTCCGAAAGTCCCGCCGCATAGGCGCTGTCAGCCAGCGCATCGCGAAGATAATTGACTTGCTCAGCCATCGTGTTGAACGAAGATGCGAGTTCGGCAATTTCGTCGTTGTTGTCGGTTAGCGCCGTGCGTTGAATGGTGCCACTCGTACCCGCGACCGCCATATGATCTTTCAGCGCTTCAATGCGATTGACGACCGTACGACGCAAGAAAGCCCAGAGCACGACATTTGCGGCCAGAAATGCGATCGCCATCAAAAGCAGTGCTGATCGGATCGCAGCTGCGCCGGCATGGCTGACATCGCGGGGCGAAGTGACGTCAAGTTCCACCAATGGATTTCCACCGACATCATCGATCACCGACGTCGTCAAAAGCTTGTCATTTGCCACCTTGAGAGCAACATCGGTTCCAGGATTACTGCGGTCTGTGGTCAAATCCTTGATGGCGAAATTCACACCGGTTAATTGTTTCAGTGCCTCGACATCCAGCTTCTTGGCAGAAATAACCCGCCCCATCGGGACGCCGGAACGATCGCTCTTGAGTACGGGCGAAATCGAAATGAGGAGCAGCCCTTGCGACGAGCGAACTAAGCCTCCTTTCGCGAATGGGTCCGCTCCATTGATATCGGGATGCGCCTTGCTGAAGGCCGCAAGCTCCTCCACGACCCCGGGCAACACTTTTTGCGTTTCGAGATCGTAAGCCGCGCCCCAACGAACCTTGTTCGCTTTATCGAGAAAAATCAGGATATTGACGCCAAGATTTTCAACGGCCTTGAATTTCGGCTCGAGGTTCGACTTGATAAAGTCCTCGGTGTTTTCGCCTTGAACGAAGCGATAGGTCTCATCCCAAAAAGCATAGTCTTGGGTCGCCGTTTGGAGTTTTTCGGTCGCAGCATCCAAAGCGTCCTTCACTCGGCTATGATTGAGATACGCATTAGATTGTTCGATATCGCGAAAGCGAGGTTTGATTGTAGTTTGCAGAACAAGGAAAGCTGCTAGCGTTCCGCACGCCAGCACGCCAACGAGCGCGGCATTCAACTTGGACGCGATACGCACTTCAATCTCTCCAGCTCAATCGGAGACATGGTGACGAAAAAGTGTTTTCCTGTGGTGAACGGCATTTGCCTTTTCTAGTAACGTTATCGTTTCGCCTCCAACATGATTAACAATTCGCTTCCGCGCAGTAGAGGCTGGAGGCTTTTTGACGGCATATGGCACTCTCGTGGCGCCTCAAACGGCGGCTACTCGCATTTATGACCACGCAGGCGGCAGATGGATACTGTTCAAGTTGCCAGTCCGACCTCACACACCGCCTTGATCGTTAGGGAAATGGTAACTCTGGCAAGCTTGTCGGCACCGATCGTTGTCGGGCTGGTCGGTGGGACGTCGTTCGGCGTGATTGATTCTTATATGCTGAGCCCGGTTGGCGAGTTGGCACTCGCCTCGGCGTCACTGACCAACAGCGTACTTATCATTTTTTATTCGGCGATATTCGGCCTCGTTAGCCCAGTAAGCATTTTGGCCGGCAACGCCTATGGCTCGCAGCAGAGACGGCTTATCGTATCCGTGTGCAGACATGGCCTTCTCGTTGCATTGATCGGCGGCGCGGTGATGGCCGCGATCATGATCGCGCTTCTGCCAGTGATTTCTCACGCCGGACAGCCGCCGGAAGTTGTCGCGGCGTTGCCGGAATATTGGGTGGCCATGTCGCTTTCACTCATACCCTATTCTCTGTCGATGGCGATTAAGCTCCTTCTCAATTCAGTCGGTAGGCCTTGGATTTCAGCATTGCTAACGCTGTTGCCTATCGCCGCGGTGATACCGCTCAATTGGGTTTTGATTTACGGCCATTGGGGAATGCCAAAATTGGGATTGGCTGGTGCCGGGGCCGCCACCCTGCTCGCCCAAACTCTCGGCTATTTCATTTTCCGTCTCTACATTGCGGCATCAAACGGATTTACCAGCAGTGATGACCGCGGGATTGAACGCGCGCAGCTTCTCGAGTTTCTTCGCCATGGCTTTCCGATGTCGCTCCAATATCTCTCTGAGAGCGGCGCAATTGGCGTGATCGGAATGCTTATCGGACTCCTAGGTTCAGGCGCGCTAGCTGCAAATCAGGTCGCCCTGTCGTTAGGTGAATTGGTCTATATGGTTCCACTCGGAGTGGCAGGCGCGGTTGGCATACTGATCGCTCAGGCAACGGGCGAGAACGCCAACGAGCGTGTTCGCGCTATCGGCCTCGCAAGTTTCGCTCTCGTTACAATCGTGACACTTCCCTTTGCCGCTGTCATGCTGTTCTGCGGCGATATGATTGCATCATTATTCTTACAGGATGGCGCGGGCGCTTCGATATTGATCGCCCTTCTTGCTACGATTGGAATCGTGCAGATTTTCGACGGATTGCAGTCGGTCGCACTGGGTGCGCTGCGCGGGTTATTGGATAATCGTTGGCCGACAATTGTAGCGCTGATCTCCTATTGGCTGATCGCGGTACCGATGAGCGTCATACTGGGCTTTGTCTTGAACTTGGGACCCGCAGGAGTTTGGAGCGGTTTCGGATTCGGAGTGACATTGGCGTCGGTACTCCTCATTGTTCGTTTCATGAGCCAAACAGGGCGTTTTGTGCGTGTCCGCGATTAACCGGGAGAGGTTCGCCGCGGCGCCTATGCCGCGGCGGCATCATCCGCGCCGCGCCGCTGCTTCTTCTTGATGAGCGCTCCAAATCTTTTCCCAGAAATTGGTTTGGATAGATTGAAGCCTTGCAGATGGTTGCAGCCAATCGCGATCAGGAAATCTTTCTGGTCGTCTGTTTCCACGCCTTCTGCAGTGACCTCCAACCCGATGGCATGGGCCATATTGATGATCGCCCAAATGACGGAACGAGACGATGTCGCCTGCACGAAAGACCGATCTATCTTGACGCGGTCGACCTCCAAAGCAATCAGATTGTTCAGTGATGAATAGCCTGTTCCGAAATCATCGAGAGCAATCCGGACACCTGCCTCCCTGAGCGTTCGGAGCGCCTTTTTGCCCAAGGCGTTCGAGCCATCGAGTAGCGCGGTCTCGGTTATCTCGAGCTCAAGCTTGTGCGAAGGCAACCCCGTCTCTTGCAATATACTGAAGACCAACTCAGGAAACCCGGGATGAGAAAGTTGAAGCGGGGATACGTTGACCGCAACTGAGTCAATGTCCCATTCCCGCGCTGCACGGCACGACTCGCGCAAAACCCAAGCGCCCAATTGGTCGATCAATCCGCTTTCTTCAGCAATATCAATGAAAGCCAGCGGCGCGACCAGCCCCTTTCGCGGATGGTTCCACCTGACGAGCGACTCGGCGCTACAAATCCGTAGATGCTTTGACGTATAGACGGGTTGATAGACGAGTTCGAGTTCGCCGCCTTTTTCCAATGCACAGCGAAGGTCTGCTTCCAACTCCTGACGGGCTATAAGACGCTTGCTCATGTCCTCGGAGAAGAACTGAAACTGCTGCCCGCCCTTCAATTTTGCCTGGTAAAGGGCGATGTCGGCCTTTCGCAGCAGTTCACTTCGGTCAAGACCATCTTTTGGCGCGATCGTGACGCCAATACTCAGCCCAACCATCGCCTTTTTTCCCAACGTGTCAAAGGACTCGGCCGCCACCGTCAACAGACTTTCGCAAGTTCCTCGGAGTTCGTCCGGAGTGGAAAGATCTGTCTTCAGAATCGCGAATTCATCGCCCCCCATGCGGGCGATGAAGCTGTTGGTTGACAAAGCCTCGCTGAACCTCTGAGCGAGGTGGGAAATAAGCTCATCGCCGATGGCATGTCCGAGCGTGTCATTGACTTGCTTGAAGCGGTCCAGATCGAGGAACAAAACAGCCAGAGATCCGCCATGATCGCGCAGGTCCGAAAGCGCTTTATTGAGTTTTTCAACAAAGAAGGCGCGATTGGGTAGGCCGGTCAGCGCATCGTGGTAGGCCAAATGTCGTGATTGCTCCTCGCTAGCGATCAGGGCGACGAATGCATTCCGCAAGCGACGAATTACAAAGAACATGGCGAGCGAGACTGCGCCGAGGCCCAATGCGAGAAACGGCGCGACATCACGGAGTATCAATCGTCCAGGTAACTCGGGTGTCCAAACCAGATTGCCTATAGCAGTCTTGTCCTTTGCGACGACTGGATAGCTCATCTCTGTGGATTTAATGTCGCCTGTGCGCGAGAACCTTGCGCCTGTCAGTAAGTATTTGTCTTGAAGATTGACTGTAAAGGTAGTGTCGAGAAAACGGACACTGACAATGAGACACTCTGTTCCTCGCGCTTGCGAAATCGCAGTCGAATCTGGAACGAGCGGCATAACGCTGATGACAGAAGGGTGTCCGTCGACGACGGCAAGATCGACTGACCTCGGTATTCTCTCAGTACCATTTTCGAAGAGATCCAGCGCGCCGCGCCCAATCTGCTGCCTGAGATCCCGAACCAACTTCACGATTTCCGGTGCCAATGGATTAGCGTCGAGCTTGATTTGCTTGCCGTCAGCCATTGTGTAGAGGACGCGATTACCGGCATCCAAAATGTATGAACGATCATGCTTGAAATAAGTCGACATCCAGACGCCAAGATTGATGTCAACCCACCTCTCATCAAAGCTATTTCGAACGTTTTTGACGGAGTCATCCCACACCGCAACGCTTTCCTGATCGTAAGGGATTTTTTGGATCTCCCGATCGAGAGCGCTGGCGGCCATCCGCAGCTGTCTAGATTTGGAAATTTCGTCACTGCGTTGCGCCGACCACTCCACAATGGTGGTCACTAAAACGGCTGCAGCCGCGATGGTCATCACAGCCGCCAGGGTTAAGCGATGTATTCGCTTTCCGGCGGCAACATCATTGTCGCCTTTTAGCGTTCGAAATAAATGAGCCAAACTAATCACGCGAAACGCTTTCCGCCCACTCGGGTTACTGCGAGATTAATGCCGGTTCGTTAACAAAAGGCCGAGCCTGCGCGGTTAATTCTCGCGGACCAATGGTTCTGTTGCGGGACAGCGAGCGCGTTCGAACATCTCTTCAGCGTTGATGGAACGGCTCGACTATGCGAGGGCGGTACGAGACGAGTACCAGGCGGCATCGACGAATATTTCGGTGAAGACGGTCAAGACGCTGCCAAAGCCGTAAAGAACTGGCCATTCGCGCCTTGTCACCCGCGATGGGCCGGGCCATCCCATTCGTAATGGTTCAACCGGATGGCAAAAATTCACGACCGAAGACGCCCGCTCAGATCTTGCGGATGAACGCGATCTTGTTCGCTTTTTTGGCGGTCATCTGTCTGGGCGTGATGGCCGATTGCGATGCGACCGGTGATCACTACTACTTCCGGTTCTTTGCGCTCGCGTTCATGTTCGTCGCTGCATCAGTTGTCACGAGCGGCTATCTCACAATTCGCGGGGCATGGAAGGGCGAACCGCCGGCCGACCCACGGGACGGCATCATTCCGGCCAGCATCATCTTCGCGCCGGGGTGGGGGATCTGGACGCTTGTCCATTATCTCGAGACGTAGGGCAGTGGGGGGGTTCGCTGCTGTTGGGGCGCAACCAAAGCATTGTTGACCGCGGCCGGAGCCGCCAGAGCGTTCGTGAACCGTAATGATTGGCTCGGTGCGAGTGCCGGAAGCGCTGGGGGCGCCTGTTCGACGGCGCGCCGAGCGATCGATGATCCCCAAGCATGCTGCACGCCGCTGTAATCCCATGCCGCCCGGCCGAGCGGGCCGAACGCATCGAGGATCTTGCCGAACAGTTGCTTGCCGAGCCCGGCCAAACTTGTCGCCGTTCCGGACGGGTTAGGGTCTTTCCAATTGATGCGATCGAGCTGCGTTAGGAACCGCCCGATGACGGCCTTGTCCGATGGCGAGTAGACCGTATCGAACAGCGATTTCTGTGAGGTAATTGCCTTGCGGATATTCTGGCTCATCATCTGCGGCGAAAGGAATTGACCGCCCTTGCCCTGCGTCAGCTTCGAAAGCCAGGCGACTTTGACGCTGTTCCAGACCTGATCGCTGGAGCCGGTATTTCCGTACTTATCCATAGCGCGGCGGATGAGGCCGAGAGCTTCGATCGTTCCCGATGGGATCTGCGCATTGGGCGACGGGATCAGAGCGTCAACGATGCGTTCCGGCGTGTTGGCATTGTTGGCGATCCTCTCGAGGATCTGGCCGCCTGGCGTTAGCTTACCGTCTTTCATCGGCTTGAAGACGCTGTTCATCTGGGCCGAGACGTCGCGCGCCGCCTTGAGCTTTGCAGCCATGACGGAATCGCCAGCGAGCAATTGGGCGTCGGCCGCCTTGTCGATCCAGTCGTTAAAGGCCTTATAGATCGCGCCCGCGGCCGTCTTGTCGGTTTGCGTCTGAGCGTCGCCGCTCATCATACCGAGTGCACGGCGAACCGAATCGAGATCCCGCGTTCCGGAGAGGCCGAGCGATTCATGCAGCGCCGTCGACGGCTTTTTGCCGGCCATGAAATCATTGAGGTACTTCCACATATTGAAGGCGCTGGGCGTGTTCTCGGGGCTGAGAACGCTTGCGTATGGCGTTAGGTTATCATGAAGCGATTCCTTGAGCATGTCGGCGCCGCCCATTGTCGAAACAGGCTTGTTGACGCCCGTCAGCGGCGTCATGGCGTCAGGAGCTTCGGCTGTGACGATCTTCGGCGTGATCGGTCCGGTTTCGCCCCAAGCGGCCTTTTCGCCCGCCTTTGCGTTGGCCCTGGCCTCCGCCAAGTTCGTACCGATCAAATTTCCGTAGGTTTCCGGATCTCGCGCACCGTGAAAGGGGCCGCCAGCCATGCGGCTCGGAATCGTATCCGTGACGGCACGGGCGACCGCTTCAGCTTGCCGTCGGTCAAGGTCTTCGATCTGGTTTTTTGCGTCCAGGCCATAGAGCCCGGAGCGCATCGCCTTTTCATGTAGGAGCTGCTGCGGATCTTTCGCAAGCTGGCCACGTGTTGCCGGAATGTTGAAATCGAACGTGCCTGCGTCGACCGCCGTCTTGGCGTCGGCCGGATTCATCGCGTAAGTCTTGCCGAACGTCGACATGGCGTCGGCCGCCATTTGATCCGGATCGAGGCCCATGGATTGCGCGGCTTGGCGGCCGAGCGGCGTGAGCTGCCCCGTCGATTTGTCGAAGTATTTCGGAATTTGAATGAAGCGGTTGTAAAGGCTGTTCGCCCCAGAGGCCCCGGCTTCGGCCAGCGGGCCGAGCATCAGCATCGTCGCCGCTTTGGCCTTGTCGACGCCCTGTTCGTTGCCAAGAGGTTTCATCGCTACGTCGCCGCCAGCGGACATTGCGGCACCCGTGCCGCCCTGAAACAGCATCCGGCTCAACAGTGAATAACCGCCGATGATCGGTCCGAGGATCTCGCCGGCCGCCGCGTATGGCAGCGCGCCCTTGACGCCGCGAACGACGTCTTCGCTATCGAGTCCGGGGCGGTTGACATAGGCGACTTGCGGCTTGCCGTCTTCGCCCTTGAACGAAACGAGCGGATAGCCGTTGGCGTCCTTGAACGTGCCGATGAAACGGTCGCCGAGCTGCTTTTTCACGACGTCCGTCATTTGTTCATCGGTCGCGCCGAGCATCGCGGCGCTTCCCATTGGCGCCTGCAGCAAGTTGCGGTTCTGCGAAAAAACCGATGGCGTATCAGTATAAGCCGGATCTTGCCGCCCCTCGATATCCTGCGCACGACGGCCGAGCCACGTCGGAGCGTCGGGTGTCGGCGCTGATGTACGGCGAAGCGCGAACGATCTCCCGTCGCCGTCGGGCGTCGGAACAGCGCCGGGGGGCTCAACACTGTTTGGACTGGACGGCGACGGGAGACTTGAAGCCGTGGCCGGCGAGTTCGTCGCCGACTTCGGAATGAGATCGGCAAACATCGGATGCGCGTCGACGGTCGTCCCCGGCACCGATGACACGGGAACCGGAGACGGCGCCGGTTGCGCATTCTGCTGACTGGGGATCAGATCGTCGAATGAAAGACCTGGCATCACAAACCATCCGGGCTAAAGCCGTTTTGCAAAAGGCGCTGTTTGACCGCCGATGGATCTGCCCCTTTGGCGATGGCATCGCGAGCGCCCGCGATCGCCGCAGCGTTAGGGTTGCTCTGAGCATCTGGCGTTGCCGCCGGTTTTCCCCACTGATCAGGGACATATGACTTTGGCACGGGCAGCGGCGGCATACCTGATCGAGCGCGAAGGCCGTTTTCGGCGTCATGCAGAATTGAAAAGAACGTCTCGGGATCTTGAGCGTGCAGCGCTTCGCCGACGGCATCGAGCACAAGCGCCTGATCCTGATCCGTCGACGCGCCGCCGCCTTTTGATCCGGGCAGCGCTTTGACTTGCGCACCGATCATCTTTTTCAAATGCTGCATCTGCAGATTGAGCTTGGCGGCCTTGTCGTAGGAGCCAGCGTCATCCCAGCCTAGCGCCCGGCCTGGTACGTCGGCCCAATGGGCCCAAGATCTGACGTTCTGATACGGCTGGCCGGACGTGTCCGGGTGCAAGAATCCAGGCAGCCAACTGCCATCCTGTCCTTCGCTGTAATCCGGTCCGGTTGCCTTTGTCAGGACGTCGGCGCCGGCATCGGTTGCGAGCTGGCGCATATGCTGAATCTGAGTGAGCAGCGGCGCCGTCATTTTTTGCTTGTAGTTTAACGATGCGTTGTCTTCGGCCGTCTTCGCCGCATAGGTCGTCGCGTACTTAGAGCCCGGATCATTGTTTAGAATGCCCGACATGCCCTTGCCGTTGTTCAGCGCGAGATCGAAAGCCATGGCGCGCTTTGTGTCCGCCGAGATCCGCGACGGCGTAACGAGGCCCGATGCGCTGTCGCCGGTAAACGCCGTCGGGTCGCCCGGCGCCGGAAGGCTCATTGATGGTCCCCCGGGCTGCGATCGTGCGATTGGAGCGGGTCCAGGCGCCAGATTTCCATCGGGCAGCGCCGACGACGGATAAGATTGTGCGGGTGCCGCAAACGCATTACGTGGCGGCGGCGGCGTCGGGGCGTTCGAAACGCCAGACGGTCGCGGCATCAAGGCGTTGCCGGGTTGTCCGGAAATGGCCACGAGTGCATTGTTGGCTGGTCCCGAGAATGAATAGCTGGACGCCGCTGGCGCAATCGCGGGCGAACCGTCAGAGGGCATGCTGCCCATAGAACCCCCGGCCATTTCCGGAAAGAGCGATCTGACGAAATCGGCTTGCCGCCGCATAGCCGCAACTTCGGCATTCGACTTTGTGACACCGGCCCGTGCCTCTGCGATCTGAGCATCTTTCAGCGCAACGTCCTGGGGGTTGAGATATCCGCGCGCCTCGGAAACGATGAAATTCGCTGTGTTATCGAAATCGTTCGGGTTGACGCCAGCCGCTACCAATCTATCGCGATATTCCGGGTGCAGACTGTAAATCTGCGACATGAGCGCGGCTTTCTTCGCCGGATCTCGCTCGTTCATCGCGGCTTGCGCGATGCCGGCGGACTGCCGAACCATGGCGTTTTGATATTGCAGATCACTGTTGCGCTTATCGACTGCGAATTGCTTGATCCGCCCGCTCCGAAGCTTTCTCTTGCAGACCATACTGGCGGTTGGCGTTGTTCTGCTGAGCGATCGCGTCGAAGGCCTGGTTGACCGGTCCGAAGTTGATCCCGGGACCTGAATTGTATGCGGGCAGCGGAACATAGGCCATGGAGCGGCGTCCTTTTTCGGAAGCTAGACGCGGCACAAATCGAATATTCAAAAAGTACCATGAAAAAGCGCTCCGCGATGATCTCGGGAGCGCGGAAAGCCCTTATTTCATCGGGCAAAGTGACCGTTGAATCACTTTGCGAGGGCCGGACTTTCTGGGGGAAAAATCGCGGGTGTCTTCATGTCAGTTCTTGTCGTTGGATGTCATTTATTCCGCCGCTCCGCGCCACTCGACAGGCACCTGGGTGACTTTTGAAAAAGCCCGATTAAGTCATAGATAATCAGGCGGTCTGTGGACAGTTCAGATCAAAAAAAAGACGGCGGAGCAATTCGCCGGCTTCTGACTGCAATATGCCCGTGGCGTCTACGACGCCGCATCGGCTTAAAACACCGCTCGAGTTCCAGTTATTTCTGATCGCCGGACGGCGGCTTCGTTTCCGGCGACTCTAGCTGAAGGCTCTTTATGCGGGCGTTGATCCCCTCAGCGCGCAAAAGCTTCTCAATCTTCTCTGTGGTCACTTTGCTATGCGCAAAACTACCGCAGAGCGGATCGTGGCAAGGCATTATCGGCCAGCACGAGCCAAAGCTGTCCCTAGCCTCGCAGCACTTACATGCGAGCGCCGGGCCGGCGCTTAGAGTAACTACGACAAATACCGCCAGCATTTTTTCAATCATGGGTCCCTCTTGTCATGATCACCCCGGGGAAGAATTTTGGCTAACTTTTGGCGCCTGTGCAAAAATGCCGTTCACCGAAACCGCGCTTAGCGGATGAGCGTAGGGCCGCTGGTTCCAAGTCGAGTATGGCTGAACTTCCGTTTTGACAGCTTCTTCGACGATCTGTTGAACCGAGGCGAGTGGCAATATCAATCCGCTTTCAATCGCGCCAAAACACAGGAGACCACGGCGAGAGAAGTTCTCAGACATTGGCGTCTCCCTGAGAGGCGTTCCAAGTTCTTGGCCTGATCGAGATAGTACTCGCTCGACCAGCGCAGACCTTTCTCAATGACAGCGAGGACTGGCTTGACGGCATCCTGATGCACATCAGTCCAGAAACCAGGGCAAAACGCCGTCATGAGTTCGCTGAAGACTGCAACCTCTCCTGCTCGATCGAGCATATAGGGATCATCGTCGTCCCTTCTCGGGCTGTAGCTGTTGCGGCCGGCGATGATCTCATCGCGCAACGCCTCAAGTTCTGCCAACCGGCTATCTGTGGCAGCTATGGCCTGCTCAGAGGCCGGCGTGTCGTCGGGAATGCTGGCTTCATGCCGCATGGCGGCATCGTACGCCCCTCCAAGCTCCCGAATTCTCGCGATCAATCTTCCTGCATTGACTGACGTGGGAGTTCGCGCAGGCCTCGGCGGCTTGCTTGCTATTTCTGCCCGAAGTCGTTCGGCCTCAATCGAGGACGCTGTCTTCTCCGTTGGGCGGAGGCCGTGAGCTGTTAGCAGTGCGCGCAAGGCCTCAGGAACGCTATCCTCAAGATTATCGATGTCTTGTAGATCGTCGACGAGCTGGAAGTTCGCGATCTTTGCCAAAACGAGGCCGTCGATCAGGTCTTTTGAAGATTTCCCGGCAAGCTTGTCGGCATATTTTCGACAATGTTGTTTTCGCCGATTGCCATCGATCGGCGGCGTGCTCGTAGACCTCTTCCACGAGGTCACCATTACAGTATGCCGGCCAAATAGGATGCATTGACCTCACCGATGAGACGCTCGGCCGTGGCATACCGATCGTCGTGTCGTAAATCGGAAAACAAGGGGGACGAAAAGACCTGCCCCGACGCTGCGGCGACCGCTGTGGGGGCAGCGGCGAGGGCCTTGAGGACGGAGCGACGGGGCAGGTTCGAAGTTTCGGGAGAGTTCGAGGAAAAGCGGGACATGGCAAACTCCACAAAAAACAGCAAGAACTCACGACAACAAGCGATAACATATGAGATCATACGGCTACAACATGTTTGTTGCGTATACCGCGTTGCCGCGATTAAAATAGTCGGGTGCCAACACCGAAAAAAACAAAGAAGCTGCCACCGATCGGAGTGCGTCTCGACGAAGACGTCAGATCGGAGCTTGAGAAAATGGCGACTGAGGAAATTCGAAGCCTGTCATTTCTGTTGAATAGTGCTGCTCGATTTTATCTTGAACACATAGGCCGCTTGAAACCGACAAAGCGGTAGCTCGCCGGCCAATTGGCCGGGAGATTGATACATGAAAAGGCTTGGCGACTTGCTGAGCTTCATGCTGAGCGCATTTGTGATGATCGCCCTTGGCGTAGCGGCGCTAAATTGGGTCATTCCTCGCCTTGGACCTGGTGACTATGTCACTGTCTACCTTCAACATTGTATTCCGAAAGTGAAGGTGGCAGGGCTCAGCTCTTACTTTGATTGCAAACAAAATGGCGGCACGGCGTATGTTTTGGATCGGCGGTTCCGCGTCGATTATGAGCGCCAGCGCGTGTTCGCCATCGGTCCTCTGACCTCTCGTTACGACACATGTGAGGTAGCTGACACCAATAATTGGGACTGCCGCTACGCCGATAGATCTGGGGGGTTTTCGATGGCCGACGGCAAATTTTCTAACGACCCGTTCGACGCATTTACTCAACAGATAAGCTGGTGGGAATATGAAACCAATCAGCATTAAATTCCACAGCCGACAATCAGAGCACGTCGGCTAGACCGTTCGCGATCTTGCCAGCGAGGTCCCGGCGATTGTCGTCATATCGGATCGTGGTTTCCGGTTTCGAGTGCCGAGCATGCTGCTGCACCGCTCTAACATCGCCATTGGTACTATCGAGGGCGGCCGTGATGCTCGCGTGACGAAGGCCATGCGGACGGGTCTTGATCCCGACATCAGCGCCAAGCCCTGAAATCACGTAGTGCACGCCGCGAACTGTGATGCGCTTGAACTTCGCCGGCCGGGCCAGCGAGACAAACAGCGCCGATTGACCGGCGACGGCGATGGCTGATCGGACTAAGATCCACTCGCGAAGAGCGGCCATCGTTTTCAGGGGAAGCGTGCGCGGCTCTTTCTGAGTGCGGCCCTTGCCAAGGATCCATAAACGCTGCCCGGCCCGGTCAACGTCAGTCACGTCCAGCGTGACGACCTCGTTGCAGCGGAGCGCGAGATCGAAAAACACGCGGATCATGGCCGCATCACGAGCCGCCGCGAGTCCTTCCTTGTCCTCGCGCAGCATCGAGCATCGCCCGCGTTCCTTCGATACCCGGTCCAGTCGTATCCCGATAGGCGCGCGCCTTGAGACCATCGACTTCCGGGATCCAGGTCGTCAAACCAAGTGTGCGGCCAAGCTTCGCAGCACTGCGTACCGCAGAAAGACGTCTGTTGATCGTCGCCGGCGTCAACTTCCGCTCCACCATGTGCGAACGGTAAGCGAGCAGCAGGCCGTTGGCCTCGCCATGGGGAAGCGTGATGATGCGCGCGAGCACCGATTTCGCATTGTCCTCACCGAGGAACGACGCAAAAAGCTGCATGTCACGTGCGTAGGCTTCGCGGGTTTTCTCGCACCGGCCAGCCAGAAACGCAGCGTAGAGCCGTTGTCCGTCATCCGCCCGTTCCGCGAGATCAGTTGATCCGTCCGCGATCGCGACAAGGTCGTTCATGACCTATCCTCTGCCTTTGGTCGGATATTTCTTCAGGATAGCGGCAATCGCGTCCTGCATCATGGCATCGACAGTCGTTTCGTGGGTGATGGCTGCGATTTTCAGCGTCTGCCGTGTCACGGGATCCACATAGATCGTGAGCGGCACTTTTCCTTCGCGAGAGGGAGCCACATAGCCAGGCTTGGGAGACATTTCCGATAATCCAATCTCAAGATCCAACGTCAGCCTCCGCTATTAACAGCAATATGCTTGCATGTCATCTCACACGATGCTATATGTTGTCAAGTCATCATGTAAGCATATGATGACCGAACGAGGCCCGCAACCCCTGGCAGGGCGGCGAGCCTCTTGATCTCAAACCTTCTTGCGAAAGGATTGAAACCCAATGTCCGACATAGGACTGATTGCGCTTCTTGTCATCCTCGCGGCGTTCATCGCCGTGGGTCTGCTCACCGGATTTGCCGCCCTCGTCGAAGACGAGGAGAAGATCCGCAAATGAGCACGCTCAAATCAATGATATCGACGGCCGAGGGCTTGGCGACGACGACGGGTGTCGCCATCCTCGCCGCAACCACCAATGCCAACGTCCTGCAGACCGGCGGTTGGTTCACATCACACGCACTCGTCGTAGGCACGCTTAGCGCCGGCGTCTTTGCCGGGGCTCGTGTCGTGGGTTTCGGAGCCGGTAAAATCGGCCTTGTGATTGTCGGCGCCCTCCTTGCTGGTGAGGCATACAACTTCTCTGCAACGGCTGAACGGATCGTCGTCGAACGCGAGAACGGCGCCGCTCCGCTCAAGGATGCCCTGGCAAAGCACAATCAAGCCGTGGCGAGACTTCAAGACCTCGAGAGTTCCGAGATCGGCTCCGCTCGCCTCACGCTCGCCAAGCAGGCCAAGGCGCAGGCGGACGCCGCTGTTGAAGCCGAAGCCCGTGAGGGTGGCTGCAAATCGGTCTGCAGGATGAAACAGGCCGAGGCCGACAAAGCTCAGGCTGAATTGCAGGCGGCCATTGCCGACGCGGAAAGTCAACACGCTGCCGAGATCGACGCCGCCAGGGCTGAGGTCGAGGCGAACCCGCTTCCGGCATCGGCAACTCCGCTCGCCGATCGCTTGGGATGGGCTCCGTGGGTGCTGGACTTGCTCGTGGCCGGGTTGCTCTCGATTGGTGCCAACGGCCTAGCCGGCACGCTTATCGCGTTCGGCGCCCATTCGGCCGGCGGGAACGCGGACAACGCTCAGACCGCCTTCAATCCGATGACGGCCGAGAACGTCGTCCGGTTTTTTCGTCCGGACCGAGGCAACGGGTACGGCGGATCCGGCTATCGTCCGAGTCCGAAGCCCGGACCGGCCGGACCCACCGGCCTGAGCAAGGAACAGGCACTTGCCGATATTCTTGATCGGCTGGGGCAGGGCGTCACAATCCCGAGCCAAGACACGCTTGCTTCGGACTGGAACCGTCCGAAGCAGACGGTCTCGGACTGGATGAAAGAGTGGCGCCGGATTGGAATCGTTCCCCCGCCGACTCGGACCGGACGTTGCAAGGCGACTGTCGCGGGCTAGTCACAAACTCTGAACCCTCGTCGCTCAACGCGGCGGGGGTCACATCGCAGAGGCTAGCCCCGGCAGCCTAACTGTGGCTATTTTACTTCGCACGAGCCCCAGGCATGGATAAGAAAGTTTGTGAAGTTCGAGGATGGATCAGCGGGGGGAGATATATGCTCTGGGCGCATGGATAGTTGGCGCCATCATTTTCTTTAGGGCTTATAATTATTTTCTTAAGAAACACGGCACCGCTCTGGGGCTCGCGCTGGGATTACTGCCTTCGGCGCTCGTGGCATTTATCGGGGCAGTCGCGTGGCCGCTCGTGACAATCGCCTACTTCGTAAAACGGGGTTAAAGTTCGGCCTTTGCTGAAACCGTAAGGGACGAACCACTCGCTCATATATCGCGCCGGCCGAATACAAGCGGGGCATTTCGATGAGTGCTGAACATATTTATCCGCTTATCATCGCGGTGGTCCTCATCGCCGGGCTGGTGGTTTACCGGGCGGGCTACGCCGCTGGCGAAAGGGCCGCGTTACAGCGATCACTGCTCCTTCCGCAAACTGAAATTGAAACTCTACATTGGCTGGCCGAGAACGGCTTTAGCAAACTTCTGTGGGCTGGAATGAAAGGGCGCTCCGGCTTCAAAAATGAGCTGACCGCACGGGCTGCGCATAATGCCCTCGATAGCCTAGAGGCCTACCTCCCAACCGACCAGCCAGAAAATCGATGGGATAAATCCTTCGATAGGATGGGTCTAATATCGATTCGGTTCAAAACAGACCCTCTAACGCCCGCCGAACAGATGCTAGTGGACAGCATCTTCGACGCCACTTGATGAGCAAGTGCTGTGCCTCGCGTTCTGACACAGCCGATAAGCGTTTGATGTTCCTTGACCGGAACGCTGTGCGAACAGTCAGAATAGACCTTGAATCCGTTTGAGTGCCGCCGGATTTTCAATCTGAAAAGACGGGTTCGACTCCCGTAGGGAGCGCCAATTTTTTCAGACACTTAGTCACAAATACTCAAGACTAGTCGGTCGGTGTGCAACAAGTTTGCTACCGGAATTATTTTGATGCGCCCTCCGTCCTTGCGGGAATGCTCTGGCATCGTCGCAGCATTCTGGACAAGCGCGAGCCCGAAAGGTCGGCGCTAACCGCTGCAAGGCAGAGAAAGCTGACATCCGCTGCTCGATCGCGGACGGCAGTTATATCGGTTCTTAGCGCGTCAGCTGCTCACCGGTAAGCGGACGTTGCGGGTTTGTCAGGTATGAATGGGCCAATTTCAGACTCGCTGCTTGGTTTGCCGAACATGCACCCAGATGGTCGCTCAATTCCATTAGCGACGTCTGTCGATATCGCAGCCATTGCAAATCGGAGCTTCATTTAATGTCCGCTTATGATGGCTATGCAGTCGTGAGCTTCATCAAGATACTTGGCCTATGGCGCTTGTGAAATACTTCCCGTTAAAAAGTTTCGGAACTTCGACGCAATCCAGCCCTCCAAATCATCCATAACAACGAATACAGCGGGAACGAACACAAGGCTCAGCGCCGTCGAACTCAAGAGGCCGCCGATCACCGCGATAGCCATAGGCGCACGGCTTTCGGCGTCCGCACCGATCCCGAGCGCGATCGGCAACATTCCGGCGCCCATGGCAAACGTCGTCATAATGATTGGCCGGGCGCGCTTGCGGGCTGCATCCAGAAGCGCCTCCGTCCGCGCGAGACCGCCATCCCGGCGAGCGACGATCGCGTACTCGACGAGAAGAATGGAATTCTTCGCCGCTATACCCATGAGCATCAAGAGACCGATGAGCGCGGGCATTGAAAGCGAGGTGCCCGTGGCGATCATCAGGCTCACCGCGCCGCCAAGCGCCAATGGGAGGGCGGTGAGGATCGTGATCGGCTGAAGGAAGCCGTTGAAGAGCAGCGCGAGTACGAACAAGAGTAGTACCACGCCCGATCCGATGGCGAGCGTGAAGCCGCCGAACAATTCCTGCATGCGTTCGGAGTCGCCTGCTGGCGTACGCGTGACCGAAGGCAGAAGGTTCTTGATCGCCGGCAGGTTGGAGACCAACGCGTCGGCCTGACCGATGGTGATGCCGACAAGTTCGGCTTCCACGGTTTCGCTGCGCCATCTGTCCACACGGTCGATTTCGTTCGGCCCAGAGCCGAGGTTGATGTCGGCGACGGAAGACAACGGCAGAGTTCCGCTCGTGGCAGGTATCTGAAGGCTCGCAATTCGGCCGAGGTCACTGCGCGCCTCATCGTCCAGCATCACGCGGATAGAGATCTGCCTATCTTTGAGGTCGAACTTCGGCAGGTTCTCGTCGTTATCGCCGAGGGTCGCGATATTTGCCGTTTTGGCAATGGCCGCAGTCGAAACGCCGAGAGACGCCGCCTTGTCAGTCTTCGGCACGATTTGCAATTCCGGCCGCGCGAGGCTCGCGGTCGAACCGGCGTTGTGGAAGCTGGGAATCGCCCGCATCTCACGCGTCAACTGTGCGACGGTTCGCGCCAGCGCGTCAGGATCATCGCTCAGCAAAGTGACTTGGATTTTCGCACCCGAGGAGCCATCGGCGCCGAACCTGACGCGAGCGCCGGGGATTGTTGCAAGCTCGGGTCCGAGTTCAGCTTCGAATTTTTGCTGGCTGATCGTGCGTTCGGCTCGTGGCACAAGGTTGATCGTCAGCGTTGCCTTCCGCACTTCGCCCGCGACGTTCGACCCTGCCCCCAAGCCTGATGACGTCTCGGTTCCAAGCGTGGCATAGACCGATGCGACCTCCGGCCGGGCTTTGACAAGCGCGATGGCTTTTTGCGTGGCGGCGTCGGTTTCAGCCAGTGTCGCGCCAGGTGCAAGCTCGATCGAAAGCATGGAGCGGCCGCGATCCGTCGCGGGCATGAAATCGGTCGGAAGGAAGCGGAGCAGCGCCAGCGACATCGCAAAGAAAGCGACCCCAGCAAAAATGGTCAGCCACCGATGCGCCAACGTCCATTCGAGGATCGGAATGTAACGCTCCACCCAGCGGGGTTCGTCGGCTTCCTTGCCGTGCGCTTTCATCAGATAGGCGCCCATCAACGGCGTCAGCATGCGCGCGACGACGAGCGAAAAGAATACGGAGGTGCAAACTGCGATGGCAAAAGCTTGGAAGATCTGCCCGGGAATTCCTGGCATAAAGCCGACGGGCATGAACACGGCGATGATCGAGAATGTCGTTGCGACGACCGCCAGGCCGATCTCGTCGGCCGCTTCGATGGCGGCGTCATAGGAACTTTTACCCGACTGCCTGACGTGGCGTACGATATTCTCGATCTCGACGATGGCGTCATCGACAAGTATGCCGACGACAAGCGCGATGCCGAGGAGAGAGATGTTGTTCAGTGACTGATTGAGCAGATACATCACGGCGAACGTCGGTATCAGCGACATCGGTAGCGCCACGCTCGAGATCAACGTGGCGCGGATATCGCGCAGAAAAAGCCACACGACGACCACTGCCAAGAGTGCGCCGAGCCCGAGAGCCTCGAGCGCCGCGTCGTAGCCTTCGAGAACCCATGCCGTCGATGACGTCACTTCTTGGATGTTGACGTCGGCATGTGCCGCGGCGAACGACGCGATTTTTGCACGGACGTTCTGCGCGACCTTAACTTCGCCGGTGCCGACGGAACGATAGACGCTGAACCCGATCACTTCCTTGCCGTCGAGCCGCGCCCGTTGCCTCGGTTCTCCCCAAGAGCTTTCCACCACACCGAGATCGGAAAGCTTCACATTGCGCCCATCCGCAAGAGCGATGCGCATTTGCGCCAGCTTGTCGACGTCCGTAACGCTGCCGATTGTTCGAATGGCCTGTTCCGAAGAACCGAGCGTCGTTCGTCCTCCGGGCTGGTTGACGTTCTCATTCTTCAGCTGCTCGGAAACCTCCGACGCCGTAATGCCGAGTGCCATGAGACGGTCGGGATTGAGCCGAATGCGGATCTCGCGGTCGACACCGCCAGAACGCACTATTTTCGAGACGCCATTGACGGAGAGAACCGCCTTGGCGACATCATTGTCGATGAACCAACTCAGATCGTCGGGCTGCATATCGCGCGCGTCGACGACGAACGTCAGGATTGGTTGGCCGGTGTTATCGACGCGGCGGACGGTGGGCTCAAGGACGTCCTGCGGTAAGCTCGATCGCACCGATGAGACGGCATTTCTCACGTCGTCGGTGGCGCGGTCGATGTCGGTGCCGATGGCGAACTCGACATTGGTCGAGGAAGAGCCTTCGCTGACGGTTGACCGGATATGATCGACATTGGCGAGACCCGCCACACTGTCCTCGATCAGGCGCGTGACCTGGGTTTCCATTTCCGTCGGCGCGGCGCCGGACCAGTTCACGCTGACCGTAACAGTCGGAATGTCGATATCCGGCATATTGTTGATGCGCAGCTTCTGGAACGCGACCCCGCCTGCCAAAAGCAGAAAGAGAAAGAGGACGATCGTCGGGACTGGATGACGAATTGACCATGCGGAAATCTGGTTCATGGTGCGGCCTTGCTTTGTGCCGACGCCACGTCCACGCGGACTGTGTCGCCATCCTGCAGCAGACCTGCGCCATCGACGACGACATGATCGCCCGCATCCAGGCCGCTTGTGATCTCAACGCTATCGCTCGTCCTTCGCCCAATCGTGACGGCAGTCAAAGCGGCCACGCCCGCGTTCGAGACTTTGAAAACGCCGGCCTGCGATTGATGCCAGACCAGCGATTTCATCGGGACCGCTAAGGCGACCTTGGCACCCGACATAATTTCAACGCGCGCGAACATGCCGGGTTTCAGTTTTGTGTCCGGCTGGAGTGCGACGCGCACTGTGCCAAGCCTCGTCTTCGCATCGACGATGGGCGCGACGATGCGCACCGTGCCGGCCTGCGGCTGGCCGTTTGGATCGAAAACCCGCGCGCTCTGTCCGGCGCGGATGTTCAAAAGATCCGTTTCCGACACGAGAGCGTTGACCTCCAGACGGCGGTCCCGGATCAAGCGAAACATCTCTGTGCCGGTTTGGACGACCTGACCGAGGACGACGCTGCGAGACGCAACGAGGCCCGATGCAGGGGCGAGGATCTGTGTCTGCGCAAGCCGCGCGTCGATCTCGTCGAGGGAAGCCCGGGCGGCTGCAAGTTTCGCGGTGGTCGTCTTGACGAGCGTTTCGCGCTGTTCCGCCGTTTGCGCGCTGATGACCCCGGCACCGACGGCTTGGGCGCGCCGAACATCGGATTGTGCCGTTGCGAGCGTTGCATCAAGCTCTTCGATCGCGGCTTTCTGCTGTGCGACCTGGGCTAGAAGAATGCGATCGTCGAGACGCGCGAGGATTTGTCCCTTTTCGACGAGATCCCCTTCGTCGACCGCAATTTCGGTAATTGCCAAGCCGGTCGCTTCCGAGCTGATCGGCATGTCGCGCCATGCCGCAACGGTGCCTGTGGCGACGATATTCGTTTGCAGGCTTTGAGCGATGACCGGCGCCACCACAACAGTCAGCGCGGGCGCCTTGTCCTCAGCCAGCGCCGAGACCGAGAGGAAGCAAGCGATCAGGTACGCAACGAGCGCCAGACGCATTGAGCGGAACATCAGATTTTTCATCACATCGTCCCCCGTTCAGTGGGTGGAAGGGGCGGCGCCAGCAGGCACCGCCCCTCTTAGGATCAACGCGGCGGGAAAGGTGGGAAGCCGAGTTGATCCGATCCCGGTCCCCGCTTGGGGTGAGGACCGGGCCCGCCTGGACCTTGGCCAAAGGGTGGCCGCGGGCCGCCGGGCGGAGGGAGGAAATGTGCGTCGATGGCTTTGACTTTTTCGATCTGCTCAGGCGTCAGCTTTGTGCGCAGGGCATCGATGGCCTTGATCAGCGCTTCAGCCTTGTGACCGCGCTCAACGGTGTCCTTCGCCATTTGCGCGGCCTGCGCAAAGGCTTCGGGCTTCGGCGGCGGCGATGGCGGTTGGCCCGCGGCAGGCGGCGCGGGCGGCTCGGGACGAACGGGGGGCGCCGTCACGGCCAAGAGTGCATCGGTAAAATCGCGCCATGCGTCGAGCTGCTCCGAACGGATACCGATTTCGGTTTCCATGGCGCTGAGCTTACCGGCCAGCAACTCGCAGCCAGGACCGTTCATGCCACCATGCAAACCGCCCGGCGGGCCAAATTCCGGCGGCATCGGAGGCATGCCGCCTTCTAGGCCCATGTGAAAAGGAGGTGGTCCTGGCGGCGCGGGCGGCATTTCCTGCGCAACGAGAAGATCTCCGCGCTTGCCCTGAATCTTCGCAATATCGCTAAAACCCGGGTTGTCCGCTCCTGGGAGGCTTGCGGCAGCGAAAGCTGCCGATGCGCTCATTGGCACGGCGGCGACTGCTGCGATGCAAAGCATTTGCTTCATAGGTGTCATGGGGAGCTGTTCCTTCCGTAGTGACACCCGTTCGATAACTGCCGCTGTTGTCGGGCTTAGAGCGAAGTGTTTCGCAAGTTTTCTGCCCAAGCCAAATTTGTGTCGAAACATTGCTGGGGCGAAATCCATCCGGTTTCGTTACAAAAATGCTCCTCGTGTTCTTCGGGCGGGGCGCTAAAAGATGTCTGTTCGCACACTGGCCGAAATATGAATCCGCATTCGCCGCAAATCTTGGTCGTCGACGACGATCTCGAAATCCGCAAGCTGCTTGCGCGCTATCTCGAGAGCCAGGGATTTCGCGTCCTCTTGGCCGCCACATGCGGCGAGCTGCGCGAACGCCTGGCAACGAACAAAGTCGATCTCGTCGTGCTCGACGTCATGTTGCCGGATGGATCGGGCTTGGATCTTTGCCGCGACCTGCGCGGCGAGCGTTCGACCATTCCGATCATTCTGCTGACCGCATTGAAGGAGGATGTCGACCGTATCATCGGGCTTGAAATCGGGGCGGACGACTACCTCGGAAAGCCTTTCAATCCTCGCGAACTCGTTGCGCGCGCCCGTGCCGTACTGAGGCGCCATCAAGGCGATCCGCCGTCCTCAACAGGGACAAGCAAGGTCTATCGCTTCGATGGTTACGGTGCCGATCCGGCGCTGCGCCGCGTCGTCGATCCAGACGGCGCCGAAATCGAGCTGACGGGCGCAGAATTCGATTTGCTGCAGGTTTTTCTGGACCGCCCCGGCCGCGTGCTGTCGCGCGATCAGCTTTTGGATCTGACGCGCGGCCGCGGAGGCGATGTTTTCGATCGTTCGATCGACGTGCTGATGAGCCGCCTGCGGCGCAAACTCGGCGAGCAGGTGCAGCTCTTCAAGACTGTCCGCAACGGCGGCTACCAACTAACGGCGACGGTCGAAGCCGAGGACAAGCGGAAATGAACACGCTACGTGCGAAACTCGTCCTGCTTCTCGTGGTCGTGATCGTCTCGGTGGTCGGCCTGCTGACGGGTGTTCTGCTGTATCTCCTGCGACCGCCCGGCGAGCACCATATCGACCCGGTCGCCGAACAGGTCATTATGTTGGCCCGGATTGCGCGGGAGAAGCCGTCGGCGTTGCCGGTAACCGCGGCGCCGCCCGAAAACACAATTCGGCCGGCAATGACCAAATGGCTGCGCTCGGCGCTTCAGAAACTTGGCTCCGACCTCGAAGCCGTCGTGTCGCGAGAATCCGACGCGAGTTCACAGATCGTTTCCGTCAAGACGGACCGTGGCTGGATCAATATGCCGATTCCCGATCTTCCTCCGCCCGACGGTGTTTGGCGCGTTTTGGGCAGCTGGCTCGCACTCATAACGCTCGGTGCGCTCGCCATCGCGATCTTCGTCGCCAATCGCATGATCCAACCGCTCGTGCTGCTCGAGAAGACGATCGAGTCTGTAGGGCAGGATGCTCTGTTGCCCGAGCTACCCGTCATTGGTCCGGCGGAAGTGAAGGTGACCGCGCGGGCGCTGAATTCGTTGTCCTCGCGCTTGAAGAGCGCAATGGAGAGCCGGATGCGGCTCGTGGCGGCGGCGGGGCACGATATGCGCACGCCGATCACGCGCATGCGCATCAGGGCCGAGTTCGTGGCGGACGACGAAGATCGCGAAATGTGGCTGAAGGATCTGAACGAACTTGAGCGCATTGCTGACAGCGCGATCCTGCTCGTCCGCGACGAGTTGGGGCAAAGTGCGGCTGAAACATTTGGCCTCGATGACTTGCTGCGGGAGGTCATCGAAGATCTGAATGCGCTCGGATACGATGCCGAGCTTGCCTCTATGGCGCCGCGATCCGTGACGGCAAACAGGCACGCCTTAAGCCGCGCCTTTCGCAACCTCATCATCAATGCGGCAACGCACGGTGGCGGCGCTCGGGTAGACCTCGGCACAAACGCCGATTGCGCCCGCGTGACCATCACGGATGAAGGTCCCGGTATTCCGGCCGCCGTCATTGGTCAGGTTTTTGAACCGTTCTTCAGAGCCGATCCCGCACGCCGCCAAAATATTCCGGGGGCGGGTCTAGGATTGACCATCGCGCGGGAAATCATTCGGCGCTCGGGCGGCGATATCCGGATCGAGAACGCGTCAGATAAAGGCTTGGTGCAAATTATTGACCTTCCTTCCGCGCGTCGGTGTTAGCTCAAAGATCGGCGCTCTTTCATGATGCCCTTTGACCAATGTCCGGTTCAGTGGTCGTCGCTGACGTCTCAGCTGCACACTCCGCCACTCCGTCGAGAGGTGCTCTTGAGGTTCATTGCATCACCGCACTTTCGGCGGCGTTTCTACTCCACCATGCTTAGCAGAACGCCGAAACGTCTAGGTTGCACGGAGACAACAGAATGCGAGCAATGTTCCGCGGACGCATTACTTTGCACTGTTCAGTCAGAGCAACGAACACTGCACTGATCAAATCGAACAACCGCGCTCTGTGTCTACGCAGCAACGGTCTGACCGTACGGGGAGAGCTATGATGACGTCTTTGATTTGCGGATAAATGGATCCAACACATGAACCGAGCAGCCACGATATTGGGCCTTTCAGCAGCATTTATTTTTGGACTCGGATATGCCCGTCCCGCCGCCAGCGCCGATCTTGGAGAGCCCCGTCTTGCAGAACCGGTCTTGGCGCCAAGCCCGTGGTCCTTCACCTTTACGACGTACGGCTGGATACCTTGGATGTCGGGTAACATGGCGGTTAAAGGGCACAACTTCGACGTCAACCTCGATCCTAGTCAGATTTTTGGCCACCTCGACTGGTCCACTCTACCCGCCTGGATGAGCTACGCGGAAGCACGTCGTGGTCCAATCAGTCTGTTCAACGATATCGTTTACGCAAACATCAGCGGCTCGAATGGCTTGTCCAGAGAACGGCCCGGCCCGCTCGGCACGACGCTGTCAGGCAGCGTTTCATTAGACTATACGCAAGTAACAATTGAATTCGGGGGTGCCTACGAGATTTGGTCTGGCCGCAATCCTGTGGTTGCCGGATCGTCAAATCTCGACCTTCTCGCGGGTGGACGTTACTGGCATCAGGACACAACCGTTACCGCCGCCACCTCAACCGATCCCAGCCTTCCAATTCTCGGGGGCAGAGTGATCGATAGATCCGGCTCCGTCGATTGGGTTGATCCGTTCATCGGTGCGCGTTTGCGCAACCAGCTTGGTCCCGGTGAAGAACTCATGGTGCGCGCGGACTTCGGAGGCTTTGGGGTCGGCAGTGATTTCTCGTGGCAGGTTCTCGCGACGTACAATTGGCAGATGTGTGTCCTAAACGGCCACATACTCGACGGCTATGTGGGCTATCGCGCGCTGTCGGTCGACTATTCGCAAGGCTCCGGTTCCACTCGCTACGAATACGACGTTCTTCAACAAGGCCCTGTCATCGGATCAACCTTGCACTTTTGATCAAGTTGATGGCGGTAGGAGAAGACCATCGCAGCCATTAACTTTTCTATTGCGCTGCGCTGACGACATTGCAAGTCCCAGTGACCGCACGCTGCTTTGCAATATTGCGTCACAAGGGTTCGAGTTGGGCCGAACGCGGATCAGCAGCGTTATCAGGCGTGCGCAGAGGTCAGCTTATTGGAAAGAAGTTGTTCAGCCCGGTGGTGAGGCGCTAGCTCTGGCTTCGTCCTGGAGTTTTACGCCAAAAGCAGTGGCCGGATACATGGTGGCGAACGCAAATAGCTTAGCACCCGCAAAAACTGAGCATTCGAATAATTCTGAATGCCGAAACCCGGCGTTTCGACGGGTTGTCAAGACAGATATTAAAAAAGACTTCCAAATATAATTAGCGGCGTCGCTTGAATGCAACGAATATTCCCGATAGCGTCTTTTTAAAGGGAATTTGGTGTCGAGATATTGGCGCCCAATACCCTGAGTTCGTGTCGCGTCTCCGGCACCCCCGTGCCTGGCACTCCCCCGTGTCCTCAGAGATCGGTACGCGCTCCTTTCGTGAGCCCTGAGGCAACAAGCTTTGGGGCTCACGCAAATCGATCTGCAGCGGAGTAATGAGTATGCAGAGCGCTATTCAATCTCCAGTCATTACTGCAAGGCCATTTGATCAAGTTTCAGAGTTCCCAGGCCGATTTCGACGACCAACGCCAATGGGCTCGAAAGTTTTTCAGCCTGGTGAACAACGACGGATGTATCGCGTCGAGAGCGGCGCCATTTGCCACTACGTCCAACCAGTCGAAGGTGAGTACGAAATAATCGAATTTGCGTTTCCGGGCGACATCATTGGTCTTGGGTACTTGCCCACGCATGTGAGCACAGCCAAGGCAATGGTCGAGTCCTGCGTATGTGTCATCACCGATGCAGATCTTGAGCGTGCCCTTACAAGTGATAATCGATTGTTCTTCAGGCTCATTGAAGCAGGCGAGCGTGAGTTCGACTATGTGCGCAAAAGATCGCTGAATACTGATCAGCGGCCGCCAATTCAGCGCGTCGCAAATTTTCTGCTGGCGATTGTCAGCATCAACGTCTCCGAAGGTCGTGAGCCGCTGATCGTCGTCGATGATGTTTCGTCGGGCTACGTGGCGGAACAGCTTCAAATGAGCATTGATACGCTCGCAGGGGCGTTGTTGTGCCTTCGCCGAAGTTGCCTCGTGCATGTGACGGATAGCGGCCTGAGTATTCTTGATGTCGCCGCCTTGGAGACGTTAGCAAGCAGCTGACCGAAGCTCAAAAGAACAACAAGGCGCGTGAGTGAAGAGCAACCCGCCAATTCTGAGAGAAAGAAAATATCTAAGCGGCCGTGCGCTTTTGCCGAAGCCGCGACCGTCATGTCGAATTACTCATGTTAGCAGCCCCGACTTCTTGTTGCGCATTATTCGCTTCGAACGCCGACGCTTCAACGTTCGGCTCGTTCTATGGCCCTTCGCGGATCTAACGCGATGCCGGGCTAAAGTCCGTCAACGGCTATAAAGCGGACATGGATTCAGCCGCGCCCACGACGCTTGATTCATGAAACACGGAGCAGGCAGGCCGGTCCGAATTTTACGACGGCAAGATTGCAAGACGGCTAAATTTCGGCAGTCTCGGCGCAATCCATGAGTGCGCTCCCCGTGCTCGCCGCCGATATCGCTCAAGTCACTTCGTTCAAGGCCATAAGAGCGAGACTAACGTGCGGCGCGCGCTCTCGGTTTCAATACCCCTGCGAGCGGAACAAACTCAGGGTGGGCTCTTCGGAACACGGGATTAGTCGGCGCGTTGGACGAATGCCACAGCGGATCCCCCCGTTTATTTTTCCGCTTTGGTGGGCATCTTGCCCGGGCGCCTTGGCTCCCCCGCCAGGGCGCTCATCCCTTTCTTTTTAGTCGTCAGCCATCGGACGGATTTTTTCATCACGCGGGACGGAGCCAGTTGCGGTAATGCGCCTCGATCTGTTCGGCCATCCCATTTTCCCAAGGTGTCGCCGTGTCGTTGATCGTGGGCCCTTTCTCCAAATCTTCCACTGGGATGCCGACCACGTATCCGCCGGCATCAGGAACGTATTTTAGCGCAAGCCAGGGCAACGGATGATATTTCTTCCCAAGGCCGAGAACGCCGCCGAACGACATCACGGCATATGCGATGCGTCCGGTTCGCTTCTCAAGCATCACGTCGTAAATCTCGCCTAAGGCTTGGCCGTCAGGTGCGAGCACCGGCGTGCCTTGCACTTTTCCCGCCGAAATGAGGCTTAGCGTTTCATCAGGTGAATCCAAGGACCGTCTCCTTTTTCCACGAGAACGGCTTTGGTTGGTCCGTAGTTCCCAAAGACATCGACCGAAGGCAAGGACTTCCACCTACCGGATAGTTCCCTATCATCTCGTCGGAGGCTTGGGTCTCGGCCCGGCGGGTTCGTCGATCGGAATGGGGGAAGGCTGAGGCGGCTTGTCTGGCTCAGGCGGCGGAGACGGAAGCTCTCCGGGCTCGGGATGAGGAAATGGAATGGTTGGGGAATCGTTGCCGTTGTCCATAATCGATTATGCGGTCGGACTGGAATTGGTTCCATGAACTGCGCAGCCCGGCTGGCATCTCATCTTACTTATAGTGCCGCCAAATGATTATCTATTGCCGGTCAACGCCGACGTGAACGACGTCGAAATCATTCTCGTTCCCGAGGTCGACGAAGAGGTCAATCCCGCCGGCGTCAAGGGTCTCGGCGAACTCGGGAATGTCGGAACAAACGCCGCTGTCGCGAATGCCATTTATCACGCGACGGGCAAGCGTGTCCGCCATCTGCCGATCCGTCTCGAGAACCTTCTGGAGGTTTAGCCGCGGCTCAACGTGCAATATGGGTCAGGGGCACATGCGCCCTAGCTTTTGAACCCCAATCTCGCGATTGCGGCGAAAGCGCAAGATTTTCTAAAATCCGCCGCAACTTTTGCGCCGCTTCAGATGTTTGCGCCGTGGACGCAGCAGCTGCAGCGCGGCATTTTTATACGCGGCAGGGGGGAGGCACCTTGAAACTTTTTGAATGTCAGAACTGCGGTCAGCCGCTTTATTTTGAGAATACGTCCTGCGAACGCTGCAAGTCCGTCGTCGGATATCTGCCTGACCGCGAGGCGATGAGCGCCCTGAAACCGGATGGCGCAAATTGGGTCGCACTTGCCGATCCACAGATGCGATATCGGTTCTGCGCGAACTGGGAGTTGCGGGTTTGCAATTGGATGGTCGCAGCGGATGCCGACGATCCCTATTGTCTGGCTTGTCAACACAATCGGACCGTGCCCAATCCTTTCGATGCACTGAGCGTGTCGCGCTGGCAACGTATCGAAGAAGCAAAGCGCAGGCTTCTCTATACCCTTCTGAAGCTAAGATTGCCGGCGCCGATACGCGCCAGCGGAGATCCTGAGCCGCTCCTTTTTGATTTCCTGGCCGTCCCGCCAAATGGACGGATTTTGACCGGTCACGAAAACGGTATCATCACCATCTCCTTGCTCGAAGCCGATGACGCTGAGCGGGAAAAGCTTCGCACGCGGCTGCACGAGCCGTATCGAACGCTGCTCGGCCACTTCCGCCACGAAGTGGGGCATTATTATTGGGACCGTCTGGTGCGGGACGGAGGGAAAATCGAAGCGTTCCGCGAGATTTTTGGCGATGAAAGCGCCGATTACGACGCGGCTCTGCAAAGCCATTACCAAAACGGACCGCCGGCGGACTGGCGCGAAAATTATGTCAGCGCTTACGCGACGATGCATCCCTGGGAGGATTTCGCGGAGACGTGGGCCCATTATCTCCACATCGTCGACACACTGGAGATGGCCTACGCCTTCCATCTCAATATCAGACCCAGGCTTTCATCGACTGAAGGGCTGAGCGCCACGGCCGATCAAGATCCCTATTTGATTGAGGATATGGCAACGCTTTTGAAAGAATGGCTTCCCGTGACGTTCGCGGTCAACAGTCTCAATCGCAGCATGGGACAGCCCGACCTTTATCCCTTCGTTCTTTCGCCGAGCACGATTGAAAAAATCGGCTTCATCCATAGTCTCGTGCGTGGCGTTTCTTCCGCGCGTCAGCCGCAGCAAAAAGCAACTTCGCCGTTGAAGGGCCTCTTGCGCAACATGTTCGCGCAAAGATAGCGGCGACGACGGATTGACAGCCGCTTCGGGCCGCCCCCCGTGTTGCCGCTGAATCAGGTTTCTTTCCTGAGTTCACGATTTGTGAACCGCGCATTACCCAGACCCGTCCCGATGGTGAGAACGCCCCAGTGCTCGAGGTCCTGCATATGCGGAAGTTCGCTCAGGCCCTGCACCACCGCATCATTGTGCAAGACGATCAGTGTTTCCGACCCCTGAATTTCGGGAATGACCGATTGAATGCTTCTTGGCAAATGAAAGCCTTTAGCAGCCCAGTTCCCGGGCAGATTTTGGCCGCCGCGGTCGATGGAACCGTCTTCCTCAATTATTCCAGGGCACGCAATTCCGACGACGGGAGCAAGCGTGAGCTCTTCTTCCTCGCACCATGCTATTTGCTCTTCGATCATCTCCGCCAATTTTCGCACTGCCCGATCCCGATCGATGGCCTTCCCCGCGTGGCACCAGATCTTGGACTTCGCCACTTTTGCCTTCATCAGGTCGGGCGACTTACGAAGATTGAGAGCAACCGCTCCCACACGAATATTCGTCCCACCGATGTCGACTGCAATCATCGCATCGTGACCTTTCAGCATCCACGGAGGAAGCAGATGCGCGGTGCCGATCAAGCCGGCATCATCAGGCTTGTTATGAATAAGACTCAAACGCACGTCGACCTTTTCCGATTTCAGAAGCAATGCCGTTCGATTGATTGCAAGCTCACCGATGCGGCTGCCGCGAAAGCCACCGCCAATGACAATCGTCTCCGTATCCCGCCACGACTTCAGCTTCAGAAAGCGCTTAATGACTTTAGCGAATTGTTGCGAATAATCCTCGATGGCGCTTTGAACCAGCGCAGCCGTTTCGGGATCGCCACTCTCTAATTCTTCCGCGAGCTGCTTTTTATTGAGATCCTCCGTCGGGGTTTTGCCAAACGGATCTTCGCCTTCGTCGCGAAGGGGCTGGCGCCACTTTTCTACGAATTCCCAGAACACGCTTTTGCAGACTTGATCTCCGATGAAGCCTTCGTCGTCCCTGATTTCGGCGTTGTAAGCGTCGACGGTAACGCTCGGTAGTGTCGCGCTCCCATGCGCCGGAAGCTCAAGCTTAGGCTCGGTATCTTTTTCTTTCACAATCGACATCCCAAAACCTCTCGGAGCGCGGCCGCATCTCGAGCCAAGCGCCAAGATAACGCCGGGAGCCATGCGTGGGTTTCGTAGTGTGATGCGGCGCTTCTATTGGGAGGACCATGGCGTTCATACTGCCGGCGGATCGAGCTGGTAGAGTCCAAGCCTCGGTCAGTGCGCGCCCACTAATGCAACGAACGAAAACGCCGTCGGCTCAAACGCCGTCGGATTGCAAAATACATTACCGAGACGCATCCGCGCTTGCTGCTTGCGCTACCTTAAACCGGCGTCGTCGCAGGTATTTGATTAATCAACGCCAGCACGATCAGCAGCACGATAGCGGCGCCAAGCAGGCCGGATGGCCCATAACCCCAATCGCCGCTATATGGCCAGCGCGGCAATGCTCCAAGGAGCGCCACGACGAGTACGATCAGCAAAATGGTTGATAGCATGGCGAGAGATCCTTCTCAGCATGCTGTATTGACTGCTTCGCCCCCGCAATTGTTCCCTTCCTGCGCGTCTGGCACAACCACCGTTTCCGGCATTTTTGGATGTTGTTGAAGCGGCCCCGGGCAAGCCGACCGCATGGATTAAGTCCCTGGCGGATTCACGCCAAATTTTGGAACCGCGGCGCATCGGTAGCAATTTCCATACATCGATCACTCGTTGGAGAAAAACACTATGCCCAAGCTTACGAACTCACTCTTCGTTGCAGCCGCCGTGTTGGCGGGAGCGAATGCAATCGCTCTTCCGGCCTTCGCCGCTGCGACATCTCAGTCGGCTGACGAATTCAGGACCAGCCAGCTTGTCGGGACAAAAGTCTTTAACAGCGCCGGCGACAACATCGGCAACATCGAAGACATTGTCCTGAAGCCGGACGGTTCGCTGGATGCCGTTGTCATCAGTGTCGGCGGATTTCTCGGCATCGGCGATAAGTATGTGGCGGTACCGTTCGATAATCTGAAAATCAGCCGCGACAGCGCCGCCATCAAGATTGTTACCGAGGGCACGAAGGAATCCTTGAAGGCCTTGCCCGCCTATCAATTCTACAAATCGTAACAGACGTTTGGCGCGGGCGGTCATCAGAGACCGCCCGCGTGGCGTTGCTTCAATGAGAGAACGCAATGCGTTCTAGAACACCCGGAACTCACGCTGACGACGATCAATTTCAGCAACCTCGCCAACGAAAAACGCCATCGCGGTCGACCCGGTCCAATATTGCGAAAGAGGACCATCGGGGAGCGCGGGAGACGCTTTCGCGGGAAGAGCGTCTCGGGAAAGATGCCGAAGTGTCCCGCAATCAGGAGAAAAGCCGATGACAATTTGAAAGGTGAAAGCGCGAGCGCGAAGTGCAATATTTCGAAAAGGCGAAAGCCAAGTAGCGCTGAGAATTAGGCGGCTGCACCGAACATCAACGAACTGAGCCCGCCAACCAATCCTGCTAAAAGCAATCCTGTAGCCTGATCCCACAGGGTCGCTTTGATGATACTGGGGCACGACGCGTTGGCGAGGCGGCGTCGTACATTGATAGACGCCGTCGATTTGGTATGCTGCGTCTCTCGGAGACGAACGGGGTCTACGCGAATCTGTCTATACTACGCGCCGTAGAACTGTGCGGAGAAACGCATGACATTAGCATTATTCGTCGGAAGCGCCGCAGCGGTTTTGATCGCTTGCATCCTCGTCCGAAAGCGTTGGGTCGGCGGCAAGGAAATCGATGCCCGCAGCGACGTGACAAAGCTTGTCATATCGGCAGATAAGCGTCGTCAACAAAGACAAAAAATGCAGCGAGTCGTTCGCGATGGACGACCGCTTTGACTTCGCAGGCGCGTGCTCGTTGCAGTGCGACGAAGTTCCGTTCGCGCTAAGAAAGGCCATTCCAAATTTCACGGTGTAATCAGTTAGCGCTCTATCTGAGCGACCACCAATCGGCGGGCAGCCTCGATTTCGGCTGCAACTTGATTGCGGCGTCGGAAAAACCTTGCTCTATACTCGCGGGAGCAGCCTGAACGAACGACATTGCGGTCAATATTGAACGGCAAATGGTGTTTCGATGCCTTACCCCTCCAATTCCGATCTTCCGCCGTCTGTTCGCGACCATCTCCCTGCCCACGCTCAGGACATTTACAGGGCCGCGTTCAACAGCGCTTACGAAGAATACGCCAACGACCCTGGTCAGGAAGAAATCGCCCACCGCGTCGCGTGGGCTGCGGTTAAGCGTTCCTATGTCAAAGAGGGCGGCGAATGGGTTCCCCGGGGCGTTCCCGGCTAAAAAGCACGACCTGCCGCCGATTAATCTCTCTTATTGCCGCAGCGACTTGGCGCCTCCGGTTCGCGCGTGCATAACGACAGGTAATGAGATCTGCGAATCGCCCACGGGGTAAAGGCAATATGGCTGGCATCACGACCGTAAGTTTACTGGTGGTCCTTATCGTCGGGACGATCATCGGCGCACTCGTGGGGATGTTGCTCGGTAACTCGATACCTCCGGACGCCCTGCTTGCGATCCTCGCTGGGTTGGCCGGCACCGTAGCTGGCGCAGTGGCGCGCAATGCGCTCGTAGATCAAGGTATTGCGGTGGGTGAGTACGAGGCGGCATTGCCGACGCCGATTCTGATGTTCGCAGGCGTTGCCTCCGTTGTCGGCAGCCTGGCGGGTCTCCAACTCGCGCTTATGCTTGGTGAAGCATTGCCGATCTGGATCGGAGCGTTGGCGGGGTTGCTGTCGTCGATACTCACTGGACTGCTTGTCATCTCCTATCACCATATGCCGCCGCGTTAGACGTTCGTAGTAACGATTTCATTCGGGCGGCCGAGCAAGCCCCTTTGTCTGCGAGACGCAGCGCGGTTTAAGGGATCGCTTTTTGCATCGCGATATTTCCGATCGGGCACTGTCATTAACGACGGTTCGAAGAGATATCTTTAATTGCGACTAACCAAGACCTGAGTCCGTGCTCGCGACGATCTGGCATCGGCGTAGATTCCCTTGATCGTTGAAGCCAATAGGAGACTCGCATGTCAAAACGTTCAATGGTCGGAGCTGCAATTGGGCTTGCCGCGGTCGTTGCCCTTCCTGTCGCGGCAGAAGCCCACTGCCTACACTACAAGCATTTCAGGTCGGAAGTCGTCGGCGTCGTCGATGGGACGACGACCTTCGTCAAGCGCGTCACGTATCGGACGAGAAAATTCGGTGACCGGATGTTCGGCTGGTTGATGTGTGACAAGCACCTATAACTTCGACGCAATGTGGCGGCCCAACGGGGCCGCCAGCCGCGGATTTGGCGGGCCTGGCGAACGTGACTGGCGTAGCCTGCACTCGCATCGGCCAACTGAACAATAGACGGACGCAAGTTCGGCCAGCTGGCCCAGCCGTCCCATCCGTGACGCACCGCTTTGATCATCCGAAAACGGCACGTCGATGCTCGTCTTGATCGTCCAAGCAGCTTTACGCGCTCGCCCCGATCTTGGCTGCGACGTCGTCTTCTTCCAGACCCGTCGTCGGGTGCCCGTAGCCGGAGCTGCTTTTTCCCATCAGGCCGATGTCGTAAATAATCGCATCATTATTTTTTACGCTAATGCCGGCGGGAACCGTGTCGAGGCCGAGCTTTTTTCGCACGCGCCACGCGACGTTGTGATCACTGCACGATGTGTCGCCTGAAATGCCGAGACCGCCAATGATGGTCGATCCATCGTAGAGCGGCAGGCCGCCCCCAAAGACAACGACGCCGCTGGCCTTTTTGCCGACCATCGGATCCTTCGGCGTCCCATAAGCCATGGCGTCGCCGGCATACATCGTTTGCGTATCGACCGGGTTCGTCTGCTCTAGGCCAAAGAGATAACCGCCGGGCTGTGCACCGCTGTAAAGGTTGGCCGTCGAGAATGCGAATTTCGGTAAACTTAAGGCGTTTGCCGTATTCGCCTTTTCGATCGCGACCGCGCGGCTTCCCGGCCATTGGTCGCCAACTTCGTCTCCGCTGTAGCAAACCGCCCGCACGATCCCCTGGCGGTCAACGATTGCGGCCCACACATGGTTATCCAATCCGCCGTTACTCGGTCCACCGCTTGGTTTTACGCACGTCTTGAGTACGCTGACGAGATCGCCGTATCCGATGAAGGTGTCTGCAAACGGCGTAGCATCCTGTGCCATTTAGAACTCCGCTAATCGCGCCTGAATTGAGTTTTCTTCCTAGGCGGTGAACGGAAGCGGAGGCACCGGGTTCCCAAGCTCCGGGCCGCCTCTAAGGGCTATGCCCTCGTCTGGTCGTTGTCATTCCAGCTTGATCTATGACTTCTGGATAAATCCCGTCGCGCAATTCAGTGCCCGGCGTCAAAGCGTCTCTGCGCCGCTAAAGGGGAGGCGGCATTTTTCAATCGCCGGCCGTCTGCGCCGCTATAGAGGTCGTCAACGACCAACAAAATATCTTCCGCGTTATAGGGTTTTCCGAGGATCGGCCTGTTTGGATAGAGCGGTCTTATTTTGTCTGCGCCAGCTGCCGTGCAGATCGCATAAGGAACGCCTTTTTCAGCGAGAACCTCCGCCAGACGGGCAGCCGTTCCGTCCTCGAGCATGTGATCGACGATCGCCACGTCCGCGCTTACGCTCTCGAGAAGACCGAGAGCTTCGGTCACCGAGACGCTCGGGCCGAGGACATCGCATCCGTCGGCTTCGAGAATGTCTTCAAGATCCATCGCGATGAGGGTGTTGTCCTCGACGATCAAGACCCGAGGGGCCCGTGGGTGCCTGATGTCAGGCTTCGGTGTGCTCATCTCTGACGACGCAAAATATTTCATCGAGGTTACTCCGAAAAAAATCAGGCTACATGACTTTATGTATATAAATCAATGCGTTGATGGCATAATTGGTGGTAGGGGCGCTGGTTGTTGGAGGCGCTGATGGAACCAAACCGGCTGCAAATGCGTTCGCTGATGTCGTTGCTCAAAGTGCGCAACTTACTCATATTGGGGACACCTTTGACTTACTCGCGAGGGAGGCCGCGATGAGCGCCGCAGCAAACAGAGAAGAACGCCTGCAAATCATGCTCGAGCAAGACGAGCTGCGGGCCGTCGATGACTTCCGCTTCAAGTTCCGCCTGCCGAGTCGCGCAGCCGCCGTGCGCGAGTTACTCAAGAGGGGATTGGCGAGCGAACCGACGGGCGAGGCTGGCGGCAACTCGCGCTCTCAGGACTTTGGCGTGCTCGGCATCGCCAACGGCAGCCATTTCAAAGATCCAGGACACTCCGGCAAAGAAGACTGAGCGATTTTCAGCGCGACGCCGTTGCTGCGCTACGGTCGCGATCTTTCGAGTTTTCGCATATCCCCAAGCGAACAAAAACGCCCCGCAGATCGCGAGGCGGAGGCCTTGGCCTGCTTGCAGTTGCGCGCGAAACTCACAGGCGCGGCCCCGGTTCCGGAAAATATGTAAAATTGCGGATCGTCATGCGCCCGGGCTCAAGGGGAACCGTAGCCTATCGAAATTCGTAGCACTTGCGCCCATGGGGCGCTGGGAAGGTGGTCTAGGACCACCGGGGCCCGAGACGCCCATGCGTCTCGGGCTTCCCGAAGTCGCCAGCAGAAGCCGACTGTCCTGTTTCCAATTACAAATGCGTCATCCTCGGAACCTTTCGGTCCTCATTCCGTAAAAACGGACACCACGGCAGGATGGCGCGTCCCCTGGCGTCAAGGCTTCCCTCAGCCTCAGCCGTGATGTGACTCGACCGACACCCTGGCTTCCCCCCGGCCAGGGTGTCTTTTTCATTTGCAACGTCGGTACGGCGCTCGAGACGCGGCGCGGGAACCGGAACTCTCAAGCTTGTGTTTCGTTGGCACCAATAACCGGGAGTGACCGAACATGACCAGAACCAAGCTCAATATTATTGACGGCCCCGATAAGCCGGCTTTGCAGATTGCGCTCGCTTCTCCAGACAGCGCGCGGGTTCATTTTGTGCTGGAGGGCGATGCGGCAGATGCCCAGATTGTGCGTATCGAAGAGATGGCCGAGGGGTTCACCTTCGAGATCAAGGGGCGACTGATAAGCGGCCTGCATAAAGGTCAGCCTTTTCAGGGAATATATAGCGTCGAAACGCGATCGGGTTCCGTTGCCCTTGGCGTAGGGGCCTAATCGTCTTCTTCGAAACGCAGTGACAGCGGCAGGCGAAATTACTCGTGGCGTAGAGTTTCCAGATAGGAAGCGATTGCGCGCGCGTCTGTCGTGCTTATGCCCATGTTCGGCATGGCGTTGCCCGGATCAACCGACTGTGGCGCGCTGATCCATTTCGTCATGTTGTCGATGTTGTTCTGCAATCGACCGGCAATGAAGACTCTGTCGCCGATGCCGGAAAGCGGCGGCCCGACGCGCCCGTTGGCGTTATCGATGCCCGGAATCGCGTGGCACGTTCCGCAGCCATATTGTCCTATGAGCGCCTTCGCGTGAGCCGATACGTCGTCCGCGGGATCGGCCTTTGCGACGGAGCAACCCGATAGAAATGCGGGCAGCAGGAATATCAGGAAGGCAGCGATTGGGACGTGTGCGATTGGACCGCGGCGCTCCGCGATCGGCAGGGAATTAGCGCGGCAAGGCTTCTTCAGCATGGCGGCCCCACGATGGATCCAAGAGCGTCGACGGCGACCGCCAGGCCGAACAGGGTGCTTGTCAGAATTCCGCACATCGCCATGAAGCGCGTCCGCCCTTCTCCGGCTTGAACGAGCTTCTGGGCGTCGCCGGCTTTTTCGTCTTTCGTCTTCTTCCAGAGTTCATAGGCGACATACCCCGCCGATACCGCCAACGCGAGAGCGCCGAGGTCGACGACGAAAATCGTAGACAAGGCGTCACGAGAACTGAGCGTACCCCCGTCCATCTCAGCGGCGCCGATGCAACTCTGCCCGGCGATCGAATAGTTGACGAGCAGATGCAGGACCCAGGCAATCGGCGCGGATAGAAGTCCGAACGCCAATGCCAAATACGGAGCCCTCTCGCGATGAGGGGCGGGGTGGGCCGGTCCGGACATTGTTGAGCTTTGGGACATGGTCTAACTCAGGTATGGGGTAAGGTAGAATGTGAAGAACACCGTCAACCAGACGGCGTCGACGAAGTGCCAGTAAAGCGCGCCGATCGAGAGTGCGATCCCTCGACGATCGGACAAAAGACCTCCCGCCATCCAGCCGATCAGCGCGACGATCATCACCAACCCGGCGATGACGTGCGCCATGTGGAACCCGGTGATCGTGAAGTAGAGGGACCCATAGGGATCGGACGAGATCGTGAACGTCTTATTGTGCCATTCAAGCAGCTGAATGCCCAAAAACGTCAGGCCGAGAACGCCGGCCAGCGAGACGCCGATGAGCGCTTCGGTGCGCCGCGCGCGAGCGAATTGCCGTTCGCCCCACCAAATCGCGACGCTACTTGCAAGCAGAATGAACGTATTCGGCAGCGCGAGCTTCAACGATGGTGGATTAACCGGCCACGTGGAATGTATTTCGATCGCCATGTAATAGTAGCTGAAGAGCAGATAGGCGAAGACTGCGGCCTCCGTCGCGATGACGAACAGCATGCCCCACCAGCCGGACGATCTCTTAAGCCCCAATTCGATGACGCGCGGAGCGGGACGGACGACCACGAGATCAGCCATGCGCCACCTCCACCGGCCGGAACGTGACGCGCGTGGGCCAGAGCCACGTCAGCATTGAGACGAGGATGGCGACGGACGCGAGAATGCCGCCGTCGAGCGACTTTGCGAGCATGGCGACGAACAGCGCGGTGATGCTCAGCGCCAGAAACAGTGGTGCGAGACTGTCGTCAGGCATCCTCAGGACTGCGTCGGGCTCTGCATCGATCGGAGTCGTCGCAATTGTCTCGCGGCCATGATCGAGCGCCAATCCACTGTCGAGGGAGGAGCGCTGGTCGCTTTCCTGCAGACGATCTTCCCATAACGGGTGGCGGCTCGCGACCGTCGGAATGACGACGAAATTGTAGGCAGGCGGCGGCGAGGGCATCGCCCACTCGAGCGTCGGCGCATCCCAGGGATTAGGTCCAGCCAAAGCGCCCGAGCGAAGACTGATCACGATATTGACCAGAAGAAGCAGAATACCGAAGGCGAGGATGAACGCGCCGACGGTCGTGATCATGTTGAGCGTGTTCCAGCCGAAGTCCGGCCCGTAAGTGTAGATGCGGCGCGGCATTCCGAGCAGCCCGGTCAGATGCATCGGCAGGAACGCGATGTTGAAGCCGATGAAGGTCAACCAGAAATTCCACTTGCCGAGGCGTTCGCTCAGCATGCGTCCGCTCATTTTCGGGAACCAGTAATAGAGGCCGCCGATAACCGGAAAGACGTTGATGCCGATCAGTACGTAATGGATGTGGGCGACGACGAAGTAAGTATCCGTCAGCTGCCAATCGACGGGCACGGAAGCCGTCATGAAACCGGAAACGCCGCCGATGACGAAAAGAATGATGAAGCTCGAGAAGAACAGGAACGCTGTCGTAAACTGCGGCCGCCCCATCGCGATGGTCGCAATCCAGGCGAAGACGGCTGTGGCGCTTGGAATGACGATGACGAATGACGCGGCGCTGAAGAACGACATGCCGATGTCCGGCAAACCTGTCGCGAACATGTGGTGAACCCAGACACCGAACCCGAGAACCATCGTCAGCACGGTCGCAAGGGCGACGAACGTGTAGCCGACAAGCGGCCGGCGGCAGAAGACGGGGAGGCCGTCGGACACCATGCCCATGGCCGGTAGCACGATGGCATAGACCCACGGGTGCCCGAACATCCAAAAGAGATGTTGCCAAAGCAGAGGCTGGCCGCCGGTCGGAACGTCATAGAAATGCGTTCCAAATCTGCGGTCGAGCCAAAGGAGAAAGAACGCGAGGCTAACGGCTGGCACCGCAAGGATGTTTCCGGCCGACGCCGTGAGCGTCCCCCAGACCATGATCGGCAAGCGATTGATCGACATGCCGGGGGCGCGCGTGCGCAGAAGCGTCACGATGAAATTGATGGCACCCACCGTCGTCGAGATCCCGAGCAGGATCAGCGCCATCGCGTAAATGTCGATGTTGAGGCCAGGATTGAAGTCTTTCGAGGCATACGGCACGTAGTCGAACCAGCCGGCATCGGGCGCGACGCCTCCGACAAAGGCGGCGTAGAGAAAAATTCCGGAGAACAGATAGATCCAATAGGAGAGCGCATTGAGCCGCGGAAACGCCATATCGCGCGATCCGAGCAGCAGAGGCCAAAGGTAGTTGCTGAAGCCTGAGAGAATTGGCGAGGCGTACCAGAAGATCATCGATACGCCGTGCATCGTGAAAAGCTCGTTGTATTGCTGCGGCGTCAAGACATGCTCGTTGGGACCAGCGAGCTGGACGCGCATGATAAGGGCTTCGATGCCGCCGATGATCAGAAACGTGAATGCGGTGACGATATATCGAATGCCGATCGACTTGTGGTCGACGGTTGAGAACCATCCGCTTAAACCGGGACGCGATTCCCAAATGCTCTCGAGTTTTTCCGCGAGCGCTGGCGTCGCATCGACAGTCGGGATAGCGGTCGTTTCGGCCATGCGTTCCCTCCTAGTGCAACGTTCTTAGATACTTCGTGACGGCCTGGAGTTCGTCTCCCGAAAGCGCGACGCGCGGCATGCGGCTCCCCGGCTTGATATGCTGTGGATCGGCGATCCAGCCCGCAAGATAACCGCCCGCATTCGGGATCGTGCCGTCGGCAAGCGTCGCGCGTGTCATCAGGTGCGAGAGATCGGGCCCGTAGACACCGCCCGCTTCCGTGCCGCGAACTGTATGACAGGCGGCGCAACGCCGCTCGAACACGACCAATCCCGCCTTGCCATCATCGGTCGGCGGCGGCGCGGCGGACTTCAGTTGATTGTCTCGCCAAGCGTCGAACTTATCCGCGGGCTCGGCGACGACGCGGATTGCCATATGCGCGTGCTGAGCGCCGCAGTATTCCGCGCATTGCCCGAGATACGTGCCGGGCTTTTTAGCTTCGAGCCACGTCGTGTTGACCTGGCCCGGAATGAGATCCGTCTTGCCGGTCAGCGCGGGCACCCAGAATG
Source organism: uncultured Pseudomonadota bacterium (assembly GCA_963789775.1). Lineage (GTDB taxonomy): Bacteria > Pseudomonadota > Alphaproteobacteria > Rhizobiales > Hyphomicrobiaceae > Hyphomicrobium_B. The sequence continues at coordinate 188,352 of CAWBLX010000006.1, forward strand.
AATGGATGACGTCGGCGGAGCGCAACGTCACCTTTACGGGAACGCCGGTCGGGATATGGAACTCGTTGGCCGTCTCGAAGACTTGAGCGGGTTTATCGCTCAAGTAGCGAACGCCCCACCACCATTGATGGCCGGTGATGGCAATCGTCAGCGCAGGCTTCTGTGGCGGCTGATCGACGGCCGCCAGCGTCACCATCGTCCAGACAACGCAACCGACGAGGACGATCGTGGTGAGGCCAAGGCCAAATCCGAAAACGTTGAAGCTGTTCACCGGTTGGTCATCGGGCTTAATCCCATTGCCCGTCTCAACCGATGGCCGCGACCTGAAAACGGCCCACACGACGAGCCCGGTCATCAGAACGACGACGATGATCGAGATCGCCAGCAAGCCCCATGTCAGTCCCAAGACGCTGTCGGCCTTGGTCCCAAAGGATTGCAGAAAATTGAGGGGTGCCGCAGCGAAGGCGTTCGCGGGGTCGAGGACGCACAAAGCGATCGCCCAACCTGCGCTGGCCGCCGCCCGCATCGGATCCTTCGGCAAACGTCTCATTTTTTTTCTTCTTGGGCGGCTGTCTGGTTTTGCGGCGGATGAGAAAGCGAACGGACATAAGCTGCAAGCTGCCAGATCTGCTCGTCGGGCAGGAAGCCACGAAACGACGGCATGCCGTTCGGACGGCCTTCGCGAATGGTGGCCGCGATGTTCTCGATGGAATCCCCGTAGATCCAGACGTTATCCATCAGCGGCGGACCCATGCCGCCGCCGCCGTGGAAGTGGCAGCCGACGCAGTTCATGGCCATGAAGAGCTGCTTTCCGGCGGCAATCTGCTTGGGATCGTTTTCGATGCGGCGGCCTTCAGCACTATGATCGACGACCGGTTTGTTTGCTCCCGGCGTCAAAGGCACCAAAGCGACACGAGGTTCTTCGCTGGTCTGAGACGGGCCATTGTCTGACGCCTGCTCGTCCTTGCCCTTCTTCATATCGCAGGCGGACAGCGACATGGCCAATACTGCACAGGTCAGAACCGGGAATATGCGTGTCACAGGTCTTACTCCGCAGTTGCGGATTTCTGGTTTACCAAAGGCGTGATGTGATAGTCGGCAAGAATTCTTCGAATGTCGTCGCGCCTTCGCTCAATAATACGGCTGATCTCGTTCGCGAGTTCCGCATCTTGCTTGCGCACGCCCATCGCGATTGAGAACGGCACTACGCGTGACGTGACGACCGGCGTCACGACCAACGGCGGAATCTCTCGCGCCGCGTAGTACTCGGCGATCGGTCCCCAGACGAGAGCGACGTCGACATCACCATTTGCGACCGCGTCGACGATAGGCGCGAGGGGATTCGGCTTCGACCAATCGCCGAAGACCATGAAGCCGCGGATATGTTGATTGAGGCCACGCTGCGCGAGTTCGTCCATCGGCGGTGTATTGGCCCCATCGTTGCCGACGAGCTGAACACCGATGCGCGATGTCTTGAGGCGCTCGTCATCGAAGGACGTTATCGGCGATGAACCTCGGCGTTGAACGAATGCGTAGGTCGCAGTGTAATAGGGCTTCGTCGCGCGCACGCGCTCGAAGTTCGTCGGCACGCCGGGGACGACATCGCAGAGTCCGGCCTTCAGACCCTTGCGCACGAAGCCGCGCCACTCGGGCTTCCACACGAACTTCGCCGTCGCGCCCATGTCGGCCGCGACCAATTCGGCGATGCGGTTTTCGAAGCCTTCGCCCTTGGCGTTGGAATAGGGCATGTTGTTTGGGTCGGCGCAGACCTTGAGCTCGCGCGCCAAGGCGGGGGTCGATACAAGTCCGAGGACTGCAGCAACGCTGCACAGCAGACTAGGGAAGCGCGAAGACATTGAGCGTTCCTCCCTTCGTTGTGGCGTCGGGCAAATCCTTCATGGCGTTGACGAAGCCGAGGGCGGCCGTGCCGTCGCGCTTGTCGAGACCGCCCGCAACGATGGCACCCGCCCATCCCCCGACACCGGACAGAACAGACACGTATTGCTTGCCGTCGGGGCCTCGCCAGGTCGTCGGCTGACCGATAATTCCCGATGACGTCTTGTGCTGCCAAAGAAGCTTCCCGGTCTTGGCGTCGACGGCTTTGAACCAGCCATCCATCGTCCCGTAGAAAACGACATCGCCGGCGGTCGAGAGCGCACCGCTCCATACGGGGAACTTTTCGTTGATGCTCCAGACCTTCTTGCCGGTTTTGATATCCCAGGCATCGAACTCGCCGCGATGGCCGTCTCCCGGACCGGCTTTCATCTTTACGTCGGCGCCGACATAGGGCGTGCCAGCAATATAGCCGACTTCCTTCTCCTCGATGTCCATGCACAGATTGTTGTGCGGGATGTAGAGAAGGCCCGTCGAATTGGAGAACGATGATGGCTGCCAATCCTTGCCGCCGGGAGGGGCGGGGCAAATGTCTTTGACAACCTGATCGACCTTCGGCTGCTTTGCGGGGTTGTATTGAAGGCGGCCGGTCTTGAGATCGACGCCGGTGCTGCTCGTGATCGGCGCGAACGGATTGGCAGAAAGCACTTCGCCGGTCTCGCGGTCGAGAACATACAAGTAGCCATTGCGATCGGGATGAACCAGGAGCTTGCGCTGCTTCCCTTTCCAATCGGTATCGACGAGGATCGTCTCGTTGACGCCGTCATAGTCCGACATGTCGTGCGGACTCGTCTGGTAGAACCAGCGCGCTTTACCGGTGTCGAGATCACGCGCGAATATGCCGGCCGTCCACATATTATCGCCCGGCCGCATCGACGAATTCCATGGCCCGGGATTCGACGTCCCGTAGTAAACAAGATTGAGATCGGGATCGTAGGCGACCCAGCCCCAGACGGTGCCACCGCCCTGCCGCCACATATCCGCGGGCCAGGTCGACACTCCGAGGTCTTTGCCCTTGTATTGCGAATAGAAGGGCTTGAAGTCCGGACCGATCAGCACTTCGGAATCGGGGCCGGTGCTGTAGGCTTTCCAGTCGATCTTGCCCGTCGCCTGGTCGAGCGCGGCGATCCATCCGCGCACGCCCATCTCGCCGCCTGAATCGCCGACGAGAACTTTATCCTTCGCGACGAGCGGCGCCATGGTGATCGTTTCGCCGTGCGTGATGTCACCGAGCTGGGTGCGCCAGATCTCTTTTCCGGTCGTCGCATCGACTGCGACGGTATTACCGTCCAAAGTGTTGAAAAAGACGCGACCGTTCGCGTACGTCGGGCCGCGATTGACGACATCGCAACACGCCACACCCTGCGAAGCCGCCAATGGATGCGGCTTGTAGCTCCACTTGAGGGGCGCGCCGGGTTTCGAGAGATCGAGAGCATAAAGAATATTGGGATACGGCGAAACGACATAGAGCGTATCGCCTATGACGAGCGGCGCTGCCTCTTGTCCGCGATCGACGCCCATCGAAAACGTGAAGGCGCTCGTAAGCTTGCCGACGTTTTGCGCGTTGATGTCGGAGAGCGAGCTATAGCGCGTGAGCGCGGTATTCGCGCCCGGCATCGGCCACTCGTTTCCTCCCGGCGTCGCGAAAGGCGGCGCCTGAGGTTTCGACGCGTCAGCGCCGGTATTTGCTGTATTTGCTGTCGTATCGACCGCTGCTGTCTTGGTCGGTGCGGAGGGTGTCTGGGCGAGGGATGCTTGCGGGAACAGCGCTAATCCCGGAAGGACGAGAAGGAGAGAAAGAGTTGACCCGAGCTTGTTCATAGACGGTCCTAATGCGAGTTCTGTGCGCACGGACAAAGACCGTCCTCCGGCCCGCCGAAACGGCCCGCGTGCTCACTGTCAGTGGCCATCAGTGATCGCTAGAACGGTATCGCGCGTTCATGGTTCCGACAGGTTTTCGCCTTTTCGGATTTAATCTTTTCGGTTCGCGCGTCCGCTATTTCGAGACCGGTGAGGTTCGCTGGCCCTCGACAATCATCTTCACTAATTTCTCGACCGACAATCCTTGGATGAGAATGGAAAAGACGACGACCGCATACGTCGCGGTGACCAACGTCGCCTTGTGCGGCGATTCAGGCAGCGACAACGCAAGTGCGACGGATATCCCGCCGCGTAAGCCGCCCCACGTCAGGATGGGAATAGCGGCCAAATTCGCGCGCCCGAAGCGGCTGAGAAATGAAATCGGGACAGCGACACTGCTCAGTCGTGCCAGCAGCGTGATCGGAATCGCTGCGAGAGAAAACCAAACATGCTCAAGGGAATCATTGAGCACCAATATTTCGAGGCCGATAAGAAGAAAAAGGACCGAATTCAAAATTTCATCGACCAATTCCCAAAACGGAAAAAGTCTTTTGCGCGTTCGCTCACTCATTGCAAACGCCGCCCCTTGATTGCCGATGAGCAATCCGGCGATCACCACAGCGATAGGTCCCGAGACGCCCAGATGCTGGGCAATTGCATAAGTTCCGGTGACGAGAGCGAGGGTCACGATCACCTCGATGACATACTCGTCGAGCCTTCTCATCATCCAGAATGCAATCTTGCCCGTGACGACACCGAGAAGCGCTCCGCCGATGGCCTCCTGGACGAATAAGCTCGCAGCATGGACGGCTATGGCCGACGGCACTTGAGGAGCCGTGTCGCCGACCATGCCGATGAGCAAAGTAAACAGGACGACGCCAACACCGTCGTTCAGTAAGCTCTCGCCGGCCATCTCCGCCCTGAGTGTTGCCGGCACCTTAGCCGACTTCATTATTGCGATGACTGCGATGGGGTCCGTCGGAGAGATGAGGGCTCCGAACAACGCAGCCCAAAGGAACGGCATCTGAACTCCCAAAAATGGCGCTGCCAACCAAATCGCAAGCGCAACGAGCATCGTCGAAATGATCGTGCCGAGCGTCGCCATTGTGATGATGACCGAGCGGCGTTTGGCGGCTTCACTGAGATCGACTTGCAGGGCACCCGCAAAAAGCAAGGCCGAGAGAAAGCCGTCCAAAAGCACTTCTTTGAAGGAGAGTGCTTTGAGGACGGCTCCTGCGTCGTCGGCGATACGAAGAGCGGGAAACAGCAACTGGACGCCGTTGATGGCCAGGGATGCAACGAGCGCAATCAAGACCAGCCCAATCGTATGAGGCAGCTTCAGAAAGCGCTCGTTGACAAAGCCGAACACCGCGCAAAAGAAGAGCAATACTGCAAGGATGTCGAGGATGGTCATCTGATTAGCTGTGTTCCATGTGGGCGATCAAACGTGGCGTGTGATGCTCTTTTTTTGGCCACTCCGGCCCGCAACGCCGTGCATATAAATCGTCCGGGCTGAGAGCAACACGGGATGAAATCGATCAGTGTTCTTACAATCATGGCGAGGGACGCTCGAGGATGCCAGCTTCGCTGCGAGAAATGCGTCAGCCGCTATCCGAGGGAGGGGCGCGATGTATCGCCTGAAAGCCGTGCCACTTACGAATACCAGAGTCGTTGGATGAGCTCGCCACGGCATACTGACGCGTTAGGTGACGGCGCCTCGACTGACTCCGCGTGCGTCGAAAGAATGCACCCGAAAGGTACCTCGGCGCAGATAGCACAAACCCTGACTTCCGAAGGCGTTCGACGCCGCCGCGTCTAACACGCGTGGAGCGCTCTCAAAGAGCGCTGCAAGATCATTTAGCCAGTCGTTCCTGTTTTTCGCTCAATCACGTCGATCACTTTGTTCGAGCCCTCCGCGGCCTTTTCTTGATGCTCGCGTTCGACATCGCTTTCCTTATAGAGCGTCTTCGTCGCGGTTTCGGTCGCGTCACGCGAATGCGGGTGCTTATCCTTTTCGCGCGTTCCTCGGATGCCATAGACGTAAAGCAGTCCCAGTAGAACGGGCCCGCCGATGACGGCCACGATAAATAAAAAGTTACTGAGTGTGGACATGGGTCCTTCCTCCTTGCGATGGGAACGGACCGCCTGCGGATAGGTTCCCAGATATCGTAAGTCTTCAATTCCAGACAAAGAGCTGATGCCGTCAAGCTTTCCCAATTGGTTGCACGCCGTTTCAATTGCATCGCTGTTCGCGGCCGCAATATGCGGCCTCGCCATCGTCGCCGACGAAGTTCGCCGACCACAAAAAATGTGGATCATGAATACCGTCTGGCCGCTAACCGCGCTTTTCGGAAGTTTCGTGTGGCTTGTCTTCTATTGGGGATGGGGGCGCGGTCCGGATCCTGAGAAGGCGCGAGCGAAGTCGCGAAGCGAACCCGAACGGCAAGAGAACGCGATTTCGATTGCGTCCATTGCGAAAGCAACGAGCCACTGCGGCGCTGGCTGCGCACTCGGAGACCTCATCGCCGAGTGGCTTGCATTCGCCGTTCCGAGTATCGCGGTGGCACTCGGCTGGGGCGCGCTCTTCTCTCAAAAGATGTTCGCCGTTTGGATCTTGGATTTCCTGGTCGCCTTCGCCCTGGGAATGGCTTTCCAGTACTTCACGATTGTGCCGATGCGCAATCTTTCGGTGAAGGAAGGCATTCAAGCCGCCGTAAAAGCCGATGCGGCGTCAATCACGGCTTGGCAGGTCGGCATGTACGGCTTTATGGCCATTGCGCAGTTCCTGTGGTTCAAGCCGGTCTACGGTCACATTGCCGAAGTGTCGTCACCGGAGTTTTGGTTTGCGATGCAGATCGCTATGATCTGCGGATTTTTCACCTCTTTTCCGGTGAATTGGCTGCTTGTGAAGTATGGGCTCAAGGAAAAGATGTAACGTCCGGCGAGCGCCCGATGCGCCGAGACTGAAGACTGCCATCCGTTTGTCTCTCTCAGAACGACGATCTAGTGCTGCGGTCCCTTCCCGAGCGGGATGGAGCGCAGGAAGGATGCGAGCGGAAAGGCGACGAGACATACCATCGCCATCAGCCAGAACGTGTCGATATAGGAGAGCAAGATTGCCTGCTTCATAATGAGCTGAGCGACAAGCGCGTTGGCGCGGTGTGGGGCATCGGCGGCGGAAGACCCGCTATGTTGCAGAAATATCGTCGCCTGATGAAGCGCATCTTGAAAGCAAGCCCGCTACGCACGCTCTACGAAGCTTGCCGCCAATCGAGTTTGTGGACGCTGAATTTCTTATCGGCGTCCGTCCAGACATTTTGTGTTTCCCAACCGGCGGTCACGGCGAGGCGTCGAAACTCCTCAAGGCTATACTTGTAGGAGTTTTCGGTATGGATGCTCTCGCCTGACCGGAATTGAAAAGCGCTCCCGCATATCTCGACCGTTTGATCCTTGGCGCTGATGAGATGCATTTCGATACGGCCCTCGCGCGGATCGTAAACGGCTTCATGGTGGAAGGCGTCCTCGTCGATGTTGCCGCCAAGCTCCCTATTGATGCGCGTCAGCAGGTTGAGGTTGAACGCGGCGGTCACGCCCGCGGAGTTGTTGTAGGCGTTCACGAGATCTCTCGGATCCTTCTTGAGATCGATCCCGATGATGAGTTCACTCGCCGGTCCCAGCACCCGACCGAAGGAAGCGAGGAGCTGCTTTGCATCCCGCGGCACCAGATTTCCGATCGTTGAGCCCGGGAAAAACCCCGTCTTCGTTCGAGACGCAATGTCCTCGGGTATCTCGACGAAGGCCGAGAAGTCCCCGACGATGGTTCGGACGTCCAGGCCCGGATAACGCTCCAGGAGCCGTGCCTTCGCTTCTGCTAGCGCCGTCTCCGAGACGTCGATCGCGACGTAAGTCACGCGACGCGCAATGCGATCGAGGAGAATCTCTGTTTTGAGACTTGAGCCGGACCCGAACTCGACGAGCACGCCGCCATCGGCGATGCCTTTGACAATTTCGTCCGCGCGTTTCGCCAGAATGCCCATTTCCGTGCGCGTTGGATAATACTCCGGCAATCGCGTGATCTCTTCGAACAGCTCGCTTCCACGCGCATCATAGAAAAAACGGCTGGGCAGCGATTTCCTGGTCTTGGAGAGACCGTCGAGCACGGCGACGGCGAAATCATTTTCGATCGCGCCGAGTTCACAGATTGGTTGTTCGGCGCGTTGTGCAGAACTCATCATTCGATCTCCGAGGCCAAGCGAAGGCCGAGAAACTGCCAGCGCTGATGGGGATAAAAGAAATTGCGATAGGTCGGGCGCGAATGGCCTTTGGGTGTGACGCAGGACGAACCCCGCAGAACATGCTGGCTGACCATGAATTTGCCGTTGTACTCACCGATCGCCCCGACGGGCGGCCGATATCCAGGATAGGAGAGGTACGCGCTGGACGTCCATTGCCAGACATCCCCGTAGAACTGAGTTGGTTGGCCTTTTCTCGTGGCCGCCCGCCGAGGACGTAAGATACCGACATCCAGACCGCGATCGGCGGGTTCGGCCTGAGCAGCGACTTCCCATTCGAACTCTGTCGGCAAGCGCTTACCCGCCCAACGCGCAAACGCGTCCGCTTCGTAATAGGAAACGTGCCTTACGGGCTCCGACGGCACGATCGGTAGCAAACCTTGAAGTGACATCTGGAACCAGCTGCCATCCCGTTCCTCCCAATAGAGCGGTGCCCGCCAATCGTTCTGATGAATGGTCGTCCAGCCGTCGGCAAGCCAAAGTGACGCCGTCTGATATCCACCATCGGCGATAAACGCCAGCCATTCCGAATTGGTGACAAGGCGGTCGGCGAGTTGGAAAGGATGGACAAGCGCGTCGTGCGACGGCAGCTCGTTGTCCCAGGAATACCCGTCCCCTCGGTGACCGACTGAGCGGATGCCGCCCTCGTAGGTGATCCACTGCACCGGATCGGGCTCGGAAAAATCGAGCCCGGAAGGGGAGGCCTGATAAGCGGCCCGCAGAGGGTTTGCTGCGAAAAGCGCGAGGATATCCGTCAGCAGCAGCTCTTGATGTTGTTGCTCGTGATTGATGCCGATTTCGATAAGGCGGGCGACCTCGCCGGTTGCGTCATCGCCGGACATCAGGGTTTGCAGAGCCTCATCCACATGCGCCCGATAAGCGAACACGCGGTCGATCGAGGGGCGCGTCAACAATCCACGTTTGGGGCGAGGATGCCGTGGTCCTTGGCTCTCATAGTAAGAATTGAAGCAATAATTGAATGTGTCGTCAAAAATTTGATAACCCTGAAGATACGGCTTCAAGACGAAATTCTCGAAGAACCAAGTGACATGCGCGAGGTGCCATTTGGTCGGGCTCGCATCATCCATGGCCTGGACAACCACGTCCTCGGGGCTGAGCGGCGCCGCAAGTTCGAGCGAGAGATTTCGTGTTTCGAAAAGACGCGTCGCAAGAGGAGTATTGCCCGCGCGCTGCTCCCCGCCCGAGGCCGCTGAGGTCTGGTTTCGCATCGATCTACTCCTGATTGCATCTTTCAGGCATTGCCCGTGGATCCGAAGTTGAGACAAAAGGGTTGTCCCTCCAATCCCTTGCCTGGCTTTGGATTTGATGCCTGAAAGCTATTGGCGTATTCGTTCCCAGTCGGCGCATCATTTCCCCGGATGTAGGCATCTTGAGGAAACTTTCTAGGAGGGTCCGATGACGACGGAAACCTTTGATGCCGCCATCATCGGAACAGGCCAAGCCGGCCCTTCGCTGGCCAACCGTCTGACGCAGGCCGGCTGGAAGGTCGCCGTCTTCGAGCGCGGCCGCTTCGGCGGCACTTGCGTCAATACGGGTTGCATGCCGACGAAGGCCATGGTGGCGAGCGCTTATGCAGCCCACATGGCCCGGCGCGCCGACGATTACGGCGTCGAAATTGCCGGCGCCGTTACGGTCGACATGAAAAAGGTCAAGGCGCGCAAGGACCGGGTGTCCGACACAGCCTCGGCGAACATTGAGTCTTGGTTGAGCGCGATGCCAGGATGTACGATTTTTCGGGGTCAAGCGCGCTTTATTTCCCATCAAGAGATCGCCTGCGGCGAAACGCGGATAAAGGCTCAAAAGGTTTTTGTAAACGTCGGGGGGCGCGCGGTCGTTCCCACGATATCCGGAATTTCGAGCGTTCCATGCCTGACGAATGAGACCATCATGGATCGCGATACGCTCCCGCGGCACCTGATCGTGCTCGGGGGGAGCTATGTCGGTCTCGAATTTGCTCAGGTATTCCGGCGCTTTGGCAGTCACGTCACGGTCATAGAGGCGGCGTCGCGCCTGGTTCCGCGCGAGGATGCCGACGTCAGTGAGGCGATCAGGGATATCCTGGCTCGCGAGGGCATAGACATCCACCTAGCAAGCAAAGCCACCGACGCCGTTCCTGACGACAATGGGGTCCGGCTGTCGGTCGATACGCCGGCCGGCCCGAAGATCATTTCCGGTTCGCATCTGCTGCTCGCCATCGGTCGGCGACCGAATACCGACGACCTCGGTCTTGACGTGGCAGGCGTCGAAATGAACAAAGCCGGTTATATCCAGACGGATGACGAGCTTCGGACCAGCGTTCCGAATATTTGGGCTCTCGGCGACTGCAACGGCCGCGGGGCATTCACCCACACATCTTACAACGACTTCGAGATCGTCGCGGCTAATCTTCTCGACAATGACCCCCGCCGTGTCACCGATCGCATCCTGACTTATGGTGTTTTCATCGATCCGCCGTTGGGACGGGTCGGAATGACGGAGCATGACGCGCTTGCCGCCGGCCATCGTATCCTCGTCGGGACACGGCCCATGACCCGCGTCGGCCGCGCCGTCGAGAAGGGTGAGACGCTCGGCTTCATGAAAATCATCGTCGACGCCAATTCAAAAAAGATACTCGGCGCCTCGCTCCTCGGAACCTCGGGAGACGAAGCCGTCCACGCGATCACGGCAACGATGTACGCGGACGTTCCCTACACCGTCCTGTCGCGTTCTGTTCTCATCCATCCGACGGTGAGCGAACTCATCCCCACAGTGCTGCAATCGCTGGCGCCCGTAGCTACCCAAGTTTCGCAAGCGGTCGGCTAGACGCTTTTCAGCAAATGACAGTATCGTCACGCGCATTCACGTGTTGTTGGCACCATATCCAATGAACGACACCAGCCTGGAAGATGCTTTTCGGCGCATCTGCGCAACCGAAGCGCCTCTTGGCGAACGCCTGAATGCGTTTTCCGAGGCGGTTCGTCGCTTCTCGTTGCCGTTTGCAAATGTTTACGACGATCTTGTCACCCGGATCCGTTCGGGAGAAGCAGGAGCGGCGGCACCTAAACCGGGCGAGCCGATGCCGCCATTTGTGTTGCCGAATAGTCAAAATCGCCTCATGGCTCTTGAAGAGCTGCTAAGCGAAGGTCCCGTCGTCGTTAGCTTCAATCGCGGACATTGGTGCGAATATTGCCTGATCGAATTGGCGGCTTTTCGCGAAGCGGTAAGTGAATTTTCGCGGATCGGAGCGCAGGTCATATCGATCATGCCGGAGACGCAAACTTATATATCCGCGCTCGAACGGAACGATGCGATCAACATCGTATCGGACGTCGATAACGGCTATGCACTCGAACTCGGTCTCGCGATTTGGGTGGGCGACGATGTTCGCCGCCTTTATCAGAAGCACCGTACCGAACTTCAGAAATTTAACGGCAATGACACGTGGTTCTTGCCGATCCCCGCGACATTCGTCGTCGGGAAGGACGGCATCATCATCGACCGCTACGTCGATCCGGACTTCCGCAATCGAATGGAAATAGCCGATATTGTCACGGCACTCGGCAGGGCGTCGCGATAACCTCAGTAGTCGTGCGCCGAGCGCTCCGCCCCTGCAGCACAAGAACGATCTGACCATAACCTGACGTATGGTTCTCCCGGTGCCCGCGAGAGGCTGCGTTGGGGCCGGCTTTGGGGTGCCGTCTATTGCCTTGGGACGACGATTGACACGATCGAAGCGACGTCGCCCAAGGCCCATTCGAAATACGGATGGCGCCGGGTCTTCGCTTCAGGCCTCGGTCCGGCAAAGCGCCGACCGATGAAATCGAACGCCAAACGGCATTTCAGGCCCGCTCCAGACGATCTTTCCACTTACCTGCGGGCAAGCGATCGCTGCTGGCGCTGGAACAGAAATACCGTTTGAGCTAAGTTCCGAGACCTTTTGACGACGGGGCAGTTTCTGTTAACGCCTGGGCGCAATCGGGCCAACCGAAGTTTCGGACTTACCTTTATGGAAATGCATCAGGTTCGATACTTCCTTGCGGTGGCGCGGGAGCTTAATTTCACGCGTGCGGCGGAAAGCTGTAACGTCGCGCAGCCGTCGTTGACGAGAGCCATCAAGCAGCTTGAGGACGAGCTTGGCGGGGAGCTTTTCCGTCGCGAAAGAAGCCTGTCCCACCTCACCGAGCTCGGCCATCGCATGCTGCCGATGTTGCAGCAGTGCTACGACAGCGCCCTCAACGCCAAGTCCCTAGCCCGGTCGATAAGGAGCGGTGCCATTGCGCCCCTGTCGATCGCATTGTCGGTCACGGTGAATATCATGCTGCTGATCCCCTTTCTGTCGGAGCTCATGCGGGCATTTCCGGGTCTCGAGCTTCGCTTTTATCGCGGCACGAATAACGAGGTTGCGGAATTCCTGAAAAAGGGCGAGGCCGAAGTCGGCCTCGGCGGCGCACTCAATGGAGCCTGGGAGCGGATCAACTCGTGGGAGCTCTTTACAGAGCCCTACAGATTGGTCGTCGGTAGCTGCCACAGGCTCGCGTCGCTACCCGGCGCAATATCCCCCGCAGAACTATCGAGAGAACGATTGCTCTGTCGAACCAACTGCGAAAATTCAAAGGATATCCTTAAATTCCTCGATGATCACGCAGGGCTTCCAAAAGCAAAGCACGACGTCGCGACAGAGCAAGATTTGACGGCGCTTCTTGAGAGCAATTTTGGGATCGGAATCGCGCCTAGAAGTTCCGTGCTGAGCATGAAATCCCGGCAGCTCGATCTCGAAGGACTAATGATCGAAAGAACGGTCTACGCCTATGCCGTCGCCGGAAGGCAGCGTTCGATGGCGGCAAGCACGCTGATCAAGATGTTGCGGGCAGCCGACTGGCGCATCGTCGAAAAGCAGCTTCTCGGCGGAAGCGGAAATTCGGCTGAATCGGTTAGTTCGCCAGCGACCTGAGGACGCCGAGGATCGCGGCCGTGTCCATGCGTTTGCGATAGTCCGGATCGATGAACTGCGCTTTCACGAGGCCGTCCCGCCCCACGATGAACGTCGCCGGAATAGGCAGCGTCCAATGCACATTTCCCTGGTAAGGCGAAAAATCCCATCCCGCCGCAATCATGGCCCGGCGCTTCTCATCGCTGACCAGGAACGCCAAGTTGAGCATCAGCGCATAGCCGTTGTCCATGTCGGACAGAATTGGAAACTCTGCGTCGTGCCCGAGGTTGAATTCGGTGTTGAAGCGTTCCGTTTCCGGCGTAATGGCGACGAGCTGCGCACCGAGCGCGCGGACGTCGCCGTAAATTTCCGCAAGGGCTCGCGCGTTGATCCGGCAATAGGGGCACCAGTGCCCCCGGTGAAAGGCTATCACCAGCGGCCCCTTTGCGATCATCTCGTCGAGGCTGCGAAGTCGGCCCGTTTGGTCGGGCATCATGAAGTCGGGCATCGGCTCGCCGGGCCGCGGCGCATTTTCCCCGACCCCCTTGGCTTTCAGATGCAGGATCATGCGTTCGACGACGTCGGCGAATTCGGGACTGAGGGCACGGACGTCGTTGGCGAACGCTTGAAGCCGCAATGGAAGCGGAGCATCCATGTTCTGACATCGCACCGTGCAGTCTTGCAGCGCATCCGAAAGCGTCTTCTCGGCCATTCAGACAGCTCCGCACATCGAGGAGAAAATCGCCGCTCCGAGGTGATCCGCCCACGCTTGAAACTCTAATTTGATTTTGTCTCGCCCTCAACCCGTCGCAGAAGCGAGCCTGATCGCCGCCAGGATCTCGTTGATTTCCATGCGTTTCCTGAAATCCGGATCGACAAATCGGGCAATGATCCGAGCATCTCTCCCGACGACGAATGTGGCTGGAACGGGAAGAAGCCAGCCATCATTGCCGTGAAACGTATCGAGATGGTATCCGCGCCCTCGCATGAGGATCTTCAAATTCTCTCCCACCCACACCACCAGCCCGAGCGATAGGGCATAACCGTGATCGATATCTGTCAGGATCGTTATGGCGTCGTGCGTTAGGCGACGGAGCTCGCCTGTGAATTCCTGTCGATCCGGGACAATCGAGACAGCTTGTGCTCCCGCGCGCGCAATCGCTTCGTCGTGGTCCGAGATCGTTTTTAGCTCGATCCGGCAAAACGGACACCAGTGGCCACGGTTGAAGCTCAGAACCACCGGGCCGGTGCTGATCAGCTCCGCCAGACTCACAAGCGCCCCCGACCTGTCCGGCAGGATGAAGGGCGGCATCGCTTCGCCGACAGAAGGCGCCATGTGCCCGACTTCGCCAGAATAAAGGCGCGCGATAAGGTCATCGTAGGCTTCGGCAAATGGAAAATTCAGCTCACGAAGTTTGCTCGCGTACGCCGCCAGTCGCACATTGAGAGGCGCGTCCATCATGCAGATTTCAGCAAAGGCGTCGGCAAGGGTCGGCTTATGGGTCAAAAGAGCTTCCTTCTCGCGAGATCGCAGCTGCTGTTGAATTCTGGCGGGCCGGCATGAGATCGGCCAATGCCCATCCGGCTCCGTTTCAATAGAAATTCGCTATGCTCGCGACTGCAGCTCAAACGCCCGCAGATGCCCCCACGGTCCTTCGGCGCACAATTGGCGCGCTTTTCGTCAGCGGCATCTTGCGCGCTGCAAGAATATGATTTGATTCAGAAAATAGCTCGCTGCTTCCCCCTCGCGTAGATTATACGAAAATCGGGGCGAGGGGGATCAGCTGAATGAATGTTCTGCACGGCGCCTTTGGACTGGCGGGCCTGCTATTCATCGCGTGGCTTTTGAGTGAGAATCGCTGGCGCATCCCATTGCGCGTTGTGCTCGCCGGTGTCGCACTTCAGATCGCGCTGGCCTGTCTCTTCATAAAGTTTCCGCCCGCGACCGGCGTTTTTCTTCTCCTCAACGACGGCGTCAACGCCCTTCAGAAAGCGACCGATGCCGGCACGGCACTCGTCTTCGGATATCTCGGCAGCGGCACCCCGCCGTTCGTCGAAGCCCACCCCGAAGCGAGCTTCATCCTCGCGTTCCGAGCGTTCCCGCTCGTTCTCGTGATCAGCGCAATCGCATCGCTGCTGCTTTATTGGGGCATACTCCAGCGCGTGGTCGCCGTGCTCGCCTTTGCGCTGCGCCGGACGCTCGGGGTCGGGGGCGCGCTCGCGCTCGGAGGGGCGGTACACATTTTTGTCGGCATGGTGGAAGCGCCGTTGCTGGTGCGCCCGTATCTTAACCGCATGTCGCGGGGCGAGCTGTTCGCCCTGATGAGTTGCGGGATGGCCGGGATCGCCGGAACGATGATGGTCGTTTACGCGGCGATCCTCGGATCGGTCATTCCCGATGCCTTGCCCCATATTCTGATTGCGTCCGTCATCAGCACCCCGGCGGCACTCGCCGTTTCGGCTCTGATGGTGCCCTTCGTTCCCGACCCGGACGAAACCGGCGAGCTTTCCGTCGCAGATCCGCCGGCGAGCGCGATGGAAGCGATCGTGCGCGGGACCATCGACGGTATCGGAATTGTCGCGACGATCATTGCCATGCTGATCGTTCTTGTAGCGCTTGTGAGCCTCGTCAATCTTGCGCTAGGGCTGCTACCGCATGCGGGTGAACCGATCACCTTGCAGCAGATCTTCGCTTATATCTTTTGGCCGCTCCTCTGGCTCGTCGGCATTCCGGCGCAGGAACTTTGGACGGCCTCTCTCCTGATGGGCACGAAGACCGCGCTCAACGAATTCGTCGCCTATCTCAATCTCTCACATCTGCCGCCCGAGGCGTTGAGCCCGCGCTCGCGCCTGATGATGACATACGCTCTTTGCGGCTTTGCCAATTTCGGCAGTCTAGGAATTTTGGTCGGCGGCATGACGGCGATGGCACCGGAGCGCAAGCACGACATCATTTCTCTCGGGCCGCGTTCTATTCTGTCGGGGACGCTGGCGACGTTGATGAGCGGCACGGTCGTGGGAATGATCAGCTAGCTTTTTAGGCCTTCACGCTCGGCCGTCACGGAAGTGCAGGACAACCGACACAAAAGTGGTCACTCGTCCGTATGCTGTTGATAAAACGGATCGCGGGCTTGCCTCGAATCGATGTCAAGGCAAACCTGCAATCCTCTCCGATCATTGGCAAATTATCGGGAGACTCTGCACCCCGGCAGCGGCCCTCGCTCGTCGGGGTGTTCCTTTTGTGGGGCACCAAAAAAGGCGCCACGAATTCAGATGCGCCCGCGCGCTGCATCCATCAATTGCGAAAGATATGCCTTTGCGCGACCCTCGATTTGTGCCGGCGAATAGCCTTCGTCTCTGAGGCGCCGCCGGAGCTTTTGCACGGTATCCACGGTGCCGGAGCGGGCCATGTCGACGGCCCGGTCGAATGACGACATTTGCGGATGTCTACGCCGGTACTGCCAGATCACCGCGCCGACGGCGAAGCCGATGGCGCCTGCAGCCAACAGCGCCACGGCCGGACGGCTGATGAGAGCGTTTCCGTCATCGGCCTCTTGCATTGTATCGGTCGCATGACGAGCGTTGGTCACGTCCGAGGAATGCATGGTGTCTTCCTCCTTATTAGGTTTGCGGTGTTGGCGGCGGGGCCGCATCAGTGTCGCCGGATAGGCTGAAAACATAGAGCCCACCCGCAACCGCCAGAATTAGCGGCCAGTTCTTCGTCGCCGTTCGGAGCAATGCCGGCAGCAGGATCGGTGCAGCCGACGAGACGATGCCCATAAGCTGTTCGTTGTCGAACATCGAACTCGCCGATGCGGCCTGCTCGTCGCCGGGTGACGGCTCCGGTTCCTCCAGTGGCGCGCCCGGGTTACGCAACTTGACAACAATGGCGATGAAGCCGCCGAGGGCGACGAATGCTGCCGCCACGATGAGATTGCCGATTTCAGGTCCGTACGTTCGGTTGACGAACAATGACAGGCTGGCAGCACCGAAACCGAACGCGACGATCAAAGGAAGCGCAATGACCACGCGATTGAAAAAATCGCCAATCGCGTTATCGACGCTTGCTTCCGCTCTCTTGAACAGATTTGCGAACACCGGCTTATGCTTTCCAAATCGCGCCGAGGATGAAGCCCGCAGCAACGGCCATGCCGAGGGTGGTGAGAGGCTGTTCCGCAACCGACTTGTCGACCGCAGTCGAAAAATTCTTCGCGACTTTTTGCATGTTGTCGCCGAGCTCGGATCCCTTTGAAACAAGCCGCTCACCGGCGTCCTGCATATCGGCTGCCGTCCGCTCTAAAGAATCGACGGCCCGCATGCCCGCGTCGACGGCCTTGTCCGTCAAATCGTGCGACGCGTTTCTGACATCTTCTGAAGTGTCCATACGTGCCATATCCTCAATCTCCCGATGCCGGTTAACGTTTCCAAATTCAACGCGCGTCGTCGAACGTTTGTTCCTGACAGAAACACGGCCGAAAGCGCGGCGAATGCGCAAAGTACTTAGGGGTCCTGGCGAATGTGGCAATCTGCGCTGTGCGCTTCCTCGACCTCCTGCAGCCGGTTCAAACGCTCCAGGATCGGAAGCGATGTCGTCCAATCCATGTCCTCTTGCAGAATTTCTTTGAGCGGCTCAGTCACCCTGTCTTTGAAGAACTCGACCCAATGAACCGCATTCGCTGAATCCTGCTCGGGCGGGAGAGGCGGAGGGAGCCGGTATGCGGGGGTGCGAGCGCTCATTGAAGTATAATGCGGTGCACAGAGAGTGGTTCCGCAGGCGGTGCTTGTCAGTGGACGGAAGTTGGGCTTCTATAAATTCACGTAAGTAATATTCGCCTGCATCACGCAGGAACGACATTTCTCGGATTACGTTTTTAAGCCGGAGGAAACCATGAGAAAGATCGCATTCGCAATTGCGGCACTCGGGAGTGTCATGCTTGTCGACGTCGCGTCGGCGGCTCCGATCGTTTCGGACACGACGCCTGCCGCCCATACAATCGTGGAAAAGGTGTATTATCGTCGCTGGCGCCGCGGTTGGTATGGTCCGCGTTACCGCCGCTATTACCGCGGGCCACGTTACTACGGCTATGGCTACCGATACGGCTACCGCGGCGGGTGCTATCGTTGGCGTCGTATCTGCGCCGGCCGCTGGGGCTGGGGCGGCCCCCGCTTCCGTCGGTGCCTGTGGCGCCACGCCTGCTGACGACGAAGGGCAAGTACAACATCGAGGCCGGGAAGTCGCGCGCTTCCCGGCATTTTTTGCGTCTCCTTTTGGAGCGTCCATTCGCCGGCTGCTAACCCAGGGACGCAAAATGGAGGCGCCACGACACCCTCCGGCAAGGTTCGTAACGCACACTCCGGCGATCATACGCAAAGACGCGGAGAGTTCGAATGAAAGTGCTCGCGGCGACAGCACTTGCCTGCATGGTGATCGCGACCGCAACCGCGGCCGCCGCCGACCAGAAGGATGGGCGTGGCCGCGGCGGACGCGGCGGCTGGGGTTCCAATTCCGGCGTCCTTGTCGATGTTCCGTGGTCCGCGATCGACAACGGCAATAATTCCGGCATTCAGCCGCGCAGCGACTACGAGATCCACTGTCGCGATGCTCGGCACGTTTGCTTCGACCAGTGGGGCGTCAACGAGCCCGGCTACGGCCGCTGCATGACGAAACGCGGCTGCTGAGAACCGCTCCCGGTCATCCGGCGGCTGCGAGCCCGATGCGCCGCTACGCGTCCACCTTGTCCTGCGTCTTCGTCTCGAAATCGCGCGTGTCGTGGCGTTCGCGGAGCTGGCCTGACGGCGCGCCCGAAACGCGGTTGACCATCCGGCCGCGTTTCACCGCCGGACGTTCCGCGATTGCCTTCGCCCAGCGGGTAACGTGCATATAGTCCTGCACTTGCAGGAATTCGGCAGCGCCATACAACTCGCCCATCACGAGCTGGCCGTACCAAGGCCAGATCGCGATGTCGGCGATCGAGTATTCGTCTCCCGCCATGAACGGCTGCATCGCCAAATGGCGATCCAGGACGTCGAGCTGGCGCTTGGCTTCCATTGCAAAGCGATTGATCGCGTATTCCATCTTGGTCGGAGCATAATTGTAGAAGTGTCCGAATCCGCCGCCGAGATAGGGGGCGCTGCCCATCTGCCAGAAGAGCCAATTGAGCGCCTCGGTCCGCTGATCGAAATCGGTCGGTAGAAGAGCCCCGAACTTTTCCGCGAGGTAGAGCAGAATGGCGCCGGACTCGAACACGCGTCTCGGCTTGCTGCCGCTGCGGTCCATGAGGGCAGGGATCTTGGAGTTGGGGTTCACCTCGACGAAGCCGCTCCCGAATTGATCGCCCTTGTCGATACGGATCAGCCACGCATCGTATTCCGCGCCGGCATGACCGAGTGCGAGCAGCTCTTCGAGCATGATCGTGACCTTCTGCCCATTCGGCGTCGCGAGCGAATAGAGCTGAAGCGGATGTTTTCCGACGGGAAGAGCCTTCTCGTGCGTGGGGCCTGCAATCGGGCGATTGATACCTGCGAACTGGCCGCCGCTCGGCGCGTCCCATGTCCAGATCTTGGGCGGCGTATAATCTTTCGATTGTTTCATGTCCGGCATTCTCGCGTTGGATGTTCGCACGATTGCAATAAAGGACGATCCTGCCGACAAACCAGGGGACACGACAGCGCTCCCGTGCGAAGGAGTGACGCAATCATGGCTTGTATCATCTATTGACAGCCGAGCTGTGCCCCCCGCGATCGGCGGCTATGATCGCGCGCGCTTCCTAAGCCATCGCAGGCGCTCACGGTTCCCGCACTGCACGCAAATGCGCGCCATCTCGCTCGGGTCCGGAATGTGAAACGCCTCCGCCGGTTAGCGCTATCAACGCAATTTTCGGAAATTTAGCTGGGTTCTTTGATGTGCAATGCAATGACGATTGTTTGCCGAAAGGAAAAACTTCCACTTGCCTGAACTTCGTGCAAATGAGTAGCTTCGCGGCACCGGGGCTTGTTTAAATTATTGTCAGCTACGTTGCCCCGTTGCGTTGCTGTCATCCTGGGACTGCTTGGCCCGAAGGCCAAGCTCCACGCGGAAAGCGCGACCGCATCGCGCCGCAAGGTACCCACTATGACGTCCCTCAATGATCTTTCAATTCTCGTCATCGATCCGAATGGCGAAGCCGCGTTCGGGTTGCGACAGTCGTTCGTTTCCGCAGGCGCGAAGACTCATGTCGTTGAGAGTTTGGCGCTTGCCGAGAAAATTCTCGATGCGAAGAATATCGATGCCGTTGTTCTTCCCTATTCGCAGGAATCAGAAACCGTCGAGTTCTGCCGGGTGCTCGGAGTGCGGGGTATTCCGTCCGTCTTCACGTCGGAACCGCCCGCCCGCTACCAGACGCGGCGCCGGATGTCCGATGCGATCATCGCCGTTAAAGGTTTGATCGCCGAGCACGGCCTGCAGACCGTTCAATCAATCAACTAGAAAGCCATTAGGCTCAGCATCAGAACAAAAAAAACGCCCCCGCGTCGATGCGCGAGGGCGTTGCTTTATGAAACCATGTTGTGCCAGGGCGGTCTATGCGCCGTCCTCGTCGTCGGGCACGGCCTCGTTTTCATCCTCACGCTCATCATCGGAGTCGTCTTCGTCGCCCGGATACGACGGCACGTCGAGAGGCACCCCTGGCATTTGGGCAGGCACTGGCGAGGGCGCGTCGGGATCGAATTTCTCGGGCTCCACGACTTGCGATTTGCGCTTTTCCATCGTGTCTTCCTTGATCTCAAAAAGCTTCGTGGCGAATTGAACCCAGCGTTTCTGGTCTCAACAGATAGGTCAAGCCAGCCGCACGAGCAAGGCGTCCGCCGCGCTGATCTCTGATAATAGATTTGCGACGAAGGTATCGTCTCCGCCCGCGACGACGTGCGTGAACCCCAAGGTCTCGATAGTATTCGCGTGTGACACATCCCCGGGCGCAAGCCGCCGAAACATCTGGGGACCGAAGACGCCGTCATCGAAGATCTCGGTCATCGCCGGGCATTCGAAATAATAGTATTCCCGTTGCCCCTCGATCGTGTCGAGAAAAATCGATCCCAAAGCTTCCATAAGAGCGCGCCGATTGCGGTAGGTCGGGCTGCACGCAACGAAGACGCGAGCGATATGCGAGGGGTCCTGGTGATGGCTCATGTTAAACAATTCCGAATTTTTGCCGGAACTCCATCGCGCCTCAAACCATTTTGCGCGTGGCGTTCCGAGAGTGTGAAAGCGCAAGCCTGGAATTCCTGACGCGGCACATAGCGGCGAAGGCGCTGGTTAGGCGAGAAAAAAATCAGACCAGTGACGAGCCAAGGTGTCGCGCGCGGTTTCAAGGCGGGCGTGTTCATGCTCGGGACAACCAGAAGTCCCGCCCGAAGGTTGGATACTAGAGCAAGGAGGATCGATGTGGACACCCGCCTCTCTCAATTGGAGCGTGCATTCGAGTTGGCCCGCTCAGGCCATTTCGCGACGGTGGCAGAGATCAAGCGCAAACTGCGTGAGGAAGGCTATATGGACGATCAAGTCGAGGGGCCTCAGCTTTTCGGCCAGCTCAATAGTCTTATGAAAAAATCCGCGCGCGCTTCCGGCACGGGCTCCAGCGCAGCTTGACCATTCCGTTTTACGGAGATGGGGAGACGCCCGATCCCTGCCAATCGGAGTGCGCCGTTTGCTTCGGCTCTAAAGCGGCATAGCACCGTGGGAAGTGCCCACCGTGGCGTCCAATTTACCGGCGGCGATGCCAACAGTTCCGTCTGCGTCAAAAGTCGCCTCACGACTTACTGCAACGCTACGATTGCGGAACTTTGCCTGCCGGCGCCCGTTGCTTGATCTCTGCCCAGGCAGCAAAAAGGATAGGAAAATGCGACGCGATTTACTGGCGGCTTTTTGCCTGATTTCGACGGGCGGAATGCTCATTGCGATGTCAGCGTCTAACGCTGACGAGCCGGTGCACGCGCCTGACAAAAAGCAGGGCGAGAAGACGGGCGATGTGCCGTTGAGCAAGAAGCTCAATCAAAACGAAGGCGTGCTGAAACCGCCCCGCGGCATCGATCCCGAAATCCGTCAGCCACCTCCGGAAAGGACCGGCGACAAGATGCCGGTAATTATTCCCCCGGGTGAGCCCGGCGGCGATCAGAGCATCCAGCCGAAGTAGGCCACGAAGTAAGGATGTGCCCCGATTGCGAGTCGCATCCTCGTCTCGACGAACTCCGAATGGCTACTTTACTTTTCGGTAAGCTCGTCACCCGCGAATTGACGATGTCGGGACGAAAGCTGCCATATCGTCAGCGTACCGAAGAAGCCGAGCCGATGCAGGCCTGAAGCCAGCTTGGGATCATTCGGCATCATCATGGAGGAAACGATGAGAATTCTTCTTGCTGCTCTGATCAGCGCCACCCTGTGCGGCGCGGCTCTCGCGGATGACGCAACGTGCAGCGCAAACGCGAAAGACAAAAAGCTGGCAGGCGCCGCCCTCAAAAGCTTCATGACGAAATGCGAGAGGGACGCAAAGTCAAAATGCGATGCAGACGCCAAGGCAAAGAAGCTCCACGGCGCCGCTCAAACGAGTTTTACGAAGAAGTGCATTAGGGACGCGACCGGCGCGTGAGTTCACGAACTCGATACCGCCCGTGAAAGACAACCGCACCGCGCGAAACCTCAGCGGGAACAAAGAAACCAAGCTAGGCGTTTGCTAGCCATCGTTGTGAATATCCCTGCGGCAAGCGCGCTGAAACCAGATTGGCGGCGGCGCGCTTCTCGCGCCTCATGGTTCCGCAAAAAATGGCCGACGCAACCCAACACCTCGACTCCGAGGTCGATGAGCCGACAGAAAAGTCGATGACTTGGGATCGAAAGATCCTGTGCTGGTTCTCGGAATTCGCCGGCAAATCGGCGCTGGTGATCGGCTCTGCATCCGCTTTCGTAGTCGCGACCCTCTCGGTCATCGTCTGGGCACTCACTGGCCCCTTATTTCACTATTCAGACACCTGGCAGCTGGTGGTGAACACGGGCACCACTCTGGTGACGTTCCTCGCCGTCTTTCTCATTCAGCACAGCCAGAACAAGGACGGCAGGGCCATCCAACTGAAGCTCGACGAGTTGATCCGCAGTACGAAGAGCGCTCGCAATAAACTCATCGATTTGGAGCATTGCACCGAAGAAGAAATGGAGAAGCTCCAGAAGGAATTCGCTCGGCGTCGAACGTCATGATCGTCGCAGCTATGCCCCTGCAGCGAAACTTAGGCGTATCCAAGCGCGTTGTAATCATCGGTGTTATCAGGAGAACGATGATGCATCCCGCGATGGCTGTATGGATTTGGTCGATGGCGATGGCACGCGCCTGGCACGGTTCGCTATGGGAAAATGCGGTGCCGCTGGGAGGCGATGTCAAGCAGCGCGACCACAAACGGATTGCCCGCCAATCCATCCTTGTCTCCGCAAATGAATACCTGCACTCGGAAATCCCTCAAAATCCGCTCCCCGATAAACTTCTCGATCGACTTGCAGACCTTTATTGGACCGAACGCGACGCCGACATGGCGGTGTAAAATTGCTATTTGCGTGGAAGAGGCATCCTATCGCGTCGATGCTCGACTGCTTCGCTCGCACGGCGGAGTTTCTCTAGCAGCCTCGCCAATTCACCCGGCAGCTCGCCCAAATCCGCGGTGAACATCCTCTTGAGCCGAGGTGCCGCCCGCCGTTCAAAATGAAACATCCAATCGTCGATATCGCGCACCAATTCAGCTATTTCCTTCTTCGTTCGAGTGTCGAGATTGCTTTTTGAACGTGCTCGAACCATCGCCTGTTCCTCATACCTTTCTGCGGCGCGATCATACGAGTGTAGTGGAACAGTCCGTCCTCCTCAGAGTTGCGCTCAAAAGGAGGTGTTATGAGCGATTTAGCGACAATGATCCTTGTTCTCGGCGGCACGTTTGTCGTCGGAGGCGGGCTTCTTTATTTTTCGCTGATGTCGGAGCTGCGCCGAACCGACGCATCGAAGCGCAACACTGCCGTAAAGGCGACGGCCGTGATGGCCGCAATGCGCGACGCGGATTCCGGCGCGAATTGACCGATAACGGGCACGAAGATAATCGGCGCGAACCTCGCGCCGTGTTCGATCGGTTAACATGCCGAAACGCAACGTTACGATGACCCGCCAACCCATTGCCGCAATCGGCTTTGAGGAAGGCTCCAGAACGCGCAATCGGGGTGTGTGTGATGGAAACAACGGACCAGGCGGCCGAACGTATCGTCCGAGGTTTGAACCTCATTCGCGTGGAGGCGTCTCGCCTCGATACCGCGCGCGCGGACGGAAAGTCCTTCGAGGCGAAGCTTGCGCTCAAAACGATCAAGGATGAGTGCCTTGAACTGCGCGAATTTCTTCATGAGATGAGAGCCGCGGCCCCGCGCGATTGACGCTGGAACTCTCTTTCCCTGAGGCCCGTTAGCATTCGGACTCAATCAAGGGAGCAGGAGATGCGCAAGAAGGCTCTGCATCAGGTCTATGACGTTCTCAAAGCGGTTTATGAACTCGAGAAGGAGGTGAAAGCATCGCCGGTGCATTTCTCCGGTGTCGATTCTGGAGAGTGCTCGCGGCATTTGAAAGAAGCGAGGCGCCAGCTTCACTTGGTTTTAGACGAAGTCTATGCCTCAGATTTTCGCAATCGCAAACATGCGGCATGAAAATCCTCTGATTTGGCGCGGTACGATCCGACGGCCCCCCCCGCGATACAGAACATTTGGCATAATCCGCGAGTATAATTGCGAAGCTTCCTTGTATCGAACAAAATACCTCATACGTGCGTTGTGACAGTAGCCGTCCAGGGTCACGCGGCGAGAGGTAAATCCGATGTCAAAACAGAAATTCGCGTTGGCCTTGGGTGGTGGAGCCGCGCGGGGCTGGGCCCATATTGGCATTTTGCGAGGGTTGGCCGAAGCCGGATTGGAGCCGGAAATTGTCGTCGGCACGTCGATCGGCGCCATCGTCGGGGGACATTATGTCTCGGGCCGCCTCGATTTGCTTGAGGAATTTGCGCGCGCGCTGACGCGGCGGCGGGTCTTCAGCTTCCTGGACCTCAGTGTTTCGGGCTCTGGCCTCATCGCCGGACAGCGGCTCTTCGATCGCTTCGAGGACCACTTGAGCGGCCTCAAGATCGAAGATCAGCCCTTCCGTTTTGCCGCGATTGCCACCGATCTCTCATCCGGCCAAGAAGTCTGGCTCCGGCGCGGGTGCGTGACGGATGCGGTCAGGGCGTCGTCCGCCATTCCCGGGATCGTGAAGCCGGTCAGCTTGAACGGCCGCTGGCTGGTCGATGGCTGCCTCGTCAATCCCATCCCCGTTTCGGTATGTCGCGCTCTCGGCGCGCACGTCGTCGTCGCCGTCAATCTCACGACCGAATTCGGACGGGGCGGCATTTCCATCGGCGACGACGATGAGGACGAGGTCGCGGAGATTGTTGTCGACGAGGCGCCGATCACGCGCTGGAACGGCCGAGGCGCGTTTGAGCTTTTGCACCGCCAAATATTCGGCCGCAGCGACGGAGCTCCGGGCATCACGTCCGTGATCCTGAACTCCTTCAGTATTTTCCATGATCGCATCGCGAGATCGCGCCTCATGGGCGATCCGCCCGATTTACTCGTAGCACCAAATCTGTCGGACATCGGCGTTCTGGACTTTCATCGTGCCGACGAGATGATTGAGAGCGGTAAAGCCGCCATCAAGCCGCATATTCCGATGATTGAACGCTACCTCAACGCCCCCCCTGCCGCCCTCGTTAATACCCGTTTGTTCGCGGGCTAAAGCACCGCGTAGAAACTAATCTCCTTTCAATGCATAACTGATTGCATGTGTTCCGCAGTGGGATGACCCGGCTGGGACGGGGTGCGTCGTCGCGTATCGAAACCGTTTGTCGCTGGCGCGCGTCTAGACGCCGTGGTTTTCTCCACACTTAGCGTCCGCGATTTGCCTGGGAGTCCGGCGTCGTAATGTCCGTAGCAACGACGATACAAGACGTCAGGGGTTTCGCCCTGGCGAAGCATGAGGGCCAGGTGCGCAAGCATGATGGGAAGCCCTACATCGTGCACTTGGACGGCGTCGTGGCGATCCTTAGCGAGCACGGCTATAGAAGCGCGGATCTCGTCGCAGCCGCGTTTCTTCACGATACGATAGAGAAAAGCGAAACGACGATCGAAGAACTCATCGAGACGTTCGGGGCGCCGGTGGCCGAGTTCGTCTACTGGCTCACCGATGCGGAAAAGGGAAGTCGCCCGGTGCGCGCACTTCAGGCGGCGTGGCGTCTCTCTCGCGCGCCCTGGAGCGCCAAGCTGATCAAACTCGCCGATATCATCGATAACGGCACGGCGATCATGATGCATAACCCGGATTTCGGCCCGACCTTTTTGGAGGAAAAGCGCCTCCAATTGAAAAAAATGGCGGAAGTGGAAGGCGCCCGGCTTCTCCGGCTTCCGCTCTTTCAGAAAGCGGCAATCATCACGGAATCGGCTTCGCTTTGAAATCGCGCGACGGCGGCTTTGGTTGGATGACCTGAGCCCGATTTCAACCGGCGTGCGACCGGTTGGGCTCAGAAAATTTCGATGAGGGGACGGCGCGTTCGGCTAGGGTCGCTCGAACCCGAGGAAGCGCCTCGGGGATCTCGTCCTGCAGAAAGGCGACCAGCTTTTCTCGGACTTCGCATCTGAGATCCCAGGTCGCGGGAGATGTCCGTGCGCTGACAAGTGCCCGAAGCTCGACCGTTCCTTCCGTCGCGTCGGTCACCTGCAGATTGACGACTTGTCCGTCCCAGAGCGGAGATGCCTTCGCGATCTCACTCAATTTCCGGCGCACGCGCTCAACCGGCACCGTGTAGTCTGCGTGAATGAGAACCGTGCCGATAATGGAGGCGTTTTCCCGCGACCAGTTCTGGAATGGCTTTTCGATGAAATAAGAGAGCGGAACGATGAGGCGGCGCCAGTCCCAAATTTTTATGACGACATAGGCCGAGGTGATCTCCTCGATCCAACCCCATTCACCTTCGACGACAACTGCATCGTAAACGCGGATCGGTTGCGTCATGGCGATTTGAACGCCGGCAATAAGATTAGCAAAGACCGGACGCGCAGCAAGTGCGACCACGAGACCCGCAACGCCGGCCGAAGCGAAAAGGCTGACGCCGAATTGGCGGACCGCGTCGAACGTCATGAGAGCCGTGCCGACCGTCACCATGACGATCAGCGTATCGAGCGCCCGCCGCAAAATCCGGACTTGTGTGTAGTGTTTGCGCGCCAGAAGATTGTCGTCGGCGCTCACGTCGAAGCGGCGCAGATAGAAATCCGCCGCAATGTTCGTCGCAATCAAAGCGACCCAGCCGACCAGAATGATCAGCGAGAAGACGAGAGCACGTGCGAAAACCGACTGCATTTCGCCGCTGAGTGGCACGGCCGGGACGGCGACCGACACGATGCAAATGATCAGCGCCAGTCGCGTAGCGCCCTTGGTGTTTGTGAAGACCGAACGGAGATACGGGTGCCCGTCGCCCACCCATCGGCGCATGACGGCGACAAGAATACCGTGAAGCGTCAGAGCGACGGCGATCGCTACCAATGCGAGCATTCCGGGTAAAACCCAACCCGGAGCCAGCCCAAGCGTGGCCCTAACTTCGGTCGCTATGTCTTGAAGCACGAGATTGATCCCCGATCACCGCTCTATTGCGTAACCCGACAATTAGGCCTGGGTTTCATCGCCAGAGCCCCAGATGACGCAGAAAGACGACGAAGGGTCGCAAAAGCGGCGGTGCGGAATGTCGCAGGAACGATCGTCCGATCGGAAACGTATGCTTCATACCACGGCGACACCTTCCCCCGGGTGTACTCCCTCAGCCGCGGTCAATCCTGGCACCCTGGCTTCCCCCCGGCCAGGGTGTTCTTATATTCGTGCGGACATTGTTGAGTGTTCGGGCTGATTAGCCGCCGCGTTGCTGCTCGACGAGAGCCAGACGCCTTAAGGGTTCGGCAATGATGTCCGGGAGTGCGGTGAAGTCGTGGTTGGACGTAAATAAATTCCTAAGGCGCGGCGTCACGCGCTGCCTGAATTGCTGGATCCATTCGTCCTGCGGCGGATAGGTCTTTTGGCGAAAACGGGCCATAAATCCCCCCTCTCGAGTTTCCAAAGCCAATTTGGCGAGAATACCGGGAAAATCTTTCAAATCATTTGCTTGAAATCGTTTTTATCCGGAGGGTCGGGCGGCCGCCGTGGATGCCGGCGCCGACAAGAGGTGAGCCTCGCTCGAGCAGCGGCAGGAATTCGGTGACGCGTGCGTTCGGCTCTGCTAGGAGATCGCCCCGCATCCTGATCGCGTCCAGCACCCGGGCGGGATGCTTTCAAATTGAGGAGGAAGAACATGCCTACGATGTCGGACAACCGCCGCCGCCGGATTATCGCCCGTCAGCGAAAACTCGAAAACGAGAAAAAGCGGACGGGAAAGCTCGAAAAAAAAGAGCGCAATAGCTGATAAATTCACGCCCGTAAGCGCCGCGAAGGTG
The DNA here is from genome assembly GCA_963789775.1 of uncultured Pseudomonadota bacterium. Taxonomy (GTDB): domain Bacteria; phylum Pseudomonadota; class Alphaproteobacteria; order Rhizobiales; family Hyphomicrobiaceae; genus Hyphomicrobium_B. Next base: position 216,877 of record CAWBLX010000006.1, read on the forward strand.
GCGCTACGGCTGCCAGATGAATTGCCCATTTCTCGCGAGAATGGCGGCTAGCCGCGTTACGGCTGCCGCATGCTGGCTAATGCGGTCTTCCAACGCCGCCGACGTACTGGCTTTCACATTTCGAGGCCATTTTGTCGCGTGAATTAAATTCAGTTCGATCGAAAGCTCGGTGATGATTTCGTTGTGCCAATACAAGGCGTCTTCGAGCCGGTGAGCGTCGATCGCATTCTCTTCGCATATTTCGAGATATTCGCTGCCTCTCATCATATCCTGCTCCATGCCGCTCGCCGCTTGGCAATCGTCATGTGAGACGGCCCGCGACTGGCCGCGGCCGGTCCGAAACCCGCCAAGGCGAAGACGACCGGCAACTCGTTTAAGAAGAGACGAAACGCGAGAGCCGCTGTCTATTTGGCGAGGTTGATCTCCATAAGCGGTCATGACGCACTCTCCACGAATGAATTACGGTGACCTCGATGCGTTATGCGACCGTCCACGCGTGCGCAGCAAATGACGCGTGTTCAAGGGTTTTGGTTCCCTACCGCGGGCAAAGATTTTTGCGGATGCCGCGACGCACCAGGGACGAAGAAAGTGGAACCTCTCGTCCAGGAGCGACGTTGATGGCGCACAACCATTAGATGTTCATGAGGAGGTTCGTAATGAATTGGGATCGTATCCAAGGCAACTGGAAGCAGTTCACCGGCAAGGCGAAAGAGAAGTGGGGTGAATTGACTGACGATGATTTGGCGCGGGCGAACGGCAACCGCGAGCAGCTCGAAGGCATCCTGCAGGAGCGGTACGGCTACGGAAAAGACAAGGCGAAACAGGAACTAGACAGCTGGTCCGATACGCTTTGATGCAGAGAAGGGCAGATAAGGACGGGAAAGGCCCAATTTTTGGGCCTTTCTTTTTGTGTGCAGCGTTTAGAATGCGAGGGCATGCACGCGATTCTAGCCTGGGGGAAATCGAACATGCCCGGAAAATTTTCAGCAGAAATCCTGACGCGTTCCGAATACGACCGAACGCACGCACGTCTTGAAATCTCGCTTTGCGATGCCGCCGGAGACTGCCGGACAATCTCGTTGGGAACGAGCGCGGTCGCCGCTCTTGCCTCCGTTCTCGCAGACCACGCGCAGATGCAAGGTCCACCAAGGGACCTCACAAAAATCCCTGACCGGTATGCGGTCGGGCACGGCCGCCATGAGCCGGTCGTGATGCTGCGTTTTGAAGACGATCCCGCCTATGGCCTGACCGCCGACCAGGCTCTGGATCTCGGCGAGGCGTTGCTCGAAGAAGCCGAAGTGGTCACGGCGAGAACAAAATATCCGGCGCGCCAATAGTCCAGGCCAGTAATTTGGCGGCGGCGCCTCTTAGCGCGACCGGGCTGAAAGCGCTCGCGCCTTCCGGAGGTCGCCAACAAAATCCCGGAAAGCGGCTTCCCGCTCATCGTGATCGCGAATGCGCAGCATTGACGACGGATGCACGATGATGAAGCCGCGAAACGCGCCGAACTCTGCGGGCGCCCGCGATTTCCCGATGACGACCGGCTCGCTTCCGGTGGGGGACGAGAAAAGGTCTCCACCTTGCCGCGGCGCCGGCGTTTTCGCTGCTTTAGCTGTCATAGGCGTCCCAACAGGCGAAATCGAAGCGACCGCAAGAACCACGCTCGGGTTGGGATTTTAGTTCCACCTAGTCCGGCGGCGCGATCGGCCAGCCTGCCTCGACGTACTTCCTGAACCAGGCGCTGAAGCACTGGGGAACCGCCGAAACCTGCTCGCGGATGACATCCGGGCTCGACCAGTTATAGCCGTCGCATTCAATTGGATCTGGCGCGATCACGCCGTCGTAGACGCCACGGAAGACGTGCACGAATTCATGTTCGATAAGGCCGGCATCGAGTTCGGCGCGATAGGTGAAAGTTCCAATCGGCGTCAGCGGGCAGACGACGCGCATCTCTTCGTTGAGACGGCGCGCTGCGGCCTCAGCCGAGGTTTCGCCGGGTCGCGGGTGCCCGCAACACGTGTTCGTCCAGAGACCGCCGGAATGATACTTGTCGATCTGCCGGCGCTGCAGCAGCAGGCGGCCGCGGCTGTCCCACACCATCACCGAAAAGGCACGATGAAGGTTGCCCTGCCGGTGCGCATCGAGCTTCTCGGCGATACCTGTTTCGTTGTCCTCGGCGTCGACGAGGACGACTTCTTCCCGAAGCATGTGTCGCATCCCCCCGATGTGCCCATAGCATGACGCACCGCAAACGCGATAGCGCCCGCGCATTGAGGCAAAAAGGCGTCGGGCTGGCTCAACGGCGATAGAAGCCCATCATACGCTCGAAACTGTTCATGATTTCATCGGCCGGCCGATCGAAAACATCGAGCGGAATCCGGATGATACCCCCTCTGCCGGTGGCCCAGGGGAGTCGCATCAACTGGCGGTAGAGGGGCCGCGGGCGCCAATCGGCGAGCAGCGCCTCATCCAGCGGATCTTCGAGCGTGATACGGAGTTCGTTGCTCGTCGCGCCGCGGATATCGATGGGTATCAGCTCAAGTTGCTTGATCGACCCCCAGGCGAGGATGCCAAGTCCTTCGGCAAAGATGCCATACTGCCCCGCGCCGATGCGCGGCGTTCCCGTCTCGAGCAGCGGATAATTGTAGTAAGCGAACCCAAAGGCCAAAAGAGACAGCGCAATCAGAACGATGTTGTCGGTGGCGACGCCGGTCGTCGCGAGGACCGCGCCTATGAAGCCAACGACATAGACCGGGAATTGAATCTCTTCGCGTTCGTAGGCCACCGTGTAGCCATGCATGTCGTCCTGGCTCACGGGGGGCACGCTCTGCAGTTGAATTTCGCTTGCGGCCAACAGATCAAGGATTGTGCCATGATGGCAGAAGGTCGTTAACCCTCTGATGACCTTTATGCAATTTCCAGGGTTCTCGACGCGGCGAGAATTGAACGTCGGCAGCTTGCCCAAGTCATAAGCGGTTGGTGCGGAGAATGCCAGCATTTGAGGCAGTGTTCAGGATGCCTTTGCTGGCTTGCACGCCTCCCCGAGGGGGATTCATCAGCGTACGCACACCCACAACCGCAATGATGAGTTCCATGATGGTCGACATATTACGGTTGACGTCTGCAAGTGCTACCATTGCCGACACTCGCTAGAGATGGCGGGTAAAGGGAGGGACGCGAATGATCTTTGGGATGGACGCTTTCACGTTCGTGCATGTCGTATTGAGCTTGATAGGGATCGCGACGGGCATCATCGTTTTTCTCGGATTTATCGCCGACGTCGACCTGCCTGGAATGACGGCAATCTTTCTTTTGACGACCGTTCTGACGAGCGTGACGGGCTTCGGCTTTCCATTCACGAGGCTTTTGCCGTCTCATATCGTCGGTATCATCTCCCTGGTCGTCCTCGCGGTGGCACTTTACGCCCTTTATGGCGCGCGCCTTTCGGGTGCATGGCGCTGGATTTATGTAGTGACGACCTCTGTCGCGCTCTATCTCAACGTCTTCGTGCTCATCGTTCAGCTTTTCCAGAAAGTCCCGGACCTGCGCGCCTTGGCGCCGACGCAGTCCGAGCCACCGTTCCTCATCGCGCAGGGGGCCACGCTGGTTGCATTTGTCGTGCTCGGCTATTTTGCCGTTCGTCGTTTTTGTGGCGGGGTGCGCGAGGGATTGCGCTCGACGTGATCCATGGGCTGCGGGCCGATAGCAGTCTCGACCAAGCGCCGCCGACAATATTTCGCGGATGCGAACGTCCATCGATGAACTTGTCAGCCGACGTTTTGACGCACATGATCTCAACAGTTTGAGTCGTGAGCGTGCTGACAGGGAGAAAAAAATGGATCCCACTGCATTGATTATATGGCTCTTGATCGGCGCCGTAGCCGGATGGATCGCCGGACAAATTATGAGTGGCGGCGGCTATGGATTGGTTGGGGATATCGTCGTTGGTATCGTCGGCGCGGTTATCGCCGGGTGGCTGTTTCCGTTTCTCGGATTTCGGCTTGGTGGCGGCATTGTCGGCGACATCATCGCGGCGGCAATCGGAGCGATCATATTGCTATTCGTCTTGCGTCTCGTGAAGCGAGCGTAGCTGCCGATATCGTGTGAGGAAGTGCGACGGCTGTCCGCGATTTCTGCGGTCAGCCGTTTCTTTTTGCAGCATCAAAGATTGGGATCGATCATGACGACGAGCGTCCCCTGGTAGCCCCCGGCAATGATCGGATTGCCGTCAACAAGGTTGACGTCGACGCCGATAGTCCCGCTCGTGGTGACGCCGGAAGGGACGTTCTTGGTCGCACTGTCCGCCTGCGATGCGAGATCGGTGCTGAGCACCGTCGACGCGTTCCCGAAGTTTCCCGCCGCCCGCCAATTGATGAAGTTGTCGAAACCTGTTTGCCCCGGGACCGGGGGACGGGCTGCATCGCAGTTCCGCTCAAGCGCAGAATGCTCGGGGCCGTACATTGCACGTTATTGAAAACGGTCGATTGCACGACGCCGATTGATATTCTGGTCGGTGGCATGTGCCCCACCGATCGTCAGCATGCATGCGACCAAGCAAATGCAGAGAGCAAATGTCTTTGGCATAGACATAAAAGGAACCGTGAAATCGACACACCGAACAAAAATATTACCAAAAAGCGAATTCACAAATGTCGCATGGCAAGTTCTACAAAGCCTATTCTAGCGTGATTCACAGTGCAGGTCTTTCCTGACGGTCATCAGACACGTGGGGATACGGCGCTGACGACATTGCAAGGCGCCTCGAACCTTCCTACCTCTTTGCAATCCATCACGTAATCATTGGCGAGCACGGCCGAATGCGGAAAACTCTCGTATCCTGTTTCATAATCTCCAAGAACGAAGCCGACCGTATCGCCCGGACCATTCGTTCCGTCCGGCCGTGGGTCGATGAAGTCGTTGTCGTCGACAGCGAAAGCACTGACGATACGATCCGCGTGGCGCTCGCCGAGGGATGCCGGGTGATTACACAACCTTGGTTGGGTTTCGGCGGACAGAAGCGTTTTGCCGAAGAGCAGTGCCGGAACGATTGGGTGTTCAATGTCGACGCCGATGAGGTCGTCACGCCGACGCTGGCCCAAGAGATCGTCGATGTCTTTGCTGCCGGCGAACCTAGGTTCGTCGCCTACGGCATGCCGCTCCAGATGGTATATCCCGGCTCGGCGAAACCGAGGCCGTTCGCGCGCGATCACTGGTACGTTCGCCTTTACGATCGGCGCGTCGTTCGCTTCCGGGATTCCAAGGTCCATGATGCGGTCGTGACCGACGATCATATCCTCGGCCGCCTCAGGGCGCCGATGCATCATTTTTCGATGCGTTCATTTGCCGACATGAAGCGAAAGCTCAACGAGCGGACTTGGCTCTTGGTCGAGAACACCCGGCCGAATTCGTCCGGCACTCTTAAGCCTCGGTTGCTCTCGGAATTTCCGATGAATTTTTTCAAATATTATATCGTTCGTCGGCACTGCATGGGCGGGCTCAAGGGGTTGAGGTACGCCTTGATTCAGGCTCGCTACCGGTTCTTGAAAATTTATCGCATTTGGCGGTCGGGCGCGGGAAAAACGAACGCGGCGGCTTTGTCCGCTTTCACCGGGTAGCCCGCGAAGGAGGCCGGTTCATGCCTTGTGCCTCGGAAAACCCAGGCCTTGGGCTGCCAAAATGCCACGACCCCCATATTCGACAGAAATTGGATGCAAGACACATCTTTCATGAGCGGGGCGTTTGCGAGTATAGGTTTGCCCGCAAGATCCCGTAGCTCAGTTGGATAGAGCATCTGCCTTCTAAGCAGAGGGTCGCTGGTTCGAGTCCAGCCGGGATCGCCAATTTCATCGGGCTGGCCGTCATATCTTCAAACCGCCCGGCAGCCCGGAATTTGATGATCGAAGGCCTCGCATTTTTTCAGAAGCCCAGCATTCTCGAGGGTGATCGTGGTGCGGCGGCACTTCTCGCACCGTGATCAGTTGCCGGCTGGCGATAGATTCCGTCGGCGTCGAGGCGGAACTATTCCGTGGTATTGTCCGGCGCGGTCAGGACCGCAACCCCCGAGAGGCATGCAATGAAGTGGATGCTGGTCGAGCGAAAACCCGATGTCGTCTACGCGGGTCGCCCGGATATTTACCTCGGCAACGATGGCACCGAAACGCACGATCCCAGACAAGCGCTGACGTTCGCAACCCGGGAGGCCGCCGAAGCTCACCGGCGAAGCCTGCCCCACCGGTACGATTGGGTGGCCACCACCTCGGAGGGTTGATAGCCCAATGTTTGTTGAGGCAACTCAATCATCTGGGAACTCGCTTCCGCTAACATGCGTTTGCCACGGAAGCCCTTAGCCTCGGCAATATGGCGTGCTATTCTGGTTTTAGTATCGCGTTCTTGAGGAGTTGAGCCATGGCAATCGCGCGGTCCTTCTGGAAAGGACATCTGCGGCTTGCGCTCGTCACCATTCCCATTCGTCTCGTCAGCGCGACGGCATCCGAGGATAAGGTTGCGCTTCACCAGGTCGATCGCAAAACCAAGCAGCGCATCCGCTATCAGAAAGTTGCGGGCGAGGGTGGCAGGGTCGTGCCTCAGTCCGACATCGTCCAGGGCTACGAACTCGACAATGGCAACTATGTGCTGTTCGAACCGGATGAACTCGACAAGCTGAAGCTTACGACGCGACACACGGTCGAGCTCACCGAGTTCGTCGACGCCTGTTCCATCGATCCGCTCTATTTCGATAACCCGTATTACGTCCTGCCCGACGGTGACGTAGCGGAGGAAGGTTATCGCATCATCCGCGATGCGCTACGTGCAACAAAAAAATATGGCGTCGGCCAGCTTACGATCCGCGGTCGCGAGAATCTGATCGCGATGAAGCCATGCGGCGACGGGTTGATGCTCGAAACGCTCCGATACGGCAGTGAAATTCGCGACGCCGATAAGATCTTCGAAGACATCGGCACAAGCAAGTTGCGCCCTGAACTGATCGAAATGGCAAAGCAGCTCATCGAAGAGCGCGCGCAAAAGTTCGATCCCGGAGAATTTAAAAATCATTACGCCGAAGCCCTGCGCTCTCTCGTGAAGGAAAAGGTGGCAGGCGGTCTCTTGACGGAGATCGCGGGCGGTAACGAAGAACCGTCGGGCGGTAAAGTGATCGACTTCATGGAGGCGCTGCGGCGTTCGACGGGCAATTCGAATACGAAGAAGCCCGCAAGCGGACGCACAAAGACGGCAGCTTCACGTCAGAAGCGCGAACCTGTGAAGCGTGCCGCGCCGAAGGCACAAAAGCGCAAATCGCGCGGCCGCTGATAATTCGGCCTGGAAACGACAAACTCGTGTTAGGCTGCGACAGAATGCAAATTGCGCCGGTTCGCTGATACGATTCGTGTATCCGACAGCGTCTTCATCGATAAGCGTGAGCACCGGAAGCGAAGTTGCCTGATTGCGTTAGCAACCTCAGGGAGGTCTCCATGCACCCGATTTTTGCACTTTGGATGTGGATGTTCATGTCACCACAGTTTGCGCAGAGGATGCTGCTCAACGTGTTCTAGCGCCGTGGGCTTTGATCGACTTGGTGTCGGGCCGGCGAACGTCTTTCGCCGGCTTATCTTCACGCAGCCCCTTGAAAGCTGCGTGTCTCAAGAGTTCATCGCTGGTCCAGGCACGATATTCGATCTGCGCGACGAGCTGAGGCTTGACCCAGATCACATCCTTGCGCTGCAGGTTCGTCAACGTCGCTTTGACGGAGATAGCTTCGACGCCGAGCGGTTTCAGTTGGCGCATCAGATCAGCGGCGATCTTATGCGTGTAGCCGGTGCCGACGCGGCCGGCGTAGATAAGCTGCTTTTTTTCATAATAGCCGACGACCAGCGCACCGATTGCATTCGGCGTCGCATTCGATTTGAGATATCCGATGATCACGAACTCATCGACTTGGATGCACTTCGATTTGAGCCAGTCGTCGTGTCGGCCGGAGCGATAGGGACGATCGAGCCGCTTCGAAATAATGCCTTCGAGGCCAAGGCTGCAGGCTTCGGAAAGCATGCGGGCGCCATCGACGGAAAGATGCTCGCTGTATCGGATTTGGCCTAGCTTCGACCGCCGCGCCAAGAGCTTTCGGAGCGCATTCTTGCGATCTTCAAGCGTCGCATCGAGAAGATTGAACCCGTCGAGATAGAGAAGGTCGAAGCAATGCAGGACGAAATTTTCACTTCGCCCGCTCTTGAGCGCCGCGGCAAGGGCTGAAAAGCTGGACCGGCCCTCGGTATCGTCGACGACAATCTCGCCATCGATGATGGCCGTCCCGTCGTGAAGCCCCGCAAGCAGCTTCGGAAAAGTACCGAAACGATCGGTCCAATCGAGGCCCGCACGCGTCAGAAGCTTCACGCGCGTCTTGTCGATGTGTGCCTGAATACGATAGCCGTCGAACTTGATCTCATGCACCCAGCCTTCCCCGGTCGGCGGCTTCGCGACGAGGGTCGCGAGACAAGGTTCGACGAAAGCCGGCATCGCCGATTTGATCGCGCCTGAGATCTGCCGTGACGCAAGCGGGCTGCGCTTCGTCTTCGACGGAGTCGCGTTTCGAGATGCGGGTCTCGCGCGCGTGATTTGGCCCTTCGTTCGCACGGCGTCAGGACCCGAGAAGTTTTTTGATGGCCCCCTTCAGCGGACGCTCGGAATCCGAATACGCCTTCCACGCCGAAGACTTTTTGAGAAGCGCGGGAACGGAATGAACCGTGAAACGCTTCGGGTCGAGCCCCTGCTTCACCTGTCCCCAAGTCAGAGGCATCGACACGGTCGCTCCCGGCCTCGCACGCGGCGACAGCGGAGCGACGGCCGTCGCCATGCGATCGTTGCGGAAGTAGTCGAGGAAAATCCGGCCCGTCCGCAGTTTTTTCGTCATCTTGATGAGATACGCGTCGGGGCTGTCCTTTGCCATCTGCTGGCAGACGGCGCCTGAAAACATCTTTGCATCGTCCCATCCAATGCCGTCGCCGCGACGCGTCTTGAGCGGCGTGACGACATGGATGCCCTTCCCACCCGTGGTCTTGCAGAAGGCGACGAGACCGAGCTTCTCCAGCCGTTCGCGCAACTCGTTCGCGGCCACGACGACACGTCCGAAATCGACGTCCGGTGCCGGATCGAGATCGAAGACGAGACGGCCGGGACGATCGGGCTCGAATGGCGCGCAGTTCCAGGGGTGGAATTCAAGCGACGCGATCTGCCCGAGCGCGATCAGGCCTTCCACGGAATTGACTTCGATGTAGGGCTCGCGGTCGCCTGAAATTCGTACCAGCTCGATTTCGGATGACATGCCGCGCATGGCGTGACGCTGAAAAAATCTTTCGCCGTCAATTCCGTCAGGCGCCCGCACCACCGAGCAAGGCCGCCCCTTGATGTGGGGGAGCATCCATGCGCCGACCGCTTCAAGATAATGCGCGAGATCGAGCTTTGTCACGGCGGCAGCGCCTGTCGCGGCAGGCCAAAGCTCTTTGTCGGGATGCGAGATCGCGATGCCGAGCACAGCGTCGGCACCCTCGCTCTTTTTCGCTGGTTTTCGGCTGCGCGCTTTGGCCATTTTGCGAACGGGCATCCGTTTCAGCGGTTTTTGACGCGCCGCAGGTTCGGGGGCATCGGCGTCGCCCGATGCATTTGAATTCCAGATTGCATCGGGTCGCGTCGCTCTGGCCCCTTTAAGAATGAACGGCTCGGGCCCGCGGCCTTCCCCGGCCGCGATCTGCGCCATCGTCCGGTTCGAAGCGACGGAGCGGTCCGACGACAGAACTTTGTCGGCGTCCCCGGCGTGCGCGGCTTCATCTTTATGCTTGATGAGCAGCCAATTGCTCCGTTTGCCGCCGAAGCGGTCGTTCTTCATCTTGACGAGAACCCAGCTGCCCTTGAGCTTTTCGCCGGTCAGCACGAATTTTAATTCGCCTTTGCGCAATTGCTGTTCCGGGCTTTCGTCCCCGAGCGGCGCCCAGAAGCCGCGATCCCACAACATGACTGTGCCGCCGCCATATTGTCCCTTGGGGATGGTGCCCTCGAAATCCCCGTAGTCGAGCGGATGATCTTCGACTTCGACCGCGAGGCGTTTGTCCTTCGGATCGATCGAGGGCCCGCGCGTCACCGCCCAGGATTTGAATACCCCATCGAGTTCAAGCCGGAAGTCGTAATGGAGCCGGGTGGCGGCGTGCTTCTGAATGACGAAGCGAAGATGCTGAGCCGGACGAACGGTCGTCGTTCCGCTGGGCTCCGCCGTTTTCGTGAAATCACGCTTGGCACGATATTCGGAGAGCGTCTTCTTCGTCATGCGACTGAATCCGCGCGGACTGCTTTCTTGATAGTTGTAACTCTAAAACCCGATGCCGCCGGCGCGCTAGATATAGATCAAAGCAAAGCCGCTGGGAGCATGAATACTCCCGAGCGGCCCCAGCACCGTTTTACGGGCGCCTAACGTACGCTGGTGCATCCGTCTGCCGTTGCAAACGGAGAAGAGAGGCGATTTGTTCCGCCCGCCGCGTACTCTCCGGGAGCAAAGCCCTGAACATGGGGCGCATGCAGCGCTTGCAGCTCGGAACGAACAGAAAGCGGCGATATCTGGATGGTTCCATCTAGGAACAGCGGCATTCGCTCCCCAGTTACTATTGTTAAGGATGTCGTGAGGGCATCCATCCGGGAGACCAAGGAGTTTTTTCGATGTACCTGAAAACGATTGTGGCGTTGGGCGCGGCGTTGCTTCTGGCGCTTGGCACCGCAACCGCCGACGCCCGAAGCGGTGGCGGTCACGCCGGTGGCGGCGGCGGTCACTTTGGTGGTGGGGGAGGTGGCCACTTTGGCGGTGGCGGTCACTTCGGTGGTGGAGGTGGCCACTTTAGCGGAGGCGGCGGCCGCCACTTTGGCGGAGGTGGCCATTACAGCGGACGAGCAGGCGGCGGACATTTTGCTGCGCGGTCGTTTCGCTCTGGTCCGAGTGCCAGTGCTCGCAGTTTTCGCGGCCAAAGCTTTAGCGGTCACGCGTACCGTGGCTCGCGCGGCGGCAGACACCACGCATATGCGTACGGTAATCGCGGGTACGGCGGCAAGCATGGGCGACACCATCGCCATCGCCGTGGATACTTCATCGCCGGCGGCTACCCCTATTACGACGACTATTATTACGATAACGGTTACTATGGCTACTATGACGATAACTGCGCCTGGCTGTATCGCAAAGCGATCCGCACGGGCAGCGCCTATTGGTGGCGGCGGTATCGGGCTTGCGAGTACTGAAGCCCCTTAGGTCGCAAAACACGAATGCGAGAAGGCTCCGGGTTTGCGGCCCGGAGCCTTCTTCTCTTTACGCTACAATTTGACGACGACTACTGGCTGGAGCTTCCCGTCCCGGCCGGTGAAGTCGGAACCCGCGCGCCGGCATTCGAACCAGCGGCCGGGTCGTTCGGCGTGTTGGTCGAAGGTCCCGGCTGGACGTTTTCATCCGTCGTCGGATCGGCCGGAATTCCAGCCGGCGACGAAACGCCCGAAGTGCCCGCGCTTGCACCTTCGTTGGCAGGTGCCGGGGTGGAATAGGAAGGTTTTGATCCCGCCGGTGCTGGCGTCACACCCGCACTGGTGTCGGCTGCCTGCGCAATACCAGCAAGCGAACCCGCAGCAATTAATGCCAGCGTCGCCGCACCGGCTTTGAAGCAATTCATCTCGTCTCTCCTCTTCGTTGTGGTCGTTTCCAACTCGGAAACGGCCCCCCGACGCGGATGGTTCCGCGGTCGGGAAGTCACAACTCGGGAGCCTGGAAAGCCATGTCAGCGAACCCGCTGAGGGCTCCACTTGGTGAGACGCGCAGCGATTTCCTGATGAAGACGAATCTCTTGCCGGGCTTTCGTGAAGAGATCGGAAACCATCCTGTTCAGGATTTGCGGCTCCGAAGAGATCGATCTCTTCCATTCCGAAAGCACCGGCTCCTTACTGCGATAAGCGTCGGCCCCCGCCGCTGCAATACCCCCCAACAGCACGATCGATGCTGAAGAGGTCGGCCGCGAAGAAGTCTCGGAATACCGCAAAATTTTACAGAAGATCCGTGCATGCCAGTCGTGAAGGTCCGGACGCTGCTGCCAAAGGGCAATCGCTTGCCGATGGCAGGCTTGTTCGAAGTAAGTCATGACCTCGACATTCTCCCCCTGAGAAAAAAGTCGACATCCCCGCTCGCGAAGTTAACCTATCATTCCCCGTTAAGTTCCACGAACGAATGCGTTTCTCCCCGGCATCGAATGTGCCATCATTCGCACGGAATCGTTCGGCGGCGTTCGCCGCGACGTCGATACTGAATTGCGAAAGAGGCGATTGTTGGTTTCACAATAGCGTCACATCACTGGTCCCGTGGCTCAATGGATAGAGCGTCGGAATTCGACTCCGAAGGTTGCAGGTTCGAGCCCTGCCGGGATCGCCACCAGAGTGTGAGTGCTGAGCAGCACGACTTTCGAGCTTGCAAGCGGCGCTTGTCATCAACATTTAATCACGGAGCGCATTTCCGAAACGAACGGTATCGGTGGCGCAAGGCTGGCTTAGGTTGCGTCCAATAGCAGCCGTCGAGATGTAGTGAGTACGTACAATGAAGTTATCTTTCTGCCACCCCAAGTCGTCATCGTCGATGCGGCTGTTGCTGACGAGCGGCGTGCTTGCGGTGGTGTTCATTCCTTCGGTGGTCGCCGCTCAGGAAATACCCCCCGGGGCAGCCGCGCCCCTCGGCGCAGAAGCGGTTCAGGCCGCCGCGCCGCTTACTGGCGTACCTGCAGTCATCTGCGCCAAGCTCTCGGATATGCCGGCGGCATCGTTCGACGCGGCAGATCGCGCCGCGGTGGTAGCGTTCTATCAGGGCAGGCAATGCCGCCCGCTATGGACCGATGAACAGGGGCCGACGCAGGCCGCCTCACTTCTGATCGGTGAACTTGGCCGCGCCGCGGAGTGGGGGCTCGACGCTTCGGACTTCGCCTTGCCGGCCTCCAAGCAGCCAATGACGGACGGGCATTGGACAGCCGAGCAAACGGCGGCCGCCGAACTTGAACTCACAGCCGCAGCCTTGCGCTACGCCCATCAGGCCGAAGGCAGTCGCATTCCCGAGCCGGAGAAGCAGCTCTCGTCCTACCTCGATCGGACGCCGACCATCACGCCCGCATCCGATGTTCTCGCGCGCCTTGCTGCCGATTCCAATTCTGACCAGGTGCTGCGGTCCTTCCAACCGCCGCAGGAACAGTTTCTGAAACTGAAGGCACTTCTTGCGAGCCTTCGCGCCGGTCCGGCCGATAAAGCCAACCGCTTCGTTGTCTCGAAAACGGGCCCGATGCTGATGAGCGGCGTGCGCGATCCCGACGTCGCCATCCTGAAGCAGCGCTTCGACATTGCTTCCGAACCCGGATCTGAAGAGCTTTTCGGTGATCAGCTCCGCGCCGCCGTCAGACATTTCCAAGCCTCGAAAGGCCTCTCCGACGACGGCATCGTCGGCCCGGCCACCCGCTCCGCGCTTTCCGGCGGCGATACGCGATCGGTGTCGGATAAAATCAAAGCCGTGATCGCCAACATGGAAGAATGGCGCTGGATGCCGCGTTCTCTCGGCGCCGCGCACGTCCTCGTCAACGTTCCGTCGTTTTCGCTCACGCTGACCGACAACGGCAAGACCCTTTTCAATAATCGTGTCGTAGTTGGACAACCGGACAAGCAAACTCCGATCTTCTCCAAGGACATGACGACCATCGTCCTGAGACCGAGATGGAACATTCCCAATTCGATCAAGCTGTCGATGCTGCTCTCAGGCCGTTCGATCGAAAGCCAGGGCTATGTCGTGATGCGCAACGGCCGCAGGATCGACAGCACCAGGGTGGACTGGACGAAAGCCAACCTGAGCGCTTACAACTTCTATCAGCCCGCGGGCGACGACAACGCGCTCGGCCTCGTGAAGTTGCTCTTCCCGAACAAGCACGCGGTCTATCTCCACGACACGCCGTCGAAATATCTCTTCGACAAACCCGTTCGCCTCTACAGTCACGGCTGCATGCGCGTGAGAAATCCGCAGGACTTCGCCCAGGATATTTTCGACATCGACCGCGGCGACGCTGCTCCGAATGTGAAGCGGCTCATTCGCACGGGGCCGCGGGATAACGCCATCGCGCTCGATCATCCAATTCCCGTCCACGTCGGCTACTTCACGGTTTGGGTCGATGACGATGGCGAGGCCCATTACTACAACGATTGGTACGGCCATCAGAAGCGCATCACGCTGGCGCTTGCCGGCAAGTGGCATCAGATCGACGTCGTCAGGGATAGCCCGGTCAATACGTCGTTGCTCAAGCAGGTGCGCTTCAACAAGAGTGACCAGGATGGGTCGGACCTTGACGATCCCATGGGCCTGACCAAGAGCGGCAGTTATCGCAAATACGATAATTCCGTCGGCGATATGATCCGTCAGGTTCTCGGCTACTGACAACGCGCGTTTGTCGTCAGGCGCTTTTCATGCGCTCGAAACCGGCAGCGAGGTCGTCGATCAGATCGTCGACGGCCTCGAGGCCGATATGAAATCTGAGCGCCGGGCCGGGGCCGTGCCAGCACGTCGCCGTCCGGTACGGCGTCGGATCGAACGGCACGACGAGGCTTTCATAGCCGCCCCACGAATAGCCCATGCCGAAGAATTTGAGCCCGTCGAGGAACGCCGCAAGGGCTTTCTCAGGGATCGGCTTCAGCACCACCGTGAAAAGCCCGCACGCACCCGTGAAGTCGCGCTTCCAGATCGCGTGACCGGCGTCACCGGGAAGCGCCGGATGCAGAACGCGATCGACCTCGGGCCGGCTCGCAAGCCATTCCGCAACCGCGACCCCCGATCGATGATGTCTTTCGAGCCGGACCGCCAGCGTCCTAAGCCCTCGGAGTCCGAGATACGCCTCTTCCGAACCCGGACACGTCCCGAGGGCTTCCTTGGCGTTGTCGATCAATTTTGCCGCCCGCGCGTTTGAAGTCACGGCGCCGAGCATCGCATCGGCATGCCCGACGATGTATTTCGTTGCAGCTTGAATAGAAACGTCGGCGCCGAGAGCCAGTGGTTTGCAATAAAGCGGCGTCGCCCAGGTATTATCCGCGAGAACCCAGATGTTTTTTGCGTGCGCCGCCGCCGCAATCGCCGGAATATCCTGCATCTCGAACGTCTGCGAGCCCGGCGCTTCGACCATCACCAACCGCGTATTGGGCCGGAAAAGCTTGGCGATGCCGCCGCCGACGAGCGGGTCGTAATACGTCGTCTCGACGCCCAGGCGCTTCAGCACCTTGTCCGCGAAGGCACGCGCCGGCTGATAAACACTGTCGGGAACCAGAATATGATCGCCGCTTTCGACAAAGGCCAGGATCGCTGTCGAGATGGCGGCAAGGCCGGACGATGTCAGGATCGTCGCGGCACCGCCTTCGAGATGGGCGATCGCGTCTTCGAGGGCGTTCGTGGTCGGTGTGGCTCGCCGCCCGTAGGTGTACGGCTGCGTCCGCGATTTGAGAGCGTCGAGCGTCGGATAAAGGACCGTCGACCCCCTGTAGACGGGTGTGTTGACGAAGCCGTGTTGCTCGAACGGCTTACGCCCGATGTGCACGACTTCGGTCTCGGGACGCGATCCGCTCTCGGAACTCTCGTCTTTTACAGTCATTCTAAACTTCTCCGGGCGGGTTCGGCCGTCGTGACGCAAGTTTGGTTCCCGGTCAAGGCCTTGACCATTTGTCGCCGACGCGGGATGTCTGGCGGCGCGCTGATACTGGGCGGCCGCGCGGAGGGCCGCTGCTTTCGTCTGCTCTGAGACCTGAACGAAGAGATCTGAGTGAAGCATTGGCCGGAAGAGTGCAGATGAGAATGGTAGTGCGGATTCTGGCGGCGACTGTTTCGCTTCTCATCGTGCTCGCGGGCCTGTCGTCAGAGGCGTTGAGTGCCCCGATCGACACCCTCGACGCGGTGCGGGCGAGGGGAAAGGTCATCTGCGGCGTGACGGACCACGCTGCCGGCTTCAGCGAAGTGAGCCCGCAGGGCACCTGGAGCGGCCTTGACGTCGAGTTCTGTTCGGCGCTGGCAACGGCGGTGCTGGGCGATCGTGACGCAGTCAAATTCATCAGCCTCAACGCCGCCGATCGCTTCAAGTCGCTGCAGCAGCAGGAGGTCGACGTCCTTCTCGGGGCGACGGCGTGGACTCTGACGCGCGATACGGAGCTTGGTGCCCGCTTTACGGGAACGCTCTATTACGACGGACAGGGGTTCATCATTCCGCGCAATCACTCCATAGCGAGTGTGCTTGAGCTATCCGGCGCCTCGATCTGCGTTCTGGCGGGTTCGAGCGATGAATCGGCCATTTCCGATTACTTCGGCGTCCGCAAGATGCGCTATCAGCTCATCACCTCGGATCGCTGGGAAGAGTTGGTCAAGACGTATTCCGACGGCGGCTGCACCGTTCTGACGGGCGACATGACGTTGCTCGCCTACGAAAAGAGCCGCTTGGCGAGTGGCACCGACCAGATGCTGCTCCCGGAATTGATCACCAAGGAACCCTATGGACCTGCCGTCCGGCTCGGCGACGACGGATGGTTTGCGATCGTTCGCTGGACGGCCATGGCGCTCGTCGCAGCGGAAGAACTCGGCATATCGAGCAGCAACGTCGACACGATGAAATCATCGCCGTCTCATGAGGTCCGCCGTTTTCTTGGCCTCGACGCCGACCTCGGTTCACCCCTCGGGTTGTCGCGCGACTGGGCCTATCAAGTCGTCAGGCAGGTCGGCAATTACGGTGAAATCTTCGAGCGCACGCTCGGACAAAGCTCCTCGTTGAAACTCGATCGCGGCCTCAACAATTTGTGGAGCAAAGGCGGCCTGATGTACTCGGCCCCATTCCGCTGATAGGTTTGCTGCAGGGCGGTCGGGGGCGGCTTTGAAATAGGGGCGGGCAATGGGCGTCACAGCATCGTTCGATACGCTGCTCGATGCAGTCGTCTTCCTGATCCCGATCACGGGGCTCCTGACTTTGGTTGTTTTGTTTTTACGCCGCCGGCGAAGCGTGCCGCCCGCCTCGACAAGACGGGCGACCGTCACACCGGTCCATCCCGTCGCGACGCCGGTGTCACCAGCCGCGCCGCCGGCTGACTTGGCCGCCGAACCGAGCCGCCCGGCGAGCATCGAGAGCGTTGACGCGATCGGCAAGAAAATCGAAATCGCAATCGCGAACGGTGAGAAAACTTCGCTTTCGAGCCTCTATCTCGATCTCGCGCGGGCACACGAGCAGCAAGGCAACGTCGACGCGCGAATGTCGGCCTTGAGGTCGGCTGCGGGATATGGCTCGCTTCACGGTCCGCCGTCCGCACACGGCGCAGCACGTCTCGCGCTGGGAGAGGCGGCCCATCTGGCCGGCGACCTGACGAGCGCCTGCGAACAGTGGCAGATGGCGCGAACGGCCTTTCTCGAGGGCGGCGATACCGAGCAGCACGACCGCATCGAAAAGCGCATGCGTGAAAACGGCTGTCCGACCGATTGGGTGCTTACGGATTTCTGAAATCCGTCGGCATGCCGCCCGAGGTCGGCGCGATCGTCGTTGCGCCGCTCGAAACGCGCGCCCCGCGGCCGCCGTTGACACTGGCCATCAGCACTTCGACGCTGATGTTGTCGCCGTCCTTGATTTCAAAGTTATTCTGGAAGATTTGGCCGGCCGACGAGGCCGTGACGACATATTTCCCCGGCGCCAGCACGTGGGTCGGCAGCGCTCCGACGCTTTCTTTGACCATCTCGCCGCCCTCGGTCTGGATCGTCCAGCGCGTATCGGGCATCGCCTCGCCGCCTGCCCGCGTAACGAGCTTGAACGTCGCCTTGCCGCCCTTATGCGTCACCGTCGTTTCCGTCAGCTTGCCGGCCTCGACCGTGACGTCCGCGTCGATCTTGGCGTTGGCGTCGCCGTAAATGGAAACGATCCGGTAGATGCCCGAATTGAGACGAATGACGAGGTTTGGCTTGGCGCCGCTGATGATGGCGGAGCTATCTTGGGAATCGCTGCCATCATCGGGGTAGATCGAATAGGAAACGGCGCCCGGCGGCGCCTGCTTGCCGTTGACGAGAGCTGTAAGCCGGAGGCCGCCGGCGTTCAGAACGAAAGCTTCGAATGGAGCGCCATCCGTCTTCACGACGATCTTACGGGTCAGATTTGCTCGACCGAACGCCGCGTTGACCGTGTATTCTCCTGGCGGAAGCTTGACGAACGGACTTGCCTCACGAGACTCGGCGACAAGCTTGGATTTGCCTGATCCTCCGGACGTACGAAAGACACGCCAGACGAGCCCTTGCTCGATCTGCTGCCCGTCGCCGGTCAGAAGTGCGACCAGCGTGACGCCGGTTCCCTTCTGTTTCGGGCGTTCGAGGGTGGTCGTGTTCCTGCGCTTCTCGAGGCTCGGCCCCCAGGGCCCTGGAACCGGCCCGTCGGGAATAGGCTCTTCCGCGAACGATGACGTCGCGACAACGCATGACAGCATCAAACCCACCAGCGCCGCGGCGAGGAAGCTCCCCGCGATACGGCGCATCCGCGAACCGAATGTCTTTCGCCCTGGTTTCGTCATCCTGGTCCAATCTCGATCTTTCGGCTCTCGCCCGCCCGGACTTCGAACGCGGCCTGTCCATGACTGTCGCGTGCATCGAAGCGCACTGTGTATCGACCTGGCGCCAGGATGGCCGTCGCCTCGGTGCCGGTCGCCCGCCAGATCGCCATGCCGTTCTGATCGGCGACTTCCCAATAGACGTCGCCGATGACCGGAGCAGTCCCTATTGGCGGCGCGAAATCGACCCGGCCCGATGCGATGTCGATCACGGGGTTTGCCGGTTTGCCGGCAGCAATAACGAACTCTTTTGAGGCGGAAAGGTGAGAGACGGCAAGCGAAGCGCTGATCCTATAGCGGCCGGGCGACAGGTCGAGCGCGAGCGTTGGGCCGAGGGATCGCGCGACGCCGGTGCGATCGCCATCGATGCGGTCGACGCGATAGAAAATGTTCTGATTGGCCTTTGCCGGTGCGCCCGCGACGAGAGCCGAGATGTTCACGGGCACGAGCGCGAGCGTCAGCGTTTCCGATACCGTCTGTCCGGCACCGACGGCGATGCGTTTGTTGACGCTGCCGCTGCTGGAGCGGGCGGTGACGTAATAGGTGCCTTCGGGAAGTGTGAAGCCGGCATGAGGACTGCGGGATTGCGCCACGTCGCGACGTCCGTCGGGACTTTCGGGGTCGTCGGTCTCGATGGTGTAAAGAACGTCTTGGATGGCGCTGCCGTCGGCTTTGGCCGCCGAAACATCGAGATGGCCCGCGGAAAGATCGACATCGACGGACTTGTCGTCGCCGGCCGCGAGACTGAGCGACCGCGATGATCGTGCCGCGCCGTCGATGACCGTCAGGCTGTAGTCGGCGGGCGGCAGATAGAGGTCGACGGAACCGCCGCGATCGAGCGAAACCGGCGCGTTGCCGGACGTCAGGGTTATGAGAGCGTCGGGGGATGGAGGTCCGCCTTTGCTCGTCACGGCGCGCGCCACGAGATGCGCCGCATCGAGGGGCACGATGACGCTGTGTGCCTCGCCATCGTGGATGACGATTGTCTTTCGCGCTTTGATGGCGCCGACCTCAGCTTCGATATCGTAGTTCCCCGCCGGGAGTTTGGCCGAAATGTCTCGGCCTTGGCTTTCGCCGAGAACAGTCGTCCCGCCCGCTTTGTAAATGCGCCACGTGAGGGGAACTCTCAGCAGGGTACCGCCACTCGCGAGCGCCGCGGATGCGCGAAGGGAGGCGCCTTTCGGAGGAGGGGGCGCGGCCGGCTTCGTGGCGGCAGGACCGGTGTCGGCAACCGCTCCGGGTGAAAGAATGGCGAGCTTCGTCGCCTCTTCGAGCGCCGCATCGAGACCGTTCGAATCCGCGATGTCGTAGAAATGGCCGCCCGTTGCCTCCGCGATGCAGGCCATGCGAGGCCGGTCGTTAGGCGACACTCCGATGCCGATAACCTGTATGGCGACGCCTGGAGAGGTCTTTGCGAATTCTTTCGCGACCGCGCAAGAATCCTGGTGGCAATTATCGGCGTTGTCCCCGACGACGAGAATCTGTGCCGGACGCGATTGGCCGATGGCGTCGATCGCGAGCTTGAGCCCCGCCGTCAGCGGTCCTGGGCCTCGCGGATTGAGTTTTGCAATCGGGTCGAGCACATCCTGACGCGGACTGTCCGGCCCGGCGATCAACTCGACGTCGCTGCAATCGCCGCGGCGGCGATGGCCAAACGAAACGAGCCCGAGCCGCGTCGAAGACGGCGTCGCGAGAAGCTGCCCGAGCTTGTCGCGCACGAGATCGATCTTGGGGCGGTTCGCAGGCGGCAGGCGGCCCCACATCGAGCCCGATCCGTCGAGGACGAGCATCGCGGTCGGCGCGTCTTCGCTAAAGGCCGGCATGGCCCCCAGGAGGAGCCCACCTGCCGCAAACCCGGCAACCGCGACCAGCGGCGCGACGAACCTCAAGAATTCCAGCCGCATCCTTCCCCCAACGCACGGTGTTTCCGACCGCTATCCCGACTCTGCCCGACCTCATTGTAACGGGCCGCTTGTAACAGCCGGAAGCCTCGTATAGCCAAACGAACACGCAAAAGTATGGAACAACGCATGAATACCGCATTTTTTGAATTTCTTGCGGCAAGACGTTCGGTCAAACCGGATCGGCTCGCAGCACCCGGCCCAACCGCCGAAGAACTCAGCAAAATCCTGACTGTGGGTACGCGCGTTCCCGACCATAAGAAGCTCTCGCCGTGGCGCTTTATCGTTTTTGAGGGCGACGCCCGTGCTGCCGCCGGCGAGATTTTCGCTAAGGCCTGCGAAAAGGAGGAACGCGAGCCGCCGTCGCATGTCCGGCTCGATATGGAGCGCGGACGTTTTCTGCGCTCGCCCACAGTCATCGCCGTCATCTCCTCGTTGAAACCGCGGCCCGGCGCGCCGGAATGGGAGCAGGTGCTCTCAGCTGGCGCGCTTTGCTTCAACATGTGTCTCGCCGCGAACGCGCTGGGCTTCGGCACCTCGTGGATTAGCGAGTGGATCGCTTACAGTCCGACGGTCCGCGAGGCATTCAGCCTGAAGGACAACGAAAAGATCGCCGGTTTCATCTACTTGGGCACACCCATGGAGCCGCCCGACGAGCGCGAGCGCCCGAAAGTCGAAGCCCTCGTCGAACGCTGGCCGACCTGAACGTGGTGACGAGCGCCAGCACACGTTAACGTTGCGTTAACCCTATGATGCCACGCTGCGACATCCGTGTTTGCAAACTTGATTCGGGGGGCCGAGGGATCAGCACCGCCGGCCGGGAGATCGAGAGCGCAGCACTATGAAACCACATCATGGCCCTTCCGCGCGTGCTTCAAGGCATCGTTGGAGGGCCAGTCGGTTTTTGAACCCCATCCGCGCTTGGCGGCCGGCTCGCGGAACGCGAGTCGCCAAGCGCAATTAAAAATGCGGCTCCCCGCAGGGGAGTCGCTAGGCGCAAACAAACAACGTCGCCAAGCACAAACAAAAATCTCAATATCTAAATTGCTCGACGAGGACCCGCTCTTCCAGCCCGTGCTCGCGATCGAACATCATGAACAGCTCGATGGCGCGCGCCTGCTCGACTTCGACCTTGATGACGTCGCGTGTCTCGAAGTGGTCGGCGACGGCGCTGACCGGGCGCTTTTCGTGCTCCAGAACCGTAATCTTGATGTGCACCTTGTTCGGGACGATGGCACCACGCCAGCGCCTTGGCCGAAAAGGGCTGATGGGCGTCACCGCGAGAAGCGATGACTTGATCGGCAGGATGGGCCCGTGAGCCGAGAGATTGTAAGCCGTCGATCCTGCCGGCGTCGAAACCAGAATGCCGTCGCAGATCAACTCCTCAAGGCGCACCTTACCGTCGATTGCGATCTGCAACTTGGCTGCCTGATAACGCTGCCGGAAGAGCGAGATTTCGTTGATCGCCAGGCTCTTGTGAGCCTTGCCGGCGGCATCGGTCGCGATCATCGCCAACGGATGAATGCGGCTGGTCTCGGCGGCGGCGAGACGCTCCAGGAGATCGTCTTCCTTGTAGTCGTTCATCAGGAAGCCGACCGACCCGCGATTCATGCCGTAGATCGGAATCTTATCGTTGATGAAGCGGTGTAGCGTCTGCAACATGAAGCCGTCGCCGCCGAGTGCGACGATGGCGTCTGCGTTGGCCGGTTCCGTTTCCCCGTAGCGTTTGATCAAGGCCGCCTGGGCTTCAGTCGCCTCGGGAACCTCGCTCGCGACGAAGGCGATGCGTTCGAACTTCTGCTTTTCTTTCGCCATCGAGGCCCTTCACGTCATAGGGGGTCGCGCAGCAAGCCAGGGAAGCTCGCTCAAGTGTCAGCAAACGACAACCCCCCCACGGGGGATAACGGAGAGAAGGGCGCGGCGCCAGTCGATGGCGTTGTGATGATTTATGCGACGTTCCCCAGCCAGGCGACGGCGCTGGCTGTCGGCCGCGATCTGGTCGAGCAGGGTCTTGCCGGATGCGTCAACATTTTGCCGGCGATGACATCGGTTTACGTCTGGAAGGGCGTGACGGAGACGGCAGAAGAAGCCGTCATGATCGTAAAGCTCGCGCAAGAGGGGGCGGAGCGCTCGGCCGCCTACATTGTCGCTCATCATCCCCACGAAACCCCGGCGGTGCTCGTTGTGCCCGTGATCGGCGGCAGTTACGATTACCTTGCCTGGGTCCGAAGCGGCACGCGGAGCTAAACGCGTCAATAGACGCCGCCGAGCGACTGCACGAGATTGTAGCGCGCTGTACCGGGCCGCGGATCGCCGTGTCGTCTCCGACCCGCGGAAGCGTAGGAATTGTGTGTTCGCCGGCGTTCGCTCCCCGATCGCCGGGATTTTTGCGATTTGCGCGGCTCGGCGTTCACGTCCGCCGTGACCGGCATCGCGCCGCCAGCGTCCGAAAGGTCGTCGGCATCGGGATCATATTGCAAAGCGGCGAATTTGGCGGACGGCGGAGCGGCAGCTCCGGTAGTCGAAGCTGCGTCGTCCCCCAACGCGGCGGTGACGGGAACAGCGGTCCATTGCGATGATCCCGCTGCGCTATCCGAGGAAGCCGACGACACGGCATCGACAGGTCCGCCGATCGACATTCGGCCCGGCAAGGGAGCAGGTCGCGGCGCGGCGGCGACCTCCGTAGATGCGGGAGCCGCGGCTTTGCTTTTCAGCCATGGAAGCACCTCGGTTTCCGACGTCGCGGTTTGCGCACCATCCTCGGCAAAACGCGCTTCCGCCAGCCGACGCTCTTCAAGCCGTTTCGATCTTTTCGCGGCTTGCGCGATGACGGCACGCGGAACGCAGCGGCCGCCATCCTCCATGACTTGTCCGGACGGGCATTCGGCCGCGCAGGTAATGTCCTGATGGTTCTGCACCAGGGCAAGAAGAACGTAATCCGGTTCCTTGAACGGCAGCACGGCGTTGGCGCGGTCCATGAAGTCAGCCATGGCGCGCCGGGTCGTCGCGTTCCAACTGCCCGTGATCTCGCCTTGATAGCAACTTGCGCGCTGCAACCCATGCTGGAGGTCGCGCGCGAGCTGGGTGCGGGTTTGCGGATCGGCAGGACGTGATGATTTGAGCGGCGAAAGCACCGCCTGGCCAGACATGACGACCGTCGTCCACGTGCCGGGCTTCGGCGGCGAGACGGCGACCGTTTGCTCCCCATCGTCGGGGATGACTTCGCTGAAAGCGGGCGACGCCGGAGCGAACGTGCGGATCACACCGTCGCCGCGATAGTCGCGATCAGGCGCTGCCGAAATGCGCGTGATTTCGGCAAGCTCCGTCGAAGTGTCGGAAGCCGGTACGAGGTAGTCGCAAACCCCGAGCATCAAACCGGCGGCGATCAGCAGCAATGCACCGGTACGCGGCATGACAGGAACTCCACCAACTTGCCGAACGCCCCGCTGCAGGCAGCGAACGCGAAATTTCCGGGCCGGTGAGGCTCGGGGCGGCCTGCCCGGCGTCGAATGCGCGCCAGCCCAGGATCGACGGCGTTGCGCCCAAGTCCGGGGCAAAAAAACGCGATACCAACGCGGCTAAGAATGCCCCAACTCGATGCGTTTGGTAAACGGGAAATGCGCTGTCGTCGCAACGACCAAGGTGTCACGCGAACGCCATATCGTTGGTGGCCCAAGAAGCACACTCTCGGCGGATGAGCGCCACATTTGCGCCTTGCTCGAAGCTTGCGCGTCCCCGGTGCAAAACCTCTTGATAACCGCTATCTTTTCAACCGCCGCGCCAGGCTTGTGGAGAGCGTCATATGACACCCGCGTCATGCTCGGCACGTGTTTCTAGAATTCTGATTCCTCTATCAATTCGGATTTCCCATCGTCCTCCGACTCAGCTACCCAGAAGCAGAGGGGAGTTTAATTCGCGTAGGTTTTCCACCTTCGTGTCGGCATCGAGGAAAAGTTTTCCACCTTGATTTCTTGCGGCGAAATCGCGGCGGAAGTTTCCTGTCGGTAACGAAAGTGGCGGCTCTGGCTTGCTTGGTTGTGCGGTTTTTGCGTCGCTCGTCTGCCGGTTGTCATGGGGATGACATCGGAGCTCACAGACGGACGAACGGAGACCATCCGCAATCTCGCCCGTTCGCGTTCCAGAGCTTGGTCGGCGGCACCCTCGGTCGCTTCGACCACAACAAAATGGCCGGTCTCGTAACCGCGTAGCTGATCGGTCCTCACAGGAGAGGGCACCACTATGAGACACGTTTTAGGCGTGTTGGGGGTTCTCGCAGCCGGCGTATTGCTCGCCGTGTCCGCTGCGATGAACTGGCGTTTCGGCTTCAGTCTCGGGCGAACCGAGCTTGATGGCGATATCTACGGAGCGGCGTCCGCCGCCGCCGACTGCATGAAAGCTCTTGTACCGTTTTTCTTCTTTGCCGCAGTACGCAATCGAGTTTGGTCGCAAGCGGCAGCATCCGCCTTGGTCTGGGTGGTCGTCATGACCTACTCGATGACGTCGGCACTCGGTCACGCAGCATTGAACCGCTTCGATTCGACCGGGCATCGCGCGCAGGAAGCTCAAGCCTATCAGGATCTGAGAAGCGAGCTGAAGCGCGTGCAAGAGCAGGCAGGCTGGATCCCTCAGCATCGTCCGTATGAGACGGTACAGAGTGAGATCGACGGCCTGAAGCTCGACAAAGCCTGGACGTGGTCGAAAGGGTGCACCGAGGTCACGACGAATATGCGTCGGGCGCTCTGTGAAAAGGTAACGGCTGCCGAGGCTGAGCTCGCGTCCGCTGCTTCAGCGAAGAAGGCTGACGCGCGCATCGCGGAACTCAACTCTAAGATCGATGCGTCGGCAGGTACGCCTGCTGTGCTCTCGGAAGCTGACCCGCAGGCAAAGGTCCTGACCGAGCTTGTGAACGCGTTCTTCCCGAACGTGAAGATCGAGAACGTGCAGATGGCGTTGACGTTGTTCGTCGCTCTGCTGCTCGAGGTTGGGTCTGGATTCGGCATGTACGTCGCATTCAGTCAGTGGCGGCTCTATGACCGCATGCCCAAGCCTGTCAGCCGAAGAATGGCTATGGCAGAAGCAAGCACCGCTGCGGCAGCGGTGGCGGTTCCGGTGCTCACACCGGTTCCCGTTCAGTCGAAAAAGCCGCGTTCAGGCGCCAACGACAACCGGTCGGTCGAGATCGCTCTCGACGCACCCGTTGCCTCGGCGCGAGCAATCGAATCTCAGCCCGCAGAAGTGCATCAGGCGGAGACGAAGGTTGCAGAGAGCCGGAGCCCGATGCCCGTACGGCGTCTTGCCCCGGAAACCAACACGGAACGTTTCTACAAGGAGAACATCGAGGTCCGCGACGGATCAAGTGTAACGGCTACTGAACTCTACGAAGACTATTGCTCTTGGTGTGAATCTAAGAACAAGGAGCCTGCAGCACTTCCGAGCTTTGCACGTGAATTCGCCGAGCTTGGCGTGAAAAAGGAGAAGGTGGCCGGTCGAGTCCGGTATATTGGTATCGCACTCAAATCCGACATGGCACTCGAGGAGGCTACGAAATCGCCTCTCTTCGGCACTGTTGCAGCCTAGCGCTGCTTCTTGAAACGAAAGGCCCGCGATCTGCGGGCCTTTTTTGTTTTTGGGGAGCCGCACTGCACCAAAAAATTTTACGGCAGGACAATCGTGCCTTTGTACCACCCCGCGGCTAGAGTGTCGGACAGATTATCGTACTTATAGGTACCGTGGCCTGTGACGCCCTTGAATTTTCCGGTGCCTCCGGTTTTCTTGAACGGATATTCTTTAAGGTCCGAGCCTTCCGTCCAATCGAGAAACATCTTGTCGCCGCTTGGAAGCGTATCCGTGCAAGTGCCGCTGCCTTTCCAACTTCCGTCCGGCATGTACTCATATTTTCCGGCGCAAGCTTCCGTCACCTTGTCGGCCTTAACATCTGTCGGGAGAAGCACGCATCGGCTTGCGTAGTCGACCAGCTTATGTCCCTTGTCGACTTCCTTCTCGTCCCACTTGTCGGTCGCGCAAACCATCTTGCCGCTATCGTCGATCGTCGTCCCGGCATTCGCGTGCGCAATGCCCATGAAGAAAAACGCAGCGGACGTGATGGTGAACAGCGCTCTGTGGTCCATGCCCTTGTCCTTTCGTGCGTTCATTTTCGCTTTGCGGGCCTGACGGCCACGGACGAGCGGTGACAGGATGGGGCGTTCGGGCCTAGTATGTAACCGTAGCGACGATGTTGCTGTTTCAGCCTAAAATACTGATCGATTTATATTTCCGGAGTAACGTGGTGTGTCCGTCACCGCCGCGCATAACTGGAGTGAATCCGAGCAACAAGCCGTCCGCGCGCAACTCGATCGCATCGTGAACAGCGGTTCGTTTCAGCACTCGCAGCGCCGGCAACGTTTTTTGGGATTCCTCGTCGCCGAGACATTGGCCGGTCGTGGAGATCGGCTCAAAGGCTACACTATTGCGGTGGAAGTCTTCGATCGACCCGCGTCGTTCGATCCCGTCATCGATCCGCTCGTGCGCGTTGAGGCTGGCCGCCTCAGGGAGAAACTGCGCGACTACTATGACCGGGATGGCGCGAAAGATCTCATCCGCATCGATTTGCTGAAAGGCACGTACGCGCCTCATATCGAATTCCGTCAGAAGGCTGACGATATTGTGCTTTCGCAGCCCTCGACGGCGCTAGTGGCCGCGGCGCCAATGGCTCCGGCGGCCGACGGGGCGGTCGCGAGCGTTGATCACGACGATCTGGCTATCACCCGAACACAGAAAAGCGCGCTGCGATGGCGTGCGGCCCTCGTCGCCGTTGCCGTTCTGGCCTTGATCGGAGCGCTCGCTTGGTGGCAACACGCTCTCCAACCGCTATCGAGCGCCGGTAAGCTTGAAGGATCGAGGGGACCCGTCGTCGCCGTATTGCCGTTCACGAACCTCAGCGGCGATCCGAGCCAAGAATATTTCAGCGACGAACTCACGGAGGATATTCTCACCGAACTGTCGCGGACACGCGACCTCGTCGTTCTCGCACGCAGCACGACGTTCCAGTTCAAGGGCCAGGCGGCGGACATCGCGAAGCTCAATCGCGATCTCAAGGCGGATTACGCTATCGAGGGTAGCATTCAACGCTCCGGCGACCGCATCCGCGTAACGGCACAGCTCATCGATGCCCAAACAGGCAATCATGTCTGGGCCGACCGGTTCGAAAAGCGGATGGCTGACATCTTCCTTATCCAGGACCAGATCGTCGGTCGGATTGTTGCGAAGATCACGGGCGGCTACGGCGTGATCGAAGTTGCCGAATCCAAGTCTGCAAAGCTTAAGAATTCGGGTGAGATCGAGGCCTATGACCTCGTTCTTCGGGCCCAGGATGCGATGCGGCCTGAATGGAGTCGCCAGACGTTCAAGACCGCAAAAGACTATCTGAAGCAGGCAATTTCTCTAGATCCGGCTAATTCGCGAGCGCTGCGGGAACTCGCTTACCTATCCGCGCTTGGGTGGGTTTTCCGCTTCGATGCAAAGCCCGTCTTGCCCGAGAAGATAATCGCGCAGGCCGTCAAATCCGTTCAACTGGATCCCGATGACGCGCGCGCACGAATGGTTGCGGCTGCCAGCTATTTCTGGACCAATCAGATGGACCTCTTCGATCGCGAGTCCCAACAAGCACTTAGGCTCGCTCCCTTCGACGGGGAAATTCTCGCGGCCATAGGCTCCATGTACGCGAAGTCCGGACAATGGGCACGAGGCGTGGCCTTGGTAGAAAAGGCCTACGCTCTCAACGCTTATGCGGCGTCGGGATGGTATCAATCAACCGTGGGGCTCGACGCCTATCTGAAAGGCGATTACGAGCGCGCGCTTGCGATGCTCCGACAAAGCTCGGACCAAGGAACGTTCTACATCTATCTTGAATACATTCCAATTTACGGTCAGCTCGGCCGTAAGGACGATGCATTGGTCGCGTGGCGCAAACTGCTCGAAGAGGAGCCGACCGCAAGCGCTGAAACGTTCCTCGCCTGGTATCGGCTGTGGAACACACGCGAGAAAGACGTCGCCAAATTCATGGACGGCGTGAGCAAGTCCGGCGTGCTCCTCGCAAGCCAAAAACCGGCTAATTGAGGCGAAGCCGATTTCCATGCTCTCCGTCGTGCGGTCGCGCCGATCATGTTATTATTCCGGCGATCCGAGCGCCTAGGAAGTTCGGGCTGAGAGCAATGCGATCCGTTGAGATGCGGGAATGAAGGTCGACCTTACCAGCCAGGACTTTTTTCGCGATCCGGCAGCGACGGTCGCACGCTTGCGGGCGATGGGCCCTGCCGTCGAGATCCGCATTCCCATTGTCGGGAAGGTCTGGGTCACGACCACCTACGAGGCTGCGGGCCGCGTGCTCAAGGACAGCGAGACATTCACGCTCAGAAAGGCCGACGGCACAGTTGCTGGTCTCAAGTGGTGGATGCCCGGTATCATCCGCTCCGTTGCCAACAATATGCTGACGATGGACGAGCCGGATCACACGCGGCTGCGCGAGATCGTCGATGAAGCCTTCCGTCGCCGCGCTGTCCTCGATATGGAGCCGCGCATCCGTGCAATCGCCGACGGGCTGGCGAATGATCTGTTCGCGGAAGGCAGTCCGGCCGATCTCGTCGATCGCTACGCGCGCCGCGTGCCCCTCGCGGTGATATGTGAGCTGTTGGGGCTGCCCGAAGCCGACCGGCCGCGCTTCATGGCGTGGACGAACAGCTTCACGCGGTTCAGTAATCTCCTCGGCTTTTTCGCGCTGATCCCAGCCATGGTTTCGATGAAGCGCTACCTTGGGGCGCAGATCGAAGCCGCGCGCCGGAGCCCGGGCGAGGGGCTGATCGCAGAGCTAGTCCGTGTCGAGAAGGAAGGCGGACGGATCAGCTCCGACGAGATGGTCTCGATGGTATTCCTGCTGCTCGGCGCCGGCAGCGAGACCACGACGCATTTGATCAGTGGATCGGTCTACGAACTTCTTCGCAATTCCGCACGGCGCGATTGGCTCGAAGAGGATTGGTCGCGGATCAATTTGGCGATCGAAGAGTTTCTTCGCTTCGTTTCGCCGGTCCAGTTCTCCAAACCGCGCCATATTCGCAAGGATGTTGAGCTCGATGGCGTTCGTCTGAAGGCTGGCGATAAAATCATGGCGATGATTGTCGCCGCCGACATGGACCCGGCAGCGAACGCGCGTCCAGAGCAGCTTGATTTGAAACGCCATCCCAACCGGCATATCGCCTTCGGCACCGGTATCCATTTCTGCCTCGGCCACCAACTCGCGCGGATCGAAGGCAAGTGCGCGTTTCAAGCGTTGCTGACACGATGGCCGAAGCTCGCTCTCGCCGTGCCCGAGACGCAAATCACGTGGCGAGCGAGGCCGGGCCTCAGGGCCATCGCCAGCCTGCCTGTCGTCAGCAACATTCCGACGGTACGCGATGGCGCCTAAAACGGTCCTCATCTCGGGAGCCGGGATCGCCGGTCCGACACTCGCCTATTGGCTGCATAGGTCGGGCTTCGAACCGACGATTATCGAGCACGCCCCCGTCGCGCGAACCGGCGGCTACGTGATCGACTTCTGGGGGCTGGGCTACGACATCGCGGAACGCATGGGCTTATCGAGCGACCTCGACCGCTTGGGCTACCACATGCAAGAGATGCGGATTGTCGACGACGAGGGCCGTCGGCTGGCAGGGTTCGGTACAAGCGTGTTCCAGGAACTGACGGGCGGTCGTTTCGTCACCGTCGGCCGCAGCGATCTCGCGCGTCTGCTGTTGGACGCCGCGCAACCGACAACGGACATCGTCTTCGGCGATACCATCAAAGGGCTCAATCAGGACGGGAACGGCGTCGCGGTCACCTTCGAGCATGCGCCGCCCCGGCGGTTCGATCTTGTCATCGGCGCCGACGGCTTGCACTCGAAGGTTCGCCAGATCGCCTTCGGTCCGCAAAGCCAATTCGAGCGATCGCTCGGCCATACGGTGGCTGCCTTCCAGGCATCAGGCTACCGGCCGCGCGACGAAGACGTTTACGTCGCGCACAACGAACCAGGACGCATGCTCGGGCGCGTGACGCTCCGCGACGATCGCGCGCTGTTTCTCTTCGTGTTCGTAGATTCCACTTCCCCTTCGCAGGCGCCGCAGGACGTCGCCGAACAGAAAACTTTGCTCCGGCAACGGTACAGCGGAGGACGTTGGGAGACGTCGCAGATTCTTGACGCGTTGGACCGTTGCAATGACCTCTATTTCGATCGCGTCAGTCAGATCCACATGCCGCGCTGGTCCGACGGTCGTATCGCCCTTGTCGGTGATGCGGCGTTCTGCGTTTCACTGATGGCAGGTCAGGGGTCGGCCCTGGCCATGACAGCAGCCTACGTCCTCGCAGGTGAACTCGGTCGATCAGGCACCTCGTATCGCGAGGCCTTTCAACGATACGAAAACCGACTTCGGGCTTACATCGAGACAAAGCAAAGGGCGGCAAAGACCTTCAGCGCCGCGTTCGCGCCGAAGACCGCCTTCGGTCTCCTGTTTCGCAATCTCGTTGTCCGCGCCACCGCTATTCCGGGATTGGCCCGATTCACCTTCGGTCGCGACATCACCGACAAGCTGGAACTGCCGAAATACGACTGGCGCTGATCCGACAGTCCGTTGCAACGGTATGCGCAATTATCGTCTCACGCGCCAAGCCCCGCCATCTTCAGCGCAAAGGCAAAATTCAAGGCGGTATCTTTTAAGCCGTCGAAGCGGCCTGACGCGCCGCCGTGGCCCGCACCCATGTTGGTTTTCAGAAGCACGAGATTGTCGCTGGTGTTGAGCGCGCGCATCTTCGCGATCCACTTCGCCGGCTCCCAATAGGTGACACGCGGATCGGTGAGGCCCGCGAGCGCGAGGATGTGTGGATAATCCTTCGCCTCGACATTGTCGTAAGGCGAATAGCTGCGGATATAGTCGAAGTAGTCCTTGCTCTGAAGCGGGTTGCCCCACTCCGGCCATTCGGGAGGCGTCAGCGGCAGATCCTTGTCGAGCATCGTATTCAAGACGTCGACGAACGGCACGTCGGCGATTATCGCGAGGAAAAGATCAGGCGCCATGTTGGTGATCGCGCCCATCAGCATGCCGCCCGCCGAACCGCCGTTCGCGACGATGCGGCCGCGCGTCGTGAAACCCTGCGCAATCAAGTGCTCGCCCGCTGCGATGAAGTCGGTGAAGGTGTTTTTCTTCTTCTTCATCTTGCCGTCGGTATACCAGCGGTAGCCCTTGTCCTTGCCGCCCCGAACGTGTGCGATCGCGAAGACGAAGCCGCGGTCGACAAGCGACAGCCGCGCCGTCGAGAAGGCCGCCGGCATCGCGATGCCGTAGGCGCCATAGCCGTACAGGAAAAGCGGTGCCGAGCCGTCGAGCGGTGTCGTTTTCTTGTAAAGCAGCGTGATGGGCACCAGCGCGCCGTCGTTGGCGGGTGCGAGAAGCCGCCGCGTCACGTAGTCGGCCGGGTTGTGGCCGCTCGGGATTTCCTGGCGCTTTCGGAACGTCCGCTCGCGCGTTGCCATGTCGTAGTCGAAGGTCTCGGCCGGCGTCGTCAAAGACGAATACGTAAAGCGGATGCGGTTGGTGTCGAACTCGTAGCCCGAGCTCATTCCGAGTGCGTAAGCCTCTTCCTTGAACGAAATGGTATGTTCGCCGGAAAGATCGAGAAATTCGTCGTGCACGACCTCGGTGGTTTTGAGGGGCGTGACGACAATGCGCGGTAGGCTGTCCTCACGCTCGAGCCGCGTCATGAAGTTCTGGAACACGCCAACATCGAGGATCAGTCGTCCCGGTTTGTGTGCGACGATCTCGCGCCAGTTGTCTTCATGCGGTGCGGCGATCGGCGCCGCGACGACGCGGAAGTCCTCGGCATCCTCCGAGTTCGTCGCAATGATCAGATGCCGACCGTGATGTTCGACATCGTACTGGTGGCCGACGCGCCGCGGGGTCACGACCCTGGGGCCGGCCTCGGGGGCATCGGCATCGATCAGATGCACTTCGCTCGTCTCGTGATCGTGAATGTCGATGAGGATGAATTTTTGCGATTGCGTCGCCGACAGCCCGACGAAAAATCCCGAATCCTTTTCTTCGTAGACGAGCTTGTCCTGCGAGACGGGCGTGCCAAGCACATGACTGTAGACGAACAGCGGCCGCTGATGCTCATCGACCTTGATGTAGAAGAGGGTGCGCCTGTCGCTCGACCATTCGAGGCTGCCGTGCGTATCCGGGATTTCGTCGGCAAGATTTTTGCCTGTCGTCAGATCGCGAATGCGCACCGTGTAAAGCTCGGAGCCTTTGTCGTCGATCGCGTAGGCAAGGAGAGCGTGATCGCTCGAATGGACCGCTGCGCCGAGATCCCAATAGCTCTTGCCTTCGGCTTCGGCGTTGCCGTCGAGCAGAACCTGGGTGTCGTCGAGAGATCCGCCGCGCGGAATGCGGCAGAGCTGAGCGTATTGCCCGCCTTTGACGAACCGCGGGAAGTATTCGTAGGGACCGTCCGGCTGCGGCACCTGTTGATCGTCTTCCTTGAGACGCGCCTTCATCTCCTGAAAGAGGCGCTCCTGCAGCCCCTCCGTATCGGCGAGCATGGCTTTGGTATAGGCGTTCTCGGCTTCGAGATGGATCCGAATGTCTGCCGCCAGCATCTGCGGCTCGCGCATCACCTCTTGCCAGTTGTCGGCCCGGAGCCACGCATAATCGTCGGTGAGGTCGACGCCGTGATAGGTCGAGACGACGGGCATGCGCCGCGCGACCGGCGGCCTCGGCTGCGTGGTCTCTTCGGCAGTGGCGGACATGGTCGTCGGACCGGTCATCGGGCTGCAACCCTTTCGATGCTGGAGTGAGGATCGGCAATGGTTCTCAACCGCCGCCGCGCGCGCGTCAACGCGGTGACCGCGGGCTGAGTATTGACCAAATGAAGAGACCATATCGTCAAGCATTAGCAATGTCGTAATCTAACTCAGCGCCCCGATTGACAATGAAGGCATCCTGTAGTCAAAGATTTCGCAAGTGAAGTTGAGTTGATCTCCTTGTCTACGTTCATGATGTTGGGACTTTCGGCGCACATTGTCGGCGGCAATGGTACAATGGCGGGGTGTAGACATGGACGGGCGGTCCGAGCCGGTTTTTCGGCCGACAGACGATGAAGCGGAAGACACCGACATGGACAGTCCAGCTCCGCCTGAGCTCGTGACGATCACGGCGACGATCGTGGCGGCCTATGTCAGCAACAATCCGATCGCTTCAACCGAGCTTCCGGGCCTCATCGCGGAAACGCACGCCGCGCTCAGCCGGGCTGCAGGCCGGATCGTTCCGCAGGAGCGGGAAGACTCCAAGCCGAAAGTCGCGGTGAAGAAGTCGGTGATGCCGGACTTCATCATCTGCCTGGAAGACGGCAAGAAATTCAAATCGCTGAAGCGGCACTTGCGGACCCACTACAACTTGTCGCCGGAAGAATATCGCGAGAAGTGGGGCCTGCCGCCAGATTACCCGATGGTCGCGCCCAATTACGCCAACGCCCGTTCGCAGCTCGCGAAAAAGATGGGTCTCGGCACGCGCCGCGAAAAATAATCCTAACGGCGGGAATGTTTCTCGCGTGACTGAGGCCGCGCACGACCTCGCGCGCTATTTGGCTTTGTCATCAGAGCGATCCTCGTTGCATCGCCCGCGCGGTGTCCCCCAAGCCGGCGCACGCCAGCATTAAGAACGCTTCCCGCTCTTCTCGTAAGAACCGAACGAGCTTGGCGTGCCGCGCGACGTCGTAAGCGCGGTCGCCCGCAATTCCCCGCCGCCGCTCTTTCCTCAGTTCTCGTTCGATGACCGAAATGAGCTTCCGCCGCCCTGCGAGTGTGCGGTCGTGCAGATCTTTCGGCCAAACTGGTAAAAGGTGCGCAGCGCTATGCTCGCCCTCGGATTCTGAATTGCGAATGACGATCCGTCTGTTCGCGGGCGCATTCGTGTGTTGTTTCGAAACGCGATCTTGCATGGGCGTCGACTGTGATGCAGTCGCGCAGCGCGGGGATATCTTTTGTTCTGTCTTTCGTCGCTAAGGGTGAATGAAGGACGGCGAAAAAAACTTATCCCCGCTCCTCGGCCCAACCGTATTCTGCTCGACGATGCCACAACCTCAGCGACGGATGCAGTTCGATCGCGCCACCGCGACATGCGGCGTCGAGCGACCGATGTTCGGACAACGGGACGGAACGATGTTACGGGTTTCGCTTTATTCCGAAATTGAGCTGCGCCGGGGCGGGGCCGCAATGGCTGGCGCGCCGGAAGCCTTGCGCCGCCGCCAAGCGCGCCTCGCGATCGAACTCGCGATATCGAATGTCTTCGGCATTGCCACCGAATGCCTTTGGACGGGCACGCGCGGCGTCCGCGACATCGCCGAGGCACGGCAGGTCGCAATGTATCTCGCGCACGTCTGTTGTCGCATGTCCCTGACGGAAGTCGGTGCGATGTTCCGCCGTGACCGCACCACCGTGGCGCACGCCTGCCTCAAGGTCGAATACCGTCGCGACGATCCGAGCTTCGACCGGGCCCTCGACGTGCTCTGCTGGGCGCTCCCGACCCTGGCGCTCCGCGATTCAGGCCGCGAGCGCATGAATACTCCCGCTGAATTGGAGGATCACAAATGTCTGTAAGACCGTCTCGCCGGCACGCCGCACGCACCGAAGATTCGGTCGCGCCCAAACGCAATATTGCGGAAAGTCCACTCGCTTGGCTCGCGCGCCGCAAGGACAAGGACGGCCAGCCGATGTTGGCCGATGTCGAATTCGATGCCGGTGAAAAGCTTCGCGCCGACTTCTGGTTTGCGCAGATGACGCCGCGTGTGACAGCGAACTGGTCGCTGCTTCTCTCGGGAGGCGGTGGCGGCAGAGGCTCGCCCGACATCGGTCCCGACATGCGCGATTCCGTCGTCGCCGCGCACGAGCGCGTGAAGCGGGCGCTTACCGCCGTCGGCCCGGATCTCGCGGGCGTCCTGATAGACGTTTGCTGCCACTTGAAAGGCTTGGAAGCGAGCGAAAGAGCGAGCGGCTGGCCGCAGCGATCCGGCAAGATCATTCTGCAAATCGCGCTTCGCCAGCTTGCGCGCCATTACGGCATGCTGCCGCCCCTTGTCCCGGCGAACGGAGAACGCCCCGTGCGCGTCCGGCACTGGGGAACGAGCGACTATCGCCCCGAGATCGAACCTGGTCCGTTGTAAGCAGTTTTCGTCATCGTCGCCCGAGCGCGGCCTGCCGCGTCGCTGGCCGGGGATCCAGCGCAAGGAGAGCCGAAGGCTCGATATTGTGTCTTCGACGACTCTTACGCTGGCTCCCCGAACGGGTTTGCTACGCGCGCGCCCCTTCGAGGATGACGAAGAATTCAGACCGCGATCATCGACGCCGCGTCGGAGCGGATGCGCTTCACCATCGAGGCGAGCCCGTTCGAGCGCTGCGGTGTTAGATGCTCTTTGAGGCCGAGGCTTGCGAAGATGCCCTGGGCGTCCGTCTTCAGGATTTCGTCGAGAGTTTTGCCCTCGTAGATGATGAAGAGCAGCGCGACCAGACCCTGGACGATGTGCGCGTCGCTCATGCCCTGCATCTCGAGCGTGTCGTTGGCACTCGGCTTACCGGCATCTCCGATCCGCTGCGTCGCGAGCCAAACCTGGCTGGCGCAACCGCGGACCTTATTGGCTTCCGTCCGAAGCGCCTCCGGAAACATCGGCAGCGCCCGCCCGAGCTCGATCACATAGCGATAGCGGTCTTCCCAATCATCGAGGAGCGCGAAATCGGCGCGGATGTCGTCAATGGTCATCAGGAAAAGCCCGGCCTCGATCCGCAACATGTCGGACCGCTCACCCTACACATAGGTGCGCAGGCAGGGTAAGGGCAAGGCCTGAAGCGGCGGTGAGGCGCGTGCGCTTGCTAGATGCCGTTCCGGTTCGGCTGTCGGCCGCGCCAATCGGGGGCTTTGTCGCGAGGCGTCAGAGTGCCGCTCCGGCGTTCGAGAATGGCCGGCGCGATGCCGCCGTTGCCGTCGTCGAGCTTCAGGCTCGCCGTGCTCATGCCGCCGCTGGCGTAATGCTCCTTGGCCATCTCATAGGCAAGCTGGGCGCCGAACTGCGCCTTGGCGACGAATTGGGTCCACAACTCGGCGCTCTTGGTGCAAACCGTGGCGTTCCGGTCGCAGAAGGTGACGACCCATTCGGCGGTGGAGCCTGCGCGATCATACAGGCGCTGCTGCTGATCCTTGTCGGACGGGAGCAGGGCGATCCCGATCGCGGCAACCGTAGCAATACGCAACAAACCCATAACACAAACCTTCGCGTCTCGCGGCCGGTCTGAGACGCGGCCCGGGAGGTTGATTGGATGAGGTCTACCCTCATGCTCATCGATAGCAGCCGCGCATCAAGGTTAAGCTAGCCCGCGCCGCACAATTTGAACTGGATTTAGATCAAATTTGAGAGATTCAATTCACCGCTTCGCGACCCGTTAAATTCGACGGTTAAGGAGGTCTTAACGGCTCGCCGCGATACTCGCCTCGGGTAACGAGGGAACGGGCGGCAGCATGACAGAGAGGGACCGAAAGCTCGCGGCCGTCGTGTCGCTGTTGGCAACGACGAGCGTCGCGCTGAACATGCTCGTGTTCCAGAATACGAGCAGCAAAGGCACCGCGATCGAGACCGGCGGAATATCTCAGCGGACCGCTTGGGTCGATGGCCCGGGAATAGTGCTCGGGCCCACCTCGCCAGGCCCCGGCGCCCCGCAACAGCCGGCGGAGGGCGTATTGCCGCCTGGGCCGCTGACCGACACCGACGACGCCAACCGGGCGGAACTTACCAAGGGCGTGCAGCGCGAACTCGCCAACATCAATTACGAGCCCGGCCCCGCGGACGGCATTCTCGGACAGGTGACGCGCGCCGCGATCTTTGCCTACGAGTACGATAACGGCATGGTGCTGACGGCGCAGCCGAGTGACCAGCTTCTGAGCCAGCTGATCCTCGGCAGCTCATCTCTGTCGCAAAGCGCCGCGCGCCCTGGTAAGACGATGACGCCCGACGGCGAGAGCCTCGTGCGCACCGTCAAAAAGCAGCTTTCGGCGCTCGGCTATCAGATCGGCGTGCCGGGCGCGACCCTGACACCGGAATTTGCTCGTGCCATCCGGGAGTTTGAAACCGATCAGAAGCTGAAGGTGAGCGGTCGCATATCGGGCCCGATGGAGAGCCGCCTGTTGCGTCTGCAGAGCGAACCCAGGGCGCGCAGCGAGGCGATCGCCAGGGCGACGAAGCATTAGCGAATTCGCGAAGTCTCCTGCTAACGTCCTGGCATGCGTCTCAAATCCGAAATATGGGTCAAAGCTTATTTGCGCCGATGCCAAGTCAACGGCGCGGCAGGCGTCGTCGCGCGCCATGGCGATGACGACGCCGGCGCCATTTTCATCAAGGTGGTCCGCGCCGATCGCGCGGCCGCGCTATTTTCACCCGCGCCCGCCGGCCTCGACGACGCCGATTTCGATCGGCGCTGGGTGTCGAGGTTCAAGAGCGGCTTTGTTCCGGAAGCAGAGGCCGAAGCCGTTTTGAAGCGCGAAGCCGATTTCGACAGCGACATCTGGGTGGTCGAGATCGAGGATCGCGAGGGCCGAGATTTCCTCGGCGACGAATTGATGAAATAGCCACGGAACCCGTGAAGCAAACTCAGGGTTTACAATCCATTAACGACTCCCTGACTGTAATTCATGTGATGCGATGATTCTGGCGGCCGCAACGCATTGACGCCACTGTCCGTTACGCGTCTGTCCCGTGGCGGGAGCCTTCACGGCGGAGAGTGCCGCACCGGCGCGAGCGAAGCTCGCGTCTCTGGGGGACTGCGCATGGCAACGATATTGGAATTCAAGTCTGTGCCGAGGCCGACGGAGGCTTCCGTCTTGGCGGCGTATGGCGCGGCACAGTCGGCCGAGATCGTCTTCTTTCCCGGCATCCGCTACGAGCAAGACACCGGCGAGCCGGAGGCAACGCCCGCGAAGGCGAGGCGTCGCAGCGAAGATCCTGAACTCGAAAGCTGACGACGTTCGATCACGCTCTCTTCAGGCGCCGTCTCGCTTACACGACGCCTTGGCAAGCGCCGCGAGTTCGTCCGCACGATAAGGTTCGCCCTTGTCGGGAGCCCTGACGACGACCAGACCCTTGGCGGCCGCGATCGTCTGCTGCGGGTCGATGTTTGCCTCTGAGCCCGTGTTGGGTAATCCGAGAAAGCGATCGTCGGAGGGGACGATGGAAAGGTCGATCGTCGTCTCACGGTCCGCAGAAGCCGCCGCAAAATACAGATTCGTTCCATCCGGAGAATAGACGCCGATCGTCCAGCCGAGATCGGGCAGGAGAACGCGGACCCGCATCGTCCCGTCTATGGTTTCGAACGGGCAGAAGGCATAGCGTGCATCCGGCGCCAGGAACGGCAATGGTTCGTGCAGCGGCGCCACCGCGTCCGCGATCGTCATTTTGTTCTTCGGGAACACGCGAGAGAGCAGCGTATAAGCCGATCCGCGCGCGTCGTTGACGGCCAGAAACGTGGCGACGAGATGCACGATGCCGGCGACAAGAAAAAAGATCAGCAGCAGTCGCCAGTCGAAGCGTTGCAAGAGCTTCATGAGCAGCCCTCGCGCTTGATGATCGGTAAATGCTTGTCGCGCTCGGCGCGCTCTTCGGTGGAAAGACCTGTCGCGGGATCGAGCACCGTGAACACCAGCACCAGACGTCCCGCGCCGCTCGTCGGCAACCAGTTGCCCGGACGCGCGTCACGCCCGAGCGATACCAGGAACGACCCGTTCGGATTGAGAGCAATCGTATCCGCCGTGAAATCGTAGCGGTCGGCATCGTTGGCGATCAACCTTCCGCGCGAGTCGAAAACGGCGAGACTCCACCACAGCCCGCGCATAGTCTGACCGTCGACGACGTAGTTGCATGATGAATGGAGGCGCGCACCTTGCGAGTCCGTCCGCGCCTCGAAGATGCCGGCGCTGTCGGCGGAGATCCTGAGTTTCCCCGTCGAGATCATGTGAGCTTTGGTGTAGGGGTCGGCGTCTTCGCGGCCGATGTCCGTCCACTGTTGCCAGGGCCCGTGCGTCGCTATCGAAAGCGGCGAGCCGCGCGCAACCATGTAGCGGCTTGACCAGAGGCCGACAGCGACGGCGAGCATGAGCGTCAGAATGACCCCGATGGCGCGCAGCAGGATCGCGACGATGGCGCGCAGGACGCCGAGCTTCGACGGCGCTGCTGCAGGCTCAAGTTCGATCGATGCCACGTTCGTCTGCTTTCCTATGGTCTTGGCATTCAGGGCAACGCCGTGCGGGAGCCTTGCCGCGCAACAGGCGGTGGCGATGCCGGCGTCGAGAGATCGTCATGCGACATATCGAGAAGCGTCGCACGGTGGTCCGGTTTGGTGACGGGCTGCGGCGCCTCTTTCGGATCGATCGGGAGTGGCAGGCGCGAAGATCCGCCAGCGCCAACTCCAGGCGCCGGACCTTCGCCGTTGGCCTTACGCAGCGCCCCGACTAGAACCTTCAAGGCCTCGCGCGTCTTTTGCGGCATGATGCTCTGCGGCTTTGAAGAATCCGCCTGGGAAGGCACGAGTCCCGCCGCGACCTGCTGTGCCCTGATCTCCGCGAGCCTCTGTTGCTCTTCGATCTGGCGTGGATGCGGCGCGAGGCCGGGGATAGTCGGGATGTTCATGTCCGTGTGGGCGACCGTCATCAGGTCGTGCCAGATCGGCGCCGCCCCGTGACCGCCAGTGACGCCGGGGCGCATGTTGTGGTTGTCATCATTGCCGATCCAGACGCCGGTGACATATTTCCCGGTGAATCCCATGAACCAGGCGTCCTTCGGCCCCGTCGACGTTCCCGTCTTACCGGCGACGTTGGTGAAATCGAGATTGGCCACGCCGCCGGTGCCTTGCGTCACGACCCGGTTGAGCATCACGTTCATTTCTTCCGCGACGTGTTTCGAGACGACCTGGGGCTCCGGCGGCTCGTCGCGCTCCCGCGAATAGAGGAGGTCGCCCCTCGACGTCGTGATGTCGAGGATGCCGTATGGCTTAGCGAGCTTGCCGTCATTGGCGAAGGTCGCAAAGCCGCCTGTGTGTTCGAGCACCGTGATGCCGCCGTCGCCGAGCGCCATAGAGCATGTCTTCTTGACGCCGGCGATGCCGAGTCGCTTCGTCATCTCGATCACCTTATCGCGACCGACGGCAAATGACAGCTCCGTCGCGACGGTATTGAGCGATCTCGCGAGTGCCTGCCAGAGCGGCATGCGGGCACCTGATCCGCCGCGGCCGCCATAGTTCGACGGCGACCAGTTCCCGCACGAGCGCGATGCATCGCGCACGATGGTGTCGGGCGTGTAGCCGTTTTCCATCGCCGTCGCATACACGTAGACTTTGAACGAAGAACCGGGCTGCCGCTTCGCATGCGTCGCGCGATTGAATTGGCTCTCGCCATAGTCCGGCCCGCCGACGATCGCGCGCACTTTGCCGTCCGGCTCCATGACGACGATGGCACCCGAGTTGAAATGATCGGCCCGCCCGTTGCGCTTAAGCGCGGCGTTGAGCGCTTCCTGCGCCTGTCGCTGCAATGTGAGGTCGACGGTCGTCCGCGCCGTCAGCACGTAGTGATTCTTGCCCTCGGCGAGGCGCTGCACTTCTTCATATGCCCAGTCAAGGAACCAGTCTGGGCTGGTGGTCGCGCGCGCCTCGACGATTTTCGCCGGGTTCGTGCGCGCCGCGTGCACTTGGCCCGCCGTGTAGTAGCCGGCTTCGACGAGGTTATCGAGCACCTGATTGGTTCGCGCCCGCGACGCCGCCAGATCGACGAGCGGCGAATATTTTGTCGGTGCCTTGAAGAGGCCGGCAAGCACGGCGGCCTCGGCCATGTTGATGTCGCGAACCGACTTGCCGAAATAGTACTGCGAGGCGGCTTCGACGCCGAAGGTGCCGCCGCCCATATAGGCGCGGTCGAAATAGAGCTTCAGGATTTGCCGCTTCGAGTAGCGGCTTTCGAGCAGGAAGGCGAGAAACAGCTCCTTGATCTTGCGCTGGAGCGAGCGCTCGGACGAAAGGAACAGGTTCTTGGCAAGCTGTTGCGTCAGCGTCGAGCCGCCTTGCACGACTTCGTTCGCCTGCACGTTCGTGAGCAGCGCGCGCAGCGTGCCGAAGACGTCGACGCCGTAATGCTCGAAGAAGCGCCGGTCTTCGGTCGCGAGCGTTGCCTTGATCAGGACGTCGGGAATTTCGCTGAGCGGCACGGAGTCGTTATGCAGAATGCCGCGCTTGCCGATCTCGTTGCCGTTGACGTCGAGGAACGTCACGGCGTAGCGGCCGGTCAGAAACTTGCTTTCGTCGAACTCCTGGAACGCCGGCAAGGCGAGGCCGTAGAGCACGACGAAGCCGCCGAACAGCATCGTCAGGCTTTCGGAGGCAAACTCGTTGAGCAGACGCCGCCAGCCGACCAGTTGGAAGCGCGCGAAATAGCTCGAGCCGGCGTTCCAATAGTCTTTGGTGCGCGACCAGGCTTCCCCAAGCGCGGAGTTGAGTCTCGAATCAAGGGCGAGCCAGTCGATGATGCGATCGCGGCCGCCCTGCTTGTGAAACCAATCATTCAAGAAGCGCCACCCCTTGCCCGCGCCGGTCTTGTCATGTCGCCCTTGCCAAGTCGCTCTTGTCACGCGTGTGACGCGGGCTTAAGCCCTTTACCGCGAGAATCTTTATTGCAACAACAATGGCGACGCGTCCCGCCGGATGCGCCGCAAAAGCTAGTTTGCGGACGTTAGGCGTCGCAAGTCGACCAAATTGTGGTTATCCCGGCACAGCCCGGAAGGGAAGAGCAAGACCTGATGTTGGACGGCAACGATCCACCGTTCTGGCGCACGAAAACGCTCGAGGTGATGAACCGCGACGAATGGGAAGCGCTGTGCGATGGCTGCGGGCGCTGCTGCATGGTCAAGCTCGAGGACGAGGATACGGCCGAGATCTACCTGACGCGGCTCTCCTGCGGCATGCTCGACGTCCGGACATGCCGCTGCAAGGACTATCCGAACCGCTTCCAGAAGATGCCGGATTGCCTGGAAATCGATATCGCCCGCGCCCGCGAGCTGTCCTGGCTGCCGAAGACGTGCGCCTACCGGATCGTGGGCGAGGGCGGCGATCTCCCGTGGTGGCACCCGCTTGTCTCGGGGACATCCGAAACGGTGCATCAGGCGGGCATTTCCGTCAAAAGCTTCGCGATGAGCGAACGCCGCGTGAAGCAGGAGAACTACTGGAAATACATCATTCCGGACTTGCCGGAAGACGCAGAAACGCCGCCACACTCCCGTCATCCCGGCGTAGGCCGGGATCCATCCAAGCCAGCAAAATAACGGTGTTGATCTTTGTCCGGGTGCCGGCCTTCGCCGGCATGACGGCGTAATGGCCGAAACACGCGCTAGATTTTTCTGAAAACTTATCCCCGCATCGGCGCGCGGGCTTATACTTGAAGGTTTTTCGAAAGAATATTAATATATCTATTAATTTCAATGCATTACGGCGTTTTAGTCGTTGACAGCGTGACGCTTGTCAGGTAGGTTTTCTGTATAACGCGGAAAGTGTGAGACGACGATCTGACGGCTTCGGCCGCTGCGTGCACACTGCGGAACCCATTCAAAATTCGAAAAGGTCGGTGGCGCATGGCGGCAACGAGTGTGCGGCGGACGGCGTCGCGCGCAACTTCGTCGCGCGCTGCGGCCTGCTCCGCGAAGCGGAGTCGCAGCGCGCCAACAAAGAATCCGCCGACCGCAGAAGACAAACTCGAGCGACGCACCAAACCCGCGGCTGTAAAAAACTCTGACGAATCCAAAAGCCCGAGCCTTGCGGCCGGCTCCCCCCAGGGGAGTCGCAAGGCGCAGACAAAAGACCCATCGCCAACAAAAAAATCCAAACCCAACGCCCTCGTCCAGCGCGTCTACAACACGATCGACGGCGAGCTGACGAAGCTCGAGAGACAGAAGGGGGCGACGTCTCAGGACCGCGAACGCGCATCCCGCGCTCTGTCGCAGATGGTCAATGCTCTGGAAAAGGCCGTGGAGATGCAACGCGACATGACGAAGAGAAAGACGACGGGAGGCGACGCCAAGAGCAAGGAGGCGCTCGCTCATGCGGAAGACCTACGCCGCGAAATTGCGGAACGTCTTGAGCGCCTCAATCGCAAGCGGGCGCCTGGCCGAAGATCTGAATGAGTTGACGCGAGCCGAACTCGAATTCATCTCGCACGATTGGGAGATCTGGGCGAGGGATGAGCAATTGGCGCCCTTATTGATTGGCGCTTCCGACTCGCATTCCGCGAGCGGGTCGGAAGCGCTGGGCTTGTCGGACGAGATCAGCGCAACATCAAACGCACCCGGCGGCCGGCTCCCCGCAGGGGAGTCGCAAGGCGCCATCAATAAAGCATGGCGCGTCTGGCTGCTCCTCGGCGGCCGCGGTTCCGGCAAAACCCGGGCCGGCGCCGAGTGGATACGTGGCGTTGGCCCGTGGCGAGAGACCCAAGCCCGCGCCTCGCGGCCGGCTCCGCGCAGCGGAGTCGTGGCACGCCAACGGAAAGCAGTCGCCGAGCACAAACAAAAAACCAACCAGCGCG
Organism: uncultured Pseudomonadota bacterium; assembly: GCA_963789775.1. GTDB lineage: Bacteria > Pseudomonadota > Alphaproteobacteria > Rhizobiales > Hyphomicrobiaceae > Hyphomicrobium_B. The sequence goes on from CAWBLX010000006.1 coordinate 261,083, forward strand.
CATAGCGCTGGTTGGAAAAACTCTTGCCGACGTTCGAAACGTGATGATTGAAGGCCAATCCGGCTTGCTCGCGATTCATCCCGACCACGAGCGGCCCGAGTTCGAACCGTCGAAACGCCGTCTCACGTGGCCGAGCGGTGCCATTGCGGAATTGTTTTCAGCCGACGAAGCCGAAGCGTTGCGCGGTCCGCAGTTCACGGCCGCCTGGTGCGACGAGCTTGCGAAGTGGCGCGGCGCGGGGCGGGCCTGGGACATGCTGCAGTTTGCGCTCCGGCTCGGTGACGCCCCGCGTGTGTGCGTGACGACGACGCCGCGCGCGACGAAATTGTTGAAGCAGATTATCGCGGATGAAGCGACCGTGACCGTCAATCTCGCAACCGCCGACAACGCGACCAACCTCGCGCCGTCGTTCCTCGCCGAGATGACGCGGCGATACGCGGGCTCCGCGATCGGCCGTCAGGAATTGCTCGGAGAGATCGTGGAAGATGCAAGCGACGGGCTTTGGCGCCGCCATTGGATCGAGGAAGCGCGCGTGACGGCAGCGCCGGAGATGCAGCGCGTCGTCGTCGCGCTCGATCCGCCCGTGACTGCGACGGCGTCGTCGGATGCCTGCGGGATTGTCGTTGCCGGTCTTGGTGTCGATAAGCGTGCTTACGTCCTTGCGGATCGCACCATTCAAGGACGAACGCCCGAGCTTTGGGCCCGCGCCGCGCTGGGAGCCTACGATGATTTCGAAGCCGACCGCATGGTCGCGGAAGTCAATCAGGGCGGCGATCTGGTGATCTCGGTGTTGCAACAGTTTCGCGAGAATTTCCCCGTCGTCAAAGTTCGCGCGACGCGAGGAAAATGGGTTCGCGCCGAGCCGGTCGCTGCACTCTATGCGGAAGGCCGCGTCGCCCACGTCGGCCGTTTCGATGCGCTTGAAGATCAGATGTGCGCGTTCGGTGCCGACGGCACGATGCGCGGACGCAGCCCCGACCGTGCTGACGCGCTCGTCTGGGCGATCACCGATTTGCTCTTGGGTGACACCACGAAACCGTCGGTGCGGATGCTTTAGCAACACCACCGTCATGCCGACGAAGGTCGGTACCCAGTCAACGATCGACATCTGTTGTGTCGCGGGCTGGCTGGATCCCCGGCCTCCCCCAGGATGACGGTCGGAATGAGTCACGCGCCTTCCTTAAATTTCAAAAGGACAGTTCATGTCGCTGATCTCGGAGGCGCTATCGCGCTGGCTGCCGATGCAGAAAGGTGCGCCTTCCCGCCGGCTCCCCGCAGGGGAGTCGGAAGGCGCAATCAAAGTGTCGTCGCCGGGCACAATCAATAAAGCCACCGCGACCGGCCCTCTCATCGCCTACCAGAATCTCGGCGAACCCGTTTGGGCGCCGCGCGACTACGCAGCCTTCGCTCGCGAAGGCTTCATGCAGAACGCCATCGTCTATCGCTCCGTGCGCATGATCGCGGAGGCCGCCGCCTCGATCCCCTTGCTCCTCTACGAGGGCACGACCGAGATCGAGGACCATCCGCTGATCGGGCTGCTCCGGCGGCCGAGCCTCGATCACACCGGCACCGATTTTCTCGAAGCCTGGTACGGCTTCCTGCTGGTCGCGGGCAACGTCTACGCCGAAGCCGTGGCGCTCGACGGCGAACTTCGCGAGCTGCACATCCTGCGTCCCGACCGAATGAAGGTGATCCCCGGTATCGACGGCTGGCCCGAAGGCTACGAATACACCGCCTGCGGACGGTCCGTGCGTTTCATCGACGATGCTGTCGAAGGCGTCCGTCCGATCCTCCACCTCAAGCTCTTCCACCCCATCAACGATCACTACGGCATGAGCCCGATCGAAGCGGCAGCAACCGCGATCGACATTCACAACACGGCGTCGGGCTGGAACAAGGCGCTGCTCGATAATTCCGCACGGCCTTCGGGTGCGCTCGTCTATGCAGCGTCGAACGGGCAGATGACGGAAGAGCAATTCACCCGCTTGAAAAGTGAACTTGAGACGAACTTCCAAGGCGCCCGCGCCGCCGGACGTCCGCTGCTCTTGGAAGGCGGCCTCGACTGGAAGCCGCTGTCGCTGTCGCCAAAAGACATGGACTTCATCGAGGCGAAGAACGTCGCCGCGCGAGAGATCGCGCTCGCGATAGGCGTGCCGCCGATGCTGCTCGGCATTCCGGGCGACAACACCTATTCTAATTATCAGGAAGCGCAGCGTACTTTCTGGCGCCAGACCGTGCTGCCGCTGGTGAACCGCACGGCGCGGGCACTCTCGTCGTGGCTCGCTCCAGCTTTCTCGACTTCGACAGCACCGAGCGGCCGGCTCCGCGTAGCGGAGTCGCTCGGCGCCCGCCACAACTTCGGCCGGCCATCGAGCGCGCTGGAGCTTCGCCCCGACCTCGACCAGATCGAGGCTCTGGCACCTGAGCGTGACGCACTCTGGAAACGCCTCGAAGCCGCATCCTTCCTCACCGACGATGAGAAACGCGCTGCTGCCGGATACGGGAAGACAGAATAGCTCCCAACGCCGCTATTTTTTTGATGGATGTGGCGCGGGTTTTGGCGGACTTTTGCTTCCACTGGATTTGTCAGCCGCGGGCTTCGGATAAGACTGATTGTCTTTACGCGGGACTGGATGATGATCCTTTTTCCCAGTAGGGGGCTTGTCAGGAAGGGCATCGATAATATGCATAATGGACAATCCGATTTGCTAGAGCTGTTATCAAATGCCAGCGAATCAACAATTGACGAAATTATACGTCAGGCGGAAACATATTTAACAGCGCAACTCGCTGCGGGCATTGCCGCTGACCAGCGGGCAATAACGTTCACGGGCATGCTAGCTACAGCGGTCTCTCTCCTTGGGGGAGGAGCGCTAGTCGTTGGGGTAGGAAATAGCAAAGACCTGCCTACAGGGCTAGCCGTTGCTTGCCTCCCCGCGATTTTGGGTTTTCTTGGGGCAATGTGGCTCACAATGCAGGCGAGCAAGCCGGTTGATTGGCATTATGTAGGCAATACACCGAGCAACTGGCTAAAGGATCTGAGGCAAGCAAAATCCTTGCTGGTCTCGAAGGCTGAGCAAGCAAAACATTATGCCGAGAGCATCGAGGCAAACAACCTAGTCCTTGAAACACAAGCAAAATCGGTAAGCAGAGCTATTAAGGTTTCCTGGTTCGGCCTTGTAGGCTCTGCAATAGCAACGGGCCTAATTGCTTAGTGTAGACCTCGACTAATAGCGACCGATCAAAGCTTAAACGGAGCGCACATGCACGCGACCGAACCCTTCCTGCTGCCAGCGTCGTTGTCAAAACGAAGCCGGGCGCTTCCGCTTGAGTCAAAGTCGCTCGACGATGGCGTCTTCGAGGGCTACGCGAGTCTCTTCAATCGCGAAGACCTAGGCCACGATGTGATCGCGCCGGGCGCCTTTCGCGACAGTCTGATGAGTCGCGGAGCCGCACGTATCAAGATGCTGTTCCAGCACGATCCGGGCGAGCCCATCGGCGTCTGGGATGAAATTCGAGAAGACGCGCGCGGGCTTTATGTTCGTGGTCGCTTGATGACAGCCGTCGCAAAAGCGCGCGAGGTGCTTGCGCTGATGCGCGGCGGTGCGCTCGATGGACTTTCGATCGGCTTCAAAGCGGTGAAAGCCAGGCGCGATGCGGGGACGGGCGTCCGCCGCTTGGAGAAAGTCGATCTCTGGGAAATTTCGGTCGTCACCTTTCCGATGCTGCCGGGTGCGCGCGTCGAAAGCGTGAAGGCACGGCCGTTCTCGGCCGGCGCTCCGACCGAACGGGAATTCGAGCGTTGGCTTACGCGGGATGCTGGGCTGACGCGGATGGAAGCGCGAGCAATTCTTCGCTCGGGCTTTCCTGGCCTCAAGGCTCTGCGGGACGCGGGCCGGACCTTCGACGACGACGCCACGCTCGCCTCTCGCTTCCGGGAAGCGGCGCGGCAACTTTTGTTTGCGTCAGAAACACAAACGTAACTCTCCAATTTCCGTTATCCCGGCGAAGGCCGGGATCCAGTCAACGTACAGCCAAATGAAAAGCGACATGCGCGCGCTCGCACGCCAACGATCGCTAGACTCACGTGCTGCTGCTTGACTGGGCCCCGGCCTTCGCCGGGATGACGGAGTAGGAGGCGGACGCTTTCGCCAGTCTCTCATAACAAACAGGACCTCACACATGACCGATACAACCACCCTCGAAACGAAGGGGGCGGGCGGAGAAACCGCGCGCGCCTTCGAAGAATTCCTCGAAGCCTTCGAAGCCTTCAAGGAAACCAACGACCAGCGCCTCGACGAGATCGAGCAGCGGGGCGCTTCCGACGCACTTGTCGCCGAGAAGTTGTCGCGCATCGAGGAAACCCTCGATAGCGCAAAACGCGCCGCCGATAGCCTGGCGCTGAAATCTGCGCGTCCGCATCTGTCCGGCGTCGGCGCGCCGTCAGCTTCGCAGCTCGCACACAAGGCCGCATTCGACGGCTACGTCCGCCGCGGCGACGCTTTGCGTCTCGCCCGCATCGAGGAGAAGGCGCTCTCTGTGGGATCGAGCCCGGACGGCGGCTATCTCGTACCGGCCGAAACCGAAGCGGCAGTCAACAGTGCGCTGAAGGCGATCTCGCCGATGCGCGCCATCTCTGGGATTCGACAGGTCTCGGGCTCGGTCTACAACCGGCCATTCTCGACCACCGGCGTCGGCACCGGATGGACGGCGGAAACGGCGTCACGCACGCAAACCGCAACCCCGACGCTCGCCAATCTGCAGTTTCCGACAATGGAACTCTACGCGATGCCAGCGGCATCGCAGACGCTGCTCGACGACACGATCGTCAACATCGACGAGTGGCTGGCGGAGGAAGTGCGCATCGCCTTCGCCGAGCAGGAAGGCACCGCGTTCGTGAGCGGAGACGGCTCGAACAAGCCGAAGGGGTTCCTCGCCTACGACACCGTCGCCAACGCCTCCTGGGTTTGGAACAAGCTCGGCTTCGTCGCGAGCGGTGCTGCCGGCGCGTTTCCGGCAAGCAACGCGGGCGACAAGATCCTCGATCTCGTCTACGCCGCCAAGGCGCCCTACCGCGCCAACGGCACCTTCATGATGAGCCGCGCGACGGTCGCCGCCGTCCGCAAACTGAAGGACGGTGACGGCAATTACCTCTGGCAGCCTGCTAACGCACCGGGCGAGTGGCCGTCGCTGATGGGTTATCCCGTCGCCGAAAGCGAGGATATGCCGGACATCGCCGAAGATGCCTTTGCCGTGGCATTCGGCGATTTCTCGCGCGGCTATCTCATCGTCGACCGCGCCGGCATCCGCGTGCTGCGCGATCCCTATAGCGCCAAGCCCTACGTGCTCTTCTACACGACGAAGCGCGTCGGCGGCGGCGTCCAGGACTTCGACGCGATCAAGCTGCTGAAGTTCAGCGCTTGATTTCGCTCACGCCGGCTGTTCCGCGCAGCCGCGCGGGTCAGCTCCGCGAGGCGGCGCTCGCGCCGTCGCCGGGTCGGGCTCTCGGCCTTTGGCCGAAGTGACGGTGCGGAGCAACAAGTCGCCGAACGGAATAAAGGAAACTTCCGTCATCCTCGACCGAGTGCGGCAAGGCCGCGTCGAAGGTCGGGGATCCAGCGCAAGACTTGTCGAAGACGCAATATCGAGCCTTCGGCACTTTTCACGCTGGATCCCCGAACGCGTTTCGCTGCGCTCACGGGTGCGAGGATGACGAAAACATTTTCCCACGCGGGTTTCCCCTCCCGCCTTCGTGGGAACGTGCGGGGCCGCTGTTCAGCCGGTGGCCCCGCATTTCTATTTGGCGCCTCGCAACTCCGCTTCGCGGCCGCCGAGCCCGTTTGATGTTGCACCGTTGTTGCAACAAGGCCGCGCCTTGCGGCCGGCTCCGCGCAGCGGAGCCGCGAGGCACAAACAAAAAATATCGCCGAGCACAATCAATAAGGACATCTCATGCCTCTCGTTATGACGAGCCCGCCGGCGACGGAACCGGTGACGGTCGCCGATGCCAAAGCGCACATGCGCATCGACGGCAGCGACGAGGACATCCTGATCGCGAGTCTCCTGCTGACATCGCGGCTTCACATCGAAACGGCATTGCGGCTCGCGCTCATAACGCAGTCTTGGACACTGAGGCTCGACCGTTGGCCGCCGGGTCGGGATGTCAAGCTGCCGTTGTCGCCACTCCGGTCTGTCGATGAAGTGCGCGTCAAAAACCCGAGCGGTGGCGCCGTCGTCGTTGCCGCCGAGAGCTACCTCGTCGACGTTGCGTCGCGCCCCGCGCGGCTCGTCTGGAATAACGTCATACCGCCTATTCCGAAAGTTCCGATAAACGGCATCGAGATCGATCTGACCGTGGGATTCGGTGCGGATGGCGACAGCGTACCGGCGCCATTGAAGCACGCGATCCTGATGCTCGCCGCGCATTGGTACGAGCATCGCGACCCCGCCGAGATCGGGATGGACGGCGCCCGCATTCCCGATGCCGTCTCCAATCTCATCAATCCGTTTCGGACGATCCAGCTATGAAAGCGCCCGTTAGAGCCGGCGATCTCCGTCATCGCGCCGCGATCGAAAGTGCGGTTCGCACGAGCGACGGCGCCGGTGGCTCGACGACCGAATGGCAGACCGTCGCCGAGGTTTGGGCCGCAATCTGGTCGCGAACTGCGGACGAGAGCTTCACGCTCGATCGCATCGCGGGAACAGCATCACACGATATTTGGATCCGCTACCGCAGTGGCGTGACGCCCGACATGCGTATCCGCTGTGGAACGCGGATCTTCGACATCCTCGGCGCGATCGACGTCGAGGATCGAGGCGCTTGGCTGAAGTGCCCCTGCGAGGAGCGCGACCTATGAAGATTGCGACCAGCATCACCGGTATCGGCGCCACGGCTCGCGATCGTGCCGCCGCCGTCGTTCAGCGGGCGCTGGCAAAGCGCGAAGCGGAACTCGTTTCGGTGCGCGCACGTGGGTCGGCCGACGGCGGCACGTCGACGGCGACCCTGCAATCTCAAGGAGGCAAGTGATGTCGAGCGCAGCCTTCGCCCTCCAGCAGGCAATTTTTTCAAAGCTCACGAACGATGCGGCAACCGCGGCGGCGCTCGGCGGCGCGCGTATCTACGACGATGTTCCGACGCGTGCGGAATTCCCGTTCCTCACGTTCGGCCAATCTGTTGAGCGCGATTGGTCGACCGGATCGGATCTGGGGTACGAGCATACGATTACGCTACACGCGTGGTCGCGCGGGCGTGGCCGCAAGGAAGCGCAAGCGGTGATCGCCGCGGCGCGCGACGCCTTGCACGATCAGGATCTCGCACTTACCGGCCACCGCCTCATCAATCTCCGGCACGAACATTCGGAAGTTCGCCGCGATAACGACGGCGAGACCTTTCACGGCATCGTCCGCTTCCGCGCCGTAACGGAAGTGGCGTGAGTAAAGATCCTTGCTCCAGTTCCATCATCCCGGCGAAGGCCGGGATCCATCCAAGCCAGCGGCATAACGATTGCTGGTTGTTGTCTGGGTGCCGGCCTTCGCCCGCATGACGGACAAAAAGAAGAAGCAACATCCCGTGCCCGTCCGCCAGCTCGCGGAACGCGAGTCGCCGGGATCAACCACAACTCCATCATCAAGCCCGCGCGTTGCGGCAGGCTCCGCGAGGTGGAGTCGCAACGCGCAAACAAAAGAGTCCCCCCATGGCAGCACAAAAAGGCAAGGACCTTCTCCTGAAGGTCGACACGACAGGCGCGGGTGTCTTCGTGACGGTCGCGGGCCTTCGCGCCCGCGGACTTTCGATCAGCGCCGAGACGGTCGAGATCACCAACACCGAAAGCGCGGGGCAATGGCGCGAACTTCTGACTGGAGCGGGTGTCAAGTCTGCACGCGTCACCGGCTCGGGCGTCTTCAAGGACGGATCGTCGGACACGACCATTCGCGATTACGCCTTCAATGGCACAGTGCGTGACTGGCAGGTGATCCTGCCCGATTTCGGCACCATCCAAGGCGCGTTCCAGATCACCTCGCTCGAATTTTCGGGCCGCCACGACGCCGAGATGACGTTCGACATCTCGCTCGAGAGCGCGGGCGAGCTCGCGTTCACGGCGGTGGCTTAGCATCTTCGTCATCCTCGGCCGAGCGCAGCAGAGCCGCGTCGATGGCCGGGGATCCAACGAAAGAAGGGTCGAAGGCACGATATCGCGTCACGTCGTTGCGCTCGTACGTTCGAGGATGATGGTCAGTGGGAGACACGAAAATGCCAAACAGACACCGCGGCGAAATCGAGGCGACACTTGACGGCCAAACTTACCGGCTCGTCCTGACGCTCGGGGCGCTCGCCGAATTGGAGAGCGCCTTCGGCGACGACGACATGCTGGCGCTGGCCGCGCGTTTCGAGAAAGGACGTCTCTCCGCACGCGATTGCACGAAAGTCCTTGCAGCCGGTCTCCGCTGGGCCGGATGCGCGATCGGCGAAGACGATGTCAACGCGATGCAGGCCGAAGGCGGCGCCGCGGGCTACGTCGATATCGTCGCGCGATTGCTACGTGCGACCTTTGCCGGCAACGACGCATCCGATGCTTCAGGCGGGGAGGGCGCCGACACAGAGCGCAACCCTTTCGCTGGACCCGCGTGATGGAACTCGGTCTCGGCGCGCTTGGCCTGACGCCTCACGTCTTCTGGTCATTGACGCCGAGCGAGCTACAGGCGGCACTGCGTGGACGCTTCGGAAATTTTGCTGAAAGCGAAGCTTTATCGCACCGCGATCTTCACGCGCTTATGCAACGCTTCCCGGACGAAGGAATAAGAAATGGCAACGACTGATGAGCCGATCGAAACGTGGAGCGTAAAGGTCACGGCCGACACCAGCGATCTCGAAAGCAAACTCACCTCGACGACGCGCCTCGGCCGCCAGTTTTCGACCACGCTCGTCTCGGCGTTCGATGATATCGCGGTCAAGGGCAAGAACGTCGGCGATGTCTTCAAGTCGCTGGCGCTCAACATCTCGAATCTCGCCCTGAAAACCGCGCTTCAGCCGCTGACGACCGGCTTGGCGTCGGTGCTCCAGAACGTCATTGGCGGCGCGCTTCCTTTCGCGAAGGGCGGTGTCATTCAGCAGGGAACGCCGATCCCGTTTGCAAGCGGCGGCGTGATCGCGAGCCCGATTTCGTTTCCGCTCGCGGGGGGCTCTACAGGCCTTGCAGGCGAGAAGGGCCCTGAAGCCATCATGCCCTTGACGCGCGGGCCCGATGGCCGTCTCGGTGTCGCGACGGCGGGCGGCGGCGGTCAGCAGGTTACGATCAACATCTCGACGCCCGACGCACAAAGCTTCAACCGCTCGCAATCCCAGATCGCCGCGATGATCGCTCGCGCTGCCGCGGCGGGACAACGCAATCTGTAAAACCAACGTCATCCCGGCGAAGGCCGGTATCCATCCAAGCCTGCGGTTCGCGACAAGCCAACAGCTTGGACGGATGCCAGCCTCCGCAGGCATGACGGAAGAGTAATGAGCCGCCCATGTCCTTTCACGACGTCCGATTTCCGACGGCCATCTCACGCAACGCGCAAGGTGGGCCCGAGCGGCGCACCGATGTCGTCGTTCTCGGGTCCGGATACGAAGAGCGCAACAGCCGCTGGGCCGATAGCCGCCGCAGCTATAACGCCGGCTATGGCGTGAAGTCGCTCGACGACCTCCACCGGATCATTGCCTTCTTCGAAGAGCGCCGCGGCCGATTGCATGCCTTTCGCTGGCGCGACCCGATGGATTGGAAATCTTGCCCGCCCAATGCAACGGCGACCTCGCTCGACCAACTTCTCGGCACCGGTACCGGCGTCCTCGCGACGTTTCAATTGAAGAAGGTCTACGGCAGCGCCTTCGCGCCATGGACGCGCGACATCAAGAAGCCGGTCGCTGGAACCGTAAAGATCGCGGTCGCCGGGACCGCGCAAACCGAGGGCACCGACTTCGCAGCCGATCCCGCAACCGGCATCGTCACGTTTTTCGCAGGCCACATTCCGGCCGACAGCCAAAGCGTCACGGCGGGCTTCGAATTCGACGTCCCCGTGCGCTTCGATACCGACAAGCTCGAGATCAATCTCTCGGGCTTTACGTCTGGCGCCATTCCGAACATTCCGATCGCCGAGGTGCGGCTATGAAAGCGCTTTCGCCGGTGTTTTCGGCGCATCTCGCCTCCGGAGCGACGACGCTGTGCTGGTGCTGGCGCGTCGAACGCCGCGACGGAACCGCGATGGGCTTCACCGATCATGACAATGCGCTCTCGTTCGACGGAACGACCTACGAAGCGGCAAGCGGGTTTACGGCGAGCGACATTACCGACGGCTTGGGTCTCTCCGTCGACAATCTCGAAGTGACGGGGGCGCTGTCATCGGCGGCTCTGACGGACGACGACCTTGCCGCCGGGCGCTACGACGACGCGCGCATCGCGATTTATCGTGTTAACTGGTCGGACCCGAGCCAGCATGTGTTGATGCGGTCGGGTAGTATCGGCGAGGTGAGGCGGACCGGCGCGACGTTCACCGCCGAGCTTCGCGGTCTCGCGCATTATCTGCAGCAGCCACACGGCAGGCTCCTGCAGCAGACGTGCGACGCCGATCTCGGCGACGCGCGGTGTACGGTCGATTTGTCATCGCCGGCTTTCAGCGGAATGGGCACAATTGCCGCGGCACTTTCGGCGCGCCGCTTCACTGTTGCCGGTATCGACACGTTTGAAACGCGATTTTTCTCGCGCGGGCTTTTGACGTTCACATCGGGCGCATCGTCGGGCCTGAAGATCGAAATCAAAGCGCATACGAAATTCGCGGCATCGGTCGAAATAGAACTTTGGGCCGAAGCCGAAGGCCCGCCCGCGATCGGCGACACGTTCGTCGTCACGGCGGGTTGCGACAAGCGGTTCGAGACGTGCAAGACGCGCTTTTCAAATTCCGTAAATTTTCGCGGCTTCCCATCGATCCCCGGCAATCGGTTCCTGACCAAAATCGGGCGCGCAGGCTGACCAGTCGAAACTCACGCCACAGTCGTCATCCCGGCGCAGGCCGGGATCCAACCAAACTTCAACGATCTCATTGCAGGTGGCTGTCTGGGTGCCGGCCTCCGCCGGGATGACGACAACAGGGAAGTGAGCACGATGCAAATCCCCCTCACGCGAGATGGTATCGTCGTGACGGCGCGCCGTTGGATCGGCACGCCCTATCATCATCAGGCGAGCCTCTGCGGTATCGGCACCGATTGCCTCGGGCTAGTGCGCGGCGTGTGGCGCGAGCTATACGGCGCCGACGCCGAAGCGCCGCCCGCGTATAGCCGCGACTGGGCGGAGGCGAGCGGCCGGGAAGCGATGCTCGAAGCCGCGGCGCGCCGTCTCGTCCCGGTTCCCATCGCGTTGATTGGCAAGGGCGATGTCGCCGTGTTTCGAACTCCGTGCCGGCCTTGTCGCCAAGCACGCGGCGATCATGACAGGCCCGTCGACGATGGTGCACGCGATGGAAGGCGCGCCTGTCAGCGAAGTTCCGCTCACCGGTTGGTGGCGACGCCGCATCGCCGGAGCATTTCAGTTTCCCAATATCACGGAAGGCCGTTGATCATGGCGACGCTTGCTCTCGCTGCCGTCGGTGCTGCGGTCGGCGGCAGCGCGCTGCCCGCCGGTGTCGGGCTGCTTGGCGTCTCGCTATCCGGCGCGACGATCGGATCGCAGGTCGGAGCCTTCGCGGGCGCTTACGTCGATAGCGTTCTTTTCGCCCCGTCCGGCCAGACCCGCGCCGTCGACGGCCCGCGCCTGTCCGATCTTCGCATCACGGCTTCCACCGAAGGCGCGCCGCTGCCCCGGCTTTACGGCCGCGCACGCGTCGGCGGCCAGATCATCTGGGCGACCGATCTCGAAGAAGAAATCGTCACGACGACGGAAGCCGCCGGCGGCGGCAAGGGCGGGTCGAGCGGCAACAAAACCCGCATCACGCAATACAACTATTATGCAAACTTCGCCGTGGCTCTGGCAGAGGGCGTCGTCACGCGCATCGGCCGCATCTGGGCGGACGAGCAGGAACTCGACCTTGCGCGCACGACCTTCCGCCTGCACACCGGCACCGAGACGCAAGCAGCCGACAGCCTGATCGCAGCGCGCGACGGCACGGAGAACGCACCGGCCTATCGCGGCGTTGCGTATGTCGTGTTCGAGCATTTGCCGCTCGCCGACTACGGCAATCGCGTGCCGCAGCTTTCGTTCGAAGTCTATCGCAGCGTTTCGGACGCCGACAACGATGTGCGCGGCGTCGTGCTGATCCCGGGGTCGGGCGAGTTCGTTTATTCGACTGAGCCCGTGCATCAGACCTTCGATGACGGCGTCTCGCAATCCGAGAACGTGCATCAAATTACAGGTCCGACCGACTGGCAGGTCGCGATCGATCAGTTGGAAGCGTCTCTTCCGAACGCGCAGTCGGTGTCGCTGATCGTCAGCTGGTTCGGCACCGATCTCCGCGCTGGTAACTGCCGGATCAAGCCGGGCGTCGAGACGCGCCACAAATCGACGGCCCCGCTCACTTGGTCCGTCGCGGGGGCGACGCGCGACACCGCCTATCTTATCTCCACGCGCGACGGCAACGCTGCCTATGGCGGGACGCCGTCCGATCAGACCGTCGTTGCGGCCATCCGGGATATCAAGGGGCGCGGGCTGAACGTTACGCTGACGCCCTTCATTTTGATGGACGTCCCGGCCGGCAATACGCTGCCCGATCCCTACGGTGGCACCGGCCAGCCCGTCTATCCCTGGCGCGGGCGCGTCACGTGTCATCCGGCGCCGGGGCAATCGGGAACGCCCGATAAGACTGTCGCTGCCGCGAGCCAGATTGCTTCGTTCGTCGGGACAGCGGCTGTCTCCGACTTTTCGATATCAGGCACCACCATCCATTATTCCGGGCCGGACGAATGGTCGTACCGGCGCATGATCCTGCATCAGGCCTTCCTTGCGAAAGCGGCGGGGGGCGTCGAAGCCTTCGTAATCGGCACCGAATTGCGCGGACTGACCTGGGTGCGCTCCGCGGCGGCGACGTATCCGTTTGTTGCTGCGCTCGTCGCGATCGCGGCGGACGTGAAGACGATACTCGGCTCGGGCACCAAAGTGCTCTACGCCGCCGACTGGAGCGAATATTTCGGACACCAACCGTCCGATGGCTCGGGAGATGCTTATTTTCACCTCGATCCGCTCTGGTCGTCATCACACATCGACGCCATCGGCATCGACGTCTATTGGCCGCTCGCCGACTGGCGCGATGGCCGCGAACATCTCGACGCGATCGCCGGCTTCCCTTCGATTTACGACGCGGCCTATCTGCGCTCGAACGTGAACGGCGGCGAGGGCTTCGACTGGTATTACGCGTCCGACGCCGACCGCGACGCGCAAATCCGGACGCCCATCACGGACGGCACGGGTAAACCTTGGGTGTACCGCTACAAGGACGTTCTTTCGTGGTGGAGCAACCCGCACTTCAGTCGCCCGAGTGGTGTCGAGAGCGGCACGCCGACGGCGTGGGTGCCGCAGTCGAAGCCGTTCTGGTTTATGGAGATCGGCTGTCCTGCCGTCGATAAAGGTGCCAACCAGCCGAACGTCTTCGTCGATCCGAAAAGCTCGGAGTCGGCTTACCCTTATTATTCGCGCGGCTTTCGCGATGACCTGATGCAGGCGCGCCATCGCCAGGTTCTGCGCGACGCTTTCGACTGGACGAAGCCCGGATACATCGCAGGCCTCAATCCCGTCTCATCGGTGACGGGCGCCCGCATGGTCGATCTCGAACACATCCACGTCTACTGCTGGGACGCGCGGCCCTATCCGGCGTTCCCCGACGCGACGACCTACTGGGGTGACGGCGACAACTGGCAGCATGGCCATTGGGTCAATGGCCGGCTTGGCGGCGCCGCGCTCGATGAAGTCGTCTCCGAGATTCTGCGCGAGCAGGGTTTCACCGAGTTCGACGCCTCGGGCCTGACAGGAACCGTGCCGGGCTACGTGATCGACCGGACGATGGCAGCACGCGACGCCATTCAGCCGCTCGAACTCGCGTACTTTTTCGACAGCGTCGAAAGCAGCGGAAAAATCGTGTTTCGCCATCGTGGCCGCGCCGAACCGGCGATGACGGTCGGCCCCGACGACCTCGTCGAAGAAAACATCGGCGACGCCCTTTACGAGTTGACGCGCGCGCAGGAAACCGATCTGCCGGCCTCCGCGAAGGTGCGTTACATTTCCAGCATCGACGATTATCCGCAGGCCGTAGCCGAAGCGCGGCGTCTGACGGGTGCTAGTGGGCGCGATGCCGAAGCCGATCTGCCGATCGTCCTTGACGACGGTCTCGCCGGATCGATCGTCGAAAGCTGGCTCTACGAAACATGGGCCACACGCAAATCCGCGACGTTCAAGTTGCCGCCGTCAGCATTGGCGCTTGAGCCGGGCGATATCGTCTCCGCAAACCTTGCGGGCCGAAGCCGTCTGCTGCGGTTGACCGATGTCTCCGAACATGGCGTGCGCGATATCCAGGCGTTGAGCATCGATCCGAGCGTTTACGATCAGATCGACGTTCCGTCGCGAACGGCGACGCAACCAGCGCTCGTGCAGATCGGCTCGCCCGCCGTCGCGCTGATGGACCTGCCGCAATGGAACGCCAGCTATGATGCGCAGTCCGGCTATGCGGCCGCGATGCAGAAGCCATGGCCCGGCAGCGTCGCGCTTTTCGCGTCGCCGCAAGAAGCCGGCTATCAGCTGAAGGCGATCGCGAGCGCCCCCGCGACACTCGGCGTCACGCTTGACGATGTGCCATCCGGACCCGAAGGTCGCCTCGATCGACGCGCTTCATTTCGTGTGCGTCTGACGAACGGCACGCTCGCGTCAGTCGATCTCGTGTCGATGCTCGCCGGCGCAAATCTCGCTGCACTTCGCAACGCGGGCGGCGATTGGGAGATCATCCAGTTTGAGACCGCCGAACTCGTAGACGTGCAGACCTACCGTTTGAGCGGACTGCTCCGCGGTCAGTTCGGCACGGAAGGCGCGATGACCGCGCCACTCGCCGGCGGCGCCCAGTTTGTTCTGCTCGACGGCGGCGTGACGCGCGTGTCTCTCCAGGAAAGCGAGCAGAAGCTCACACTCAATTGGCGGTACGGTCCCGGCAATCGCGATATTGGCGACGCCTCCTACGTTACGGTCCCATTCGCCTATCAAGGTCTTGGTCTGCGGCCGTTGTCGCCCGTGCACGTCAAAGCCACGCGCGCGTCCGGCGATATCATCCTGTCCTGGATACGGCGGACGCGCTCAGGTGGCGACAACTGGGAGCTTTCCGATGTGCCGCTCGGCGAAGAAAGCGCGACCTATGAGGTCGACATCCTCGATGGCAGCACCGTGAAGCGAACGCTGACCTCATCGGCGCCGAGCGTCACGTATTCGAGCGCCGATCAGATCGCCGACTTCGGAAGTCTCCAGCCGAGCGTGTCGGTAAAAGTCTATCAAACGAACCTCGTCTTTGGTCGAGGCGCTCCACGCGCCGCTGTCATTTGACATCCATTCCGTCATCCCGGCGAAGGCCGGGATCCAGCCAAGCTTCAACATAGCGACTGCGGTTCGTTGACTGGGCGCCGACCGTCGTCGGCGTGACGAAGTGGATGCGAGGCGCCAGTAGCAAAGCAGGGAAATGATATGGATCAACCGGCGTGGCTCGCGGCCGCGTGGGCCGAATTCGGCGTGCGCGAAATTCCGGGCAAGGAAGACTCCGCGGAGATCCTTCGCTATTTCCGCGACGCGGGCGACGAGACCGTCGAAACGGAAGCAACGCCTTGGTGCGCGGCCTTCGCGGGCGCCATGCTGAAACGCGCCGGAATGCCCGGTACCGGATCGCTCCTTGCGCGATCCTATCTCGATTGGGGCATCAGCCTCGATGAGCCGAGGCTCGGCGCCATCGCAGTTCTCTCGCGCGGCGATGATCCGACGACAGGGCATATCGGCTTTGTACTCGGCGACGCGTCCGGCAAGCTCTATCTCCTCGGCGGCAATCAGGGTGACGCTGTTGCGGTCGCCGCCTTCGACAAGGAACGGCTTCTCGGGCTCCGCTGGCCGAAGGACGAAACGGAAACCCCGACCGCCATCGTCGACGAAGGTATTTTCGCGAAAGTCCTCGCCCACGTCCTCTACATGGAGGGCGGATATTCCAACGATCCCTACGATCCCGGCGGCCCGACCAATCGCGGCATCACGCTCCAAGTCTACACCAGTTTCAAAGGTCAAACGCTCGACGCAAGTTCGCGAGATCGCTTGATCTCGGAATTGAAGGCCATACCGGACGCCACGGTGGCCGAGATTTATCGCCGGCGGTATTTCGGGCCGGCCGACTGCCTCGCATTCACGGCGCCGCTGGTGCTCATGCATTTCGATGCCGCCGTGAACCACGGTGTCGGCGCCGCAATCCGCATGTTGCAGCAGTCAGCGAGCGTTACGGTCGACGGCGAAATCGGCCCCGAGACGCTTGCTGCGATCGGCGCCCGCAACGTCCTCGACCTGATCGAAAGTTACGCCGAGATCCGCCGCGCCCGCTATCGCGCGCTTCCCCATTTCTGGCGGTTCGGTCGCGGCTGGCTCAATCGCGTCGACGCGACTTTGTCTCTCGGAAAAAAATGGGCTTCGGCCGACGGCACGACCCGCGGGCTTTTGGAACCCGCGCAAAACGCGAAAGGAGAACTGAATATGAGCAACGACACGAGCACCGCAACATCCGATGATACCGCGAAATGGTGGGCGCAATCCAAGACGCTTTGGGGAACGCTGATTACCGCCGCGTCGACCGTGCTTCCCCTTCTGACGCCGGCTCTCGGCGTAAGTCTCCCGGCCGACGTCATTCAAACGTTTGGAAACCAGGCGCTTACGGCCGTCCAGGCTGTGGTCGGGGTTTTCGGAACCGCGCTCGCCATTTACGGGCGTTTCCAAGCCTCCTCCGTCCTGAGTCTCCGTAAAAGTTAATGTCGGCCGGGGCCTCGCGAGGCTCCCGACCCGTATTCATCGCCCATTCAAGAGGCTATTCTTACAAGATCGGGTTTTCCGGAAGACGTGTATGGTCGGGTTACGAAGAGCGGCGGCGGGGTTGGCGGCGGCGGTGCTGCCGTATAGTGCTGCGCACGCCGTCGACTGCCTGACTGATTGGGGCATGGCCGGCCAGATTGTGCGGCGGGAGAACCTGATAACGGTCGAGGAGGTTTCAAGGTCGCTGGCCGCAGACGGCGTCGGGGTACTCGTCAAAACCACGCTTTGCCACTCCGAGGACGGATATTTTTATCGCCTCGTCATCCGGAGTCCGACGGGACGGTTGAAGACGACCGTTATGACTGCCAAGAGCCGTTGAGCGGTTCTTCGTTGCGGGTGAATTTCGCTTGAAGCCGTCCTATAACCCGCGGCGTCACGTAGGAGGGAAGGGGATACGCCCGTGCGCGCACTCGTAGTCGAGGACGATAAGGACCTGAACCGTCAACTTTCGGCGGCACTGTCCGACGCCGGCTTTGCTGTCGATACGGCGGCAGACGGAGAGGAGGGCTATTTCCTCGGTGATACCGAGCCTTACGATATCGTCATCCTCGATATCGGCTTGCCGAAGATCGACGGCATTTCCGTCCTCGAGCAATGGCGTCGCAGCGACCGCAAGATGCCGGTGATCATTCTGACCGCGCGCGATCGCTGGAGCGATAAGGTTTCCGGCATGGATGCCGGCGCCGACGACTATTTGGCCAAGCCATTCCACATGGAAGAGCTTTTGGCGCGCGTTCGCGCCCAGGTGCGCCGGGCGTCGGGTCACGCAAAATCCGAGATCGAATGCGGTCCGATCCGGCTCGACACCAAGTCGGCGCGCGTGACCTGCGAAGGCGCCCCGGTCAAGCTGACGTCGCACGAATTCCGTTTGCTCGCCTATTTGATGCACCATAATGGCCGGGTCGTGTCGCGCACCGAACTGGTCGAGCATCTCTACGATCAGGATTTTGATCGCGATTCGAACACGATCGAAGTATTTATCGGCCGACTGCGGAAGAAGATTCCCGGCGACGTGATCCAGACGGTCCGCGGTCTAGGATACCGCATGAGCCAAGGACCGAATGAGGCTTAATTCACTTGCCCTGCGCCTCTTTGCAACTTCGGCAGCATGGACGCTTCTGGCCCTGCCGCTCGCGGGGTACATCATTTATTCGCTCTACCGCGAAGACGTGCAGCTCAGCTTCGACGCCCAGCTCAAGAAGCTGCTGACACAGATCACCATCGACAGCATGAGCACGATGGGCGATGAGCCCGTCATTCCGCCAAACCTCTACGAGCCGCTGTTCGAGGTGACGCAATCGGGCTGGTATTGGCAGATCCGGCCAATCGACGGCGCGCCGGGGCGCACGCTCGTCTCTCCCTCCCTCGCGACGGCCATTCTGCCGTCTCCCTATGAACGCAAGTTTCCGACCGACGATAGCGGAACCAGATGGATGAACGTCCCCGGTCCGACGGGCACGACGATCCGCATCCTCGAATTCATCAATTCCCCCGGCCACGATCCCGACAAGACGAAATACTCGATCATCGTCGCCGGTCCCATGGATTGGTTCGAAGCGACCGTTGCGAAGTTCCGCACCCGTCTGACGAGCGCTCTCGCCCTTGTTGGCCTCGGCCTTTTGGCCGCGACGGTGTTCCAGGTCCGTTTCGGCCTTTTGCCGTTGCGGCGCGTCGAAAAGAGCCTTGCGAGCATTCGCTCCGGCCAGGCGGAACGGCTGGAAGGCAATCTCCCCGCCGAGATCGAGCCGCTGCAATCCGAACTCAACGCCCTGATCGAGTCCAATCAGGACATCATCGATCGTGCCCGTACCCAGGTCGGCAACCTCGCGCACGCGCTCAAAACCCCGCTCGCCGTCATCACCAACGAGGCGCGCCAAGATGACGGCGCGTTCGGCTCCAAGGTGGCCGAGCAGGCGCATTTGATGCGCGATCAAATCAGCCATTACCTCGACCGCGCCCGCATCGCTGCGCGAACCGATACCATCGGTCGTGTCACGCCCGTCGAATCTACGGCCGAGCCGCTCGTCCGGACGCTCGAACGGATCCACCACGACAAAGGCATCTCAATCGATTTCGCTATCCAGTCGGGCGCCAAGTTTCAGGGCGAGAAGCAGGATCTCGAAGAGATGCTCGGCAATCTGCTCGACAACGCCTGCAAGTGGGGGAAAAGGCGGGTCTATCTGGCAGCCGTCGTCAATGCTCAGGACGCAACCGTTCGCCGCAAACTCAGAATCACGGTCGAGGACGACGGGCCGGGCCTATCAGCCGAGCAAAGAGCCAAAATAGGCAAGCGCGGCCTTCGCTTGGATGAAACAAAACCGGGCTCGGGGCTCGGCCTGTCGATCGTCAGCGACCTGGCGTCCTCCTATCGGGGCAAGCTCAGGCTGGACGCCTCCGAACATGGCGGCCTGAAGGCCGTTCTCGAGCTTCCCGCCGCCTGATCCTCCCACCCGACGAGCTGGCCACTGATGCCGCGGCGCAGCACTGTGAATGGGGTGGGGATTTGCCCGAATTGTGGTGGATTTCCGCCTTGTCGAAGGCGCAATATCGGTCTAGCCAGTGTGCGGAATTATGCGCCGGTGGGGCCAGCGGCGCGAGGGATGAACCGACAATGGGGTTTACCATGCGCATTGCGCGCTTATCGCTGCCGCTCCTGGCAGTCGCCTTTCTGGGTGCGTGCAGCAACGGTCAGGGCGGCGTCGACAACACCGGCACGGGCTTGGTTTTGGGCAGCATTGCCGGCGGAGTTCTCGGCAATCAGGTCGGTCAAGGAAACGGCAAGGTAGCCGCCACCGTGGCGGGCGCTGTCATTGGCGGTATCGTCGGCAGCCAGATCGGCAAGAGCCTGGACGAGCGCGACCGTCGCTACGCCCAGGAAGCCGAATATGACGCTCTCGAGCGCGGCCAATCGGGCGTTTCGCGGCAGTGGCGCGACCCGGAAACCGGCAACTACGGCGAGATCGTGCCGAGCCGGCCCTACAAGCGCGGCATCGCCGATTGCCGGGATTACACCCATACGGTTTATATCGACGGCAAGCCGAAGCAGATGCACGGCACGGCGTGCCGCGGCTCCGATGGAACGTGGCAGAGCGTCGGCTGACGCACCGCAGCAAAAGCGGGGAAACATTTCCATAATTTAATCGGTCCGCGACAGATGGGCTGCCGCAGGCTTTGCCTGCTTGCCTGGATCGGCGGGCGATCCTATTCCCTCCACAAAGATCGAGGATCGCTTAGCGATGGTTTTCTGGATTTTAGTGGCTGTACTGGTGGCGGGCGTAACGCTCGCCATTACACGGCCGCTGATGCGTCCGCCTGCGGGGGCGCCTGCCGACGCCGACGCCGATATTGCGGTCTACAAAGATCAATTGAAGGAGATCGCCGCCGACCAGACGCGCGGGACGCTCGCGGCCAATGAAGCGGAGAGCGCGCGCGCCGAAATCGCCCGCCGTCTTCTGCGCGTGACGCAAGATAAATCTCAAGCGCAAGCAGCGGCGCCGGCAGTGGCGCGAAATCGTTTCATCATGCCCGTTTCGGTCGTGACATCGATTGCGCTGCCCTTGGTGAGCTTGGGTTTGTATCTGACCTACGGCGACCCAGGCATGCCGGGACAGCCGTTGAGCGACCGCCTCGCCGAAGCGACGACTGCCAGCAAACCGAACGATCTCGTCGCCAAAGTCGAACAGCGGCTCCGCGAGCATCCCGAAGACGGAAAGGGATGGGACGTGATCGCCCCCGTCTACTATGCGATGAGCCGATACGCCGACGCCGCGACCGCCTATCAAAACGCCATTAATCTGGTCGGCGAAAGTCCGAAGCGTCTGCAAGGTTTCGCGAACGCCCGCATTCGCCAGGAGAACGGCATCGTGCCGGACGACGCCCGCAAGGCGCTCCAGCGCATGCTCGTCCTCGCTCCGAAGTCCGTCGAGCCGCGTATCTGGCTGGCGCTGGCGAAAGAGCAGGATGGCCGACTCGCCGAGGCGGCGGCCGATTATAAAGGTCTCCTGGCACAGGCGCCGGCCGATGCACCCTGGCGCAAGGTGATCGAAGAGCGGCTCGCAAGCCTCGGCCCCTCTGGCGGCGCCGCTCCCGGTGGCGATCAGACTGCCGCAGCGAATGCGAATGCGTCGGCCGCACCCGCCGCGCCGCAAGCAGCGGCCCCGGACGCCTCGGCCGTCATGTCTATGAACCCCGAGGAGCGCCAAGCGTTTATTACGCGCATGGTCGATGGCCTTGCGGCACGCCTTAAGGCGGATGGCAGTGATGCCGCCGGCTGGGTGAAGCTTATTCGTGCTTATCAGGTTCTCGGCCGCCGTGATGATGCCGTCAAAGCTTTGAACGATGCGCGTGCCAATCTGAAGAGCAACCAAGGCGGGCTCACCCAGGTCGAGGACCTGGCGCGGAAGCTCGGGCTTGGAAGTTGATGCAACACAAGGTCGGCCCAGGCCATGACACGTAAGCAGAAACGCGGAGTGCTGATCGGAGGAGGTGTCGCGACGCTTGGGATCGCGCTCATCCTCGTGCTCTTCGCGTTGAAGGACAGCATCGTCTTTTTTCATACGCCGAGTGATATCGTCGAGAAGCACGTCCTGCCCGGCCAGCGCATTCGCCTCGGCGGTCTCGTCGAGCAAGGCTCTGTCGTCCGCGGCCAAGGCACGACGATCAGGTTCAAGGTGACGGACACTCTGAAAGATATTCCCGTGACGTTCACCGGCGTGTTGCCCGATCTCTTCAAGGAGGGGCAGGGTGTCGTGGCGGAAGGTGTGCTCGACGGTAAGGGCGGCTTCAAAGCCGACACCGTGCTTGCCAAACATGATGAAACTTACATGCCACGCAACGTCGCGCAGGCGCTAGAAGCGAAAGGCGTAAAACTCGGTGCGAGCGCGCACCCGGGTCAGCTCAAGGCCGAGATGCCTTAGAAGGATATGCCGTGATCGTCGAACTCGGACATTTTGCTTTAATTCTCGCGCTGCTCGTGGCCGTCGTGCAAGTCGTGGTGCCGGCCTTCGGCGCCGCGGTCAAAGACGAGCGCATGATGCGCGTTGCCGAGCCCGCCGCGATTTCCCAGCTCTTGCTGATCGCTATGGCCTTCTTCGCCCTGATGCACGCGTACGTGACGTCGGACTTTTCCGTCTTGAATGTCGCCCAGAATTCGCATTCGACGAAACCGCTGATCTATAAGATGGCGGGTGTCTGGGGCAATCACGAAGGATCGATGTTGCTCTGGGTGTTGATTCTCGCGCTCTTCGGCGCCGCCGTCGCTGTGTTCGGCAACAACCTGCCGCCGACATTGAAGGCCCGCGTTCTTTCCGTGCAGGCCTCGATCGCCGTCGCATTCCTTCTCTTCTCGCTTCTGACGTCCAATCCGTTCGTGCGCCTCGACCCGGCACCGTCGGACGGCAACGGCCTGAACCCCATCCTGCAAGACCCCGCGCTCGCCTTCCACCCGCCGTTTCTCTATACGGGCTACGTCGGTTTCTCGATTGCGTTCTCGTTCGCCATCGCCGCTTTGATCGAAGGCCGCATCGATGCTGCCTGGGCGCGCTGGGTGCGTCCGTGGACGCTCGCGGCGTGGATGTTCCTGACCATCGGCATTTCGATGGGCTCGTGGTGGGCGTATTACGAACTCGGCTGGGGCGGCTGGTGGTTCTGGGATCCAGTAGAGAACGCTTCGTTCATGCCTTGGCTCGCCGGCACCGCGCTTCTGCATTCCGCGCTCGTGATGGAGAAACGCGAAGCACTGAAGATCTGGACGGTTCTGCTCGCGATTCTGACGTTCTCGCTGTCGCTGATGGGAACGTTCATCGTGCGCTCCGGCGTACTGACGTCCGTCCACTCGTTCGCCGTCGATCCGGCCCGCGGCGTCTTCATCCTCGCCATTCTCGTGTTTTTTACCGGCGGCGGCCTCGCACTCTTCGCACTGCGCGCGAGGGATATGCAGGCGGGTGGCCTGTTCCAGCCGATCAGCCGCGAGGGCGCGCTTGTTCTCAATAATCTGCTGTTGGTGACGGCCGCAGCGACCGTGCTCGTCGGCACGCTCTACCCGATGGCGCTCGAAGGCCTGACGGGTGCAAAGATTTCCGTCGGACCGCCGTTCTTCAACATGACGTTCGGCCCCTTGATGATCCCGCTGCTGATCGCATTGCCGGTTGGGCCGATGCTCGCCTGGAAGCGTGGCGACTTGCCCGGCGCGATGCAGCGGCTGGCCTTCGCGGTCCTGGCAGCGCTTGTTGCGGTTGTCGCCGTCTTTGCCGTCGAGCATCGCGGGCCTTGGCTCGCGCCGTTCGGAATTGCGCTCGGCGTCTACGTGATGGCGGCCACCGTCATCGAGTGGGCGAACCGGGTGAAGCTCGGCTCGGCCGGACGTGATGAAGTCGCTCGCCGCGCAACGAACCTGCCGCGCTCGGCCTATGGCACGCTCTTCGCTCACTTCGGCATCGGCATGCTGATGGTCGGCATCGTCGCGACAAGCGCCTACCGCGAAGAGCACATCCTGGCGATGAAGCCCGGCGATAAGGTCATGGTCGACGGATATCAGGTGACGTTCACCGGCGTCGAACGCGGCCGCGGCCCCAACTACACCGAGGACATCGCCGACTTCAACGTCAAGCGTGACGGCGAGACGGTCGCACGCCTGCAGCCCGCGAAACGCCTTTACGATGCCCCGCCGCAGACGACGACGGAATCGGGCATCCACGCGGCTTGGCGCGGCGATCTTTATGTCGTCATCGGTGACAAGCAGCCGGGCGGCGGCTATGCGGTTCGCGCCTATTTCAATCCGCTCGTTCGCTTCATTTGGCTTGGAGCGTTGTTGATGTTCTTTGGCGGCGGCATCTCGCTGTCTGACCGGCGCCTTCGTGTCGGCGCTCCGGCACGACCGCGTGCCGCGTTCCCGGTTCCGGCGGAGTGAGTTCCTTGCGGCGGTTGATGGCAGTCGCGGCGCTGGCGGTCTGGGCACTCGTAGGAGTAGCCCCGGCGGCACTTGCAGTTCAGCCGGGTGAGATGCTGGCCGATCCGGCCCTTGAGAAACGTGCCCGCGCGATTTCCGCCGAACTGCGCTGCCTCGTGTGCCAGAACCAGTCCATCGATGATAGCGATGCCCCTCTTGCGGGCGATCTTCGCCGCCTCGTGCGTGAGCGGCTCAAGGACCACGATACCGATCAGCAGGTTCTCGACTACATCGTCGCCCGATATGGCGAATTCGTTCTGCTGAAACCTCGCTTTGAATTATCCACGCTTCTGTTGTGGCTCACCCCGGTCCTCGTGCTGCTCGGTGGCCTCGTCCTTATTATTCGCGCTAACAAGCCGGCCGGGCCGTCGGCCAGCGAG
The DNA here is from genome assembly GCA_963789775.1 of uncultured Pseudomonadota bacterium. Classification (GTDB taxonomy): domain Bacteria; phylum Pseudomonadota; class Alphaproteobacteria; order Rhizobiales; family Hyphomicrobiaceae; genus Hyphomicrobium_B. The sequence continues at coordinate 285,463 of CAWBLX010000006.1, forward strand.
CCGCTGACCGAACAGGAAAAAGCTAAGCTCAGCGAAATCCTTGCCGCCAAGGACCAATAGCCGGTGGCACCCGCGATGGGCCACTAGATTACCAACAGTTAACGTCCCTGACATGCTGCCGTAACCCCACCTCCGCTACGCGTCGTATAAGGCTCGCGAAGCCTGCTTTCAGCTGGAGACCCTGGGATGCGACTTCCGCACCACTCGTCGACGACCTCATATTCAAAGTTAGCGACCAAGTTCGCACCCGCCTCGATCACGATGGTGGCAATTGCTGCTACGGGATTTGGGCTTGCATTACCGGCGCACCCTGCGCGCGCGGAATCCGGCGCTCAGACGATTCAAACCCCGTTCGGCCGCGCCCCGCTTTCCTTTGCCGACATCGTCGACAAGGTGAAGCCGGCAGTCGTTTCGGTGTCCGTCATCAACGACGGCGGCGCGTCCAAGCTCGCCTCGAATGAAAAGGGCAAGAAGGGCGAGAAGAATTTCACCCTTCCGGATCTGCCGCCGGATCACCCATTGCACGACTTCTTCAAGAATCTTCCGAAGGAGTTCGGCCAGCCGGCGCGTCCCAAGATCGTTCAGGGCCAGGGTTCCGGTTTCGTGATCTCGCCTGACGGTTACGTCGTGACGAACAACCACGTCATCGACGGCGCCACCAAGATTCAGGTGAGCTTCGACAACGACGAGACCAAATACGATGCCAAGCTCGTCGGCACCGATCCGCGCACCGACGTCGCTCTCATCAAGATCGAAAGCAACAAGACGTTCCCGACAGTCAAGCTGTCCGACAAGGAACCCCGCGTGGGCGACTGGGCGTTGGCCGTCGGTAACCCGTTCGGCCTTGGCGGCACCGTCACTGCCGGTATCGTTTCGGCTCTAGCGCGCGACATCGGCTCGGGTCCCTACGATTACCTGCAGATCGACGCCGCTGTGAACCGCGGCAACTCAGGCGGCCCGACCGTCAACCTCGACGGTGACGTTATCGGCGTCAACACCGCGATCTTCTCTCCGTCCGGCGGCAATGTCGGCATCGCCTTCGCCGTCCCGGCCAAAACCGTGAAGGAAGTCATCAAGCAGCTGAAGGCTGACGGAACGGTCAGCCGCGGCTGGCTCGGCGTCAAGATTCAGAACGTCGACGACGACACGGCCGCCAGCATCGGCCTTGCCGACGCCCATGGCGCGCTTGTCAGCGAAGTGACGCCGGACGGCCCGGCTTCCAAGTCGGGCATCAAGGCCCAGGATGCGATCATCCAGGTCAACGGCGAGAAGATTGCTGACAGTCGTGACCTTGCTCGCAAGATTGCCGAACTCGCGCCGAACTCGAACGTTGACGTCAAAGTCTGGCGCAACAATGCCGAGCAGTCGATCAAGGTGAAGCTTGGACTGTTCCCCAAGAACGTCGAAGCCGCGATGAACGGCGATGACAACGACCAGGACAACAACGGCGACAGCAGCGATGAGAGCAAGTCCATCGACCTGAGCCAGCTCGGCATCACCCTGATGCCGGCGCGCGCGGGCAAGGACGCTCAGGGCGTCGCCATCGCCGAGGTCGATCCAACGTCGGACGCCGCCGAGAAGGGCTTGAAGCCCGGCGACGTCATTCTCGAGGTCTCGGGCCAGATGGTCTCGTCTCCCGACGACGTCATCTCCGGCATCAAGAAAGCTCAGGATCTGAAGCGCACTGCAGTTCTCTTGCACGTCCAATCGGCAGATCAGAAGCGGTTCGTCGCCGTTCAACTGATCAAGAAGGGCTGAGGTTAACGCGCCATGGCAAACTCGGGCAGCTCCGTCAATCAAACGGCGGGGCTGCCTCGACGTTTGGGGGATAGCCAGTTAAACAGTGAGCGGAGAGAGGACGAAGGTCGGACACACACAATGCGCGTGCTCGTAATTGAAGACGATAAAGAAACCGCGCTGTTCCTGCAGAAATCTTTGAAAGAGAACGGCCACACAGCCGATCTTGCTCACGACGGCGAAGCAGGATTGTCTCTGGCGGCGGATGGCGTGTACGACGTCCTGATCGTTGATCGTATGCTTCCCCGTCTCGACGGTCTTTCGCTGATCAAGTCGCTGAGAACGGATGGAAATCGGACGCCGGTGCTCATTTTATCGGCGCTCGGAGAGGTCGACGATCGAGTCAAGGGCCTCCGCGCCGGCGGCGACGATTATCTCACGAAACCCTACGCCTACTCCGAGCTTCTGGCGCGCGTCGAGGCGCTTGGCCGTCGAACCGTACCCGAGGAGCAGCAAACCCGCTATTCCGTCGGCGATCTCATCCTGGATCGTCTTTCGCATCGCGTGACCCGTGGCGGCGAGCATATTTTGCTACAGCCCCGCGAGTATCGGCTTCTTGAATATCTGATGCAGCATGCCGGCCAGGTCGTCACCCGCACGATGCTGCTTGAGCACGTCTGGGATTATCACTTCGATCCGCAGACGAATGTCATCGACGTGCACGTTTCTCGTCTCCGGGCGAAGATCGACAAGAACTTCGATAAGCCGCTGCTGCATACGGTCCGGGGAGCAGGGTATACAATCCGTGACGGCCCTGCTTGATCGCGTCGCGAAAGCGGCATCGACCACAGCCTTCGGATTGAGCGCGCTCGCCGTGGCGTTCTTCTTGTTCGCCGCGGCGATCGTTGTCGGCTTTCTATTCTGGCAGACGAACAAGCTGTTTACTGATCAGGTTCTCGCGACGCTGACGGCGGAAGCTCGCATTCTGTCCTCCGAGATGAAAGTCGGCGGCCAGATGAAGTTGACCCAAACGGTCACGGCGCTCTCCCGCCCACAGGGAACCGGCCTTTATTATTTGGCGGACGACACCGGCGCGAAGATCGCCGGAAATCTCAATCGCATTCCTCCCGAACTCGAAGCCGACGGCCGCGGCGGCGTCTTCAGCTATAAGCCGGTAAATGGCGAAGGGCCGTCGCATCTTGCCGTCGCGATCCCCGTGGACCTCGGTCCTAGTCTGCGCCTCATCATCGGTCGCGACGTCGAAGATCAGCGAGCCTTCGCGAATACGATCCGCTTCGTCTTTCTTCTCGGTTTCGGCGTCCTCTCGGTGCTCGGTCTCCTGGGCGGCCTCGCAGTCAGCCGGCTGATCGTCAACCGCATGGACCAGATCACCGCGACGAGCCGGCAGATCATGGAAGGCGATCTCTCACGCCGCATCCCGACGACGGGCCGCGGCGGGGAGCTTGACGGTCTCGCGAATAACCTCAACGAAATGCTGGAACGCATTGAGAGCCTCATGAACGGCCTCCGCGAAGTCTCCGACAATATCGCGCACGACCTCAAGACACCGCTCAATCGCCTGCGCAACGCGGCGGAAGCGGCGCTCCGCGATCCGCGCGGCGAGGAAGCCTATCGCGAAGGCCTCGAACGGACGATCGAGAAGGCGGATGAACTCATCAAGACGTTCAATGCTCTGCTTCTGATTGCCCGCCTCGAAGCCGGCCCGCTCGAAGACAGCACCGAGACGTTCGATCTCGGCCGCTTCGTCGCCGACGTCAGCGAGCTTTATTTACCCGCCGCGGAAGAATCAGGTTTTGCGCTCGCAATCGACGTCGAGCAGGGTGTCTTTGTCCGCGGCAACAAACAGTTGATCGGCCAGGCGATTGCCAACCTCATCGATAATGCCATCAAATATTCGCGCGGCGGCGAACCCGGAAGCGCCATAACCGTACGTACCTATCGCATCGACGGCCATCCGGCGATCTCGGTCGGCGACCATGGCCCGGGTATCGGCACTGCGGACCGTGAACGCGTGCTGAAACGGTTCGTGCGCCTTGAGGCAAGCCGAACCAAGCCTGGTACCGGCCTCGGCTTGAGCCTTGTCGCGGCTGTCGCCCGCCTGCATCACGGCGAAATTCGGCTCGAGGATAACCAGCCGGGCCTCAAAGTCGTGGTGTCGCTGTCGCGGCGGTGCCTTATTGCGGCGCCCGATCGGGAGGGTGACGCCGAGCCCGGGCTTGCTGCACAATGAGGGTATGGATCAGCCTGTCGACCCAACCTTCGCCGAACGTATTACCGAATGGCCGCGCGCCCTCCCTGGCGGCCGCGGCGCCGAACGCTTCGAGGCGCTGAAGTCCGAAGCAGAGACGGCATGTCCTCAGCTTGCCGAACTCTTGAACGACGTCAAAGTCGAGAGCCTGCTGAAGGGTATCTTCGAAGGTTCCCCCTATCTCACGACGCTGGCAAATCGCGACTATGATCGCTTGGCCCGGATTCTCGGCTCGTCCCCCGCGACACGATTTTCCAACCTGACCGACGAACTGATCGCGGGAATGCAAGCCGCGCCAGATATCGCGGTCGCTAAGCGATTGCTTCGTATCTACAAGTCCGAGGTGGCGCTTCTGACCGCGTTCGCCGATCTGGCTGGCTTCTGGCCCGTGATGACCGTAACGCGCACGCTGTCGGATTGCGCCGATACCGCCGTCGGCACGGCCGTTCGTTTCCTGTTTCGGATGGCATCGGCGCGCGGCCAGTGGCAGCCGGCTGTAGCCGAAAGCCCGGAGGCTCAGTCGGGTTACTTCGTGCTTGCGATGGGCAAGCATGGTGCCTTCGAACTGAACTATTCGAGCGACATCGACCTGACCGTTTTTTTCGACCGCGATAAATCCCGCCTCGTTGGCGATGGCGATCTGCAGTCCTTCTTCGTCCGCCTGACGCGTGACCTCGTGCTTCTGCTCGATGAGCGCACCCCTGACGGTTACGTTTTCCGAACCGACCTGCGCCTTCGTCCGGACGCCGGCGCCACTCAGGTCGCTCTCTCGACGGTGGCGGCGCACGGCTACTACGAGACCGTGGGCCAGAATTGGGAGCGGGCGGCGCTGATCAAGGCGAGGCCCGTCGCTGGCGATATCGGCGCCGGCAACGAATTTCTGTCCGAACTCGCGCCGTTCATTTGGCGCAAGTATCTGGATTTTGCAGCGATCGCCGACATCCATGCCATGAAGCGGCAGATCCACGCGCACAAGGACATCGGCCCGATCTCGGTTGCCGGACAGAACCTGAAGCTCGGCCGTGGCGGCATCCGCGAGATCGAATTTTTCGCCCAGACCCAGCAACTGATCGCCGGCGGACGCCAGCCCGACTTGCGCGTCCGCGCGACGCTCGATGCGCTGGCCGCGCTTGAGCACCGCGGCTGGGTGAAAGCTGATGTCCGCGCCGATCTTGATCACGCCTATCGCTATCTCCGCCGTCTCGAGCATCGCCTGCAGATGGTCGCCGACGAGCAGACACATGACGTACCGTCCGATCCCGCTGCCCTGGAGGCATTCGCGCGCTTCGCGGGCTACGCCGATCTGGCGGAGTTTTCCGCGAACCTGATGCCCGTCTTGGAAACGGTCGAAAAGCACTACGACGGCCTTTTCGAGGAAGCGCCGCAACTGACGCCGGCAGGCGCCAACCTCGTGTTTGCCGGCGCCAAGGATGATCCCCGAACGCTGGAAGAGCTGAAGCGGCTTGGATATTCGCAACCGGCGCAGGTCCTGGCGATCGTCCGCGGCTGGCATCACGGACGGGCCCCGGTCGTGCGGTCGTCGCGCGCGCGGGAACGATTGACGGAGGTGCAGCCGCTGCTGATCGAAGCACTCGCCGACACGGTCGATCCCGACGGCGCCATCGCGAGCTTCGATCGCTTCCTGGCAGAATTGCCGTCGGGCGTTCAGCTCTTCTCGCTGCTCAAGGCGCAGCCGGGCCTCATCCGCCTGTTCGCCGATATCATGGGATCGGCGCCGCGCTTGGCGCATATTCTATCGCGCCGCCGCCGGCTTCTCGACGCAGTCCTTGACCCTCAGGTCATGGGCGGCGAGTTGAGCGGCGGGGCGATCGACGATGTCTTGACGAAGGCTTTTGTTGCCGCCCGCGCGACGAGCTTCGGCGACCCGATGCAGGAAATCCTCGACACGGCGCGAAGGATCGGCAGCGAGCTGACCTTTCTGGTCGGCGTCAGAATTCTGGCCGGCAGCATATCGGCAAACGAAGCCGGTGTGACCTACGCGACCATCGCGGCGCGCCTGATCGCAGCACTGCTGGACGAAGTGACCAGCGAGATGGAGGAAGACCACGGCCGCGTCCGGGGCGGTGCCGCAGTTGTGATCGGCATGGGTAAACTCGGCGGTCGCGAGATGACCGCGGCATCGGATGTCGACCTCATCCTGATTTACGATTTCGACCCGGATGCCGAACAATCGGATGGCGCCAAACCGCTCGCACCGCCGCACTACTATACCCGCCTGACGCAGCGCCTCATCAACGCGGTCTCGGCGCGCACGGCGGAAGGGGCCCTTTACGACGTCGACATGCGTCTTCGCCCTTCGGGACAGAAGGGGCCGGTCGCGACGCGTCTGTCGAGTTTCACGAACTATCAGGCCAATGAAGCCTGGACTTGGGAACACATGGCGTTGACGCGGGCGCGCGTCATCGCCGGGGATCGCAACCTCTCTCGCCACGTCGAAGCTGAAATCCGCAAGGTTCTGAGAGCCAAACGTGATCCCGCCAAAATCGCCGCCGACGTCCTCGATATGCGCCGACGTATCGAAGCCGAAAAGGCCACCAAGGACGTGTGGGATCTGAAGCAGGTGCGGGGCGGGTTCGTCGATCTGGAGTTCATCGTTCAGTTTCTCGAACTTGTTCACGCCGCCGAACATCCCGCAATCCTCGAGCAGACCACGCTCGCCGCCCTCGCGGCGGCCGCGTCCGAGGGCCTTATCGATGATGGCGACTATCGCCGGCTCGCCGCGGCTGGCCGCTTGCTGCACGATCTGACGCAGGTCCTCAGGCTGACCATCGAGGGCCCTTTTGACCCGGCATCGGCGCCGAAGGGCCTGAAATCGCTCCTTATGCGATCTGGCGGTACAACCTCCTTTGAAAACCTGGAAACAAGGCTGAAACAGGCGCTTGCTGACGTCTTCGAGGCCTTTAACCGTGTGATTGTTTAACGGTCTCTGCACACCAGCGACGGATTGTGGCAAGTTACGACGTTCTTGCGATGACCGGCACGGAAAGGCCCCCTTAGCACGGTGGCCTCCGAAGCGTTGGAGCGCGAGGCAGGCAAACAGATGTCGAGGGGATTAGTGGCCGCGACGAGGACCGATGGCAGCCCGGCTGCTCCGCGGCCGGCAGCTGAAGCGCGAGCCGATGAGGCCGTGCTCGTTGCCGCCGTCGGAAACGGCGACGGCGGCGCGTTTCGTCTGCTGATGGCGCGCCATCTCGGTAGCATTGTCTCCGTGGCGCGCCGGATGCTGCGGGACGACGCGGAGGCAGAAGACGTGGCCCAGGAAGCATTCTTGCGACTGTGGCGGTCGAGCGGGTCGCTTGAAATCGGCCCGGCGGGCATCCGGCCGTGGTTGCGCCGCGTGGTTTCGAACCTGTGCCTCGATCGGGTACGCGGCCAGGGTCGAGTGACGGTTGTTGACGAATTACCCGAGGTTCCGGAGCCGGCAAAACAGCTCGCCAGCCTCGAGAGCCAGGACACGCAGCGCCGGGTCGAACTGGCGATGCAGAGATTGCCGGAGCGGCAGCGGCTGGCGCTAACCCTCTTTCATTTCGAGGGCTTGAGCCAGATCGAGATCGGTCAGGTGATGGGAGTATCCGACGAAGCAGTCGAGTCGCTCCTGAGCCGGGCACGGCGGCAGCTGAAGGTGGATTTGAAATCGGAATGGGAATCGCTGCGCAATGACAGCGAGCTCTGAAGTGCAGGAGACGGCAGGACGATGTTTCGCAATGGTTTAGGCCCCATGGGGCTCGATAAACTGGAGGCAGCACTCGATACGTACGGCGCAGACCGTACGCGATGGCCGGCTCCTTTGCGTCTCGCGCTGTCCAGCTTGATCGCGGGCAACCCCGACGCGCAGAAAATGCTGAAAGATGCAGAGGTATTCGATCGACTGCTGGATAGCGCGCCGCAGTACGATTCGGGTCGCCTCGACAAATTGAGCGACCGTATCGTGGCGGCGGCCGAACGGCAGCCTCGGCTCATTTCGAGCCGGCCCGCGGTGACGACGACGAGCAGACGCCCCAAGTGGACGAGCATGCGCCATCATCACGGCATCGCGGCGACGGCGCTTGCAGCGTCCTTGGTGCTCGGTGTGTTTGCGGGTCAACTGAATATGTTCAATTCTGCAGCTGACGTTATTCTTGGCGGCGATAACGTGAAAGCGGTCAGCAGCCAGCAATTGGCACTCTCCGACGACAGCGACAGCTTTCTGGAAGAGGATATGCTGTGACGGCTGACGCTGATCCTTCGGTGACGGCAACTCGCCCGCGCTATCTCTATCCCGGCCTCATCGCGTCGCTGGCCGTGAACCTTTTGTTTGTAGGGTTTCTGGTGACGGCATTCTGGCATCATCTGCACGAGCCCGCGCCGCCGCCACCGCACGGAAGAGGCTTCATGGGGTTTGTCAATCAACTGGCACCGGATCGGCAGGAAACGATCCGAAAGCAGGTGCTTGCGGCGCGTGAGTCCATGAAGGGGCTCCGGTCGGATGTCCGATCTTCATGGTTGGATGCCAACGCGCTTCTGTCAGCCGAACCCTTCGATAAAGACAAGTTTCTTGCCGCTCTGATGAAAGTCAGATCGGCCGAAGATCGCTTTAAGACCGCGATCTACAATACTGTGGCGAACACCGCAGGCGAGCTAACTCCGGATGAGCGTAAGCTTCTGCAGAAATGGCGCGAGAAGCGACATGCAAGAATGCTGGCGCCACGGCACGACGAATTAAAGGGCGATAACAAGCAGGATTGAGCGGAACGGTGAGAATCCGCCCCTCCTACGCCGCCGCGAAGAGATCTGCCTGCATGGCGCGAAGTATGCGCACGTTCCATAGCCTCGCGCCATCAACGGTGGTCGAGCTTGTCAGTTCAGCACCCGAAAGCTCGCAAAGCGTCCGCGCCAGGATCATCCCGAAACCTTCCGTAGGCATCGGGTTGGAGTCATCGCTCATGAGGACCACGGACAGATCGATAGCCTCGGACTTCGATATTGTTTCGATCTGAAGGATCGCCCCGGCAGCGGCATCGCGAGTAACCTCGGCAACAAGATTGATGAGCATCTGACGCATCGCTTGATGGTCGCCGACAACCTCGACATCGGCGCCGGTATCGATAGCGATGGAAATGGAGCGCGCTGCGAGGTCAGGGGCCGCAAAGGCGCAAGCCTCGTCGACGACCGACTTGAGGCGGCTTGTTGCGCGTGCCCGCTTGCGTTCCGGCGCCGTCAGCAGCGCCGTGATTGCGAGGGCATCCTCGGCGGACTTCAAAAGGATCCGTCCGCTCGCATGGATGTCACGCGCGTAGGCGCTATAGCCGGATCCGAGCGGCCCAAAGACTTCGTTCGTCATGAGTTCGGAAAAACCGAGAACGGCATTCAACGGCGTCCGCAGTTCATGGCTCATGTGCGCGGTGAGCTTGGCCCACGCCGCACGGTCGAAACCGGGCTGCGCCGTGTTCGCGGCAAGCAACTCCGGAAAGCGGGCCTGAGCAACTCTGCCAGCACCAAAGGCAATCTTGACATCGGGCTGAAGGCGTTCGTGAGCGGCGCGCCGACCGTCGCGCGTGGGGGACAGCCACGAAAGAATGACAACGAGCCCCGCCAGCCCCGCGCCAGCCAGAAATAGGAACGTCGATAAAATTTCCGAATCGAGATGCGGAATAATGGCACCTGCCGCTGTCAAAAGCGCCGCAAACACCAGGAACACGCCCCGATGCCCGAAGCCTCGGCCGCTGGAAAGGCCTAAGAGCGAATTGTTCGCCTGCGACCCCAGACCGCCGAAGGCGGCAAAACTTCCCCGTTGAGGAACGGACCACGTCCGAGCCATCCTCAAATTCCCCTGTTGATTTTTGTCTAAGTGCCCCGCCCCACAAGGCCGAAGATCATCATGTCCTCGAGCATGATTCGACCTTCGCCGATTTGCGACTCACCTGTCGAGGGAGAAAAAATCGCTTTGGAATCAAATTTGTCGCCATATCGGAACGTCGACCCGAACGACCGTCGGCTGTGGCCGAAATGCTCCGCTAAGTGCTTGCCGCGCGCTTAGTCGTCGAGCATGCGTGAAACCATCTCAACGCAATCCCTGGAAAGCCTCGGCGCCGCCGCGACCCGTTTCAAAGCGGCCTTGGCCAAGCTTTTGCGCTTGGGCTCGAGCGCGCGATAGCTGCGGAAAGCGCCTAGCATGCGCGCCGCGACCTGCGGGTTGAGTGGATCGATCTTGAGCACCTTGTCCGCCAGAAACTCGTAGCCCGCACCATCGGCGCGATTGAATTGCAGCGGATTGTTCGACGCGAAAGTGCCGATGAGCGCCCGCACCTTGTTCGGCGTCGTGATCTTGAACAGCGGATGCCGACAAAGCTCCATCACGTCATCGAGAACCTGAGGCCGCGGTGATTGCGCCTGCGCGGCGAACCACATGTCGATGACGAGATGATCGTCCTTCCAGCGCTCGAAAAAATCGTTGAGGACGGCGGCGCGGCCCGGAGCGTCAACGCTCGCCACGAGAGACATGGCATGGCAGGCATCCGTCATATTCGACGCGTTTTTGTAGTGTGCCTCGAGACGGTCGAAGTCGGCCTCGGTCGCCCGCATCGTCATCAGCGTCAGCGCGGCATTGCGCAGAGCGCGCCGGCCGGCATTCTTGGCGTCGGGTGAGAACTTTTTCTCGCGCGACGCCTCCGTATAGAGCGCCTCGAGATCATCCCCGAGTTTCTCGCCGATCGTACGGCTGAAGCTGCGATGCGCGTCGAAGATCGCGGCGTGGTCGACTTTTATCGCCCTTTCGCGGGCAACGTCCGCGACGGACGGCAGCCTGAGCAGCTCGGCCCTATAGGCATCGTCGATGTCCGGATTGCGCAATGCGTATTGGAGTGCCTCAGAGAGTTTCAGGGCCTTGGCCGCGACGACGGCCTTGGGGCGCTTGGCATCGAGAAGCGTGAGAATGCTTCGCGTCGCGTAGGCGTTGCTTGCTTGCCAGCGGTTGAAGAGATCGCTGTCGTGGTGCATCAAGAATGCAAGATCTTGATCCGTCAGCGGCATCGTGATCGCGACGGGTGCCGAGAAACCCCTGAGCAGCGAGGGGACCGGCCGCGAGCTGACACCTTTGAATTTGAACGTCGTTGTTCGCTCCGTGACGGCCATCACGCCGTCGCGGATCTTGACACCGCCTTCGACGTCCAGATCCATCTCTTTGCCGTTCTCGCCAAGCAGCGCCATGCTGATCGGGATGAAGTAGGGCTGCTTCTTCGCCTTGCCGGGCGACGGCTTGAGCACTTGATGGACCGTCAGCTCCGCCGACTTTTTCCGCCGGTCGTAGGTGAGGTTGCAGACGAGCTCCGGCGTTCCGGCTTGCGAATACCAGCGGTGGAACTGGGTAAAATCGGCGCCGCTCACATCGGCGAAGCAGGCGATGAAGTCTTCGATCGTTACCGCTTGCCCGTCATGACGCTCGAAATAGAGATCCATGCCGGCGCGAAATATCTTCGGCTCAAGGATCGTCTCGATCATCCGGACGACTTCTGCACCCTTCTCGTAGACGGTCGGCGTGTAGAAGTTGTTGATCTCGACATAGCTTTCTGGCCGGACCGGGTGAGCGAGCGGCCCCTGGTCCTCGGGAAACTGCAGCGCCTTCAATTGCCGCACGTCGCCGATGCGCTGGACGGTTGCGCTGCGCTGATCGGCTGAAAATTCCTGGTCGCGGAAGACGGTAAGGCCTTCCTTCAAGCAAAGCTGGAACCAGTCGCGGCATGTGATGCGATTGCCGGTCCAGTTGTGAAAGTATTCGTGCGCGACGACGCTCTCGATTGATTTATAGTTCGCGTCCGTCGCGGTTTCGGGAGAGGCGAGGATGAGGCGATCGTTGAAGATGTTGAGGCCTTTGTTCTCCATCGCCCCCATGTTGAAGTCGGAAACGGCAACGATGTTGAAGACGTCGAGGTCGTATTCGCGTCCGAAGCGGATTTCGTCCCACCGCATGGCACGCTTCAGCGACTCCATGGCCCAGTGTGCGCGCGCTTCTTTACCGTGCTCGACATAGATCCGAAGGTCGACGTCGCGGCCGGACTGCGTCGTGAACGTCGACGCGATGGACGAAAGATCGCCACCGACGATGGCGAAGAGATAAGACGGCTTCGGATGCGGATCGTCCCAGACCGCGTAATGGCGCTCGCCGCCGAGTAATGTGCCGCGCTCGATCGGGTTGCCGTTCGCCAAAAGAACCGGCGCGGCCTCGACGTCGGCTTCGAGCCGGACGGTGTACTTCGCGAGCACATCGGGCCGGTCGAGGAAATACGTGATGCGACGGAAACCTTGCGCCTCGCATTGCGAGCAATAGATACCGCGCGACAAATAGATCCCCTGAAGCGCCGTATTCGCCTTGGGATTGATGCTGGTCACCACTTCGAGGGTGAAAGGCTCTTTGGGCGGCGAGAGGATCGCCAGGCTGGTCTCGGTGACGCGATAAGCAGTGGGTTTCAGCTTTTTGCCGTCGACCACGACACTTTCGAGCTTCAGGAGTTCGCCGTCGAGTCTTAGGGGGGCTTTGCCCGACGTGCGCGCATCGGGATTTCGCCGAACCGCAAGTTTTGAAGCGACACGGGTCTTCGTCGGCCCGAGCGCGATATCAAGATGGACCGTGTCGATCAGAAATTCAGGAGGACGATAATCGGCCAGAAGAACCGGCTTGGGATTTTCTGCTTTCATGGCACCCCGCTCGAAACGTCATAGGCTCTTTCCGGGGAAGTTCCAAGCGTTCCACCGCGCAGCAGCCGCTGAGCTTTTAGCCTAGGCGATATCGGAAATCATCGTAGCCAAACGACCGAATGAGCTTAATTGTTCCGTCCTCGTTGAGAATTGTCAGATCCGGAAGGGGCACGCCGTTGAACGTGTTATTCTTCACGAAGGAATATTGCATCATATCGGTAAAAATGATGCGACCGCCAACGTTCAGCGGCTGGTCGAACGAGTACTCGCCGATGATATCGCCGGTCATGCAGGTCTTGCCGCCGAGGATATAAGTGTGCGGCTTTTCGCCCGGCCCGGCGGCGCCGATGACCTTGGGCGTGTACGGCACTTCGAGCACATCGGGCATGTGCGTCGAGGCCGACGCGTCCAGAATGGCGATGTTTTTCTCATTATGATGAAAGTCGAGGATTGAGCCGACGAGATAGCCGGTATCGACGACGAGTCCCGCGCCAGGTTCCAGAACGACGTCCACGTTGAACTCTGTTTTGAAGGCCTTGATGGCCGCGATCAGCTTGTTGATGTCGTAGCCCGGCTTGTTGATGAAGTGACCGCCGCCGAAGTTCACGACTTTGACCCGGCGAACGTAGTCGCCGAATTTCCGCGCGACGTGCTCGATGAGCCCGACGGACCCTTCATCGCCCGATTCGCAGAGTGCATGCGTATGCAGGATATCGACCTCATCCCAGGGCACGCGGTCCAGCGTGTCGGCCGTCGCTCCGAAACGTGAGTAGGGCGCACAGGGGTCATAGAGCGCGCCGCCGAGCGTGGCGTTCGAATAGCCGGGGTTGATCCGGATGCCGATCTTCAATCTCGGATGCTTCCGAATAACCGGCAGGTTCTTCGCGATCTGCTCTGGCGAATTGAAGTAGATGTGTTGAGCAAGCTTCGTCAGCCGCTCGACTTCACCCGGCGCATACGCCGGGGAATAGACATGAACTTCCTTGCCGAATTCGTCGTGGCCGAGGCGCGCCTCGTATTCGCCACTGGCCGTCGTACCATCGAGGACGTCACGCATCAGCGGGAAAGCTGCCGGCAGCGCAAAGGCCTTCGTCGCGAGGAGGATCTTGCAGCCCGATTGACGCTTGATCTCGGCCGCGCGCGCAAGATTGCGCTTCAAGGCCGCGACGTCGAGCACGTACGCGGGCGTCGCGATGGACTGCGCCCAACCGAAGGTCTCAAGGTTCAGCGTGGAAATGTCCGACAATTCCGGTCACCGATCAAATTAGAAAGCCGTCTCGCGCTGAGACACACGCACCGGCCCCGCGGTCGCGCCGGGCCATTTGTAGATAAAGGTAAGATAGGCAAGCGAAACGTATATGGCGCCGAATGCCAAACTTCCAAGAAACACCGCCGCCTCGTACAGCGTGAATCCCTGTAGCCACTCGGGGCGCGCGTTTCCGAAGCCGGCGATCCCGCTCGCGGGGCTCGGAAGCTTCGACCACGCGCGCTCCGTCCCGAGCAGAAGATCATTCAGACCCCACGTCAGCGCGCCCATGAATGCAAGCCCGCACGACAGCAGGAAGAAGGCCAGCAGCCGAAGCGAGATCGGTGCCTCCCGAAGGAAGAGCCAAAGACCGGCGATATAAGCCGAGATCATTCCGAAGCTCACCGAAACGACGGAGACGACGAGGCTCGTCAGGTCGTTGCGGATCGAAAGGATCTCGGCCTCGCTCATCAGGTTTCGACCGAGAAGAGCTTCTTCTGGTCGGATTTCTCGATCTCCTCGGCGTGCCAGGGCAAACCCTGTTCGGCGAGCTCTTCGAGAAATGGTTCAGGCGGCAGCTGCTCGACGTTGAAGACGCCCTTGCCCTTCCAGATGCCCTTGAACATCATGATCGCACCGACGACGGCCGGAACGCCGGTCGTATAAGAAACAGCCTGCGCGCCAACTTCCTTGTTCGTCTCGGCATGGTCGCAGACGTTCCAGATGATGTAGCGCTTTTTCTTGCCTTTCTTCTCGCCCTTGAGGATGACACCGATCGACGTCTTGCCGGTGTAGTTCTCGGCAAGCGAGGAGGGCTCCGGAAGAACGGATTTCAGGAATTCCATCGGAACGACGGGCGTACCTTTGTACATGACCGGATCGATCCGGGTCATGCCGACGTTCTGCAGCACATCGAGGTGCTTGATGTAGTTGTCCGAGAAGGTCATCCAGAAGCGGATCTGCTTCAGGCCCTTGATGTTCTCGACCAAGCTTTCCTCTTCCTCATGGTAGATGAGATAGGATTTGACCGGCCCGACTTCCGGATAATCGATCGTCGTCGAGATCGACAGAGCATCGATCTCAATCCACTCGCCGTCCTTCCAGTATTTGCCGCGTTGGGTCACTTCCCGGAGATTGATCTCCGGGTTGAAGTTCGTCGCGAAAGCCTTGCCGTGGCTGCCGGCGTTGCAGTCGACGATGTCGATGGTGTGGATCTCGTCGAAAAGGTTCTCTTGGGCATAGGCGCAGAAGATATTCGTGACGCCGGGATCGAAGCCGCAGCCGAGCACGGCCATGAGGCCCTTCGACTTGAACTTCTCATGGTACGGCCACTGGTACTTGTAGGTGAACTTCGCTTCCTCACGCGGCTCGTAGTTGGCGGTATCCATATAGTTGACGCCGGCCTCCAGACACGCGTCCATGATCGCCAGATCCTGGTAGGGGAGCGCCATGTTGATGACGAGGTCGGGCTTGATCTCGTTCAGGAGCTTGACCGTGTCGGCGACGATGTCCGCGTCGAGCTGATAGATTTCGATCGGCGTCTTGCATGCGGCCTGCACCTTCTGGCAGCTCTCGAGACGGCGAGACGCGAGATGGATCTTCTTGAAAACGTCACGGTTCATCGCGCATTTCTTCGCGACGACCGAGCCCGCAGCGCCTGCCCCGATGATGAGTACGTTATCCACTCGCCCGCTCCCAGAGTTGAAATGCCGGTCATACCGGCTCAAGAAGCGCGTAAAATTGCGCTGGGGGCCGGAAATAGGGCAGGTGGGGGATTAATTCAACACTTACGACAGCTTGCCGGCGCCGGCGCATCGAAAGCCGGCCCAAATCGCGGAATTCAACGATTTGTGACAGTCCTATCAGCCTCAGAAGCTAAATGCTTTGCGAGGTCGGGCGCTTCGGTTCGCGCTCGCTCCCGCAAAACTTACTTTTTCACGTCGATCCAGATGAAGCCGCCGCGGTTCGGCATTTTGACCTTGGGCAGCGTTTCGGCGCTGATTTCATCGCCGTCGCCGATGATTTTGTTGGCAGCGAGAAGATAAGCCGTGATGGCATAGGTCTCGTCCGCTGATAACGAGCCAGGGCCTGCGGGCGGCATGCTGCGCGCGATGAAATCGAAGATTGTCGTCGCGAATGGCCAATAGGAGCCGATGGCTTTGCTCGGTCTGTCGGGCGTCGGCGGCTTCGGCTCGCCGACGAGTTCTTCCGCCGTCGCACCTTCGCCGTGGTCGCCGTGGCAGCTTGCGCACTTCTGCTCGTAAAGCACGCGGCCTTCCTTCGCGGTCCCGTGGCCGGCTGGAAGTCCGCGTCCATCCGGGAAAATGGTCCGGTCCCACTTGGCGACGTCGCCGGCCGTCATGGGCTTTCCGAGGTGTGGGGCCCTGACGCCGCCGTCGGCAGCCGCCACGGCGCCTATCGCAATGATAAGGCCGAACGCTATGGCTATGGTTCTAAGCGTAGACATGGCTGATCTCGCCGTCCTCATCGACGGCCCAGCTGACGATGGCGTTATAGTGAAAATATCCTTCTCGCCCACGCTCTTTGACCAGCACATCGCGCTCGGGCTGCACGTAGCCGGTTTCATCGGTGGCTCGGCTTTTCAGAATCGCAGGTTTGCCATCCCACGCCCAAGGCGAACGAAACCGCGTGAAGCATTGCGGCATGACGGGGTCTTGCAAATGAGCTTCGGCCCACGATTTTCCTCCGTCCGCCGAGACATCGACCTTGGCGATCTTTCCGCGCCCGCTCCACGCGAGCCCACGGATTTCATAGACATTAGGGCCGTACATTTTCAGTCCCGGCGACGGCGAGGTGATCAGAGACTTGGCGTCCATGACGAACGTGAACATCCGCGCTTTGCCTGAGGGCAGGAGCTCGGTGTACTTCGCAGTCTCATTGCGCGTCATCGCCGGTTGATCGGTAACGAGCAGCGTCCTGAGCCATTTGACGTTCGTGATACCTTCCCAGCCCGGCACGATAAGCCGGATGGGATAGCCATTCTCGGGCCGAACGCGCTCGCCGTTTTGGTAGAGGCCGATCATCGCGTCGTCGGCGAGCTTCGCCAGCGGTAGACTGACATTCAAAAGACCGGCATCCGCGCCTTCCGCGATGACCCATGACGCGCTGGGATCGACACCGGCTTCGTCGAGCAGGATCGAAAGCGGCACTCCGGTCCATTCCGAGCAGGAAACCAGCCCGTGAAAATCTCCGACCGGGCGTTGGATCGGTTCCTGGTGCCACCCGGCGTTGCTATTGCCGCCGCATTCGATGAACAAAAAGCGCGATCGCATGGGATAGCGAAGCAGGCTTTCGACCGTGAATTCCAGGGGCTGCCGAACGAGGCCGTGGATAACGAGCCGGTGCAGCGCCGGATCGATGTCGGGGACACCGTCATGGTGGCGTTCGAAGTGCAGCCCGCTCGGCGTCACGATGCCTCCGAGATCTTGGAGCGGTGTCCACGAGACGCCGTCGCCCGCAGGCGTTCGATTGCCGCCGATGTTGCGGACGACGAATTTCTCGTATTTCGAAGGCGTACCGTATCCGGTGAACGGACCGCCCGTCTCGTGCAGCCACGGGGGATCGGCGGGATCGATCGGCATCCCGCTCGCGGCGGTGTCCCCGGCATGAAGCGGAGAAGCAACCGCCTGCGCTGTCGCAAGCACCAAGCCGCCTTTAAGAAAAAGGCGGCGGTGCAAAAGACCGCCGCCGGCAACGGGCGTCAAATCGCCATCTGAAAGCTTGACGGCCATGCGGCCGTTCCGCCCTTGCAAAAACGTCAGGACTGGCCGGTCGAGCTGCCCTTGAAGACGTTGCCTTTCGAATCTTCCGCTTCCACGCTCATCGCGTCGGCCGGATTGCCTTTATAGGTAAAACGGAAGTGCGGATTTTCGCTGATCGAAATGCCGCCGGTCATCGTGAAGATCACCTTGCCGCCAGTCTTGACCTGAATTTTGTCGACGAAGTGCGGCGGAATATAGAGGCCCGTCAGCTGGTCCATCTGCATGCCCGAGCTGTTCGGATGTTTGATCATGACCTGCGCTTCTTCAAGCGCGGCATTGTCGGGATCCTTGAAAGTCGTCATGACCTTCATCTTGCCCATCGTCTTTGCAGCCTCTTCCGGATCCTTCCCGGCAGGAGCCGAGCACCCGCCCGAGGCCTTGACGAACTTTGTCGTCATGAAGAACTTGCCGTCGTTCGTCTCGGCGATCGCGCGAACCTCTGAATATTGATCGATGCGAACGCGGGTGGCCAAGACCCGCTCACCGGTCCCAGCCGCGTCGCCGTAGGTGAACGTCGCGACGACCGGGGACGGGTTCTTGTCGATGACAAGCGTCAGCGCCTTGACGTTCTTCGCAAAATCGGCGGGCAACCGGACGCTGATCGGAACGGTCGAAGCGTCCTCCGCCCGATAGGGCGCATCGAGTGTGATCTTGCCAGCGCCGTCTTGAATCTCGTGCGTGCCGTAGAGATCGGTCTTGATGCTGTCCCAGATGACCGCATCGTCATCGGCTCTCGCGCCGGTGTGAACGGCTAAGCCGAAAACAACTGCCAGTCCTGCTGCAGCTGCTGTACGGAAAAATCTGCTATTCATCGTTTCCTCGCTCGCCACCTTTTGGGCAGTCTCGTGCGTTCTGAATGTCGAATTCCAGGATTGAAATACTACATCAATATGGTGCGTCGGTCATCTGTTCCGCAAGATGTCCGCCCCGAGTGGGAAAAAACTCATATAACTTGCTGCATTTGCAGCAAATTATTCCCAGCAAAGCCTACTCTTTAGGCGACAGCCGTTCGGCTGAGCCATGCGCGCCAGCCGCCGAATCCGGTGATGTCCTCGGCGCCGACCGTCGCGTGGCTTTCGCATAAGAAGCCTTTGACGCGGCTCCCATCTTCCAAGACCAGCGTCCCCATGCCGAGCGGGGCAGGGATGAGGGCGACGAACGAGCCGAATGCGGCGTCGTCCATTTCCCAAATCTCGACTTCGATCGCGCCGGGCCCCGAGCCTTCATAGACGAGCCCGGGCTTCCGCGGGGTCGTGCCCGGCAGCGCATAAAGCCGGTATCCCGCAGCCGTCCGTGACGTCTCCCGAAAAATAGCGTCACGCTCGGTGAGCTGACTGTTGAGCGGCTGTCCCGCAAGATGCGCGCCGACGACCGCCACTTGAACGGTCGTCTTCTTGGCCGGCCGGACGGCCACACGCATGGTATCGGACAAGGCGGTCTCGGTCGCGCCGAGCTTGGCATCGAGAAGGGCGCGGTGCACGGCGTCACCGATCGTTGCAAGCTTTCCGTCATCAAACGCCCGCCCGATGATCGTGACGCCGAACGGAATGCCGTCTTCTCGGAAGCCCGCCGGGACGGCGAGCGCAGAGAGGTCGAGCAGGTTTACGAAGTTCGTATAGGCCCCGAGGTTCGAGTTGAGGCGGATCGGATCGGCGAGCATGTCGCCGATTTTGTACGTCGTCCCGGCCGTCGGCAGCACCATCACGTCCATGCGCTTCCACTCGGCATCGGCGGCGCGGCGAAGCTCGGCAAGTCGATACAGGCTCTCGAAGGTCTGCAGCGCCGTCTTTGTCTTGCCGCTGCGAACGATGTCGCCGACGACAGGATTGAGATCGTGGTCTTCCATGTCGTCGATCGCATAGAGCCGCTCGGCGACCCAAGGGCCGTCGTAGAGCATCGCTGCCGTGTCGCGAAACGGGACGTAGTTGAAGGGTGTGATCTCGACGCCGAGTCCTGCGAGGCGGTCGATCGTGTGGTGATAGAGGCGCCGGTATTCGCTGTCCTCGAAGAATGAGAGGGGTGAATTGGGCACACCGACCTTCAGCGGGCGCCCCACGCTTTCGACGGTGAACGGCGGCGCGTCGGCGCGCGCGAAGCAATCGTCCTTGTCGAATGCCGCAGCGACCTCTGCAACTTTTGTGGCGTCAGCAACCGTCAGCGCGAAGATTGAGACGGCGTCTTGGCTCTTGCAGGCAGGCACGACGCCGCGTGTGGAAATGATGCCCTTCGTCGGCTTCAGCCCGACGATATTGTTGAACGCCGCCGGAACCCGGCCGGAGCCTGCCGTATCGGTCCCGAGAGAGAACGAGACGATGCCATCGGCGACCACGACCGCCGACCCTGAACTCGACCCGCCCGAAATGTACGCCGGATCGAAAACGCTGGTCGGAATGCCATAAGGAGAGCGCGTGCCATTGAGACCCGTCGCGAACTGGTCGAGGTTCGTTTTCCCGATCAGGATCGCGCCCGCCGCCTCGAGCCGTTCGACCACCGTCGCGGATCGCTCGGGCGTGTAGGCGAACGCCGGGCAGCCGCACGTCGTCGGCATGCCCGCCACGTCGATGTTGTCCTTGACCGCGAACGGAATGCCGTAAAGCGGACCATGCGGCGCCCGGCGCAGACGTTCCTTTGCAGCTTCCTTGTCAACGAGTGCGATCCAATCGGGCTGAACACCCTTCGCGTGGATACGCGCATAAACCTCATCGATGACCGCTTCGGGAGTAATCTCTTTTGCTTCGTAGAGCGCGGCAAGATTGCCGATATCGAGTGATAGAGTCACGCCGTCGCCTCCGCATGCGGTTCTGTCAAAATGACGAGTGTTTGGCCGAGCGCAACAGGGCGACCTTCCGCGCAGCGGATTTCATGAACAATCCCGTTTGCAGGAGCTGGAACGGCCATCTCCATCTTCATCGATTCAACAATAATGAGGGTCTCGCCTTCCGAAACAGATTTTCCCGGCTCGACGAGGATTTTCCAGACGCTGCCCGGCACGGGGCTTTCGACCGCTGTCGCTCCGGGCGGCAGCACGGTTTCGGAATCCTGCTCCTCGCCCCCGTCCGCGGCGCTCGCACCGCCTTCCTGGTCGCTCTGCTGCCAGCGCGCCCGCTCAGCTTCGAACGATTCCTGCTGCCGCGATTTGAAAGTGGCGATCGTTTCCGCATTTTCGGCAACGAAAGCCAGGTAATCCTTGAGGCGGAACGTCGCCGGCTCGATTTTGACGCTTGCCTGGCCCTCGAGGAAGCCGTCGCGGAATTTCAGAAGCGCGTCGCTCGACACCGGATAGAACCGGATCTGATCGAAGAAGCGCAACAGCCACGGCGAGCCGGCCTCGAAGGCGTCTGTCGTCCGGTACGTGTTCCACACCTGGCACGTGCGGCCGAACAGCTGATAGCCGCCGGGTCCCTCCATCCCGTAGATGCACATATACGCGCCGCCGATGCCGACGACATTGTCCGGCGTCCAGGTGCGAGCCGGATTGTACTTGGTCGTCACGAGGCGGTGGCGCGGATCGATCGGCGTCGCGACCGGCGCACCGAGATAAACGTCGCCGAGACCGAGCACGACATACGTCGCATCGAAGACGATGCGCTTTACGTCCGCGATGGACTCGAGGCCGTTGATGCGCCGGATAAACTCGATGTTCGATGGGCACCATGGCGCATCCGGCCGGACGCCCTGCATGTACTTGTCGATCGTCTTCTGCACGGCCGCGTCGTTCCACGACAACGGCAGATGGACAATGCGGGATGGCACCTCGATATCGCTCAAGTCGCCGAGTTGCTCTTCGATCGCCGAAAGCTCCGCCAGCAGATCTTCAAGCGGCAATGTTGTGCCGTCGTAGTGGATCTGCAACGACCGAATTCCAGGTGTGAGATCGAGAATACCGCCGAGCTTCCGCTTTTCGAGCGCCGTCATCAGCGCGTGAGCGCGAAAACGAAGTGTAAAATCCAGGATGATCGGCCCGTACTCGACGAGCATGTAGGCGTCGCCCGCACGGCGATAGACGACGCCCGGTTTATCGCCCGAAGCCTCTCGGCGGCCGACGACGCAATCATTGAGGCCCAACCTGCCGTTCGGGAAGGACGGCGCGGCAACGGCCGTCAGTGAAGCGACTTCGGCGGTCTGTTTCGCAAGCCGGGCCGCTGCCTCGGCCGGAGAGAGACGCTTAAAGCGCACCTTGTCGCCGGGCCTCAGCTGGCCCATTTTCCAAAGCTCGGCCTGCACGATCGTCGCTGGACAGACGAAGCCGCCGAGCGAGGGGCCATCGGGCCCGAGGATGACCGGCATGTCGCCCGTGAAGTCGATTGTGCCGATCGCGTAGGCGTTGTCGTGAATGTTGCTCGGATGCAGCCCCGCTTCGCCGCCGTCGGTGCGCGCCCAGACCGGCTTCGGCCCGATGAGGCGGACGCCGGTCGGATTGGAATTGTAATGCACTTCCCAATCCGTCGAGAAGAATGTCTCGATGTACTCGGACGCAAAGAAGTCGGGCGCGCCATGCGGACCGTACAGAACGCCGATTTCCCACGTGTGGGTGAGGTTGGGCTTGAGGGCGGCGGGAAGGCGCGATGTGGCGCTTGCGCCGGCGTCTTTCCCGATGTGCAGCACGTCGCCTGTCATCAGCACGCGGCCGCCGTGCCCGCCGAACTTACCGAGCGTGAACGTCGACTTGCTGCCGAGATAGGATGGGACATCGATGCCGCCGCGCACCGCGATGTAGGCGCGCACGCCAGGTCCCTTGACGCCGCCTATCTTCAGCACTTGTCCGGCTTTGATGGCGAGCGTTTGCCAATAGGGAACGGGCGCTCCGTCGAGGGTCGCTGCAAGTTCGGCGCCCGCAAGACACACGACCGTGTCGGTATTGAACTTCAGCGACGGTCCCGAAAGTGTTGTCTCTATGCCGGCGGCGCCCTCGTCGTTGCCGACGATGCGGTTCGCGAGGCGGAACGAGAGCGCGTCCATGGGACCCGATGGCGGCACCCCGACGGCCCAGTAGCCGACGCGGCCGGGCCAATCCTGGATCGTAGTCTGCGTGCCGGGAGCCAGGACCTCGATGGTGTCGGCTTTGTAGACGAATGTCTGCAGCGTCCGCGTCAGCATCTCGCCCGCCGCGAATACCTCCGATCGCGCGAGCTGACTCAGGTAATCGAGATTGGTCTCAAGGCCGCCGATGCGCGTTTCGCCAAGCGACGTCTGCAGACGCGCCAATGCGTCTTCGCGTGACGCCCCCTTGACGATGATCTTCGCAATCATGGGGTCGTAGAACGGCGAAACCTCCGAGCCGCTCTGAACCCATGTCTCGATGCGAGTCTCGGGCGGCCAGGAGACGTCCGTCAGGCGGCCGGAACTCGGACGAAAATCGCGGCCGGGGTCCTCGGCGTAAAGGCGAACCTGGATCGATGCGCCGCGTGGAACGATTGCGTCCTGTGCGGGAAGCTGCAATTCGCCCGCGGCCTGTCGCACCATCCACTCGACGAGATCGACCCCGACAACCTCTTCCGTTACGCCGTGCTCGACCTGCAGCCGCGTGTTGACTTCGAGAAAATAGAACTCGTTCGTCTGGGCATCGTAGAGATATTCGACGGTACCCGCGCTTTCGTAATTGACGGACCGGCCGAGCCGCCGAGCCGTCTCCCAAAGGGCTGCGCGCGTTTCCTCCGGCAGATGCGGCGCAGGCGTCTCCTCGATGACCTTCTGATTGCGTCGCTGCGCCGAGCAATCACGCTCGCCGAGCGAGACGACATTGCCATTGCCGTCGCCGAAAATCTGCACCTCGATATGGCGCCCGCGCGCGACGTACTTCTCGATGAAGATGCCCGCATCCTTGAAGTTGTTGCGCGCCAAACGTTCGACGCGCTCGAACATCGGCGTGAGCTCTTCCGTCGACGAGACGAGCTGCAGCCCGATGCCGCCGCCGCCCGCGGTGCTCTTGATCATCACGGGGTAGCCGATGCGCTGGGCTTCGCCTTTCGCGTGCTCGACGTCCTGGATGAGGCCAGAGCCCGGAGCTAGCGGCACATTCGCTTCAAGGGCCAGCTCACGCGCCTTGTGCTTCAAGCCGAAGGCACGCATGTGCCGCGCCTTCGGCCCGATGAAGACGATGCCGGCCTTCTCGCAGGCATCCGCGAAGTCCGGATTTTCCGACAGGAAACCGTAGCCTGGATGGATGGCCTCCGCCCCGGTCTTCTTCGCCGCTTCGAGAATGACGTCGTATTTCAGATAGCTTTCGGAGGCGGGCGAGGGGCCGATGGCGACGGCTTCGCCAGCTTGGCGGACGTGCATCGAATGGCGATCGGCCTCCGAATAGACGGCAACGCTCGCAATCCCCATCCGGTCGAGCGTGCGGATGATGCGGCAGGCAATGGCGCCGCGATTGGCGATCAGTACTTTGCGAAACATATCCGTCACGCCCCCTTGGCCCAAATGAGGACCTCGACCGGCGTCGGGTTATAGGCGTTACACGGATTGTTGAGCTGCGGGCAGTTCGAGATCAGCACGATAACGTTCATGTGCGCCGTCATCTCGACGTACTTTCCAGGCGCGGAGAGGCCGTCCTCGAACGTCAGACCGCCGTCCGGCGTGACCGGCACATTCATGAAGAAATTTATGTTGTGCCCGATGTCGCGCTTCGAAAGCCCGTACTGCTCGTTTTCGGCAATGGCGAGCATGTAGCTATCGCGACAGGCATGCATCGACTTCTTCTCGAGTGCGTAGCGCACGGTGTTGCTTTCCGTGGCGCAGGCCCCGCCGAGCGTGTCGTGGCGGCCGACGGTGTCGGCGGTGATCGTCAGCATCGGCCGGCAGAGGTCGGAGCGAAGAACCGTTCCGGCGGTGAGATAGATGTTTCCCTGTTCGCGAATGGTATCGGACGCCGAGTAGCGCTCGCCGGGATCATCGGCATTGAAGAAAAGCGTATCGGCCGCCTGGTTGCCTTCGAGATCGAGAATGCGAAACGTCTCGCCCTCGCACACGATGTGCATCCAATAATCGCCCGCCGGAACGATGCGCCGATAGATCGCGTCGGCGTCGTGGAAGGTGCTTTCCTTGATCATCAGTGTGCCTCCCCGCAGCGGCCGGCGAGAAAGATCCGGTTGTTTTCGAAGCCGCGGCCATTCTCCGGGCGAGAGAGACGGGCGGGATCGTCGAGAGCAGCAGGCGGCCCCTCGAAGATCTCGAATTGCGCCGGCTTCCTCGGATAGCTGTTCGCGGGATTGAAGGGATGAGGACAGGTATGGAACAGCACCAGCGTATCCATCTCGAACCGAAGCTCGACTTGAGCGCCGGCTTTTGCCGCTGTGGAATCGAGCGACATCGCCCCGCTTTCGGCAACCGCGATCTTGCTGAACCAGTTGACGTTGGCAGCAAGATCGCGCCGACCGAGCCCGTATTTCGCTGCTTCGACGAGGAAGCTGTCGTGGCCATTCTGCTGCCAGTCGTTGCGCGCCGTCTGATAGCTTTTCTCGCCCCATTTTCTGGCGACGATCGCTTTCGTTGTGTTGCCCGAAACCGTTTCGTGCCAGCCGAACGTATCGGCGACGATCGAACAGAAGACGCGCCCCATATCAGAGTAGAGGCAGTGACCGGCCGTCAGCTTGAAGGTGTGCTGGCATTTGAGCGTATCGGGCGCATTGTATCGTTCGAGCAGGTTCTGCGGATTGTAGAACAGCATGCCGATGTTGGTCCCGCCCGCGACGTCCGTGAGCCGCAAGCGCAGATCGCGCCGCATGAGCAGCGACCAGTGCTTACCCCCCGGCAGCGTGTCGGTGTAGATCAAGTTCCCCATTTTTTGACTCCCAACGCAGAAGCGTTGCTCGCTCACTGCGTGCCGTTCCGGGTCGTCCCGGGTTGGTGACAAGCCGCCGAGGGTCGTCCCTGGCGGAAACGTGACCGCTTACGAATGCGGCGTCGAGCGCCCGTGTCGCGCGAGGAGGCCTGGAGAGCCCGCCACTTTCCGCGGCCAGATCTCGATGTCCTTGGTGATTGTCGCGCCCTTCGGTAACACGGTGCCGTTCATGGCGGGCGTGAGGTCGGCGGACAATCGCGCGCCGTAACGCTCGGCCTCTTCCGGCCGGCTGCGCGGACGTTCGAACGCGATGATGCGGGTGCCAAGCGCGAAGGCTTCGCGCAGATCGTGCGTTACCATCACCACGGTCAATTCCGATTCATTCCAGATCCGGCGCATGAGAACATGAATTTCGGCACGAATGCCAGGATCGAGCGCACCGAAAGGCTCGTCGAGAAGAAGGATCTTGGGACGTCGCATCAGGGCCTGAGCCAGCGCGAGGCGCTGCTGCATGCCGCCCGAAAGCGCCGATGGGTACTTTTTCTCGTTCCCTGAAAGTCCGACGGCTTCGAGAAGCGCCTGTGCCTCCTCTTCAGCCTGCCGCCTCTTGGCGCCGAACAAATGACCGAGCGGACCGGCCTTCTCGAACTCCTTGCCGATGATCACGTTGCCGAGAACCGTCAGATGCGGAAACACCGAGTAGCGTTGAAAAACGACACCGCGGTCGGAGTCGGGCTCGGGCTTCAATGGCTGGCCCGCCACCTTGATGCTGCCCCGCGTCGGCCTCTCTTCGCCGAGCAGCATGCGCAGGAACGTGGTCTTGCCGCAGCCGGAAGGGCCGACGAGGGCAACGAACGCCCGCGGCGGGATCGTGAGATCGATCTGCTCGAGCACGACGTGGTCGCCGTACTCTTTCCAGACCTTATCGAAAACGATTGCGTTCATGCGGCCCTCGCTTGCGCAAACCAGGGGAATGCCTTCCGTTGCAGAATGCGCAGACCGAGGTCCATGAGGAAAGCGAGGAGCGTAATCCAGGCGACGTACGGCAAGATGACATCCATCGAGAGATAGCGCCGAACGAGGAAGATGCGATATCCGAGGCCCGCATCCGCCGCGATCGCCTCCGCGGCAATCAGGAAGAGCCACGCCGGCCCGATCTCAAATCGGACGGAGTTGATGAGCCGCGGCAAAGTCTGCGGCAGGATCACGCGCAAAGCGATCTGCGTGCTCGAAGCGCCAAGCGTTTGGGCCTTGATCAGCTGCTCGCGCGGAATCTCCTCGACCCGAAGTGAAATATCGCGGATGAGCTTCAGCGACGTACCGACGACGATCAGCGTAATTTTCGAGGCTTCCCCGAGGCCCATCACGATGAACAAAATGGGGAGTAAGGCGAGTGGCGGGACCATCGATAAGACGGCGATAACCGGACTGAACGTGGCGCCCGCTACAGGCAGCAATCCGAGGAGGATGCCAAAAACAAGCGCAATGATCGTCGAGATCGCAAGACCGGCGACGAGCCGCTTAAGGCTCGCAGCGGTATCCACCCAGAGCAGGTAATCTCCGGTTCGAGCGTCCGGCTTCAAAGCATAGTCGTCAATCGCCTCGCCCATGCGGGAGAAACTCGGAAGCAGCTTGTCGTTGGGATTTTCGGCGAGCCGCACGCCGGACCCGATGACGTAGGCGAGGCAAAGCAAAGCAAATGGCAGGAAGGCGAGCGCAATCCGCCATGTCCGGTCGGGACGATAATTTATTGCGCGCATCGAGAATCGCCTTCCTGTTGTCGCGTGTGATGAGAACGAGGCGTGCTTAGAGTTTGCCGTCTTCGGCTTCTTTCATGTACGTCGCGTCGTAGCGGAACTTCACGTTCCCCTTGTCGCCGAAAACGGTCTTATCCGGGAATTCGACACCAATCGCGCCTTCCGATTTCGCATCCTTGCCGAGAAGCGATTTTTCGAAGAGGAACTTCGAGACGAGCTCGGTCGTCTTCTTGAGTTCGGGCCCGGTCGTGAACGCGACGGCGTCCTTCGGTTCGGAGAAAAGCTTTGTCGTCGCGAGTTGTTCCTCGAAGCCCTTGAGATCCGTGCCCGACGCCTTCGCCATCGATTCCTTCGATGTCGTGCCGTCCTTCATCGTCGCCAGCGTTTCGTACCAGATGCCGACCAGAGCTTTTGCGAACTTAGGGTTGTCCTTGAGAACGCCCGTATTCACGACCATGAGATCGATGATCTCGCCGGGAATTTGCGAGCTGTCGAAAACCTTGTGAGCGTCCGGCGATTCAAGAATCGTCGAGACGATCGGCTTCCACGTGACGACGGCCGTGACGTCGGAAGTCTTGTAGGCGGCCGCCATGTCCGCGTCGGACGTATTGACGACCTTCAAGTCCTTCTCCGAAAGACCGACGGTCGGAAGCGCCCGCGCGAGCAGGTAGTGGGAAACCGAGAACTCGACGAGGTTGACGTTCTGTCCCTTGATGTCGGCGAGCTTGTCCTTGTTCTTCAGGATGATCGCATCGTTGCCGTTCGAGAAGTCGCCAACGATAACGGCTGTCGTGTCGACGCCGCCGGCCGCGGGAATGGAAAGCGCATCCATGTTAGTCACGGTGACGGCATCGAACGAGCCGGCGGTGTACTGGTTGATGGATTCGACGTAGTCGTTGAACTGTTTGACTTCGATGTTGATGCCGTACTTGTCGGCCCATTTCTTCACGATGCCGGAATCGGCAGCATATCCCCATGGCATCCAGCCGACGTAAATCGACCACGCGACCTTGAAGTCTTTTTTCTCGGCGGCAATTGCAGGCGACAGGGCAATCCCCATCACAGCCGCCGCGCCGATCATGGCTTTCAGAGTTGTCTTGACGGAATAGCGCATTGCTAACCCCTGTCCTTGTGCTGTCCACTCTTTGGACCGCAAGGGGCTTCGAATACAGGAACGGGGACCTCGTAATACGCGCGGGAAATATGCGCAGAGGGAGGCCTGTCCGTTCGAGAGCCGAAGCAACTCGCGGTGTAGGTCTCCCGGGCTTTTATCCCGCCGTGGCTCCGCCGCGCTTGGAGGCGAGGCGGGAGAGCCTCTCTCGGACCTGACGCTCGGAAAGCCGGAACCCTAGAGGCGTTATGCCGGCAACCTCTGCACACGCCATGCCATTTGGTATCGGCAGGAAATGCTGACGTTTTTTCGAGTATGCAACCAAGCAGTGCAAGCACCTTGTGCTGACCGCCTATTCTGTGGGCAGCGTTCCGCCATTCGATCCATCGTGCCGGGGGCTGGCGGCGAAGAGGCCGCGCAGCACAGCGACGGTTCGAGACGCAGGCCCTTTGCCCCCGCATTGAAGGCTTATTCGGGCGCCCTCGAAAAGAAGGAACACCTCGTCCGCGAGCCGCTCCGGCGCGCGATAACGCGCTGCCCTGAACAGGTCGACAAGCCGGTCGTGTTTTCGCTGCTTGTAAGCTTCGATGATGGCCCGGGCCGGATGCTGTGCGTCAAGTTCGACGGCGGCGTTCGCCAGCGCACAGCCGCGCTCAAGCTTGTTGGTCAGGACGTCCTCGACATAATTGACCCATGCTTCCAATTGCTTTTCGGGCCTGTCGGAATTTTCCGAAAGGATGGCGTCGAAAACGTCGTCGCCCTCGCGGGCAAGCTGTTGAACGTAGACGACAATCAGATCGTCTTTCGATCTGAAGTGCCGATAAAGCGTCATTTTGTTCGTAAGTGCAGTTTCCGCGATCGCCTCGACCCCGACTGGATGCACGCCGTGACGATAAAATAGCTCCCGTGCGGCGAGCAAAATCCGCTCGCGCGGCGGTTTGCCCGCAAGCTCCACGCCCACCGCTGCGCGCAACTGGCTGAAATTACGCGGCTGCTTATCCTGCGTCGTGCCCATCGCCTCTTGACGAAAAAGTTAGTGGTCGTTAGCTGTCTGTTACCGATCGGTAACGGCCCCATGATCGCTATCATGACTCCCGGGGCGTGTCATTCGGTGTTTCGTGGCGTGCGCGCTGCGGGGGTTCTGAATGGAGTCTCCGGCTGCCAGCGTGCACAGGCGCGTGACAGCGCAGAAACAGCCATTCGATGTCGGGAACGCCCACGCGTTCGTTCGTCCACGACGTCGATGATCAAGCATTCGAGATGGAGAGAGAACGCGTGTTCCAACGATCCGCACCCATCATCGCGGTTTTGGTTCTTCTGTCGGCCGGACTTTCTGCGTGCGGCGAGGAGAAATCCGCTGCCCAGGCTGCGCCGCCGCCACCGCCGCAGGTGACTGTCTCCAAACCGATTAAGAAAGTCGTCACGGATTACGATGAGTACGTCGGACGCTTCGTTGCGCGCGACTACGTCGAAGTTCGCGCGCGCGTCTCCGGCTATCTCTCTAAAATTCATTTCACTGACGGCCAGATGGTCAAGGTCGGTGATCCGCTGTTCACGATCGACCGCCGGCCGTTCCAGGCCGCTCTCGATCAGGCGAAAGCGTCGATCGAGCAAGGCAAGGCCAATTTGGCGTTCGCCAAGAGTGATCTCGCGCGCGGCAAAAACCTTCCCGTCGGCACCGTGATAACCCAGCAATCGCTGGATCAGCGAATACAGGCGGAAGGTGTCGCGCAAGCCAATCTGACGGCCGCTGAAGCCGCCACGCGGCAAGCGGACCTCGACCTGCAATTTACGGAACTCGCCGCACCGATTGCCGGCAGAATAGGCGATCGCCGCGTTTCGGTTGGCAACCTCGTGACGGGCGGTACCACGGGCAATACGACCTTGCTCGCAACGATCGTTTCCGTCGATCCGATCCGCTTCGAGTTCACGATGGATGAAGCGTCGTATCTCCGCTACATGAACGCGGCATCCGTAAAGCGTGCCGACAGCGTCGATCGCGGTCTGAGCCTTAATGCCCAGCTGAAGCTGATCGACGAAAAGGATTTTGTGCACCAGGGCCATATCGATTTCGTCGACAACGCGATTAATCCATCGTCCGGCACCATCCGCGGGCGCGCCGTGTTCGATAATGCCGACGGACGGTTGACGCCGGGCATGTTCGGACGCATTCGCATCGCGGCGTCGCCGCCGGCCGAAGCGTTGCTCATTCCGGACGATGCGATCGGCACCGAGCAAGTCCGCAAATTCGTCTACACCCTTAACCACGACAACGTCGCGACGCCAAAGTACGTGACGCTGGGTCCGCTGGTAGACGGGCTGCGCGTCATCTCTGCAGGGCTCGATGCCGACGACACCGTCGTCGTCAACGGCCTGATGCGCATCAGGCCGGGCGCCAAGGTGACGCCGCAGCAAAGATCCGCAGAAGCTTCGAATCCGAAGGACCAGGCGGTCCGGACCAACTAACGAACGGACCGTCCGATGCGCATATCGCACTTCTTTATTGACCGGCCCATCTTTGCGGCCGTCATTTCGATCGTTTTCGTCATCATCGGCGCGGTGTCCGTCTCACGCCTGCCGATTGCTCAATATCCGGAAATTGCTCCGCCCGTGGTGAACGTCACGGGCCAATATCCTGGCGCCAGCGCCGAGGTCGTCGCGGCAACGGTGGCGACGCCCCTCGAACAACAAATCAACGGCGTCGAGCATATGCTGTTCATCTCGTCGAACTCGACGAACGACGGCCGCTTCTCGATCTCGATCACCTTCGATATTGGCACCAATCTCGATATCGCGCAGGTGCAGGTCCAGAACCGTGTCGCGATTGCGCTGCCGCGGCTCCCGTCCGACGTCCGCAATATCGGCGTCACCGTCGCGAAGGCGTCGCCCGACCTGATGATGGTCGTGCATTTGCTGTCACCCGACAATTCGCGCGACACCCTTTTTATATCGAACTACGCCAACGTAAACGTCGTCGACCAGTTGAGCCGCATCCAGGGCGTCGGCTCGATCACGGTTTTCGGCGGCCGCGATTATTCGATGCGCGTCTGGCTTGATCCCGACAGGCTGCAGTCGCTGGCGCTGACCGCCAGTGACGTCGTGACGGCGCTTCAGGGCCAGAACGTTCAGGTGGCCGCCGGCGTTCTGAACCAGCCGCCGCTTCCGAAGCCCGGGGCGTTCCAGATTACGGTCCAGACGTTAGGCCGTCTGATAAGCCCGAAAGAGTTCGGAAATATCATCGTCAAGCAAACGGGCAATTCAATCGTCCGCGTGAAAGACGTCGCTCGGGTCGAGCTTGCCGGCCTTGACTACGGCGTCAACTCCTACCTCGACCGCCAAGCCGCCGTCGGTCTCGGCATCTTCCAGCTTCCGGGCTCTAACGCCATCGAGACGGCGAAGAAGATCAAAGACGCGATGAAGGGAATTTCCAAGAATTTCCCACCCGGCCTTCAGTATACGATCGTCTACAACCCGACTGACTTCATCCAGCAGTCGGTCGACGCCGTCGTTCGCACGATTCTCGAAGCGATCGTGCTCGTCGTCTTCGTGGTCATTCTGTTCCTGCAGACGTGGCGCGCGGCGATCATTCCGATCGTGGCAATTCCCGTATCGCTCGTCGGCACGTTCTTCCTGATGGCGCTCTTCGGCTTTTCGTTGAACAACCTGTCGCTTTTCGGACTTGTGCTCGCGATCGGTATCGTCGTCGACGACGCGATCGTCGTCGTCGAAAACGTCGAACGCAATATGGCGAACGGATTGAGTCCGAGGGAGGCCGCCTATCGGACGATGGAGGAAGTAGGCACCGCACTGATCGCCATCGCGCTGGTGCTCAGCGCCGTGTTCGTACCCTCAGCCTTCATTACCGGAATCTCCGGCCAGTTCTACCGCCAGTTCGCTCTGACGATCGCCGGCGCGACGGTCATCTCGCTGATCGTGTCGTTGACGCTATCGCCCGCGCTTTGCGCGCTTCTCCTGAAGCCGCACGAAGAGCATCCGCGCCACAGCATTCTGACATGGCCCATCCGCGCATTCTTCGGTGCGTTCAACTGGAGCTTCGAAAAGCTTTCGTTCGGATATGGCTGGTTCGCGGGCCGTGCTGTTCGGTTCGCCGCGATCATGCTCGTCATCTACGTCGGTCTTATCGCGTTCGGCCTGAACGAATTCCGCAAAACGCCGGTCGGCTTCATTCCCGATCAGGACGGCGGTTACTTGATTACCGTCGTTCAGCTTCCGCCAGCGGCCTCTTTGGCCCGCACGGACGCGGTCAACCGGCGCATCGTCGATATGGCCTTGACGATTCCGGGCGTCGCTCATGCCGTCAGTCTCGTCGGTTTTTCGGGCGCGACGCGCGTCAACGCATCGAACGCCGGTGCCGTTTTCGTGGTGCTGAAGCCCTTCGAGGAGCGCTCGAAAGATCCGAATATGTCGGCGGCCGCCATTCGGGCGAACCTGTTGAAGAAAGTCTCAGCCATTCAGGAAGGTCTGGTGCTTGTCGTGGCTCCGCCTCCCGTTCGTGGCCTCGGCAACGCCGGAGGCTTCCGGATGATGGTCGAAGACAGGGGCGGGGCGGGCTCTGCGGCATTGCAGAAAGCCGTCAATGCGATGATGGCCAAGGCTGCGCAAACCCCCGGCCTAAGGCAGGTTTACTCGCTTTTCGAAACCTCGACGCCGCAGCTCTATCTCAACATCGATCGCGTCAAGGCCGAAATGCTTGGCATCAACATCCCCGATGTCTTCGCCGCGCTCCAGACCTATCTGGGATCGCTCTACGTCAACGACTTCAACATCCTCGGGCGCACGTTCCGGGTCACCGCGCAGGCTGACGGTGCATATCGCCTGACGCAGAAGGACGCGCTAAACATCCGCGTCCGCAACAAGAATGGCGACGCCGTTCCCCTGGCATCGTTCACGACCGTGAGCGATATTTCGGGTCCATCGCGTGTTCCGCGCTACAATCTCTATCCCGCCGCCGAACTCGATGGCTCCGCCGCTCCGGGGTATTCCCAGGGTCAGGCCATCGACGCCATGGAAAAGTTGGCGGCGTCGACGTTGCCGCCGGGCTTCAGCTACGAATGGACCGACCTTGCCTTCCAGCAGATCCGTGCTGGCAATACGGCCGTCTTTGCCTTCGCGCTGGGCGTCGCGTTCGTGTTTCTTGTCCTTGCCGCACAGTTCGAGAGCCTGACGTTGCCGCTCGCCGTCATCCTGATCGTTCCGATGAGTTTGATTGCGTCGATTTCGGGCGTCATCATTCGTGGCCTGGACAATAACATCCTGACCCAGGTTGGCTTCATCGTTCTCATCGGTCTTGCCGCGAAGAACGCGATTCTGATCGTCGAATTCGCTGAGCAACTCGAAGGTCAGGGGCGAACCCGATTCGAAGCCGCGACCGAAGCGGCGCGCATCAGAATGCGGCCGATCATCATGACGTCGCTTGCGTTCATTCTGGGCGTCGCCCCTCTGGTCTGGGCCGTCGGCGCCGGCGCCGAGCTTCGACAAGCGCTCGGCACGGCGGTATTCTCGGGCATGATCGGTGTGACGGTCTTCGGCCTCATGTTCACGCCGGTGTTCTATGTCCTCTGCCGTTGGCTTTCGGGGCTCGGCCGCAGGAGAGCCCCAGACGCTGAGACCCCGGACTCTCATGGGGCGCCGCCGCCGCATCCCGCGGAATAAGCCGGGCCGGTCTCGAGTCCCTGCAAGCCTCGCACATGACGCCGGAGTCAAACTCGACTCCGGCGTTTTTTATTATGCGTCTGAGAGGACCGAGGCGACGACATGAATCGAAAGGAACGACGGCGCGCATTGGCAGTCTCACAGCCCGTGCCGCAGCAGATCGAAAATCCCGAGGCGGCGCGCCGTTACCACGAAGCCGTGCAGCATCTGAAGTTCGGCCGGCTGACCGAATCGGAAGTCGCCCACCGTCGCGTGCTGTCTCTCGTTCCGAACCATGCCCCGAGCCTGCATCATCTCGGGTTGATCTCATACAAGCGCCAGGATCTAGATAGCGCCGTCGACTTTCTTCGCCAAAGCCTGTCCGTTCAGCCCGACTACCATGAGGCGTGGCTCAATCTGGCGATCATCCTTGGCGAAATGCGCCGCTCGAAAGAGGCCATCGAAGCCTGCCGGCAGTGCCTGTCCCTGCAGCCGCAGAGCGCCGAACCGCATACGGTTCTAGGTAATCTCCTTCGTGTAGCCGAGAACGATGTAGAGGCGATAGCGGCCTATGTGAGGGCCCTCGAACTGAAACCCGATCAACCCTTGTTGCTCGCGCGGTTGGGCGAGCTACTGTTGAAGTCGGGCGAAAAAGAAGCCGCTGCCGCACACTGCAAGAGGGCGCTGGAACTCGATCCCAATTTGGAGGAAGCGCGCAGTCTCGACCGCCGTATTTTGGCGGCATTGCGCCCCGCCCATATCATTGCAACCGAGATAAGCGCTCAATCGAAGACCGGCCCGGAACGCGCCAAGAGCCTCGACGAGCTGGCCACATATTTGCGCGAGGAACGGCGCTACGCCGAAGCAGCCGATCTCTGCCGGCGCGCTGTTGCAGCCGATCCCGATACCGCCGACCGCCACTTCAATCTGGCCCTCGCACTCGAAGGGCTGGGACATCTCGAAGAGGCCTTTACAAGCTACCAGGCCGGCCTGGCGCTGGAGCCGGACCGTGCCGAGGCTTACGCTGCGGTTGGTACGCTGCTCCGCGCGATGAATATGCACACCGGCGCCATTCAGGCGCTTCAGCATGCGGTAACGCTCGATCCCGACCTTGCGAGCGCCTACTACAATCTCGCAATTACGTTCAAGCAGCGCGAGCAGTATGAGGAGGCTCGGGCGGCCTTTCAGAAATGCGTTGAATGTGCGCCGGACTCTATCGTCAATCGCTTCGAGTACATCAACCTTCGTCGGCTTCTTTGCGATTGGGATGGGGTCGACGAGGAAGAGCGCGTTTGCCTCGAAATCTTTCGCGATAAATCGATTAGCATCGCGCCGTTCCAGCTCATTTCCCTATGGGCAAGCCCTGCTGATCAACTCCGGGCAGCCAAAGGCTACGTCAAAACATTCGACGTTCCGAAGTCGCTCCGATTTGCGGCGCACCAAGCCCGTCTCGGCGTCGGCCGGCGCATCCGGATCGGCTTCCTGTCCTGCGATTTCTTTGAACATGCGACAGCGATGCTGTTTGCCGAAGTTCTGGAAAAGCTCGATCGCAGCCGCTTCGAAATTTTCGCCTACTGCTACAGCCCGGACGAGCGCAGCATCATGCGCCAGCGCGTCCTCGATGCCTTCGAGCATGTGCGAAAAATAGGCACGATGATCAACCGTGACGCCGCCCAAGCGATTCATGCGGACGCCATCGATGTGCTCGTCGACCTCAAGGGTTACACCAAGGACGCCCGCACCGAAATCCTGGCCTATCGACCGGCGCCGATCCAAGTGAACTATCTCGGTTACCCCGGCACCATGGGCGTCGATGTCATCGACTATATCCTGGCTGACGCCATCGTCGCTCCGATGGAATTGCAGCCGAATTATTCCGAGCGCATTGTCCATCTGCCAAACAGCTACCAGCCGAATGACCGCCAGCGGCCGATTTCCGACGAGCGCGTAACGCGGGCGGAATTCGGTCTGCCCGCAGACGCTTTCGTGTTTTGCTCGTTCAACAACAGCTACAAGCTGAACACGACGATGTTCGACGTTTGGATGCCGTTGCTGCAGGAGGTGCCGGGTTCGGTGCTTTGGTTACTCGTCCCGAATGAGACGTGCGCCAATAACCTGCGGCGGGAGGCCGAAGCGCGAGGCGTCGATCCTTCGCGTCTCGTTTTCGCCGAGCGAACCTCCATTGCCAGACATCTCGCGCGCCACCGCCTTGCCGATCTCTTCCTCGATGCGCTTCCCTGTAACGCTCACACGACGACGAGCGACGCGCTCTGGGCGGGCTTGCCCGTATTGACGTGCCTTGGTGAGACGTTTGCCGGCCGCGTAGCGGGCAGCCTGTTGAACGCGATGGGCTTGCCGGAGCTGATCACGACCAATTGGCACGACTACAGCAGGCGCGCGTTGGAGCTGGCGCGGGACAAGATCAAGCTCGGCGAGATCAAGCAGAAGCTCATCAGTGAGAGAGACACGGCGCCTCTCTTCGATTCGACGCGCTACACGCGCAACCTTGAAAGGTCGTTCGAGACGATGGTCGAAATCATGCGATCCGGCGAAGCCCCGCGACCTTTCGTTGTCGACGAAAACGGTCCGCCGGAGGCCGCCGAAGCTCTAATACAGCCGGTGTCACCGGCGCTGCGCGAGATCTACGCCGAATGTCCCCTGTGCGGGGGGCACGAAATGTCACTTGAGACCGAGGCAAGAATAACCAACCACCCGCTTTACAATTCCGTTCTTCCGCCGATGTTGAAATGGTGCCGCTGCGCGAGCTGCGAGCACGTGTTCACTGAGGGGTATCTTACCGCGGCCGGTGCCGACATGGTCCATTCGGCGGCAAGCTCGGCGTCAATTGTTGGAAAGGACGCCGAAAGAAGCCGCAAGGCCTCCGCGAAAATCGTTTCGCGTATCGCCCGCTATGTCCCCGAAGGCGATTGGCTCGACATCGGTCTTGGCAACGCATCGCTCCTGTTCACGGCGGCAGAATGGGGTTTTTGCCCGGCCGGCATCGATGCGAACGAGGCGAGCGTCGGAAAGGTCAAGAAATTTGGATATGAAGTCTGGCGCGATCTCGATGATCTCAATGCCGAAAGCCGTTTCAGCGTCGTCAGCATGAGGGACGGGCTCGATCGCGCGCCTTTCCCGGGCCGCACGCTGGCGGCTGTCCACGGGATGATGCGGCCGGGAGGCGTCCTGTTTCTGTCAATGCCCAATAGGGACTCGATCGTTTGGCGGGCACTCGATGCAACGGGCCTCAATCCGTATTGGGCGGAGCTTGAGCGCTATCATAGCTTCACGCGCGCGCGCCTCGTTGGGCTGCTGCAAGCGCATGGATTCAAGTTCACGGAATATGATATCTCGGACGAGCATCGCAGCGCGATGGAGATCATCGCCATCAAGATGAGCCCCGCCTAAGCGGACGCCCCGACGAACAGGTCTATTCGCAGAAAGTGCGATGCCGCTTCCGCTCTTTCATATCGAGATGAAAATGGTCGTGGTGGGCGTCGTTGGTGTCGGGCCCGAGAACGGTTCCGAAAATATCGCACGCGGAATCATGGGCCTGATGCAGGAACGCTGACATCGCCTGTTTTGCCCGCTCTTCTTTTAGAGCTCCCGGTGATTTCGGCTTCTCTTCGCTCTTTTGCTTCTCGTCGTTCTTCTTCGCGATGTCATGAGCGCCGAGCTTCGATGCGGCCACCTTGAATTTGGCCTTGTCCTCGGCCGCCGCCGCGTCGTTCGATTTCTGGGCGCGCTTCAGTTCATCCGCGGTCGGACCCCAATTTTTCGAGACGCGAACGATTTTGCCGTCCGCCAAAACGAACGCCGAGACGTCGATGGCGTTCATGAAAGCATGTTCGCTGATAGGAGCCCGGGCGAGCCCATAGCGGTTTCGGCAAGAGTAGGAGCCGGAAACGACCCGGACGATAGGAGAGCCGAAATTTTTCTGCGCCGCAGGCTGTAATTTGTCGGAGATCCAGGTGTTGAGCCCTGCAATCATCTTGCAATCCAGAGATACCGCCGGCACGAACTTGACCTTGCTTTCGCCAACGCTCCTGAGAAGCCGCGGTGCCGGCGCTCCGCAAATACCCTCCCGCACGGGGGCAAGTTCCTCGGAGACCACCGTCGTTTTCGTGAGCAGGTGTCCGCATTCTTCCTTTGCTGCCAACACCTCGGCGTCCGTCCAAGGGGGTGCGATCTGCTTCGCGGGAGGAATGGGTTTCGTTGCGGCCTCCGTCTCAGCGGGCAAGGCCGGAATTGACGGAGGGTTATTGGACGCGGGCACGTTCGGCCCATTCAGATCCGTTGATTTATCCGACGACGGCAATTGAGTTTTGACGTCAGATCCCGGTGGCACCGTCGGCACTATGGGCGGAACCTGCAATCGCGCATGCAACTCGACCTCGGGCGGCGAACTCACGCGACCGGCGCGAACGATATAAAAGCTATTGGGCTCGAAGAGAGGCAGAAGGAGAAGGCCGAGAAAAACGACGCGCGTCAGCGTGATGGAAGACCGAACGGCAAGTTCGTCAGCCTTGACGGCGGCCTTAGATCGAAGCGCCGAGGCACGAGCCAACAATTCACGAGCTAACAGTTCCGGTCGCGCGCTCAAGACGAACCCTACTCGTTAATGCCCCTAACGCGGTTTCGTGCGCCCCGAAATTCCGAATTTCTAACCGCAATAAACTCAAAATTTGACGACAGATGGCCTTAGCCGCAAGCAAAAGAGAAATATTGGCCAACCCTCGAAAAAGGTGACCTGTCAAAACGCTGATAGCGGGACGAGGTTCCGCTGCCCGCGATTATGCCCTGCAATTCTTCAAATTCGGTCAACGAGACCGAGGCTGCGCTTCTTATAATCGCGCGGTGTCATGCCAACCATCGCCTTGAAGAGGCGTCCGAAATGCGAAACGTCTCCGAAACCCCAGGAATATGCGATGTCGCTGATCTGACGATGCGCTTGCGCCGGATCGGCGAGCGCCGCTTGGCACCTTTCAATCCTTCGGCTGAACAGGAGTCGTTGTAGAGACGTTTGTTCCGCGTCGAGCAATTGGTTGGCATATCGAACGGAAATTCCGGCAGCGGCGGCGAGTTCCTCGCATGTTGCACTGCAGTTCGACAGATTGGCGTCGACAACGGATTTGAGCCGCAGCAACGAGGCAAGGCGCGCGGACGAGTGGACGAAGCCGGACCCTTCAGCCTCCTTCAGCGCCATCGCCACGAGGTCGAGCAGTTGCAGCTTGACCTGCAATTGAGATGGTGCGCTCAGAAAGGCAATCTGGTCAGGAAGCAGTCTCGCGAAGGTCGATGCAAGGGCCCCGCCTCCGTGGTGCCCGTCGATGCGCTGCGCCGTCCATCGCGCCAGCGGCCCTAGGCGCGCCTCGCAATCGCGCCGCGGGACTTCGATCACAAGGCACCGCGCGTCTCGCGATTGAACGAACGATGCCAGGCGCCCGAGATCGACCAGGCAAAAATCTCCGGCACCCAACTGCGTTTCTCGACCGTCCTGGGAGATTTTCACGGTGCCGGCCAGTTGAATGATAATGTGGACGATATCGGCAAGCAGAGCCGTCTGGCGTTTGGTGCGCCACGCGATCATTCCGTTACAGCGGAAGACCGATAGGGCCATTCCTTGCACTCGGAGATGTCGAATTTCACCCTCGAAACGGGTCGGCTGATCCGGCCGGTTCTCATAGGGGCCCAAGACGCGCCTGCTCGTCTCCAACCAGTATTCGAACCGGTCTCGAGGATGCACGTCAGATGTCGTGAAATACCATTCGGTCAGATCGTCTCCGGTTAATGGAGTCGAATCGACAGCAGTGCGTAGCATAATCGTTCAATCCTCCCCGCGCGCAAAACATACGAGGGAAGGGCGCCAGATCAAACTTAAATAAAGAAAATCCGCCGATGCCCGCAGAGATGGAACCATCGGCGGCGTTGATAGTTTCTTCAGACTGGCTCTTACGCAGACGCTGCGGAGTGGCCGTCATCCGCGTGGGCGGAAAGGATCGTTTTGAGGGTCGTCACGAATTGGCTGGCTTCCGCTGCGGAGACGCCGGTCAGCAGTTTTTTCTCAACCTTTGAGTAGAGGCGATCCGAGCCTGCAATCGCTTTTGCGCCCCGCTTCGACAGGCGCACGCAATAGGCGCGGCCGTCGACCGGAGAGCGTTTGCGGTCCAGCAATCCCTTCCGGATAAGCCTGCTGACGATGCCGGCGACCGTCGAGCGGTCGATTCCCGTTATCGAGACGAGGTCCGTTTGGCTGAGATCGTCCTGACGCGAGATCGCCGTGAGGATGGCGAGTTGTCGGAGAGTCAAATCGCTATCCGCAGTCTCCGTTGAGTAAAGCTGGGTCGCGCACTGATCGACACGGCGCAGGAGATGAATAACCGAGCGCTGAAGATGGGTTGCAGGCTGGCTCATTGCTGGATTTTTCCTCTACATGAAGACGTCTGATTTGATCAGCACGCAAATACTCAGTGGAGGAAACAGTAATCGGCCGCGATATTCTCTTCTGATGCGGGGTTGAAAACCGGACGTGAGGGAGATTGCAAAAAATTAAGCTGGCAGACGACGTGTGCGGATTGTTCTCTCGGGGAGAACAAAACCTGCACCGTTAAGCGCTCATGCGGCCTGCTCGTCGCCGGCGCAAAGCTTTCCACCGCGCGCTCAGACCCGTCGGCCTAGAGCCTTCGGCCTAGAACCTCTGGAATGTCGTATTGCTGCAATCTGGGTCGCGAGATCGGAGGATCTCGTGCGCATCCGTCGGTCACGACCGGGGATTCGTGGTCACACGAACGGGCATTCAGACCAAAAATCACTCTGCAGCAATGATACTTTTTGCCGGATGCGCCATCATCCGCCGCCGACCCCATGGGGTACCTTTCTGAGGGACGATTTTCTGTACACGCGGCCTCGTCGACGCGCCATCGGAATTGCACCGGGGCTGCCGAGGCGACGATAACGGAGTGGGCTTTGGCAACTATCA
Organism: uncultured Pseudomonadota bacterium; assembly: GCA_963789775.1. GTDB lineage: Bacteria > Pseudomonadota > Alphaproteobacteria > Rhizobiales > Hyphomicrobiaceae > Hyphomicrobium_B. The sequence continues at coordinate 326,467 of CAWBLX010000006.1, forward strand.
TCACCGTGCATGGCACGTTTGCGGCTCCGACCGCTGCCGATCCGAACGGCGGCCCGATGCCCGAGCTGCAGTGGTGGGAAGTCGGCAGCGCGTTCGAAGCCGATATGCGCGGGCTCATCGAGCCGCGCGACGGCGAGCTGAATTTCGTTCCGCTTCCTTGGGGCGGCAATAATAGCGAGGTCGAACGCCGCGAGGCCGGCGAAAGGCTGACGAAAGTCATGCGCGACCTCGAAGCCAAGAGCGAGCCGTACTGCATCGTGGGCCACAGCCACGGCGGTTCGATCTTGTCCGACGCGCTGCTCGACAATGCCGCACGCCGTCGTCCGCTCGCGAATTTGAAGCGCTGGATTACGGTCGGCACGCCGTTTCTGAAGCTCAGAAAGGAACTATGGCTGCTGACGCGTCTGAGCCTCATAAGAAAGGTGATCTTCGTCGCCTCCATGATGCTGCTGTTGATGTTCTTGGTTTATCTCATTGCGTCGCAGGTCGGCGCCGAGCGATCGATTTTTGGAAACACGTTCCCGCGCGTGTGGATCTTCACGGGCTTGTTGGCCAGTCTTCCCGCACTGGTGTTTTATGTGGGGCTAAGCTGGCTGGATCGTCGCAGCCTCTTGAGCTATCACAAGAGAACGACGAAGCGCGCCGAGACCAACTTCGCGTCGCGTTGGCTGCCGCTGTCCCACCCCGATGACGAAGCGATCCAAGGTCTTTCGCTGCTGCCGGATGCGCGGCTCGATTTCTTCGACAAGTCCTTTGCGGTTTCATCGATCACTTTGCTGTCGGTGATCGCGCTGCCGATCATCTATTTCGCCATCCTCCTCTCGCCGGTGACGATGGTGCACATTGCGGAATGGTTGAAGACGGAAATCTACGATGCCAACGCTTCTGCGGATGCCGAAGCGGCGCTGAACAATTTACGTAGCGAGCTCATGTCGGCTCGGAAAGCCGAAGGCGAAGCGGTGACGACCGAAAGCGGGAGCGCCGTCCCGTCGCCGCCGGACCGAAGAGCCGCTTGGCAACAATATCGTGCCAAGCGCCAGGCACTCGAACAGACGTATCCAAACCTCGACGCGATCGAGCGAGGCTTGCGCTTCAAAAAGCGCTTCTTCGAGAAGAAAGGTCAGCCTTGCGAGGGTGGAACGCTGTGCGGGGAGGGGCGCGACCTCGCCATCAATAGCGGCTTGTTGCTTCATGTCGTAACCGACGAGCTGTCGTGGGCGCTGGGCGCGGCTGATTTCGAAGATCGGTCGAAGCGTTGGTTCTGGTCGCTGTTTGTGCCGGCGATTATCGTTCCAGCGATTCTAGGCGCCTTGGCGCTCGTTCTGATGGTATTGATCCAAGGCATCGCGACGTTCGTTAGCGCCACCGCCAGCAAGGTTCTGAACAGCATCACGAACGCCGAAGTGAAACGCGCCGCCTACGGAAATGACACGGACGGCGAGATCGCCATCGGCGCCCTCGACCGTCCCATGTGGGTCGAGAAATCCTTGCCGCGTCTGCCGGCCGCCGTCGCTGACCTCATCACCGACTACAGCAACGCGGCGGCAAGCGTATCGATCGCCAAGTTTCGCCACGCTATTGGACAAATCCGATTTGCGGTGCCGCCCCATACCGCCGATACGGCGATCAGCACTTACTTCACCTGGAAAGAGCTTGTGCACGCGTCGTATTTCGATGTGCCCGAATTCCGCAAACTCATTGCCCAGGCCATAAGTCGCTCCGACGGCTTTGTTCCCAGTGAACGGTTCCGGGCCGATGCCGACTTCGCGAAGTCGGCCCAATGGCTCGACGCCATCGAGAACGGTCCCACGACGACCGAGGAGCCGAGCGATCACGAGCCCACGCCACAGGACTCAAAGGCCGTCGCGGCGGTCGTTGGCTCGACGGTGAAGGCGTCGCCATAGCGCGACGCCGACCGCTTCGGGACCCTCACCAGCGAACCGTCCGTCCCTGGTAATCGAGATAGCGAAGTCCCGGCTTCCCGGCCTGCGCCGCAATGGTATCGACGACGCGCGGGATGCTCTGATCGATGCTGAGAGTCGCATGAGGGCCGCCCATATCGGTACGGACCCAGCCAGGAGCGATGATCACCAGGGACCGCCCATCATTTCGATGACGTGCCGCGTAGCTACGCATCAGGGTATTCAGTGCGGCCTTGCTGCCGCGATAGACCTCCCAGCCGCCGTGCTCGTTGTCGGCGACGCTGCCAAGCCCTGACGACATCACGCCGATTGTGCCGGTGGGTGACACCAGATCCCCAAGAGTTTCGATCACGCGCATCGGGCTCAAGGCGTTGGTGACCATTACCCGGATGAAGTCATCGGTCGAAACCTCTCCAATCGTTTCATCAGGATCGTTGGTAACGCCTGCATTGACGAAGAGGAGGTCGAACGTCCGTCCTTTCAGCCTGTCGTGGAGGGCCGCAACCTGGTCCTTCTCCACGATATCGACTGTCTCGATTTCGAGCGGATCGCCGCGTTGGGCCTTGAGGTCGTGAAGCTCGGTTCGCGCCGTGCCACGCACCGTCGCCACGACGTTCCAGCCACGGTCGATATAGGTTTCGGCGAGCGCTAAACCCAAGCCGCGCGAGGCGCCGACGATCAGCGCTGTCGGTTTTTTATTAGGCATCTGTTCTTCCATTTTTCAGTGGCGATCTCATGCAATCGTAGATGGCACTTGCGCTGATCGAATGCGACTGCGGATGTGTCAATTGATTGATGACAAAAATGAAAAGGCGATCCATTCGGCAGCCATCAATCGACATTCGACTTATGAAGGAACGTTGACAACGCCCCGGTGCGTTTCGCCGTAAGCACACCGGGCCCCGAACGCACGCGGTTTCTACGTCTTGGCTTGACGTTCGCCGGCCCTGTTGGTTGCTTGCCATCCGCATCGACGGATTGGGGGTGTTGACGATGGCAAAGGCTCAACCTGCGCTTGCTGGCGAGGGCGCTGAAACCGAGACAAGCGGATATTACGGCCGCAACCGCGGTTCTTCCTTCTCGGTCGCGATATCGGGGTTAGCGCTCGCATTCTCCGGCTACAGTCTTTGGGATAGTTCGCTCAAGGCGCCTGACCTCAAGGTCTTCGTTCCGCCGGTCATTCAATTCAGCGCACCCTACAACAATAGCAACTTCGAGGTGATCGAGGTGCCCGTTACGCTCCTGAATGACGGCGGCCGCACCGGCACCGTCTTATCGATGGATCTCGAAGTGACGAACCCTAAGACCGGCGATACCAAACGCTTCTACGCTGCCGATCTCGGACGCTGGACGATGGATAAAGCCCGCGCCAATGGCTTTGAGCCGTTCGCTCCCATTCCGCTTGCGGGTAAGTCCAGCAAGACCGAAACGGTGCTGTTCTACACCAATGGACCGACGCAAAAGCCCGATGAACTCATTCGCGAGCCCGGCACTTACAACTTCCGTCTGGTGCTGGATGAAGCCGACGTCAACGACTTTGGCCCGCTCGATAAAATTTTTCGGCACGGCCCCGCTGAAGTGAAATTCTCGATGGAGCTCCGCAACTACGATGCGCGAGCCTTCCAGAACGGAACGCTGCCGCTCTACTCGACAACAGGTCGCTCGGCAAAGGGCGGCGACAACTCACGCCCTTGATCCAAGCCATCAGCGCCCGCTGAAATCATCGAGGACCTGTTGCAGCGGATCGCTGTCGATATGCACCGATCCAGAGAACGGGTGATCGATCGCCACGATGACCAGCAGCCCCGTAAACACGATGACGGACAAAATCCCTGTCATCAGGACTTGGGCGGAAAGATTTTCTGTTCCGAAAAAGAACGTGAACCCGATCGTCAAAAACGCGCCGATGAAGAGTGCGGCCCACAGAATATCGGGAACGATACCCGATGCGAGCTGCAACCGGGTTCGTCGTGCCTGCGTAATGACGTCAAGCTGCTTGAGCAGCTCAGAAAGGATCGGCTGCGCCAGCGACCCTTTGTTGGCCAATCGAAGGGTTGAGGCATAAAGATAATCAAGGGAGTGCGTTACTTCGGAGCTTCCCTTTTCTTCTGCCATTCGCGGCCAGTCGCGCTCAATCACGAGCTTCAAATAGCGGTCGAGCGCATTGCGGGTGGCGGAAAGCTCGGGAATGGGCTCCGTCGTCAGGCGATAGACGGTCGCAGCGGCGCCGGCTTCCTGGAGAACGGCAACTTCACCATCGTTGAACCGCTCCCACACCACGATGACCGCGAACGCGATCAAGACCGCATAGATGACGCCGACCGTCGCAAACTTGAATCCCGCGATCTCATTGTTGGTCGTCAATCGCTCAAGTGTGACCCGGCGGCGAATGAAAACCGGCCCCGCCATGGCGATAATCGTCGGAAGCACGACGATGACAATCGCGGCGAACCACAAGGGCATCGTCGAAATAAAAAGCGGCATGCGCGTTCCCCGATCAGCCCACGGAGCATAGCGAGAAAAGTACCCGCAAGAATAGCGGTCTTGGAGAAGAGCGTTACTGACGGCGTTGCGGCGCCGCAATTGGTCAGCTGTGTTAACGGTGGCGAGCGCCGATCGCGAGGCATATTGGCGCTTCCGCACGATCGGAACTCGCCAGCGTCCAAAGGGCAGACTATTGAAAAGCTGGTATCAGCTGAACTCGCGTTATAACCACCTCCTGCGAGGGGCTGAATTGCCTTCCAACGTGTGCGTGGCAAAAGTTTCGTTGTCTTCGCCTGTCAGGTTTTTATGGAATATCAGGCACATAGATTTTCCGTCGCGCCCATGATGGATTGGACCGACCGGCACTGCCGAGTCTTCCATCGGCGGCTGACGAAGCGCGCCTTGCTTTATACGGAAATGGTCACGGCTGACGCTGTGATCCACGGAGACCGCGACCGGCTGCTTGGATTTTCCGAAGAAGAACACCCCATCGCCCTGCAACTCGGCGGCTCGGACCCGGCAAAGCTCGCGAAGGCCGCGCGTATCAGCGCCGGCTGCGGCTACGACGAAATCAATCTGAATGTCGGCTGCCCGTCCGATCGCGTGCAGGAGGGACGTTTCGGCGCATGTTTGATGGCGGAGCCTGAACTCGTCGCAGACTGTGTCGCGGCGATGCGCGAAAGCCAGTCGGTTCCGGTCACCGTCAAGTGCCGCATCGGCATCGACGATCAGGACGCCGAGGCCGACCTGCAGAGATTTATCGATGTCGTCGCGGAGACGGGCTGCCGAACTTTCGTCGTCCATGCCCGCAAGGCTTGGCTGAAGGGCTTGTCACCCAAAGAGAACCGGCAAGTCCCGCCGCTCGACTATCAGCGCGTCTACCGCCTGAAGGCAAAGCGTCCCGATCTTACGATCGTTCTCAACGGCGGCATCGAGACGATCGAAGATGCGCAGGCGCACCTGGAGCATGTCGACGGCGTCATGCTCGGCCGCGCCGCTTATCAAAATCCCTATATTCTGGCGGGCGTTGATCATGAGATCTTCGGCGAGCCGCCGGTCGCGCCGACGCGTGGCGACGCGCTATCCGAACTGCTTCCCTATGCGAGCCGTCACATCGCCAATGGCGGCCGCCTGTCGAACATCACCCGCCACGTCCTCGGCATCTATCACGGTCAGCCGCGCGGACGTTCGTTCCGCCGTGTCCTCGGTGAAAGTGCCACCAAGGCGTCGGCCCCCGCCGAGGTTCTCGCCGACGCGATCGCGCTTGCAGAGCACGGCGTCAGCCGCGAAGACCAGCCGGACGCGGCCTGAGACGAGCGCATGTCATCTGCCGCGGTATCGACCACCTATTTGATCGAAATGCTGGCTTTGCTCGCGGGCGCCGGGCTGCTTGCTGGATTTCTCTCAGGACTTCTCGGCATTGGCGGCGGCGGCGTCCTCGTGCCGGTGCTCTATGAGGTCTTTGGCGCCGCTGGCGTTCCTGAAGACGTTCGCATGCACGTCACGCTCGGGACGACGCTCGGAGTCATCGCGCCGACGGTTTTTCGCTCGTTCTCGGCGTTTCGTGCACGGGGCACCGTCGATATCGACGTCATCAAGCGGATGGGGCCGTGGATCTTCTTTGGCGTCGTCGCTGGCAGCGTGATCGCGTACTATGCGAGCAGCGAGATGCTGCGCTGGATATGGGTGGTCTTCGGCACGCTGCTGGCGCTGAAAATGTTCCTCGGCCGTGACGACTGGAAACTCGCCGATACGCTGCCGGCGCCGCCCTGGCTGGAAGGCGCCGCTCTCCTCATCGGCCTCGTCTCGACGTTGATGGGCATCGGTGGCGCAACGTTCACCGTGCCGCTTTTCACGCTGCACGGGATGCCGCTTTTGAAGGCCGTCGGCACCGCCACGGGTATCGGAACCATCATCGCCGTTCCGGGCATCGTGGGCTATATCATCTCGGGGTGGGGTGAACCCGGTTTGCCGCCGCTTTCGCTCGGCTACGTCAGCCTCGGCGCCTGCCTGATCGCACCGCTCTCCGTTCTTGCCGCGCCTTACGGCGTCAAGGTCGCGCACGGTGTTTCGAAGCGCACGCTCGAACTGGCCTTCGCGATTTTCATCTCCACAGTCGTCGCGCGCTTTTTGTGGACGTTATTGACTTAATGTGCCGGCGGCCGACTCCGCAAAGCGGAGTCTCTAACGTAAACTCAGAGGCCGCGCTGGCGGCCGGCTCCCCGGAGGGGAGTCGCCAGCGCCAACTTAAACTGCGATTTTCTGATTGTACTCGCCGACCTCGGGAAAGCGCGAAAGCTGCTGATCGATGTCCTTGAAGATCGCCTTCATGTTGGCTTCCGACGTCGGGCTTTCGACGACGACGACAAGCTCCGGCTTGTTGGATGAGGCTCGAACGAGACCCCACGTTCCATCTTCCAGCATAACGCGCACGCCGTTGACGGTGATGAGATCGCGGATCGCCTGTCCAGCAACGTGCCCGCCGGTTTCCTTCTGGCGGACGTAGTGCTCGGTGATCCGATCGACGACGCCATACTTCGTTTCGTCGTCGCAATGCGGCGACATCGTCGGCGAACCGTAGGTCTTGGGCAGCGCATCGCGAAGATCGGCGACCGATTTGCCGGGGCTGCGATCGAGCATGTCGCAAACCGCAAGCGCCGACACCAATCCGTCGTCGTAACCGCGGCCGAGCGGCTCGTTGAAGAAGAAGTGACCCGACTTCTCGAACCCGACGAGCGTCTTGTGCTCGAAGTTGTAGCGTTTAATGTAGCTGTGGCCGGTCTTCCAATAGCTCGTCGTCGCGCCGTTGGCGATGAGCACGGGATCTGTCGAGAAAAGGCCCGTCGACTTCACGTCGACGACGAATTTCGCTTTCTTGTGGATCGCCGAGAGATCGCGCGCCAGCATCACGCCGACCTTGTCTGCAAAGATCTCGTGACCGTCGTTGGCGACGACACCGCAGCGGTCACCGTCGCCGTCGAACGCCAAGCCGACATCGGCGCCGGTCTCGAGAACCTTGGCCGAAACCGCGTGAAGCATTTTCATGTCTTCCGGGTTCGGGTTGTGGTTCGGGAAGGTGTAGTCGAGATCGGTATTGAGCGGCACGACCTCGCAGCCGACCGCTTCCAGAACTTGCGGCGCGAAAGCGCCCGCTGTGCCGTTGCCGCAGGCGGCGACGACTTTGAGACGGCGCTTGAGCTTCGGGCGGTTCGTCAAAGCCTTGATGTAGCGTTCGCCCAGATCCGGAACGAAGATATAGCGCCCGCCGGTTCTCGCCTCGAATTCGCCGTTGAGCACGATCGACTTCAGTTCCGACATGTCGTCGGGGCCGAACGTCAGCGGTCGCGACAATCCCATCTTGATGCCGGTCCAGCCATTGTCGTTATGACTGGCCGTCACCATCGCGACGCCTTCGACGTCGAGTTCGAACTGCGCGAAGTAAGCCATCGGAGAAAGCGCGAGACCAATGTCGTGAACCTCGCAGCCTCCCGCGAGGAGCCCTGTCATCAGCGCCTGCTTCACGGCGGCCGAGTACGAGCGATAGTCGTGGCCGACGACGATGCGCTTCGGCACGCCGCGGCGCGCGAACAATGTTGCCATGCCAAGGCCAACCGCATTGAGCCCCATCAGGTTGATCTCTTGCGGGTAGAGCCAGCGCGCGTCGTATTCGCGGAAACCGGTCGGCTTGACGAGCGGGAAGCGCTCGAAGTCTGCGGTGTTGGGTTTCAGATCAGCACGCGGCTTCGGCAGCATAAGCCTCTCCTCGAACATTGTTCATCGAAAACCCTAAAGCGCCAAGGGCAGCGCGAGGTTCCGACGCGCCGCTCTATCAGCAATGTTGAAGGCGGAAAAGTGGAATACTTACTCTTCAAGCACGAGCGTCGCGCCGCGCATTTCGACACGCGACAGGCGTCCTAGGAAGGACATACCAAGCAGCGTCCGCTCCGAGGCACCGCGCTCGGAGACGACCGCCCGAATGTCGCGCACGGTAATATCACCGATCCGGATACGCGAAATGGTGACAGGCGCCACACGCGCGATGCCGTTGGCCGTCTGGGCCCTATGCGTGAAGTCTGATGGCTTTACGAAAATTCCGGCTCGCTCGGCGTCATCATAGGTGAGCGCGACGAGCGACGCTCCCGTGTCGACCATCACGTCGATATCGCGGCCGTTGATCTCGGCTTCCGCCTCAAAGTGGCCATATTTGCCGGCGGGTAGGGTCACGCTGCCGGGCTCGGGTGCGGGCGCAGTGACAGCATCCTCGGCGTCGGGCGTGGTGTTGCTCGTCTTGGTGGGCTCCGTCGAGGTCACAAACCCCGAAGACGTCATGGCCCGATCGAACAATCCAGCCACGACACCGGGATGGCTCAGCGTATAGGCAAGACCGGCGGCGCCCGCTGCGGCGATCGCGAACGAGGCGAAAAGACTGGCCGTTGCCGATGACATTCCGGTCGCCCTTTCACCAGAGCCGCCAAGACCTGTAGCGATGGTCCCTACTGCCGCAAAGTTGCGAAATTGCCTGCCACCTCATAGGAGGCCAAACGTCTTAAAAAACTGGTACCCAGCAGGTTTTCGTTAAGGGTTCCCGCGCGGGCGACCAACGCTTCGACGTCATCCATGACAAGGGGACCTATGCGCACCGACTTCAATCGGACGGGCGCCAGATAGCTGACCCCGTTCGCCGTTCTGAGAGGTGTGTCAAAGGCGAGGCTGCCAACATCGATACCCGCTTTCTCGGCATCGGATTGCCGGAGGATCACGGTTGCGGCCCCATTGTCGATCTGAACCGTCATCGCCGCGCCATTGATTTCGGAATTGGCGAAAAAGCCACCGCCGTCGAGCCGCCGGAGGCGCACCGATGCCGAGGCGTCGTGTGTCGGCGACACGGGGTCATCCGCCGGCTTGGCAAAAGCAAAAAGGTTGGTGAAAGTGATAGGTGCGCTTTTGTTGAACGCCCCGGCGACGAGAATGGCACCGGAGACGCAGGCAGCAAGTGTCGGCCATAAAGCCAGCCGTCGCTCGCCGCGATGACTGAGGAGAGTGGCGAGGTAGAGCGCCGCAAGAATGCCGATGACCGACGCTGCGACCGGCAAGTCGGGAAAGGCATCGAAATTGAGCCCCCCGAAAGCGGTCATGCCAAGAATTCCGGCAAGCCCGATGACGATAATGAAAAGCAAGAAGAGCATCGCTTGACCTAGAAGACTGTGCGGCGCCGATCGCCCTCGCCCGAGAGGCGGAACGGCGTATCGCCGCCGAAGGGAGAGGCTGGCCGCATGCGCGGTTGGCGCGGCGGCCTGGGTGGTGTCGGATCGCGGTGACGCTCCTCGCCAAGCGGCTGCAACGGCGAAATCTCATGCAAGACGCGCTGGGATGGAAGCGTGACCGTCACTTCGGTTCCCTTGCGAAGTTCGGAATGCAGATCGAACGTGCCACCGTGCAGATGGATGAGATTTTGGACGATCGGGAGACCGAGCCCGGTGCCGCCCTCCGCCGTCTCATGGGCGAGCGAGCCCTGTCCGAATGCCTGCAGGACGCGTGGGATCTCGTCTTTCGGGATGCCTGGGCCGGTATCTGCCACGGTCAGAAATTGTCCGCCATCTTGTGTGTGTCCGACGACGAGCGTGACGCGACCGCCCTTCGGCGTGAACTTCAACGCGTTGGAAAGCAGGTTGAGGCAGATTTGGCGTAACGCGCGCGGGTCTGCCCAGACGTGCGGCAGATCGGGCGCAAAATCCTCGACGATGGTGAGCGCCTTGGCGTCCGCCTTGATCTTCACCAGCCGCTGGCAATCCTCCGCGACATCCGTGAGGCGGATCGTTTCCTCATTGAGATCGTAGCGGCCGGCTTCGATCCGCGAGAGATCCAGAATTTCATTGATGATGCAGAGCAGGTGATCGCCGCTTTCATAGATATTGTGCGCGTACTCCCGATAGAGATCGCTGCCGATCGGCCCGAGTAGCTCTTTTTCCATGACCTCGGAGAAGCCCATGATGGCATTGAGCGGCGTACGCAACTCATGGCTCATGGTGGCGAGGAAGCGCGATTTTGCCTTGTTCGCGGATTCTGCGCGGCGGCGAGCTTCGTCCGAAATGGCGCTAGCCTCTTCGAGCTCGGAGATCAGGCTGTCCTTCTCGGCGCGAAATTCCACCATTGCCAAAGCCGTCGAGTGCAGGCCTCGCGCCAGATACACGAAGAAGACATGGATGCCGATCGCCATCGAGGCGAGCGCGAAATAAAACGGATCGCCGAGCGTGAAGAGGCGCACCGCCACGGCGACGGTCATTGGAACGGTGCCGGCCAGAAATAGCCGGGGGAGCGTCGAGGCGAACGTCATTCGGATGGCGAGCACGACCATCAGCGTCGCAAAGATGAAAACGTGCGAGGAGAACGTCGCGGGCGACGCACCGTGGTGGCCATCAATTGAAATGCCGATCAGCGCGAAGGCCGCGAGCGCCAAGCCGTTCACGAGCTCGATGCGATTGAAATGGCGACGCCATTGACCGATGTTGACCTCGTTCCGCGGGATGGAGAGCAGGCGCCGGCATTGGTCGAGCATGTAGACGCGCGAGATCGACACGATGGCGATCCATGTCGTCGCCTCGGGGAAGGACGCCCAGAACATCGATGTGATGTAGAAGATGAAGCAGAGTGCCGGCATCGCGAAGGGCGCGCTCGTCTCGTTGCGCGCGAACATCGTGAGCAGCTCGTATTCGAATTCCGGCTTGTGGACGGTGCCGTGAGTCAACCGTTCGCGGAACGACTTGAGTTCATCCCGCGGTTGGACCTGCCGCGCCGGTCCTGCTGGTTTTACAGCGGCCGGTTCGACGCTATCGGCGTTGTCGTCCATCCCGCGAGCCGTTATCCCATCGGTGAAGCCGCACGGCTTCCGCGCCGGCGTTGTCCGTAAAGTGGCGGCAATTTATTAAAGCAAGCCTTAAGGGACCCCCCATTGGCGGAAAGAGTGAGAGGTACAACCAAGCCTTATCGGCGCCCTCCAACCTCGCCGAAGTGGCGGCAGGGGCCCCGAAACTGGGCGTCATATATAAAGCTTGCCCTGATATTAACCTTCGCAGCCGCAATAATTCTGTTCGGCCACGACCACGGCAGGTGGCGGCGCGCTCTGTCTGCCAACGACCCATTTCCTCCGAACGTCGCAGGTTATGGCGAGCCGATTGACGGCGACAGCTTGTGGGTCGGCCGGAACGAAGTCCGCTTGAAGGGCATAGATGCCCCCGAATGGAAGCAGGACTGCGAACGAGACGGCGGAGCTTGGAAGTGCGGCGAAGCGGCTCGCAGCGAGCTTGTTCGCACCATCGGCGATGACAATGTAACCTGCGACATCACTGAGCGTGACGTCTATGGCAGGATGCTCGGGCATTGTCGGGCAGGCGGGCGTGACCTCAACGCCGGAATGGTCTTATCCGGAATGGCCATAGCGTTCGGCGGCTACCGGAGCGAGCAGGCCAGAGCCCGGTCGGAAAGGCGCGGGCTGTGGGCCGGTGAATTCCAAGAGCCTCACGACTGGCGCGCGGAGCACTCCGGGAAAGAGGTGAGGTGACCCGATGCGCATCATCGAAACGCACGCTGCTCCGAGCCCGAGACGGGTGAATATATTCCTTGCCGAGAAGGGCATCGTGGTGCCCCGCGAGGAAATCAACATGATGACCGACGACCTCAAAAGCGGCGACTTCGCGAAGCTCAATCCGTGGCATCGCGTTCCGGTGCTCGTGCTCGACGACGGCCGAGCCATCTCCGAAACCGTAGCGATTTGCCGATACTTCGAAGAGGTCGCACCCGAGCCTCCATTATTCGGCGTCGGTGCCGTCGGCAAGGCCGAGGTCGAGATGTGGAACAGGCGTGTCGAGTTTGGGCTACATAGCGCGGTCTTCAGCGCCTTCCGCCACCTTCATCCGAAGATGGCGCACCTCGAAATACCGCAAATCGCGGCGTGGGGCGAAGCCAACAAGCAGAAAGTACCTTTCGAACTCGGACGGCTGGATGCCCGCCTCGCCGCGAGCCGCTTTATCGCCGGAGGCGACTATTCGATTGCGGACATCACGGCATTGGTCGCCGTTGACTTCATGAAGCCCGCACGCCTCGGCAGGCCCGATGCCTTTGCCAATGTCACGCGCTGGTATGAGGAGGCGTCATCACGGCCAAGCGCAACGGCCTGATTGCATCAACAACCAGAGCGTGGACACACACGTCGTGGCGGCTAGAATTGGAAAAAATTGCCAATAATTTCGTTGACAGGCCTAAGTCATGGAATAATAATCTCTGAAAAGCACAATCCATGTAAAAACATGGTTCCCTGCGGGAGGATATCGCCGTATGCTCGACGAAATGGACGTCAAAATCCTGCGCATTCTCCAGCAGGATTGCACGCACCCGGTGGCTGAGATCGGCAAGGAAGTCGGACTATCGACCACGCCGTGCTGGCGCCGTGTCCAGAAGCTTGAAGAATCGGGCGTCATCCAGCGCCGTGTCGCGATCCTCGACGCTCAGCAGGTCAACGCGGGCGTCATGGTCTTCGTCTCGATCAAGACCGATAAGCACTCGCTGAACTGGCTCGAAAAGTTCCACGCCGCGGTCGCCGAGTTTCCCGAGGTCGTCGAGTTCTACCGCATGTCCGGCGAAATTGATTATCTCCTGCGCGTCGCGGTACCGGACATCGCCGCCTACGACGCGTTCTATAAAAAGCTGATCTCCCGCGTCGACATCGCGAAGGTTTCATCGGCCTTCGCCATGGAGCAAATCAAGTATACGACCGCCCTTCCGCTGCAATTTGCGATCACCGAGCGATCCTCGAAAAGCGAAAGAGCGGAGGCTTAAGCCCGCGACGTCAATCCATGTCGTTGGGCTTCAGACGTGCGATGAGGCTTGAGCTATCCCACCGGTTGCCCCCGAGCGCCTGGACATCGCCGTAGAAGCGATCGACGAGTTGCGCGATAGTCAGATCGGCACCGTTCGACGCGGCTTCCTCGAAGCAGATGGCGAGATCCTTGCGCATCCAATCGACGGCAAAACCGAAATCGAATTTGCGCTCGTGCATTGTCTGCCAGCGATTGTCCATCTGCCACGATTGCGCCGCGCCTTTCGAGATCGTTTCGATCAACGCCGCAACGTCGAGCCCGGCGCATTCGGCAAAATGAATGGACTCAGCCAAGCCCTGGACGAGGCCGGCGATGGCGATTTGATTGCACATTTTCGCAAGCTGCCCCGAACCCGATGGCCCCATGAGCCGAATGGCGCGCGCGTAGGTCTTGATGAGGGGCTCGGCTGCGGCGAAGGCAGCCGCATCGCCGCCTGCCATGACGGTCAGGACCCCATTCTCGGCACCCGCTTGGCCGCCGGAAATCGGACAATCGAGGAATTTGAAGCCGCTGCTGTCGGCTGCGGCTGAGAGTTCCCGCGCCACCTTTGCCGACGCCGTCGTGTGATCGACGAAGACGGCGCCCACGCTCATGGATTGGAAGGCGCCGCTGGGTCCAGTTGTCATGCTGCGCAGATCGTCGTCGTTTCCGACGCACGCAAACACCACCTCGCAGTCATGCGCCGCTTCGGCCGGAGTTGCGGCAACGCCGCCGCCGAATTCCCGTTGCCATTTCTCAGCTTTGGCCGCCGTTCGATTGTAGACGACGACGTCGTGCCCGCTGCGCACTTTCAAGTGGCCAGCCATGGGATAGCCCATGACGCCCAAACCCAGCCATGCCACCTTTGCCATGTCGACCATTCCCGCCTGCGTTGCTCATCGCGTCTCGCGATCGCAGCCGCAGATGGCAAAAAGAAACGCCGCGATCAACCGTCCAGTGTCTCGCGGCAGGCGTATCCCGCGACCAAAGCGGCGATTCCTAGCGGCGAACCGGATCCCAAGAGCTATCGCGGTCAAATCCGCGCACCGGCTGGGCGCTCGCGGTGCAGATGATGCCGTCGCGACGATCCGGGTGGCAGTCGACGCGTTTTCCGACAGCGATGCGCCAGTGGGAAAATTCCGGACCATAGCGATCGGCGACCTTGCTTCTCCAACCTTGAATTGCAGCGCGATGCGCGTCGCGCTTGCGGACCGAATAGGGGACACCATCGTCGGGTGCGGCCGCTTGGACTTCAATGCGCGGCAGGTCGCCGCCCAGATCGCCGGGAGGCGGTCCACCGACGCCGCGCGGTGGCGGCACGGACGGAGGCGACGTTCCGCGTCCGCCGCGCGCAGGAGAGAAGACGTCTTCGGAAGGGGAGTAGGTTCCCCGCGGGGTAGCGTAACCGCCGCCCGAGGAGCCTGCAGCGCGATTGCCACCACTATAGGCGTCGGCGCCGCCGCCATTATACGCCGGTGCCGCCGCGTCGCCGGACGCGCCTCCGGGGGCCGGCCCGTCCGGATGCGTCGGCGTGTAATTGTCCGGCGGCGGATCGGGCGGCTGGCCCGTATTGTTGGATCCCCTGTAAGGGGTGTATTCGAACTGCTGTCCCGCAGAAGGCGCAGCCGAGCCGACGAGCAGTACCGCGACTGCCAGGATCAGCTTAAACGGACGGTCCATTCACGGTCTCCGGGCGGGGAATCAATGGGAAAGCCTCCTGCTTCGCTAGCCGATAAATGCAAAAACCTGAGCACATTATGAACGGTTGAACGTCGAATTCCGATCCGACGAAATGCCGAGCGATATGCTAAGAAGCGAGCCTCCATAACACCTGCCGGAAGATAATGACAAAATTGGCAACTCTGACCTCCTCCTCACCGCTTGCCGTGACTTATGGCGATGTCGCCCGGGCGGCCGATGCCATCCGCGGTGCGGTCATCCCGACGCGTTTCGAGCCGAGCCGGACGCTTAGTACGCTCCTCAATGCCGAAATCTGGCTCAAATTCGAGAACCTGCAGTTTACCGCATCTTACAAGGAGCGCGGCGCGCTCAACAAGCTGCTGTCGCTCTCGGAGACTGAACGGCAAAACGGCGTCATCGCGATGTCGGCCGGCAATCACGCACAAGGGGTGGCTTATCACGCCCATCGGCTCGGCATCCCCGCGACGATCGTCATGCCGGCCTCGACGCCGACGATCAAAGTCGAGAATACCCGCAGCCACGGCGCCCACGTCATTCTCGAGGGCCAGACGCTGGAGCAAGCTTATGCTTTCGCGGTCGCCTACGGCACCGAGCGGGGCATGACGTTCGTCCACCCCTTCAACGATCCAGCCGTCATCGCGGGCCAGGGGACGGTCGCAGTCGAGATGCTGGCCGTCGCGCCCGATCTCGAAGTCCTGATCGTGCCGATCGGCGGCGGCGGCTTGATTTCTGGAATGGCGGTTGCAGCTAAGGCAATCAATCCGAAGATCAAGGTGATCGGGGTCGAGGCGCAGCTTTATCCCTCGATGCTCAATGCCGTGAAAAAATCCTCCCTTCCTGTCGGCGGCGATACGCTCGCGGAAGGCATCGCCGTGACGACGCCTGGCAGCGTTACCCGCGAGATCGTCGAAGCCCTTGTCGACGACATTCTGTTGGTGTCGGAACAGGATCTCGAACGTGCGGTCTCTTTGTTGATCACGATCGAGAAGACCGTCGTCGAAGGTGCCGGTGCCGCGGGCCTTGCGGCTTTGATCGGCGCCAATAGGCTCTATAAGGGCCGCAAAATCGGGCTCGTCCTGTGTGGCGGCAACATCGACACGCGCCTGTTGGCGAGCGTCTTGACGCGCGAGTTGGCGCGCGATGGCCGCCTGTCCCGCCTCGCAATCGATATCCCCGATCGCCCTGGGCAACTCGCCCAGGTCGCCGGAATCATCGGCAAGGCCGGCGCTAACGTTGTCGAAGTCTATCATCAGCGCGTTTTTACAGACGTTCCGGCAAAGGGAACGGAGCTTCATCTTGTCATCGAAACGCGGGATCGCGCGCACCTGGAGCAAGTCGTGTCAGGTCTTAAGCAGAGCGGCTACGTCGTCATCGTGAAGAGCTCGACCGGCGCCGGCGCCCCCTAATGTCACGGCAAAAGTGACTCACGGCAAAAAGAAGGGGCCCTGCGCTGTTCGCGGAGGGCCCCAAGTGGATCGGAGTGGTGGGATCGGAGGGGAGTGAAAACAAAATCGAATAAGTGACAAATCAAACGTGGCTAGTGGGACGAGTGGGAAAGTAGTTGGTTCGCGAGCGGAAATTGGAAGCCCGGGCCCTCGTGAAGCTCATTGAATGCAAGCGTGCCGATCAACAGCGCTCCGGTCGCCAGGAAACACACTGCCATGCCCGCGCGCGTCAAACGGTCGACTTTGGAATTTCGATCACCGGCTGCCTTGAGGTCCATCTGATAACCCCGGGTTCAATGTATTCAAGTAAGTTTCTTGTAACCGACTTTTACAAGGCCGTCGATTTTGAAGTCTTGCGATGACTAACTCGCAAATGATGAATTTAACGAAGTATTCACACCTCTTAATAGTCCGTAAACATCCGCTCCTATTACGAGCGCTTCTAATCCGGCCGAGCCTGGAAGATCGCCGAAAGCGCCACTATGGTGCCGCGCCCCGGCCTTAAGCGAAGCCGGACGAGGGGCAGGGCGCGAGAGACGACGTGCAGTTCAGATACCGGATAGGCTTTGCATGCCTGCTGGCGGGCTTTTTTAGCATCGCATTGCTCGGTGATCGCGTCAGCGCCGCCGACCGGCAAAGCGCCGCGAAGGCTGCCTCTCCGGCGGTTCCGCCGCGTCCGGAAGAACCGCGCGCCGCGAAAACTTACGATGTCCTCGAAACGTATTGCGCGCGCTGTCACCAAACCGGCAAGCTTGAGCGTCCGCTGGCATCGGGCGGCCTTGCGAACATTCTGTCGGTCGACGACCTGGCGCGCGATCCGATCCTTGTGAGGCCGGGAATTCCCGACGCCTCGCCCCTCTACGATATGCTTGAGACGCGCCATGCGCCGCTCGACGTATTCTCCGGTGAGAACGCGGCATCGGAGCCGCAGCCCGACGACATTGAAACCGTCCGGCGCTGGATCAAGGATCTCCCTGCCGCCGCACAGACATGCCCTTCGCGCCAGCCAGTTCGTCCGATCGACGTCGATAAGATGATGCGTGACGCCCAGCGTCTCGAACGCGACCAGGGCAGGGACGTGCGCTTCATTTCCCTCGTTCACCTCTACAATGCGTGCGCCACACCTGCCGAAATGACCGCCTACGGAGCAGCGCTCAATAAGCTGATGAATAGCCTGTCCTGGGCTTCCGAACCCGTAAAGCTGACACCGCTCGACGCAGCGGGCACCGTGCTGTCGTTCCGCCTCGCCGATTTCGGCTGGGACGCTCAGCGATGGACGCTCGTCGAAAAGGCCTACCCGCCGGCGCTCGTTCATGCGGTGGCGCCCGACGTCCTGAAAACGGCCGGTAGCAAGGCCGTAATCGTCAACGGCGACTGGCTCGCCGCCGCGGCGGGCGAGACGCCGCTGTATTATGAGCTGCTCGGGCTTCCTCAGAAACTGTCGGCGCTCGCCAAGATGAATGGGACCGATGTCGACGCCGATATCCGTGCGGGCTCCGTGCGCCGGATTGCCATCCGCGAAAGCGCAGTGACCCGTGGCAATCGCCTGATCGAGCGGCATCCGGGAAGCCGGGCAGGGATGTGGCTCGTCTATGATTTCTCGACGAGCACGGGAGACCAGAATATTTTCGATCATCCGCTTGGCCCGAAAACCGCGACAAAGGCAAAATCGCCCTTCAAGCCGGACCAAATTCGCGCCCTCATCGAATTGCCGAACGGCTTTTACGGGTTCGCGTTGTTCGATGCCCAGGGCAATCGCATCGACCGTGTGTTGCCCGGCATTGAAAAACCTTATGCGGGCGTCGAGGCCGATGCCGTCGAGCCGGCGACGAAGGCCGGCAACAATTGCTTCGCTTGTCACACCGAAGGATTGGTCGAAACCAAGGACGACTTCAGAGCCGCAGGTCCGCTCGATATCTCCTCTGCCCCGATGCCCGCGGATCGGCGTGCGTCGCTGCCGCTTTTTGGCACGGACAGCGAAAACGCGCTGTTGATGCTCGGCGGCACTGACCGTTATCGGGCCGCGACCAAGGCCGTTGGCGTCGATCTCGGGATGAGGCTCCACGGCGAAGAGTTGGTCTCGGGCCTTGCGCGGCGATATCGGGAAGGCGCGGATTTCGAGGTGGCGCTCGGCGAGACGGGGCTCGAGCGAAAGCAGTTTCTGAATGAGCTTGCGGACGCCAAAGGGGCGGCGGCCCCGCTCGCGCGCCGCCTCCTTCACGGCGTCCTGTCGCGATCAGACCTGGAGCGCCTCTTTTCCCTCCTCAAGGGGATCGATACGCCGAAGCCGACGACCTCCGCGGGCTTCCTCCGGGAAGTGAAATCCGAGATCGGCCTCAGCATGTGGCTCGATAAGCCGCGTCCGGTTCCGGGCGACCTCGTAACCATCAAGGCCCAAGCCGACAACGACTGCTATCTGACCGTCATCAGCGTCGATGCGGAAGGCGTCGCGACGGTGCTGTTCCCGAGCGACTTCCAGACCGACAATCTGCTGAAGGCGGATACGCCCGTAAGCATCCCGCCCCCCAAGGCGCGCTTCCAGTTCCGCTACAAGGAAGAAGGCGCCGAAACGGTTCTCGGCCGCTGTTCGACACGGTCCGCCCCTCCGTTCGGGATTGAACACGATTTTCTGCACCAGCGTTTCACGGTTCTCGGAAACTGGGAGAACTTTATTGAAGACACTCTCGTGACGGACTGGGAGATGCGCACGAACCCGGAAAAGGCCGAACGCGCCAGCATCGCGCGCGCCGGCGCCATTCGACGCCGGCGGGATCGTGGCGAACGGATCGATCCGCCCCGCCCCGACGTGGTAAGCGGGAAATCGCTCCGCGACGGACGTGCCGTCCTCGTTTTGGGGCTGAAGTAGCGCTCCGGCGACAGCGACACGAAGCCAGCAAACGGGGCGCTTCATCAGACTGTCGCACACCACAGGTGCCGAAAGGCATCGCTCCGTGTGCCAATCGCCACCGTGTACTCGCCTTCAAGAGAGAATCCGGCAACCCTGAAAAGCGTTTGGGTTCGGGAAAGGCTTTACAGAGGGAGCCGAGATACCTAAATGCACCCCTTCAATATTGTATCCAGAGCCGACATCGCTCGGCTGCCGCGCGCGAAACCGGATAGCTCTTCCTCAGGAGGTTCTTTCGCGATGGAGAAGTTTGCCAGCGCCCTTGAGATGGTGACCGAGATGAAGCCGGAGCTTCCGGTCTTCGCCGCTCGTCCCCACGCCGCGGGCCGAGCTGCGCGCTGGTTTATCAACAATTTTCCTGGCGAGGTTGCCTACGCTTATAAGGCGAACAGCTCCGTCTTCCTTCTCGGCGCGCTCTACGGCGCGGGGATCAAGCAGTTCGACGTGGCATCCGTTGCCGAACTCGAGGACGCCGCGACCATCCCTGGCGTACGCCTGCACTTCATGCATCCGGTGAAATCGCGCTACGCCATCCGCCGCGCTTACTTCGACTATGACATCAAATGCTTCGCCCTCGACACCGAGGACGAGCTGGACAAGATCGTCGAGGAGACCGAGGGCGCGACGGACCTCGAGCTTTTCGTACGCGTCTCGGTTCCGGCGAAGAATAGCCGCGTGCCGCTGGAACATAAGTTCGGCATCTCCGGACAGCGGGCGCAGCGATTGCTCGTAAAGGCGCGGCAGGTTGCCGACGAGCTTGGCATCACCTTCCACGTCGGCTCGCAAACGACGACACCCGACGCCTACGCGATGGCGTTCGATGAAGTGAAAAAGCTTATCGTCAAAGCCGGAGTCGTCGTCGATGCGATCGACATCGGCGGCGGTTTCCCGTCGCGCTACACCGACAGCGTTCCGGCGCGGCTGTCGGACTTCATCGAAGTGATCAAGGCGTCGATGGCGAAGATGCCGGTGACCGAGCATTGCCGCCTGATCTGCGAGCCGGGCCGCGCGCTCGTCGCGGAAGCCGAAAGCCTGATCGTCAAGGTTGATCTGAGGAAGCCCGGCAATCAGCTTTACATCAACGATGGATCGTACGGCGCACTCTTCGATAGCGCGCATCTGGGTTTCGTCTTTCCCGTCCGTCTGATCCGTCCGGGCCTTGATCCCAACGAGCCGCTTGAGCCCTTCGAGTTCTGGGGGCCGACGTGCAATTCAATCGATCACATGAAAGGGCCGTTTATGCTGCCCGCCTCGGTACGCGAAGGCGACTACATCGAGATCGGCAATCTCGGCGCCTATGCACGCGCGATGGCGACCCAATTCAACGGCTACGGCGAATACACCGACGTCATTCTTCAGGATGAGCCGATGTATTCGATCTACACGGAAGATCTCGAGCCGATCGCGCGTAACGCTTAGAGCGCGCAGCCGCCAAGAACGTCATCCCGGCGCAGGCCGGAATCTATCCAAGCCGATATATTGTAGTCTGCCGATCCTCGGACGGATCCCCGCCTATGCGGGGATGACGTCAAGGCAAAAGTTTTTGGAATTCGAGCCTCGCGAGCCGCTCAATTCGAGGCTTTGGCGAGTGAAACCAGCACCGGCTCGACCCGATAGTTCTCTGGAAACAGCCGTTTCAAGTTCTCGACCTTCGGCAGATCGTTGATCGCGATGTATGGATAGGTCGGGTTCAGCGTCAGGAAATTCTGATGATAATTCTCGGCCGGATAAAATGTGCGGCCAGCCTCGATCGTGGTGACGATGGGCGCCGAGAAAACGTGGGCGCCGTTGAGCTGTGAAATGTAAGCCTTCGCGACCTTCGCTTGCTCGTCCGTCGTGGGGAAAACGGTCGAGCGGTATTGCGTGCCCGTATCCGGTCCCTGGCGGTTGAGCTCGGTCGGGTCATGCGCCACCGAAAAGTAGATCTGCAGCAGCCGTCCGTAGCTCACTTTTTTCGGATCGAATTTGACCTGCACGGACTCTGCGTGCCCCGTCGTTCCCGTGCCGACGATTTCGTAGTGGGCATCCTGCTGCCTCCCGCCGGTGTATCCCGAAACGGCGCTCGTGACGCCTGCAATGTGCTGGAAGACGCCTTGCACGCCCCAGAAGCAGCCGCCGGCAAAAACGGCAGTCTCCACGCGGCCGTCTGGCGCAGCCGTCTCATCAAGAATGGGAGGCGGCACGCGCGTACCTTCTTCCGCTCCGACCCGCGCGCCACCGAAAGCACTCATGATGGCGACGAGCGCCGCGACGGCGGCGAGCCAGAAGAAGACCCGGTCGGGCCGCGAAAAGAGCTTAGGATGTGATGCCATGGGACACTCCGGCGCAATGGCTGCAATGAGCGTAATAACGCACACTTGTCCGTTCGTCGGCGATCCGTGGTTCGTTACATCGCTTTTCGCGGGGCACGTCCTCTTGAAGCCCGGCCGCTGCCACCGCGCTATTTCGAGATCCGCGAAATCTTCGTGCCCTCGAGCGTCAGGTTATACATCAGACCCTTCGGATCGAGGATGAAGCCGACGACTGGGCTCGTGATCTTGTTCGTATCGATCGAACCTCCGGCCCCGACCGTGATGATCGCGACGGACGCGTCGGCGCCTATCTTCCAGCCCGCCGTACTGCGAAACTGACGGAGAGCTTGCGGCGTCATAAACGCGATAATGACGGATCGTTCCTGGATGCCGAGCTGAAATCCGAACGACGCCGATACGGTGTTGTAGTATCCGGCGGTACGTCCATCGATCAGAAGCGCTCCCTCACCATATTCGCCACCGAAACCGAATCCGGCTTTCACGACGGAGGGAAATACAAGAATACCGACAGCTTTGTTTGCAAGCTCCCGGGCGCCGCCAACCTTATAGAAAAATCTATCAAGCGTTTCATGAACACCGGCGTCGATTTCGCGAGCCGAAGCCGCGTGGCTTTGCGGCGCCGACACGATCATGCCAACGAGCGCAAACAACGCAAAACTCATTCCTTTGATGGACATTTTTGTCTCCCTCACTCCCCCCGTGTGACGCTTGCCTGCGCTTAATGGCCGAATTTCGCATTTCCCGGCGAAAATTCAGGCAGGGGGTCAAAGTCGGCGATTAACGGTGTTCGGAGGGAAACACAAACACCCCGGACAGGCACCGGGGTGGATATCTTAGACCTAACGGATAGCGCGCGGGCCGGTCGATGGGCCCCGCATCTGCTTTTGTTCGCGCTACTGCCTGGAGACCCAGATCAGGCCCATCACCGTCGCACCGATCGCGAGACCGACAGGCAGCATCGCGATCGGGACCAGCGCTTCACGTCCGCTGACAAGTCCCGTCGCGATCTCGACCCGACCGCGCAGAAACTCGCGGAAGCTCCGCCTTTGGACCGCCGCCCCGTTATCGGCCGAGTTGAAGCCACCCAAGGCTATCCCGCCGAGATACATTGCGAAGATGACGGTGACGACCGCAATCGCCAAGCCTGCTTCGCGGTCAAACGGGGCAAAGCATGCCCAGCTGATGAACAGGAACCATGCACAGCACCCGAGGGAAATGAGAATAGGGCCCGGATGCACCGAGTAATCCGTCCCCGCTGCCGGGTCGGCAGTCCGCGATTGCGTGGGGGCCGTGGCACGGGGGCTGCGATCAAACCAAACATCGGCCTGCCGGGGGAAGCGATCATTCAAAATGGATGTGAAGGCCATGCGCAAACTCCTTCAATTGGTCGTTTGCCGGAGCCTTGCTGCGTCAAGCGTCTGCTCCGGTCCTGACCCGAAGATCGGAGCCCGCAATCGATAAATCTAACGCGTTGTTCCAATCGAATTGATTGGCAAAAGTGATTGATTGAAGGGGAGGGCGAAAGAGGAAATATGGTGGGCGGTACAGGGATTGAACCTGTGACCCCACGCGTGTGAAGCGTGTGCTCTACCGCTGAGCTAACCGCCCGTTTTGGGAACGGCTCTTATGCGAGGCGCCGGATCGGACTGTCAAGCCGCAACGGGGTCCCGCGGGCAGCAGGCACGCCGCACGGCATTAGGGCTTAGGAACTGGCCCCGGCACGATCGAAGCGCTCTCCAGAATTGCCTCGATCCCGGCACGGCTCGCGTGTCCGCTGGCGATCTCGCTCTTCGGCGCATACGCGGTAACGATCGCCGCCCGCCCTTCGCCGCCGATGACGAGAAGGAATCGCGACTCTGGGCCTTGGTCGCCCTTGGCGTCGGCCAGCACATAAGTATGCGCGTCTTTCCGCTTCAATGCGCCCTCGGCGTAGGCGGGGTTGGTGTAGCCGAGGCTCTTCAGAAACGCGAGGAATTGAGGACCCTTGAAGTCGAGCAGCGCTTCCGGCGGCAGTTGCGAGACTTCGACCGTGATGCCCGACAAATCCTGGTGAATAGCGGGGACCTTGCCGGCGACGTCTTTGAAATCATCAGGCACGTCGAACGATACCTGCCCGACCGTGGCTTTCTTCATGGCGAAGGCATCGGGCGCCGCAGCAATCGTGAGCGAGAGCGCGGCGAGGACCGCGATCGCGATGCGCTGGAATGGGAAAGTCACGAACATGAAGAGCCTCGGATCTGAAAGCCATCGCAGAGTGTCACGGGCGGACGCTGTTCCACAACCGGATGTTCCGACGCAAGAAAACTTTGCGTACCGGATCGCGGAACCGCGCGCATCTCTAGCAAAGGTTGTCCGAAGGCACCGTGCATTCGTGAATTCCGCGCATTTGCCCCTGGATCTGAGGACCGGGGTCCTTGCGCCACCCCCCGCATAGTGCCATGTCTCCCCGCAAAGATGCACGATGTCGGGGGGCGCTGGGGCGACTTCTCAAATCGAAGTCGTTGGGGAGGACGTTTTGGAGCCAGCGGAGCCGCAACGCCCGAGTCTGATCTCTTTGGGGCTGAACAAAATCGGCCTTTTGGGGATCAAGGCACCCATTCTATCGGCGTTCGTCGTTCTGCTACTGACGGCTGCGGCGATCGCGGGCATCTCCCGCCTGAAAGTCGACGACAGTCTCTCGGAACTGTTCCGCACGAACACGCCCGAATTCAAGATCTACGAGGAGATCGACAAGCGATTTCCATCGAGCGAATACGACGTGCTGGTCGTCGTCGAGGGCAAGAAGCTATTAACCCGCGAAGGGCTTACGGCCTTCGGAAATGCCGCGGCCGATCTGCAGCTCATCGACGGCGTCAACGGCATCGTGTCGATGCTGTCGGCGCGCGGAAAACCCGACGCCACCGGCTACGCGCCGCCCATCGTGCCGGATGACCTTCCCGACGACCCCGCCGAATTCGATAAGATCCTTGAAGCGCTGAAGACCAACGACATCGTCAAGGGCAAGTTTCTGTCGAACGACGGTCAGCTCGCGTTGATGGTTCTCGCGCTCAATCGCGAGATCGTCGCGGAGAAGACCGCAAAGGTCGTTATCGGCGACATCGAGAAAACCGCCAAAGAGGATCTCAATCCCGCCGGCCTATCGGTGAAGCTCGCCGGTGCGCCGGTGATGCAACTCGAGATCCGCAACGCGGTCGAGCGCGATCAGATCGTCTACAACGGATTGGGCTTGCTCTTCGGCGCCGCCATCGCGGCGCTCTTCTTCCGGCGCATCTCGCTCATGCTGATCGCCGCGTTGCCGCCCGTCATTGCGGTCGCCTGGTCTCTTGGGCTGCTCGGCTGGCTGCATTTCAAGCTCAATCTCTTCCTCAACGTGATGACGCCGCTCATCTTGGTGATGGGCTTCGCCGACAGTATGCAGATGGTGTCCGCCTTCCGCATCCGGCTTCGCGAGGGTGATACCAAGCTCGAGGCCATCCGGTTTGCGATCCTCGTTGTCGGTCCCGCCTGCGTTTTGGCTCACGGCGCGGCGCTGCTGTCGTTCCTGGCGTTGCTGTTCTCGGAATCGGACCTGATCCACACGTTCGGAGAGGCAGGCGCGATGGCCGTCTGCATCTCGTTCGTTGCGGTGATCGTCGTCTTGCCGATCCTGGCGCTCCTGTTCGTTCGCAACGAGAAGACGCTTGCTCGCGATCATACGCCCGCCGATGGCCTGATGGACGCGCTTGGTGTTTTCGTGGGCGGGATTGTCGATCGCGTCGTCAAGCATTCCGTGGTCTATACGATCATTGCGCTGGCACTATTTGGTTACTTCGCGTCGCTGCACTTGCAGCTCGAGCCGCGGTACCGGCTGGCCGATCAGGTGCCCGACCGCGAGCAGGCGATCGCCGCGACGGGACGCATCGATTCCAAGCTCACCGGCGCCAATCCCTTCCACGTCATGATCCAGTGGCACAACGGCGCAAGCCTCTACGATCCCGCGACCCTGAAGGTGATCGAAGAAACGCATGTCGCGCTCGAAAAAGCCGCCGGCCTTGGCAACGTCTGGTCACTCGAAAGCTTGCGCCGCTGGCTGCGCGAAAACGGGACCGACAACGTCGAGACGATCAAGAAGTACGTCAATCTGCTTCCCGAGCATCTCGTCCGCCGCTTCATCTCCAAGGACGAGAAAGCCGTTCTCGTAACGGGCCGCCTGCCCGACGTCGACGCAAGCAAGATTTTACCGCTCGTACAAAAGGTCGATAAAGCCCTCGACCCCATTCGCAAGGCCTACCCCGAATACCAGATATCCGTGACTGGCCTCCCGGCATTGGCCGCACGCAACAGCCATCGGATGATTTCTCAACTCGACGAGAGCATTCCTTTCTGTGTGCTCGTCGCGGCAATACTGCTGGCACTTGCATTCCGCTCGGTGTTCGTTGGCTTCATCAGCCTGCTTCCGGGTCTCTTTCCCATCGTCACTTCGGGCGCCATGCTGTATTTCATGGGCGACGGTCTTGAATTCTCATCCGTCGTGGCGATGATCGTCGTCTTCGGTCTCGGCGTCGACGCGCTCATACACTTCCTCAACCGCCTGCGGCTCGAAGAGAAGCCCGGCGTGCCCCCCGAACTTGCAATCCGGCGCGCCCGCGTACTGGTCGGTCCGGCCATCATTCTGACCACGATCGTGCTGGCCTTCGGTCTCGGCGTCACGATCTTCTCGGACTTGCCTTCGCTCCGGCTTTTCGGCCTCGTCTGCGGCGTGACGCTCGTCGCCTCGCTCGTCGCCGACCTCGTGTTTCTACCGGCGACGATCCTCGTGTATCGCCGCTATATCAGCGGTCATGACGTTTAACGCACCGGACATTCGTTAGAGGTTGCGGCCCACCGCCGTTCGAGGCTTACTGTCGCCCGCAATGTCCTTCCGGAGCAGGCAGTGACAAAGAAGCTCGTCATCATTCTGGCAAATGCCAATCCGCATAGTGACGAGGCAATCGGTGCGCCGATCTTTCAGGCATCCGTCGCGGCCTCTATGGGCTACCAGGTCGAGGTTGTCTGCACCGGAACGGCCGCCGAGATCCTCAAGCACGGCGTCGCCGAAGCGCTTCACATCAAGTCTGCCGAGCCACGTTCGATCTATGATTTCATCAAGGATGCCCACGCTGCGGGTGTTCGCTTTCACTGTTTTTCGACGGGGCTCGACACTTGCGCCATGCGCAAGGATGATCTGATTGCCGAATGCAGCGGTGTCATCGGCGCCGCCCACTTCGTCGAAGAAATAATGGAAAGTGATTGTCGGGTTCTCACCTACTGACAGACGTTTCCGCCCACCCGATCGAGCGCCGCTCTCAAATCGCGATAATCGTCGATGATCGTGTCGGGCCCGAACGACGCGACTGGATCGACACTGTAACCGAAGCTGACGGCCACGACCGGCACGTGCGCCGCCTTCGCCGTTCGAATGTCGGTCTCGCTGTCCCCGATCATGATGCTAGTCTGCTGGTTTCCGCCGGCGCGCGCGATGGTCTCGGTCAGGTGTCTCGGGTCGGGTTTATAGGCGCCGAGGCTGTCGCGTCCGGTCACGGCGGAAAAATAGGCATCGAGTTTCATCGCCTTGAGAACGGCGTGCGCCTGTTTTTCCATCTTGTTCGTGCAAACGGCGAGCGTCGCACCCTCGGCTTTGAGCCCGTCGAGTGCCGCGATGACGTGCGGGTAGGGGGCGCTGTAATCCGCGATGTGCGCGGAATAGTAGACGAGGAAGACTTCGAAAAGATCGTGTAGCTCGCGTTCGGAAAGCTTCCGGCCATGAGCTTTGACCGCCCCGTCGATCATCGCGAGGGCGCCGTGGCCGACGAACGGGCGAATCTCCAGCTCATTGATTCGATCAAGGCCGAGCGTCGAGAGCACGTAATTCGTCGCCTCGGCGAGATCTGGCGCCGTATCGACCAGTGTGCCGTCGAGGTCGAAGACGATGGTCCAACCTTTCATGAGTTCTCCTCGCATTTTCAAGGCACCGTATTCGTCTCACCTTGTCCTGTCACGGCGTCACGAATGTCTGATATATCCGCTCGGCTTGAAAGCGCCGCACCGGCGGCCTAGACAGGGCGGCGGCTCGATGTCGCGGCAGCCGTTTTTGGTCTTTGGGGGCACCATGAGCACGGACGATTGGAAGCTGCAGGCCGCCGAGCAGGCACTGAGCTATGTTGAAGACGGAATGAAGCTCGGTCTCGGAACGGGCTCGACGGCAGCCAAATTCGTCGAGCTGCTGGGAGCCCGGGTCGGAAGCGGCCTCAACGTCGTTTGCGTCCCGACCTCCGAAGCGACGCGCGCGCAGGCCGCCGCGCTCAATATTCCGCTGACGACACTCGACGAAACACCCTATCTCGATCTGACCGTCGACGGCGCCGATGAGATCGACGCAGAACTGCGGCTCATCAAGGGCGGCGGCGGCGCTTTGCTTCGGGAAAAGATCGTGGCTGTCGCCTCCGGCCGTGTCGTGATCATTGCCGATAACAGCAAGCGCGTCGATGTTCTCGGCCGTTTCCCGCTGCCGCTCGAGGTCGTGCCGTTTGGCCTTCAGGCGACCAAGCACCTCATTACGAAGCTTGCCGAGGATTTAGGCTGCGAAGGCGAAATCAAGCTGCGTGCCGGCACGGACGGCAAGCCCTTCGTAACCGACAACGGCAACCATATTCTCGATTGTGCGTTCGGCGCGATTGACGATCCCGAAGCTCTGGACGACGCTCTGAAGCTCGTGCCGGGTCTTGTGGAAAGCGGTCTTTTTCTCGGCATTGCCGATGTTGGCATCGTCGCCGGGCCGAAAGGTGTAGAGGTGCTATCGGAAATTGAAATCGATTTCGAAGAGGAAATTTAATCATGAGCCAAGTGCTGCGGATAATTGCTCTGCTCTTCGTATGCTTTTCCGGCGCGGCGCTTGCCGATGATCAGCCCGCGACGCCACCCGAACCTGCGCGCGTCGCGGCGGCACGTGATCTGCTCGAAGTCACCGGCGTGACGAAGCAGATGGATGGCATGGTCGAAGCCATGTCTCGCGGCTTCGCGAAGGGGGCGAACGCCGACAATTCCGAAGCTGGCAAGAAGCTTTCCGATCAGTTTGATTCGAGTATGAAGAAGCTGCTCGAATACAAGGATCAGATGATCGGCGACTTCGCAAACCTCTATGCCGAGACATTCACGGCGGAGGAAATGAAAGCCGTCGCCGATTTCTATCGCTCGGGAGCCGGCGCCAAGTTTATTTCCAAGACACCCGAGCTGATGAAGAGAGGCGCCGAGATCGGCATGAAATACAGCGCCAAGATCGCCGACGAGATGAAGGCTGGCCAAACGCCGCCAGCCGGCCAGAAATAGCCCCACGCCAGAATTGCACGATGGCAAACTCCGAATTTGATCTTTTCGTCATTGGCGCCGGCTCGGGCGGCGTCAGGGCCGCCCGCATTGCGGCGAGCCACGGCGCCCGCGTCGCCGTCGCCGAAGAATATCGCATTGGCGGCACCTGCGTGATCCGCGGCTGCGTTCCCAAGAAGCTGCTCGTCTACGCGAGCCGGTTCGCCGATGAGTTCAGCGACGCCGCAGGCTTCGGTTGGACACTGCCCGAGAAGACGTTCGATTGGCCTTCGCTGATTGCCGCGAAAGACAAGGAGATCTCGCGGCTTGAAGCGGCCTACCGCGCGACGCTCGATAAGTTCAAAGTCTCGATTTTTCCCGAACGCGCGACATGCCTCTCGCCGAACGAGGTCCGCCTCGCCGCGTCCGGACGCACCATCTACGCAAAAACAATTCTCATCGCGACGGGCGGTCATCCCAACGTCGATCGCAAGCTGCCGGGCGTCGAGAACGCCATCACGTCGAACGAAGTCTTTCACCTGAAAGAGCTGCCGCGCCGCATCGTCATTGCAGGCGGTGGATATATCGCGACCGAGTTTGCATGCGTCTTCCACGGTCTCGGCTCGGACGTGACGCTGATCTATCGTGGCGGCAAAATCCTTCGCGGCTTCGACGAAGATCTTCGCGACGGTCTTGTCGCAACGATGACGGCACGCGGCATTCGCATCATCAATGAGCACGTCTTTACGAAGATCGAAAAAACGCCCTCGGGCCTCATCGGCACGATCACCGGCGGTGAGCAACTCGAAGCGGATCAAATCCTGTTCGCAATCGGGCGAACGCCGAACGCGAGGGGGCTCGGTCTCGAAAACCTCGGTGTTCACTTGGATCCGGACGGCGCGATCGTTGTCGATAACGCATCGCAGACAACCGTGCCCTCCATCTATGCCGTCGGCGACGTCACCAATCGCGTGAACCTGACGCCCGTAGCGATTCGCGAGGGCCAGGCCTTTGCCGATACGGCCTTTGGCGATAAGCCCTGGCACGTCGACTACACGACGATTCCAACCGCGGTATTCTCGACGCCGGAAATCGGCACGGTCGGCTTCACGGAACAGGAAGCACGCGCACAGTATGGCGGCGTCCATATCTACAAGGGCAGTTTCCGCCCGATGAAGGCCATACTCGCCGGCCGCGAGGAACGAATGCTCATGAAGCTCGTTGTCGAAGCCGCAACCGACCGGGTGCTTGGCGTCCACGTGCTCGGACCCGATGCCGCTGAAATCGTCCAGATGGCCGCAGTTGCCGTGCGCATGGGAGCCAAGAAATCCGATTTCGACGAAACGATGGCCTTGCATCCATCGGCCGCGGAGGAACTTGTGACTTTGCGCGAAAAATGGCTGGCACCCGGCGAAGCTGCGGGTTGATCGGCGAAAAGCGCCGCCTTAAGGGTTCTGCCCCACTTCACGATCTGAGGTTCACATGGCGCGGCTGAGCGGAAAAATCGCAATCGTTACGGGCTCCGGTGGCGGCATAGGCGCAGCCATTGCACAACGCTTCGCCGCCGAAGGCGCGCACGTCTGGGTGACCGACATCAACGGCGAGACGGCGGAAGAGACAGTTCGCAACATCAAGGCGCAAGGCGGCGCCGCGACGGCGATGACTGTCGATGTCTCGAAGGGCCAGGATACGACCGCGCTCCTCCGCAACGTCGAGAACGCGCACGGCCACGTCGACATCCTCGTCAACAACGCCGGCATTCTTATCCGTGGAGAGGTGCGCCAGCTTTCCGATTCCGACTGGACCAAATTGCGCGAGGTGAATCTCGACGCCATTTTGAGGGTATCGCGCGATGCTCTGCCGTTGCTTCGGAAATCCAAGGCCCCGACGATCATCAACATTTCATCGATCATGGCGCACCGGGGCCTTCGCCCTCTCGCGGCCTACACCGCCACTAAGGGCGCCATCACCGCTCTGACCAAGGGGCTCGCCGTCGAATACGCGTCCTTCAACGTGCGCGTAAACTCGATCGCACCCGGCTTCGTCGAAACCGGCATTACCGACCGTCTCCTGAAGTTGCCGCAAGTAAAGCAGGCGCTGATCGACAAAACCCCGATGGGCCGCCTTGGCACTCCGGAGGACATGGCGGGCGCGGCGGTCTTTTTTGCTTCGGACGATAGCTTATATTGCACTGGCTCGGAGCTGGCCGTTGACGGCGGTATGAGCGCCGGTCTCTAGGGGGCAAAAACCGCCTCAGAGGCGCTGGCGCCCGATATCGATATCTCCTATAAGGCCCCGAGATAATATGCCACAGAGCAGGGGAAGGCGCCGCCTCCGGGCCGGCGCCCGATATCTGCTTTTCAGGAGTTTGCTATGGCGTCGAACGCCCAAGCCGAAAAATGGTCGCCGGAGAGCTGGCGCGGCAAGCCGATCATGCAGGTGCCGGAATATCCCGACGCCAAGGCTCTTCACGACGTGGAATCCCGCCTCGCGACCTTCCCGCCGCTGGTTTTTGCAGGCGAGGCACGCGAGCTGAAGAAGCAGCTTGCGGCGATCGCGGGCGGTCGCGGTTTTCTGCTCCAGGGCGGCGACTGCGCCGAAAGCTTCGTCGAGCACCGCGCCGACAACATCCGCGATTTCTTCCGCGTCTTCCTGCAGATGGCGGTCGTGCTGACGTATGCCGGCGGTGAGCCCGTGACCAAGGTCGGCCGCATCGCCGGCCAGTTCGCCAAGCCCCGCTCAGCGCCGACCGAGAAGCGCGACGGCAAGGAGCTTCCGAGCTACCGCGGCGACATCATCAACGGCACCGAGTTCACCACCGAAGCGCGCATTCCCGATCCCCATCGTCAGCTCGAAGCTTACCGCCAGTCGGCGGCGACGCTGAACCTGATCCGCGCCTTCGCGACGGGCGGCTATGCCGATCTCGAGCGCGTGCACCAGTGGAACATGGGCTTCGTGAAGGACAGCCCGCAGGGGCATCGCTACCAGGAGCTTGCGGACCGCATCTCGGAAACGCTGAACTTCATGCGTGCGTGCGGGATGACGCCCGAGAATACGCCGCAGCTCCGGGGCACGAGCTTCTATACGAGCCATGAAGCCCTGCTTCTAGGCTACGAGGAGGCGTTGACGCGCAAGGATTCGACCAGCGGCGACTGGTACGCGACGAGCGGCCATATGATCTGGATCGGCGACAGAACGCGCCAGCCGGATCACGCCCACATCGAGTACTGCCGCGGCATCAAGAACCCAATAGGCCTGAAGTGCGGGCCTTCGCTCGACGCCGACGGCTTGCTGCGCCTGATCGACCTTCTGAACCCGAAGGACGATCCCGGTCGCCTGACGCTGATCTGCCGGTTCGGCTACGACAAGGTCGAAAGCCATCTTCCCAAGCTCATCCGAGCGGTGAAGAAGTCGGGGCGCTCGGTCGTCTGGTCGTGCGATCCCATGCACGGCAATACGATCTCGGCCGTCAACGGCTACAAGACGCGGCCCTTCGACCGCATCCTGAGGGAGAGCCTGTCGTTCTTCGAGGTGCACCGCGCCGAGGGCACGCACGCCGGCGGTATCCACGTCGAGATGACCGGGCAGAACGTCACGGAATGCACGGGCGGCGCGACGGCGATTTCCGAGCAGGATCTTTCGGACCGCTATCACACCCATTGCGACCCGCGCCTCAATGCCGACCAGGCCCTGGAGCTGGCTTTCCTCGTTGCCGAGCAATTGAAGAAAGAACGGGCCGCCGACGCGCACCAGGAGCCCAAGACGCTGATTGCATAGCAGACACGATTTTCCGTGCGCTCCATTTATGCTGTATGCTGAGCAGCGGCCCGAACCAGTGGGGCCGTTGTTTGCATCTGCGGTACATTCGAAATGGGTTTACGCGTGCTCGTGATAATCGCGGTTTGGGCGGCGATGCCAGCCGCCGTAGCGCATTCGTCGCGCCCGCGCGTCGATGCCACCGTTCATGACGGCACCATCTGCTGGGACCCCGACGTCGAATTCCCCGTCCCCTGCGACGACGATGACGATTGAGGCTTAACCGCAGTGGTTCTGGACCTTAACGACTGCGGGCCGTAAATACCGGGCATGACCGCACCTCATTCGCTCAAGATCGCCCTCGCACAGCTCGACCCCGTCGTCGGGGACTTGCAAGGCAACGCCGAACGCGCCGTCATCGCCCACACGCGCGCGAAAGAGCTTGGCGCCGACGTTGTCGTCTTCTCCGAACTCTTTCTCAACGGCTATCCGCCGGAAGACCTGGTTCTGAAACCGGCATTCCAGCAGGCGACGCACGCCAAGCTCGGATGGCTGGCGGAGACATGCTCCGACGGCCCGGCAATCCTCATCGGCGCGATCTGGAAGCAGGAGGGCAAGCTCTACAACGCTGTCGCTCTCCTGGATGGCGGCCGCATTCAGGCGACGACCCTGAAAGTCGATTTACCAAATTACGGCGTCTTCGATGAGAAGCGCGTATTCGCGACCGGTCCTTTGCCCGGACCGCTGAACGTCCGGGGCGTGCGTATCGGTGTGCCGATCTGCGAGGACATCTGGGGCTCGGAAGTGGTCGAGACGCTGGCAGAGACCGGCGCCGAGATCCTGATTTCGCCCAACGGCTCGCCGTTCGACTGGCCCAAGCCGGACAACCGCATGAACGTCGCCGTGGCGCGCGTCACCGAAAGCGGTCTGCCGCTCATCTATCTCAACCAGGTCGGCGGCCAGGACGAACTGGTCTTCGACGGTGCTTCGTTCGTGCTGAATGGCGATTGCAGTCTGCCCGTCCAGCTCCCGGCGTGGCGCGAAGGCGTTGTGCTGACCGAATGGACGAAGACGAATGAAGGCTGGCGGTGCGCGCGGGGCGATGTTGCGGCACTCAGCGAAGGATCCGCGTCGGCCTACCATGCGTGCGTGTTGGGCCTCGGAGACTACGTCAAGAAGAATGGCTTTCCCGGTGTCGTGCTTGGATTATCGGGCGGCATCGATTCCGCACTCGTCGCCGCCATTGCCGTCGATGCACTCGGACCCGAGCGCGTCCACGCCATCATGCTGCCGTCGAAATACACGTCCGACGAAAGTCTGAAAGATGCGGCTGATTGCGCCAAGGCGCTCGGCATCCGCTACGACAAAATTTCGATCGAACCCGCCGTCGCGGGGCTGACGTGGGGCCTCAAGGATCTCTTCACAGGCACGAACGCCGACATCACGGAAGAGAATTTGCAGAGCCGTGTCCGCGGCACGATCCTGATGGCGGTGTCGAACAAGTTCGGCGGTATGGTCGTCACGACCGGCAACAAGAGTGAGATGTCCGTCGGCTATGCCACGCTTTATGGCGACATGAACGGCGGTTTCAATCCGATCAAGGACCTCTATAAGACCGAGGTCTACGAGCTGGCGCGGTGGCGCAACGCTCATTTTCCCGAGGGCGCGCGCGGGCCGACGGGCGTCGTCGTTCCGGACCGAATTTTGACCAAGGCGCCGACCGCCGAGCTTCGCGCCAACCAGACGGATCAGGACTCGCTGCCGCCCTATGAAGCGCTCGACGACATTTTGAAATGCCTCGTTGAGAAGGAAATGCCTGTCGCCGATGTCATCGCGCGCGGCCACGCGGCCGAAACGGTACGGAAGATCGAGCGCTTGCTTTATCTCGCCGAGTATAAGCGCCGTCAGGCGGCGCCCGGCGTTAAGATTTCCTCGCGCAATTTCGGCCGCGACCGCCGCTATCCCATCACCAACAAATTCCGCGAAGACCTGGCTTCTCAGGAAAAACGTCATCCTCGACCGAGCACGCCGGAAGGCGTGTCGAAGGCCGGGGATCCAGCGGAAGGTGCGTCGAAGACGCATTCATGAGCCTGCGGCGCTTCTTGTGCTGGATCCCCGAACAAGTCTCGCGATGCTCGCCTGTTCGAGGATGACGAAGAATTTGTACTCCTTGCGTTTAGCCTGCCCCTAAGTAGGGTGCGGCGCTTCAATTCTCAGAAGGCCAAGCCATGAACCCACGCGTCCGCTTCGCCCCGAGCCCCACCGGGCGCATCCACATCGGCAATATCCGGACGGCGGCCCTCAACTGGCTCTTCGCCAGGAAGAACGGCGGCAGCTTTCTTCTGCGCCTCGACGATACCGACACCGTGCGCTCGACCGAAGAATTCGCCGACGCGATCCGCGACGACCTCAAATGGCTCGGTCTGACCTGGGACGAACAGGCGCGTCAGCAGGATCGCACCGTACTTTATGAAGACGCTGCCGACGCCTTGAAGGCAAGCGGCGTGCTCTATCCATGCTTCGAAAGCGAAGAGGAACTGGATCGCCGCCGCAAGCGCCAGCTCGCGATGCACAAGCCGCCGATTTACGACCGCGCAGCGTTGAAGCTTTCCGACGACGAGATCGCGACGCGGATCGGTCGCGGCGAGAAGCCTCACTGGCGCTTTCGACTGCCCAACACGAGCGAAGAACGCGGGCTCGCGCCGCAGCCGACGCTCGTCTCTTGGAACGACTTGATCCGCGGCGATCAGACGGTCGATCTCGGTTCTCTCTCGGACCCCGTGCTCATCCGCGAAGACGGGTCGTTCCTCTACACCTTCACAAGCGTCATCGACGACATCGCGTTCGGCATCACGCACATCGTGCGCGGTGAGGATCACGTAACGAATACCGGCGTGCAGTTGGCGATCTTCGAAGCGGCTGGCGCCACGCCGCCGGAATTCGGTCATCACTCGCTGCTCGTCGGCGCCGACGGCCAGGCGCTGTCGAAACGATTGGGCGCGCTCTCCATTCAGAGCTTCCGCGACGAAGGCCTGGAGCCAATGGCAGTGCTCTGCCACGCCGCACTTGTCGGCACGTCGGATGCGATTGAGCCGTTCAAGACGCGCGATGAACTTGCCGCCAAACTCGACTTCGCGAAGATCTCGACCGCACCCGGACGCTTCGACGTCGCCGATCTCAAGGGGCTGAACAGCAAGCTCCTTCACATGCTCGATTATCCGGACGTCGCGGAACGCCTCCGCGCGCTTGGCGTCGAGGGCCGTGAGGACTTCTGGGCCGCCGTGCGCGGTAACCTGGAAATCTTTGCGGACGCGCGGCTCTGGTGGAATGTCGTAGCGGGCACGATCGAGCCCATCATCGAGGATTCCAAAATCACCGTAGCGGCGGCATCGGTTCTGCCCCCGGAGCCGTGGAGCGAAGCCACCTGGTCGGAATGGACGGGCGCCGTCAAAGCCAAAACAGGCGCCAAGGGGAAAGTGCTCTTTCACCCGCTGCGACTCGCGCTGACAGGCTGCGAAGCCGGACCCGAACTCAAATTCCTGTTGCCGATGATGGGCCGCGATCGCGTGCTCGCGCGCCTTGAAGGCGCCCGCGCCTAACACCCACCACAGCCGTCATCCCGGCGAAGGCCGGGACCCAGCCAAGTCTCGCCAATCCCGTTTTGGAGGCACGTCTAGGTGCCGACCTTCGTCGGCATGACGTTCAAGGGGACGATCCGAAATCGCTACTGCTGCGGTGCGGCCTGCGTCTGCCAGCCGCCAGCGTCCGTTGACGGAGCGGGAGCCGACTGAGCGTCTGGCAACGTCTCGGACTGCACTGCCGTCGTCACAGGAGCCCGGGGCGCGGATGGCGCGGCTTCGGCATGACGTTGCGCATCGGCGCCCTGCGGTTGCCCCTCGGCCTTCTTGTCGGTCTCACCCTCGGGCGGAACATAGTCCGCGGCCTTGCACGAGCAGCCGTTCACATATTCCTTGCGATAGCGGAACGCGAACTTCAGCTTCGTGTAGGGCTCCTGATCCTTCATAGCCACCGCTTGTTCCACGGTCCCGCCGGGGTTCGGATAGTAAAACAGCTCTGACGGCGCGGCGCAGTGCGAAGAGCAGACGTCCGAGTCCTGCTCGAAGTGGCTCGGCAGCGTCGAGAAGCTCACCGGGAAATAGAATCCGTCGCACAGACGGACGCAAAGGGTGCGATAAGTCTGCGCCCCGTTCGCGGCGCGCGGGTTCCAGGTATTGCCGCCGCTCAATTCTTCATCTTCCCACATGCCGCCGGTGTTGCCATCCTCACGCCGCGCCATTGCGCTGTAGTTGGCGCCGCAGTTGTTGCGCGCAAGCTCGCGGACGATATCGTCCTGATAGGATCGGCCCGACGATCCGAGGATGTCCTGCCGCTGCGCGTCGAGGTCCGAAAGGCGCCGCTTCGAGACGTCGGCCTGCCGGGCGAGATCCTTGCACTGCGACGTGTTCCGCAGCGACTTCGTGAACAGGAAGTATTCGTAGCAGCCGTGGTCGAGCCGCGACTCGGTTTGATCGACGGCTTGTTCCAGCTGGCGGATTTCGTTCTCGATGCGCGGTAGGTCGGCTTGCGACTGGCCGTGCTTCTGGTTCTCCTGAACGAGACGCTGCTCGAGCTGGAGGCAAATCGGGTTTCTTGTGGACCAGTTCGACGCCGAGGGCTGTGGCGGTGCCGCTGGAGCCGCAGGGGCATTCGCAGGAGGCGGTGGCGCCGGATAGCCGGGGGCCTGCGCCGGCGGCGGAGCAGGGGCGGGCGGAGGCTGCCGGTAAACCGGCTCCTGCGGGACGGGCGGCCGGTCGCGCTCTTCTTCGTTGTCGCCGCCGCCGCCGAACGGCCACCAGCTTTGCGCCGACGCCACTTCCGTTACAAAAAGTAGGGCGAGCGCCGCTGCGACCAGCACAAGAGCCAGTCGACGAACGACAGCGTTGAATGGACTTCCCTGGCTCACGCCTATTCCTGACGCCTCTTTGACGGATTCGCACATATACGAAGCCCGAAGGCGCCCAAACGCGCGCATTCCGGAGCCTAAGCAGCGATTTGCTAACCGGTCAATTGGGAGCAATTGAGACAGCAAGCGTTTTACAAGGGGATTCAGCCGCTTGACGGATCAGGGGACAAGCGCATAAGGCCCGGCGTGCTCTTCTCCCCGCGCCGCGCCTCTGTGGCATACTCCGGGGTTGAAAATCGCGGGGACAGACGACGTACGAGGTCCGGCTTTGGCGCTCAAACTTTATAACACTCTGACCCGGCAGAAGGCCGAGTTCGTGCCGATCGATCGCAACAACGTGCGGATGTATGTCTGCGGGCCGACGGTCTACGATTATGCCCACATCGGCAATGCGCGCCCCGTGATCGTGTTCGACGTGCTGTTCCGGCTGCTCCGCCACATCTACGGGCCGGATCACGTCACCTATGTGCGCAACATCACCGACGTCGACGACAAGATCAACGCGCGCGCTGCCCGCGATTATCCCGATCTGACGCTGAACGACGCGATCCGAAAAGTCACCGAAGCGACGGAAAAGCAGTTTCACGAGGACATCGCGGCGCTCGGCGTTCTGCCGCCGACCTACGAGCCGCGCGCGACGGAATACATCCGCCGTATGGACGGCCGCGAGGACATGGTCACGCTGATCGACGATCTGGTGAAGAACGGCCACGCCTACGTTGCGGAAAATCACGTGCTGTTCGACGTCGCCTCGATGCCGGACTACGGGCGCCTCTCGAACCGCTCGCTGGATGAAATGGAGGCCGGCGCCCGCGTCGAGGTCGCGCCCTACAAGAAGGGGCCGATGGACTTCGTGCTCTGGAAGCCGTCGAAGCCGGGCGAACCGGCGTGGCCGTCGCCCGCGGGCATTACAACTCCGGGTCGGCCCGGATGGCACATCGAATGCTCGGCGATGGCTGGCGCGTTGCTCGGACCCGTGTTCGACATTCACGGCGGCGGCATCGACCTGACGTTTCCGCATCATGAGAACGAGATCGCGCAATCACGCTGCGCGCACAACACGTCGGTGATGGCCAACGTCTGGATGCACAACGGCTTCCTGCAGGTCGAAGGCGAGAAGATGTCGAAGAGCCTCGGCAACTTCGTGACGATCAATGAGCTGCTCACCACTAACAAGTTCGGTGGGCGCAAATGGCCGGGTGAAGTGCTTCAAATTTGCGATGTTGATGACACATTACCGCCAGCCTCTCGACATGACTGTTTCGCGATTGCAGGAAGCAACAAGCCGAAGAATTCGCTGGCTGGGTCCACAAATCGAGCCGAGGGACTTCCCGAGAATGGTAAGATTGATGATCGGTTGAATCGAAGCTGTGTGCGATGATTTGAATTGCGTCGCCGCCTTCAGCGCGCTCGACGATCTTGCTGGTGCGAACGAATTCGTCTAGTCGAGCGAAGAGGCATTGACGGCCTGCAATGATTTGGCCGCCAGTCTCGTATGGCTGGGATTAGCAAGTGATGGCGAACTTCACCATCGCCAGGGCGAATTCAGAACATCTTGGAGATCGTGTGCAGAAAGACCAGCGATGATCGCGTTCGCGCTGAGAGGAGATCGAACGCCACCTCGCCGCCCGCCTCGAAGCCCGCAAGCGCAAAGACTTCGCCGAGTCCGACCGCATCCGTGACGAACTCGTCCAAATGGGTATCACACTGAAGGACTCAAAGAACAAAGAAACCGGCGAAATCGAAACCACCTGGGAAGTCGCACGGTAGCCGCCGGGCGCGACACCTCAAGCTCCGTCATCCCGGCGCAGGCCGGGATCCATCCAAGCCAAACTTGGCCACACACTCGGCGACTTGGACGGATGCCCGCCTTCGCGGGCATGACGTTTTTGATATTTATCTGAATGCCGGCCTGCGCCGGGATGACGGTAATGGTGGTCACGGCTCGGCTGAATTGATCAGCGATTTAACCCGCGCCGCGTCCTCGGGTGTCGCGGGATTGTAGACCACCAGACCGAGGTCCGGACGGCCGTCAACCAAAAGCGCCGAATACTCGAATGTGACCGTCCCGAGGATCGGATGGCGAAGCTTCTTCAAGCCGCCCCCATAATTTCGTACGTCATTGTCACGCCAGAGCCTGTCGAAATCCGGGCTCGATTGACAGAGTTCATCGACGAGAGCGGCAACGCGCGCCGTGGCGCCCGCGCGCACGACGTCGCCTCTGAAAACACCGACAACGAACCGGGCCACGCTCTCCCAGTCGTACTGCGCCTCGCGAACGTGCGGGCTGCAAAAGATGACGCGCATGATGTTGCGCTTCTCGGGCGGCAGCGATCCGTAATCCGTCATGATGGTAGCGAAGGCACGATTCCAGGCGACGACGTCCCACGTGGCGTTCTTGATCATCGCGGGGCTGTACTCAAACGCATCGACGAGGCGCTGCAGGCGCGGGGTGACGCTCTCGTCTTCCCGATAAACGGGCTCCGGCGGCCGGCCGAGACCGAGGATGAAAAGATGCTCGCGCTCGGCGTCTGTCATCAACAGAGCGCGGGCAATGCGATCGAGAACATCCGCCGACGGCGCGCCGCCTCGCCCCTGTTCCAGCCACGTGTACCAAGTGGCGCTGACGTTGGCGCGTTGAGCGACTTCTTCGCGCCTGAGGCCGGGCGTCCGCCGTCGGGCCAGTGGCAAGCCGAAGGCTGCAGGATCGAGCTTCGAGCGGCGATCCCGCAAATAGGCGCCAAGCGCGTTCTCTCTCGTGTCGGTCAGGCTCATCCTGGTAGCAATTATACCTGTATAAACTCACTACTTTACCGGCATGGAGCCTAGCACGACATTTCCTCCCACGTAACAAGGAGGGCATCTCATGCGTGTTTTCGTAACCGGGGCCGCGGGCTTCATCGGGTCGGCGGTCGTTCCGGAACTTCTGAATGCGGGGCACCAGGTCCTCGGCCTCGCACGTTCGGACGCCAATGCTGCCGCACTTTCCGCGGCGGGCGCCGACGTCCACCGCGGCGATCTCGAAGACCTCGACAGTTTGAAGAGAGGTGCCGCTTCGGCCGATGGCGTGCTTCACCTTGCCTTCATCCACGACTTTTCGACATTCGCCGAGAACGGACAAATCGATAAGCGCGCCATCGAGGCGATGGGCGACGTGCTGGAAGGCACGAACAAGCCTTTCATCGTCACGTCGGGAACGGGTCTCATCGCGCCAGGGGTGATGATCACCGAAGATATGCGGCGCGACGCCAGCGTGCACGTTCCGCGCGTGTCGGAACAGGCCGGGCTGGCTTACGCATCGCGCGGCGTACGTGCGATGGCGATACGCCTGCCGCAAGTCCATGGCGCCGAAGGTAAGGCCGGTTTGATTACTTATCTGGTCGAAAGCGCGCGCCAGAGAGGCGCGGCCGCTTATGTCGGTGAGGGCAGCGAGCGCTGGGCGGCGGCGCACAGATTGGATGTAGCCCGCCTCTACAAGCTCGCATTGGAGAAAGGCACTGCGGACAGCGTCTATCATGCCGTTGGCGAGGAAGGCGTGCCCATGCGCCAAATCATCGAGGTGATTGGCCGCGCTCTGAATGTGCCTCTGGTCTCGATAAAGAAGGAAGAAGCCGGCGATTATTTCGGCCCGCTCGCGATGTTCGCCGGTCTCGACATGCCGGCATCCAGCGCTTTGACGCAGCACCGGCTCTGCTGGAAGCCCACACAGATCGGGCTCATCGCCGACATCGGCCAACCGGGCTATTTCGTCCGCTGAGAAGATAGTCTCCGCGACCTTGCAGAGGGTTGCATCGATGCCGACATCGGATTAGGCCCAACCGAGCATCCATGAACTCTGTAAAACCAACCTAGGCCGGCAAAACCGGCCTCCAGGCAGCTCTCGTTATTCCGATGACCGACGAATACCCGCTCCGCCCGTTTCTCCCGGCCGATATCATGGCCCTGCGCGATCTCTTCGCCCAGT
This sequence comes from uncultured Pseudomonadota bacterium, assembly GCA_963789775.1. Classification (GTDB taxonomy): domain Bacteria; phylum Pseudomonadota; class Alphaproteobacteria; order Rhizobiales; family Hyphomicrobiaceae; genus Hyphomicrobium_B. Next base: position 368,091 of record CAWBLX010000006.1, read on the forward strand.
CGATCGACGAATTGACGGTCGACGACTATGATGAGGATCAGAGGATTGCCTGGGCGGCGAGCGCCGAGGACGCAGCCGCATTCCACGAGCGGCTCGCCGGTGCGCTGACCCTTATCGTCCAGCTCGACGGCGAATACCTTGGCTTCGGGTCCCTTAAGGACAATAAAAGCATTGATATGCTTTATGTACATCCCGACTACGCGGGTGAGGGGGTCGGCACGGCGCTCGCCGATGCGCTCGAGAAGATCGCGGCGGCCCGTGGCGCCGAGGTGGTCGCCGTCGACGCCAGCGATACGGCCGTGCCGTTTTTCGAGCGGCGCGGCTACATTGGGGCGCAACGCAACTCCATCCCCCTCGATGATCAGTGGCTTTCCAACACGACCATGATAAAGCGGCTCGGCCAGAGCCCAACGAAAGCGCCCCCTGCGAAATCGTCATGAGCAAAGAACGCCTATATCTCTTCGATACGACGCTGCGCGACGGCGCGCAGACGACGGGCGTCGACTTCTCGCTGGAAGACAAGCGCCGCTTGATGCGCGTGCTCGACGATCTCGGTATCGATTACATCGAAGGCGGCTATCCGGGCGCCAACACGACGGACACGGACCTGTTCGCCTCGCGCCCCGATTTCAAGTCGGCGCGCTTTACCGCCTTCGGGATGGCGAAACGCGCCGGCCGCTCCGTCTCGAACGATCCGGGATTGCAGGCGGTTTTGCAATCCGCTGCCGACAGCATCTGTCTCGTCGCTAAATCGTCGGACTATCAGGTTCGCGTCGCGCTCGGCATCTCGAATGAGGAAAATCTTGAGGCCGTCGAACAGTCCGTGCGTGCCGTCGTCGAGACGCAGCGCGAGGCGATGATCGACTGTGAGCACTTTTTTGACGGCTATAAATCGAACCGCGCCTATGCGCTCGCCGTCGCCAAGACGGCTTACGACGCTGGCGCCCGATGGATCGTGCTCTGCGATACCAACGGCGGTACCCTTCCTCACGAGGTCGAACGCGTCGTCGCCGACGTCGCGAAATACGTCCCCGGTGCCAGCCTCGGCATCCATACGCATAACGATACCGAGAATGCCGTCGCCAACACATTGATGGCTGTCCGCGCCGGATGCCGCCAGATCCAGGGCACGCTGAATGGCCTCGGTGAGCGCTGCGGCAACGCCAATCTGACGTCGATCATCCCGACATTGTTGTTGAAGAGCGAGTTTGCCGATTATTTCGAGACGTCGGTCACGCCGGAGAAGCTCAGAACGCTGACGCACGCCAGCCGCGTTCTCGACGAACTCCTGAACGAGGCGCCGAACCGTCACGCGCCCTATGTCGGCGAAAGCGCCTTTGCGACCAAAGCCGGCATTCACGCTTCCGCCCTGTTGAAGGCACCGGAAACCTATGAGCACGTGCCGCCTGAGAGCGTCGGCAACGAGCGGCGGATTCTCGTTTCGAAGCAGGGCGGGCGCTCATCGCTGACGTCGGCGCTCGAACGCCTCGGGCTGCCGTCCGACAAGGACGATATGCGCGTTCAAGCCTTGCTGGACGATGTAAAAGCGCGCGAAGATCAGGGCTATTCCTACGAGGCTGCCGAAGCGTCGTTCGAGCTTCTCGCCCGCCGCGCGCTCGCGACCGTGCCGCGCTATTTCTCAGTCGACAATTTCCGCGTGACGGTCGAGCGCAAGCACGAGCGATCGAATTCGCCGAACGGCAACGGCACCGTTTCGCAAGCCGTGGTGAGCGTTTCGATCGCGGGCGATGAAGCTCCGCTCATCTCGGTCGGCGAAGGCAACGGTCCGGTCAATGCGCTCGACAACGCGTTGCGCAGCGATCTCGGTCGCTACCAGAAGCACATAGAGAACGTCGAACTCGTCGACTATAAGGTCCGCATCCTGACGCAGACGCACGACGGCGGCACCGACGCCGTCACCCGCGTCCTCGTCGAAAGCCACGACACCGAAACCGGCGAGCGCTGGACGACCGTCGGCGTCTCGCCCAACATCATCGACGCGAGCTTCGAAGCGCTCCTCGACTCGATCAACTACAAGCTTCTGAGAGACAACGCCCGCGTCGGGTGATGACGCGCGGGTTCGTTCATTAATCGTCCTCGTGACAGCCTTCCTGGGTACTCCAAACCTGCCCCTTGGGGCAGCCGATCTTCACGGCTTTCTTCTGTTGGTTGGAAAGCGGCACCGAGGGATTTGGCGCTTTATAACCATGGACGCATTTGCCGCCCTGCGGGCGATAGCCGGGCCCGCAATAGCTCGCCGCCGCGCCGCGCTCGATGCACTTGCCGTCGAGCATCACACGTCCAGCGGCACAGGCGGTCTGCACGACAGGTCTCGGCGTTTTGGCCGGCACCGTCGCAGAAGCAGGAGGACACGTCTTGAAAAGATCAGGACGTTCTGCGTTTGCCGAGCACAGAATGCCGCCCCACTGGTAGCCCCGGCCGTCCTCTCCGTAGGCGATCTTGAACCACGGGAAGCCGTTTTCCACCACGTCGGTCCGGCCCATGAGCGTCACAGCCTGCCCCTCGTCGAGGCTATCGATTTTGCGGTAATTCTGTCCGGGTCCATCGCGCACGATGCCTCCCCACGAGCCTGCGACGACCGGAAAATCATCCGGCGTCGAGGCGGCGGCAGCTGCAGAAGCACCAAGTTTTTTGAGATAGGCGCGCGCAAGGTCGGCATGAAAGCCCGTTGCGTAGTTGGCGAGGAACGCGTTCCAGGCATCGACCGTGCCAAGCTCTTTCGCCGCTTCGAAGGCTTCTTTCTCCGCCGTATCCGGTGTGTCGGCGAGCGCCCCTGCTGTGTTTACGCTTGCGATCTCGTGCAGCCCGAAGGTCGGGGACATTAGCCCAAACGCTATTATGCCCATTCCGACTATGAACTTGCCCAAAGGTCGATACATTGATCGCGTTTCCTTCCATCGATGGCAGGAACCACGGTGGCCCGAATGCTTTGTTCCGGCAAGAGCATTTTGTCGACACGACGGCGCCGCTTGTGGACCGGAGCGAACATGACCCGCGCTCATCGCCCGCTCGGGTGGTCGAGAATGCGCGCCGGTAGGAATCCACTCTTCTTGAACTTACATCCAGCTCTTGCCGTCTTCGGACTGGCATCCGTCAGGTGGCTGCGCGTTGGGGAAGGTCTTGAGCAGCTTATCGCATCCCCACTTGCGGATTGGCGCGGGCATCGCGCTGTTCAACTGCATCCCGAATTCATCGTAAGGGGTCGTCTTGTTCGTCACATACGAATACCATTGCTGGCCAAAGAAGATGACCGCTGCAACGGTGATGATGAGAATGGTACGTGCGGCTTTCTGCATACGATTGTCCTAGGACGAAAACGCGAAAGGCAAAAGGCGAAAATCCCGCCGGGTGTCGCGGGATTTTGTCCTGGGGTAAACTCGAACGACGTCTTGGATCAGCCGCCCGCGATCGCCCCAACGATGAGGAACGGCTTTGACCCGCTCGTCACTTCCTCGGGCAGCGGCTTGTCCGGAGACTCGTGTGAGAGATCGCGCTGGCACGCAAAAAATCTCAAAAACGGCCGCCGCCGTTGCGTATGGTGATCGCGGATCGTCCCCCGCAAGACAGGATAGGTTTTCTCGAGCGCGTCGAGAAGTAACCGCTGCGTCGCGGGGCCGTTGATATCCAAAGTGATCTCGCCGTTGATATTGGCGTGCTTTCTGAGGTGGGAAGGTAGAACGACGCGGATCATGCGAGCGTTTGCACTTCGACCGAAAGCACGGGCGGCAGATCCCGCACGATCGCGTCCCAAGTATCTCCCGCATCGGCCGACCCGTAAACTTGGCCACCCGTCGTGCCGAAATAGATGCCGCACGTATCGAGCGTATCCACCGCCATCGCGTCCCGCAGAACGTTCACATAGCAGTTGGACTGCGGCAAGCCGTTGGTCAGTGGTTCCCAATCGTTGCCGCCCGTCCGGCTGCGCCAGACGCGGAGTTGGCCGTCGAGCGGGAAATGTTCCGCGTCGCTCTTGATCGGGACGACATAGATCGTCTCCGGTTCGTGCGCGTGGACGTCGATGACGAAGCCGAAATCGGTCGGCAGATTGCCGCTCACTTCGTGCCAACTGTTCCCGGCGTCGTTCGAGCGCATCACGTCCCAATGCTTTTGCATGAAGAGCACGTCCGGTCGCGAGCGATGCATGGCGAGCCGATGCACGCAGTGCCCGACCTCGGCCGTCGGATCGGGGATGTGCTCGGACTTGAGCCCCTGATTGATCGGCCGCCAAGTCTCGCCACCGTCATCGGTGCGGAAGGCTCCGGCCGCGGAAATGGCAATGAACATGCGCTTCGGATCTGTGGGGTCGAGAAGAATGGTATGGAGACACATACCGCCTGCACCCGGCATCCAGTGTGCGCCGGAACCGTGCCCGCGAAGGCCGGAGCGCTCGGCCCAAGATTTCCCGCCGTCCTTCGATTGGAACAAGGCCGCGTCCTCGACGCCGGCGTAGACCGTATCGGGATCGGAAAGCGACGGCTCGATATGCCAGACGCGTTTGAATTCCCACGGGTGGGGCGTGCCGTCATACCATTGGTGCGTGCCCGGCACGCCGTCGTAGGCAAACGTGTTGTCGACCGCTTCCCAACTTTTCCCGCCGTCGTCGGAACGTTGAATTTGCTGGCCGAACCAGCCGCTGGACTGTGAGGCGTAAATCCGGTTCGGTTCCGCAGGCGAGCCCTTGAGATGATAGATTTCCCAGCCGGCGAAGTGAGGCCCGCTCACGTCCCACGACTTGCGCGCCCCGTCAGACGAAAGAATGAACGCGCCCTTCCGCGTCCCGACCAGCACCCGTACGCCTGTCATGTCGCCTCCCAATTTCTCCGTGCGGCGCGGAGATTATCGGAACGATAATGGCTAATTCCCGATCATCGTTTCTCTGAAGATGAACGGCGGCAACTTTTTTCGACGGGCTTCGGCAAAAAATTGAACGCTGCGCGTTTTCGTGCCCGGCGGCCGGCCCACAGGAGGGGAGTCGTCGGGCACAAGCAGAAGCTGTCGCCGGGGACACCTAGGAAAGTATCAAAGGTGCTGTCGCGACGGTGGTGACGCCCTGATCGTCGGTCCAGGCGATTTCAAAAACGCCGGGCCCCAGAACGCGCAATTCGAACGCGAGATAGGGATTGGCCGAAATCCCGGGCCCAAATTCGGCACGAAAAACCTCTTTATCTCCGAACTTGGCGATAAAGGTATTGATGATATCACGCGGGATCGGATTGCCGTTCTTGTCGTGGCGATTGCCCGTTTCCATCTTGTGCCGGATGAGCGTTTTTACCTCGATGACGTCGCCGACTTTGACGGCGTCCGGGAGCTTGATGCGCGGGTTCCTGCCCATGTCGCCTCCTTAAATCCCGCATCCGCCGATGATGACTTTGACACGCGTCGTCGAGATGAGCACGTCGCCACCTGAAAGCTCGGCCAGAACGATGACATCTTGCGTCTTTGCCAATCGCATGCGGCTTTGAACGCGCGCGACCGCGTTGATCGGCGACAGGTGAAACGTCGCCACGTGGGCATGAGGATTTGCCGTCGAAAGCAGATGGATGGCTTTGACATGATCGGCATCGGTCATCGGGCTGCCGACCGAAATGGTGATCGGAACGAAGTTGCCGTTGTCGGCAGTCTCGGGAAGATCGACCGTGATCTTGCCGTCGACAGGCGTCGCACCGCCGACGATTTTCGCGAAATCGTCCTTGAAGTCCTGGCTCGGCTCGAACCCCGACGTGGCCCCATCGTCGGCACGAGCGACAAAGGGGGCTAGGCAAACAACGGTCGCCCCGGCAGCGACGAAGGTCCGCCGGCTCAGAATGGAAATCTCGATCCGGTCTCGCACGTGCGCTGCCTCGAACCACGGATGGCGAATAAGGCCGTATATAAGAATGAGATCGCGCCGATCCCCCAACCTTACCATTTATTTTCCTGACACGACCTGCCGCCCGTGGCAAATGTCCAGCAAAACAGCCGTTAAGAACGAGAAGAGGCCGCATGACAGCGTGCCAAAATCAGGGCCGGGAAATGACAGGGATCACGCGCCGCGAGTTCAACGCGTTGGCCGCAGGCGCCGGCCTCGTGGCGGTGTCGGAGTTGCCCCGCCCTGCGCTGGCGGCGGGTTCGGCAAAAGTCGTGATTATCGGCGGCGGGCCCGGCGGAGCGGCTGTCGCGAACCGATTGAAGACGGCGGATGCCGCCCTCGACGTCACGCTTATCGAGCCCAAAGTAAAATATACAACCTGCTTCTATTCGAACCTCTACCTCGGCGGCTTTCGATCATTCAAATCGATCACCCACGACTATGAGGGCGTAAAGAAGCGCGGCATCAACGTCGTGACTGATACCGCGACCGGCATCGACACGACGGCGAAGAAGGTGGCCCTCGCCAAGGGATCGCCACTGACCTACGATCGGCTCGTTGTCGCGCCGGGGATCGATTTCAAATACGACGCTATCGAAGGCTATTCGCCCGAAGCGGCGAAGATCATGCCGCACGCCTGGAAGGGCGGCCCGCAGACGTGGCTGCTGAAAGAGAAGCTTCTGGCGCTTCCCGATGGTGGCCTCATCGTTATGGCGGTGCCGCAAAACCCCTATCGCTGTCCGCCCGGGCCTTACGAGCGGGCCTGCATGATTGCCCATTTCCTGAAAACGAAGAAACCCAAGGCCAAGCTTATCCTCTTCGATGCGAAGAAAACTTATGCGAAGCAGGCTGTCTTCGAGGAAGCATTCGACGAGTATTACAAGGACATCGTCGAGATCAATTTGACGAACGAGATCGATGATTTCACCGTCGTCAAGGTCGATGCCGCGACGGGTGCCGTCACGACCAAGGCCGGCCGGACGGAACGCGCGGCGCTGGCGAATATCATCCCGCCTCAGAAAGCCGGAGACATCGCCGCCAGCGCCGGTCTGACGGAGGGCGACTGGTGCCCCGTCGACCCCGAGAACTTCACCTCGACAAAAGCCAAGGACGTCTACGTCCTGGGCGACGCCGCGATCGCGGGCGAAATGCCGAAATCGGCCTATTCCGCCGTCAGTCAGGCGGGTGTCGTTGCCGCCGATATGATCGCCGACCTCCAGGGCAAGCCCCGTGGTTCCGGCCGCTTCCGCAACACCTGCTGGTCGATGGTTGCCCCCGATAACAGCGCCAAAATCGGCGGCGACTATGTGCCTGCAACCAAAGACGGAAAGCCCTATCTCGAGATCAAGGACGGCTTCATTTCAAAGGCCAACGACAGCGCCGAACTGCGTCACCAGACCTTCCTTGAAAGCGCAGACTGGTATCAAAGCATCGTGGAAGACCTCTTCGGCGAGGAACCGCCGAAGAAAGCGCCCTGATTTCCGCAATCCTTAAGGTTTATCGCGCAGCATCGCCCTGGGCCGGAGGGATGGCCTATGGATCAGCAAATTAGGCGCTGCCGCACAAACGTGATTAATTAGCCTCAGAATGCGCCCAAACGGTCCGGACCCTGGACATCCAGGCAGGGACCACCCACGTTGACCTATACGTCAACCAATGATAACGGGCGCCCCGAGACTATCGCCCTGCGGCAGCCCATTTTGGGAGGCACGGAAATGGCACCCGTCGTACTTCTTCTGGTGGCTTTGGTCGCCTTTCTGGCGTTGGGTATGCTCCGCGCGCCCATATGGGCCTGGGCGGCGGCCGTCGGCGTCTGGACGCTACTCGCGACCGGCGGCAGCATCGGCCTCGTCTCGTGGATCGCGTGGCTACCGTTCGTTGCACTGGCCGCCCTGTCGATACCCTCCGTTCGCCGGCGCTTCGTCGTCGCCCCTGTCTTCGCCCAGATCCGCAAGATCCTGCCACGCGTATCCGACACGGAAGCCCAAGCTCTCGAAGCCGGTACCGTCGGTTTCGATGCCGAGCTGTTCTCAGGGACGCCCGACTGGGCCGCTCTGAAATCCATTCCGCCGATCGAGCTGAGCCCCGAAGAGCGCGCCTTCCTCGACGGGCCGACCGACGAGCTGTGCCGTGTGATCAACGACTGGCAGGTGCGCCATAGCCTCCATGAGGTCCCGGACGAGATCTGGAGCTTCGTCAAGAAGAACGGCTTCCTCGGCATGCTGATCTCGAAGGAGCACGGCGGCTTGGGCTTCTCACCCCAGGCGCAGTCGCTCATCCTCGGCAAGATCGCTTCGCGCTCTCCCGACGTCGTGACGATCGTGATGGTGCCGAACTCCCTCGGACCCGGCGAGCTGATCGAGAAATACGGCACGGACGAGCAGAAGCACTATTATCTGCCTCGCCTCGCCAAAGGCGAGGAGGTGCCCTGCTTCTCGCTGACCGGCCCGACCTCGGGCTCGGATGCAGCCACGATGCGCGACATCGGCTACGTCACGCGCGGCACTCACCAGGGCAAAGACACCCTCGGCATCCGGCTCTCCTGGGACAAGCGCTACATCACGCTTGGACCGAAGGCGACGCTCGTCGGCCTCGCGTTCCGGCTTTTCGATCAGGACAACGTGCTCGGCAAGGGCGAGGACGTCGGCATCACGCTGGCGCTCATCCCGGCCGATCACCCAGGCGTCAATATCGGCCGCCGGCATTTGCCGTCGGGCGCCGCTTTCCCGAACGGTCCCAACTGGGGCAACGACGTCTTCATCCCGATGGAATGGGTCATCGGCGGCGACAAGATGGCCGGCAACGGCTGGCGCATGCTGATGGAATGCCTCTCGGCCGGACGTGCGATCTCGCTGCCGTCGTCGGCAACAGCCGGCGCCAAGATGATGCTGCGCGTCACGTCGGCGTATGCGCGCATCAGAAAGCAATTCGGCTTGCCTGTTTCGCGGATGGAAGGCGTCGAGGAAGCGCTCGTCCGCATCATCGAGACGGCCTACGTCAACGAGGCGGCCCGCGCCATGACGGCGGCGATGGTCTCACGCGGCGAGAAGCCGTCGGTTATTTCGGCGCTGATGAAATACCAGACCACGGAGAAGATGCGCCGCGCGGTCAACGACGCCATGGATATTCACGGCGGCCGCGGCATCTGCGACGGTCCGGCGAATTATCTGCAGTCGGCATATCAGATGGTTCCGGTCGGCATCACCGTCGAAGGTGCAAACATTCTCACGCGGACGCTGATCACGTTCGCGCAAGGCGCACTGCGCTCGCATCCCTACCTCTACAAAGAGGTGCAGGCCGCGCAGAACCCCGACAAGACGCGCGGCCTCGACGCCTTCGAGGATGCTTTCAACAATCACATCGCGTTCTCGCTCTCGAACGTGACGGGCGGCTTCGTCCACAATCTGACGGGCGGCGCCCTCGTCAAGGCGCCCGACGGCGCGCTGCGGATGTCGCATTGGTATCGCCAGCTCGGCCGTTCGAGCCGTTCCTATGCATTCGTTGCCGACTTGACGGTGGCGCTTCTGGGCGGCGGCCTCAAGACGAAGCAGAAGATCACCGGCCGGATGGCGGATGCGCTCTCCGAACTCTACATGCTGTCCGCGACCCTCAAGCGCTACGACGACGACGGCCGCCCCGAGGGCGATGAGCACATCGTCGAACTCGCGGCTCAGAACGCGCTCTATCGCTTCCAGGAAGCCATTGGCGGCACCGTCGACAACTTCCCTGTCACTTGGGCACGGCCGCTGATGCGCGTCGTCGTCTTCCCGCTCGGTCGCCGCCATAAGCCTGCGTCCGACGCGCTTGGCCACAAGGTCGCCCGCCACGTCCTGCACCCGGGCGAAGCGCGTGACCGCCTCACACGCGATATCTTCGTCTCGAAGAACGTCGACGATCCGACAGGCATCCTCGAAGTGACGCTTGAAAAAGTGATTGCCGCCGAGCCGGTCGAGAAAAAGCTCGAAAAAGCCATCCGCGACGGCCTGGTCCGGCGCTATCATGGCAGCGACTGGTTTGCCGACGCCGAAGCCAAAGGTGTCATTACGGCTGCCGAAGCCGAGCAGCTTCGGGAGGTCGAACGGCTCGTGGCGCGGGTCATCGCGGTCGACCATTTCGATCCCGCGGAAGTGAAACCGAATTATGTGACGCTCGGCCACAACGTTCGTAGCTCCGAGAGCCTGGCAGCGGAATAGCTCCGCTCAGTCTGAATGTGTTGAGGTGAACGATGACGGAAGTTGCGGCAGAAGCGAACGGTCTGGATCTGAAGGACTGGCGCTTTTCGATAGACGGCGAAGACATAGCCTGGGCGATCTTCGATCGCGAAGGCGAAAGCATGAATTCCCTCGGCCGCCGCCCCATCGAAGAGCTGGGCGAAATTATTGGACGCGTCGAGGTGGAAGCTCGGGCGAATAAGATCCGCGGGCTCGTTATTATGTCGGGCAAGGCGCGTGGCTACATTGTTGGTGCCGACATCCGCGAATTCGAGACGTTCACGAGTGAGCAGGACGTCATCAATGCGCTGAAGCCGGTCAACGAGCTGTTCGAGCGGATCGAGAAGCTTCCTATCCCCGTCGTTGCCGCGATCCATGGCGTTTGCGTCGGCGGCGGCCTCGAACTGATCCTTGCCTGCCATTACCGTATCGCGACGCGTGACAATTCCACCCGCGTCGGCTTCCCGGAAGTGAAGCTCGGCATCTTTCCAGGCTTCAACGGCACGGCACGTTCGATCAAGCAGGGCGGCCCGATGGCGGCCATGCAATTGATGCTGACCGGTGGCATGATCCGCGCGAACGTCGCGAAAGCCCAGGGCTTCATCGACCAGCTTGTCGGAAGCCCCGGAGAGCTGCATTGGGCAGCGCGCAAGGCGGTGCTGCAGAACCGCCACTCGAAGTCGGCAGGCGCCGCCAAGATGCTGCTGACCAAATGGCCCGCGCGCGGCTTCCTCGCCGGCAAGATCCGTCAGGAAACAGCGAAGAAGGTCCGCGAGGATCACTATCCCGCACCTTTCCGCTTGATCGAGCTCTTCGAGAAATTCGGTGGTGATCTCACCGCCATGAAGCGCGAGGAGACGAAAGCCTTCGCGCCGCTGATGATGTCGGACACCTCGAAGAACCTCCGCCGCGTCTTCCGCCTGACGGAGCTTCTGAAGGGCCAGGCCCCGAGAGGTTTCAAATGGCGTCCGAGCCGCGTGCACATCATTGGTGCAGGCACCATGGGCGCCGACATCGCCGGGGTCTGCGTCGCCTCCGGCATGGAAGTGACGCTGCAGGACATCTCGCCCGAGCAGCTTGAAAAGGGCATCAAGGCGCAAGGCAAATTCTTCGCCCGCAAGTTCAAGACCAAGGCGACACGCGACGCCGCCAAGGCCCGGCTGATCGCCGATCCGGAAGGCAAGGGCGTCAGCCGCGCCGACGTCGTCATCGAGGCAATCGTCGAACGGCTCGATATCAAGCAGAAGCTCTTTGCCGACCTCGAAACCAAGATCAAACCCGGTGCCGTCCTCGCGACCAACACGTCTTCGCTGAAGCTCGAAGACATTGCCGCGCCGCTTAAGGACCCGGGGCGCCTCGTTGGTCTGCACTTCTTCTCGCCCGTCCCGCAGATGCCGCTCGTTGAAGTGGTTCGTGGCGCCAAGACGCATGATGAGGAAGTGAATAAGGGCGCCGCCTTCGTCACGGCCATCGACAAGTTCCCGCTGATCACGAAGGACGTGCCGGGCTTCCTCGTCAACAAGGTGCTGACGCCCTATATGTTCGCAGCGATGATGCGGCTGGAGCAGGGCGAGGACAAAGAGAAGATCGACGAGGCCGCGCGCAACTTCGGCATGCCGATGGGCCCGATTGAACTCGCCGACAACGTCGGCCTTGATATTTGTGCTCACGTCGCCAAAATTCTCGGCCAATCGAGCGAGGGCTCCCGGCTTGACCGGCTTGTTGCCTCGGGTCGCCTTGGCAAGAAGACGGGCGAAGGCTTCTACGTCTGGAAGGACGGCAAGCCCGTCAAGCCCGATAAGAAGTATCCGAAAGCCGAGCTTGAATTGCTGGGCCGCGAGCTTGTCGCTCCGATGATCGATGAAGCCCAGAAATCGCTCGACGAAGGCGTCGTCGAGACGGCGGACCTCGTCGACGCCGGCATGATTTTCGGCACCGGCTTCGCACCCTTCCTCGGCGGCCCGCTCCACTACAAGAAGAGCATGGCCGGCAAAAATCCTGCGCCTGCGGCCCGAGCCGCGGCAGCCGAATAATTTGGAGATTGAAATGGCAAGAGAACTCCGGCGCGTGGCGGTGATCGGCGGTGTCCGCATCCCGTTCTGCCGTTCGAATACGTTTTACGCCGACCAGTCGAACCTCGACATGATGGCTGCTTCCCTGAACGGTCTCGTCGATCGCTACGGCCTTAAGGGGCAGCACATCGACGAAGTCGTCGGCGGCGCCGTCGTCACGCATTCGAAAGATTGGAACCTAGCCCGCGAGGCCGTGCTCTCGACGAAACTCGCGCCATCCACGCCCGGCGTCACGATGATCCAGGCCTGCGGCACATCCTTGCAGGCGGCGTTGGGGTCGGCCGCGAAAATCGCGACGGGTGAAATCGAAAGCGCCATTGCCGTCGGTTCCGACACCACGTCGGACGCACCCATCGTCTTCTCGAAGAAATTTTCCAAGCGCCTGATCGAAGTGCAGCAGGGCAAATCGGCGATGGACAAGGTGAAGGCCTTCAAGGGCCTGTCGCCCGCCGAGCTTGCACCGCAGCCGCCGAACGTCGCCGAGCCGCGCACTGGGCTTACGATGGGCCAGCATTGCGAATTGATGGCGCAGGACTGGCACATCCCGCGCGCCGACCAGGACCAACTCGCTTTTGAGAGCCACAAGAAGGGCGCCGCCGCCTACGACGAAGGCTACATGGACGATCTCGTCATTCCGTATGCCGGCGTCTTCCGCGACAACAACCTGCGTCCCGACATCACGATTGAGAAGCTGGCGTCTCTGAAGCCGGCATTCGAGAAATCCGAGCGCGGCACGATGACGGCGGGAAACTCGACGCCATTGACCGACGGCGCCGCTGCGGTTCTGCTGGCTTCGGAAGAATGGGCGAAGCAGCGCAATTTGCCCATACTTGCCTACATCACCTACGGTCAGCACATCGGCAACAACTTCGTCGGCGGTGACGGCTTGCTGATGGCGCCGACCGTTGCGGTCTCGAAGATGCTCGATCGCGCCGGCCTCGCGCTCCAGGATTTCGATTTCTACGAGATTCACGAGGCGTTCGCCGCGCAGGTTCTTTGCACGCTCAAGGCCTGGGAAGACCCCGCCTATTGCAAGAAGCACATGGGCAAGGACACCCCGCTCGGCTCCATCGATCGCTCGAAGCTCAACGTCAAAGGGTCGTCGCTCGCGTTCGGCCATCCGTTCGCCGCGACGGGCGCGCGCATCGTTGCGAATATGGCCAAGCTTCTGTCGACCAAGGGCGGCCGCGGCCTGATTTCCGTTTGTACGGCAGGCGGTATGGGCGTCACGGCCATCATGGAATCCCCAACCACGATAGAAGCCCAGGCGGCCTAAAGGCCGGACAGGAAGACTCTCAGGCTCCAATGCGCTATGTCCCTCGCGGCCAAACCGGCAGCGAGGGAAGGGGCGCATGGGCGCGAAGAACGATAAGCAACTCGAAGCGGCACGCGCGCTCGTCCGGACTCTTGCAGATAGACTGAACACCGATGGCTGGGTCCGCCTGTGGGACGGCACCCGCCTGCCGCTCGGCAACGCGCCGAAGTCCGACTTCGAGATCTCGATCCGCGATGCGGGCGTTATCGGCGCAATTATGCGGCGGCCCACGCTCAATTCCATCATTCGCCAGTATGTCGAAAAGGGCATCGACTTTTCCGGTGGTACGCTCGTCGATTTCGGATTGGGCCTCCAAGAGGGCCGCAAATCCGTCAAGCTCAAGCCGCGCGAGCTTGCGAGCCTCGCGCTGAAACTCTCGCCGTTCCTGTTCGCGAAGACGGTAGACGCCGGCGACGCCCATGGCTTTCAAGGCGAGATCACTGGAAAGAAGAGGAAGACCGACGACAACAAGGCCTACATCCAATTCCACTACGACCTATCGAACGATTTTTACGCGCTCTTTCTCGATCCCGAGATGGTCTATTCGTGCGCGTACTACACAGACTGGTCGAACGACATCGCTGAGGCCCAGCACGACAAGCTTGAGATGATCTGCCGGAAACTACGTTTGAAACCCGGCGACCGGATGCTCGACATCGGTGCCGGATGGGGCGGCCTCCTGTGCCACGCCGCTCAAAACTACGGCGTCACGGCGCATGGCGTGACGCTGTCGGAAGAGCAACTCGCTTTCGCCCGCGATAAAGCCAAGCGGCTCGGCATCGACAATCGCGTCACGTTCGAATTGTCCGATTATTCGAAAGTCACCGGCACCTACGACAAGATCGCCTCGATCGGCATGTACGAGCATATCGGGCTGAACAACATCCCAACCTATATGAAGAAGGTGCGCTCGCTCCTGAGCGACGAGGGCCTCTTCCTCAATCACGCGATCTCGCGCCGCGCACCGAAACACAAACAGGGCTGGATCAAAGGGCGCATGCGCCCCGAAAAGAAGGCCATCGCCAAATACATCTTTCCGGGTGGCGAACTGGACGACATCGGCCATTCGATCTCGGCCATGGAGCGCGCTGGCTTCGAGGTGCAGGATGTCGAAGCTTGGCGGCTGCATTATGCACGCACCTGCCAGCTCTGGTGCGAACGTCTGACCGCCAATAGGGAGCAAGCGATCCAGTACGTCGGCGAAGAAAAATACAGGATTTGGGTCGCTTATCTCGCAGGCGTCAGCCTGGCGTTTTCGCGCGGAACGCTGCGGCTGTTCCAGACGCTCGCATCGAAGTCGGCAAAGCGAACCGCCGTGCTGCCGCCGACGCGCGCCGATCTTTATCGCTAAATCTCAGCCGTTCTTTTTGAGGTGCGCTTCGGAGCGCGCCCGGATTTCGTTGAGGTCCGATAACGAACGCTCGATATCCCGGCGCTTCGTTTCGAGATCGTCGATCGTGGCCGTCACCTTGTCGAGCAAGTGCCGCGTCTGCGCCAGTTGCCCGGGATCGGAATCGTAGAGCGCCAGATACTCGCTGACGTCTTCCACCGTAAAGCCGAGGTTGCGCCCGCGCAGGATCAGGGCGAGCCGGGCCCTGTCGCGCTTCGAATACTGTCGGCTCGTGCCGACGCGTTCGGGCGAGATCAGCCCGCGGCTCTCGTAAAAGCGGATGGTCCGCGTCGTAATACCGAATTCCTTGGCGAGCACCGAAATCGAGTACGTCGTCTCGCGTGGCATTTCACGATGCGTCGCCTCGGTGTGCGCGAGCGGGACCATCTTGGCCGTCATGACGGCGTGCTGCGCTTGGCCTCGTCGGCAACAAGCTCTTTCTTGGAAAGCTTGCCGATCATCGTTTTCGGTAAGCTGTCGCGGAACTCGATGGCCGCGGGCATCTCGATCCTAGAGATTTTTGGTTCCAGGAACTTCAGAATTTCGGGGACCGTCGCCGTCGTGCCACTCTTCAATTTGACGAAGGCTTTCGGCGCCTCGCCACGATAGGCGTCGGGCACCCCGATAACGGTCACTTCCTCGACGGCTGGATGCGCATATATCGCCTCCTCGATCCGCCGCGGATAGACGTTGAAGCCGGAGCAGATGATGAGGTCCTTGATCCGGTCGACGATCGAGAAATATCCCCGCTCGTCCATGATGGCGACGTCGCCCGTGCGAAAAAATCCGCCAACGAATTGCTTTTCGGTCTCGGCTGCCCGCTTCCAGTAGCCCTTCATCACCTGCGGCCCTTTGGCGCAAAGCTCGCCGCGCTCGCCCTGGGGAACCTCTTTCGTCGGGTCGTCGAGGTCCCGCAGCGAGATTACGGTGCCGGGGAGGGGCAGCCCGATCGAACCCGATACCGGCTCGCCTTCCAGCGGATTGGCGGTCAGCACCGGCGACGTCTCCGACAGCCCATAGCCCTCGACGACCTTCGTCGAGCCGGCCAGAGCCTCGAATTTAAGCTTCGTTTCCAGCGGTAGCGGCGCCCCGCCCGACAGGCAAAACCCGAGCGACGAAAGGTCGTAGGATTTGATGTCCGGGAAGTTCAGCATCGCCGTCAGGATGGTCGGCACGACCGGCATCATGGTCGGCTTTTCCCGGTTGATCAGCTTCAGGGCTTCGAGCAGCTGGAATCGGGGCATCAGCACGATCTTGGCTGCGAGATCAATGCCGACCGTCATGACGACGGTCATGGCAAACACATGAAAGAGCGGCAGGGCGCCCAGAATGCTTTCCTCGCCGGGCTTCAGCCCCACAGCCCAGGCGACGACCTGCTTGGTATTCGCGACGATATTTGCGTGGGTGAGCATCGCCCCCTTGGGCGTGCCTGTGGTGCCCCCCGTATACTGCAGGACGGCGATGTCGGTGTCGGCATCGATCGCGACCGGCGAGAAACCTGAAGCCTCCCCGGCGATGTCGGCCCCGCTAAGGACCTGCCCCGCCGCGGGCGACGCGGCAACGTTGGCGATGTCCTTCCGCTTGAAGATCCTGAAAAGCACTGATTTCAGCGGCGACAGCACGCTCGCAAACGGAACGACCACCGAGCGCTCGATGACTCCGGCACGAAGCAAGGCTTCGATCTTGGTGAACAGCATCGCAAGATCATGCGTGATCATGATCTCCGTTTCGCTGTCTTTGACCTGAAACGTCAGTTCTTCTACAGTATACAGTGGGTTGAAATTGACAACGGTTCCACCCGCTTTGAGTATTGCAAAATAATAGACGACGAAGGTCGGGGTATTCGGCAGGAAAAGGCCGACTTTGGTGCCCGGTTTTACTCCAATCCGTTGCAAGCCTGCGGCAACCCGGTCAACCTCGTCAGCGAGCGCCCGGTACGATGTGACTTGCCCCAGGAAGCTGATTGCGGGGTTTTGTGGAAATCGCCGCGCCGCATGCTCCAAAAGCCCGGGAATCGTCCCTTTGGGGATCGTCATTCGCCAATCGACGCCAGCCGGGTAATGATCGACCCAGGGAGGCAAAGTCTCAATCGGGGCGATTTCTGGGTTCATGGCTGTCCGGTGTCTCGATTTTATTTTGTCCGGATCGCGTTGACCTTCGCTGAAGATGTCGTAAACCGGGCGGGAACCAGCAAGGGACGCCCGAATATTAGACAACTTTCGATAAGCCAAAGCTAGGGGAACGATCGCCTTGCGCACACGACAGGTTACGAACTCGGCCAACGATCGGCGGCCCTGGAAATCGAGCGCGACGGTCCGTACCTGGACTTCGCGGTTGTTTAAGGATAAGTGACCCCCCCGCTTGCTGATGTAGTGGTCTTGATTTAGGTAGATGCCAAGCAAAACTGGCCCGTCGCAGTGATTGCGGGGGTGGGAGAGGCCGATGGACGAAGTCGCGACTAAGGTTATTGAAATCCTCAAGAAGCATATGAAGGAGCCGCGCGACGATATCTCGCTCGACACCCAGCTCACAGATCTCAAGATCGAGTCACTTGATCTTGCCATGATCGTTTTCGACATCGAGGATGGCTTCGGGATCGAGATCCCGTACAACGCCAACGAAGAAGTCGAAGCTTTCAAGACTGTCGGCTCAGTCGTGGATCGCGTGAAGTCGCTGATTGCCGCCAAGCAGGCTTCCGCAGCCAAAGCGTAAGCCTAACGGCCGCGAGCGATCTTCTGTCGAAATCAAAGTGTGAAGGCCGGAACCCCCATCCCGGGGGTTTCCGCTTATTCGCCAGACAAGAAAGATTGATTGATGTCGAATGGTAAGCCGGGACGCCGCGTCGTCGTCACGGGCCTCGGAGTCGTAACTCCGATCGGGCAGAACGTTCCTGATTTCTGGGCTGGCCTGAGGGCCGGCAAGTCGGGCGTCAGCACGCTCGAAGGCTTTCCGGTCGACGACCTCAAGATCCTGATCGCGGCGCAGATCAAGAATTTCGATCCCAAGCAGCGTCTGAAGCATTTCAAGCGCGACCGCATCATTACGCTTGCCGACCGCTATTCCTGGTTTGCCGCCGCTGCCGCCGACGAAGCCGTCAAGATGTCGGGCCTCGAAATGCCGCTGGTCGATCCTTACCGTTCAGCGTGCATCATCGGTTCGGGCGCAGGCGGTCTCACGACGTTCGAGACGGCGTATCGAGATCTCTTCATCCTTAACAAGCGTGCGACGCATCCGCTGACGCTTCTCCGCATCATCGGCTCGTCGGCTGCCGCTCACGTCGGCATCGAATTCGGCGTCAAGGGCCCAACGTTCGCGACCTGCTCGGCATGCTCGACAGCAACGCACGCCATCGGCATCGGACGCGATTATATTCGCGACGGCATGGTCGACGTCGCGCTCGTCGGCGCCTCGGAATCCGTCATCAACTACGGAACGATGAAGGCCTGGCAGGCGCTGCACGTGCTCTCGCCGGAAGGCTGCTTCCCGTTCGCCAAGAAACGCAATGGCACCGTGCTGGCAGACGGCGCCGGTGTGCTGGTCCTCGAAAGCCTTGAGCATGCCCAGGCGCGCGGCGCCAAGATCCTCGCGGAGATCTGCGGCTACGGCATGGCATCCGATAGCCAGGATATGGTCAAGCCGACCGTCGAAGGCCCGAGCGTCGCCATGCAGAACGCGCTCGCAGACGCTGGCATCAAGCCGGAGCAGATCGACTATCTGAACGCGCACGGTACCGCGACCGCCGACAACGACATCAACGAGACGAAGGCGATCAAGAACGTCTTCAAGGACTACGCCTACAAGCTGGCGATCTCCTCAACGAAGTCGATGCACGGTCATCCCCTCGGTGCCGGCGGCGGTATCGAAGCCGTCGCGACGATCATGGCAATGCAGGAAAACTGGGTGCCGCCGACCATCGGGCTCGACGAGCCCGGCGAAGGCTGCGATCTGGATTATATCCCGAACGTCGGCCGCGATCTGCAGCTTCGTTACACCATGTCGAACTCGCTTGCATTCGGCGGCTTGAACACATCGCTCGTGTTCGGCCCTGCGCCGAAGTGATCAAACACACATCGGACGCCACTGACGCATGCCGGCACGCACTTCTTTCGCAATTGCAGCAAAAGCCCGCTGCGGCACCTAAGCGCGGAATTTCTGCGCAACTTTCGCGCGCAGAGGGTATTTTGTTTGCGTTCCGAGAGGCAAAGCCCTTGAAGGTGGCGCCCCTCAATGAGAGAGTTGTTTGTTGCGGCCGCATTCAAGTCCCGGTCGCGAAGCGCTGATCGGGATTGTGCGGTATGCGAAAGATCGTGATCCGGGCCGGGGGTGTTGCCATTCGCGCAAGACTTCTCGACACGCCCACGGCGGAGCGGATCTGGGCGGCGCTTCCCATTGAATCGGCGGCTCGCACCTGGGGCGGAGAAATCTATTTCGACGCTCCGGTAAGCTCGGCGGCCGAGCCCGATGCCCGCGTCACGGTGAAAGCCGGAGACATTGTATTCTGGCCCGAGGGTGACGCAATCTCCATCGGCTTCGGTCCAACACCACTTTCGAGAACGCGCGGCGAAATTCGATTGGCGGGTCCGTGTAACGTCTGGGCCGAGGCGCTCGACGATGTCCGCCAGCTCAAGTCGGTGCATACGGGTGTCGCGATTTCGGTCAGCGAAGCCGAGTGCTGAAGCGGCCGTCTTACATAATGACTTTTGATGCACTGTTCGGACTGGCGACGTGACCCTTAGCTCGGTTGCCTGCATCGACGATCTTCGCCGCTTGGCGCACCGCCGCGTTCCGAGCGATTTCATGGGCTACTACGAGTCGGGCTCGTACTCGGAAACAACGCTCATCGCCAACTTGCATGATCTCTCGACGATAAAAATTCGCCAACGCGTCTTGGCGGGCGCCGCAAACCGCAGCCAAACTCAGACGGTTTTGGGCGAAAAGCGTCCGCTGCCCTTGGCATTGGCACCCGTCGGCCTGAGCGGCATGGCCTATCGCGACGGTGAAATCGCCGCCGCGCGCGCCGCCGAAAAGGCGGGCATCCCCTACACGCTGAGCACGCTATCTATCTGCTCGATCGAGGATGTTGCGGCGGCCGTCGACAAGCCGTTCTGGTTCCAGCTCTACTTTATGCGGGATCGCGGTTTCGTCGCCGATCTCATTGCGCGGGCGCGCCGAGCAAACTGCAGCGCTCTCGTGCTGACGGTCGACCTCCAGGTGCTTGGTCAGCGCCATCGCGACGTCCGCAGTGGTCTCACCGTCCCACCGCGTATTCATCTCGGCACCATCGGCCGTATCGCGTCGAAGCCGGCGTGGATTGCGAGCGTTCTTCTCGGCAAACGCAAGACGTTCGGAAATGTAGTCGGGCGCATTCCCGGAACCGAGAACCTCGCGTCCTACATGGATTGGATTCAAAGCCAGTTCGACCAAGCGCTGTCCTGGGATGACGTTGCATGGATCCGCCAGCAGTGGCCAGGCAAACTGATCATCAAAGGCATCATGGATGTCGAGGACGCACGGCTCGCCGCGAAGAGCGGCGCGACCGCGATCGTCGTGTCCAATCACGGCGGCCGCCAGCTCGATGGTGCCGCGTCGTCGATTTCTATGCTGCCGCGCATCGCCGACGCCGTGGGTTCCGACGTCGAGATCCTGTTCGACGGCGGCATCCGATCGGGCCAGGATGTCTTTCGAGCCCTCGCACTCGGCGCACGCACCTGCCTTCTGGGCCGAGCCTACCTCTATGGTCTCTGCGCGGCGGGCGAGGCAGGCGTCAGCAAGGCAATCGATCTCATTGCCAAGGAACTCGACGTAACGATGGCGCTGGCGGGCGTCCGCACGATCGACCAGATCTCGCGCGATTGCCTCGAAACCTGAGCGCCGGTTATTCGAGCCGTTCGAGATTGCGCAGCATCGGGAAGAGTTTCATCCACAGCAGCGCCACCACGATTGTTCCAACGCCACCGATGACGGCAGCGGGAACCGCCCCGAAGAGCGCGGCCGTCAGCCCGCTCTCGAACTCGCCAAGCTGGTTCGAGGCGTTGATGAACAGAAAATTCACGGCACCGACACGCCCACGCATGTCGTCCGGCGTCGCCAGCTGCACGAGCGAAACGCGAATGACGACGCTGATCGTGTCGGCAGCCCCCATCAGCGCCAGCGCGAGGACCGACAGCCAGAGTGTCTGTGAAAGCGCGAACACGACAGTCGCGACGCCGAAGGCGATCACGGCCTGGAACATCCGCATGCCGACATGCCTGGTAATCGCGTAGCGCGCCAGCAAGCCGGTCATCATCAGTGCGCCGACCGCTTGCGCGCCCCGCAACATACCGAGCCCCCAGGGCCCCGTGTGCAGAATATCGCGCGCGTAGATCGGCAGGAGCGCCGACGCGCCGCCGAGGAGCACAGCGAAAAGATCGAGAGAGATCGTGCCGAGGATCGCCGGATGCGTGCGCACGAAATGCGCGCCGGCGAAAAGCGCGCCCGGTGTCGGAGATTCGCGCGCGGCGACCGGCCTGTCGAGCTTGATTGCGCCGTTGAGCAACGCCGCGGCGGCGAAGAAAATCGCCATGGTCGCGTAGGGGAGGGCGGGCGAGACGCCGTACGTCAAACCGCCGATCGCGGGGCCGGTGATCGCGGCGAGCTGGAAGACGCCGGTCGAAAGCGCCGTCGCTTTTTGCAGCATGCCTTCCGGCGCGACGCCGGGAAGCAGCGCCGCTGTCGCAGGGCTTTCGAATGCGCCGGCCACTCCGAAAAGCGCGACCGCAATAAAAATCTGCGGCACTGTCAGCCAACCCTCGTAGCTGCCCCAAGCGAGAAAAATCGAGGCCGAGGCTTCGACGACCTGGCAGAGCTGAATGACGCGCTTGCGGTCGTAGCGGTCCGAAGCGTGTCCGGCGACGAAAACTAAGATGGCCGTCGGCAGGAATTGGACGAGACCGACCATGCCGAGGTCGAAGGCGCTGCTGGTCAAGGTATAGACCTGCCAGCCGACCGCGACCGTCAAAATCTGCGCGGAAAATTTCGAGAAGCCCCGAGCCCAAAGAAAGTATTGCAAGGGCCCGTGGCGCCAAAGGCCCCTGGTGGCGCTAGAAGCAGTCGATGACATGTATTCGCTAACGCCGTTTCCGCTGAACGACCCCGGTCTCCCCGAGCCAGCACCAGGAGGATTTCAGATAAGCTTTTTAACGTCCAGCGCCAACACCATGATCGCCGCGGCCAAGATCCACGAACCAACAATGCGTGCAGCAATCGGTTGCCAGCCGTCCGCGGGCATTTCCGACGAAGTAAGGAAATGCAGCACAACAAGGATGCCGATCAGTGCACCGATTAAGGTTTGGACAAGATCGGACCATTCGGTCGTTTCCGTCGACAAATTCAAGCCGACCGCGACACCAAGCGCAAGGCTGATAAGCAAATGCCAATTGGCGGGTATCGGAGAGGCGAGCGCAAGCAATCCGCCGGCCACAGCCGCGAGCGTGAGAGCAAACACCGATTGGCCGAGGGCCGGCGCCAATAGAACCTCGGCGAGCAGGCCCACGGTGAGCCCCACTCCGATCGCGTAAGCCCTCATTCGAGTGAGACGTTGCGTTGCTTGCTGTTTCCACAGGAGCCCGACAGCGAGCAGCGGTAGAAGAGCGTTCGCCACTGTCACGGGTTGGAGGAATTGTTCCGCAAGACCGATTTGGTGCGCGAACGCCGCCCCATGCATCGCTATCAGTATGAATAAGGGCAAGATGAGCCGGCAGAGCATTTCTTATCCATTCAGGGATCGACCCGAAAACCATCGGGAGGGAGCCCGGGCTCCGGCGGTTGATCTAGCGAGGGAAGAGAATTCGACGGAGGTGGTGCTTGCAAATTCTGGTCGGGTAGGGACGGCAGGGCGGGACGCTTGACGAGCGAAGCACCCCCGTAGAGAAGCCCGATAGCGAGCAGCCAGCTTCCGAGTATTCGCAACGCAATCGGAAACCAACTTTTATAAAACGCTCGCGCGCTCAACGTGGTCACAACGACGACCCATAGGCCGAGCCCAACGCCGACAATCGATACAGTCCAACTATGAAGAGTTGGGTCGGTCAATGCAATGGTGATGGCCAGCATTACTCCGATGAGCAACGCCGCAGGAGCGGCCACCCATGCCTTTGCCCGTGTCGGCGCGATCAATAGAAGCCCTGCCGCGATCAACGAAATTGGCCCGGACATAAAGAGATGGTCTGCGGCATTCGGCGCGAAAGCCATGAGCGCGATGAAACGGTTTTGTATCTCGAAACCCAGGACCGAGCCGCCGAGAAAAACGACGACGCTGGCGAAGACAAGCCGGCGGTTCAGCACAGAAAGCGCTGCGCCGAAGCCGATCAGCGGCAGCGCCTTCTCAATGGAAATCGCGCGCTCGAGAATCCACCATGATGCGAGGTCGCGCGACCCCAATGGTTGCAGGGCGACCAAAGCAATTGCGGTGACCCCAACAAAACCGAGGATTGGACCCGCCCAGCGTGTCAGCGCGGAATTCATTCAGGTCTTCGCTACGTCACAAGAAAATAGACGCCACCTAGTGCAATCAATCCTCCCAATGCGCGGGCTATACGGCCTTCGAATGGCTTGTGAAGCGCAAGTCCTACGGCGATGCCGAACAAATGGATCAGCCCCGTTGCAATCACGAAGCCGATGGCGAAATCGGCAGGATCGGCTGCTTTCGGTAATTCGGAGCCATGAGCGTAGCCGTGGCAAATGGCGAAAACCGCGATCAGTAGGAGCGCAATCCATTCGGCCGGCTTCCACGCGAAGGCGATGGCGAGCCCCAGGCATAGAATGGATAACGCGATCCCGGTTTCTATTCCCGGCAACGGAATACCGAGAATACCCATGATGCCGCCCAACACCATGATCAGAGGGAAGGTCACGGGAAGCGTCCAAACAGATCGGCCGCCCATTTGTGCCCCCCAAAGGCCGACGGCGAACATCGCCAGAAAATGATCCGGTCCGGTTAGCGGATGTTGGAAACCGCTTTGAAACCCATTTGCGCCTGACTGGATCATATGTGCGTCGGCGACAGACGGCAGAATAAGAGCCCCGAAAAGTGCGGTGAGCGGGAGGATGAGTTTTGAGTTTTGCTCGTGCTTCATGCAGCTTTCACCAGTTTCAGTGTCGACGATCGTTCGAACGATCCGCGGCCGGCAGGCAAACGGCTGGCGGCATTCGCTGTCCAGTGAAGCGATGAACGAAATAATATAATGTTCGTCAAGGTGGCGCTACGCTGCGGGCTCTTCTTGCAGCCCTGTTGGCCCGTGTCGAGCACCGATTATCGGCATGAGCGTTGGTGCGCCGGCTGCGCGCAAACAAAAATGGTGGAGGTGCGAACCGCATGTTCGCACCGGAACCAGCGTGCAGGGCTGGCGTGGCGGCTGCGCGCAGACAAAAATGGTGGAGGTGCGAACCGCATGTTCGCACCGGAACCAGCGTGCAGGGCTGGCGTGGCGGCTGCGCGCAAACAAAAATGGTGGAGGTGCGAACCGCATGTTCGCACCGGAACCGGCGCGCAGGGCTGGCGTGGCGGCTGCGCGCAGACAAAAATGGTGGGCCCGCCAGGACTCGAACCTGGAACCAGACGGTTATGAGCCGTCAGCTCTAACCATTGAGCTACGGGCCCGCGCGGTGCTTCTCATACCAGATGTTCGCCAAGCCGACAGCCTCAACGACAATTTTGTGTCAGGCATTCTGTCGCCAGGGAATCGAGGGCACCTTTGCTCAGTTGCTGCGATCTCGCGCACCCCGTTTGCCATAAAGCTCGTCGTACGTTTTACCGGTCGCGAGGCGATAGGCGGTATTTCGCCCGGCACGGAAATAACGCTGCGCACTCCGGCGCAATGCCCAGGCCAGCCGGGTTTGGTCGTGAATACTGTCGTGCACGACAACGGCATGGGCGGGTGCGTCGTGCAACTCGATGCCCGCATATTTCAGCGGCAGCGTCCCGATGGCATAGAGCTCGGGACTGTCCGACATCACCTCAATGAGAATGGCTTCGGCCGAATCGCCGCCGCCCGCGTGTTGGCAGCCGGCTTCCCACGCTGCGACAAACGCTGCCGCGCCGGCCGTCGGGCGCAAAAGCAAGACACGAGTTGTCGGCTTCAGCGCCCGCCGCGTCGACCCGAGCGCCGTGCCCTTGGTGCGCATCGCAAGATCGCCCGGCGATTGCAGGATGCCGCTGATATCGCCGCGAACCGTGCAATCGACATCCATGAAGATCAAGGGTTGATCTGGATAGTCATTTCGCGCGAGCGCCAGAACGGTGGGCTTCTGCCGGGTCTGGGAATACCAGCTGTCGCCGAGAACCGGGCGCGCATAGAGATGGTGCGAAATGCGCTGCTCTACGAGATTTTTCGAAAACGCCGCCGCCGCCGGTTCGTAGTTCGGCGTGAAAAAACCGACGATCACAAAGTCCGAGCCGAAAGACTGGCGAATATCGGCACCTCGGAATTTATTGTCGCTATCTTCGCGAGGTTTGGTATCGACCATTCTTATTCTCGGTACACCTTCGACAGCCTTGAGGTCGCGGCTTCCGCGCCGCAAACACAGGCAAATGCTATAGCAGGAGATCCGAGCGTCGCAAGGCAGGCGCGTCGGCTTTGAACGGCCAAACAAGAGCCTATTCACCCCAAAGTCAGCATTTGGCCCTCATTTGTCCTCGAACCGACGATAGCGACAGGGCGAAAAAGCCCGGAGACATCCATGCTAAGCGCTTTGCGTTCTCAATTTCTCGTTTCGGCATTCAGGATCGGCTGTGTGGCAGCTCTGCTCATGGCTTCATCGACGATCTCGCGTGCGGAGGAAAAATCCATGGAGCGGACGATTACGGTCTCGGCAACAGGTACCGTTGAGGCCGAGCCGGACCGCGCCCGCATCACGTCGGGCGTCTCGACTGAAGCCGAAACCGCGCGACAAGCATTGACGCAGAATAGCGAGACGATGAGCAAGATCATCGACGAGCTGAAAGCGAAGGGCATCGACCCCAAGGACATCCAGACGGCGTCGTTCAACGTCGAGCCGGTGATGGACTATTCCAAGGAAGGTCATCCGCCGAAGGTGCGCGGATATCGCGTCAGCAACCAGGTCATTGTGCTTGTCCGAAAACTCGATCGGCTCGGAGACGTTCTCGACGACGTCGTAAGCGCGGGAGCCAACCAGATTCAGGGGCTGGCCTTCGAGGTATCCAAAGAGGATACGCTCAAGGATGACGCTCGCAAGGAGGCAGTCGCCAACGCCTTGCGGCGCGCCAAGCTTCTGGCAGCCGCCGCCGGCGCCGAAGTCGGCAACGTCTTGCAGATCTCCGAGGAGACGTCATCGAGCGGCCCGATGACTTATGCGCCGCGGTTCGCGAAGGCTGCGACCGCGTCGGTGCCGATCGAAGCGGGCACGAGCACGCTCGAAGCCCGCGTGACGGTCACCTGGGCGTTGAAGTAGGTACAGCGCTTCCGGCCTCCCCGCGAAGGCGGGGATCGACGAAGGAGAGTCGGAAGCCGCAACAAAAAAGGCTTTACGCGAGCTTGACGATTTCGACCTCGACCTTCGGCGTCGGTGCGCCGGGCTGGGTCGACCAATCGCCGAAGTTGTGCATCTCGCCCGTCTCGCGCACGCGGGCAAGCCGCGCGAGATCGATCTCGGCGTTCACCCATTCGGCGGCGTTGAGCCTGCCTTCCGCGAGCACGCCGGTGTCGGAAACGTCGTGCTCCGACGGCACGTAGATACCGGCTGCGCCGGCGTTGAAATCGACGGCCGGAGACCACGGCGCGTCGCCGACCGTCGGGCTCTGGACGGATGCGATAGTATTCTCCAGCGCCCGCGCCATCGAGCCCGTGCGGACGCGATGATATCCCGAAACCCGCTCCGTGCACGACGGCACGAGCAAGACTTCGGCGCCCGCTTCCGCCATCGCCCGCGCGATAAGCGGGAATTCGCTGTCGTAGCAGATCGCAATCCCGAACGTCCCGATCGATGTCTTGAAAACGCGGACCTGCTCGCCGGCCGTCACACCCCAGGTGTGCTCGAACGGTGTCATGACGAGCTTCTCTTGCTCGCCGATCGCCCCCTTAGGCGTGACGAGCTGTGCCGCGTTGACAAAACGCCCGTCCGCTTTCCGCGACGGCCCCGAGCCCACGAGGATGTGCACCTTGTGCTTCTTGGCGAGATCCAAATGCAGTTGAACACGGGCATCCTTGATGTCCGCGACCTTGGCGAGCGTCGCCTGCAGATCGCCGTACACCTCCGGCCCGAAGCAGGCGGCCTGTTCGATCGCGGCATATTCCGGAAAGACCAGCAGCTCGGCGCCCGTTGCCGCGCCGTTCTTCACCCAAAGCGCGACCTTTTCCTCCCACTCGGCAAGCGTCTTCGGCTGGCCGATCGGATATTGTGAACTCGCAACTTTAAGGGTCGTGTGGCGCATCAGAGTGTCTTGATCCAGAACTGCATTTTGTGGGTCGTTTCGTCGGGCTGATCGATGTCCTTCCAGTCGTACGTCGCGACGATGCCGTCGGCCGGAGCGTAGCCCCGTTTTTTCCAGAACGGATCAAGTGGTGCGTAATCCGCCGGTTTCAACGGATGATCGTCGGGCCGGACGACACGGCAGAACGAAGAGTAGGTAAAGCCGCCGAGCTTTTTCGCCTGCGCTTCCCGCCCGTCGAAGAACGCATGCCCGAGCCCATGGCCGCGATGGCTTTTGAGAAGCACGCTCTCGCCACAGTAGAAGATCTTCGAGATGTCGTAGCCAGCCTTTTTGAACGGCGCGCCGAATCCGTCGGAGTGCTCGATCATCGGCGCGCCAGTCGATGCGCCGACCATCTGGTCGCCGTCGTAGGCGCAGACGACGACAGCGCCCTTGGCCTTCGCGAACGTTGCCAGATACTTCTCCTCGTATTCGAGTGTGCCGTCGTAGAGATACGGCCAGTCCCGAAAGACGATGATGCGCAGCCGGCTGAGATCGGAAAGGACCGAAAGAATATCCGGCCCTGTGACCGACTTGACCTCGAGCGTCTTCTTTTCGTCCGCTGCCATGCCTGATCGATCCTTCAGCCTGCGACCTGGGCAATCCAGTCGGTGAGATTGTAGTAGGTGGTGACGCGGGCAATCTTGCCGTCGCGAATGGCGAAGAACGTGCCCGCTGGAAGCACGTACGTCTGCCCGACGGCGTCCGGCAGGCCTTCTTCCGTGTTCTTGTAAACGCCGTGCACGTTGAATTCGGCCGAAGCGCGCGTCGCGTCCTTCGACACCATGACGACGATATCCTTCAACTCTTCCTTGTAGTTGTGCGTCATGCGCGCATTGAAGGCCCGGAACTTCTCGATGCCGTGGCGCCGTTCGCCCTGGTTAACGTCGTGAATGACGTCGTCGGTCAGAAAATTCAGCATGCCGTTGGTATCGCCGCCATTGAAGGCGGCATAGTAATCGCGGATGAGGGCAGCCGTCGCGGCGCGGGCTTGCGATTCAGGCGTGGTGTCGGACATCGGGGTTCTCCGGTAGGCTTTTTTCGAATTTGATCTGCGGGGTCTTTAGCAGGTCGGGTCTCCGCCTTCCATGCGCGAGGATGCTGCGGTAAACGCGACATTTCACCTACCACCAGCGGGGGATGGCTTATGCCGCGGATTCAAGAGCTTTTCGTCACCCACGTTTACCGTGAGGAGCTGCAGCGCGGCGCAACGTCCGCGCTGATGTCCGAGCTTCTGGCCGCCGCGAACGAAATCGCCGCCGCCGATCGGGCCGGGCAGGCGTGGTCGAAAGCCAATGATTATCCTGGATATACATCTTATGCCTCTCTCAACGACCTTCCCGATCGCCATCCGGCATTTGCCGATCTCGTCGCCGTGCTGGATCGCCACGTCGCCGCGTTCGCCAGAACCCTGGAGTTCGATCTTGAGGGAAGGCGCCTAGTACTCGACAGCCTATGGATCAACGTCCTGAAGCCCGGCGGCCACCATAGCGCGCACATTCACCCGCATTCGGTCGTCAGCGGCACGCTCTATCTCGCCGTTCCTAAGGACGCGAGCGCCATCAAATACGAAGACCCGAGATTGCCGATGCTGATGGCCGCGCCGCCGCGCAAGCCTTCAGCAAAGGAAAAGAACAAAACCTTCGTCGCGGTCGCGCCGTCTCCCGGCACGCTCCTGCTCTGGGAAAGCTGGCTTCGCCATGAGGTGCCCGTGAATCATGCCAAAGCCAATCGCGTCTCGGTCAGTTTCAATTACCGCCTGGATTGATGAAGCCCGACCGTTCAGTCGGCCGTCCCGTCGTCGGGCAGCGGCACGTCGAAGCCGTTGAGGATGACAGAGACGGCGCAATAGAGCCCGACGAGGTAGATAAACTCCGCCGCGCCGTCCTCTCCGAACGCGCCGACCGCGCGCTTGTAAGTCAGCGCCGGAAGCGTGCTGCCCGTCACGAGGCTTGAAGCAAGATCGTAGGCGATCGCTTCCTCGTCGGAGAGGTCGCTCGGCCTGTGGCCTGAGATGATGGTCGTGATCTTGTCGTCGGGAAGCCCGCGCATCTCCGCGACGATGATATGCGCGTAGAGCTCATAGGCGGCGTGAAACTTCGTCCCGGTGACGAGAATGGCGATCTCTCGAACGGGTTTCGGCAGCTTCGGCGACGTCGACATCGCCTTCGTGTACTCCCAGACTGGGCCACCGAACTTGGCAAAACGCAGCCACGAGTTCCAAGGCCCGATAAGCTGGCCCTTCTCGTTGATCGCGGTGAAACCTTTGAAGTTGGTCTCGATGCCCTTCTTCATGTCCTCGTAGAGGGATTTCTGCTCGGTCGTCAGCGTGTCCAGGGCGATAAGCGGCAGGCGCATGGGTCACTCCTTTGGGGGAAGGTTGGATGCTGGTCTCTGCACGAAGCTAAGCTAGCCGTGCTTCAAAGCGATGCCAGAGGCACACGGCAGCGCCATTGCCGCAAAGCAGCGCTGTTAATCGCCGACGACGTGGACGATCACCTCCCGCGTATGCGGGCGTGCGCGATGCTCGAAAAGGTAAATGCCCTGCCACGTGCCGAGCATCATTCGCCCGTCCGAAATCGGAATGCTCAGCGCTGTTTGGGTCAGCGCGCTTTTCACATGCGCCGGCATGTCGTCCGGGCCTTCGGCGCGATGGATGAAAAGCGGGTCGCCGTCCGGGATGAGACGCTTGAAGAAAGCAAGAAGATCGCGCTGCACGTCGGGATCGGCATTTTCCTGGATCAGCAGCGACGCCGACGTGTGGCGGCAGAAGACGTGTGCCAGGCCTGTCTCGATCCCCGACGCCTTAACGATCCGCGCCACGTCTCGCGTAAATTCCGTGAGGCTTTGCCCACCGGTCTTGATAGCCAACGTTTCCTGATGTTGTCGCATCCTGGTGCCGGCCTCCGGAACCGCCTATATTGGGTCGATGAGCAGAGCATTCGTCAAAGAAACAGACGCCGTCGAGGAGCTTCCCGAGAAGCTCGTCTCGGAGCACCGCAATCTCGTAACGCCCGAGGGCTTAGCCTTGATCCAGGCCGAAGTCGAACGGCTCCAGGATGCGCTTGCCGAAGGACAGCGCGCGGGCGACCGCGATGTCATTCAGCGCATCTCGCGCGATC
Source organism: uncultured Pseudomonadota bacterium (assembly GCA_963789775.1). Classification (GTDB taxonomy): domain Bacteria; phylum Pseudomonadota; class Alphaproteobacteria; order Rhizobiales; family Hyphomicrobiaceae; genus Hyphomicrobium_B. The sequence goes on from CAWBLX010000006.1 coordinate 398,536, forward strand.
TTCGCTATTGGAACCAGCGGTTGGGAAGCGCCGAGGTCCACGACGGGCCGACGGACGCGGCGACCGTGTCATTCGGCTCGACAGTGACGCTCGAACGGGACGACGGGCGCATCCAAAAATTCCGCATCGTCGGCGAGGATGAATCCGATCCCCCTCGCGGTAAGATTTCTTATGTCTCGCCGCTCGCTCAGGCGATGATGGAGAAAAGCGTCGGCGACACCGTCAAGGCCGGAGCAGGCGAAGCCGAGATCACCAAGATCGAATAGGTCTCGGCTGCGAATTCCGGATGGCCAGTTTCAGGCGTCGCAGGACGGCATGAACTTCTTCATCGCCTCTTCGATCTCGTGCCCGCTCATGTCACGCAGATGGGTCGCGACCGACCACTTGTGGCCAAAAGGGTCCTCGATGATGCCGTAGCGGTCGCCCCAGAACATGTCCTCGACCGGCATACGCAGCAGCGCACCGGCTTTCACCGCCCGCTCGACGAACGCATCGACGTCCGCAACGTAGAGGTGGAGCGTCACCGGGCTGCCGCCAAGCATGATGGGAGAAAGCGCGCCCCATTCCGGCGCTTCATCGACGAGCATCACTTCGGCGTTGCCGATCCTGATGGCGGCATGCATCAGCTTGCCGTTAGCGCCCGCCAGCCGCATGATTTCCTCGGCGCCGAAAGCCTTCTTGTAGAAATCGATCGCGTCGGCCGCACCCGCACACACCAGATGAGGGGTAATGGCCTGGAGATTTTCTCCTCGGATGCCGCCCGGTTTCTCCTGAGCTTGGGTCATTTCGCTCCTCCTTGACTTGTTTTTATGTGCGCCATCCCGCCTTGTTTAAAGTCAGCGGGAATGAAGGTATGTTTGCGGCGCTATATCCAGCGCCGATTTGGGAGCAAAGCCCGGCCAAAGCCACTCGGGGGTGCAACTCGATATTCAAGCAAGGCAAAAGGCCGCTTTCGTGTCTGTAGAATGATCTCCCAGAACTCGCGCAGTCGGAAGAGATTACCGTGATCGTGGCGTGCGGCCAAGATAGGGATGCGTTGTGCTCGGCTTCAGTCGAATGGTTAATGTGTAATCCGAATATTTCCCCGCAATTACACTGGCGGCGGGTCGGGCAAAACGGCCGTGCGGTTCAAACTTGTTCGTTTTCTTTTTCAAAAGCTGATATTTTCGCGTCATGCAAAAGGATATTGAACGGGAAGCCGTCGTCGAGCCGAGCCCCGACGAACCGGCGCCTGAAGTGACGCCCCGCTCATTAGAGGAGCGGATACGGCAGCAGGAGATTCTTGCCGAGCTTGGCGTCTTTGCGTTGCAAGGCGCGTCGTTCGGCGAGTTGCTGACGGAAGCGTCCCGTCTCACAGCATCCGCCCTCAGAGCCGAATTTTGCAAGGTTATGGAATACATTCCGGCAGAGAAGCGGCTGCTGGTGCGTGCCGGTGTCGGTTGGGAGCCGGGGATCGTGGGCAATGCAAGCGTCGGAGCCGACCTTGAGTCGCCTGCGGGCTTCGCACTGCGAACTGGTAAGCCGGTGATTTCCAATCATTTGGAGCTTGAGGAGCGGTTTCGCACGCCGGAGATCCTTGCCATTCATGGCATCAAGCGCGCCATGAATGTCATTCTTCAAGGTGATGGCGAGCCTTTCGGTGTCCTCGAGGTTGACAGTCGCTCCGAAGATCACTTCGTCGAGAACGATCTGGCATTCCTGCAAGGCGCCGCGAATATTCTCGGTATGGCGATCGAGCGCGAGCGGTACGAGCGGCGCCTCAGGGCAGCGATCGATCGTCACGAAATCCTGCTTAAGGAGATCAATCATCGAGTCAAAAACAGCTTGACGATCGTTTCGACGATGCTGCGCCTGCAGGCGTCCGCGCATGACGATCAAAAACTCGTCGAGCAGCTTGGCGAGGCTTCGCAACGAGTCCACGCCATCGCGAGAGCGCATGAAAGGCTTTACCAAAGCGCCAATATCGATGCTCTCGATCTCGGCAACTACATTGAGTTGGTCTGCCAGGACCTAACGGCTACCCTGTCGAATTGCGATATTCGGATCGACGTCGAAAAGGGCATCATTGTTCCGACTGATCGCGCGATTTCCTTGGCTTTAATCGGAACCGAACTCGTAACGAACGCCGCGAAGTACGCTTATGCCGATACCGACGGCGGCATCATTTGGATTACTCTTGCGCGCACGGACGATAAGACCGCGAAACTCAGCGTTCGGGATGAAGGCGCGGGGCTTCCCCCAGACTTCAATCCGCAGAAATCCAAAAGCCTTGGCATGCGGATCATTGGCGCCTTTACGCAGCAACTCGACGCGCGGCTGGAAATCAAGGCTCGATCGCCGGGCACCGAGTTTGTCGTCACTGTGCCGATTGGCGCCGACAATCGTTAGGTCGAAGTCGAGCAATAAAAAAGGGCCGCTTTCGCGGCCCTGTTCGAAAACATCAGTTGTCCAAGAAGCTCCGGAGCTTCCGCGAGCGGCTCGGGTGCTTCAGCTTCCTAAGCGCCTTGGCTTCGATCTGACGGATACGTTCGCGCGTCACTGAGAACTGTTGGCCGACCTCTTCGAGCGTGTGGTCCGTGTTCATGCCGATGCCGAACCGCATGCGCAGCACGCGCTCTTCACGTGGCGTCAGCGAGGCAAGCACGCGCGTCGTCGTATCGCGCAAGTTCGACTGGATCGCGGCTTCGATCGGAAGAACCGCGTTACGGTCTTCGATGAAGTCGCCGAGGTGGGAATCTTCCTCGTCGCCGATCGGCGTCTCGAGCGAGATCGGCTCCTTCGCGATCTTCAGCACCTTGCGTACTTTTTCGAGCGGCATGGCGAGCTTCTCGGCCAGTTCTTCCGGCGTCGGCTCGCGACCGATCTCATGCAGCATCTGGCGCGACGTCCGGACGATCTTATTGATCGTCTCGATCATGTGCACCGGAATACGGATCGTGCGCGCCTGATCCGCGATCGAGCGCGTAATCGCCTGCCGGATCCACCACGTCGCGTACGTCGAGAACTTGTAGCCGCGGCGATACTCGAACTTATCGACGGCCTTCATCAGGCCGATGTTGCCTTCCTGAATGAGATCGAGGAACTGCAGGCCGCGGTTGGTGTATTTCTTGGCAATCGAGATCACGAGGCGAAGGTTGGCCTCGACCATCTCCTTCTTGGCCTGACGGGCTTCGCGCTCGCCCTTCTGCACCGCCTTGACGATGCGCCGGTATTCCGGAATTTCGAGGCCAGTTTCCGTGGCGAGCTGATGGATCTCGGCCCGGATATTCTCGACCTGGCCGCGTTCGACCTTGACGAACTGGCCCCACTTCTTGCCGTTGTTGGCGACGCGATCGAGCCACGTCTGATCGAGCTCGTTGCCGTAGTATTCGTCGATGAAGTGCTGGCGCGGAACGCCGTAGCTGTCGGCGAGACGCATCAGGCGCCCCTCGAGGCCGATGAGGCGCTTGTTGATCGCGTAAAGCTGCTCGACGAGGCTTTCGATGCGGTTGTTGTTGAGGGACAGGGACTTCACGTCGACGATGATCTCGTCGCGCAGCTTTTCGTACGCTTTCTGCTGCTGACGCGAACCCTGCTCGCCGACGAGCTGCTGTTCGAGCTTCTTGTCCTGCTGCTTGCGAAGCTTTTTGTATGTGCCGGCGATCTGGTCGAAGGTTTCGAGAACTTTCGGCTTCAGTTCGGCTTCCATGGCCGCGAGCGACATCGCGTTCTCGAACTCGTCGTCGTCGTCGCTCTCGCCTGCAGGCGTCTCGGAATCGACCTCCGCCGCCGCGCCTTCTCCGCCGCCGGGCATCGCCGGAACTTCCTTGGCCTCGGGGCCTTCGTAGGTCGCCTCGAGATCGATGATGTCGCGCAGCAAAATCTTGCCGTCGTTCAGTTCGTCGCGCCAGATGATGATGGCCTGGAAGGTCAGCGGGCTTTCGCAGAGGCCCGCGATCATCGCCTCGCGGCCGGCCTCGATGCGCTTCGCGATCGCGATTTCGCCTTCGCGCGACAGCAGCTCGACCGAACCCATTTCGCGCAGATACATGCGAACGGGGTCGTCGGTACGCTCCGTCGGCTCCGATTTGCCTTCGGATTTGGTGACGGCGCTGCTGTTCTGTGCGACGAGAGCCCGACCCTCTTCCTCGTCAGCGACCTCATCGGCGCCTTCTTCCTTTTCTTCGCCTTCCTCGGTCTCGACGACCGTAATGCCCATGTCGGAGAGGGTGGCGTAGAGATCCTCGATCTGGTCGGAAGACACTTCCTCCGAAGGCAGAACCGAATTGAGCTGGTCGAGTGTGACGTAGCCCTTCGCCTTCGCCGATTTGAGAAGCCGCTTGACCGCCTGGTCGGAAAGATCGAGGAGGGGGCTGTCGCGTTCTGGGGCGTCGGCGGCCTGGTCTTTGTCTTCGGTCTTCTGGACTGCCTGCTGGGCGCGTGCCATTTGCGTTCCTTGTCGTTTCCGCCGCTCCCGCACGGAAGCCGGCTCAATCAGTTTCGGCTTCGATCCACCGCGTGCCGCAGCTGTCGGAAACCGCAATGGGAAATACGCGCCTATCCAGCGCGCTTAACATCTGAAGCGTCGTCGTCGGGTTGGTCGAACTCGTCGTCCATATGTGTCATCGCTTCTGCGCGCGTGACTTGCCTATTAAGCTCAAGAAAGCGCTCGCTCGCTTCAGCTGTGCAATCAAGGCGCCACGCTTCCTCAGCAACTTTCAACTCGCGCTTCAGGGCGACCAATTGCTCATGCAAGGCAAGCGTGTGACACCAAGCGGCTTCGACATCGGTGGTGGAGGCATCTGACTCGGCAAAACGGTCGCTGGCGTGCGTAATCGTTCGCGCGACGAGGTCCACCACCTTTGCTACCCCCGATTTGCTCAATTGGGTGTGTAGAGTTGCGCTGTCAAGTGAATTTTGGCGAGCATGAACCGCTAAAATTTCATCTCGAAGCGCCGAAAGCGAAGGGGTTCCAAACTCTATTCCCACAACGACCTCTGAATACTCGTCAATCAACCATGGATGGTTAAGAAGTGTTTTCACAATCAGCGCTTCCCGCGGAGATATGCTCTGAAAGTGACTAACGAGCTCCGGGCTGGCCGCGGATGCAACCGAGGACGGCGCGCCACCACGGGGAGGATAGCGACGATCGCCGCCGCTCAGCCGACTGCGCTCACGGCCACGCCAGTCCGGCGGCGCAACGGCCCGGGCGTAGGACCCTTGAGCCCTAGGGGCATCTCCCCGTCCCGAAATGGACGCCAGCCGCATCGACGAGCGCTCGCGACCAAGCTGATACAACCTATCTCGAAGCTCCCGCGCGTAATAGTTGCGCACCGTCGCGTCCTGGATCGAAGCGGTGAGGGCGTTGAGGCGTGCCTCCAAGGCCGCGCGCTGCTCCGGCGTGCCGCTCGGCTGCGCCTTGAGTTCCCGCTCCCAAAGGACGTCGATCAGCGGGCTGGTCTTGGCCAGGACGTCCGTCATGGCAGTCGCGCCTTGTTGCCTGACGAGGTCATCGGGGTCGAGGCCGTTCGGAAGAAATGCAAACGTCACGCTGAAGCCCGCCTTCACCCAGGGAAGCGCGACCTCGACCGCGCGATCGGCCGCCTTGCGCCCGGCCGCATCGCCGTCAAAGCAAAGGACCGGTTCGGGAGCAAAGCGCCACAGAAGCTTCAACTGGTCTTCGGTCAGTGCCGTTCCAAGGGGAGCCACGGTCTCGTGAAAACCCGCTTCGCACAGCGCGACGACGTCCATGTAGCCTTCGACGACAATGATCCTGTTCTTATCGTGCCCCGCGGTCCGGGCGCGGGAGGCATTAAACAGGATGTGCCCTTTGTGAAAGAGCGGCGTTTCGGGGGAATTCAGATATTTCGCGGGCGCGTCCTTATCGAGGGCTCGTCCGCCGAAAGCGATGACCCGCCCTTTGAGATCGAGGATCGGAAACATCACCCGGTTGCGGAACCGGTCGTAAGGCTCCGGAATGTCGTCGCCGGCAATAAGCATTCCGGCGATTGCCATGTCGGCGGCGGAAAAACCCTTCGCCTTCAGATGCGATCCGAGCGCCGTCCGCGAGTTCGGTGCGAAGCCGAGCCGGAAGCTTTCAATCGTTTCCGGTGCCAACCCGCGCCGTTCGAGATATCGGCGGGCCTCGGCGCCTGGACCGGCGCGCAGACTGTTTTCGAAAAATGCTGCTGACGCCTCAAGCAGACGGTAAAGCCTGTCGCGCTGGTCTTCCTGCTCGACATTGCGCTCGACGGGTTTCGGCAAAGGAACGCCAGCTTCCGCCGCAAGCCGCTCCACCGCTTCCGGGAATTCCAGGCCTTCCGTCTTCATCAGGAACGTGAAGATGTCGCCATGCTCGCCCGAGGCGAAGCAGTGGTAGAAGCCCTTCTGGTCGTTGACGAAGAACGATGGACTCTTTTCGGCTTTGAAGGGCGAAAGACCCCGGTATTCGCGGCCGGCCTTCTTCAGCGCGACTTTCCGGCCGACCACCTGGCTGACCGACAGCCGGGAGCGGATTTCATCCAGAAAGTTCGGACTGAAGCGCATCGGCGCGGTATGCCTCGGTAGAGCGAAGTGCCAAGCCCCGATCCCCTACGGAGGTCCGAGCTGGACTGATCAATAGGTGATTCGCAGAGAAGCTTTCGCCTTCAACACCTTGTCGCACCGAACCGTACCCGCTTTCCACAGCGCCCGCGGAATGGGCACCTCCCGCCCCAAGCGTCATCCCGGCGCGGGACGGGATCCAGTCAGGTAGCAGATTTAATGCCTTGCGGCGGGTTGCCTGGGTGCCGGCCTCCGCCGGCAAGACGGAAAAACGAGGACGATTTTACACTGCTTCTCCACCAGTTTTCTGTCGGTAACATCGCCCAATAAGTCGACCCCGAGAAATCAGCCGAGCGCTGCTTTCACGGCCGCACTCGCCTTCTGGAAATCCATTTGTCCGGCGTATTTGGCCTTCAACACGCCCATCACCTTGCCCATGTCCTTCGCCGATGCCGCGGCGGTTTCCTTAATCGCGTCAGCCACGGCCGCCGAGACGGCGGCGTCGTCCATCTGTTGCGGCAGGTAAGCTTCGATGACGTCGATCTCGGCCTGCTCGACGGCGGCCAGCTCCGGACGCCCACCGCTCGTGTACTGAGCAATTGAATCCCGGCGCTGCTTCACCATCTTGGTCATGACCGCAAGGATACCTGCGTCATCCAGTTCCTTCTTCGCTTCGATCTCGGCGGATTGGATGGCCGCATTGATGAGCCTGAGTGTTCCCACTCGCTGCTTCTCGCCGGCCTTCATTGCCGTTTTGAGGTCAGCGTTGATCTTCGCGCGCATGATGCGTCTCCCTGAGGTCGAAGGACTTGGTTTACGGGCTGCGGGTCGCCCGGGGCAAGCCTTTGCAAGGCACGAACTTTCTCGCAGCGACCGTAATTGACGTTGAAAGGTCGTTCTTCTAGGTTCCCGCGCGACTTGGCGGCCCAATCAAGCAAGCCGGCGCTCGCGACCCCACGAACGGATGACAGATGACCGCACCTGAACCCTGGACAGAAGTGCCATTGACGGCGCGCCTCGTGCTTGACGACGGGACCGTCATCGCCGGGCGTGGTCTTGGCGCGACCGGCACGGCGGTCGGTGAGGTCTGCTTCAATACGGCCATCACCGGTTATCAGGAAATCCTGACCGATCCGAGCTACGCCGGCCAGATCATTACCTTCACCTTTCCGCATATCGGCAACGTCGGAGCCAATCCCGAAGACACCGAGACGTCGAACCTTGCGTCGCGATCCGGTGTCCGCGGTTGCGTTCTGCGCGCCGACATTACCGCCCCGTCGAACTATCGCGCCGTCGAGAATCTCGACGCTTGGCTGAAGACGCGCGGCATCATCGCCATAGCGGGCATCGATACGCGGGCGCTGACCGCGCGCATCCGCGAGGGCGGTATGCCCAATGGCGTGATCGCGCACGATCCGTCGGGCAAGTTCGACATCGAAGCGCTGAAGGCCGAAGCGAAGGCGTGGCACGGACTTCTCGGCCTTGACCTCGTTCCCGAAGTCACCAGCGGCCAGAGCTATTCGTGGGACGAGCAGCGCTGGGTCTGGAACCAAGGCTTCACGCGCAACGAAAACCCGGAATTTCACGTCGTCGCCGTCGACTACGGCCTGAAGCGCAACATTCTGCGCTGCCTCGTCTCCGCCGGCTGCAAAGTCACGGTCGTTCCGGCGACCGAAAAGGCCGAGGATATTTTGGGCCGCAAACCGGACGGCGTTTTCCTCTCGAACGGCCCGGGCGATCCCGCGGCGACGGGCGAATATGCGGTCCCTGAAATCAAGAAGCTCGTCGAGAGCGGCAAGCCGGTTTTCGGCATCTGCCTTGGTCATCAGATGCTCGGTCTCGCGCTTGGTGCGACGACCAAGAAGATGCATCAGGGCCACCATGGCGCCAACCATCCGGTCAAGGATTTCACGACCAACAAGGTCGAGATCGTGTCGATGAACCACGGCTTCGCCGTCGACCGCGAGAGCCTGCCGGAAGGCGTGGTCGAAACCCACGTCTCGCTGTTCGACGGCTCGAACTGCGGCTTGGCGCTCGAAGGCAAGCCGGTGTTTTCCGTGCAGCATCACCCCGAAGCGTCTCCCGGCCCGCAGGACAGCCATTATCTTTTTACGCGCTTCGTCAACATGATGCGCGAGCAGAAGGGCGAGCCGCCAGCACGCGAGCGTTGACGCCTTCTCCGAACCAGCAGGCACAGCGAAAGTCTTCATGCGCAGTTTGATAGCCGCCATTCTTTTGCTTTCCGGCTCCGTTGGACACGCGAACGCCTGCTCGTCCGAGCAAGGGCCGTTTCTTCGAGAGATAACGCGCGCGACAAAGGCGTGCGCGCACGCGCTGTGCGGACAGATCTACGCGACCGAGAAAGACGAGGCCGCAATTCCGGAAGCGCCGTGTTCAGACGAGTCATGGACGCGGCTCAAGAGGGCGGCTTCCTCCGCGCTCGCGTCAGGCGGTGTGCTTATCCTGGGCGAAATCCACGACAACGCCACCCATCATCGTCTACAAGCCGCCGCCATCGAGGAACTGGCGCTGCAATCTCCCGAGAACGTGACCGCGATCGTCTTCGAGCAACTTCGTGACGATCAGCAGGCGGGCATCGATAAGTTTCTCGCAACCGAGCAAAACGGCAGGCCCGTAACCGTCGCCGATCTCAAGCAGCGGATTAATTGGCGGAAGTCGGGCTGGCCGGATCTCTACGATCCACTATTCGAAAACATGCTCGCGGCCAGGCGGCCGTTTTCTGCCGGCGACGTCTCCCGCGCCGAGATCATGAAGGCTGCCAGAGGAGGTGAGGAGGCGCTCCCGCCCGCCGACCGCAAGCATCTCGGACTCGATGTCCCCTTGGGAGATACGTTCGACGCCGCCTCGATCAAGGAAATCGCCGAAGCCCATTGCGGTGCGCTCCCAAAGGAAGCTTTCGGCGGCATGGCTTATGCTCAGCGTTACCGCGACGCGCACCTAGCTGACGCCCTATTGAAGGCGATACAACGCAACGGTTCCGCCATTCTGATCGCCGGGGCTGGCCATGCGCGGACCGACCGCGCCGTCCCGTGGTATATTCGCGAGCGTACGCCGGGAATGAAGGTCGTGTCGGTGATGTTTGTCGAGGTCGAGGACGGCAACACCGATCCTGAGGCCTATGTTCCGCGCGATCCTGAAGGCCGCCCCGCCGCCGACTTTCTCATCTTCACCCCGCGCGCCGAGCGCGATGATCCGTGCGCGAAAATGCGCAAGAAATAGGCTGGTCGGGGTTCTTATTGCGGCGCCATCAAATCAACCTTGCTGAACTTTAAGATCGCATCAGATGCCGTTCTGAGTATAACCCAGGGAAAAAATCTGGGAGGAATTTGATGCGCTTGTTCTGGTTTGCTGTCGTGTCGCTTATCGGAGCGACCCCGGCATTGGCCTCGACCGATTGCACGAAAGAAGTTCTCGCGGCTTTCGCGAAGCAGCGGGCTTCCAAAGCTTTTCGCGTCCAGTTTACTCAGCCCACGGCTGAAGGCGACGCCCATATGACGATCGATTATATGCCGCCGAACCGAATGCTGCAGACGGTAACCTCGCCGGCCATGCCGGGCGAACAACAGACGATGCTCGTCGGTGACCGCGCCTTTGCCGGGACGAGCGGCAGCTACGAAGAGCTTATGCCGCAATTCGTCCAATCGATCGCCGCCGAGGTAAACGAAGCCGTCGGCGCCCCGCCGAAAAATCTCGGAGCTTTCGAGTGCCTAGGCACCGAAAAGCTCGACGGCCAGGACTACAGCGCTTACCGCACCGCCGAGAAAAGCGCACCGGACGCCGACCGGTCGAAAATCATCGCGCGGACGATTTACGTTGACACCGGAACTGGCCTCCCGGCTTTCAACGTGATCGCCGCACTCGCCGCCGATGCCAAGCCCGTGTTGAAGATCAAATATTCTTATCCGACCGATATCGACATCGTTGCGCCGTCGAACGCGCCCGTGCAAAAGCTCCATTAACGCCGAGCCCCTCGGCCCCGACTGGGATGTATTTTATGCGCCGTATCGTATTTGCCGTCACCGTGATTGCCGCTCTCGCAAGCCCGGCGTCGGCGCAAGTTCCGACGCCTGGCGCCGCGCCAGGCGCCAAGCCGAACGCCAATCCGTGCAGTGACGAAGTTGCGGCAGCTCTCAAGAAGCTCCGGAATTCATCCTGGTTCCGCATGAATACCCACATGATCACGGAAAACGGCCCGACGGCGATGCAGATCGATTACCTGCTTCCCGATCGCATGCATCAGACCGTCACCGTCAAGCTGACGAATAAAACGACGGAATTGATCCTCGTCGGCAATAACGCTTGGTCGAAGCAGGACGGATCCGGATGGCGGCCGGTTCCTCAGCAAGTTGCCGCCCAGCTTCGCGAGCAGATGGACAATTCCGTCGTTAAACAGCAGACAGACGTCGGCAACTATGCCTGCAAAGGCCGCACACAGATCGACGGCCGCGACGTTCTTTCCTACAAGCTCGAAAGCGAGCCGGAGAAGGGGCAGAGTTCCGGCATCAATCAGGCATTTCGCATGTTCTACGTCGACGCGCTGACGGGTCTCCCGGCAAGCAATGCACTTCTCGCGCCGGGTCACGAAGATAAGCCGATTTTCAAGACGACCTACTCGTTTCCGATCGACATGAAAATCGAGCCCCCGAAAGACGTGCTGCCGGATAAAGGGGCCGGGCCTCCGGATGCAGCGCCTGCGGACGGTAAATAGCCGTTTTCAAGGCCTCCGCGACATCACATCTCCGGATGGCAGCCATGTCGGCGCGCCCGATGACCGGCGCATGCTGCGGCGTTAGAAGGTGCGCCGGAGTTTCCCATGACCGCCATCGACACAAGCCGCCCGGCGCTTCGCGCGCCGGTCGCCAGCGCCTCTCTCGCCGTCCTGCTTGCCGTGAGCTTCAGCCATCTGCTCAACGACGTAATGCAGTCGCTGCTGACGGCTATCTATCCGATGCTGAAAGCCGATTATCGCCTCGACTTCTGGCAAATCGGGTTGTTGACGATGGCCTTTCAGATCACGGCCTCGCTGTTTCAACCTTTCATAGGGCACTACACCGACAGGCGGCCGCTTCCCTATTCGACAAGCGTCGGCATGGGATCGACGTTCGCGGGCCTCATCTTGCTAGCGTTCGCGAACAGCTATGCCGGATTGGTGGTCGGTGCCGCGTTCGTCGGCATAGGTTCGGCAATCTTTCACCCTGAGTCGTCGCGCATCGCGCGTCTGGCTTCGGGCGGACGTCACGGCTTCGCACAGTCGCTCTTTCAGCTTGGCGGCAATTTCGGGACGGCGATTGGCCCACTGCTGGCAGCGTTTATCGTTGTGCCGCATGGCCAGCAGAGCATCGCTTGGTTCGCCGCAATCGCCCTTTTGGCCATGGCGATCTTATGGAAGGTCGGCCAGTGGAGTACGTCCGTCGGCGCCGAGCGCATGAGCGGAATACCCAGGATGGGCCTCATTCATTCCCGCAAACGGACTGCTATCGCCCTGGCGGTTCTTGCCGTGCTCGTCTTCTCGAAGAACATCTACACCGCAAGCTTTGTCAGCTTCTACACCTTCTATGCCATCCATCGCTTTGGCGTTTCCGTGCAAGAATCGCAGCTGATGCTCTTTGCGTTTCTCGGAGCCTCCGCCGTCGGAACGATCCTCGGTGGCCTCTTCGGCGATCGCTTCGGGCCCAAGATCGTGATCTGGTTTTCGATCCTCGGCTGCCTGCCGTTTTCGCTGGCGTTGCCATATGCCGATCTCAGCTGGACGATCGTGCTTTCGGTGCTGATCGGCCTGATCCTGTCGTCGGCGTTCCCGGCCATCGTCGTGTTCGCGCAGGAGCTTGTTCCGGGGCGTGTCGGCCTGATCGCCGGTATTTTCTTCGGCGCGGCGTTTGGCATGGCGGGCATAGCCGCCGCCGTTCTCGGCCTCGTCGCCGATGCGAAGGGCGTCGATTACGTCTACGAGATTTGCTCTTATTTGCCATTCCTCGGGCTGTTGACGGTGTTTCTGCCGGGAACGGATCGGCCTGAATATGACAATGTAAAAGCAGCTTAAATTGCGTTCACGCCGAAGAACGTCGCGGTGCGGTAATTTCGGGGTTTCCCCCGCGCCGTGCTTTCCCTATAAGGCCCCCTTAGCCCGACGTTCCACCCACCCCTGAGCCGACCGCGCCCACAAGCGCGAGCTTCGGCCAAATCCTTGCGCCGCATGCCAAAACGCACCGACATCAATTCCATCCTCATTATCGGCGCAGGCCCGATCGTCATCGGTCAGGCGTGCGAGTTCGACTATTCCGGGACGCAGGCTTGCAAGGCGCTGAGGGCCGAGGGCTATCGAATCATCCTCGTCAACTCCAATCCCGCAACGATCATGACCGATCCCGATCTTGCGGACGCGACCTACATCGAGCCGATCACGCCCGAGGTGGTTGCGAAGATCATCGCCAAGGAGAAGCCGGACGCAATCCTGCCGACGATGGGCGGCCAGACCGCACTGAACACGGCACTGGCTCTCCATAAGCAGGGCATTCTGCAACGCTACGGCGTCGAATTGATCGGGGCCAACGCCCAAGCCATCGACAAGGCCGAGGATCGTGGGCTGTTTCGCGACGCGATGGAGCGGATCGGCATCGAGAGCCCGCGGGCGTCCATCGCCACATCGCCGGAATTCATCGATAAAAACGGCAACGTCGATTACGATCGGGCGGCGGGATTGACAGAGGCGATGCGGGCGATCGAGACGATCGGCCTGCCGGCAATCATCCGGCCTGCTTTCACGCTTGGCGGCACAGGTGGTGGCGTCGCTTACAACCGCGAAGAGTTCGAGCAGATTGCCCGATCCGGCATCGACGCTTCTCCGGTCGGTCAAATCCTGATAGATGAAAGTTTGCTCGGCTGGAAAGAGTACGAAATGGAAGTTGTCCGCGACAAGGCGGACAACTGCATCATTATCTGCTCGATCGAGAACATCGACCCGATGGGCGTGCATACGGGCGACAGCATTACGGTCGCGCCCGCACTCACACTGACCGACAAAGAATACCAGATCATGCGCGACGCCTCGATCGCGGTGCTGCGCGAGATCGGCGTCGAGACGGGCGGCTCGAACGTTCAGTTCGCGGTCAATCCCGCCGACGGACGCCTCGTCGTCATCGAGATGAACCCGCGTGTGTCGCGCTCATCCGCGCTTGCGTCCAAAGCCACCGGTTTCCCCATCGCAAAAGTCGCGGCCAAACTCGCCGTCGGTTACACACTCGACGAGATCCAGAACGAGATCACCGGCGGCGCGACGCCCGCGTCGTTCGAGCCGACGATTGATTACGTCGTCACCAAAATTCCGCGCTTCGCCTTCGAGAAATTTCCGGGTGCCGACACCACGCTGACGACCTCTATGAAGTCGGTCGGCGAAGCCATGGCCATCGGGCGGACCTTCGCGGAAAGCCTTCAGAAGGCGCTGCGCTCGATGGAGACCGGCCTTACCGGCTTCGATGACGTGCAACTCGAAGGGCTCGGGCAGGGCGACGACAAGAACGTCGTCCGCGCCGCCGTCTCCCGCCCGACGTTCGACCGCATCCTGAAAGTCGCGCAGGCGTTCCGCGAAGGTTTCTCGCTCGACGAGATCCATCAGTATTGCAAGATCGATCCCTGGTTCCTCGCGGAGATCAAGGCGATCGTCGACACTGAGAGCCGTATCGTTGCACACGGATTGCCGAAGACCGCCTCTCAACTCCGCGCGCTGAAAGCCCAGGGCTTCTCGGACGCCCGCTTAGCGAAACTTGGCAAGCTCAGCGAAGCCGACGTCAGCAAGATGCGACAAGACCTTGGCGTCCTGCCGGTGTTCAAGCGCATCGATACGTGTGCCGCAGAATTCGCGTCGCCGACCGCTTACATGTATTCGACCTACGAAACAGGGTTGAGCGGCGAACCCGTTTGCGAAGCCGATCCGAGCGACAAGGACAAGATCATCATTCTTGGCGGCGGCCCGAACCGTATCGGCCAGGGCATCGAGTTCGACTATTGCTGCTGTCACGCCTGCTTCTCGCTGACGGCGGCCGGATTCGAGACGATCATGGTCAACTGCAATCCCGAGACGGTCTCGACCGACTACGACACCTCCGATCGCCTCTTTTTCGAACCGCTGACGGCCGAGGACGTGCTCGAGATCATCCGCGTCGAAAGCAGCAAGGGTTCGCTCAAAGGTGTGATTGTCCAGTTTGGTGGCCAGACGCCGCTGAAGCTCGCGAGCGCGCTTGAAGAAGCCGGCGTCCCGATCCTCGGCACGTCGCCCGATGCGATCGACCTCGCCGAAGACCGCGATCGCTTCAAGGCATTGATCGAAAAGCTGAAACTCAAGCAGCCGAAGAGCGGCATCGCCAAGACACCTGGCGCGGCCCGCGGCATCGCGGAAGAAATCGGCTATCCCGTCGTCATTCGTCCGTCCTATGTGCTCGGCGGCCGCGCCATGGAAATCGTCCACGACGGCGCCGAAGTCGATCGCTACGTGGCGCGCCTCTCCGCGACGCTCGACAGACCGTCGGAGCTGGTGGTCTCAGACAAGCGTCCGCTCCTTATCGACAGCTATCTGACGGATGCGGTCGAGGTCGACGTGGACTGCCTGTCGGACGGCAAGGACACCTTCGTCGCCGGCATCATGGAACACATCGAGGAAGCCGGCATTCATTCCGGCGACAGCGCCTGTTCGTTGCCGCCGCATTCGCTTTCTCCGGCGATCATTGCCGAACTTGAGCGCCAAACGCGCGAACTCGCGCTCGCCCTGCGCGTCGTTGGGCTGATGAACGTGCAGTTCGCGATCAAGGACGAGGAGGTCTTCATTCTCGAAGTCAATCCGCGCGCCTCCCGCACCGTCCCATTCGTGGCGAAGGTCATCGGTCTGCCGATAGCCTCGATCGCGGCCGAAGTGATGGCGGGCAAGCCTTTGGCGGCATTCAAGCTGACGAAGCCTGTCTACGACCATATCGCGGTCAAGGAAGCGGTCTTTCCTTTTGCGCGGTTCGTCGGCGTCGATCCGATCCTCGGCCCGGAAATGCGTTCGACGGGCGAGGTGATGGGCATCGATCGCGACTTCGCAATGGCCTTCGGAAAAAGCCAGCTCGGCGCCGGGCAGAAGCTGCCCGACAGAGGAACAGTCTTCGTCTCGGTCAAGGAAAGCGATAAATCACGCGTCGTCGCGCCGGTGAGGGAACTTGCTGCCATGGGCTTCAAAGTCGTGGCGACGCGCGGGACGAAACGGTTTCTTGAGGCCCATGGCATTCAATGCGATGCCATCAACAAGGTTCTCGAAGGGCGGCCGCACATCGTCGACGCCATCAAAAACGGCGATATTCACCTCGTTTTTAATACAACTGAGGGTTCGAAAGCCCTGAGCGACAGCAAGGACATCCGGCGCACGGCCTTGCTTCACCACATCCCCTACTATACAACATTGGCGGGGGCGGTAGCGGTTACACGGGCCATCAAAGCATTGGCGTCAGACACGCTGGAAGTGGCTCCGTTGCAAGCTTTTGCGCATCGCTGATCCGTTCGACCAAGTGGCAAGGGCACGCTACGGAGCGGTCGCCTTTTGCTGCTTTTCTATTTGCCAACCATACTGTTACCGTGTGTCGGGGCCTCCCCCGCATGGATTGAGCCGTTCGAAGACGTTGGAGAAGATGATGGAACGGGTGCCGATGACCGTTGAGGGCCACAAGAGGCTCGAAGAGGAATTGCAGCGGTTGAAAGCCGTCGAGCGCCCGCGGATCATCGCGGCGATTTCCGAAGCCAGGGCTCATGGCGATCTTTCGGAGAACGCCGAATACCATGCTGCCAAGGAGCAGCAGGGGCTCAACGAGGCACGCGTCGCCGAGATCGAGGACAAGATCAATCGTGCCGAGATCATCGACGTTTCGAAGCTGTCCGGCGACACCATCAAGTTCGGCGCGACCGTCACGCTCGAGGACGAAGATTCCGGCGAGAATGTCACCTACATGATCGTCGGCGATACCGAGGCCAACCTGCGCGACGGCAAGATTTCCATTTCGTCGCCCATCGCCCGCGCGCTGATCGGCAAGACCAAGGGTGAAAGCGTCGACGTGACCACGCCCAAGGGGACGCGGACGTTGGAAGTATTGAAGGTCAATTGGGGCTGATTGCGCGGCGAGGCTAGTCGTCGCCGCCCTCGAAGAAGGCCGACGCAGCTTTGCATTCCTCTTTGGAAGGTGTGAGGTCGAACACCCGGTCTATGCCGTCTTTGCCGGAGAGTTCGATATCTTTGTCCGAACCTTCGAGCGATAGGCCATTTTCTCCCGTTTCGAGCCGAAGACCGCCACCCTTTTGCGGTATCAGACGAAAAACGCCGCCGTCGCCCACAAGATAGCACTCGAAATCTGCGTCATTTGTTTTGCAGCTTGCCGCCTGACCGTACCAGTCGGATGCCGACGTCAGCATCAGCCCGAAGCCGAGTTCGAAGCGGTCGGCGGAATTGGGTGTGCCGTCGGAGTTAGCTTTCGAAAGGTCGACCTCGATCGCACGCACGCGCTGTCCCGGATGCGCCTTTAAATGCGCGTCGTCATAGCTGCGGGCAAAGCACGGCGCGCCATCGAGCACATTCGAAAAATAATTATTGAAGAGGTCATCCGACGTCGCCGCCATCGCAAGCGATATGTTCGGAACGATGGACAGAAGAACCGCTTTTGCCGTCGACGCCGCCGTTTTAGAAAAGTTTGCCATCAACTCTCCAAGATACGCCGTGCACCCGTCAAGTTCCATCAGGGCCGGCTACGGTGATCGGGACGCCGGGTTCGCGTTTGGCGCGTCTGATTGTCAGGTAGGTTTTCACGCTGGCTACATTCGGCGCAGCCGTCAATTCATCAAGCACGAAACTCTGAAATCGCTGCAGATCGCGCGCGATGCATTTCAATATAAAGTCGCTCTCGCCGGAGAGCATGTAGGCCTCGCGGACGAGTGGCCATCCGAGGATCCGGTTCTCGAAAGCGCGAAGATCGGATTCTGCCTGGTTATGGAGCCGGACCATCGCAAACGCCGTCAGCGCGTATCCAAGCCTGACTTCGTCGACCAACGCGGTGTAACGTGTAATAAGACCGGCCTCTTCGAGGGCGCGGACACGACGAAGGCAGGGCGGCGCCGACAGGCCGACGCGATGGGCGAGGGCGATATTGGTGATGCGCCCATCGGCTTGCAGCTCTCGCAAAATCCGCCAGTCTGTCTCGTCGAGTTCTATTGCCATGGACCGCGCCGTCGCAGGAAGCTTAGAGTAATATCAGGAATGCCGCCGGGCGCGCAAAGTTTCGCTTGTTTCTTTTAATGCGTTCTGCACCCGATTTGGGCACCGCCGGACCAGGAACCGTAAGTTTGCCGCAGATGATACGCGCCGATGCCAATCCCCGGCTGCTTGAAGGTCGAACGGCCTGGATCTTTTCCGACGGCAAGGCGGGGCACGAGGCGCAGTGTCTTGGCGTCGTCGAAGCCCTCGGCCTGTCGGCGCAAGTCAAACGGACCGATCTCCAGGGCATCCACAAGCTGCTCGCGCCGTGGGGGCCACTGCCGTCGAGCGTGGGAATGGGGACGCCCGGCCCGCTCGGTCCGCCGTGGCCGGCGTTTGCGTTCGCGACCGGGAGAACAACAATACCTTACATTCGCGCGCTGCGGCGGCGTGCAGGCCTTCAGACGTACACGGTCATTCTGATGGACCCGAAGACCGGCCCGAACAGCGCCGATCTTATCTGGGTTCCAGAGCACGATCACCGCCGCGGCGCCAACGTCATCACGACGCTGACCGCGCCCCACCGCTTTTCTCCCAAGCGCCTCGGCGCGCTTCGGGCAACCGTCCCGTCTTCGATCGCAGTCCTGCCAAAGCCGCGGATCGCCTGCCTCATCGGCGGCCCGAACGGCGATTACCGCTATACGGACGCCGACGAAGAGCGCCTGCTCCAGTCGCTGACGGCGCTGTCCGAAAGCGGAGCCGGGCTGATGATTACAACGTCACGAAGGACGCCCGAACGGCTCGGCACCCGGATCAGGAATGCCGTAGCGGGAAAGCCCGTACTGTTCTGGGATGGCGCCGGACAAAATCCCTATCCGGACTTTCTCGCTCATGCCGACGCCTTCGTGATCACCGCCGACAGCGTCAGCATGACATGCGAAGCCGCAGCCACCGGGCGCCCGATCTTCTTGTTTTCGCCCGCCGGCGGCAGCCGGAAGTTCGACCGCTTCCACGCGGCGCTCGCAGCCTATGGCGCGACGCGCCCGTTGCCGCAGCCCGGCGAGCCGCTGCCGGCTTGGAGCTATCAGCCCCTCGATTCCGCCGAGACGATCGCCGCTGAAATCGGTAGGCGTTGGCTCAAGCGTGCCGAGATGCTCCCCGGCCTCGTCAACGCAACGCGACCGTAGAGCCGACGGCGGAGACCGCGATGACGGCATCATTCTCTTCCAACGACGTCGTCGGTGCCTCAGAAGGTTTCGCTGCAGGCGGCACGGTCGGCCTCGAACGTCCATCCGAAGCCCGCAGGTTGCGGCTTTGGGCAGAGTTGGGATTGCTTTATATCGCATTGCCGCTGCTGATGCGCATCGCGGTCTTCGATTATCGCATTCCGCTATTTTACGCCCTGCCGCCGGTGCTCATCGGCTTTGTCGCCTTCCTGCATTTTGATCGAAGCTTCAGCCTGAAAAAGGAATTGGAGGCTCGCCCCAGCCGCTCGGTACTCGCGTCGATCCTGCTGACATTTCTCGCCGGAAGTCTCGTCGTCGCTGGTCTCGTCGCGGCGGTGATGCCCGAAAAGTTATTCGCGCTCGCAGCCGAGCGGCCGGGGCTCTGGCTGAAGATCATGACGCTTTATCCGCTCACCTCGGTCCTGCCGCAGGAATTCGCCTACCGCGTTTTCTTCTTTCACCGCTATGGCGTGTTGTTCGGTTGGCGCTGGACCCTGATCCTTGCCAACGCCTTGGCGTTCGGCTTCGGACACATTCTTTTTCGCAACTGGATTGCCGTTGGCGGAACGGTTGTCATCGGCCTCCTTCTAGCGTGGCGATACGAGCGCACGCGGTCATTCTGGGCCGTCTACGTCGAGCACACGCTTTGGGGCTGGCTCGTCTTCACCATCGGGCTCGGCGTCTATTTCTTCACGGGCGTGAAGAACCCGGCGTGGTAATCTGCCGGGCGGCCGGCTCCCGGAACGCGAGTCGCCAGGCGCAAGCACAAACTAAAAAGTCGCCCGGCACAAATTTACTTTTTCCGTTCCAGGATTTTATCGAGCTGCAGCTCCTGGATTTCCGCGAGCCGCTGCCACTGCTTGTTGATCAGATGATCGATCTTTTCGTGCAGGGTCCGAATCTCAAGCTCGGCTTTGAGATTGACACGATAGTCGTTGAGCGACCGCATCCGATCTTTCTCTTCCTGCCGCCGCTGACTCATCATGATGATTGGCGCCTGAATGGCCGCGATCGTCGACAGGATGAGATTGAGCAGAATGTAGGGATAGGGATCGAACGCCGCTCCGCCACGATACGAGTTGAAAAGCATCCACATGGCGAGGAACGCCGCGAACACGATGAGAAACATCCAGCTGCCGCCGAATTGCGCCAATCCGTCGGACAAAATCTCACCGATGGAGCGCTTCGCGGAAAATTCCTCTTCGACGTTTTCGGCGAGCGTCTCGTGCGTGGCGAGGCTCTGCGCCACTTGCTTTTCGATGTCGCTCAAATCGCCGCTTTCCGCGCGCAGCAACTCGGTGACGTAAAGTCCGCGGTACCGGTCAAGCTCGGCGCGAGAGACAAAGTCGTCATCCTTGAGGTCAGGATGGTCCTTGCGAATGCGCTCGACGAGCGACGGCATGACCGTTGCCAGGTTGATCAATTTGCCGCGCGAAAACTCTTGACCTGTCACGGCGCAGGCAATCTTTGGCCTCGGTGGTTTGCCGCTTTCCGGCGTCTGTTCCGACATTCCCGTCATTCCTCAGCGAGCGATACGTTCCTATATAGGGTGGGGTGGCGCCCGCGGCACGTCGCGCACGGGCTCAATGATACAATTGAGCAAGCCGCCGCAATCGGCTAGAAGGCCGATCAAATCCCTTGAGCTTCAAGTCACAGAGGCGCCGCTTATGGCAGCACATCAGTACGTTTATCACATGCACAAGCTTTCCAAAGCCTACCCGGGCGGAAAGCAGGTGCTGAAGGATATCTCTCTTTCGTTCCTGCCCGGCGCCAAGATCGGCGTTGTCGGGCTGAACGGCGCCGGTAAATCGACGCTTCTGAAAATCATGGCGGGTGTCGTCGACGACTTTATCGGCGAGGCGCGCCCCGCCGAAGGGATCAAGGTCGGCTATCTGCCGCAGGAGCCCGAACTCGATGAGGAGAAGGACGTGCTGGGCAACGCCATGGAGGGCGTCGCCGAGAAGAAAGCCATCCTCGACCGTTACAACGAGATCGCGGCCAACTATTCGGAAGAGACGGCCGACGAGATGACGGAGCTGCAGGATCAGATCGACGCCCAGGACCTCTGGGACCTCGACGCTCAGGTCGAGCAGGCGCTCGATGCGCTCCGCTCGCCGCCGGGCGATGCCGACGTCACCAAACTTTCGGGCGGCGAGAAGCGTCGCGTGGCGCTGACCAAGCTTCTGCTATCGAAGCCCGACATCCTGCTTCTCGACGAACCGACCAACCATCTCGACGCTGAAAGCGTCGCGTGGCTCGAGCGCTATCTGAAGGAATATACGGGTTGTGTGATCCTCGTGACCCACGACCGCTACTTCCTCGACAACATCACCGAGTGGACGCTCGAACTCGACCGTGGCCAGGGCGTGCCGTGGAAGGGCAATTATTCCGATTGGCTTGAACAGAAAGCCAAACGCGAGGCGACGGAGAAGGCGCAGGAGGAGAGCAAGCAGAAGGCGCTTTCACGCGAACTCGAATGGATCCGTTCGTCGCCGAAGGCCCGTCAGGCCAAGTCGAAAGCTCGCATCACCGCTTACGAGAAACTTGCTGATGAAGCCGGCCGCGAAGAGTCGGGCCGCGCCTCGATCCAGATCGCGACCGGACCGCGCCTCGGCGGCGTCGTCATCGAAACCGACGGCCTGACGAAAGCTTTCGGCGACCGGCTGTTGATCGACGACCTGTCGTTCAAGTTGCCACCCGGCGGCATCGTCGGCGTCATCGGCCCGAACGGCGCCGGCAAGACGACGTTGTTCAAAATGCTGACGGGCGCGGAAAAGCCGGACAAGGGCACCATCCGTCTCGGCGACACCGTCAAAATCGCTTACGTCGATCAGTCGCGTACGCACCTCGACGATAAGAAGACCGTTTGGGAGGAGATCTCGGGCGGCCTCGATCAGATGCTGCTCGGCGGCAAGAAGGAAATCCCGAGCCGTGCTTACTGCGGCTGGTTCAACTTCAAAGGCGCCGACCAGCAGAAGAAGGTCGGCTTGCTATCGGGCGGTGAGCGTAATCGAGTCCATCTCGCCAAGCTCCTGAAGGAGGGCGGCAACCTGCTGCTGCTCGACGAGCCGACGAACGATCTGGATACGGAAACGCTCGGCGCTCTCGAAGCGGCGCTCGAAGATTTTCCGGGCTGCGCTGTCGTGATTTCGCATGACCGCTTCTTCCTGGATCGGCTCGCGACGCACATCCTGGCCTTCGAGGGCGAGAGCCATGTCGAATGGTTCGAAGGCAACTTCGCCGACTATGAGGAAGACAAGAAGCGCCGGCTCGGCGATCAAGCCGTCGAGCCGCACCGCATCAAGTTCAAGCGCTTCGAGAGATAGAGGCGGCAAACGCGGCTTCCGGCCGGCTCGACGAAGGAGAGTCGGAAGCCGCAATAAAAATGCTAGCCTCGATCAACCGCTACTGTTGTCGATGACCGGAAGCTGCTTTGCCTCTTCCGAACTCAGCGATAGCTTCACGCCGTCGGATACACTGGTGATCTTGTCGGCAGAGATCTCGAAGACCTTGGCGTTGATTCCGGCAGGAACGCCGTCGGTGACGAGAATTTCCTGAACTTTGCCGGTATCGTCGGACTTCACGCCATTCACTTCGCCGATCTTGGCGCCGTCGGATCCGAACACGGCCGCGCCGATCTGCACTTGGCTGGCGTTGACGCCCATTGCGGGCTGTTCGGTTTCGGCGGCTGGAGCTTCCGGCTGAGCCGGAGCCACCTCGGCGGCACCGTTATCGGCTGGTGGCGCCGTCGCGGCATCGTCTGCCGGCGGTTCCGCAGTCGGTGCACCGCCATCTGGCGCGGGCTCTGCGGAAGGTTCCGCGGCGGGAGCTGCCGTCCCGTCCTGTGAAGGCTCGGTCGAGGGCTCGGCGGCCGGGGCGGACGTATCCGCGCTGCCGCTGCTGTCTGAAGGAGCAGCTTGATCACCCTCGGCAGGTGTCTGCTGCTGATCCTGGCTCATGACAGGCAGCGTCTGCAAAGCCAAGGCGAAACCGATAACAACTGCGAACGCCATGCCTGGCGCAGAACGCGACTTCGAAAAGATCATTGCCCCTCTCCATCCCCACCCGCGATACGAAACGGCGCCTCTTATAGACCGCTCGGCATCATTTTGGCTCCCCTATGCTCTCCACCGAGGCAAAGGTGCGGCGCTTTGTCGATGCAAAGCTGGACCTAATTGGGGCGAAACCGAAGCCATCGGCTATGGCATGGCGTCGCCCATCGGAGCGACGCCAAAAAGACACGCATCGATCGGGAACAATGGCGCGCGAGGAGACGGGTTTAGCGGCTGAGCGCCAAAACCAGCGCGCGCGGATTATTTCCGTTCTCGGTGATGTAGTTCTGGAAAAGATCGTCCAGGAACGCCGTCATCCAGAAGCCGACAACCTGCGCATCGCGAACCTTGTAGCCCTGGCTTGTTTTCATCACCAGCCAGCGAATGTCATAGCCCGAGCCGTCGGACAGCGTGATGTGGCTATCGACGTTGGTGCCGCCGGCATCGCCCGGACCCTGTCCGGTGACGACGGCGCGGGTGACGATATATTTCGGACCTTCCTTGGCGGCATACTTCGCGATGAAGTTGACCATGCCATTATAGTAGGCTGGACGATCGGCCTTCGGCAGCGTTCGAGCGTGCGGACCCAAAGCCGTCAGGCCGATGTTCGGAACGTCCATGTGACGGCGAAGCACGTTGGCGTAAGCGGAAATACCGCCCTGCCGCTGCGCATACATCAGCTCGTTCTGCACGCGCTGCATGTAAACCGCCGGCGACTCGGCCCGTGCACTGCCCGCTGAAAATCCGGCGAAGCTGGCGATAGCGATCAACAGCCAACCGGCGGAGCGAATTCGCGTCGAAATTGCCCACCCCATATTAAACCCTCGCATAGAACGTCCCCTAACAATCCGCGGCAGGCGCCCACAGGGCGATTCTGCTACCGCCACCCAATCGAAACAAGTCTCTCTTCCCGCTAGAGAAGCAACAATCTCGTCAAAACGATGCCGAATGGCTAAGCGGCCACAGCATTTTGACGGTCGGGACGCTTATCGGCCAAATCGTAAAGCCGGCGCGCCGACACCAGGGGAAGGTTCAACACCTGACAAATCTTGTCCAATTCCTGCTGCCCGATCCGCTCGGCGGCCATCAGAATGATGCTGCGATTGCGGTTTGGGTGCACAAGGACAGCCTCGTGCCGAACGCCCGAAAGCGAAGAGCGCGTATGCAAAGCCACCCCTTCGTAGCTCCCAAGCGGCATCCGCCAGAGCGTGGTCGAGAATGGGGTTCGATCGAGAACTTTCACCTCGCCGTCGCGGATATCGACCAGTCGGTCGGAAATCAACGCAATCAATATGTTGCGGAGCGGCCAAACGATCAGTGCAGCCCAGAAGACGAGGGCCAGCGCCAGCTCGAAGGTCGTCATCGGATGTTTGATCAGCGCGCCGCGGACCTCCGGAGACATCAGCGCGTAGATGGCGAATCCCAGCTGCGGCAGAACGATCAACGCTGCCAGGGCCGTCATCAGGAAGAGGCCGGGGAGCTTCGCGAGTTTCGCATTGCTTTGCCGGATCGTGATGGGCAGGCGATACGGATCGTCCGAATTTTCAATGACTTCAAAACTCTGCCGCTGCATCGCGCCAACCGATCCCCACCGAATTCAGTCCGCGGACTTTATGGTAAACATCGCTAAAAGGCCGTTAAGCAGCGTCACGCCGGAGATTGTGGGGAAAGCAATCGGCCTCTTGACATATAAACATATCTTTATATGTTGTCGGGCATGGCGAGTTTAGGAGAAATGCGAACGGCGGATTTGGTTGCGGCGCTCAAAGCGGCGGCCGAACCGACGCGCCTGCGCATCCTGCTCCTCCTCGCCGGCGGCGAACTCAACGTCAAAGATCTGACTCTCATCCTCGGACAGAGCCAGCCGCGCATCAGCCGGCACCTGAAGCTCCTCTGCGAAGCCGGATTGATCGAGCGCTTTCGGGATGGCAGCTGGGTTTACTTCCATATTTCCGATCGCCAGCCCGGCGGGCGCCTGGCGCTGCGTTTGGTCGCCGACGTCGATCCATCGGAAGCGTCCGTCCGGCGTGATCGCGAACGGGCCGAAGCTCTGAAGCGGGAGCGCGAGGCTTCCGCCCAGACCTTCTTCGAAGAACATGCCGCCGACTGGGATCGCATCCGTGCGCTTCATGTCGCCGAGAATGACGTCGAAGCCGCCATGCGCCGGGCGATCGGCGATGGGCCGTTCGACTTCTTCCTCGACCTCGGAACGGGGACGGGCCGCACGCTCGAGCTTTTTGCCGACCGGTTCGAGCGCGGTCTCGGGCTCGATGTCAATCAGACCATGTTGACCTACGCGCACGCTAATTTGAAATCCAAGGGATGCACGAAAGCGCAGGTGCGCCACGGCGATCTTTATTCGCTCTCGCTCGCCGACCAGCAGGCCGACGCCATCATCATGCATCAGGTGCTGCACTTCCTGTCCGATCCCGCGCTGGCAATTCGCGAGGCGGCGCGCGTTCTGGCACCGGGCGGCAAGCTTCTCATCATCGATTTCGCGCCGCATGAAATGGAATTTCTGCGCACGCGCGAGGCGCATGAGCGCCTCGGCTTCACGCACGATCAGGTAACGAGCTGGCTCAACGACGTCGGCCTTGTTCCAAAATCGGTGGAGGATCTGAAGCCCAAGGCCGGCGGCCGCGAAGACATGCTGACGGTGACGATATGGCTGGCGGAACGCCCGGCCGCACACATGCCGCTTACAAAAATTGACACGTCCCTGGAAGACGTGCGCGAGGGGATCGGTTGATGGCACAGACCAACGAACGCAAGAGCAAGCTGCTCGCATCGGGCGATATCATCGTCAGTTTCGAATTTTTTCCGCCGAAGACGGAAAAGATGGAACAGACGTTGTGGTCCGCGATCTCACGTCTCGCACCGCTCCGACCCGAATTCGTCTCGGTGACATACGGCGCAGGCGGTTCGACGCGCGAGCGCACGCACGCAACGGTGACGCGGCTTCTCAAGGAAACCGACTTGAAGCCCGCCGCGCATTTGACCTGCGTCGACGCGACGAAGGCAGAGGTCGACGCCGTCGCGCGGCAGTATTGGAACGAAGGCGTTCGTCACATCGTCGCTTTGCGCGGTGACCCGGCGCAAGGAACCGGCACGAAGTATGAGCCGCATCCCGAAGGTTATCAGAACGCCGCCGATCTCGTTGCGGGCTTGAAGCGTATTGCGAACTTCGAAATTTCCGTTGCCGGATATCCCGAGAAGCACCCCGAAAGCCCGTCCGTCGAAGCCGACATCGACAACTTGAAAGCCAAGGTTGATGCTGGCGCCGACCGCATCATCACGCAGTTCGGTTTCGACAACACGAATTTCCTGCGCTATCTCGAGCGCGCGCGCGCAGCCGGCATCTGGGTGCCGATCTCTCCGGGCATCGTTCCCATACACAACTTCAAGCAGGTCGCGGGCTTTGCGAAGCGGGCGGGCGCCAGCGTTCCCTCATGGCTCGCGCGGCGCTTCGAGGGGCTCGAAGACGACAGCGCGACAACGCATCTCGTCGCCGCCGCCGTCGCGACCGAACAAGTGATGGACCTCGTCGATGAGGGCATCAAAAAATTTCACTTCTACACGTTGAACCGCGCTGATCTTGTTTACGCGATTTGCCATCTGCTGGGCCTTCGTCCGGCACGAGCGGCAAACGCCAACGCGGCCTGAGGCAACCACAAATTCGAGGCGTGCTATGAGACGGAAACCGAGTTGGGCCGCGCTGGAAAAGGCTGCGAGCGAACGCATCCTCATCATCGATGGCGCGATGGGAACGATGATCCAGCAGTATAAGCTCGGCGAACATCACTATCGCGGCGAGCGTTTCGCGGATCATTCGAAGGACATCAAGGGCAACAACGATCTCCTCGTGCTGACCCAGCCGAAGATCATCGAAGAGATCCATGGCAAGTATTTGCGCGCTGACGCCGATCTCATCGAGACGAACACGTTCAACGCCCAACGCATTTCGCTGGCCGACTATCATATGGAAGATCTGGCGTACGAGATGAACGTCGAGGCGGCGAAGATCGCGCGCCGCGCCGCGAACGAGTGGACAAAGAAGACCCCCGAGAAACCACGCTTCGTTGCGGGCGCCGTCGGTCCGACGAACCGCACCGCGTCGCTTTCTCCGGACGTCAACAATCCCGGCTACCGCAACGTCAACTTCGACGAGCTGCGCGACGCTTACAAAGAACAGGTGCGGGGCCTCATCGACGGCGGCGCCGACATCATTCTCATCGAGACGATCTTCGACACCCTAAACGCCAAGGCGGCAGGCTTCGCGACGCTTGAGGTCTTTGAGGAAAAGGATCTCGAGCTGCCGATCATGATTTCCGGAACGATCACGGATCGCTCGGGCCGCACGCTGTCAGGGCAAACCGCGGAAGCCTTCTGGTATTCGATGCAGCACCTGAAGCCGTTCTCGATCGGATTGAACTGTGCGCTCGGCGCCGAGCTGATGCGGCCCTACATCGCCGAGCTTTCCCACGTTGCCGACGTTCGCATCTCGGCCTATCCGAATGCCGGACTGCCGAACGCGATGGGGGAGTACGACGAGAACCCGCACGATATGGCCTGCAAGATCGAGCCGTGGCTGGCGGATGGCCTGATCAATATCGTCGGCGGTTGCTGCGGTTCGACGCCCGATCACATCGCGCATATCGCCAGCCACGCCAAAGGCTATAAACCGCACGCTATTACGAAAGTAGAGCCGCGCTTGCGCCTCTCCGGCCTCGAACCGTTCGTCCATGGGTGATTGAGAAACAATGACAACAGCCAACGCAGCGCAGTCGTTCATCAACGTCGGTGAGCGCACGAATGTCACCGGATCGGCGAAATTCCGCAAGCTGATCGAACAGAATGATTATTCCGGCGCACTCGCCGTTGCGCGCCAGCAGGTCGAGGCCGGTGCCCAGATCATCGACGTCAACATGGACGAGGGCTTGCTCAATTCCGAGAAGGCGATGTCGACGTTCCTCAACCTGATCGCCTCAGAGCCCGACATCAGCCGCATCCCGATTATGATCGACAGCTCGAAATGGAGCGTCATCGAATCCGGCCTCAAGTGCGTGCAGGGTAAGCCGATCGTCAATTCGATCTCGATGAAGGAAGGCGAGGGGCCGTTCCTTGAGCACGCGCGCAAGGTGCTCCGCTACGGCGCCGCCGTCGTCGTCATGGCCTTCGACGAAGAGGGGCAGGCCGACACCACCGAGCGCAAGGTTTCGATTTGCGAGCGGGCCTACAAGCTACTGACCGAAAAGGTCGGCTTCCCGCCCGAAGATATCATCTTCGATCCCAACATCTTCGCCGTTGCGACCGGCATCGAGGAGCATAACGGCTACGGCATCGCCTTTATCGAGGCGGCACGGCAGATCAAGGTGAAGATGCCGCTCGTCCATATTTCGGGCGGCGTCTCGAACCTGTCGTTTGCCTTCCGCGGCAACGAGCCGGTGCGCCAGGCGATGCACTCGGTGTTTCTCTACTATGCCATCCAGGCGGGCATGGACATGGGCATCGTCAATGCCGGGCAGCTCGCGCTCTATGACGATATACCGGCCGAGCTGCGTGAACTCTGCGAGGACGTGATCCTCAATCGCCGTCAGGACGCCACCGATCGCCTGCTCGAAGCTGCGCCGAAGTTCAAGGGCGACGGCTCTGGCGTAAAAGCTAAAGAGAAAGATCTCTCCTGGCGCGAGGCTGCTGTCGAGGCGCGCCTAACCCACGCGCTCGTCCACGGCATCACCGACTTCATCGAACTCGATACGGAAGAGGCGCGCGCCAAAGCCGAGAAGCCGCTGCATGTCATCGAGGGGCCATTGATGGCCGGCATGAACGTCGTCGGCGATCTGTTCGGAGCGGGCAAAATGTTCCTGCCGCAGGTCGTGAAGTCGGCGCGCGTCATGAAACAAGCGGTTGCTTATCTGCAGCCATACCTCGAGGCCGAGAAAAAGGCGTCAGGTCTCGAAGCTAAGCCCGCTGCCGGCAAGATCCTGATGGCAACCGTCAAAGGCGATGTCCACGACATCGGCAAAAACATCGTCGGCGTCGTTCTTCAATGCAACAACTACGAGGTCATCGACCTCGGCGTCATGGTTCCGTCCGCGAAGATTCTTGAGACGGCCAAAAAAGAGAAGGTCGATATGATCGGCCTTTCGGGCCTCATAACGCCATCGCTCGATGAGATGTGCTTCGTCGCGGCAGAGATGGAACGCGAAGGCTTTTCCGTGCCGTTGCTGATTGGTGGCGCGACGACGAGCAAGGTGCATACCGCCGTCAAGATCAATCCGAACTATAACCGGGGGCAGGCCGTCTACGTGCTCGACGCCAGCCGCGCCGTCGGCGTCGTCTCGAAGCTGCTGTCGGAAACCGAGAAGGCGCCTTTCGTCCAGAACATAAAAACGGAATACGCCAAGGTCCGCGAAGCGCATCTCGCCAATGAAGCACGCAAGCAGCGCATCACCTTGAAGACGGCGCGCGACAACAAATTCAAGATCGACTGGCAGGGCTTCAAGCCCGTGAAGCCGAGCTTCCTCGGGGCACGATCGTTTGCGAACTACGATCTTGCTTCGCTCGTGCCCTACATCGATTGGACACCTTTCTTCCAGACCTGGGAGCTGACCGGCCGCTATCCGCAAATCCTCGCAGATAAGAAAGTCGGCGTCGAAGCCGGGAAACTGTTTGACGACGCGCAGGCGCTCTTGAAACGCATCGTTGCGGAGAAGTGGTTCATGGCGTCCGCCGTGGTCGGCTTCTGGCCGGCGAACAGCATCGGCGACGACATCGCGATCTATCAGGACGAGACGCGCGGCAATCAGATTGCGATGCTCCATACGCTCCGCCAGCAGATTGCCCGTGATCCGTCGCGCAATCGCGCGCATACGGCGCTTGCCGATTTCATCGCGCCGAAGGAGACGGGCCTCGCCGATTATATAGGCGGCTTCGCAGTCACGGCGGGCCTCGGCGAAGAAGAAGCGATCGAGCGCCACGTGGCGAAGACCGACGATTACACGCGCATCATGGCGAAGGCCTTGTGTGACCGCTTTGCCGAGGCGTTCGCGGAAGCCATGCACCAAAAGGTGCGCAAGGAACTCTGGGGATATGCAAAGGGCGAAAAACTCGCGAGCGACGATTTAATCCTTGAGAAATACCAAGGTATCCGGCCCGCGCCCGGCTATCCGGCCCAGCCCGACCACACCGAAAAGGCCACGCTCTGGTCGTTGATGGACGTCGAGAAGGCAACCGGCATCACGCTCACCGAAAGCTACGCGATGTGGCCCGGAGCATCCGTTTCCGGCCTCTATTTCGCAAACCCTGAGAGCCACTATTTCGGCGTCGGCAAGGTCGAGCGCGATCAGGCCGAAGACTATGCTGCGCGCAAGGGTTGGACGGTGGAAGAGGCTGAGCGCTGGCTCGCCCCCGTCTTGAACTACGAACGATCGGGCGCCGTCACGGCCGCAGCCTGATCAATGCCGAGCGACAAAAAAAATCGGCGCGGTCCTTATCGGAAGCCGCGCCGCATCGGTCGTTTGGCTCGCGCCAGACATCCCAGAAATAGTCCCCCATCTCGTTGGCTCCTTGGAGCATCGTGCGTGCGGGATTACTGTTTCAGGCATTTCCTCCAGATGGTCGCTCTCAAAAGGTCCCGAGCACGACCAAGATCACGAATCCAAACGACAACCCTACGGCAAGAAACTTAATACTGCCTTGCAGGCCCATGTCACACCTCCGAGGTCGAGATGCTTCTGAATTCGCCTCGCCCCTCTCTCCGAAGCGTGGGGCGAACGCTACGCATCGCCAGGCGTTCCTGACAAGAAAAAAGCATTTTGCGTCGCAGAGAGATTGGCCGTTTCGAAACCGTCAACTTCCCTGCGCTGCTGCGATCCGAAACTATCGAGGTTCGTCGCGGTTCCGGCGCGGCGGGAAGACGTGAATAGAAAAGCCGCGAAAAGTCCCATTTTCAGCGAAGCGCAGCGGGAAAATGATGCTGACGATGAAACAAAAATGACGCCGGCAAGCCCGCAAACGCACCGCACAAAAGTGATCCCAAATTATTTCGCTTGCATCCTGCGGATCGGCCAGCAGCACCGCTGACGGGTCCCGCCCAAGCAAAGGCCGAGTCGTGCCCAATCACTCGACGCCTATGCAACGTGGACCTGTGATTTCGGGTCAACCAATTGTTAGCCGTTTTCGCAAAAGAATTTCCGCCGCGTCCTCCGAGACCAACCCATCGAGCGTCGCGACGCGAACGAACCCGAAGCGTTCGTAGAAGGCGACGGCGCCCCGATTGAAGTCGGACGCGACGACCCAGATATTCCGGACTTTGTCCTTTCGCGCTTCCGCCTCGAACCAGGAAAGCACGATGCCGCCGACACCCCGTTTCTGGAACCCTGGCAGGACTCCGAGAAACTGCAGATACGGTCCGCGCAGCCAGTTCTTCCGAATTGAGATCGCCCCCGCGAGCACCCCCTCGACGAGAATTTCGAAGCGTGGCGCATCCTCTTCCTTTCCGGCGAGGAACTTCGAGAGCGCCTCCGGCGTGTAGTCATAATGCGCCCAGGGATCGATCGCAGCGAGCGCGGCGCCGAGTTCCTCGGCCCCCTCCGCTGTCATCGGGCGAAAGGTCACCGTTCCGCCGGAACCGTTCGGGCGACGCTTATCGTCCATGTCAGTTTGTTGCGTGAGCAGAGGTCGACGGCAAACCTTTCCGCTTGTTCCTGTACGTGGGCTTTCCTCCCGCCAGCGGCGTGAAGGCAACCTTTGCGGCCGGTTTCCGCCCGGCGTTGAGCGGCTTCTTGAGAGCCCAGAGGAAGTCGTAGCGATTGACGTCGCCGGGCTTGCGGTCATAGCACTCCGACGCAATGACCGGCTTTCCCATCGTCATCAGTTCGCTGACGGTGACGAACGTGTAGCCCTTGGCTTTGAGTTTGGGGATCGCGATCCGCAGCGCGTCGGCCGTGTGCCATCCTCGACCGTTGGCATGATTGACGATGATCGATCCGGGTTTGGCTTCGTTCACCATTGCTGCCGCGATCCGCGCCGCAAATTCATGCGGATCGGGATCGCCCGTCGCGATGTCCCACTGAATGGCGAGCATCCCCGCATCGTTGACCGCTTTGAGCGACGCTTCGTTGCACGTGCCGTAAGGGAACCGGAAAAGCGTCGGTTGCTTGGGAATATCGCGCATTCCCTCAGGCGATGCGGCGACGCATTGTTTCGAGGCCAGATCGGCGCGGGCATCCTCGTAGGCCTTCTGGGGCGCCAAGACTTGCTGCCGAATTGCAGCTTCGTTCAATAGCCGAAGGTTCGCATGCGTCTCGGTGTGGTTGCCGACTTCGAACAGCGGATCGGTCATCAGCTGTTCGGTGCGCGTACGATGTGAGACCATCCACTTGCCGCCCGCGAAAAACGTCGCTTTCACGCCCTGCTGGCGCAAATAATCGAAGATCCGCCCGTCGTAGCCCGCAATCTCGCCGCGCTGCTCGCAAAGATCGAACGTCAGCGCGATGACTTTTTCACCTTTCGGAACATTGACGCGCCGGATCGATCCGCGAAGCGCGTCCGGAACAGGCGCGGCAGGCTTGAAGCCGTTGATCTTGATCGGCGCATCGTAGGTATGGACGCCCCGGGCGACCTTTTCTTCACCTGGCACGCCAGCGAGAAGGGCCGGCGAATAACACGCGTGCATCAAGGCATCGTCGCGGGCGATCGCCGCTGTCGCATGCACGGAAACGGCGAGGGCGGTCACAACGAAAGCCGAAAACTCGAAGCGCTTTGCCAATGTCATTTGCCCTTGAATTCCGGTTTGCGCTTTTCGAGAAACGCGCGACGGCCCTCGGTATAATCCTCGCTTTCGAAACACGCCATGACAGCGGCGTCGAGAGCAGCGATATCGGGGTGCTCCGGATGGCGCGAGATTTCGTCGATGATCTGCTTCGCCGCTGCGACAGATAGCGGTGCGTTGGCGGCAATTTCCTGGGCGAGGGCTCTTACGGTCGCCTCAAGCTCGGGCTTCGGGACGAGTTGCGAAACGAGCCCCATGGCTTCCGCGTCGGCCGACCGGAACCGCCGCCCGGTGAACAAAAGTTCCTTCGCGCGCGCCGCCGGAACCGCGGCCAGGATAGGGCGCACCCAGCGCGCATTATAGCCGATGCCGAGCTTCGCCGCCGGAATGGCAAACTGGCTGGCATCGTCGGCAATACGCATATCGCAACACAGAGCAAGCCCAAGCCCGCCGCCCAGACAAAACCCGTGGATCATGGCGATCGTCGGCTTCGGACACCCGATCAGAGCATTGAAGGCGGCATCATTCAGCGCGTCATACGTCTTTGCCGCGTCGCCGGTGCGCGAACTCTCGAATTCGGAAATATCCGCTCCTGCCGAAAATGCTTTGTCGCCGGCGCCCCGCAAAATAACAACTCGGACGTCGGCATCCGCGACAGCCTCTGCGACGGCATCCGGAAGCGCCTTCCACATGGCCGCGGTCAGGGCATTCATCCGGGCGTGATTATCGGCCGTGATCCATGCGATCGCCCCATCCTTGGCATATCGCAACGCCGGGTTGGCGACTTCGGCAGCATCTGCCATATACGGGTGTCCTTTCGTCTGTGCGGCCATTTAATTTGCAATTGAACACATCGCAAACGGCCGCCAGGGCGGCAGATGCACGCGGCGGTCAGAAAGTGTATAGTTTCATCAAGAGCACGATTGACCGCGCTGTGATGCAACGTTAATCGCCTGCCGGAATTGAGCGAGCAGACCATTTCGAGCCAGAGGCAGCACGTGAACACCAAAACAGCCATGTCGAAGGTGCAAATCGTCGACCCGATCTGGGCTCAGATCCGCGCCGAGGCCGAAGCCGCCATGAACGCCGAGCCGGCCCTCGGAAGCTTCATATTCGCGACTGTTCTCAGCCACAAGATGCTCGAGGACGCGGTGTGCCACCGTCTCGCCCAAAGACTGAACCACACCGACGTCGATGCCGGCCTGATCTCACAGACGTTCCAAAGCGTTCTTGCCGATCAGCCCGCGCTCGGAACGATTTTCCGCGCCGATCTCCAGGCCGTCTATGATCGCGATCCGGCGTGCACGCGCTTTCTCGACCCGCTCCTCTACTACAAGGGCTTTCACGCGCTCGTCACGTATCGTTTCGCGCACGCGCTCTGGGATGGCCGGCGGCGCGACTTCGCCCTTTATCTTCAGAGCCAGTCGTCGCGGATGTTCGCCGTCGACATTCATCCTGCAGCGCGCTTTGGCAAGGGCATTATGCTCGATCACGCAACGGGCTTCGTTGTCGGCGAAACGGCGGTGGTCGGCGACAACTGCTCGTTCCTGCATGCCGTCACGCTCGGCGGCAGCGGCAAAGAGACAGGCGACCGCCATCCCAAGATCGGCGATAATGTTTTAATCGGGGCTGGCGCCAAGGTTCTCGGCAACATCAAGGTCGGCTCCTGCTCGCGGGTCGCCGCCGGGTCGGTGGTGCTCTCCGAGGTGCCGCCCAACGTGACCGTCGCAGGCGTCCCCGCCAAGATCGTTGGCAGCGCCGGCTGTGCCGAACCCGCCCGCTCGATGGAGCAGGGCTGGGTTGATGATTTCGGCGGACTTTAAAATCGTTCAGGAGAAAGAAATTGAAAAAGGAAGAGCTTGCTCGCCTGCAGTCGTACCTGCGCAAAACCCTCGGTGCGACGACGCTTGAGGTGAGGCCGCAGCCCAAGAAGGATGATATGGCCGAGGTTTTCGTCAACGGCGAATTCATCGCCACGCTCTATCGGGAAGTCGAGGAGGGCGAAACATCCTATCAGTTCCAGATGGCGATCCTCGATATGGATCTCGCGGGCGTCTGAGGCCGAGCTGCGCGCATGCCCATTTACAAGCTCGATGCTGAAAGCGTCGGCACGCCAGCAAATGGCACATTCTGGGTTGCTCCCAATGCCGTGCTGATCGGCAAGGTGAAGCTCGAAGAGGACGCCAGCGTCTGGTTCGGAGCCGTCCTGCGCGGCGACAACGAGCTGATTACGGTCGGCGCCCGGTCGAATGTCCAGGACGGTTCGGTTTTGCACACCGATCCGGGATTTCCGCTGACGATCGGCGAGGACTGTACAATCGGCCACATGGTGATGTTGCATGGCTGCACAATCGGCCGCGGTAGCCTGATCGGTATCGGCAGCATCATCATGAACGGCGCCAAGATCGGCGAGGAATGCGTGATCGGCGCTGGCGCGTTGATCCCGGAGGGCAAGGAAATTCCGCCGCGCTCGATGGTTATGGGATCGCCCGGCAAGGTCGTCCGCCAGTTGAGCGACGAGGAGGTTCAGCGCTTCGGACGGGCCGCCGTGCGCTACGTCGCGAACTGGAAGCGTTACGCCGCGGGACTTTCTCCTCAGTCCTGAGGCAAATATCTCCTAACGCAAAAAAGCGGGCCGCGTCTGGGGGGAGCGCGGCCCGTTCAACAGGTCCGGTTGACGTGGGGGAACGGCAGGGGGCCGGGCCTGCAAGTTTTTTTTCTCAGCGACGGTGTCGAACGGTCCTCAGGGGAAATTCGGAATCGTGTCGAAAATGGAAGGGTCGACGGATTGAACACCGGATAGAGCCGGCGGCGTCACCGCATCGTTCGGATCGAGCGAAACCCAGACCTTCGGATCCATGTAGGATTGCCGCATCACATAGTGATAAGGCGTCTGGTTCCAAAGGCGTACGACATCGATCTTGTTGTCGAGGATGAAGTCGCCTTGAGTGGTCCGGGCCGTGAGAACGGCATGGCCCTCGTTTTTCTCATCCCGAACGACAGTCATGAGCAGGACACCCGACGGCCATCCGCGTGCGATCAAGCGATGCCGCTTCAGGAGCGCATAGTCCTCGCAATCGCCGCGTGTCGTCGGGAGCGTCCAATATTCCGCAACGCCGTAGACCTCCATATCGGTCGCCGGCTCGATCTCGTGATTGACGGAGCGATTGACCTCGTCGAGTTCGCTCAAGACCTGCGGGGTCGCCTGATACCGCGCATCGTCAGGGGAGGTGATGACACATTCCCGAGGCCTGCGCTCGCAGAAAGCGACGAAGCCATAGGGGGGTTGGGAACTGCCGTAGACACGCATAAATTCAGGTGCTCTGGTCGCCGGACTGATGACCGCAACCTGTTGCGCCGCCGCCGGCAACGCTACGCCACACAACCAAACAGCCACAAAAATGGCTACGCTACCGTACTTCATGATACGCCCTCGAACACGGTACGATACAGTACGCGACACAGCTGGTTTTAGCATGAATACCCGCCGTGGCATCCGCGCTAAATTTTCATAAAAGTTTAAGTTTACGATTTTGGCAACTCGGCGAAGTATTTTAGGCATCACACAACCAACGCAAAAAACAATTAGGGAAACCTGTCGCGCAACGCCTCGGGCGAGAGCAGCGACAGAAATTGAAGTCCAATTCCGTGTTCGTGGTGACGCCGAACGATGGCGCGCGTTTTTCCGGCAACGACGAGGCTACCGATCGGCGGCCGCGCAGGCGTGCTAATCGAAGCGCCAGATGCCGAAAGATCGAGCAGTTCGACGTCGATAATGACGCCATCTTCGACCTTCAACGTGGTGCGCCGCCCTCGAGTTCCGACCCGCTCATAGAGCCGCCCCATCTCGTCGGGGAAATCATCCTTGTTGATGAGCCACATAATCTGCGCAGCGAGCTTTTCGCGCTTGTGCTCGGTGACTTTAAATACGAAGGCAAAACCATCCGAAGTGACACGGGACACGAGGCCCTCGAGCCCGCCGAGGTGCTCCAGATAAACAACGACGCGCTCACCGATTTTAGGGCTATGCGCCGTGATGACGGCAGCGCCGCCGACGGAGACGTCTTTTAAGCGGCAGGTATATTCGCTGCGGTCGGCCCGCATGAAGCGGCCGGAAAGCGAAAGCGGGAGGCGGCGATGTTTGCGCAGATCGGCCGTCTTGAGGGCATCGGAGTGATGCCGCACGTCCCGGATGATGCTCGAATGCACGGCCATGGCCGACCTTTGAGATGCCGAAAGGTGGTGGTCCTCGGGCCGCTCTCCGCGTTGTCAAGATGCGAATGGCGCCCACGCTGACTATGCGGGCGGGGTCCTTAATGAAGTTC
Source organism: uncultured Pseudomonadota bacterium (assembly GCA_963789775.1). GTDB lineage: Bacteria > Pseudomonadota > Alphaproteobacteria > Rhizobiales > Hyphomicrobiaceae > Hyphomicrobium_B. The sequence goes on from CAWBLX010000006.1 coordinate 435,660, forward strand.
TAATCGGCGCACCAAATTCGCCCGCGGCCGGCAAGAGAACATTATGGTTCAGCTCAAGATTACCGCTCTTCGACGGAGTTGCCGAGGCCGCCCTCGTAAACGCGAAACTGCCGTCGGTCGGACCGTACAATTCTGGCCTCGCGCCGCATCGGCAAGAGCGCCGGCTGGTGATCGAGGCGATTTGCATGCGCAGCGGAAACGCCGTCCGGCCAGATGATTTCGTTATCGATAAGCTTCATATTTTTGAGCTGCACCGTCCCGAGCCAGGAGGGGTCGCCAATCGGGGCGACGCAGCCGAGAAAGCGCTCGACAGTATCGCGCGTGTGTGTGAGCGGCATGATCAGAACTTCGAAGGTCGCCGACATGCCGGCACCGTCATCGGCCGACATTCGAAATAGCCCCACCGCGCAGTGCGATGTGATGAGTTCCATTTGGTTTTGGAGCACCATGGCGTCTTCGACGTCGAACAGCTCGAAGAGGTTCTTTCCCCGCAGTTCCATGCCGAGGGTTTCGGTTATCCGCGTTCCCGCCAGACGAAAGCGCGTCGTCGCGGCATTGACCCGTTCGAGAATGAACGTATCGGGAAGGTTGTTCGCAATGCGCGACGGTTCGATCTCGAAACGCTTCGGCGCCGGACGTTTCCCGCGAAGCGTGTTCCAGTAGGAATATAACGATAGACTGACGGCTACTTTCATGCTCACAGGAACGACCCCGAATTTACCGTGGCCGGTGGCCCGCCGAGCGCGGGTCCGTACCATTTCGGAGCACGCGACGGCGCGGAAGCTCCTATGGCTGGTAAGGGGAGCATCCTTCGTGCCAGCGCCGGGCCGGGCCAGGCGGACTCGGTTTTTGCGCAATGTTGCTCGCTTTGGATCAACCCGTTAACAACGGCCGTTCAGACGAACGAAGCTCGATCGCATCAAACTGGGACAAAGCCGTGAGCCGAGAACCTATCTTTAACGTCCCCGGGGCCGTCCTCGCGACCCTTGCCGTGTTGGTCGTGGTTTATGTCGCGATGTCGATGCTGCCACCCGACGACCATACGTGGTGGGTCTTGGCGCTCGCGTTCATACCCTCGCGTTACTCGGGAATGTCCGGCGAAATACCCGGAGGCAGCTGGGCGGACGTCACGTCATTCGTCACGTACATGGCCGTTCACGCCAACATCACCCATTTGGCGTTCAATGGTCTTTGGCTGCTCGCATTCGGTTCCGTCCTCTGCGCGCGCCTCGGCGGATTGCGTTTCATAATGTTCTCGATTGCGGGAGGCATTTCCGGCGCCTTCTTGTTTTTGGCGTTCAATCCGGGGCTCGCCGCTCCCGTGATCGGTGCGTCGGGCGCCGTGTCCGCGATGATGGGCGGTGTAATGCGCTTTCTCTTCAACGCCATTGACCGGGGCGAAGGATATTTGCTCCGCCATCAACCCTCCGCCATTCCCGCGGTGACGGCAGCAGGCGTCTTACGTGATCGCCGCATCGTCCTCGCATCGATCGCTTTTATCGCCATCAATTTGATGGCGATCATCGGCTTTGGAAAATTTGGCGAGACAGGTGCGATTGCGTGGGAGGCCCACATCGGCGGCTATCTCTTCGGTCTCTTTGCCTTCGGTCTATTTGACCGTTCATCTGACCGTGCAGCGCACAATGATGCTCCGCCTACACCAGATCTCGAATGAAGGCTTGCAATCCAGAAAAAATTGCCTCAGCCTTCTTTTCAAATCCGCCGTCAGAGCGGGTATCGTTGGGTGTAAAGCGCAGCGGAATGCCGGCGGAAGACCGGGCAAGTTTGCGGGTCTGAATCAACGCGCGCAAGCGTGTCGCCTCGACTTCAGTTTGGCACAACGTTCTGCTAACGGAGGCTGAACCTATGATCATCGGACAGATATTGAAGTCTAAGGGACGCGGCGTGATGACGGCGGCGCCCGAGGACTCAATTCACGAAATTACTTTGCGGCTCGCCAGCCGCAAAATCGGTGCGGTCATCATTCTCGAAAATGGAAAAGTCGCCGGCATCATTTCAGAGCGCGACATCATTCGCCTCATCGCCGAGCACGGCCCCGACGCACTCTCAATGCCCGCGAAAGACGGAATGACTCGCGACGTCATCTCCTGCACGCGCGAATGCACGCTCGATGAGATGATGGAGACGATGACGAATGGACGGTTCAGGCATCTTCCCGTGATAGAGGACGACGAGCTTATCGGCATCATCTCGATCGGCGACGTCGTCAAGTACCACACCGCCGAGGTCGAGCTCGAAGTAACGGCGATGCGCGATTACTTGGCGACCGGCTGAAGGTCGCGATCGGCGACGGCTGCACGTTCAGCCTCGCCGCGCACGCGCCTCGGATCGCATGCCTCAATCTCGTGAAGAATGTCGTCGAGTTGCCGCTCGACGGCATGCATTCCCCGCTCGATGGCCTCTTCGGCCCGATGAAAATCGAAAAGGCCGACGTCCTGCAGCCGCGGCGATATCATCGCATCGGGCGGATCGCCGGCAAGACGCGAGCGGGCGATGCGGTCTTGCACGATGTTGAGCGCGTCGACCATCACCGTCGAGATGCCGGGCGCGCCGTCACCCTTGCCGAAGATCTGACGCTGCAGAAGAGCACGGACACCCTTTTTGCCTTCGCTCTCCGCCACAGTCGCGAGCTGCAACTGCTCATCGGCTTCTGAGAACATCGCTTCGGGTGTCGAGATCACGCTGCCGCGGCCGAGAATGTCGAAGTTCAGATTGACCGCGATGACATAACGAGCCCCCAGCGCCCGGCAAACCGACACAGGAATTGGGTTGACGAGAGCGCCGTCGAACAGCCAGCGTCCGTTGACTTTGACCGGCTTGAAAACGCCAGGCAGCGCATAAGACGCACGAACCGCATTCACGAGCCGTCCGCGTGAAAGCCAGTGCTCGTGCCCCGTGCCGATCTCGGTCGCAACCGCGGTAAAGCGCGTTCCGAGATCTTCGATGTTACGATCGCCGAGATGTTGCTCCAGCCGGTCGCAGAGGCGCTGTCCGCTGATAAGCCCGGTCCCGGCAAAATTGAAATCAAGGTATCCGAAGATGCGCTTGGGGGTGAGTTCCCGCGCCCAGCGCTCCAGATTGTCGAGATGGTCGGCCGCATAGCATCCGCCGACGACGGCTCCGATCGACGTGCCGGCAATGACGTCCGGTCTGATGCCGGCGCGTTCGAGAGCTCTCAAGACACCGATGTGCGCCCATCCGCGGGCTGCGCCGCCGCCAAGGGCTAATCCGATTCTAACGTTGGTTCGGCCGAGCACGACAGCCCTCCCGATAGGTTCCCTCTGCTGCCCCCTCGGCAGTGCAGAGGTGTCTGCACGCTTCAGGCTAGCGCCATGCGATTAAGGTCGCACTACCGATAGGTAATCAAGATATGAAACCGGCCATGGCAAACGCCCGGAAATGGGAATGGCGGCGTTCGATGGCCTTAGGCGGGCGGCGTCTTCGGCTCGGGTAGCTCGGCGAACTGCAGGACGCCGGTGCTCATGGAATCGGGTCGAACGACGCGCCGGTAGAAACAGGAGCGCGCACCGGTGTGACACGCGACGCCATCGCCCAGCACCTCGGCCACGATCCAGAGGACATCCTGGTCGCAGTCCGTGCGCACCTCTATCACCTTGAGAAGATTGCCGCTTTCGTCACCCTTCTTCCAAAGTTTGCCGCGCGACCGGCTCCAGAAATGCGCAAAGCCGCTACTGATCGTCTCCGCCAGCGCCTCTTTGTTCATGTATGCGAACATCAACACGTCGCCCGAATGCGGATCGGTCACGATCGCGGGGATCAACCCATCCGCCCCGAATTTGGGTTGGAAGGAAAGCGTCGTTTCGATCGTATCGGCTGTCGAGCCCTGGCTTTCATCCGTCTTTGTGCTCGTCATGATGACTCCCCGGGGCGAAAACGCATACGTACCGTGCGAAAATCCGCTCGATATCTCAACGGCCGCTTGATCTCGCATTCGATCGCGGCTCGTCTTATATACGGCGTCCGGAACATCTGGAGGAGGGGCTGGCCGCGGCTCAGCACCTTAAAGACCATAAGACGCAAAGACTGCCATGGCCAATCTCGATGAGATCTACAACACGCGCATCCTCGAACTCGCGGGGGCGATCTCGCATACCGAAAGGTTGACCGACCCCGACGGTACGGCCACCGGCCATTCGAAACTCTGCGGCTCGACCGTGACGGTCGACCTCAAGTTGGAGGATGGGCGGGTGAGTGCGTTCGGGCAGACGGTCAAGGCGTGCCTCCTGGGTCAGGCGTCCGCCTCGGTGATGGCCCGCGAAATTGTCGGCTCGACCCCGGACGAGCTTCGCCGGGTTGGCGCTGAAATGCGCGCGATGTTGAAAGAGGGGGGGCCGCCCCCGGCCGGTCGCTGGGCGGACCTCGCCGTTCTCGAGCCCGTGCGGAATTACAAAGCTCGCCAAGCCTCGACGCTGCTGGCATTCGATGCCGTCGAGAGGGCCTTAGAAGACGCTGCGGCGCGAAGCAGCACGTCGCTTGAGGCTGCGCGCTAACCTTTACCGCAATTTTTCCTCCGAAATTCGACCGAATGCCAGATCAACCAATCGACGAGTTTGGCCCGGGCGTGCTGTATGTGGTGCCGGCTGAACCCGGATCGAAGCGGCGAGATATTTCGACACCGCGGCGGATGTCTTTCTCCACCGGTTTGCCGAGAGGTCTTCCGGTTTGGAAAAAACTGAGAGTAAAAGTCTGCCCGACCGGTCAGGACGTCAGCCACAAAAAGAACGGGGACGCCCCCGACGATAACAGGCACTTTCCACGACCAAAAAAAAAATAGAATTAGAGCACAACCGGAGAGACCCAGATGTCAGCGCAGGATAACGATAGTGGCACGCGGACAGACAGTGCTGCGTCGTCGACTAGCGCACTCAAGTGGGTCGTGATCGCGATTTTGGCTTTGGTCGCGATCTATGGCTGGCAGCAGAAAACATCGGCTGAAGGCGAACTCGCGGCGTTGAAGGGTGAAGTCGCGTCATTGCAAAAAGCCGTCGACGACGCCGCCGAGGTCAGAAAGTCGTCACAGGATGAAATCGACCGTCTGAAGGGCGCGGTGAGCGATGCACAGCGCCAGGTCGACGACGGCAAGGCAGACGTCTCGACCGCGATGGCCAAGGTCTCGGAACTCGATAACAAGGTTTCCACTCTCACCAAGGAAAACGATGACCTGAAAGGGAAGCTCACCGCTGCCGCCCAGGAGTTGAAGTCGAAGCTCGCAGCGGCGAATGACGCGACCACGAAGGTGAAGGCTGACCTCGAAGCCGCCAATAAGGAGAAGGCGGATGCGGAAGCGGCATCCAACGCGCTGCGCGGCGAAATCGACAGCCTGAAGTCTCAGGTCGCCGAGCTCCAAAAGGATCTAGCGGCCGCCAAATCAGCCGCTGCCCAGACACCAGCGCCAACCGCTCCTTCTGCTCCGGAAACGGCGTCACCAGCGACCCCGGCGAACCCGACACCGTAATCGGGAATCCGCCGCACAGTATCGCTCTTGCATCCGGCCGGTGGAACGCGCTCTGCTCGGGGCATGAGTTCCAGGCTTGCCAAAACGCTTCTGAAAGCGCCGATCTACGTCTATCGTTACAGCTTCAAGCCGCTGGTCGGCGGGCAATGTCGCCACTGGCCGACATGCTCCGAATACGCGCTTCAAGCGATCGAGCTGAATGGCGCCTGGAGAGGCTTCTGGCTCGCCCTCTCGCGCTTCGTGCGCTGCGGGCCGGGCGGCACGCACGGCGTCGATCCGGTACCCGACATCCGCGCAGTGAAGCACCCGTTCCAGCCCTGGCGATACGGCCGCTGGCGGTAAGCCGCAGTGCCGCAGCCGGCGCCCGATCTTGACTTGATCCGCGCCGCACCCCATTACCCGCCTGACATCGTCTTACGCCGCGTTCGTTTGCGGCGAGTGAGCAAAGGAGGCCCGAAATGACAGACGTCACAATTACGTTCCCCGATGGCAAACTGCGCCAGGTCAAGCCGGGAACCACGGGCCTCGAAATCGCCAAGTCCATCTCTCCGTCGCTCGCGAAGCGCACTGTTGCGATGCAGATCAATGGCGTGTTGGCGGACCTTGGCGATGCCATCACGGAAGACGCTTCGATCAACTTCGTCTCGCGCACCGATCCGGCAGCCTTGGAGCTCATCCGGCACGATTCCGCGCACGTCATGGCGGAAGCCGTGCAATCGCTCTGGCCTGGCACCCAGGTGACGATCGGCCCGGTGATCGAGAACGGCTTCTATTACGACTTCGCCAAACAGCAGCCGTTCGAGCCCGAGGACATTCCGAAGATTGAAAAGCGCATGGGCGAGATCATCGCCAAGAATGCGCCCTTCACCAAGGAAGTATGGTCGCGCGACAGGGCGAAGGAGTTCTTCAAAGACAAGGGCGAGTACTTCAAGGTCGAACTCGTCGACGCAATCCCCGAGGATCAGGACCTCAAGATCTACAAGCAGGGCGAATGGCTCGACCTCTGCCGCGGCCCGCACATGACCTCGACCGGTCAGATCGGCAAGGCGTTCAAGCTGATGAAGTTCGCGGGCGCCTACTGGCGCGGCAACTCAACGAAGCCGCAGCTTCAGCGCATCTACGGCACCGCCTTCGCGACCGAGGATGAGCTGAAAGCTTATCTGCATCAGCTCGAAGAGGCCGAGAAGCGCGACCATAGAAAGCTCGGCCGCGAGATGGATCTCTTCCATTTCCAGGAAGAGGCTCCGGGCTCGGTCTTCTGGCATCCGAACGGCTGGACCCTGTTCCAGACCCTCATCGCCTACATGCGCCGCCAGCAGAGCCGAGCCGGCTACATGGAAGTCAATTCTCCCGACATGATGGAGAAGCACTTCTGGGAACTTTCTGGCCACTGGGAGAACTACGGCGAGAACATGTTTACGACCGTCCTGCCGGACGAGCGCGTGTTCTGCTGCAAGCCGATGAATTGCCCCGGCCACGTGCAGATCTACAAGCACGGCCTGAAGAGCTATCGCGACTTGCCGTACCGCATCGCCGAATTCGGCAAGGTGCACCGCTACGAACCGTCGGGCGCTCTGCACGGCATGCTGCGCGTGCGCCACTTCACGCAGGACGACGCCCACATCTTTCTCACCGAAGATCAGATCATGGAGGAATGCCTCAAGATCAACGATCTGATGCTCGCGATCTACAAGGACTTCGGCTTCGAGGACATTCACATCAAGCTCTCAACCCGGCCCGAAAAACGCGTCGGCGCCGATGAGCTTTGGGATAAGGCCGAGAAGGCGCTGGGGGATGTGCTCGACGAAGTGAAGCGCCGCTCGAACGGCCGCGTGAAGACCTCGATCAATCCGGGTGAGGGCGCGTTTTACGGCCCGAAGCTCGAATACGTTCTGAAGGACGCGATCGGCCGCGACTGGCAGTGCGGAACGACCCAGGTCGATTTCAACCTCGCAGGCCGCCTCGGTGCTTTCTACATCGACGATCATTCGGAAAAGAAAACGCCGGTGATGATCCACCGCGCGATGTTCGGCTCGCTTGAGCGCTTCACCGGTATCCTGATCGAAAACTTCGCCGGTCATTTCCCGCTCTGGCTCGCGCCGCTGCAGATCGTCGTCGCGCCGATCGTTTCGGATGCCAACGATTACGCGATCGAGGTCGCCGAAAAGGCGAACGCCGCAGGCCTGCGGGTCGAAACCGATTTGCGCAACGAGAAGATCAACCTCAAAGTCCGCGAGCACTCGCTCGCGAAAGTCCCAGTTATCCTCGTTGTCGGCAAACGCGAAGCGGAAGAGAAGAAAGTCTCGGTGCGTCGCTTGGGCTCGCAGGACCAGACGGTGCTTGGGCTCGACGAAGCGCTGGCGGCGCTGGCGGCCGAGGCTGTGCCGCCGGATTTGCGCCATTCGTAAGAGTTTAGGCTCCAGGCGATGCAACTCACACATGACGTCATGCCCGCGAAGGCGGGCATCCGTCCAGGCATCAGACTTGGATGGTTGCCGGCCTGCGCCGGGATGACATTACGTTCCGATTGATCGATCCTCAAAGACTTGTGATTTTGACCTTAAGACATCACGAGCGTCGGGAGGGCAGCCTCAAGCTGCACGCAGCTTGAGGCTGATTTTGGCAAACCTCACATTATCGGCCTTTCCGTTCAATTATTCCGGCTCGTGAATATGGGTCACGGCGTTCAGCAGTTGACCCATATTTTCTTTCGAAAAAGCAAGTGCAACCAACCCGCGGAGCTTCGCGTTGCTTCCCTAGACGTTGCAACAAACGGAGTACCCCCAATGGTTTCATCTACCGCAACCCCGTATGGGTCCGGCACCATCGAAGACATCAAGAGTAAAGCCAAACAGTCCTTCGATGACGCCTCCGATCGGGCCCAGGAAATGGCGGGCCAAGCCAGCGAAGTCGCTGGTAACGTGAAAGGCGCCATCGATAAGTCCGTGAAAGACCAGCCGCTCACCACGTTGCTCGCTGCGGCAGCGGTCGGCTTCGTCATCGGCGCGCTTTGGAAATCCTAAAAACGCAAATGCCTCAGAACCGAGGTTAAGAGTTCACGACCCGAGCCGAACTTTGGTCCGCCGAGAAATTGATCTCTCGGCGGCTTTTTTTTTAGCCTGCGCCGGATCAGGAACTCGCCTTGCGCGCCGCTGCCCGCTTCCGCAACTCCCCACTATAGAGATCGATCGCCGCTGCCCCGACCTCGTGGATATACGCGCGCACCAAGCGACCAGAGATTGTTCCCTTGAGCCATCCGAACAGCGATTTCGATAAGCGTTCGCGCATTTCGTACGTCGCCGCCGTCGCCGGATTGAGCATACGCGCGACCCGCCAGACCGACCAGGCGCGACCGGCAACGTCATAGATTCCGCGCCAGCGATAGACCTGCGCGAACTGCGCGACCGTCAGGCGATTCCCGAGAGGGAGGGTGCCTTCGAAGACGGGACGCAGCCGCGCGCTGACCTGCTCCACGAGTGTCAGCGCCTCAGGCACTGTGAAGTGGAGCATCGGATCCTTGGTGCCGGGATGATAGACTTTCGCGACAATCTCGACCGTCTCCAGCCCCGCATTGAGAACGTCGTTCCAAGTCGAAATCGTCCGCGAATTGGAATCGTTGGCGAAGACCTCGACCGCCATTTTTGCTTCCGTTCGTGCCGGATCGTTGTCGTCACGCGCATCGATCGCGACGTTCGTCGCTGTTTCGGCGATCGCCGCGTCCTGTTCTGCCTTCGAAGGCGGCCGGCCGAGCGTTCGCCGCTCGAACAGGAAGGCGAGGGCCGTGCAGAGCAGCGTCGCGACGGCCCAATGGATCAGGTAGCCATGTTGCCAAAGCCAAAGACTGCCGAGCGGCACAAGCGCCAGTGTCGGCAACAGCAATCCCATGAGGACAACAAACAGGCGTAGAGGCGAAAGGGCGTCGCTCATCGGGCACTCCGTTGAGGTTCAACCTTGAAAAACGCGAACGCCCGGCAAGCAGTTCCGAATTGCCTAGGCGAAGCGCATCAGGTCGTCATTTCCAGCGCCGGTTCGACCACATCCATTGCTCGGGCATCTCGCGCACCCAATCTTCGAATTGCCGGGTCATCTCCGCCGTCGCCCACTTGACGTCGTCGCCCGGATTGGACGTGCGCGGTACACGCAGCTCTTTGAGCTCGATCTCAAAACGGCTGTCGTTGCCGACGCGCATGCATCGCGACATCCAGATGCGGGCGCCGACTCGACGCGCGATCATGGCCGGGATCGTGACGGTTCGTGCGTCGTGGCCGAAGAACGGAACAGGCATGCCGGTCCTGTCCCAGAGATCGCAAACGACACCGAGGCGCCCGCCGTTGCGAACGTAATCCATGATCACGCGCGCCGTCTTCTGGCTTTCGCCATGATCGCCTTCGACTTTGCCGCGGCCGAAAAGGCCCCCCGGATAAAGGTCCCGCCGCTGATAGCGAATATACTGATCGATATAGGGATTGTTGACCGAGCGATAGACGCAGGCAGGATTGGCGCCCGCGAGCGTCAGCGGCCAGATCGCCAGCTCCCAGTTGCCCATATGAAGCGATGCGCCGACAATAGGGCCAAGCTTGCTGGCGTAACGATTGAAGACTTCCGGGTTTCGGATGGTGAGGCGTGACGGTTCCGCGATGATCTGGTCGACGCGCATTGTCTCCGCCATCACGCGACCCAAATTCTCCCAGTGCTGGAGCGCAATGGCGTTTCGTTCTTCCTCGGTTTTCTCCGGGAACGCGATTTTCAGATTGTCGAGCGCGCGTTTGTGGCGCTTCGGATTGATCTTCGGCGCGAGCCGGCGCCAGCACCACGCCGACAGATGCGTGGCCGCATCCAGCGGCACGGCGCGCACAACGCCGGCGATGGCACGGACAAGGAAATATTCGAGTTTGAACTGCAGATCACGCAGCCGCGAAATCTCTTTAGAGGACAGCGTGCATTTCCTTGTTCTGTGGACGTCTCATGCGAAAGGGTGATGCATCTCCTTCCGCAACTGTGCCGTCAAGCCTCGACGCTCACATTTCCCCGCTGGCGTTGGCGGGGACCATCAAGGCTGGATTCGATGCCGCCGGCATGATGCCTTCACGCATGATGCGCGCCCTGAGCGATGGGCTCGACGCAAGCGCGAAGAGCCCAAACCCGCGGGCAAGGCTCACGCCGGGAATATCGCTCAAGAGAGATCTGTTCAAAAAGTCGACCGCCAAAACCCGCGTCCCGATATCGGCCCTACGGGCACGATCATATCGATCGAGGGTCGGGGCTGCGCCGATATCCAAGCCATCCTGTTTGGCCTCGCTCGCTATTTCGGCGAGTGTTGCTGCGTCGCGAAAGCTCAAGTTCAAACCTTGTGCTCCAATTGGTGGGATGACGTGGGCGGCTTCCCCAACGACGACGACTCTGTTCTTCGCAAATATCCTCGCGGACTGACCGGCAAGCCGAAAGCGCTGTCGCGGTGTAAAGGCCGAAAGTCCGCCGAGAAAACCCTTCAGCGCCGAACCGAGTTCACGGCCAAAGCTGGAATCATCGAGAGCGTGCAGTCGGTCGATCTCGTCGTGCGTATCGATCCAGACCAGGTTGGAGGTCTTGCCTGGCCCCGGCACAATGGTGAGGGGACCAACATGACGATGCAATTCGGTTGAGATGTTGTGATGGTCGCGTTGATGCGAGAACGTCGTTACAATCGCAGACTGTGGATATGTCCAGTTGGACACCTCGATTCCTGCGGCAGTGCGCGTGCCCGACGAGCGACCGTCGGCAGCGACAACCAATCTCGCTGTGGCAGTCATCTCCGGACCCAAGGTCAGGGTCGCACCATCGGCGGCAATATCGAGATGCAACACCGGGTTCGGCACACGCGTCAGGCACCGCCCGCATGCGGTTTCCAGGGCCCCTGTCAGGGCAATGTTCGGTATATTGTAGCCGAAGGCATCGAAACCTCCCTCGCGGGCGTCGAAGAGCACCTCGGGCGCTCGGAGAATGCTTTCGCTCCCATCTACAATACGAATTCCCGTGATCGGCTCCGAGTGGGCTTCCAGGCCTTCCCAAAGATCGAGCCGTTTCAATAGCTCGATCGAGCCGCCGAAGAGGGCGGACGTCCGCCGGTCTCGACCGTCCGACGGTGGCCCGATGATCACCGTCCGAAGGCCAGAACGCGCGCAGGCCAGCCCGGCGATCAATCCCGCGGGTCCAGCGCCTGCGACAGCAATGTCAAAAATGTCTTGTTCGATCATGGCTTAGGCCCTTGAAGTGTGATCATTGAAGCACAGAAATTGTCGAAAGGGCCAGCTGTGGCGCAAATGCAACGAATATGACGGCCTACTGTCACGCATCTGTTAAAATCGACCGTTAGCAGATACTTAAGTTGTCCACAGGGCCTAAAACGCTTTGAGGGCATATCCGGCGGAAACGCCCGGCGCGTTAGGGGATTGCGTGCCGTACAGTGGATCTGGGGTCTGTAAAATAGAGGGGCACCGATGAAATCGGTATTCAAATTGTCTAGTAGCCGTTTGGCGTTAGCGGCGGCCTTTGGCGTAATCGCCGCTGCTTATACACCCGCTGCTGCGGCTGATCTGGGCGGCGATTGCTGCGCCGATCTCGAAGAGCGTGTAGCTGAGCTTGAAGCTACGACGGCCCGCAAGGGCAACCGCAAGGTTTCGCTCACGATCTCAGGCTGGGTTAACGAAGCCGTCATGGCCTGGAACGATGGCACCGAAAGCAACGCCTATGTCGGCACCAACTCGCTGGAACAGTCACGCTTCCGCTTTGTTGGCGAAGCGCAGATCGCACCGGGCTACTCCGCAGGTTATTCGCTTGAAATCGGCGTCCAGGGCGAACCGCTGAACGGCTTTAATCAGAACGGCCCCGGCACGGGATCGAGCAACAATGCACTCACCGTTCGCAAGAGCAACTGGTGGTTGAAGAGCAAAGATCTGGGCAAGGTCACGGTTGGCCTGGAAGGCACGGCTCTGTATCACGTTCTCGACGATGCCGATGGCGCCAACACACGTAACGTCTCGGATGCGCAGGCTGCCGCCGTTTATCAGAATGGCTTCTTCCTTCGCCATGATGGCGCGTTCGTTACCAACGGCTCCGCCGCTAATCTGACCTGGGGTAATATTCTGCAGGGCATCGACAATGGCACAGTCGGTCAGGATGGCCGCCGCAACATCGTGCGTTACGACTCGCCGGAAATTGCTGGCTTCGTTCTGACCGCTTCGTGGGGTGAAGACGATGACTGGGGCATGTCGCTGACGTATAAGCAAGGTTGGGGCGACTTCAACGTACTCGCCAAGGTCGGCTATGGGCAGAACGCCGACGAAAACATCGGCTGTTCGGAAAAGAAGCAATCAACCACCGATTGCGAGATGTTCGGCACTGCGGCAACGATCATGCACGTACCCACCGGCCTCTATGTTTATGGTGGCTACGCGCAGAACCATGACAACACTGTGGCCGATACTGCGGGAGCAGACGCTACGAGCAGCTTGTGGTTCATCCAGGGTGGTATCGAGCAAAAATGGATCCCGCTCGGCAAGACGACCATCTTCGGCGAATATCGTCATGATGACGGCGGCAGCAAGCTAGGCACATCTCTAAATGGGACTTTTGGCGGTGGTCACTTGCAATCGACCGATATCAACTTTGTGGGTGCGGGCATCGTTCAGCACATCGATCCGGCTGAGATGGATCTCTATCTCACCTATCGCCATGGCGAGGGTGATATCGTGGGCAGAAACGGCGCTGCCGATACAACCACGAGCCTTGACGCCTTCGACGCGGTCGTCATGGGTGGCTTGATTAAATTCTGATCGCTCTCTCCCGTTTGCGACAGATGTTGGGGCCGCCTTCGGGCGGCCCCTTTTTGTTCTTGGCGGGAATGATTAGCTTAGCCTCGGAAGTTCGGCCATGCCTGTGTCGAACAGGCGATATGGCGACCTTACAACAGGCTCACCGAGAAACATCGATAAGCCCAACGACTTCGGGATATTGCCATTGATGTTCTGCTATCTACCACGCAACACTAGCTTATGTGCGTGCTTTCAAGGCATGGCGGGGTATTCGTGAGACGGCTTGGACTGGTGCTTATTGTGCTGGCGGCGATTTTCGCCGCGCGGAGCACCGCTGTAATCGCCATGGAGGAGCAGCGGGGGGCCGTCCCCGGCGGCATTCCCGTGCCCGACGCACCGAAGGCCCAGGAGCAGGAGGAATTTGTTCCTTCCAGGACCGAGACCGGTACGGAAATCCGCATCCCTGGTCTCGGCAAGATCGGGACATTGCCGAAAATGGATTTCGGCCTCGATCTTCTTTACGGCGCGGCCGAAGATAATACCAAGACGGCGCCGGAATTCTCGAATCCGCAGGATACCGACGAGCAGCAGCGGGATCTGATGATCCACGGCACGGTAAAACATCGCTTCTGACGAACGCGCATTGTCGAGCGCAGAGCTTGCGGGCTGAGGCGCACGTTGCGCCGTTACGCATGTCCCTGGTGGGTTTACTCAGCCTTAATTAGGCCGCCCTACAAGCTGGTTTCGTTTCACTCGCAGGAATCGAAGCGCGTGCGTTACGCGAGCCCACCCGTCCGACGAAATCGAGCCTGGCGGCTGCTGCAACAACTCGCCGTGACGCTGGCCTGCGTGAGCCTGACGGCGTACTTCTCCTATCATATGCGCTACGGGCGCCACGGTCTTGAGGTTCGCCGCGAGCTTCTCGAACGTTCGGCCCTTCTCGACTTCGAGATCAAAGGCCTCGAAACCGTGCGCACGAAGCTCCGCCACGATGTGGCGTTGCTCTCCCCGGAAATCCCGAACGCCGACATCGTCGAAGAAACCGCCCGTGATGTTCTTGGCTACGTGCGCCCGGACGACAAAATAGTTGCCGCCCGATAAAGACCGTAGTTCAGTTGCACGATAACGTATCGCTGTTTTGCGCGATCCGGCGACGCTGTGCTGAAATCGGCTTTTGATGTCGCCAACGCGGAACGGCACCGTTGTCCTGGCGTGTGCGTAAATCAGGGGATCCGCCGAAGATGTCCGACTTCTACGATTCCGAACCTCTCCTTGAACTCGATGTGCCCGATGGCGTGCCGGAGGCAGAACAGGCTGTCGAACTCATCAGAGCGTGGGTTGCCGACGGCGCCTTGGCCGTTGCACTGAACGGCGAGGCCTTCGGCCCGCAACTGGAGGAATGGGGCCGCGTTCTCGCTCAAATCGGCCACCATATCGCGCGCGCGGCATCTCTGAGCGGGGAACTTGGCGAGGAGCGGTCCATCGAGGCGCTCCGCAAAGGCTTCGAAGCCGCCTTTCCGCGGAGTGAGCTTGTCGCTTACGGAAAGATGAGCAAGCGCGTGACTCACTAGCGCTATTACGCGCAAATGAGTGATCGGCAGCACAATATCGCGGTTGTTGCCGATCCGCCCCACATGATTGATGTCCACACCTTCAGGCATCCCGCCGTCTATCCCCCGGGGATGACTGATCCTCACCCGCTTGCGCGGTCTGCTGATCAATCGTTAATCACGTGAGACGTGCGCGTAGAGTTGCGGACGAGCAACTCCGGGGGATAAGTCGATGACAACAGTATCAATTGGCAAAGCAGGTTTGGTCGTCATCGCGACGGCACTGATGTGCGGATGCGCAAATGGGGGATTTGATCTCTCGACGGCATCGATATCGCAGCAGACCGCGGCAGCTAAAGCGGATCCCGTTTGCGCCTCGCTCGCTAGCCAGATCAATGCGCTGAAGTCCGATGGCACCATCGATAGACTTGAGCATGCCGCCGAAGGCAAGACCAGCAAGGTCTCCATCAAGCGCACGGCTCTGCAGAAGCAAGCCGAGCTGAACAAGGCCTATGGCCAATTCCAGACGCGCTGCGCTCCTGCGGCACCCGCCCAGGCCGCCGCTCAACAGCCGGCGCAACAGCAGCAGGCAGCCGCGGCAACTGAGAAGCCATAAGTTCTGAGCGTCTCCTCTCGTGCTTTCGGCGGCTTCTGCCACTCGCAAACAAAGGCTCTCGCGCCCTCGGTCCGCCGAGGGCCGACTGTTTTGAAAGCTGTGAGTGCTGTTGCAGTGCCACAGGATCGCCACGGGGGATTGCGAAGCCTGTCTGCCTGTGGTCTTTCCAACGTTCAAAGGAGATACGGGTCTCCTTGGTTCACTCATGATTTCAAGCAAGTGGGACAAATGATGCGGGGTTGTCTAGCGGTTGTTCTTGTGACCGTCCTGACGGGGACGCTCCAAGGCTGCGGAGGCGCGGCCGGGAGCAACGGCGATCCGGGAGCGAGACCGCTTCCTCCCGGCGAATCGTGCGGCTCCATTCGCAGCGAGCTCAATCACCTGGATTCAAAGGGTGTTCCGGCGCAGGTCGAGCGTGCGAGCAACGGCGGCAAGCTCTCCGCCGCGCAACGCTCCGACGTTGACAAGTACAATGACCTGCTCAATCAGTATTTGGGTGCGCGCTGCCACGTTTAGGGGGTGTGCTTTAAGTTGATTTCGGACGCTCCGGCGAGCCGCGCAACCGGGTCTGGGACATCGTCGGAGACCGAGGAATGGACAGCCAAACCCGCGATTTGATCATCTTCGCCCTCATCGGCATCGTCGCGGGCTTTCTAGCCTCGCTCGTGGTCGGCGGCGACGGACTGATTCGTTATTTGATTACCGGGATCATCGGCGCCTTTGTCGGCGGTTATCTATTCAGGGCCTTGGGAATAAATCTTGGAATTGAGAACCCGCTCGTATCTCAGATCATCACCGCAGCGGTCGGCGCCATCGTGATCGTCCTCCTTGCGCGGCTGATTGCCTGAACGAGCACGGTATGGCGACGGGCCGTCACCCGCCAAGCGTCTGAAATACCGTCATATGCGTTCCGTTCGCGGGCATGCTGTGTCATAAGACCGGCGCCATGCCGTCTTTTTCCACCCAGCGCCACGTTCGGTTCTCGGCCGACCAAATGTACGCGCTCGTCGCCGACGTTGAAAAATATCCGGAATTCCTGCCGCTCTGTACCGGCCTGATCGTGCTATCGCGCCAGGCGCGCGGAGAAGGTGAGGAACTGACAGCGCGTATGAGCGTCGGCTACAGATCGATCGCCGAGAATTTTACCACCCGCATCGTGACGGGTCCGGCCGAGCGGCGCATCGACGTCAGCTATCTCGATGGACCGTTCAAACGCCTCAACAATCGTTGGCAGTTCACCGACGACGCATCAGGCTCGGTCGTCGACTTTTTCATCGATTACGAGTTCCGCTCGAAGCTGCTCGGAGCCCTGATGGGGACAATGTTCGATCAGGCATTCCGGCGATTTACGCAGGCCTTCGAAGAGCGAGCCGCCAAAATCTACGGGCCGGCAGAAACGGTCACGGCGCCTAGCGGACAATCTTCTCCGAGTTCTTAGCGAGCGCCAATCCTTTGAGGGTTTCGAGCCCCTTGGCATCGTGAAGCCGCGTCCCGGAGAGATCGGCGCCGGCGACGTTGGCATCGGTTAAATCGGCGCCAGACAGGTCCGCGTCGGTAAGATCGGCGCCACTGAGATCGACGCCGGACAAATCGGCATCGCGAAGAATGGTGCCGCGCAGGATCGCGCCCTTCATCACTGCAAAACTCAGCTGCGAGCGGGTCATGTCGGCGCGCGTCAGGTTCGTGCCCGACAGGTTGCCGCCGAGAAAGGTCGTTCGCCAGACATGCTCGATGAAGCCCGATTTGCTGTTCGGGGCGCAGACCGAATCTGTCAGATCGGCGCCCGAAAAATCCGAGCCCGTGAAGTCACCAAAGAATTGCACCCGCTTCAACGAGGCGCCCTTCAGGCTGGGCGACTCGCGGCGCAGGGGCGTCAGCCCTGAGAATGTGGAAGGCCGCATCAAGCTCCCATCATCGAGCTTGGCCCCGTCGAGCCGAGCGCCGATCAGAGTGACCCTGTCGAGCTTGGCCCCCCTGAGATCCGCGTCCGAGAGATTCGCCCCGGAAAGATCCGCCCCGAAGAAGTTTGACTGTCTGAGATCGGCTTTCTTGAAATTGAGCCCGGCGAGATCGAGCCGGGTCAAATTGCGGTTGCTGAGCGAGGGGTGACTGCCCGGCGCGGCGTGGAAGAGCAGAATCGCGATATCGCGGGCCGTGAGATCGGCCGCGAACGCCGGCGACAGCAGAACTGCAGAAATTGCCGCGACGGCGAGCGTAGAACGGAATGCGGCTTTGATGATCCCTGTCGGCTTCCGACATGCCCTCATTTGGCCGCCTCTTGCAGCATTCGCAACGCCGCCCGCAGGCTGGCTAAGCGGACTTCGCTTCGGCCGGCTTCGCCGAACATATGGCGCTCCACGCGCGGCCCATCAAATACGGCAGCGGTTGCGATGTAAACCAGCCCGACAGGCTTGTGCGCACTGCCTCCACCGGGTCCGGCGATGCCGGTAACGGCGACGGCGAGATCGGCCCCTGTCGTCCGGACAGCGCCATCCGCCATCGCATGGGCCACCGCCTCACTGACGGCGCCGTGGTGTTTGATAAGGTCGGCATCGACGTCGATCATCTGGGTCTTCGCATCGTCGGCGTAAGTGACGAAGCCGCCCAAAAAGACATCCGATGACCCTGGGATCGCCGTGATCGCGCTCGCCACAAGTCCGCCGGTGCAACTTTCCGCGGTGACCAGCATACGGCGATGTTCCCGCAGGGTATCGATAAGCTGCTTTGCGTCGTCGAGAACGTCTGCTGGGAACAAGAGGATGCCTCGTCGTTATTCTCTGAAGAAAAAGGGGAACGCTTCTGATGAAGCGCCCCCCGACAAGGCTATCTAGAGAGAGGAGAAGATGCAAACGGCGCTGCTGATTAAGCCGCTAGAACCTCGGCATGCGAAAGCAGACTATCAAGCACAGACCGGCTGTCGGAGCCCATTGCACCGACAGCGCGCGACTGCGCTTCCTGCCATATCGGATAGGCATCCTTCAGAACGGCCTGACCTTTGGGCGTAAGGTGCAAGCCACGTCCCCGCCGACCGGCAGGAGGATCCATGACGATGTGGCCAAGCGCCAGCAGACGCTTCAAGTTGCGGGACAGTGTCGACTTCTCGATGTCGAGCTCGTGACCGATCTCGACGGCCGTGATGGCGTCACGAGACGCTAGCTGCGCGAGCAGGGTATATTGGCTCGCGGTGATGCCGAGTGGGCGCAGGGCATCATCGTAGACCCTCGTAACGATGCGCGAGAGCTGACGCACACGGGTTGCTAAGCACATCTCTGCTTGCGCCTCAGCTATGGTGCTGATGGCAGCATCGACGGTCTTGCGGTCGAGATTTTGGGGCATGATGTTCATGTCGGCTCCCGTATGGGCACTCTCGTGTGGTGGTTCGTGGCAATACAACCACGCATCTCTTTGATGCCGCGATTCTGCCTTGAGGGTCAATGAAGAAAGCCGTTGCAAAGCAGCATCTCGGCCTGTCGAGACCGGGACACGGCGCCTGCAACCTGAGAGACGCTAAGGACGAGCCTGCGCGTGCTCTTCGCGGGCCGTTTCATAGACTTCATGCGCGGCGCCGGCGTTAAGGGCCGCGATGCCCAATCCGACGATGAGATCCGGCCAGTGCGATTGCGTCACGCTCGTCAGCAGGCCGGCGATGATGATCGCGACGTTCGCGGCGACATCGTTGCGAGCGGAAAGGTACGCCGCCCGCGTCAGACTTCCTCCCGCTGCCCGGAAAGGAGCCAAAAGCCAGGCGCAGATCGAATTGACGACCAGCGCTCCGGCACCGGTGATGGTGATCGGCAGCGCTTCCGGCACAAGGCCGCCCGAATAATTCAGCCAAGCCGTCCAAAGCGTTGCCAGTCCCGGCACCAGAATGACGGCCGCGAGAAGCATCCCAAGCTTCGCCCGCCGCGCGGCGGTGAAACCCAATCCGGCCAGGATCAGCAGGTTGATCGCGCCATCCTCGAGAAAGTCGACGCTATCGGCGAAGAGCGCTACCGAACCAATCGCCAGAGCAACGGCAAATTCGATCCCGAAGTACGTCAGATTGAGCACCGCCACGTTTCGGACCGTCGATCTCAATGCGCCGTTCGTCGCGATATCCGTTGCAGGATCTGGCGGTGCGTCGCTCATGATTTGTCCGCTGGAACGAACACCATCGCGGTGGCCATCGCGGCGATGCCTTCGCGCCGGCCGGTGAAGCCCATCTGCTCAGTGGTCGTCGCCTTGATGCCGACGCGATCCGCCGGCAGCCCAAGGACGCCACCGATCAGCGATTGCATAGCCGGGCGGTGCGGACCGACACGCGGAGCTTCGGCCAGAACGGTAATGTCGACGTTGCCGACACGGCCGCCGCGCTCGCGCACGCGACGAACCGCATCCTCCAGAAAGAGCTTCGACGCGGCCCCCTTCCACTTCGGGTCCGATGGAGGAAAGTGCTGCCCGATATCGCCGTCGCCGATCGCGCCGAGCAGCGCGTCCGTCAATGCGTGCAGCACCACGTCGGCATCGGAATGCCCTTCAAGCTTGTGCGTGTGCGAAATTTTCACCCCGCCGAGCCAGACATGATCACCATCGCAGAAGCGGTGAACGTCAAAGCCTGTGCCCACACGCGGCTCCATCGCACTCGTAATTTGCCGGTCAGCCACTTCCAGATCCTCAGCAGTCGTGATTTTGACGTTGCTACTCGTATCTTCGACGATAGCTACGTCGAGACCGGCCCACTCGGCAATCGCAGCGTCGTCGGTGAACGTATCGATGCCGGCTTCGGCTGCCTTGCGGTGGGCGGCCAAAATGGGCGCGAAGTGAAATCCTTGCGGGGTTTGCGCCCGCCAGAGCCCGGCGCGCTCGATCGTCTCCGTCACGATCCCCTTCGAAGCGCGCTTCAAGGTATCGGAGACTCGAAGCGCCGCGAGGGCCGCGGACTGCGAGCGCAAAACATCGATGACGTTCGAGATCGTCATCTTGGAAACGAACGGCCGTGCTGCATCGTGGATCAGAACGACGTCGGGCGCCGACGATGCCAGGGCCTCGAGGCCGCACAGCACCGACGCTTGCCGGGTCGCACCCCCGTATGCCGGCGCCACGAGCTTCCTCGAAGCACTCTCCGCGGCGGCACGCTCGTAAGCCTCGACGTCGTCCGGATGAATGACGACTTTGATCGCATCGATCTCGGGATGCTCGGCAAAGGCCGAAATCGCGCGCGCCAGGACGGTCCTTCCGCCGATGACGGCATATTGCTTGGGTCCGGCGCCCCCGATGGCGGCGCGCGTGCCCCGTCCGGCCGCGACGATCAAAGCGGCGATACGCAAGTCGCTTTCCCCGATCTTGAAAGACTTTAATGTTTCCGCAAATCGCCGTGCCGCGAATTTCATGAAACCGCAACCCAATTACGATCGCGAACGCTATTCAATGCCAATTTGCTAGTCAGCAAATCCTGCCCCGCGTCAAATGGGCAAATTGTAAATGTCTTGTTCGCCCTTGCGAAATCATCGCCTCTTGCCTAGTCTGCCCAAACTCAGAGCAGATCAGCGCTCTGCTCAATCAATAGGCAGTAATTGGGGTCACTCGTTAAGGACCGCATGCTGGAAAATATCGTAAACGGCGTTTCGCCCGCAGTGCTGGCGCCCATGTCCGGAGTAAGTGATCTGCCATTCCGCCGCCTTGCTCATCGTCTCGGAGCGACGCTCGTCGTCTCCGAGATGGTCGCTGGCGAGGAGCTGGCCAAATCGCGCCGTGACGTTCTGCGCCGCGTCGAAGGCCGCGACCTGAGGCCGTTCGTCATACAACTTGCCGGTCGCGAAGAGCACTGGATGGCCGAAGGCGCAAAGATCGCCGAAGCCAAGGGCGCCAACGTTATCGACATCAACATGGGCTGCCCGGCGCGGGAAGTGACGGGCAAGCTGTCCGGCTCCGCGCTGATGCGCAATCTCGATCATGCGCAATCGCTGATCCGTGCCGTCATCAAATCCGTCCGCGTCCCCGTGACCTTGAAGATGCGGCTCGGATGGGACGACAAGAACCGCAACGCCGCCGAACTCGCGCAACGCGCCGAGGCGGAAGGCGTGAAGATGATTACGGTCCACGGCCGCACGCGCTGCCAATTCTTCACCGGCGCCGCCGATTGGGCTGCCGTTCGTACCGTCGTCGAGGCGACGTCGCTTCCCGTTCTCGTCAACGGCGACATCCTTTCGCCCGAGCACGCACGCGCCGCGCTCGACGCGTCCGGGGCGAGGGGAGTCATGGTGGGGCGCGGCGCCTACGGTGCGCCTTGGATGCCCGGCCGTATCGCCAAATTTTTCGCGACCGGACGCGATCCCGGCAATCCAAGCATCGCCGAGCAATCCGACATCGCCGTCGAGCACATCGAGGCGATGCTCGCTCACTACGGCAAGGAACTCGGCTTGCGCAACGCGCGCAAGCACATCGGTTGGTATTTAGCGTCGAGCGGGGCCAGCGACGCGGTTGTGAAATCCTGGCGGGGAAAGCTCTGTGTCATGCTCGAACCCCAGCGCGCGATCGACGGCCTCAAAGCCTTCTACTCTGGTACGGAGTCTCTCGCGGCATGAGCAGTAAGTCGGTATCACTACGCAAATCTGAGCGCTCTCCGGTGGCCCCGCCGCCAGGAAGTATCGTCGACTGCGAGGACCTTCTGAGTGCGCTTCCGCACCCGATCCTTGTCGTCGCCAACGATCAATCCATCGTTTTCGCCAACTCGGCGGCCGAGTCGTTCTTCTCGATGAGCGCCACGGCGCTCACTCGGAGCCGGATTTCCGACATCGTCGCCTTCGGCTGCCCGTTGCTGGGACTTGTGGAGCAGGTGCAGGCGACGGGGGCAACCGTCAACGAATATGCCATCGAGGTCGCAACCCCGCGATTTTCCGGCGCGAAGCTCGTCGACGTCTACGGCGGTCCGTTACCGGAAGAGCCGCGCAATATGTTCCTCATGCTTCAGCAGCGCTCGATGGCGCAAATGATCGAGCGGCAGTTGACGCACCGTGCCGCCGCCCGTTCCGTCTCCGGCATGGCCGGTGTCCTCGCGCACGAAATCAAGAACCCGTTGTCGGGCATTCGCGGCGCCGCGCAGTTGCTGGAGCCCGGCCTTTCCGACGAAGATCGCGCGCTGACGCAGCTCATCTGCTCCGAAACCGACCGCATCCGCAATCTCGTGGACCGCATGGAAGTGTTCGGCGACGAAAGGCCGATCTCCAAGGACGCCGTCAACATTCACGACGTCCTCAACCACGTGCGTCGCATCGCGGAGCATGGCTTCGGCCGCGACGTCCGCTACGTCGAGGACTACGATCCCTCACTGCCGAACGTTCTCGGCAACCGCGACAAGCTTGTTCAGGTCTTCCTCAATCTCTTGAAGAACGCCGCCGAAGCCATTGGCGACAGGAGCGATGGCGGCCGCATCATCATGCAGACGGCATTCCGGCCTGGCGTGCGGCTGTCGCTTCCGGGCTCCGACACGCGTGTCAGTCTGCCCCTGATGATCCAGATAGAGGACAACGGCTGCGGCATCCCCGAGCATCTGAAGCCGCACCTGTTCGATCCGTTCGTCACGACGAAATCCTCCGGCAGCGGGCTGGGCCTCGCGCTGGTTGCGAAGATCATCGCCGACCATGGCGGCATCATCGAATGTGAAAGCGAACCGAAACGCACGGTTTTCCGCGTGCTGCTCCCGATGCAGCGCACACGACCCGCGGCCGTGCCGATGACGAGAGAGACTTGATGGCCAGAGGCACCATACTGATTGCCGACGACGACACCGCGATCCGCACGGTCTTGAACCAGGCGCTGGCTCGCGCGGGCTTCGCGCCGCGCGCGACGGGCAACGCGGCAACGCTCTGGCGCTGGGTGAGCCAGGGCGAAGGCGATGTCGTAATCACCGACGTCGTCATGCCCGATGAGAACGCGTTCGATCTCATTCCGCGCATGAAGAAGCTGCGTCCCGACCTGCCGATCATCGTCATGAGCGCCCAGAACACGCTGATGACCGCGTTGACGGCCGCCGAAAAGGGCGCATTCGAATATCTTCCGAAGCCGTTCGATCTGAATGAAGTTGTGGCCGTCGTTTCGCGCGCCCTGTCGGAGCCCGGCCGCAAGCGGCAAACGCCGACCACCGAGCGCGAGTCCGACGAGCTTCCGCTCATCGGCCGTTCGCTTCCGATGCAGGATATCTATCGTGTCCTGGCGCGCCTCACGCAGAGCGATCTCACCGTCATGATCAACGGCGAGAGCGGAACAGGCAAGGAGCTCGTCGCGCGCGTGCTGCACGACTACGGCAAGCGCCGTCATGGCCCGTTCGTTGCCATCAACATGGCGGCAATCCCGCGCGAACTGATCGAGAGCGAACTTTTCGGTCACGAAAAGGGAGCCTTCACGGGTGCCCAGACTCGCACGCCCGGTCGCTTCGAGCAGGCGGAAGGCGGAACACTCTTTCTCGACGAAATCGGCGATATGCCGCTCGAAGCCCAGACGCGACTTTTGCGCGTGCTTCAGCAAGGCGAATACACGACGGTCGGCGGGCGCACGCCGATCAAGACCAACGTGCGCATCATCGCGGCAACGCACCGGGATCTCAAATCGCAGATTCAGCAGGGTCTCTTCCGCGAAGATTTGTTCTACCGCCTGAATGTCGTCCCGATCCGCCTGCCGCCGCTGCGAGAACGGCTCGAAGACGTCGGCGATCTCGTTCGCCACTTCCTGCGGCAGGCATCGCGCGAAGGCCTGGGGCAAAAATCGATCGAGAGCGCAGCCATCGAGCGTCTCAAGGCGCATCCCTGGCCGGGCAACGTCCGTGAGCTCGAAAATGTCGTTCGCCGTCTCGTCGCTCTCTACACGCAGGACACGCTAACCGGACAGATCGTCGAACAGGAACTTGCGGGCTCCGCGACGACACCGCCCATCGGAGGGCCGGCGGAAAGCGGTGATCTCGGCGAAGCCGTCGAGCGCTACCTGTCGCGATACTTCTCGTCGTTCGGCAACGATCTGCCGCCGCCGGGACTCTATGATCGCGTCATCCGTGATGTTGAGAAGCCATTGCTGAGCGCGGCGCTCGCGGCAACGCGTGGCAACCAGATCCGCGCCGCCGAATTGCTCGGGCTGAACCGCAATACGCTGCGCGCCCGCATTCGCGATCTCAACATTCGCGTGTTTCGAACGGTCGAGGGCTGAAACCCTCCGCCGGACGGGCCTTGAGTTATCCACCGGCCTCAATTACGCAGGCCAATAGCGCTTGAACTGCGCCACACCCGTCGCGAAAATGTCACAGTTAGGTTGTTGGGTCTTTCCGTCATGGTGCGGGATCGCCGCTGCACGCTCGCGCAGAAGGCAGTCCCGGCTTGGCGAAAACACCGCCGCGGAATTGTACTGATCGAAAAATAGAACACGATTTCATAGCGATAGTTGAATCGGTCCCGAACTGATGAGCGCCAGCAACAGCGATGGCAAAGCAGACACGATCGCGAGCGGCGATCGCGAGGCTATGGCTGCCGTCATGATAGAGGGCTCGACGCCGCTGAACCCCTCCGACCGGGCGTTCTGGTTTGGTCTGGGGGTCGTTCTTCTTTCACTGACGTCAGCGCTCGTCAGCTACATGATCCTGACGGGGCTGACGGCGATCGCGCCCCGCAACGAGTACGTCTGGACCGCGCTCGCGGTGAACGCGGTCCTCATCCTCACGATGTTCGGCACGATCGCTTGGCAAGCCTATGGTCTCCGCCGCGCCTGGAAGCAGAAAATCCCCGGCGCCCGCCTTCACACCCGCATCGTCGCGCTTTTCAGTTTGACCGCCGCGTTGCCGGCCGTCCTCCTCGCCGTTGCCGCGACGACGACCTTCTCGCGCTCCCTCGATGGCTGGTTCTCGGGCCGGACCCGCGCCATCGTCGAAAACTCCTACGACGTCGCGCGCGCCTATGTCGACGAGCACAGCCAGATCATCCGGACCGACATCGTCAACATGGTCCGCGACATCAACGGCGAGGCGGCGACGCTGAAGGACAATCCCGACGCCTTCCAGAAATTCCTCATCGGCCAGGCCGGCCTCCGCGATTTGACGTCGGCCTACATTATCGATTCCGATGGCGTACCGATCGTCCTCGCGCTCGATGATCCGAAACTGCCCTACGTCGTGCCGCCGCCGTCGGCGATCAAGCAGGCGGAAGCCGGGCAGGTCGCGCTATCGCGGCCATCGAGCGACTATCGGATATCCGCCATCGCCAAGATCGACTCGATGCCGGGCCGCTATCTATATGTCGCCCGCGGCGTCAGTCCAAAAGTGATCAACCACCTCAAGAGCACGGAGCAGAACGTCTACGAGTATTCGCGGCTGCGACAGGCCAAAGGCGGCCTCAAAGTCGCGCACGGGCTCATCTACTTCATGATCTCGTTGACGTCGCTGCTTGCCGCTATCTGGGTTGGCATGTGGTTCGCCGGCCGCTTCGTCGCGCCCATTCGAAGGTTGATCGCCGGCGCCCAGGAGGTGTCGCGCGGCAATCTTATAATCGAGCTCCCCGAGCGACGCGGCGAGGGGGATCTCCGCCGGCTCTCGCATACGTTCAATCTCATGACGCGCGAACTGAAGACCCAGCAAGACGCGCTCGTCAGCACCAACGCCCAGCTCACCGAACGGCGGAATTTCATTCAGGCCGTCCTCTCGGGCGTCTCGGCCGGCGTGATCGGTCTCGACAGCTCCGACCGGATCACGCTTCTGAGCCGCGCCGCCGAAGGCCTGCTCGGATTTCAGAGCGCCGACGTCGTCGGCAAACATCTGACCGAGGTCGTCCCCGAATTCGGTCCTGTGCTCGGAACGGCCGACGAGTCCGGCTTAAAGAGCAAAGGCCAGCACGAAATCAAAAAGCAAATCGGCGACGAAGAACGCACCTTCGCCGTCCGGATCACGCATGAGCGGGAAGGGGAGGAGGGAGACGTCGGCTCCGTCGTGACGTTCGACGACATTTCCGAACTCGTCCAGGCGCAGCGCACGAGCGCGTGGGCGGACGTCGCACGCCGCATCGCCCACGAGATCAAGAACCCACTCACGCCGATACAACTCGCAGCCGAGCGCTTGCGCCGGAAGTTCGGAACACAGATCGGCGAAAATCGCGAGCTGTTCGAAACCCTGACCCAAACGATCGAGCGGCAAACCGGCCAGATCAAGAGCATGGTCGATGAGTTCGCCTCTTTCGCACGCATGCCTCAGCCGGTCATGGCCGACCAGGATTTGAGGCTCGCCGTGCAGGAGCCCGCCGTCCTCTTTCGCGAAGGCAACAAGGATATTGATTTCAAGTTGGAGATGCCGGATCGCACTGTCGCCGCGCGGTTCGATCTTCGATTGATATCCCAGGCCGTTACCAATCTCATCAAGAACGCCGCCGAGGCAATCGAGTCCTACGGCGAGCGACAAGGCCGTCCACCGGATTACAAAGGCGAGGTTGAAGTTCGCCTCCTGCCGTCATCGGATCGCGTCGCAATCGAAGTCATCGACAACGGCATCGGCCTGCCGAAACAAAATCGCGCCAAACTTCTGGAACCGTATGTAACGACGCGCGCGAAGGGGACTGGCCTCGGTCTCGCAATCGTGCAAAAGGTCGTCGAACAGCACGGCGGCACGCTCTCACTCGAGGATGCTCCATTGACCAAAACGCGCACGCGCGGAGCTTTGGTCCGTCTAACTTTGCCTCTCAAAATCGGAACGACCCAGGATAATTCCGCCGAGCAAGTTCGTTCTGCAGCACATGCAGTCGGCGGCGCATGAGGTGCATGATATGAAACGCTTAACCCCCCAGGAGCGCAGCAATGTCAGCTGATATTTTGATCGTCGACGACGAGGCCGATATTCGGGATTTGGTCGCCGGCATACTCCAGGATGAGGGCCATCGGACGCGCCTTGCTCGCGACAGCGACGAAGCGTTGAGGGCGATCGAAGATCGCAAGCCCCATCTGGTCATCCTCGACATCTGGCTGCAGGGAAGCAGGCTCGACGGCCTCGAGGTCCTGACGGTGATGAAGCGCACCTACCCTGATCTTCCCGTCGTCATCATCTCTGGGCACGGCAATATCGAAACCGCCGTCACGGCCATCAAGCGCGGCGCTTACGATTACATCGAGAAACCCTTCAAATCCGATCGCCTGGTGTTGGTCGCGCTGAGAGCCCTCGAAGCGTCCCAGCTGAAGCGCGAGGTCAAGGAGCTCAAAGAGCGCTCCGTCGTATCGGCCGACATGATCGGCAAGTCGCCGGCGATCAACCAGCTCAAGAACAATATCGACAAGGCAGCGCCCACCAACAGCCGCATTATGCTGCGTGGTGCTTCGGGCTCAGGCAAGGAACTTGCGGCCCGCGTCCTGCACCAAAAGTCGCTTCGTGCCGACGGCCCGTTCGTCGTCCTGAACGCCGCGGCGATGGTCCCCGATCGGGTCGAGGAAGAGCTGTTCGGAACCGAAGACCGCACGGGGGGGCCGAGAAAAGTCGGCGCGCTCGAAGAGGCCCATAGCGGCACGCTCTACATTGATGAAGTCGCCGACATGCCGATGGAGACGCAAGGCAAGATCCTGCGCGTGCTCGTCGAGCAGAAATTCCTGCGCCTGGGCGGATCGCAAAAAGTATCGGTCGATGTGCGCATCATCACCTCCACCGCTCGCGATCTCGAGCAGGACATTCGCGAAGGACGTTTCCGCGAAGATCTCTATCATCGCTTGAATGTCGTTTCGTTGCGCGTGCCGGGCCTCGCCGAGCGCCGCGAAGATATACCCGAGCTCATCCAGTTCTTCATCGGCCAGGTTGCCCAAACGTCGGGCCTCGCACCGCGCCGCATCGGTGAGGATGCCATCGCGGTTCTTCAGGCCCACGATTGGCCGGGCAACGTGCGCGAGCTGCGCAACAACGTCGAGCGCCTCCTGATATTAGCGGGCGGCGAGCCGAACGCGGCGATCACCGCCGACATGCTGCCCGATGAAATCGGCTCGAATGTCCCGCTGCCCGTCAACGGCGGAGCGGAACACTTGATGTCGCTGCCTCTGCGGGAAGCGCGGGAAATTTTCGAACGCGAGTACCTCTTGGCGCAGATCAATCGTTTTGGCGGCAATATTTCGCGGACCGCGGAGTTCGTCGGCATGGAGCGATCGGCGCTGCATCGCAAACTCAGGGCGCTGGGCGTTTCGTCCGAACAGCGCAGCAACGACCTCAGGTCGGCCTCCTAGGAGCGATCGCGCTTGACCCGCATTGTCTACGTCAATGGCGCCTACAAGCGCTACGCGGAGGCCGCCGTCCACGCCGAGGATCGCGGCTTTCAATTTGCCGACGCGATCTACGAAGTCATCGAAGTGCTCGACGGGCATCTGGTCGATGCAACCCGTCATCTTGCGCGTCTGGCCCGCTCGCTGCGAGAACTTGCGATCTCACCGCCGATGTCCGACGCAGCGCTGCTGCAGGTGATCGGGCAGGTGATCCACCGCAACCGCGTCCGCGACGGAATTGTCTACCTCCAGGTCACGCGCGGTGCCGGACCGAGGGATTTTACCCTGCCGCCACCGGGAACTCTTCCGACGCTCGTCGTGCTCGCTCGCGCCCAACGCCGAGGCTGGTCGGACGATCTCGCCGAGACGGGCATCGCCGTTAAAACCATTCCAGACAACCGCTGGTCGCGTCGTGACATCAAGACCGTGATGCTGCTTCCCGCCGTGCTCGCGAAGGACGAAGCCCGCAGAAACGCTGCGAAAGAAGCCTGGTTTCTCGACGCCGCGGGAAATGTGACAGAGGGCGCGTCGAGCAATGCCTGGATCGTGACCGCTGCGGGCACGCTCGTGACGCATCCGCTGGACCATCAGATTCTGCCGGGCGTCACGCGAGCAACGGTTATGGATGCGGCAAAAGCGGAAGGCGTGAAGATCGAGGAGCGAAACTTCAGCCGGGAGGAAGCGCTCGGCGCGCAGGAGGCTTTCGTCACGTCGGCAACCAATATCGTCATGCCGGTCGTGAAGATCGACGGAAAGCCCGTGGGCAACGGCCAGCCCGGCCCATTGGCTCGGCGTCTGCGCATGAGATTTCATCATATTGCTGAAATTTCAGCGGGGTAGTGCAAACGTTGCCGCATTGTGCGTGGCAGCAATGGATGTAGAGTGCCCACGCTTCGATCCTCATCGCACCCCCGGTGAAAATCGAGACCGCTGCGGTGCTTCGTTGCTTTTCAAACGTGACAGCGCCACACGTTTCAGACAAGACGCCTCTAACAAGACGGCGAGATAATAAACGGACAACAAAAATGGCGGCCGAAAAAACACAAAATCTGCAGGACACTTTTTTAAATTATGTCCGCAAGAATAAGACGCCCCTGACGATCTTCCTCATCAACGGCGTCAAGCTTCAAGGTATTGTCAGCTGGTTCGATAATTTTTGCGTTCTGCTTCGCCGCGACGGTCACTCTCAGCTCGTCTACAAGCATGCTATCTCGACGATCATGCCGGGCGGCCCCGTCAATCTCAATGATCAGGACGAAAGCGGCGCCGCTTGATCGCGCGCCCTAAAGGCGGCGACGACGAAAAGCGCGAGGGCGAGGGAAAGCGCAAACGTCGGCGGACTTCCGAGGAGACGCGTGCGCCAAGAACACGAACGCTTGTCGTCGTGCCCGCGCTGAAGCGCCATCCGAGAGGCAGTGAGGCCGCCAAGGCATCCGCCAAAATTCATACCTCGGAAAATCGATTGGCCGAAGCCGTCGGCCTGGCGAAAGCGATTGATCTCGACATCATCGATGCAACGATCGTTCCGATAGCAGAGCCGCGCCCCTCCACGCTTCTCGGATCCGGAAAGGTCGAGGAGATCAAGGAAAGAGTTTCCGACCTCGAAATCGGTCTCGTTGTCATCGATTACAACATCACGCCGGTCCAGCAGCGAAATCTCGAGAAAGCGTGGAACGCGAAAGTCCTCGATCGCACCGGCCTCATTCTGGAAATCTTCGGCGAGCGCGCCCGAACCCGCGAAGGCGTGCTGCAGGTCGAACTTGCGCATCTGACGTATCAGAAGGGCCGTCTCGTTCGGGCATGGACCCACTTGGAACGTCAGCGCGGCGGCGGCGGCTTCCTCGGCGGCCCCGGCGAAGCCCAGATCGAACTCGATCGGCGCATGCTTCAGGATCGCATCGACGCGATCAAACGCGATCTCGCCGACGTCGCCAAAACGCGCGATCTCCATCGGAAGGGCCGGCGCAAGGTCCCGTATCCGATCGTCGCCATCGTCGGCTACACCAATGCCGGCAAGTCGACCCTCTTCAACAAGATCACCGGTGCCGGCGTCGTCGCGATGGATCAGGTTTTTGCGACTCTCGATCCGACGATGCGCGAAGTGAAGCTTCCGAGTGCCCGCCGCATCATCCTGTCCGACACCGTCGGGTTCATTTCGGATCTGCCGACAATGCTGGTCGCAGCCTTCCGCGCAACGCTTGAAGAAGTCGTCGAAGCCGACCTCATCTTGCATGTCCGTGATATCGCCCACGAGGAGACCGAGGCTCAGGCAGAAGACGTCGAGAAAGTTCTGGCCGATCTCGGCATCGATATCACGCCCGTCGAAAGCCATATCCTCGAAGTCTGGAACAAGATCGATCTGCTTTCGGGGGATCGCCGGGCCGAGCTACAACACGAAGGCCGTCGCAACACGCGCCCGCCCGTCCTGGTTTCGGCCGAGACCGGGGAGGGGATGGCGCCGCTGCTGCAATCGATCGACACCCGCCTCGGCGCCTCCGACGAAATCCTCGATGTCATCGTACCGGGCGGCCACGGTGCGTTGCTCAATTGGCTCCACGAAACGTCCGATGTCCTGGCGCGGGAAGCCCGCAAGGACGGCAGCATCGAATTGCGCCTTCGTGTCCCGAGCGAAAAGAAAGCTCGCGTCATTGGCCAGCTTCGCAAGAACGGAATATCGGTCTAAGCTCGTCCCATGGATCAGCGAACGACGTGCTGCATAGCCGGCGGCGGTCCGGCAGGGATGATGCTCGGCGTGCTGCTTGCACGCGCGGGCGTGAAGGTTTGCGTTCTCGAAAAGCACAAGGACTTTCTCCGCGATTTTCGCGGCGACACGATCCACCCGTCCACGTTGCAGCTGATGGAAGAGCTGGGCTGGCTCAGCGATTTTCTCAAGCTTCCGCATCAGGAAGCGAAACGCATCTACGCACAGTTCGGCGATACCCGCGTCGAGATGGCGAATTTTTCCCATCTTCCCATCACGACCAAGTTCATCGCGCTGATGCCGCAATGGGATTTTCTGAACTTCCTGGCTGACAAGGGCAGCGCTTATCCGACCTTCGATTTGAAGATGAGCACCGAGGCGACGGGGATCGTCTATGACGGCGACCGCGTGTCCGGCGTGCAGGCGCAAACGCCCGAAGGCCCGACAACAATAGCTGCCGATCTCGTCGTTGCCGCCGACGGGCGCTCCAGCACGCTCCGCGCAGCCGCCGGCCTCACCAGCGAAAACTTCGGCGCCCCGATGGACGTCATGTGGTTTCGCTTGCCCAGGCTTCCGACCGATACCGATGAATTGCAGGGCCGCTTCGATGCCGGGCACATCTTCATCATGATCCAGCGCGGCGACTACTGGCAGTGCGCCTACGTCATTCAAAAGGGAGGCGACGCCAGAATTCGCGCCGAGGGCCTCGACGCGTTCCGCAAGTCGGTTGCCGCGCTTCTTCCGTTCGACGCGACGAGGGCAAATGCCATCCTCGACTGGGATCACGTCAAGCTGCTGACGGTTGTCGTCGATCGCCTGAAAACATGGGCGAAGCCCGGATTCCTGTGCATCGGTGACGCCGCACACGCAATGAGCCCCGTCGGCGGCGTCGGCGTCAATCTCGCCGTCCAGGATGCGGTAGCCGCTGCCAATCGTCTGTGGCAGCCGTTGAAGGAAGGCAACCTTCAATTCAGCGATCTTCAGGCCGTGCAGTCGCGCCGTGAATTTCCGACCGTCGCCACCCAGCGCCTGCAACTCGCCATTCAGAATGCGGTGATCTCGAAGACGCTCACGGCAAAAGGGCCGATCAAGCCGCCGCTCTTCGTCCGCTTGGTGTCGGCGCTTCCATTTCTATCACGCCTGCCTGCACGTCTGTTGGGCCTTGGCTTCCGCCCCGAGCACGTGACAGAGCACATCAGAGCCTCGAACGGCCGCTAAGCTTTCTCGCGCGCCTTAGCTTCGTCCCAGAGCGCATCCATCTCTTGAAGCGTCGATTGCGACGGTATCTTCCCGCGCTCCGCCAGCACCTTTTCGATGTGCGCAAAGCGACGGACGAATTTTTGATTGGTGCCGCGCAGCGCTGCCTCGGGGTCAATCTCCAGATGCCGCGCGATATTCGCCATCACGAACAGGATATCTCCGAACTCTTCTTTTATGGCGGCAGTTTTAGTTGCGTCCGGCGACTCCCCTGCGGGGAGCCGGCCGCCGGACGCTGCAACTTCCGGCCGGCTCGCGGAATGCGAGCCGGAAGGCGCAACCAAACATGCGACCTCTTCGAACTCAGCGATCTCTTCCTTCAGCTTCTCGAACACCGGAAGAAGGTTCGGCCAATCGAAGCCGACCTTCGCGGCTTTGTTCTGCAACTTGATAGCGCGCGTCAGAGCAGGGAGCGTGGTGGGAACGTCCGCCAACGTCACTGCCTCCGCGGTGGGCGCCGCATCCGGTCCGGAGAGGCGCGTGCGCTCGGCAGCTTTCTCAGCCCGCTCTTCGGCTTTGAGCTGATCCCACGTGGCTTTCACCGCCGAAGGATCGCGCGCCGTGCCATCGCCGAAAACGTGCGGGTGGCGACGGATCATCTTCTTCGTCACGGCCTCTACGACATCGCCGAATGCGAACGCGCCTTGCTCTTCGCCCAAACGCGCGTGGTAGACGACCTGCAAGAGCAAATCGCCAAGCTCGTCCTTGAGGTCGGCGAGGTCGCGCCGCTCGATCGCATCCGCCACTTCGTAAGCTTCCTCGATCGTGTACGGAGCAATCGTCTCGAAGCTTTGCTCAAGGTCCCATGGGCAGCCGGTGACGGGGGTGCGAAGCGCCGCCATGATTTCAATGAGCCGCGCGATATCGCGCGAAGGTTTGAGCGTATCCGCCATGTTCGTCCTCTCATTCGCCGGGCGGGACACTAATCGACCGCACCAGCCTATGCCACCGTTCGCAACTGCGACGAGAAGGTGGACGGGGGCCGACCCGTCGCTGGCGACTTGCCGCTTGCCGCGTCTCTGCTAGTCTTCCGGGCAGGGGGCGCCGCGGCCATGCATATTCTCTTCAACGGCCTGCTGATGGCTCTGGAGCTCGCGGCGATCTTCGCCGTAGCCTGGGCCGGATTTACCGCGCCGTTGATCTTCGCTGCAGGCACAGCACTCTTGGCGCTCGGCGTCGGGGCCGCACTCGAGATCGCCCGCCTCAAATACGAATTTCCCTTCTACTTCGAACGTGTGCCGGGCCGCTCGATGATCATCATTGTCATCGTCGGTGTGGTGGAATCCGTCACCAAAGCCGTCCTTGCGGGCGTCGTCGGCCTGCTGACCTTCCTAGGCACCGATCAGGAACGGCTGAAGATTGTCGCCATCACTTTCGCAATCTCACTTTTCCTCGGCGTCCAGGTCGTCCGCGTCCTGATGGACCGGCTCAAAGCGCGGCCGCTGCGCTGGGGATATTTCCGCCTGGCCGCACCGCTAGGCCTCTTGTTCTCCGCGGGCCTCACGTTCCTGCCGGCGCCCGGCATCACCGAACTCGCAAAGCGCGCCGCATTCGATCTTCCGGCCAAGCCGACGATGGAGCAGGCGAGCGAGTTCCTGTTCCTCCTGAAACAGAGCTTCGACGAGATTGTCGTCAGAATGCTGTCCTGGGTGTTCGATCCAACGCTCGCGCAGGCGATCGGCGCGATCGTATCCGTCAACATGCTGTCGGGCTTTGTCTTAGCGCTCTATGCCGTGTTGATTGCGGAAGGCATAAGGACGCTCGAGCGCAAGGAGCTGTAGCGTCGTCGATCTCGAGGTAAAGAGATGTCGCTCGCCAATGCGCATACCACCTTGATGATGCCTGAAGCGCTCGTCATCGAGAGCTTGCTCGAGGCGCACGGCATTCGTTTCACGGCTGCGGGCAAGGACCTCATCGCTCAAGCACCGCACTGCACGATACTCTACGGCGGCGTTTCATTCCTTGTGAGCGAGGAAGATCTAGCGGATGCCCAGCTTCTGATCGCGAGCGGGAAAGTCGTCCGAGAATACAACTCGATAGAGAGTTCGTGCTTCGAGCAGCGTCCGCTGCGCAACGCCGTGCTGGCCTTCCTGATCCTCATCATGGGCGCGCCGTTTCCGTTCTGGTACCGGAACTGCCGGGATTGAGAACGGGACCGCATGATAGCCGAGCGGGACAAAGGCATCCCCAGCGACCCCACCCCGAATTCGCATAATATGTATTATGGAAAGAAAACGCTGGAATATCAGTTGTATCATAATGATACAATGGCCGAGCCAACCCATCTACGACGGGCTGACTCGGACCGGAATTCACTTCTCGCCTTTCTCATGGTGCTCGGCGACGAACGCGTTCAGCAGCCTGACACCCCAGCCGGCGCCCCAGCTCTGATTGATGTCGTTGCGACTACCGTCCATCGCGGTGCCGGCCAAATCGATGTGGCTCCACGGCGTATCCTTCTGGACGAAGCGCTGAAGGAAGGCCGCGGCAGTTGCCGCGCCCGCCCAGCGACCGCCGGTGTTCTTCATGTCGGCATTCTTCGAGTCCACCATCTTGTCGAAGGCCTTGTCGAGCGGCATACGCCACAGCTTCTCGCCCGTTGCGCGCGAAGCCGACAGCAACTCGTCGGCAAGCTTGTCCTCGTTGGCGAAGAGGCCCGCATACTCCTTGCCGAGCGCCACCATGATGGCACCCGTCAGCGTCGCGAGGTCGATCACGAGCTTCGGCTTGAAATGCTCCTGCGCGTACCAGAGCACGTCGGCCAGCACGAGGCGGCCCTCGGCATCGGTATTGATCACTTCGATCGTCTGACCGGACATCGACTTGACGACGTCTCCCGGTCGGACGGCATTACCCGAGGGCATGTTCTCGACGCAGCCGATGAGACCGACGGCGTTGACGTTCGCTTTCCGCTCCGCAAGCGCATGCATCGTTCCGACGACCGCCGCCGCGCCGCCCATATCGCCTTTCATGTCTTCCATGCCGGCCGCCGGCTTGATCGAGATGCCGCCGGTATCGAACACGACGCCCTTGCCGACGAAGCAGATCGGCTTCTGCTTTTTGCTGCCCTTGGCGCCGTTCCACACCATCACGGCGAGGCGGGATGGCCGCACGCTTCCCTGCCCGACACAAAGCAGCGAGCCCATGCCGAGCTTCTCCATGTCCTTGACGTCGAGGATTTCGACCTCGACACCGAGCTTTTCGAGGGCTTTCGTCTTCTCTGCGAGTTCGACGGGGCCGAGAATGTTCGCCGGTTCGTTGACGAGATCGCGGGCCAGATTGACGCCATTGGCGACGGCTTTCAGCGGCTGAAACGCAGCCTTGGCCTTATCGGGATGGGGAACCTGGATGATGAGCTTTTTCAGACCGTCCTTATCCTGGGCAGCGTCGTCACCCGTTTTTTTGGAAATGTATTTTTTGAAGTTGTAGCGGCGCAGCATCGCGCCCTGGGCGATCAGTGCTGCGATCTCATCTGCCGAGAGCGTTTCCGTTCCATCGACATCGACAATCACGCTGGCCGAACTCACCTTGCGCGCCTGGATCGCAGCCAGGACGGCACCACCGAGATCCACGGCCTGCTGCTCCGTGAGAGCGCCCGCCTTGCCGATTCCACTGACGATCAGCCGATCAATTCCAAGTTTCGCGGGCGCCAGGATTTCGATGGAAGACTTGTATTTGCCTTTGAAATCCGCAGCCGCCGCGGCCTTGCTGACGGCGCTCGCGGATTTTGTGTCAAGCTCGCGAGCCCTGGCACCGAGAACTACGCCGTCGCCCGCGAATACCACGGTCACCGTCTCAGGTTCGGCGTTGAGAGGCGCGAATGCAATTTCGAAGCGATCGGACATTTTCAGGAAGACTCCAGGTTAAAGATGAGATCCCGATCTGGGATGAGGAAATGGTGGCCGGGACGCGGACGCCGATCCGCTTCGCGCGCCGCAGCACCTCGTTTAGGCGCGCGGGCGAGATCATATGGCCGGGCGCACAACTTAGTCGTTCGCGAAGGCGTGGCAAGCCAGCCATTGAGCGGAGCATCGCATCTAAGGCTCGCCGCGGCCCTAACTATCTGCGACGCAAGAATGATTTTTACAAGCCCTCTCTCGGCAACCAACTCTGAACAGCCGAAATTCCGCCATTGTGCTATGGGAGCCCGAAGCATCATCGTGGGGGCCGGCGATGGTGAGGCTTCGGTCGCGTGACGGAAGCGGGGGACTGCGGAAGCATGCGAATTTTCTCGAAATATGTGTTCCGGCAGGCCACGGGCTCCTTCCTGCTCATACTCATCTCGTTGACGGGGATCGTCTGGATCGCATTGGCACTGCGCCAGTTCAACGTCGTGACGAGCCAGGGTCAGGACACTTGGATGCTCGTCAAGATGACGTCGCTCGCCCTGCCGAACCTGATGGCGATCATCGCCCCGTTTTCGCTTCTGATCGCCGCGCTCCACACGCTCAATCGCCTCAATACCGACAGCGAACTCATCGTGCTCTCGGCGGCGGGATCGACCGTCTGGACGGTGGCACGGCCGTTGCTCCTGCTTGCGGTGTTCGTAAGCATCTTCCTGGCGTTCGTCAGTCAACTTGCTCAGCCTTGGAGCATGCGCCTGCTGCGTGAATATCTGGTGCAGGTTCGAAGCGATCTCCTGACCCAGGTCATTCAACCCGGTCGCTTCTCGAGCCCCGAACCCGATCTGATGTTCCACATTCGCGACCGCTCGGCCGACGGCGAGTTGCAGGGCCTTGTCATGCACGATACGCGCGACAAGTCGCAATCTCAGAGCTACCTCGCCGAACATGGTACGATCGTGAAGCAGGACGGCACGGCGTATCTCGTCATGACGAACGGCCACATCATCCGCCGCGCCGACGCCGACGGCCCGCCCCAAATCGTGGCTTTCGACAAATATGTCGTCGATCTCGACCGCTTTGAACCGCAAGATGAAGGCTCAGGCGAACTGAAACCGCGGGAGCGCTATTGGGACGAATTGGTGTACCCCGACCCCAACAGCAATCTATTCAAGAAATCTCCGGGGCAGTTCCGCGCCGAAATTCATGAGCGCCTTGTCACCCCGCTCTATCCGATCGCCTTCGCCTTCCTGATTATTGCTTTTGTCGGGCAGGCGCGCTCGACGCGCTCGAGTCGCATGCAAAGCCTCGTGCTGACGTTCCTGTTCGCAGCCACTTGCCGAATGGCAGGACTGGCGCTGAACAGTGCGGTATCTCGCAATCCAACGATGCTTTTTGCGCTTTACGGCGTTCCCGTCGGCGCGATCATTTTCTCGTTGATCGTCATCAAGAGGGCCGACAGGCAGAGAGCCCCATCGCGCGTCTTCGAAATCCTCTCCGACTCCGTCGTAGCCATCGTTGCCGGCGCGGGCCGGCTCCTTCCCTTCCGCCGGAAGACGGCGTCATGAGGTACTCTTTCACGCTTTCGCGCTATATCGCAAAACTCTTCGTGGTCTCGATATCGGCGACGCTTTCAGTCTGCGCGCTGCTTATTTTCATGATCGACTTTGTCGAGTTGTTGCGCCAGTCGAGCAAGACGGGCAACGTCCCGGTATCGACTCTCGTCCTCATTGCTTCGCTGCGTCTCGGCGCCTACGTCGAGTTCCTGCTCGCGTTCGCTGTTCTCGTGGGGGCCCTCAGCACCCTTCTCTACCTCAATCGAAAGAGCGAGCTGGCCGTCATGCGCGCCGGCGGAATGTCCGTCTGGCAGTTCCTGGCACCGGGACTTTTCGTCGGCTTCATTGTTGGGTTGCTCGGCGTGACGGTCTACAACCCGCTGGCCGCACAGGGGCGGGCGAAATCCGAGCAGGTCTTCGCCAAGGCCTTCGGCAACGATACCAACCTCCTGCGCGCCCAGGGTGGTGGCTCGTGGATCAGGCAGGACGGCGTCGACGGCGAGTTGGTTCTGGGGGCCGCCGCCGCATCGAACAGAGGCCTGACGCTGACCGGCGTCATGATCATCGCTTATGATCGGGCCGGGCATTTCTCGGAACGGATCGATGCCGGCCAAGCCCAGCTCAAGGACGGGTATTGGGAGCTCAAGGACGCCTGGGTTTCCCGCCTCGGCCAGCAGCCCCAAAAATTCAAATCCTACCTTGTATCCACCTACCTGACGCCAGACCGGGTTCAGGAGGCACTTGGCACGGTATTCTCGGTCTCTTTCTGGGATCTACCCGAACTCATTTACGCCGCTGATAAAGCGAAACTTTCGACCGAAAGACTTCGCGTTCAGTATCAGTCGCTTTTGGTCCGGCCCCTCCTCTGTCTGGCGATGGTCCTTTTGGCGGCAACTGTG
Source organism: uncultured Pseudomonadota bacterium (assembly GCA_963789775.1). Classification (GTDB taxonomy): domain Bacteria; phylum Pseudomonadota; class Alphaproteobacteria; order Rhizobiales; family Hyphomicrobiaceae; genus Hyphomicrobium_B. The sequence goes on from CAWBLX010000006.1 coordinate 474,601, forward strand.
TCATTGCGGTCATTCCGCTCCGGGGGCATCCAGACTATGGTTACGACAGGGATGATCGGTGGGGTGAGTTTCTTCTTGTTCTCGGAAATTGCGAGACAAATTGGCATCGCGGGGCTTGCACCGGCGTGGGTCGCTGCGTGGGTGCCTGTTGTCTTGGTGCTGATCGTCTCGACCACGGTGCTGTTGCACCAGGAGGACGGCTGAGTGATGCGTGAAGCGCGGACACCGCATGAGGGTTGCGGGTTGTCTCGCGGGGGTTCTCGTCGCCGCAAGGTAGACGGGATCGCTCGCGCGCTTCTGTGCGTCCTGATGTTTGTCAGCGTCTCGCTCTTTTCCGCACCTGGCGCCGGCGCCCAGAGCTATACTTCAGCGGCCTCCGATCCCACTCTTGGCTCCAGCGGCTATTCGACGACGCTCAGCAAGAAGAAGAAAAACTCATCGTCATTCGGCAAAGCCAACTCTCCAAGCGCTATTTTCGGCAAGGTCAATACGAATATCGATCGCTCGCAGCCCATGCGCTTGCAGGGCGATCAGCTCATCTACGACAAATCCGGCGACCGCGTTATTTCCCGCGGCAACGTCGAGATTTTCTACAATAATTACATCCTGACCGCCGACGAGGTCGTCTACGACCAGAGCGCCGGAACGCTCACCGCCATCGGCAACGTCACCCTGAAGGAACCCCAGGGCAACATCGTCCACGCCGATCGCTACACCCTCACCGACGACTTCCGCGACGGCTTCGTGTCGGCGCTCTCGATCACCTCAAAAGACCAATCCCACATCAGCGCCGACCGCGCGACCCGGCGCGAGGGTAACATCACCGAGTTCCACAACGGCCGCTTCACGCCCTGCCAAAGCGACGGTGGCACCCCGCCCCTTTGGTGTATCAGTGCAACGCGCATCATCCATGATCAGTCGGCCGCGACGCTCACCTATCAGGACGCCTATTTCGAGATCTACGGCCAACCGATCTTCTATCTTCCCTACTTCCAGAGCCCCGACCCGACGGTAAAGCGGAAGTCGGGTTTCTTGACGCCTGACTACGGTCATTCCACCACCCTCGGCTACATCACCGGCATCCCCTACTTTTTCAACCTGGCGCCGAACTACGACGCCACCATCGAGCCGATTTACTTCAGCGATCAAGGCCTGTTCCTGAAGGGCGAATGGCGTCATCGGCTCGCCAACGGCGAGTACAACGTCCGCCTCGCTGGCATCGATCAAAACGCAAGCGACCTGCCGGGTACCGCCGCCTCCAACGCAGACCTCGACGGCTTGCGCGGCAGCATCGAAACGCACGGCCGGTTCTCGTTGTCGAGCTGGTGGAAGTTCGGCTGGGATGCCATCGTCGAAAGCGACGATCAGTTCCGCCGCTTCTATAAGCTCGATAGCGCGCTCGTCACCGATCGCGTCAACCAAATCTACCTAACCGGGCAGTCCGACCGCAATTACTTCAGCGCCAAGCTCTATCAGTTCGGCGGCCTGCTGACGAACGACACGCCGCAGACCGAGAGCTACACCCACCCGATCATCGACTACAACTACGTCTTCAAGGATCCCGTCCTCGGCGGCGAGCTCAAATGGAATACGAATGCATTGAGCTTCACGCGGTCCGACGGCTCGACAGGCGGCAGCCCCACGGATCCGACACAGCAAGACCAGAACATCAATCGCATCGTAACCGAGCTGAAATGGCGTCGCCGTCTCACCGATGCGATCGGCATCAGCTATACCCCCTTCGCCGACGTCCGCGGCGACGTCTATCAGTATGACAACGTCACCAATCCCGAGTCGGTCGTGCTTAATCCACAAGGGACAGAGGTAGCATCTGAAACGAACTTCTCATCGACCGTCACCCGCGGCATCGTCGATGGCGGCGCCACCGTGTCCTATCCCTGGGCGGCCAGCAACGCCGCCGGAACGCACATCATCGAGCCGATCGGGCAGGTCGTCGTGCACCAGGAGACGATCCCGCAGCGCCGCCTGCCCGACGAAGACGCCCAGAGCCTCGTCTTCGACGACACTAACCTGTTCTCGACGTCGAAGTTCTCGGGCTATGACCGCATCGAGACGGGCACCCGCGTCAACGCCGGGCTGCAGTACACGTTCCAGTCCAACGACGGCGGTTATGCCCGCTTCCTCGCCGGCCAGAGCTATCACTTGTCAGGCGACAACATCTACCTGAACCCCGGCCGCAACTCCGATGGCAACTATGTCTTCAACCCGTATAACGGCCTCGAAACCGATCGCTCGGATTATATCCTCGGCGCATACTTCGCGCCGCTGAGCAATTTCCGCATCATCTCGCAGAGCCGGTTCGATCAGTCAACGTTCGCACTGAAACGCATGGACTCATCGATGATTACGACCTGGGGGCCGCTGTCCGTCCAGGGCGGCTATTCATATGATGCCCAGGCGCTCTTCAGCGATCCGGAGCACCCCCAAACGATCGCTACAGTGTCACGTGAAGAAGAACTGCTGGCAGCCGCTACCCTCCAACTCACCAACCGCTGGAGCATCGGCGGCACATCGCGTTACAACCTGGAGGATGGGAATTTCCGCTACGACAGCGTCAACCTCAAGTATGCCGACGAATGCTTCGTCCTGACAGCGTCCTACATCCAGTCCAACTACGCCGACGAGTCGATCGAACCCGATCAAACGGTGATGCTGCGGTTCGAATTCAAGCATCTCGGCGATTTTTCCACGAGCACCGGCGGTCTGGATTTCAACCCGGGTGGCGACCAGCGCACGAACTGATCTCTCGGGGCGCGCGGCCCCTGACCGCCTAAATCTGCTCAGGAACCGGATTTTGGCCATTCTTGGTGTGGATAAGGCCGTTTCGCGAGCTCCGGGCGCGCTATCCTGAGGACTGCACCGAATCGGAGCTAGGAGGGGTATCCTTAACGCATGCCTTTTGCACGGAGCACGATTTCTCGAATTTATTCTCGCGCGGGGCGCTACACGCTGGCAGCCATAGGCAGCGCGGCTTTGTCGGTTTCCGCCGCGGCTCAAGGCGGCACGGTGGCCGTAACCGGCGACGGCACCTCGGCGACACTGAAGAAGTCGTCCATCGGTGACACCCTCCCCGGCGACGTGACATCGGGCAAAGGCAAAAAGCGCAAGACCTCCGTCGGCAAGGGCTCCGAAAAAACCGCGACCGCCAGCCGCGATTTGGCGGGGCCTCCATCGAGCGAACAGCGATCGATCGCAGCTCTGGTAAACGACGAGCCGATCACCGGCTACGAGATCGACCAGCGAGCGATGATGCTCAGCGGCACCAATATCCAGGCCCAAGCGAAAGCCAATTTCCAGGCCATCATCAAAAACCCGAAGACGTCGGAACACCTGAAACAGATCCTGCAGGATACGGCCCGGGCCAACCAGGGCAAATCGCGCGAAGATATCATCGCGATCTTTGAGCGTCGCAAGAAGGAATATGGCATAAGTCTGCAGCGGCGAGCTTTCGAAAGTGCGCGAGCCACCGCGCTTCCGGCCATGAAGAAAAAGGCCCTCGAAGAGCTCATCGACGACCGCCTCAAGACGCAGGAAGCGAAAAGGCTGAGCGTGACGATCGAGGATGCCGAGCTCGATCGCGTCATCAAGGGCATCGCCGATCGCAACAAGATGACGTTGGACGAATTCAAGAGGCAAATCGGGGGCAGCCTCGATCCGATCAAGAGCCGTATTCGCGCGACGCTGTCCTGGAATGAAGTCGTCCGCCGCAAGTTCGCGCCCTTGATCAATGTCTCCAACCGGGATGTCGATAAACTCATCGCGACATCGTCGATCGCCGGCGACGACGACGTCGAATTGAAGGTCCAGCGGGTCCGCATTGCGATGCCGGCCAAGATCGAAGAACATGGCGTCGCCATGCGCATTCAGGAAGCCGACAAGATCCGCCAGAAGTACACCGGCTGTCAGTCGACGGCGGCGGCCGCAATGGGCGTCGCCGGAGCTCGGTTCGAGGATCTCGGAAAACGCCGCCCGTCAACCATTCCCGAACCGACACGGACGCTTCTTGTCAACGCTGCCGACGGCGAAATGCTGCCGCCGACAGTGAACGACGGGTCGATCGAGTTGTGGGTCGTCTGCGGCCGCGAAACGGTGAAAGCCTCCGAGACCCAGCGCAATCAGGCAGAAGGCCAGCTCAAGCAGAAAGAATTCGAGCTCATGGCCAAGCGCTATCTCAAGGATCTGCGCGAGGACGCGCATATAGAGTATCGGGTAAATGTCGGCTCCAAATAAGGAGCCTGGCGCCCCTCTTGCGGTGACGATGGGCGATGCCGCCGGTATCGGCCCAGAGATCGCCCTCCAGGCCTGGAGAGACCGCTCCGGCGAGGATATTCCGGCGTTCGCCCTCTATGCCGATATCGAATTGATGCGCGCGGTCGCGCGGTCGGCCGGTCTCGATCCAGCCACTGCAATCGCTCCGGTCGCCAACGCTTCGGTCGCGGCCGAGATCTTCGACGAGGCGCTGCCGGTCGTGCCGGTCGCCCTCGCCACACCTGCGATCGCCGGAAAGCCGGATGTCGCCAACGGCGCGGCGACAATCCTCTCCATTCAAAGCGCAGTTGCTGAAGTCGCGAGCGGCCATGCCTCTGCTGTCGTCACCAACCCCATCTCGAAATCGGTTCTATATGGTGCGGGCTTCACGCACCCGGGCCACACCGAGTACCTCGGCGTGCTTGCGAAAGAATTCTGGCCGTCGGAGCCAGCAGAACCCGTCATGATGCTCGCCTCGACGAAGCTGCGCGTCGTGCCCGTCACCATTCACATCCCGCTGAAAGACGTCTCCGTCCTGCTGACGACCGACAAGATCGTACGATGCGCGCGCATCCTCAACGCATCGCTGAAGAAAGACTTCGGCATCGACAAACCGCGCCTCGCCGTCGCGGGACTTAATCCACACGCAGGCGAGGACGGAGCGCTGGGTTCCGAAGATCGCGATATCGTCCGCCCCGCCGTCGATCTTTTGCGCGCGGAGGGCATCGACGCGTCCGGCCCCTTTGCCGCCGACACCATGTTTCACGCCGCGGCGCGAGAAACCTACGATGCAGCGCTCGCTATGTATCACGATCAGGGGCTCATCCCGATCAAGACGCTCTCTTTCGACGACGGCGTGAACGTCACGCTCGGATTGCCCTTCGTTCGCACGTCTCCCGATCACGGAACGGCTTTCGCGATCGCGGGTAAGGGAATAGCCTCGGCCTCGAGCCTCAAGGCCGCATTGAAACTCGCCCGGGAAATGAGCGCCCGCAGACGATCCGCAGCCCCGACATGAACCCTGCCACAGGTCCGGACGGGCTGCCCGCGCTGCGAGACGTCATCGAGCGCTACGGCCTTAACGCCAAGAAATCCTTAGGCCAGAACTTCCTGCTCGATCTCAATCTCACCCGCAAGATCGCGCGCTTGGCGGGTGATCTCAGCGAACGGACCGTGATAGAGGTCGGGCCCGGTCCAGGCGGCCTGACGCGCGCTCTCCTGATGGAGGGCGCAAAGCACGTCATCGCAATCGAGCGCGACGACCGCTGCCTTCCCGCCCTCGCCGACGTGGCGGCGCATTTTCCAGGCCGGTTGGACGTTCACCCGGCCGATGCGCTGGAGGTCGATTGGAAAAAGCTGCTCGGCACCGCAAGCACCGCGTCCATCGTCGCCAACCTTCCCTATGGCGTCGCGTCCCTGCTGCTCGTGAATTGGCTGGAAACGGAACCCTGGCCGCCCTGGTACGATCGCATGGTGTTGATGTTTCAGCGCGAGGTCGCCGAACGCATCGTGTCGGCGCCGAATTCGAAGGCCTACGGACGGCTCTCGGTTCTCGCGCAATGGCGGACCGAAGCGACGATCGTGATGAACCTCCCGCCCGAGGCCTTTACGCCGCCGCCGAAAGTTGCTTCTGCCATCGTCGAATTTCGCCCCATCGCAAATCCCCAACCTTCTTGCCGCGTAAAGACGCTCGCCCGCGTGACGGCCGCCGCGTTCGGTCAGCGCCGCAAGATGCTGCGGTCGAGCTTGAAGCAGCTCACCGCATTTCCAGAGTTGCTTCTGAAGCGAGCCGGCATCGCACCCGAGCGCCGCGCCGAGAACCTGACGGTGGCCGAGTTTGCTGGCCTCGCTCTAGCTCTTGATCAAAGTGAAGCGGCGCCGGCCTAGAGAGCGGCCTGCAACGTCCGAACGAACTCGGAAAGCCCGAGCAGCCGGCCCCGTTTCAACCGCTCGGCCGCCAGGATCGCGAGTGCCGACGCGACGCTTTGTTCGACATGGGCGTTGACGATCACATAATCGTATTCCGGCCAATGGCTGATCTCCGACGAGGCCGCCGCCATGCGCTTCGCCACGATGTCGGCAGGATCTTGCGCGCGGACTTTCAGCCGCTCCTCAAGCACGGGACCCGACGGCGGCATGACGAAGACTCGAACGACATCGCCCGGCATCTTCTCGGACAATTGCTGCGCGCCCTGCCAATCGATGTCGAACAGGACGTCCTTGCCGCTGCGTATGGCAGCTTCGACAGGGGCCCTCGGTGTGCCGTAATAGTTGTCGAAGACCTGCGCCCATTCGAGCAGTTCGTCGCGCTCCTTCATGCTCTCGAACGTTTTGTGATCGACGAAGTGATAATCCACTCCGTCCCGTTCGCCCGGTCGCGGCGCGCGGGTCGTCACGGATACCGACATCTCGATATTCGGTTCGGCGGCGAGAACGCGACGCGCCAACGTTGTCTTGCCCGCGCCTGACGGCGACGAGACGATATAGAGCAATCCTCGCCGAGCAATGTGTGGCTCGGCGATTGTGCCTTTGTTGCGATCGTCTTCCGCGTTCTTGCTCATGCTATTCGACGTTTTGCACTTGTTCGCGGAATTGGTCGATAATCGTTTTGAGTTGCAGGCCGAGGCGCGTGACATCCACGGCATTGGCTTTCGAGCAGAGCGTATTGGCCTCGCGATTGAATTCCTGGGCCAGAAAGTCAAGCTTGCGCCCGACGGCCCCGGTTTCGCCGAGGATGTCCCGGGCACCCGAGACATGCGCGGAAAGCCGCTGCAGCTCTTCCTCGACGTCGGCCCGCGTCGCAATCAGCATCGCCTCTTGATGCAGCCGCTCCACCTCGAGAGGGGCCGTTGTCTCGAAAAGGCGGGTGATTGCATCTTTGAGGCGCGCGACGATGGCTTCCGGCGTGCGAGACGGCGAAACGCGCACTTCCCCCGCCAATCGCTCGATCTGCGCGAGCTGTTCGACGATGATATCCGCGAGCCGCGTCCCCTCCGCACGCCGCGCAGCCATGAGATTGTCGAGCGCCGTTTCCAGGCTCTTCAAAATCGCCTTCTCGCGCACCGCGCGGGCGTCGCTGTCCTCTGGCACCTGATCCGAGGTTTCAAGAACGCCCTTGATCAGGAGGAGTTGGGCAGCATCGGGTTTCGTTGCGCCGGAAAGGACGGAGACGCGTTCGGCGGCTTTGATCACATCGGCAAGCACGGCTTCGTTCAACCGAACGGAGCCATTGGTATGCTGTTTTTCAAGGCTGAGCGATATTGCGACGTTCCCGCGTGCGAGACGCTTGGCAACGGCTTCTCGCGTCGGAACCTCCAGTGCTTCGTATCCGGGCGGAAGACGGAGACGAACATCGAGGCCGCGCCCGTTGACGCTCCGCGCTTCCCACGTCCACGTCAATCCGTTGGTCACGCCGTCGACACGGGCAAATCCCGTCATGCTGGAAATGGTCATCTGGGAAGGTCTCGCCGACCGGGTGGGCTATGCGGCGCGCAACTTAGCGGGTTGACCCGCATCCGCCAACAGGGTCGTAGAAACCAGCGGCAGCAAAATTGCTACTGCTTTTTCGGCTTTCTAAGCGGCAGCGGCATATCGGAGCCATTTCCCGAAGCCTCTGTTGCGGAAACGGACGGAGAAGACTCATCGCGGTCGCCATCGCTTGCGCCAGCCGACGATGTCGTCACCTTCGCGGATTTCTGCCCTTTGGAAGCTGACTTTGCGGTCTTCGCCGTCGGGATCGGCGCCACATCGTCGTCCTGATCGTCAGCCGTTCCCGGCTTGGATTTCGCCTTCTCGACCTGGCGCCATTTCTGGACGGCGTTGTTGTGCTCCTTCAACGTCTCCGAGAACGTGTGGCCGCCCGTTCCATCGGCAACGAAGTAGAGATCGGCTGTCTTAGCTGGATGCAGCGCAGCAAGAAGCGCGTTCTTGCCCGGATTGCAGATCGGCCCCGGTGGCAAACCGTTGATCTGATACGTGTTGTAGGGCGACTTCGTCTCGATGTCGGTCTTGGTGATGCCGCGGCCGAGAGCCCCCTGCCCGCCGACGATGCCATAGATGATGGTCGGGTCCGACTGCAGCCTCATGCCCTTGCGGAGTCGATTGTAGAACACGGCCGCCACGCGATCCCGCTCATCGGACCGTCCTGTTTCTTTTTCGACGATCGACGCGAACGTCACGAGTTCCTGCATGGAACTCACAGGAACGTCTGGATCCCGCTCATCCCAAAGCGCTGCGAGCGTCTTCTGCATGTCGCTCTGCATGCGATCCAGGATCTCGCTCCGAGAGGCGCCCTTGGAAAAATAATAGGTATTCGGGAGCAGCGAGCCCTCCGGCGGCACATTGGCGATCTCGCCGCTGAGGTTCGGTTCAGCCTTGAGGCGCTCGACGATCTGCTCGCTGGTCAGGCCTTCGGGAAGCGTCGTCTTGTAGAGGATCGACTTGCCCGCCGCGAGCGTGTCGATCACGTCGCGCATCGAAGCATGGTCTTTGATCTCGTATTCGCCGGCCTTGAGTTCGCCGGTCTTACGGCCCCCGAGGAAGCCCTGCAGAAGATAGCCGCCAACGAACGTCCAACGGTTCGTGATGACGCCCTCCCGCTCCAAGCGTTCGGCGATGGCGATGCGCCCTTCACCCTTGGGGATGACGACAGTGCGCGTCGCGGTAAGCGGACCCGGGTTCTCGAACTGATCGAAAATGATGAAGGCCGTACCGCCGGCGAACAGCATGATGACCAACGATATCGTCAGGACACCACTGATAACGCGGACAAACCCGGCAATCGCCCGCGACGGCTCGCGCGCCTGAACACCTCGCGGCCGGCTAGGGGCCCGAGCCGGCTCCAGCCTTTCAGCCGGACTTCGCGCCCCGGCGGTCCGAGACGTTCTGGTTCCGTCCGAACGCTTCCTCATTTGACTCATGATACTGCGAGCACCGTCATTTGAAGGAGCTTCGCCCGCGAGGTCTCATGCCTCAAACTGCGGCGCTCCCATCCCCCACCCGCGGCGGACGCTCACCGTAAAATGTGGCGAAAACGCGAACCTAATTGCGCTTTCAAGCGACGCGCCGCAGAACCAGCGACGCATTCGTCCCGCCGAAGCCGAACGAATTGGACAGCGCGATATTGATATCACGCTTCTGTGCCTCGTGCGGCACAAGGTCGATCGCTGTTTCGACCGAAGGATTGTCAAGATTGAGCGTCGGCGGAACAATATTGTCGCGAATAGCAAGTGCCGAGAAAATCGCTTCAATCGCGCCGGCAGCTCCCAGCAAGTGACCGGTCGCCGATTTTGTCGACGACATCGCGAGCCGGCCCGAGCTGTTGCCGAACAGACGTTCCACCGCCTTGAGCTCGATCTCATCGCCCATCGGCGTCGACGTGCCGTGGGCGTTCACGTAATCGATCTCGCTCGGTGACACGCCGGCGCGCTTCAGTGCCGCCTTCATGCAGCGGTAAGCGCCGTCGCCGTCTTCGGCTGGTGCCGTAATATGGTAGGCGTCGGCGGACATGCCATAACCGATGATTTCCGCATAGATCTTGGCGCCGCGCGCCATGGCATGCTCGTAACTTTCGAGAACGACCACGCCAGCGCCCTCGCCCATCACGAAGCCATCGCGATCCCTGTCGTAGGGTCTGGAGGCTTTTTGCGGCGCATCGTTGAAGCCGGTCGAAAGAGCGCGGCACGCTGCAAAACCGGCAAGCGCGATCCGGCAGATCGGACTTTCCGTACCGCCCGCAACCATGACATCGGCATCGTCGAGCGCGATAATGCGCGCTGCATCGCCGATCGCGTGCGTGCCGGTGGCGCACGCCGTGACGACGGCATTGTTCGGACCGCGCAGGTGATGCTTTATCGAGACGTAGCCGCCCGCCAGATTGATGAGGCGACCGGGAATGAAGAAGGGCGACACCCGCCTCGGACCCTTCTCCTTCAACAGGATCGACGTGTCGGCGATCCCCGAGAGGCCGCCTATGCCCGAGCCGATCAGAACCCCCGCACGCTCCTGCGCTTCCGCAGTGTCGAGCTTCAGGCCCGAATCCGCGACCGCTTGGTCGGCCGCAGCGACGGCATAGATGATGAAATCATCGACCTTGCGCTGCTCCTTGGGCTCCATCCAGTCGTCCGGATTGAACTTGCCCTCGGACTTGGCGCCACGCGGAATGAAATTGGCGATCTGGCAGGTGATGTCGGAAACTTCAAATTCCTCGACGCGCCGGGCACCATTCTGGCCGGCTAGGAGATTGGACCAGGAGGCCTCGACACCACATCCGACCGGAGTGACAAGACCCATTCCTGTAATGACGACACGGCGCATCGTATGTTTTCTTGTTTTGCTGTTGGCGATTTAAGATCGACGCTGGGCGCGTGAAGGGGGCCGGTCGCCCAGCCCCCTTTAAATCCTGCCCAAAAGGCGCAAATGCGCCAAGGGCAAAATACCCAAGAGCGACGGCCGTTTAGGCCGCGCTCGCATTCTTCTCGAGAAACTTGACGGCGTCGCCGACCGTCAGGATGTGCTCGGCGGCATCGTCCGGAATTTCGCAGCCGAATTCCTCTTCGAAGGCCATCACGAGTTCAACAGTATCCAAGCTATCCGCGCCAAGGTCGTCGATGAAGCTGGCATTGTCGGTGACCTTGTCGGCCTCGACCCCAAGATGCTCCACGACAATTTTCTTCACGCGCTCTGCGACATCGCTCATCGTCAATCCTCGTGTCTTTCTAATTTTTGGCAGCCTTTTATCGTCTGCCTGTTCGCCCTGCAGAACCCGCTATAAGCCGCATGACAGGACATCAACTTACGAGAAGTATAGCCTGCTCGGATAGGGGTTCGCCCCGTTTGAAGTCTTTTTTCCTTAGTCGCCTAGCGTGAGTCGTCCGCTTAGGCACCGTCCCCAACCGCGCGTCACCAAGTTGTCCCCAGCTTAGCGCCGTCCCGATAACGTGATTTTCACGTCTCAAAACCGTGGTGTCGTTAACACACTTCCCCCACAATGCAAAGCACGCGGTGACGCAGTTCACGACCCTGGAAAAGGCGTTGAGCCGGCCGACAATAAATCAGGCATTCTGGGCGTTTACCATCATTTGCGGACGTCCGATTTAAACCATCGCCATGCCGCCGTTGACGTGCAGGGTCTGGCCAGTGACGTAGCCGCCCTCGTTGGACGCCAGATAGAGGCACCCCGCCGCCACATCCGTAGGCTCTCCAAACCTTTGCGCCGGGATCATTTGCGCGATTTCGCCCTTCTGCTTGTCCGTCAGCACGTCCGTCATGTTGGTCTTGATGAAGCCCGGCGCGACGCAGTTCGCCGTAATCCCTCGGGAAGCCACTTCCCGCGCCAGCGACTTGGTCATGCCGATCATGCCGGCTTTGGAGGCGGCATAGTTGCCCTGCCCGGGGTTGCCGAAAACGCCCGAGACCGACGCGATGTTGATGATCCGGCCGTAGCCCGTTTTCGACCGCATCATGTGGCGGGACGCGGCTCGGCACAGCATGAACGTCGACGTCAGGTTGACGGCGATCACATCGTCCCACTGGTCGTCCTTCATCACCATGAACAGATTGTCCTTGGTCAGACCGGCGTTGTTGACCAGGATGTCGAGCCGGCCGCCGAGCGCTTTCACGGCCTCGTCGATCAGCTTTGCGACGGCGCCACGGTCTGCGAGATCGCAGGGGACAATGTGAACACGGTCACCGAGTTCCTTGCCCAAGGCTTCGAGCGCATCGATTTTGCGGCCCGATATCGCGACGGTCGCGCCAGCGTTGTGGAATACCCGCGCGATCTCGGCGCCGAGGCCGCCCGTCGCGCCCGTGACGAGGGCGGTCTTGCCGGTCAGGTCAAACATACAAATCTCCTTATGAAGTGAGTGCGGCCAGCGCCGCATCGATATCGGAAGGCGTGCCGAGGCTCGCCGCGTTGACATTCGGAGCCGTCCGCTTGACGAGACCGGCGAGAACCTTCCCGGCGCCGATCTCATAGAAATCCGTCACGCCGTCGGCGGCCATCGCCGCGACGCAGTCTCGCCAGCGCACCGTTCCGGTCACCTGCTCCACGAGCCGCTTTTTGATCTCTTCAGGGTCTGAAATGGGTTGCGCGATCACGTTCGCAACCACAGGCACGACAGGCCGTTGAACCGTAACATTCGCGAGCGCTTCGGCCATCGCATCGGCGGCCGGCTGCATCAACGTGCAATGGAAGGGCGCGGAGACAGGAAGCGGAACGGCGCGACGAACACCGAATTTCTTGCCGATCTCGGGCACGCGATCGATCGCGGTCTTGTGCCCGGACAGGACGACCTGAGCCGGCTCGTTGTCGTTCGCGACTTGACAGACGTCGCCCTGGGCCGCCTCGGCGGCGACTTTCTCCGCAACCTCGACGCCGACGCCGAGAAGAGCCGCCATCGCGCCGACGCCCACGGGGACCGCCTTTTGCATGGCCCGTCCGCGAAGCTTCAAAAGTCGCGCCGCATCGGCGAGTGAGAACGCCCCGGCTGCGGCGAGAGCCGAATATTCGCCAAGCGAATGTCCCGCCACGAACTTCACTTTCTCCGCGAGCGAAAAACCCTTCTCCTTCTCGAGTACCCGCATGACAGCCATCGAGACCGCCATCAGCGCGGGCTGGGCATTTTCCGTCAGCGTCAATGTTTCTTTCGGACCCTCCCAGATGAGGGTGGAAAGCTTCTCGCCCAGCGCATCATCCACTTCCTCGAATACGGCGCGTGCCGACGGAAAGGCATCGGCCAGAGCCCTGCCCATGCCGACATCCTGGCTGCCTTGTCCTGGAAAAACGAGCGCGCGTGCCATCGTGTTGAGAACTACCTTGTACTGGAAGGCCGGAAAATCAGCCCTTAGGGAGTATTTCGGCGGCCTTACTCCACCCCCGCCCTGCCGGTGTCAAGACACGCGCGGAATAGCCAAGCACCCGAGACCCTTAGGCCGCACATGTTCAACAGGCGTTCCAAGCCAGGTCCTGCCGGCACGCCGCGCGCTATCGCGGCGATGCCGCAGGAAAGAACCGAGAAAGACGGCGCTCGGGTTCGAAAAGGGTCTAAGGTTTATCGCCGGGGCCAAAGGGGTCGTGCTTGCTCAGTTCCTTCCGCGGCCGGATGGAGCAGGAATGAGGGTGAATGAAACTTCGCGTGGGATACGAGCTGCAATACGAGTTTCCGCAACCGACGCCCGCTATCTTAATGCTGAACATTCATTTCAGTCGCGTTTCCGACCTGCAGTTCCCCGACCACATCGTCATCAGCCCCTCCGTCCCGATTTCGGGTTACCGGGATAACTTCGGCAATTGGTGCAGCCGAATTGTCGCCCCTGCCGGAAATGTCCGCATCACGTCCGACTCCATCATCAACGACAGCGGCCAACCCGATCCAGCGGCGCTGAATGCCATGCAGGTGCCGGTCGAAGCACTTCCCGAGGAGGCCATCGTCTTCCTGCTTGCGAGCCGCTTCTGCGATAGCGACCGTATGCTCGATCTTGCTTGGGACCTGTTCGGCAAAAGCCAACCCGGCTGGGTTCGCGTCCAGACGATTTGCGATTTCGTGCATCAACATATCGTCTTCGGATATGAGCATGCGCGCGTCACGAGATCGGCGTCCGAGGCCTACCAAGAGCGCCAAGGCGTGTGCCGCGACTACGCCCATCTCGCCATCGCGTTCTGTCGGGCATTGAACATCCCGGCGCGCTATTGCACCGGCTATCTTGGCGATGTCGGAATGCCGCCGCCCTATCCGCCCGGCGATTTCGCGGCCTGGTTCGAAGCCTATCTCGGCGGTCAGTGGTATATCTTCGATCCTCGCAACAACGTTCCTCGCATCGGTAGGGTGCTGCTGGCACGCGGTCGCGACGCAGCCGATGTCGCACTCACGACCACGTTCGGGCCGAACACCTTGAAGAACTTTCGCGTTTGGACGGACGAAGTTTTTAGTTGAGGTGCCGGCGTCCCGCTGCCGGCCCTGAGGGTGACGATCAGCCCCGAGGAGATGCCAGAAGCTCATCCAAATTCAGGGCTCTGGTGAACATTCCGAGATTGCCCGCACGATCACGCGGCCATTCTGACTGCGGCCGATCCCGGTAAAGTTCGACGCCGTTACCGTCCGGGTCGTCGAGATAGAGCGCTTCGCTCACGCCATGGTCGCTCGCGCCTGTCAGCGGAATGCCGGCAGCACGCAACCGGCGCAGCGCATCGGCTAGAGCCGCGCGGGTCGGATAGAGAACGGCAAGATGGTAAAGCCCGGTCGTCCCCGGAGTGGGCGGCGACCCTCCCCGGCTCTCCCAGGTGTTGAGGCCGATGTGGTGGTGATAGCCGCCCGCCGATATGAAGGCTGCCTGATCCCCGAAACGCTGCATCAGCTCGAAGCCGAGGACACCGCAATAGAAATCGAGCGCGCGCTGAAGATCGGCCACCTTCAAGTGGACGTGACCGATCTTGACGCCGGGATCTATCGGACCGGATACGGCTGCAGCCGTCGTCTCGCGAGGATTGTCCATCGTCCATCACCTCAAGCCTTCCTGGCACGATTATACCAATGACGCGCCGGGAAATGGGATGAACCCGGGCACTGAACAAGGACGTTCAACGCCTTAGAGTCACTGAACGATTTAAAAAAGCGCCGCGAAACCGCGACGCTCGTAGGCTGGGTCATCTTACCCAAATCGGCACGGTATTGGCATTCGCACACGGGAGACGCGGTTCGACGCGGGCAAGCCCGTTTCGAAATCAGCCTTCCACCGTCTCTACCTCGCAAAGCTCGCCGTCGATCAGATCGAATAGGACCTCGGCGCCCGATTCCTCGGCCTCCGCGAGGGCCTCGACCAGGTCTTCGTCGATTGGCGCAACCTTCAGGGCGGCCGTATCGGACGCGCCGTTCTCGGCCATGGACTCTTCGCCTTCGCTGCGGGCCGTCTCTTCGTCGTCCGCAACGGACCAGATCGTTTCCTCGGTGTAAGCAGCAAACTTCATGTTGTTTTGTCTCCCTCGACGCGCCGGGTCGATCCCGGCAGGCCCCCTTTAGGACATGATTCCCGGGTTTGCGGCGTGGCGGCCGTGCGATTTCGACCGGAAATTCTGCGGCCGCGCGAGACCTCGGACGCCTTGCCCTCGGCCGAAATTCCTGTATAAGCCCCTCTTTCCGTTCGGTAGGAGGCTGAACGGGGGCTCAGGTTGCATCGGCGGCTCTGTCGCTTGGCAAACTTCGAGAGGCGCTTTTGGGCGCCGTCCCCCAGTGTCTTCTCCTATTTGGTGCCAGATCGGCCTTTCTCGGGCCTTTTGGGGCTTTGCGCCGACGGGAAGCAACTGACGTCGAAAGACGGACAACTCAAACCGAAAGGCCAACCCGTATGCCATTGTACGAGCATACGTTCCTGGCGCGCCAGGACGTCACCCAGGCCCAAGTCGAAGCTCTGATGAAGGAATTCCAGGGCATCGTCGAAGAGGGTCAGGGCAAGATTACCAAGCAGGAATACTGGGGTCTCAAGAACCTCGCTTTCAAGATCAAGAAGAACCGCAAGGCCCACTACGCCTTCTTCAACATCGACTCACCGCCGGCTGCCGTCACCGAGATGGAGCGCCGCATGGGCATCAACTCTGACGTCATTCGTTTCATCACGATCCGCGTCGAAGAGCTCGAAACCGAGCCGAGCATCCAGATGCGCAAGCAGGACCGTGACGAGCGCGGCGATCGTGGTGATCGCGGTTTCGGCGGTCGTGGCGGCCCGCCGCGCGGTGATCGCGGCGGCTTCGGCGGCGGCCGTGAAGGCGGCTCGACGTTCCGTTCCCGTCCCCCGCGTGAGGGCGATTCTCGCCCGCCGCGCGATGGTGATCGTGGTCCCCGTCCGCCCCGCGATGGCGAAGCGCCGCGCGCGCCGCGTCCGCCGCGTGATACCAACCCCGGCTCGTCAAATCCAGGCTCGGAGGGCTAACCCATGGCAGAGATCGCTTCCACCGGTGGCGGCGCCCGCCGCCCCTTCCAGCGTCGCCGCAAGACCTGCCCGTTCTCGGGCGCCGGCGCCCCGAAGATCGATTACAAGGACGTCCGCACCCTCGGCCGCTACATTTCCGAGCGCGGCAAGATCGTGCCGAGCCGCATCACGGCCGTCTCTGCGAAGAAGCAGCGTGAGCTGGCCCGCGCCATCAAGCGTGCGCGCTTCCTCGGCCTGCTGCCTTACGTCATCAAGTAAATCGCGCCATCCTGCCGGCTCCCCGCAGGGGAGTCGGAAGGCGCAAAACATAAGTTGGGTCAGGACGGGAAACCGGATCTGGCTCTAACCGCTCGAGACCGCGGGACAGCAGAGAAATGCCGACCAACGCTTTCATACTTGCCCTTGCCGCCGGGTTGATTTCGGCAGTCGTCTTCGCCTCCGCGACGGCGGGGGCGTTCCTACTTCGTATCATTCTCTTCCTGCTGACACCGCTCCCGCTTTACCTGACGGGCCTCGGCCTCGGCCCAATCGCGGCCGCGATTGCCGCCATCACAGCGACGGCCTGCGTTCTGCTGATTGCCAATCCGCTTGCTGCCGAAGTTTATGCCGTCAGCACCGCGCTGCCCGCCGTCATCTGCACGCGCCTTGCGCTTCTGAGCCGTGAGGTCGACGGCGAACGCGAGTGGTACCCGATCGGCCGCATCACGGTCGCCGCCGCAATTTTCTCGGGAGCCTTCGCAATCCTCGCATTGATGCTGATGGGTGGCGACGTCAACTCGCTGACGAAACTACTGCGGACCGTCGTGGAATCGTTCGTCAAAACCGAGCTTTCGCAAATTCCCGGCGCTCCCGCGATCGGCCCGGCCGAAATCGACGAAATCACGCGCTCGACGCTCTTCTCTCTGCCATGGGCGCTGGGCATCCTGGCGATGGGAACGATCCTACTCAATATCTGGCTTGCCGGCCGCATCACGCTGGCGTCGGGACGGCTCAAGCGGCCGTGGCCGGATCTCGCGGCGTTCTCCCTGCCGACCGGCGCAACATTTGCGCTTCTCATCGCGATTGCGCTGTCCTTCGTCGGCGGTATGGCAGGACTTCTCGCGGCCGGTGTCGCGGCGCCGTTCACGCTGGCATTCGCGCTTGTCGGCCTCGCCCTCGTTCACTCGCTGACCCGGGGCTCTCAGTGGCGGACGTTCATTTTGAGCTCTTTGTATGCCGGACTGCTTTTCGTTCCCCACATCGGCCTGCTGCTCGCCGTCGCCGGCCTGGCCGAAACCGTCTTCCATTATCGCGCGGTGCGTAAGCCGCCCGAAGAGCCCAACTGAAACCTCGTAATCCCCCTTTTTGAAACTAGGAGTCAAAAACAATGCAAGTCATACTTCTTCAGCGTATCGGCCGTCTCGGTCAGATGGGCGACATCGTCAACGTCAAGGACGGCTACGCCCGCAATTACCTGCTGCCGCAGAAAAAAGCCCTCCGCGCCACGGAAGACAACAAGAAGGTCTTCGATGGCCGCCGCGCCCAGCTCGAAGCCGACAACCTCGCGCACAAGTCCGAGGCCGAGACCGTCGCCGCCAAGCTCGAGGGCAAGTCCTTCGTTCTGATTCGCGCCGCCGGCGATACCGGCCAGCTCTATGGTTCAGTTTCCACCCGTGACATTGCCGCGATCATCACCGAAGGCGGCTTCACCGTCGACCGCAACCAGATCGTGCTCGAGAAGCCGATCAAGTCGCTTGGTCTGACGCCCGCGAAGGTTCAGCTGCACCCCGAAGTTATCAGCAAAGTCAGCCTCAACATCGCCCGTTCACAAGACGAAGCCGACAAGCAAGCCCGCGGTGAAGACGTCGCCGTCGTCAAGGAAGAGGCCCTCGAACTCGAGACCTTCAATCCCGACGCTGAGTTTGACGAAGGCTCCGCCGCCGCCCCTGAGGCCGAAGAAGAATCAGCCTGAGGCCCGCTCCCAGCCGGACGCTTGGCCGTTGCTCAATTCCCACGGCCAAGCAGTTCCGAACGAGCGTGTTGATAGCGGGGATGCTTCGCAGGTTGTATGAACTCAATCTCCCGGACGCGACCAGGAATCGGCTAGCGTCCGGAGCATGGCAGAACCCGCATTCCTCCCCACCGAGAAGCTGAAACAAGCCGTCTCGGCAAATGAGCCGCTGAACTTTCGTCAGCCGCCTCACAATCTCGAAGCCGAGCAGGCGCTCCTCGGTGCGATCCTCGTCAACAACGAGGCGCTCGATCGCGTTTCCGGCTTCCTGTCTCCCGACCATTTCTTCGATCCGCTGCACGCGCGGATCTATGAAACGCTGGGGACACTCATCCACGCCGGCAAAACCGCGACCCCGATCACGGTCAAAACGTTCTTCGAGAACGTCGAGCCGATCGACGCCAACATGACCGTGCCGCAATACCTCGGCCGGCTCGCCGCGAACGCCACGACCATCATCAACGCCGCCGAGTACGGCCGTACCGTCTACGATCTCTCGACCCGCCGGTCGCTGATCATCATTGGCGAGGATCTGGTCAACACGGCTTATGATAGCGCCGTCGACCATGCCCCGCGCGCCCAGATCGAAGAAGCCGAAGGACGGCTCTACTCGCTCGCCGAGCAGAATAAGTACGGAAAAGGCTTCGAGACATTCAACTCTGCGCTGACGACCGCCATCAAGATGGCGAACAGCGCTTATCAACGCTCAGGCCATCTCTCGGGCGCGTCGACCGGGCTTTCCGACCTCGACAATAAGCTCGGCGGATTGCAACGCTCCGATCTCGTCATACTCGCCGGCCGTCCGTCGATGGGCAAGACGGCACTGGCAACGAACATCGCCTACAACATCGCCAAATGTTACCGCGGCGAGAGACAGCCTGACGGCACGATGGAAACCAAGGACGGCGGCATCGTCGGCTTCTTCTCGCTCGAAATGTCGTCCGAGCAGCTCGCCACCCGTATTCTGTCGGAGCAGGCTGAGATTTCGTCGGAGAAAATCCGGCGTGGCATGATCGACGAGAACGAATTCCGCAAGCTTTCGGAAGTCGCCGCCGAGATGTCGCGCATCCCGCTCTTCATCGACCAGACCGGCGGCATTACGATCGCGCAGCTCTCCGCCCGTGCCCGTAAGCTGAAGCGCCAACACGGCCTCGATCTTCTCGTCGTCGACTATCTTCAGCTGCTCGCCGGATCGAAGGCGAAAAGCGACAACCGCGTGCAGGAGATCACCGAGATCACCACCGGCCTCAAGGCGCTCGCGAAAGAATTGGAAGTTCCAATCGTCGCCCTTTCGCAGCTTTCTCGTCAGGTTGAGAATAGAGAAGACAAACGTCCGCAGCTATCCGACCTCCGTGAATCGGGATCGATCGAGCAAGACGCCGACGTCGTGATGTTCGTCTACCGTGAGGAATATTACGTCGAGCGGACGAAGCCTGCCGAAGGAACGCCCGAATTCGCCGATTGGATGGCCAAGATGAGCCAGGCCTCCGGCAAGGCGGAGGTCATCATCGGCAAGCAGCGTCACGGCCCCGTCGGCACGGTCGAGCTGTCCTTCGAAGGACAATTCACGCGCTTTGGCAATTTGGCCCGAGACTATATGCTGCCTGATCGGTAGGGGCACCGGGTGGGGACGTGACATGACGGTCAATGCGCGAATGCCCGAAAGCCTCGCGAGCGCGACGGGAACGATCACGGTCGATCTCGGGCGCATCGCGGCGAACTGGAGGGCTCTGGCGGCAAAGGTCGCGCCGGCACAATGCGCTGCCGTCGTCAAAGCCGACGCCTATGGCCTCGGCGCCGAGCGGGTCATTGCTGTACTGGCGCGCGCGGGCTGCACCGCCTTCTTCATCGCGACACCCGACGAAGCACAGACTGCGCGGAAAATTGCGCCCCACGCCGACATCTACGCGCTCGATGGTCTCGTCGGAAACACCGCCGCCGCGTTTGCGCACCTCGCCGTGAAACCCGTACTCTCGACCCTCGACGACATCGTCGCTTGGTCGGCCCTGTGCAGAGCGCGCGGCGAAAAGTTGCCCGCGGCCATTCACATCGATACCGGCCTTCACCGCCTCGGTCTCCCGGTCCGCGATGTGCGACGCTTGGCAGCCGACCCCTCGATGATGGCTGGGATCCAACTCGATCTCGTGATGAGCCACCTCGCATCCGCGGATAACCCGCGCGACCCCAAGAACCGCGACCAGCTCGTTGCGTTCGAAACGCTCTCGGCGCTCTTTCCTGGCGTTCTGCGAAGCCTCGCCGCGTCCGACGGCTTGATGCTCGGACCGGCCTTCCATTTTGATCTCGTCAGGCCCGGATACGCGATCTATGGCGGTCAAGCTTCGCAAACCGCACCGGCACCCGTGAAAGCTGCCGTAACCGTTTCAGCGCGAATTCTCGCAGTTGCCGATGTCGCTCCGGGCGAGACAGTGGGCTATTCGGCGACATGGCGCGCCAAACGCCCGAGCCGGATCGCGACGATTGCAGCCGGTTATGCCGACGGCGTCCCGCGCAACGCCAGTGCGCCCGACGGCCGGCCGGGCGGCCACGTCCTGATCAGCGGCCATCTTGCGCCAATGGTCGGACGCATTTCGATGGATCTCACCACCGTCGACGTCACCGACCTTCCGGACGGCGCGGCGATGCCCGGTGAATTCGCGAAACTCATCGCCGAGGACCTGACGATCGAAGACGCGGGATTTTCGGCCGGGACGATCGGATACGAAATCCTGACGCGCCTCGGACCACGGTTTACGCGCCTCTATCTCGACGACGAGGCACGGTGATGGACCATCCACCAACTGTCATCCCCGCCGAAGGCGCACAGGGCCGAAGAGCCGGGACCCAGCGCAACATCATGACTGGAGATGACTGGCTCCCGTGTCTCGCAAGTGGGCTCGCCCGGAATGACATGCGAGGCGTTTGCTGACATGGCAAAGCCCTCTCGATCGCTGTACGTCTGTCAGGCCTGTGGCGCCACCTCGTCGCGCTGGGCCGGCAAATGCACGGCATGCGGCGAGTGGAATACGTTGGTCGAAGAGACCGACGCCGGTCCTCCACCCGGATCCGGCGTGACCCGGCAGACCAAGGGCCGCGTCATCAAGCTCGAAACGCTCAGGGGCGAGGCACAGGAAGCGCCGCGATTTTCCAGCGGCATCGCCGAACTCGATCGCGTCAGCGGCGGTGGCATCGTCCCCGGCTCGGCGATCCTCATCGGCGGCGAGCCCGGTATTGGCAAATCGACGCTTCTGCTCCAGGTCGCGGCGCATGTCGCGCGAAGCGGCGGCCGCGCGCTCTATTTTTCCGGCGAAGAGGCGGTGGCCCAGGTCCGGCTTCGCGCCGCCCGTCTCGGTCTTGCCGACGCACAGGTCGGGCTCGCCTCGGAAACCAATCTGTCGAATATCCTGGCGACACTCGGCGAAGGAAAGCCGCCGGACCTCATCATCATCGATTCCATTCAAACACTCTGGGCGGACAGTCTCGATGCAGCGCCCGGCACCGTCAGCCAGGTGCGGGCCGCCGCGCAGTCGCTCATACGCTATGCGAAGATGTCAGGCGCCGCCCTCCTCCTCGTCGGCCACGTCACCAAGGACGGCCAGATTGCGGGGCCGAAGGTCATCGAGCACATGGTCGACACCGTGTTGTACTTCGAAGGCGACCGCGGCCTCACCTATCGCATTCTGCGCGCCGTCAAGAATCGCTTCGGCCCGAGCGACGAGATCGGCGTCTTCGAGATGGTGAGCGGCGGCTTGCAAGAGGTTGCCAATCCGTCCGAACTGTTCC
Organism: uncultured Pseudomonadota bacterium; assembly: GCA_963789775.1. GTDB lineage: Bacteria > Pseudomonadota > Alphaproteobacteria > Rhizobiales > Hyphomicrobiaceae > Hyphomicrobium_B. The sequence goes on from CAWBLX010000006.1 coordinate 496,562, forward strand.
TCGGAGACCGCGACAGCCGCAGCCCCGGCGCTGCAATTTTCGCAGGCGTCGAAGGCACGCGTCCCCTTCTCGTCGAGATCCAGGCCTTGGTTGCGCCGTCAGGCCTCGGCACGCCCCGCCGGGCCGTCGTCGGCTGGGATAGCAATCGCCTTGCCATGCTTTTAGCGGTGCTCGACGCGCGCTGCGGCGTCTCATTCGCAAGTCACGACGTCTATCTGAATGTCGCCGGAGGTCTCAAGATTACGGAACCGGCGGCAGACCTTGCGGCAGCAGCCGCACTTCTGTCGTCGATCTCCGGCATTGCTCTGCCGCGAGACGCCGTCTATTTCGGCGAAGTCTCGTTGTCGGGCGCCGTGAGGGCTGCGGCCATGATGACATCGCGCCTGAAAGAAGCCTCCAAACTCGGCTTCGCGCAAGCGGTCCTGCCTGAAAGTGGCGAGGTCGATATTCAGGGCATGAAGGTGTCGCTATCGCGCATCTCACACCTCAAGTTGCTTGCAGAGGCTACGACGCCATGCGACTGATTTTCTGGGCAAGTCACGGGCTCGGGGGGCACTGGATCAAAGAGGGAATCCGGCCATGGTCGGTCCGTTTACATATCTAGACTTCGCGTTGATCGCGGTCGCGTTCATATCTGGTCTTCTGGCAATGTACCGGGGCTTTGCTCGTGAGCTGCTCTCGATCGTGTCCTGGATCTCCGCGGCCGGCGTCGGATATTGGATCTTCGCGACCAAGAAAGACATGACCGCCGATATAGCGGCGCAGACGAGCCTTCCGCCTCAGATCGCGACGATCGCCGTCGCTGTTGTCGTTGCGCTTGTCGTCCTCATCATCGTCCACCTGATTACGGCGCGCATCTCCGATGCGATTCTGGACAGTCAGGTCGGCATGATCGACCGGATTCTTGGTTTCATCTTCGGGGTGTTGCGCGGATTTCTTCTCTTCGTCATCCCATACATGGCCTACGAGGCCTTTATTTCGCCTGAGAAGGAAAAGCAGCATCCTCTTGTTCGGGATGCATTTTTCAGGCCCTACGTTAAGGCGACTGGGGAGGCGATTCGTAACGTCCTCCTTGAGGTCATCCCACAGCCCTCCACCACACCTTCTCCGACATCCCCCAACGAACAGCCTGGACAGCAGGGCCGTCTCGAGCAAAAGGGTCTTTCAGTCGCGCTGGTCATTTACGGAAAGCGGTACTATATGACGCTCGCGTGACGCAGGCGGCGTCAAGAGCGACGGCACGTTTGGAATTGGTTACCCGACGTATCGGGCAGAGCAGGGCGGCTCAATCGCGGGAGGTGCCTTATGGCACAGCAAGGCGGCGCGACCACGATCGATGGTCTCACCTTTACGCGCTATGGCGACGATCGCCTGCGCGAGGAATGTGGCGTTTTCGGAATCTTCGATCATCCGGACGCAGCGGCGATCACGGCGCTTGGGCTTCATGCCCTTCAGCACCGCGGACAGGAAGCCTCGGGCATCTGCTCCTATGATGGCCATAACTTCCACTCCGAGCGCCGCATGGGCCTCGTCGGCGACAGCTTCTCCAAAGCCGACGTCCTCGCCCGTCTTAAAGGCCGCATCGCCATCGGCCACAATCGATACTCCACCACCGGCGATGCCCTTATCCGCAACGTTCAACCGCTCTTCGCCGATATCGATACCGGCGGCTTCGCCGTTGCTCACAACGGCAATCTCACGAACGCTCTGACGATGCGGCGCGAGCTGATTTCGTCCGGCGCCATCTGCCAGTCGACGTCCGACACGGAAGTCATCCTCCACCTCCTGTCGCGCTCCAAGAAGCGCCGGATCGTCGAACGCTTGGTCGATGCCATCCGCCAGGTCGAAGGATCCTACGCCCTCGTCTGCCTGACCAACGACATGATGATCGGCGCCCGCGATCCTATCGGCATACGTCCGCTCGTCATCGGCCGTCTCGGCACGTCCTATGTCCTCGCCTCAGAAACCTGCGCGCTCGATATGGTCGGCGCCGAATTCCTGCGCGAGGTCGAAAATGGCGAGGTCGTCGTCATCACGGACGAAGGGCTCGAAAGCCATCGTCCTTTTCCGATGCGCCCAGCCCGCCCCTGCATCTTCGAATACATCTATTTTGCCCGCCCCGATTCAATCGTAGGCGGGCAAACCGTCTATGACATCCGCAAACGCATGGGCGTCGAGCTCGCACGCGAATCCGTCCCCGCCGCCGACGTCATCGTTCCGATCCCGGACTCGGGCGTTCCTGCAGCAATCGGTTTCAGCCAGCAGAGCGGCATCCCGTTCGAGCTTGGCATCATTCGCAATCACTACGTCGGCCGAACCTTCATCGAGCCTGAGCAGCGCATTCGCCAGCTCGGCGTCAAGCTGAAGCATTCCGCGAACTCGGGCGTCATTCGCGGCAATCGCGTCGTCCTGATCGACGACAGCGTCGTCCGCGGCACGACATCGAAGAAGATCGTCCAGCTTATCCGTGATGCCGGCGCCGCTGAAGTCCACATGCGGATTTCCTCGCCACCGATCACGCATCCCGATTTCTACGGCATCGACACGCCGAGCAAGAAAGATCTCCTCGCCGCCAACATGTCTCTTGAGGAGATGCGCGCGTTTATGGAAGCCGACAGCCTCGCCTTCCTTTCCGTAGACGGCATCTATCGCGCCATCGGCCTTGACGGGCGCGACGATCGCGCACCTCAGTTCACCGACCACTGCTTCACCGGCGATTACCCGACGAACCTTACCGATTACGGCGGCGAAGCGGTTCCGAGACAACTTTCCCTTCTGGCCGAAGTGGGCTGACGGCGGCTCGTCCGATCGTTGGTCCCGAAGAGTGACACATGGCGGACACCCTGCTCTCGGGCCGGATTGCGCTTGTCACGGGGGCGTCCCGCGGCATCGGGCGTGCCGTTGCGCTGGGTCTCGCGAAGGCCGGCGCTCACGTCATCCTGTCCGCCCGCTCACTCGGCGCCCTTGAAGCCGTTGACGACGAGATCCGATCTGCCGGCGGCGCGGCCACCCTCCTCCAGCTCGATTTGCGAAAAGGAGATCGCGTCGATCAAATCGGGCCGACGATCTATCAACGCTGGGAACACCTCGACATTTTTGTCGCCAATGCCGGCATTCTCGGCCCGCTCTCTCCGCTCGGCCATACGACGGACGAGGGCTTCCTTTCGACGGTCGACATCAACCTCATCGCCAACTGGCGTTTGATCCGCACGCTTGATCCACTTCTGAAGCGCTCCGACGCCGGACGCGCCATATTCGTGACCTCGGGTGCCGCAAGTGGAAAATACGCCTACTGGGGCGCATATTCGGCCTCCAAGGCTGGCCTTGAGGCGCTCGTCAAAACATGGGCCGCAGAACTCGCGAGCACGCCCGTGCGTGTCAATCTTATCAATCCCGGAGCAACGCGGACGCAGATGCGCGCGAAGGCTTTTCCGGGAGAAGATCCAACGACCCTTCCCGCACCTGAAGACCTGGTCCCGCTCTTTCTCGAACTCGCCTCCCCGCAATGCGAAAGAAACGGAGAGACGATCAACTTCCGCGACTGGCGCGAGCCGTTGGGTTAGCTGCTTCATCTCCGACAATGAGTTGTCCAGCACGTGGACTCGCCAGGCAGCCGCCTGCACTAGGTGAAAAACCCGGACCACTTGGCAGGGCTGCGCTCACAAAAGGCATCTTGCCTCATTACGGTCACATGAGCGCGCGTTTTGGCGGTCGCGGTCGGGGGGCCGCCAAGGGTCGGAATGGAACCTTGGGAAGCCAAATTTCGGGGAAGCCAGGGGAATGCTCTCAAAGAGAAGCTTTGTATTTTTGCTCGTCTTCGCAGGTTGCACGCAGACGGCGATGGCCGACGCGTCCATGGATCGGGTGCTCAAAGAGCTGGAACCGGAAGAGCGCGCGCATCAGGTCTGCAATCTGCGCGGCCTCGACGCCGTGCGAAAGGGAAGTCATCTGAAGGGCGTCGATCGCGTGACAACGACCATTCAGAAACCCGCTGTCTTCAAAGACAATGTCGTCACCGCAAAAGGCGGAGCGGTGCGTGCCCGGCACCGATGGTACCACTTGGAATTCACCTGCGCCGTCACTGCCGATCAGATGAGAGCAAAATCCTTCAACTACAAGCTCGGCGGTGAAATACCCGAAGACAAATGGCAGGACTACGGTCTCTGGAAATAGGTTGCCGCGTCGAACGCGCGGCCGACGTCAGGTGAAAGCGATCATCATTCCATCGTAGGCAGGCTCGACTCCCGAAGGAAGTTCGCGCGCCAACTTCTCATAGTCGAGTTCGCTCGTCATATGCGTCAGGATCGTGCGTTTCGGCTTGAGGCGCTCGGCCCACGCAACAGCCTGCTTCACGCTGAAATGGCTCTCATGGCCAGTGTGGCGCAAGGCGTCGACGATCCACACGTCGAGCCCTTCGAGCAGCGGGATCGATGACGCCGGGATGTCGTTGATATCGGGTGAATAGGCGAGATTTGAAATGCGGTAGCCGAGCGACTGAATAGATCCGTGCCATTGTGCGACCGGCTGGGCATTGATCGCGCCGCCGCCGCCGGAAATCACGACCGGCGCAATCCCATCGATCTCGTGGCCGTTCAGCATCGGCATATAGGCCGAGCCGGGCGGCGTCTCGAAACAGTAGGCAAAGCGCGATTTCAGGCTGTCACCCGTCGCCTGGTTGAAATAGACATCCACCCGCCGCTTCATCGCAAAGGCAACCATGCGCAAATCGTCGATGCCATGCGTATGATCGGCGTGGTCGTGCGTGTAGAGCACGCCGTCGAGAGCCGTAAGCCGTGTCGACAGGATCTGCTCGCGAAAATCGGGCGAGGTATCGATTAGAACGGATGTCCTGCCGCCGGATCCGGTTCGCTCCACAAGGGCTGAGCATCTGAGCCGGCGATTTTTCGGATTGTCCGGATCGCACGCGCCCCAGTTCATACCAATCCGCGGCACCCCGCCTGACGAGCCACAGCCCAATATCGTACATCGGTAGCTCATGCTGCGGCAGGCCCACCGGCTGTGGACTTTACGGTCTTTGGCCGCCGGGCCTTGCTGTAGAGCCTGAAGAAATTTTCCGTCGTCGCCGTCGCGATGGCGTCGGACGCGACGCCTTTCGTCGAAGCAAGCGCCGCCGCGGTGCGCACGACAAACGATGGCTCGTTGCGCTTTCCGCGAAAAGGCATAGGCGCCAGGAATGGCGCATCCGTTTCGACAAGGATCCGGTCGAGCGGCACGTCACGCGCGATCTCGCGCAACGTCTCCGAGTTCTTGAACGTGATCACACCGCTGAAAGAAACATAGAGCCCGAGATCCAGCGCCCGCATCGCCAGCTTGCGTCCGCCGGTGAAGCAATGCAGCACAGCCGGAAACGGCCCCTTTGCGTGCTCGTCTTCGAGGATAGCGATCGTATCGTCGTCGGCATCGCGCGTATGAATCTCGAGCGGCAGGCCCGTTTCGCGCGCGGCCGCGATATGGCGACGAAAACCCTCAGCCTGTGCCGCCGGCGTCGAGTGCTGGTAATGATAATCGAGACCCGCCTCTCCGATGGCGACGACCTTCGGATGCTTCGAAAGCGCGACGATCTGTTCAAGAGGGATGTCGAGTTCTTCGTGCGCGTTATGCGGATGCGTGCCGACCGAGCAATAAACATCATCGAAACGCTCCGCGACCGCCTTCACCTCGTCGAACTTGCGAATACGCGTCGAGATCGTGACGAGGGTCGCGACGCCGGCCTCGCGCGCCCGCGATACGACGTGATCCAGCTCCGGCGCAAAGTCGGGAAAATCGAGATGGCAATGGTGGTCGACAAGCATCAGGTCTTTTACTCTCCAGCAGCGCGCCTGCGCGGTGCGGCGCGTTGTCCGCTCACTCGGGCGTGACGTACCGCGGAAAAACGCCTTGCGGTTCAGGTATCTGCGTTCCGGGCTTCAAGCGTCCGTTGGCCCCGAGGCTCGCAAACGCGCGCGCGTCTGCCGGCACGGCAAGCAGATCGAGAAGCTTCGCGGCGCTCTCGGGCATCACGGGCTGAATGAGAAGCGCAAATTGGCGCACGCACTCCGCCGTCACGTAAAGAATGGTGGCCATCCGCGCCGGATCGGTCTTCTTCTTGGCCCACGGCTCTTCGGCCGCGAAGTAGCGGTTGGCTTCCGCGATGACGGCCCACACGGCATCGAGATACTTGGTGACCGCCTGGCGCTCCATTTCGGCGCGCGCAACGACGTAAAGCCCATCCGTCGCGGACAGCAGGGCCTCGTCCGCTTCGCTCAAGGCACCGGGTTGCGGAATGGCACCGCCGCAGTTCTTGAAGATCATCGAGAGCGAACGCTGCGCCAGATTTCCAAGGTTGTTGGCAAGATCGGCATTGATACGATTGACGATCACGTCGGACGAATAGTTGCCGTCTTGCCCGAACATCACTTCCCGCAAGAAGAAGTAGCGCACGGCATCCCGGCCGTAGGCGTTCACGAGATCGAACGGATCGACGACGTTGCCGACCGACTTCGACATCTTCTCGCCGCGGTTGAAAAGGAAGCCATGCGCGAAGACACGCTTCGGCAGCGCGATGCCTGCCGACATCAGAAACGCCGGCCAATAGACGGCATGAAAGCGCACGATGTCCTTGCCGATGATGTGGACGTCGGCTGGCCAGAAACGCCACTTCTCGCTGTTGGTATCCGGATAACCCGCAGCCGTTATGTAGTTCGTCAGCGCGTCGACCCACACGTACATCACGTGCTTCTCGTCGCCCGGAACCGGAACGCCCCAATCGAACGTCGACCGTGAAACCGAAAGATCCTTCAAACCCGATTTGACGAAGCTCGCGACTTCGTTGCGCCGCTCCACCGGCCCGACGAACTCCGGATTGCTTTCATAAAGCTCCAAGAGCTTGTCTTGGTAGGCCGACAGCCTGAAGAAATAGCTCTCTTCCTCGTTCCACTCGACGGGCGAACCGAGCGGCTCGCGGCGCACGCCGTCGTCCCCGACGGTCGTTTCCTTTTCGTCGAAATAGGCTTCCTGCCGAACGGAATACCAACCGCCGTAGCGTCCGAGGTAGATATCACCGTTGGCCGCCATGCCCTCCCAAATGGCTTGGCACGATTTGTAATGGCGTGGCTCGGTCGTCCGAATGAATTCATCATTCGAGCCACCGAGGACTTCGATCATCGAACGAAAGACCGCCGAGTTCCGGTCGGCCAACGCCTTCGGCGTTATGCCTTCCGTCTCGGCCGTCTGCTGCATCTTAAGTCCGTGCTCGTCGGTCCCTGAAAGGAAGAACACTTCCTTGCCGTCGAGCCGCGCGAACCTCGCCAGCGTGTCGCTCGCGATGACGGTATAGGCGTGACCGATATGCGGCTTTCCGTTCGGGTAGAAGATCGGCGTCGTGATGTAATATTTTTCCGCCACTCTCGGGTTCTTTCTGACGTACATGACGAGGGCGCGAGCGCGCCCGGTTCAGCCGCGGCTCGCCGCCTCGAGGCGCGCGAAAGTTCCGAGGATGAGCGATTTGCGATCGAGGTTGAGCGTCACCGTCTCAGCCTTCTCGCGGGCCAGTGTTTCCCATAGCTCGGCAAAAGTGGCAAGGCGCTCCCGGCCGATCAGGCGCCGGGCCAAATCCACGTCTCGCTCTGAACCCTGATCTGTTGCAGCGACCGAGATCAGGCGCCCCAGGGTTGTTTGAAAAAGATCCATGAAAAGCTGGAATTTACGGTCCTGAGCCAACGGCTGCATCTCGTCCGACAGCGCATGGACGGCCCGGAGATCGAGCTTCGGCAGACCGCCCAAAATCTGATCGATGCGGGTCTGGAGCGCCAGCCCGCCCCCGCCGAGCAGGATGAGGGCCCGCCCGACGCTGCCGCCTGCGAGCGGCGCGAGCTTTTCCCAGTCGTGGGCCTCCGGCAGGTTTTTTCCGGCCGTCGTCAGGGCCTGCGCCACGGCGCGCTTCAAATCGTCGTCTGCCAGCGACGCCATCGTGATGACGCGGCATCGCGACCGGATCGTCGCGAGCAAGCGTCCGGGCGCGGAGGTAATCAGTAGGAAAATCGTTCGCCCCGGAGGTTCCTCTAGCGATTTCAGCAGCGCATTAGCCGCATTCAGATTGAGCTCGTCGGCGCTGTCGACAACGACGACACGCCGCCCCTCCGCTCCGGAACTCAGCGAGAGAAAGTTTTTCAGTCTGCGCACTTCGTCGATCGGAATGATCTGCGGAAAGCGCTTGGTCTTTGGATCGTAAGGGCGCCGCACGACGAACAGCGAAGGATGCGACAACGCACGGATCTGCCGGTCGGTCCGGGACTGAGGCTCGATCGCGAGCCCTTGCCCGAAAAGATCGCGTTCCTCGGCCTGCGCGAGAGCAGCGCGCGCGACCTGATAGGCAAGCGTTGCTTTGCCGATTCCCGCGGGCCCCGCCAGCAGCCAAGCATGGTGCATGCGATCAACGGCCAGCGCCTCGGCGAAAACCGATTGCGCCGCTTCCTGACCGTAAAGCGCCTGCGTCTCGCGCGGATGCGGAAAATCGTCCAGCCGATCGGCTTCCGGAAGAGCGTCGATCTCCGTAGCGAGCGGCGCGCGCGCCATCAATCGGCCTCGGCAAGAAGATGTGCCGACACCGCCTGCCACACAGCCGTCTCGACGCTCGCCACCGGAAGATAGCCATCGATCAAAACGCAACGTTTCGGCTCTTCGGTCGCGATTTCGAGAAAGCCTTTGCGGAGCGCCTCATGCGTTTCGATACGCTCGGCGTCATAACGCGAGAGCGTCCCGCGGCTCTGCGCGCGCTCGATCCCGGCGCTTGCCGGCAAATCGAGGATCAATGTGAGATCGGGATAATCAGGCGCCACGGTAAAACGTTCGAGTTCGTTAATGAACGCCCGCTCCAGACCGTAACGCTTGCCTTGGTAAACCCGCGTCGAGTCGATGAAGCGATCGGAGATGACCCACGTACCGTCATCCAGTGCAGGGCGAATGACGGACGTCACATGCTCCGCGCGCGCCGCCGCAAAAAGTAGAAGCTCCGTGACGGGGTCGGTGGGGCGATCCTTCAGGATGAGGTCGCGCACGTCTTCGCCGACCGGCGTGCCGCCCGGCTCGCGCGTGACCACGACTGAAATTCCGGCCTGTCGCAGGCGTTCTGCCAAGCGCTTCGCCTGGGTCGATTTTCCGGCCGCCTCGCCGCCTTCGAATGTGATGAATTTTCCGCGTTTCATGGCTCGCCTCTGCTGCCCGCGGACGTAATCTAGAGTGCCAACCGGCGCAAGGCCATGAGCACCAGCAAATCCACGCCCTGGCGGACAATCCCGCCCTTCGGCACGTCTTCCGTAGCATAGAGCGGCACCTCGGCCGAAGCGCTGCTTGAGCTGGAGATCCGCAAAGTCGCGACCTTATCGCCCTCCTTGACGGGCGGCTTCAGCGGCGCCTTGTAGACGATCTCGGCGGAGACTTTCTGGCTCGCGGGATATTTGGGCAGAGTAAACATCACGTCGCCCTTGGCAGCGAGCGGCACGTACCAGGTTTTCCCGCCCCACACGCGCGCGTAGCCGATCACTTCCCCGTCGTCGAACAGCTTCATGGCGCTAAAGGACCTGAAGCCCCAGTCCAAAAGCTTTGCCGCCTCGTCCTTCCGCTGGTCGGCCCTTTGCAACCCGGTGACGACGACAATCAACCGCTTGCCGTCCTGGACGGCTGACCCGACGAGCCCGTATCCGGCGGCTGCGATATGTCCCGTTTTCAATCCGTCCGCGCCGATGTTCAAGAACAGCAACGGATTGCGATTGATGAATCGGTGCTTGCGGTAGCGGAATTCCTTTTGCGCGAAGACCGGATAGAGATCCGGATACTCGTTGATGATGTAGCGCGCGAGAATAGCGAGTTCCCGCGCCGTCATCAGTTGGTTCGGATTGGGCAGGCCCGTAGCGTTCGCGAACGTCGATTTCACGAGGCCGATGCGCCGCGCTTCGTCGTTCATTCTGCGCGCGAAGGCAGCTTCAGTGCCAGCCATTCCCTCCGCTATGCACATCGCGGCATCATTGCCGGACTGAACAGCGATACCCTGGATCAGCTCATCCACAGAGATCTTGGTATTGACCGGCACCATCATCGCCGAGGTGCCAGACGGCGCTCCGCCGTTCCGCCAAGCGTTCACGCTCATCATGAATTCGTCGGTCTTGTGAACGCGCCCGTCCTTCAACGCCCTGAAGAGCACCTCAAGCGTCATCAGCTTGCTCATGCTCGCCGGCTGCACAAGCTCATCGGCGTTGTGCTGGAAGAGGACTGCCCCAGAAGATGCGTCCATCAAGATGGCATGGGGCGCCTTCGTTGCGTAAAAAGAGTCCGCTGCCGCCTCATGCCTCGTGATTGTCGCGGAAAGACCGACGATCACCAGAACAGCGAGCCGAATGCTCCATTTCTTCCACATCGCTCGAATCGTGCTCTTTTTTTGCCGCCATGAAAGACGACCCGACTGATGGAACGAGGAGTATCGGACCCCATCGTGACATGGTCAACGCTGGGTTAACGGCAACAATGTGCCGAAATCATCTCAATCGGTAACGATCGCGGTATCTGAGACGCCATATCTGGCAATTCGGCTTTGCGCGCGCGACGCATCGCCCTGCGAGAACGGCCCGACGCGCACCCGGTAAACTTGCGCGCCATTCCCGACTTGTAGTGGCGCCACTTCGACAGGCCCCAGCGAGCCGAGCTCCCGGCGCAGCCGCTCGGCATTCGAGCGATCGCGAAAAATGCCGACCTGGACATAGGCCCGATTGGAATATGCCGAACCGGAGTCAGAATCAGCGGAGCCGGAATCGAACGATTGGGCATCATCGAAAGGCCGTGCCGGCGCAAACGGCTGCGGCGCCTCGAACGTTGGCTGCGGCGCCCGGGTGAGCGACATGCGGCCCTCCCCGACGTCCTGATCGGAGAGGCTTGCAGTCTGGACGTAGGTACGCGATCGCTGCGCTGGGACCGGCGGAGGCGGCAGGGGTTTCCCGGCAAGCGCCGCGCGGTAGGCGTTCGGATCCCACCGGTCCGACGCATCTGGCGCAAAGCCGGATGACCGCTGCTCTGCCGAAGCGTATTCGCGCGAAGGTGGCGGAGACGACCGGCCTGGAGCCTCCTGACGCCATTGCTGCGAAGCGAGATACTGCTTTTCGCGGCGATCGTCGCCGTTAAGAGGCGCTAAACCGGCGTATCGCACGCGCACACGAGCACGTCCCTTCCCCACGAAGCCGAGTTGCTTGGCCGCCGCATAGGACATGTCGATCAGACGATCGTTGACGTAAGGGCCGCGGTCGTTGACGCGCACCAGCACCGTCCTGCCATTGGCAAGATTCGTCACGTAGGCGTAGCACGGCAGCGGCAATGTCGGGTGCGCCGCAGTCAGCGCGTTGGCATCGAAGATTTCGCCGTTGGCCGTTCTGCGCCCATGAAAATCGGCGCCATACCAGGACGCTATGCCATACTCATCGTAATTCGGATTATCGCGCGGAACATACCATTTCCCCGCCACCTTGTATGGCGCACCAAGCTTGAAGCGTCCCCCGCCCTTCGGCACGTATCTCGATGCGACACGTGGACTGCTGCTGACGCCGTATTCGCTTTCGGAAAAGACCGACCGCGAGACGCCAGTGAGGGATTGTGGGGACGGATCGCTCGAGCACGCGGTCAACAGTGCCGCGGCGCTCGTCGCCAGCATGAGCCGACAGGCAAGCCTGCCAGAAAGGCCCCTTTCCATGTACGCAAACCCAACTCGATACGCTACGCCCGCCCAAGCGCACCCTCACGTTAAGACACACGAAAGGTTGGCCGAAGCTTGCCTGAATGATGACAAATGCAGCTTAGGATCAGGTTAAGCGTCCCGGACTTGAGACCGGCGGCGGAACCCGCTAGGAGGAGCGATCCGGAAAAAGCTGATCGAGGCCCCGGTATGGGTCGACCCGGCGGTCCGGTCTTTTGGAGGGGTGGCCGAGTGGTTTAAGGCACCGGTCTTGAAAACCGGCGTGGGCGCAAGTCCACCGTGGGTTCGAATCCCACCCCCTCCGCCACTGGCCCTAATCATATAGAGTCCGACAGGGGTCGGGATGGTTTAAAAAGCCCTCAAATCCCGGGCATCACGCGCTTTTCTTTGTCCAAATTGCTGTGCGGAAGTCCAAGCCTATACGATCGAAGCCAGAGAAGCGCACCCGCCACTACGACGGCGAAGGCCTCTTCCTCGTGCACGATCCGTCGGATGCCAAGCGCAGATCTCATCGCACGTGCTCGGAACGAGAGCTTTGCTCGGCTGATCGAGCAGCAGCCGCGTATCGCGTTTTGTAAGGCTGCGGCAGCATCCTCAGTGCAACGGTCCCGCGGCCCTCCCTCTATCGGACCGTCATCGGCTTGGGCGACGCTCATTCATCGTGTCGGCGTTGTGAGGATGCTCGCGGCACGGCGCATGTTTCGGTCTTACTGCTTTGGCGAGTCCAGTTTGTGCTCTAGGAAAAACCTAAGCATCTCTGTCGTCGCATCGGGCCCCCTCGGATCGGTAAAGGACCCAGAAGTATTGCCTCCCGACCAAGCATGGCCGGCTCCGTGAATGATCCACTCCTCGACGAGCCCGCGACCGCTCGCATCACGTTGCACGGAACGAGAGTAGGCGCGGCCAGCGGGTGAGATTGCCTTTTCTACGTTCGTCTTGAATTCGGCGCCCGCGCTGGCTCGTGCAATGACCTCACCGCCATTGCGCGGATGCACCGTCGAGTCGCGATCGCCGTGAAAGACGATCGTCGGTAACCTGTTGAACGCACCCGCTTGCCGGCCGCCGTTCGGGTCCGGCACAGGATGCTGCCCCTGCATCGCCGCAAATGCTGATGGTAGGTCGCGGGCGACGCCGCACGCTAAACCGGAATGAACCCCGACGGCCGCGTAAATGTCGGGATATGCTTCGGCGACATTAGCCGCCGCAGCGCCACCCGCAGACAATCCCGCTATGTAGATGCGTCGCGGATCTATTTTATATTCCGCCATAACCTGGCGCGTGATTCCAGCAATGATGGCTGGCTCGCCATGGCCGCGCATCTGATCGCTGCTTTTGAACCAATTCCAACACCTCGATGAGTTCGCACCGACGGCCTGCTCCGGATAAACGACGAAACACGATTGCTCTTCCGCGACGAAGTTCATTTGGGTTCCGGCGGCAAAATCGTCAGGCGTTTGCATACAGCCATGAAGCATGACAATCAGCGGCCGCGGATCGTTGTTATGGCGGCCTGGAATGTAGAGCTTGTAAGCGCGACTTCCTGCTTCGTTGGCAAAGGCTTGGGCAATAAAACGACCAACGGTTGGTACGACTTCGGACGCCGGCACCGAAAGCTTTCGTAAGCCGTGTAAGGTGCCGGCGGGCCGGCCTAACTTCAAATCGTACAAGACGCGGTGCGTCGGCTTCGATGGCTGGGCCGTCCCATCTGTGCTCGACGGGGCTTCAGTTGCCGCTGGGACAAGCTCGAGGACGCTCGCCTTTGCTGATACGTCATTGAAGGGGAGCTCGATAATGGAGCCTGCCTCGGATCCACGGGCGGCGCCGCCCAATCCGCCGGCGCGCAGGAGTTTTTGCAGTAACGCGGTCGCCTCAACGAGACGGCCGGCTTGGGTCAGACGAGTTGCCTTCATCATATCATCCGGCAGCGAGTCGCTCATTTAGACCACCTATCTTTGAGAAAAACTGCTCAGGCTTCTGTTGACATCCCGCCGAAGGAGGGCGCGCTCAGCGCACGCGATCCGCCAGGGCGGCCTTGACCTCCGGACTGGCGTGCAATGCTCCCAGAACCGAGACCGAGGAAATAGTGGCGCGCGCCAGCTCGGCGGGCACGTCGGGCGCTATCGTTACCAATCCAAGGACGTTGAGTTGGAGTGTTTCGTGAGAGGCGCGAATCGCCTCGAGATCGGCGCGATTGTAGGTGCGCAGGCCAAGTTCCAGAGTTTTGCGGACAACGGATTGCTTGACGACGTCGGCATGCCGGTCGAGCTGATTTCGTATAGCGGTGCGGATGAAGTCGGTGCGGTTTGAATAGAACCCTTCCTGCACCATTAGATCAACTTGGCCGAGATCGACGAAGCCGAGGTTGATCGTGATCTTCTCTGTGTCGGCCGCCTTTGCGCGCATGTCGTGAACGGTAGCCGGCATCGTCATAACCATCCTTATAGCATCTGTATGGATGGTATCTGGAGGTTAATCAGCGAACTTCAAGGCCTGTCCCCTAATTTCCACAAGTCCCATCTGGCCGTCTCTGCAACGGTTTCGGCGCTTCGGGGTCCGTGGCAGGGGTGGTCTCAGCCTGCAGTAGGGTGTGTTTCGACCGCGCAACGGCCAAATAAAGCGTCGCCACTCAATGCGGTGTCAGCCCCATCTCGACGCCCGTCTTATCGAACAACGCAAACTTGTCGACGATGTCGGCGCTGGCACGATTATAGCCAATGACATCGACCTCTCGACCATCTCGCCGAAGGCGAGCGACGATCTTGTCGAGCGCGCCGACCGCCGAAATATCCCAGAAATGCGCGGCCGAGACATCGATCGTCACGTTCGTCGCTTCGCTCTCATCCTGGAAGGCCCGGGCGAAGCGATCGACCGACGCAAAGAAGATCTGCCCCGTGACACGGTAGGTTGCCGATCGTCCGTCATCCGACGCATCGCGCTCAACCCGGAACATGCGCCTGACTTTTCCCGCGAAGAATATGCCGGAGAGCAAAACGCCGGCGAGAACGCCCTCAGCGAGATCGTGCGTGGCGACGACCACGATCACCGTGGCGACCATCACGATTGACGACGTCAGCGGATGACGGCGCAAATTTGGAAGCGAGTTCCAGCTGAACGTCCCGATCGACACCATGATCATGACCGCGACCAGCGCCGGCATAGGGATTTGACCCACGAAGGGACCCAGCGACGCGAGCAGGAACAGGAGAAACGCGCCCGCGGTGAACGTCGATAGGCGACCGCGCCCACCGGACGTGACATTGATCACCGACTGCCCGATCATCGCGCATCCGCCCATGCCTCCGAACAGCGCGGAAATGATGTTTGCGCTCCCCTGGCCCGCACATTCACGGCGCTTATCGCTGTCCGTGCCGGTCATGTCGTCGATGATCTGGGCGGTAAGCAGCGATTCAAGGAGCCCGACAGCCGCCATAGTCAGCGCATAAGGCAAGATAATCCGGAGTGTCTCCAGCGTCAGGGGTATGTTGGGCAACGCGAATGACGGCAGCCCTTCTGGCAGCTTGCCCATTCCTCCCACTGTGTTCACCGATGCACCGGTCGCGATACTGACGGCGGTCAGCGCAATAATCGCCACCAGGGCGGAAGGCACGGCCTTGGTGATGTTGGGCAGCCCATAGATGATGGCGAGGCCGGCGCCGACCATCGCGTATGTCTGCCATCCCACATGGGTCAGCTGGGGCAGCTGTGCCATGAAAATCAGGATCGCGAGCGCGTTGACAAATCCTGTGATCACAGAGCGCGAAACGAACTGCATCAGCAGATCGAGGCGGAGCAGTGCGGCGGCGGCCTGAAAGATACCCATCAGGATCGTCGCGGCGAACAGATATTCGACTCCATGATCGCGCACGAGCGGTATCACGACGACTGCCACGGCGGCCGTCGCGGCGGAGATCATTCCGGGGCGGCCGCCTGTGAAGGCGACCACCATCGCAATTGCGACTGACGCGTAGAGTCCGACCCGGGGATCGACCCCGGCGATAATGGAAAAACCGATGGCTTCGGGAATTAAGGCGAGCGCGACGACAATCCCAGCGAGGATATCGGCGCGAGGTTGCGCCAGCCAGTCCCGGGCCAGCACATTGATTGATCTCATGAAAACCTGATCTTGGACGTGGCTGAGAAAGCCACATTATCCCGGGGATAGGCGCCGGGCCGAGCCACCCGGCAAGCCGGGTCCGTCGAAAGCCCAGCCTTTTTTGCAAATGTTGCGGCGCAACGCAAGTGTGAGCGCCTGCAATATGCAGTCGGCGAAAAAAGGTATCCCGTGACCCCAGGTAATAGGCCCGCAACAATGGCTACTGGCGCCGTACCCCAATCTGGACCGCGTTTTCGAGTGCTTGAAGAAACTGAGAACGGTCGCGCGGCGTGAAGGCGGCGTTGTATCCGCGGCTCTCTCCGGTTTCACGCAGGTGCCGTTGCATCTCTCGCATCGCGAGCGCCATACCGATATTCGCATCGCTGAACGGCTTGCCCGTCGGGCCGATACACTGCGCACCGACCTTCAGACAGCGAGCGGCGAGCAGAATATCCGCCGTCACGACGATATCCGTCGCAGCGACGCGTTCCGCGATCCAATCGTCGGCGGCATCGGGCCCCTCGTTGACCACAACACGTTTGATCAACGGGCTGTCGTCAAGACGCATCCAACTGTTCGACACCATATGGATAACGAGGCCATGCCGCGCCGCTACCCGGACAATCTCCGCTTTAACCGGACACGCGTCCGCATCGACGTAAATCTGCGTGGCTTGCGCCGACATTTCGAAAGTCCGGACTGCTTGCTAGCGCCTTGGAACCAATCCATAGGCAATCGCCGAAGCTCTTCATAGTCCCGCCGAACACGGGCATGCGTTAGCAACAGCCGGTCTCGCTATTCGCCAACCGCAGCCAGGGCAAGTTCGTTGATAATTGCGTCTTGCGCCCGAGCGTCCCTCGATAGCGCAGCCATGATGTCGGCCCATGATAGCTCGATCCACACACCAAGCTTAAGCTTGGCGGCGAAGACCTGATGGGTATCCTTCCGTCTCACAATCGCCAGTCGTCTCTCGACCGCATCCGTTCCTTCCCACAGCAGGACCGAACACCATTTGGAGCCATCGGCGCACGCGACAACGATTTCGCCGTTACTTCCAACACCGCTGCGATCCATCGCCGTCCCTTTCACACACCGCCTAGCTTACGCCGCTTCTCTCCCGGGAGTGCGTGAGAAAGACCGAACCGCTTGAGGCAGCGGTCCGTCGCCGGCCGCCGAGAGCGCTTCGCTGATCGACGAATAATGGTAATGCATGGCGGTCTTGACGGCATACGTAAAGAGAAGTTGCGGTTCATACCGTCGCGCGCGGAAAGCGCGCCAAAGCTGCGCGCGATATTTGCGTCGCAGGTCTCCATCACTCACTGCGGAAACCAAACGGCCGGAGAGGACGAAAAACATCACATAGTTCTCTAGACAGCTTTTCGCCCATGCCAAGCGGTGGTGCCGCCAGTACTCAAGCTGATGGGCCGCAAACTTGAAGTGCCCCTCGATGAAAAGCGCGTCGATGCGCTTGAAATAAGCGTCGGCGGTATAGGATTGCTCCGTGACCTGCACAAAGCCCCGTCGCAGCTCTTCGCGTGACATGCCGAGAGGTACGACGTTCGTACCGAACGCGGCGCTGTCTTCATCATCGTTAAGCCGCCCTTCGTTCTTGAGACGATCATAAAGGGGCGTTGTCGGGATCGCATGGAGCAATCCGATAAGAGCATTGGCGATCCGGGCATCGGACAGAAATCCAGGAAGCTCCCGAAAGATCGAGGATTTGTCATTGTCGAAGCCGACAATCATTCCGCACCAGACATCGAGCCCGCGGCTTTGGATACGCTGCACGCGTTCGAGAATTGTTCCGGCTCTTTCGCGAACGTTCTGAAGCTTCTTGGTCTCCTTCAATGAGTCTTCGTTCGGGCTCTCGATTCCAATGAAAACGCTTTGGAATCCGGCGCGCCCCATGAGCTCCATGAGTTCGTCGTCTTCCGCCAGGTCGAGAGACGCTTCCGTGAACAGCGTGAGAGCGTAGGCATGCTCTTCCTGCCATCGGATCATATCGCGCAAAATCGGTTTGATCGCCTTCTTGTTGCCGATCAAGTTATCGTCGACAACGAAAACGATCTTGATACCGGTCCGATAATACGCGTCGAATTCCGCCATGACCTGCGTGCTCGACTTCAAGCGAGGCTTGCGGCCGAAGGTGACGATGATGTCGCAAAACTCGCAGGTAAACGGACATCCCCGCGAGATTTGCATGCTGCCGAACATGTAGTGCTGCGATTTCAGAAGGTCGAGCCTCGGCGCAGGCAGCGTCGTCATATCGGTTTTGTCGACCTGAGCGTAGCGCGTCTTGTGTTCGCCTGATTCCCACTCACGCAAAAACTGCGGAAATGTCTCGTCGGCTTCGCCAACGAAAACGACGTCCGCCAAGCCGTCGAGCTCTTCCGGCTCGACCGTCGCCATCGCGCCCCCAACGACGGTGAGGACGCCGCGTTTACGTACTTCGGCAAGGATTTCGCGGAGACGTCGCCCTTGAATGCTCATCCCGGTGACGCACACCATATCCGCGCGGGCAAGACGGTCGAAATCGATCTCTTCGACGTTTTCATCGACAAGCGTGACGTCGTGGTGCCGGGGAACCAACGCTGCGAGGAGCGGCAGGCAGGCGACGGGCAAATTGGCCCGCTTGCCGAGCATGCTCATGCATTTTTCCATGCCCCAGAATGAGACATCGAAACGCGGGTTGACGATAATTATATCGGCCATACTCAGTTTCTCCTTGTCCGCGAGAAAGCGTGGCAGCCGATACCGACCTAACCAAGGCGCCTCGTCCGAGAACCCCGGTGACGATCTGCGAGTTCCGTTCGCATTGAACGCCATTCTGCAGATTTTGACGGAATCTATGGGGATGGCGGCCGAGAAAGCTGAAAGTCGGACGGCGGAGCAACCCCTCCAACCCCGGATCGAGGCCGCCGACGCAGCGGTCGAATCTAATCCCGTACCAGTGTTCGCTACGCCGCTTCCATCAGTCCGAAAAATCGCATGACGATGGGACGAAAGATGGTGTCAGGTTCAGTTTGCTGCCTCCGGCTTCGCTCAATCAGCTAGGCGCCGCCCCACGGCGGCAGTCGGAGGCTAGCGGGCTCAGGCACGAGCGCCAATTTGGGCGACAAAACCAAGGTCGCCAACCAAAGTGGCCGGTGGGAGGCTGAGACATACCTTGGCGGATCAGCAAAACATCCGCTTATCGCCCGACGAGCCGGACGTCCGCTTATCCGCGGGCCAGTTGGATTTGTCGGCTTTCGCTATCACAAAGATGCAAGCCCGCTGCCAGATGCGACTGCCGTTCGCCTCGAGCACCAGATCAGACAGTACACATTACTGAAAGAGCATTTTCACCGGGGAATGGCCGGGATCCGATTGCCGCGCTCGGTCGTAAGCGTTCTCGCTCCGTTTCCGCTATCGGCGCTTTTTCGCAGGAGGTGGCGTAGCCGCTTCTCTCGCCAGCCGTTCGGCCCGAAGGCGCTCGGTCTTAGCGCGAACGGCTAGCCTTTGCGCCTCGTAATCCTTCATTGCTTGTGACGCCTCTTGAGCGCGTCGCAATTTGACTGCGGCGGCGCTCGACAAATTCCTTGGTGTTATCGCCATGAAGCAACTCCTCTAAGCTCCGGTTCAAATAAAAACCCGCGGCTGGCAGACCAGACGCGGGCTTCACCGAACAAGCTTATCGCCAGTACATCAGTGGTCGACGCTGACCGCTTGCTTCGAAAAGCGCGGTTAGACGGCCCGCAGGTTGTCAGCTGAAGACTTGCCGCTCCGACGATCGGCGACAACGTCAAAAGACACCTTCTGGCCTTCGTTGAGGCTGCCCATACCCGCACGCTCGACGGCGCTGATATGAACAAAAACGTCGTTGCCACCTTCGTCCGGCTGAATGAAGCCGAAGCCCTTTTGGCTGTTGAACCATTTCACGGTTCCGGTCTGCATAAGATAAATTCCTCGATAAGATATGCGCGTTAATATCCAGCCGAAACTGGAAAAGTTCACTCGAGATTGTTAGGAAGGTCGTCGGTCAGGCGCGCACTTCGCGGCGAGGCCAAGTCGTTTCGGCGAAGCTCGATATCGGCATATATAGGCTAGAAACCCCTTGATTGCAAGCACAGGCCTGCAGGGGTTTACGACCGGCGTTCCGGCCGAATGGGTTCAAATTCGGGGAAGGGCGTCGGCAGGCGGTTTTAGGCCAATCGGGGACAAGAAAATATCCCCACCGCTGCTCAGTTTGACGCGAAAAATCCCGAATTCAGCCTCCATGCGACCGCCTTCAAAGGGCGCGTTCCAGTGGGGCCTCCCAGGCCTCAGTATGGGATGTCACGGTAATACTTGCCCTCTCTTTTCATCACCCACCAATGTCGCATCTGCGGCGGTCCGATGTAGACCCGGCCACCCATCTTCATGCTGATTTCCGATTGCTCGCCGTGCCTGTCGAACGCCCTCGCGGCTGCCGCAAACGCGGCTCCCTCGGACTGGAAGGACGTGTCCCGGCCGTCTACGGTGAGCGTGAACTCAGGGTCCGTCATCTAGCGTCCACTCCGGAGCCTCTTCTCCACATCCTTGGCCAATTAAACCCCGTTGCCGGGTCAACAAGCTATCTGGTCAAATGGCGAACGCGACGGCACACTTATTCGGCGCGGTCGTGTTAGTTGACCCTGCGCCGCATACGCTCGAGCGCACAAGAAATGGCGTGACGCGCCATCAATTCCTCGTCCCGCTCTCCGGCCCTGAATCTCTCCAGAATGGCCGCACTGATCGTCTCTATCAGCAAGTTGAGCTTCAGCGTTTCGACGTTATGATTCCGAACCAGGGAATAGCACGTGGTCTCCACGGCACCCCTGAGCAAAGCTTCTGTCGCTGGATCTTGCTGTTCCGGCACGGGAAACAAAACTGACATAACGCACTCCCGGACGTCTAGGCGGGAGCAGCTTACGATGCGCTCTCAGTCGGCAGAGCCCAGTCTGTTACGGCCGATTATATTTTCTAGCACGAAACGAGAAGACCATGCCGCAGAATCGTGGGTGCCCGGCGCAAGCCCGCCAGACCCGCAGCGGACGTTTAAGGGGCGTCCATGTGGTGAAACACTCGCGCAAAACCAATCGAAACTTTGAACGCAAACGCGCCGGTTTCGATTGGGTGCTGCTCCGCGCATTTAGCGCGCATCGACAGCTGATGCGCCGGACAACAGATCGTTGAGCGCAAGTCGCCTAAGTTGCGACGGATCGCGCACGCCGTTTGCCGACGCCTCGATGATGCGAAGAGCGACCATCAAACAGGTACCATCGGCCGGCGGCACTTCTTTTGTTCCGCCCGTGTCGGATTGAATGTCCAGCAGAGCGGCAGCATACGCGCGATAGCACAGCGCGAACTGTTCCGGTTCGAAAGGGGGATGAGGGTACATAGGTTCTCCGTTCTTTTTGCTCTGGTTACCAATGCGCCAAGTGCGAAAACGCGATCTAGGCAGCCCCCTCCCCGGACGTTTCACGCCCGAGAACATCCTCCGTCGACGCTTCATCTTCATCTTCGATGTCGATCAGCACATCCGGCGTGGAAACCGCCCCATCATCATCTTCTTCAGTGACGATTTCCCCCTCAGCGGCGTCTTCCTCGATCTTTCGGACCGGCGGCTCCTCCAGCCTATAGGTCTTGCCTTTTCGCTGCCCGACAACCTTCACGAACTCGTGCCGAAAAACGACAGCTGCATCATAAGGCGTTCCGCAATAAGGACAGGCGACCGGCGTCCGGTTCAAATCATAGAAGCGGCGGCTACAGTCCTCATTTCCGCATGTCTGTTTCAGACCGCGCGACGCGGAAGTGGGCAGGGACTTGAGAGTGCTTCCTTGAGACAAAACTTTTTCCTCTCCTCTGGTTTTACAAGGTGCCTTGAAGCACCCAGCAACCGCGAGATGCACAGTGCGTGAACGTATGAAGCGTCAGTCGAGAAGCACGGGATACGTGAGGCTCGACGAGGATTGCCGGATGGCAGTGCCGTAGCTGTCGTCGACGAAGAGCGCCAGTTTTCCTGAGCAAGCGATCGCCCGTGCATAGGCTACGGCGTGCGACTTCAGCTTGAAGGTCAACAAACATAAATGACGTTGCCCGCGAAGAACGGACCAGAACGCCGTGCGCCGCTTCGAGACGCGAATGAAATCGTCGTTCATGAATAAATCCTCTTCTCGTGCGACGCCGCCGGCATAAGACGACGCATGAAATCGGTAAGCAGTCCCGCAATGGCTCGGCGGGTCATCGCATAGGCTCAGCGATTGATGAGAAAGCCGGCTTCTGCCGAGCTCGCGCTAATGAACCTGTTGATCGGCGAAGGCCACGACCTTAAGTCTTCAGCCTAATCTTACCGCTGGCGGCAATCTCAACGTGTCGTTGGTGCCACCGTCGCTGATCCTAAAGTCGTAGGCTACGAACCCCGGCGTGTCCAACTATATTTCATCGATCACCGAAACCAACAACGGCGATGGGCACAAGCAAGCGGCTGCATCCTAAGCGATGAACACGCATCATTGCTTACTTCTTTCCCTTTACGATCAGGAACATACCCAGAGCATTGCGCATCGAAAAGCCGATTGGACATCGACAATTCGGCGTGCAGTTAGACCGGCGGACCGGAAGCATTTGTGTCACCGGACCACCGCGAATAGAGTTCCGACGACTTTATGATTTTTCAAATGCCATTTCTGGGGGCAGAATGACTGCCGCAATATCGAACATCTTCCAAGCCGCGGCCTTTGAGGGACCACTCCACCAAAGGCCACTGCTTCCAAACATTTCGCCGAATACTATTTCGCTTTGCTCACACCCTAAAAATTAACGCCCGCGATCGAGCACGAGAAGACGTCGGTCGTCCGCGTCGTTCCATGTGGCGATCGATCTCTGCGGTAGAAGCATGCATGATCCCGCCGATCCATTTGACCTGGAGCGCTTTGTCAACGCCCAAGCACATACTTATGAAAGGGTCGTGATCGAACTCACCGCCGGAAAGAAGCAATCACATTGGATGTGGTACATCTTTCCTCAAATGCGCGGCCTCGGCACCAGCGCTATGGCCGACAAGTTTGCGATCGGGAGCGAAGAGGAAGCTCTTGCTTACGTTCGCCATCGCATTCTAGGCCCCCGGCTCGCGCGCGTGACCACCCTGATGCTTGAGCACCGATATGAACCTCTGCTCCAGATTCTCGGCACGCCGGACAATCTCAAATTCCATTCTTCGATGACGCTCTTCGCCGCCGTTACGGGCCACGAGAGCGTTTATGCCAGGGCGCTTTTCACGTTCTGCAATGGCCCGGATCCAAAGACGATGGAACTCCTCGCCAAAGCCGAAAAAAAGGAATGAGGACGTCTGTTCCGCGTCGCTAAAGCGCGCATCAGGCGTCTAGCGGCCATTTCATGCCCGTTTCAGAAAATTTTGGCGCGCTCTTTACCGTTCATTACATGGCGCCGAGCACAATAGGTCTGTCTCTAGGCCTCTAAGTTGTAGGGCGGCCGATGGAGCGCCGGTCCCGCACCTAACGTGTTCGGTGACAATAGACCTTTGAATTGACCTACGATCGGACGCAGCGGTTGCAAGCCATGAAGATCCTCTCCGTAGCGGCGGCATTGACGCTTCCCCTTCTGGCGCCGTCTCTCGCGTCGGCAGCTGATTTCGGTGGTGAAGAGGCGCCCCCGCCAGAAGCGTTCGTGGTGCCGGTACCCGCCGTAATTATCTCGCAGCCGTATAACGACCTCTACGAAGAGCACGGCGTCTATTACGCGCCGCCGTATCCGCTTCCCTATTTCGGCTTATTTCCGCAGTGGGGGCCTCAGATTGCGTTCTATCCCCAGCCCTACTGGCAGGCACCGCCGATGCGTCCACGGCGCCGCCTGCATCGACGCTGGTAGGCCCTCGGCCACCCGGGAAGCACGCCCTCCGAAATTACCCGTGCTTTGCCTTCCAGCTTTTCACGGCGGCCAAAGCATTCTTGACATGATCCGACGGATCGAGCGCCGTGTATTCGTATAGAATGCGCCCGTTCGGTGAAACGACGTAGGACGTTCGGCTCGCGTAAGGCATGAACCCCATCATCACGGCGTCGTACGCGGTCATGATCCGCTGCCCCTTATCGGCCGCAACCGGAAATTTGCTTCGGCATTCCGACGTCGAAAACTTGTCGAGCGTCGCGATGTCGTCGTTGCTCACGCCAATGACCGAAGCGCCGAGCGCGTTGAATTTACCCATCGCTTCCGCAAAGTCGTGGGCTTCGATCGTACAGCCCGACGTAAAGGCCTTCGGATAAAAGTAGACGACGACTGGCCCCTTCTTGAGCGCCGCGGCGAGAGAAAACGTGAACTGCTTTCCCCCCAGCGAGGCCTGCGCCTTGAACATGGGTGCCTTATCGCCGGGCTTGAGTTGCGCGAACGCCGGCGTCGAAGCGCTGGCAAGCAGAACAAGCAGGCATGCAAGGGTGCGAAACGGCATGATGAGCCCCAACAAAAAGTAGCAATTCCCCACGTCGGCAAGGGTGCCCAAACCGGCGCTGCCGGGTTTATAGCGCCTGAGCGCGCCTTCGCCACGCTAAATGTCGAGCCGACCTTCCCGCACATGCAGTGCGAACGTCATTTGCTTTCAACTAATTCGTTCGACGACCGCTTTCGAGAGCGCCACGACCTCGGGCAGCGCGTTACCGTACTTTTGTCGAGCCGAGCGCAACGAACCCATTCCGGGATGTGCCGCGGCATTTTGCAGAGCGGACGTGTAAGGAATGGGCCGCGAAATCGCGTTGAGATGAGAAAGCCCTTCCTTGATATGGTGAAGCATTTCGCGCTGTATCGAGTTCGTCGACTGATACTGCGTGATCAACGGATGAACCTTGACGTGAGATGCGAGATCCAGATCGTCGGCGAGAATGAATTTGAGGAAATCCGTCAGCGTCGAATAGGCGTTCGTTTCGAGGCTCGTCGGTGCCACGATATGGTGCGCGAGCCGCATGCCTGTCAGTCCCAAAACGCCGGGCCCCGCCGGACAATCGATCAAGATGGCGTCGTAGTCCGCCTCGATCTTTTGAAATTCAGCGCGCAGCACGTTCGATAGCTGAACATCGAGGCGATCCCTCCGCCGCTTTCGGTGGGCCGAGCGCTCAAAATCGGCCATATCGCCGAGAAGCTCATGGTTCGATGGCAAAATGTCTATAAAGCCATTTTGTCGATCCTGGAGTTCGACAAGATCGCTTGCCGCCACGCGATGCGAAGCAAGACGGATGTTGCGGCCGCGAGCGAAGGCCTGCAGCATCGGTCCCAAGCCGATCCCGCGATCACGCAGTTCCTGCTCGGCGTCGATGCCGAGAAGCGCTTTCGTCACGCCCGCTTGCGGATCTGCGTCGAGAACGAGAACGCGGGCGCCATATGAGAGAGCAAGCCCGTCGGCCAGCATCATCGTCGTCAGCGATTTGCCGACGCCGCCTTTCGGATTGGCTATGGCGATCGTAATGCTCATCGCAGCCCCTCCCGGTCCACCGGACAGAGCGCGAGGTCCGCCGCAATGGCGTCCCGATCAAATACGTAGCGGTTCGCCCGCAACCCAACCTGGATATTGCGAAAGTTGTATGCGGGCCCGACAAGATCACGATCGAGCATACTCAAACGCCCCCTAAACTTCAGGGGACACTACGTTCGTGCAAGCTCAAATTCCAGCGTGGCGATGCCACAAGCGGCAACAGTCAGGGTCCCAACTCTACTTCTTGCCGACCGGCCGCCGCGATGGACCGTCGTCGAACCTCCAGGGGCTATTCTTGCGGGCGCGTTCGCGAGCGACGTCCTTGTCCACCTTGGGGCGCTTATTGGCTGGCGTCTCGCTTGCCGTGGCCCCCGTCGGCTGAGCCGGCCGCCGGCCCATCCACCCGAACATGCTCATAGTAAAAATGCTCCTTGAGAACGCGTCCGCCTGATCCCACCACAGGCAGGGCGTCCCCGTCCTCCCATCCGTTTTCGTGACGCCGGGAAGTCTTTGGCATCTTGACGCGACGAGGCGTCGAAGCTTTTCTCCGGCACCTCGGGAATCAAACACGATCTTAGCAAGATGGGGCGGCCTGCCCATCCCCAAACGGCAGGAGCCGGGATCGAGTTCGAGGAACCGCCCCCTTGCGCTAAATTCAGGCGTCATCGGTTTATAATGATGCGCCTATCTCCCGGATCCTGGTTCCTGGAAATGCGAAAGAGAACGATAGTCCCACACGCCGCCATCTTGTGGCTCGCAACAGCAGCAGCGTTTGCTGGATCTGTCGCGGTCTCGAACGACGCCTGGGCCAAACACAAAAAAAAGAAAAGCCATGCCGTCATGAGCGATCCGTGTGCCGGACCGACAGCATTCGTCGAGGATCACATCGCCAAGATACGCGCCCTGCAAGAGAAGCAGGGAACATCCTCGACCAACTCGATCGCCGGGCTGTTTCAATTCCAACGCCGCGCTAATCCGGAGACCAGCATCAAGATATCGGACCTCCGGCACGACGCAGAAAGCGTGAATGAATTGCTGCGCTCGGGCGGATGCGAAGCCATCGACATCGACCGGCGGCTTCGCGAGCCGTAAAACCGGCGCCGCGTCACCCCCAGCAGAAATCGCTATATGAATTTATTGGCTGCCGCCGGACGCACCGCCCCCCGCGGAACCTGATCCGATACTCGAAGCCCCGCCGGATAAGCCGGTCGTACCTGTTCCATAGGTACCGGGACTAGTGCCGCTGGAGGATGGTGCTCCTCGCAAAATCGTGTTGTACGACGTGCCCGCCGATCCCGGATGCAGCGCATTGGAATCTGGATTTTGCCTGACCGCAGCACTCGTCCCGTCATCGATTTGAAGCCGGTTGGGACTGGGGGCAGCAGGATCAATCCGGTTCGTCTCAACAGGGCCGGATGAGCTACCGGGCGCCTCCGTCGTCGTCTGACTATTCGCATTTCCCGGCATAGTGGGATCGTTCGCATTCTGCTGCGTCACACTTTGCTGGATGCGCATGCTCTCCGGCAGAGCGTCGTCGTTCCCACTCTCCTGCGCCAACGCTGAACCAAGAGGCGCGACGAGCATGGATAAAGCGAACGCCGATAAAAATTTCATTGTACCAATCCTTTTCCAGAGGAACGTCACCGTGGCCGCCCGGTTCCGGATGGATAAAAGGCCCCGTTATTCGGGGCCTTCTCGCCGATATTTATTTCGACATATCCGTATCGCCGGGCTTCTTGTTCGACGGCCCGTTGGTGCTGTCTTGAGCGCCCTTTACGCCTGTCGCGTCTTGGGACGGTGACATACCTTGCTCACCTGAACTCGCGCCGCTGCTGCCGGAATTTCCCTCGGGAGTAAGTGCCGGACCATTCTTGTTGCCAGGCATGCCTTTGACACCCGGCCCGGAACTCGTGGCCGAACTCGGCTGATTGCTATTGCCATTGGAATAGTCGGCGGCCATCGCAGGAGTGATGCCAATCAGCGCCGCGACAGCGCATGCTGTTACGATTGTTTTCATGGGGTTTCCATCCTTTTTCGTTCTTAACTACGGATGGAAAACGTGCGCCGGGATCTAGGCGTTCCGCCATTTTTCGGGAAAGCCTCTCAGGTTTTCGGTTTCAGCTTTGGTCTCAGAGCAGCCCGCTTCAAACGGAGCACGCCGCGATAAAGGAACCAGATCGCAAAGAAGGGCGATAGCAGCAGCAGCAGCGTGAGATCGCACGTCAGCCCTATGCCGCGACGCAGCGCATTGAGCTTCGTTGCGGCCGGCGGCTCGAGGAATTCGCCGGGAATGTAGTGTCGCGCATTCGAATCTCCTGGCGGAGACAGCCTCTGCACGTGATGCGGCATCCACGCACGCCGGCGAAAATCCTCGATCCGGCGCTGACGATTGAACGCTTGTCGGGCCAACAACCTCGATTGCCGCATCATTACCCTCATACTCGCGCACAGAAACGCCCAAAGCGGCTGAACGTTCCAGGTCGGCTGACGACGCAGCGTCTCAGATGATAGCGGCCGAAAGTCGATGAGGCGGTTTACAATACGCTGTTCGGATCGACCCGCCGATTTCTAAGCAAATGCTTATTTTATCACGGAACGCCCCGCAAATACACCAACATCACCGAGCTCTTCTTCGATCCGGATGAGCTGATTATATTTCGCCAGACGATCCGAGCGTGAGAGTGAACCTGTCTTGATCTGACCACAATTCGTCGAAACCGCAAGATCGGCGATCGTTGAATCCTCCGTCTCGCCGGAGCGATGCGACATGACTGCAGTGTAGCCCGCACGCTGGGCCATGCTTACCGCATCGAGCGTCTCGGAAAGCGATCCGATCTGGTTGACCTTGACGAGGATAGAGTTTGCCGTCGACTTGGCAATACCTTCGGCAAGCCGCGTCGTGTTGGTGACGAAGAGATCATCGCCGACGAGCTGCACGCGCTTGCCGAGGAGATCGGTCAACTGCTTCCATCCCGCCCAATCGTCTTCCGCCATCCCGTCTTCAACCGAAATGATCGGAAAGCGGTTGACGAGATCTTCGAGGTATTTCGCGTTTGAACCACTGTCGAGCGACTTGCCCTCGCCCACCAATTCATACTTGCCGTTCTTGAAGTATTCGGTCGAAGCGCAATCGAGCGCCAGCATCACATCTTCGCCCGGCTTGTAGCCCGCCTTCTCGATCGCCTTCATGATGAAGCCCAGAGCTTCGTCCGCACTCTTGAGATTGGGTGCGAACCCGCCTTCGTCTCCGACCGATGTGCTAAGGCCTGCGTCCTTCAGGTTCTTCTTCAGCGTCTGGAAAACTTCCGAACCCATGCGAATGGCATCGGCGCAGGTCTCGGCGCCGACCGGCATGATCATGAATTCCTGAATGTCGATGGGGTTATCCGCGTGCGCGCCGCCATTGATGATGTTCATCATCGGCACCGGAAGAATGTGCGCATTGACGCCGCCGACGTAGCGATAGAGCGCGAGGTTATTCGATTTCGCCGCAGCCTTGGCGACCGCCAGCGAAACG
This sequence comes from uncultured Pseudomonadota bacterium, assembly GCA_963789775.1. Lineage (GTDB taxonomy): Bacteria > Pseudomonadota > Alphaproteobacteria > Rhizobiales > Hyphomicrobiaceae > Hyphomicrobium_B. The sequence goes on from CAWBLX010000006.1 coordinate 525,384, forward strand.
CCGAGAATGGCATTCGCCCCGAGGCGGCTCTTGTTTTCGGTCCCGTCGAGCTGGATCATCGCCGCGTCGATCCCGCGCTGATCTTCCGCGTCCATTCCGGAAAGCGCGTCGAAGATCTCGCCGTTGACGGCATCGACCGCCTTCAGCACGCCCTTGCCCTGATAGCGCGACGTGTCGCCGTCGCGAAGCTCGATGGCCTCATGAGCACCTGTCGAGGCCCCCGACGGAACGGCCGCCCGGCCTTCGGCCCCGTCTTCGAGCAGCACGTCTACTTCGACCGTCGGATTGCCCCTGCTGTCGAGGATTTCGCGGCCGATGATATCAACAATGGCGGTCATGTGCGTTTCCGGTTGTTTTGGTTGGCTTGTCGGGAAGCAACGGCTGTGAGAGGCTCGGGCGGGTTTTAGCCGCAAACGGTAACAAGGCAAAGTCCCTGCGGGCAGGCTAAGCCTACCCGAACGGACATTTACCCAGGCGACCAGTGGTACCAATGCCGGAAACGAAGACATGGACGGGAGGTTACCACTGCTGACGCCGACCCTTTTTTACGGCAAGAGCCTCTAGCCGTGCCCGAAACCTCCGCGCTCGTTCTCTTCTCCGGCGGCCAGGACTCGACCGTATGTCTGGCTTGGGCGCTCGACCGCTACGAGCGCGTTGAAACCATCGGCTTTAAATACGGCCAGCGCCATAGCGTCGAGCTTGCACAGCGAGAGATCGTCCGCACGAAGCTCGGACGCTTCGAAAAAGCGGCGGAGCGCCTTGGGCCCGACACCGTCCTCGACCTGCCGGCGCTCCAAAGCATCAGTGACACGGCGTTGACACGCGATACCGAGATCACGTTCGCCGCGACCGGCCTGCCGACGACTTTCGTGCCCGGACGCAACCTTCTGTTTCTCACCTATGCCTCGGCGCTCGCATATAGGCGAGGCGCTGGCACGCTTGTCGGCGGCATGTGCGAGACCGATTTTTCCGGCTACCCAGATTGCCGCAACGACACCATCCAGTCACTCGCGCAAGCCCTGACGTTGGGTCTGGCGACACCCATCGTCATCGAAACGCCGCTCATGTACATCGACAAAGCCGCTACGTGGGAACTCGCGTCAAAGCTCGGCGGAGACGAACTCATCGAGATCATCATCGAAGATACGCACACGTGCTACATGGGCGACCGCACCAACCGCCACGAATGGGGTTATGGCTGCGGGATTTGTCCGGCGTGCGATCTGCGCGCCAAAGGCTGGGCGGAATGGCAAGCACGAAAGACTTGATCGACGCCGTCGATCTCGCCATCGCCGGAGATTGGGATGGCGCGCACGTCATCGCCCAGCAAGACGAACGTGATCCCCTCCATTGCTGGCTTCACGCCTGCCTCCATAAGATCGAAGGAGACGCCTTCAACAGCCGCTATTGGTATGCGCGCGCCGGCCACGCCTACGAAGATTTCGCGACGCCGCAGGCAGAGCTGCAAGCCATCCGCGCAACGCTTCAGGACACCCTCAAAAAGTGAAGACCAGGCAGGTCGTCGTCGCGTGCGCGATGAGCTTGCCTTTGCTGTCCGTCAAACGGCCCTCAGCAGACGCCCCACGTCGCCCTCGGCTCAAGATCGTCCCTTCGGCCCGCACCGGCCCCGTATCCTTCGTCATCGGCCTGAGCAATGAGACCTTGAACTCCATCGTTGTGAAGCCCGTCCCCTTCGGCAGCGTCGAGAGCACTGCGCACGCCATGCAGGAATCGAGCAGCGTCGCCGTATATCCCGCATGCACGGTGCCGATCGCGTTGTAATGTTCGACACGCGGTTCGGACGCAAAGACCGTCCGCCCTTCCTCGGCTTCGACGATCTCGAACCCGAGCGTCTTGCCAATGGGCATCGACGGAAGATCGCCGCGCATCATGGCTTCGAGATAGGCGAGCCCACTCATCGACGCCATCGTCTCGACGTCAATGATGTCGCTCATCTCCGGCTTGGATCGTCTTTCTTCCGACAATCGTCCGCTCCCTTACGCATCAAGCCTGAACGGATTGAAGTCCGTCGTGCGATCGAAATAGTCTTCATGCTCGGCCCGCTTTAGCGCCGCGACGATCCGCACGGTCAGCGGCAGGAAGACGATTTCGACGAGCGTCTTCACCACGAACTGCGAGATCATCAGCGTCACGACGAGATCGTTCGGCATGATGCCGGAATTGAGAAACGCTAGCGGGTAAAAGATCGAGGAATCGACAGCTTCGCCCGCGATCGTCGAGGCGACGAACCGCCAGCTCATGTTCCGCCCTTCGCTCCGGACCTTCATTTTCGCGAGCACGTACGAGTTGACGAACTCGCCGCAGAAATAGGCGATCATGGAGGCGCCCGCGATGCGCCAAGTGTTGCCGAACGCAACCTCATAGATGTGCTGGTTCGGCCATCCGGGCGCCGGCGGCAGCGCCACGACAACGGCTGCCATGATCGCCGCGAAAATAAGCGCCGCAAACCCCGTCCAGATCACGCGCCGCGCCCGCGCGTAACCGTAAACCTCCGTCAGGACGTCCCCGAAAATATAGGAAATCGGGAAGAAGAGGACACCGGCCCCGAAGGTCACCGGCCCGATGATCGGCAGCGTCAGTGTCGCGGCCTTTGCCGGACCTATCAAATTCGAGCATACGAGAACGACCACGAACGCGACCATCACGAGGTCGAAATAGCGATAGGTTCGCTGCTCGGTCACCATTGCCCCCTGTCAGACTTGACTCGCGCCCCACGCCCCGTAGGTATCCGGCATGTATGCCATCAAGGAGATCTTCTATACGCTTCAGGGCGAAGGCGCGAACGCCGGCACGCCTGCGGTATTTTGCCGGTTTGCGGGCTGCAACCTCTGGAGCGGACGCGAGCAGGACCGCGCGAAAGCGACCTGCCAGTTCTGCGATACCGATTTCGTCGGAACCGACGGCCCCGGCGGCGGCCGCTTCGAAACGGCCGCAGCATTGGCCAGCGCCTGCCGCGCCGCCGCCGCGCCCACAACCGCCGCGCCGAAGTTTATCGTCCTGACCGGCGGCGAACCGATGTTGCAAGTCGACCAGGAGCTGATCGATGCCCTTCATGCCGAGGGCTTTCGCATTGCGATCGAGACGAACGGCACACTTCCCGTCCTCGATACCATCGACTGGATCTGCGTCTCGCCGAAGGCCGGGTCCGACCTGAAACAGCGCCACGGCCACGAGCTGAAGCTCGTCTTTCCCCAGCCCAGCATCGACCCCGCCGGATACCTGGAAATGGCTTTCGAGCAGCGCTTCCTCCAGCCCATGGACGGCCCCGACCAGCAGGCAAACACCATTGCGGCCATCGCCTATTGCAAGGCCAATCCGGCCTGGCGGCTGTCGGTCCAGACCCACAAACTGCTCGGAATCCCTTAACGAACGGGATTTCCGCGCTCGTTTGGCGCGGATTTGGCGCCCAGGCGGGGGTGGCGCCGGGAGGGGAAATCCCTTATTTGAGCGCCATGCAAATCTATAAGGAATTCCGGTTCGAGGCGGCCCATTTTCTGCCGTCGGCAGCGCCAGGCACGCCGAACGCCCGCGTGCACGGCCACTCTTTCCGTGCGCGCATCGTCGTCGAGGGCAAGCCGAACGCGATGACCGGCTACATCTTCCATTTCGATGAGCTTGCGGCGGCGCTCCGCGATACCGAGGAAGCCCTCGACCATCGCATGCTGAACGACATCGACGGACTGTCTGCGCCGACACTCGAACGCATAGCCATGTGGATCTGGAACCGGCTGGCAAATCGCATCCCAGGGCTGACCCAGGTCGAAGTGCATCGCGACAGCTGCAACGAAGGCTGCATCTACCGCGGTCCCGCACCCGAAGCCCGTTTGGCTGCGGAGTAGCGTGTCATGACAGCCGGGAAGCCGAACGTCTCGCAGCTCGGCAAGCAGGTCGGAATTCCAGAGAGCCCTGAGAAGGCGGAGCTTGAGCGCGTCGCCAATCCTCACGCCGATACCGATTACGTGGCTCGCTTCACGGCGCCCGAGTTTACCTCGCTCTGTCCGGTTACAGGGCAACCCGACTTTGCGCACATCGTCATCGACTACGTGCCGGGCAAGTGGCTGCTCGAAAGCAAGTCGCTGAAACTTTACCTCGCGGCGTTTCGCAACCACGGCGCCTTCCACGAGGATTGCACCGTCGCCATCGGCAAGCGCATCGCCGGACTGATCAAGCCGAAGTTTCTGAGGATCGGCGGCTATTGGTTTCCGCGTGGCGGCATCCCGATCGACGTCTTCTGGCAGACCGGAACACTCCCGAAGGATGTCTGGCTGCCGGACCAGGGCGTGCAAACTTACAGGGGACGAGGCTAGGCCCGTCCCCCTTGCAACGGCACGTCAGGCCGACTCCTTAGTAATAATGCCGGCGATGCCGCCAGTAGCGGTGACGATAGCCGTAATGACGATAATACGGACGGCCGTATCCGTATCCGTACCCGTAGTAAGGACGATACCCATAGTGCGGACGCCAGTGACGGCGGTAATAGCGGTTGCGATAGACGTAGCGGCGACGGTAATAGGTTTTTTCGACGACGCTGTTGCCGCTCTTGGCGACGGCATCAACCGCAGCGACATTGCCGCTCACCGCCGCCGCCTGAGCGCCGGTGGCCGCGAAGCCAAGGCCCAACGCCAGGGCCACGGCCAAAAACAAGTTTCGCATTTTGGTCTCCCAAGTTTGATGCTTCATGAGTTTCGCCTGCCATCCCCCTCCGCCCACCCACTGCGGTGATGAGAGAAAGCCGACAATTTGATCCGCACCCACAACGGAACACCAACTCACCGCGAAATATCGCGTCTGCGCGTGCCGCCATTGCGACGGCCAGCAAACCATTTAAGGGCTTTTCGCTGAACGTAGGCTGTACGACGCGCCCGCATTGGACATTCGTCGCCACATGAACGCCTGACGAAGGATCCGCCGCTTAACGATTTTCCGGCAGAGGAATGAATTCGGTTTCGTCTCCGGGCACGGTGTCGAACCGCCCCTGCCGCCAATCGTTCTTTGCGGCGTCGATCCGATCTTGCGAGCTCGACACGAAGTTCCACCAGATATGGCGCGGACCGTCCATCGGCTCGCCACCGAGCAGCATCAGCCGCGCATTGGACTCTGCGAGAATGGAAATGCGGTCGCCGGGCTTGAAGACGAGAAGCTGACCCGCTTCAAACGCTTGGCCACCGATGTCGATGCGACCCGACGCAATGTAAACGCCCCGCTCATCGTAATCGGGATCGAGAGGCAAAATGGCACCCGGAGCCAGCACCGCTTCGGCATAGAAGCAATCATGCGGAAAAGCGGCCGGCGAGGTTTTCCCATAAAGGCTGCCCATGATCACCCGCACGCGCTTTCCTTCGCCTTCCAATCTCGGCAGTACGCTGACATCGTGATGTGCGAACGCTGGCGCGCTTTCTTCATGGGATTTCGGCAGCGCCATCCACGATTGGATGCCGAAAAGATTTTGCCCCGAAGTTCGCACATCGGGCCCCGTCCGCTCGGAATGCACGATGCCCCGGCCGGCCGTCATCAGGTTGACCTCACCCGGCCGAATGGCGAGCGCCGATCCGAGGCTGTCGCGATGCGTGATTTCACCATCGAAAAGATACGTGACGGTCGCAAGACCGATATGGGGATGCGGCCTGACATCCATACCCTTACCTGCAAGGAATTGCGCCGGTCCCATCTGATCGAAGAAAATGAAGGGCCCGATCATCTGCCGTTGCGCCGAGGGAAGCGCGCGCCGAACTTCGAAGCCACCGAGATCACGCGCGCGGGGAATGATGACTTGCTCCACCGCATCGCATGACTGGCAATCGCCGGGGATCGGATCGTTGTCGGTAAGCCAGCTCATCAAAACCTCCGCTAACTGCGATGACCGCGCATTTCATTGCCCAGTGAGAAAGCGCCGCGTTTCGCGCCCATTCCGGCGACGGCAGATATCGCGCGTCCCGAACCACTTGAGCCGATTGCGTTGAACCCAATCGTAGATTAGGTCACCGACCGCGTCCGGAACAATTCGCCCGGCGACGCCCAGACTGCGCCATGGCTGCGGCATTGTCCCCGCTGCCGCCAATACGCCGGCCCACTTCGTGTGCGCCACCCCATCCTTCAGAACCATGAACGTATCGAACGCGTCCGCATCGAGATCGTAATGGCGATAAAGCGCCCGCGGCAAGCCATCCTGGATCACCGCGAACCGGCTCTCGCCGTTCGGGTCGCGATCGAGCATCCACTGAACGCCATTGGAGCAAAGAACACACAGACCATCGAAAATAACGATCGGGCGGCTGTCGTCGAATGCCGGAACAGCGGGATCGTGTCGGTAGCTGTAGGCAGTCGCGCGCATAATGCCTTCCTATTTCCGCCGCACCGACAAAAGATGGCAATTCAATACAAAACATTCCATTCGCCATACTGCCGAAATCTCTCCCAGAGCCGCCTTACGAAACCCCGCCGCTCGGCTTAGAAGCTCCCGGTCATGCTAAAGGCCCCTTCGTTTGGAACTCACACCGATGTCTCACATCAGCAAAAGATCTTTGAGAATTTGCGCGTTCGTCGGATTTGCGATTTGGGCGGCGTCCCTGCCCGCGATCGCCGAAACGATCGATTGCAGCCAGGCAAATACGACCGTCGAAATGAACTTCTGCGCCGATAAGGATTATCAGGCCGCCGACAAAGCGTTGAACGCCGCTTACGCAAAAGCTCTGAAGTACGTGCGCTCACGCGATATCGAGCCGCCCTACGACGCCAAAAGCTTTGAAAATGCTCTCAAAACGGCGCAGCGCGCCTGGGTCACCTACAGGGATGCCGACTGCAAAGACCTCGTGGCGCAGGAATGGTCGGGCGGCACCGGCACAACCTCCGCGATCCTCGGATGCATGACCGGCAAAACGTTGCAGCGCACCAAGGAGTTGAAGGAGATATTTACGGAGCGATAGGCTCGGGATGCCCGAGGGTTGAGTTGCATATAGCTCAACCTTACAACGATTTTGTCACCCGTTGACGAGCATCAATTTGGCCTTACTTCCATCCTGGATAGTTCTCCACCAGGTGCCCGGCCGCCACCCAAGTGTCGCTTTCCAAAGTTAAGCCACAATATCTACACAGGGCTGGAACTATCGAGATGTTCTGAGTTTTTATCCATTTCGTTCGTGGCCGATGATGGCTGCGCATGATCGACCCACGACAGGAGAGACCACTATGAACCCTTCACCCATCCGTTTGCGACTTCTGGCCGGCGGCGTCGCCGTGCTCGCGGCAGCCACCGCGATGGTGTCGCCGGCGCTCGCTGATACCCCCAAGATATCGGTCGGCACATTGACCTGCCATGGCCACGGCGGCGTCGGCCTCATCTTCGGTTCGAAAGAGCATATGCGCTGCGAATTCACGACGGCCGTAAGCGGCCGCGTGTACCACTATAACGCGACCATCACGAAGGTCGGACTCGACATCGGCTTCACCGGCGCGAGCACACTCGTGTGGACCGTTCTCGGCTCGACGACCGACATGCCCGCTAACGCTCTCGAAGGCAACTACGGCGGCGTGACTGCCGGCGCAGCCGTCGGCATCGGCGGCAACGCCAACGCGCTTCTCGGCGGCTCCAACCAGTCCGTCGTGCTGCAGCCGGTCAGCGTCGAAGGTCAGACGGGTCTGAATATTTCGGCGGGCGTTGCAGGACTGACGCTGTCTGCCACGTAAACGTCGGAAAGATCCGCCGACGTCTCTAAGAATCGAGCCGCCACAACGAGCACGCTTTCCACAAAGCAATTCATGACGCGTACGACGTAAAGCGAACGTCAGCTCCTTGAAGTTTATGCATGAAAAAGGCGCGTTGCATCGGATTGCGACGCGCTTTTTTCGTCTCGACACGGATCAATTCGACGGCGCGATCGCGAACATGCGTTCGCGACTCGGCCCCTCATAGAACAGGGGATGAGTATATCGGCAACAATTTTTAGCCATTCGAATCGCGCGGTTTGCCATAGAGGGCTCACCCAAACCGCGAGGAGAGATCGATGACCGGGATATCCAAAAACGTCGAAGAAATGTTGAGCCGCCTCGCGGAGAATGCCCGAACCGAACAGGATTTCATCCACACGCTGTCGGACGCGCTCCGGCGCGTAGACGAGCAACTGCTGCGTGACGTTCGCAACGTCGCGCTCCAACATGAACTACGGCGCGAGGCCATTCTCGGTGAGCTGCAAGAACTGTCCGCGCGCCTGTGCGCGCTCCCCGTACGCGACCCCTCCCACGGCGCGATCGATCAGCACGGGAACCCGGCCCACGCTGAAATCGAGCCGCCGCCGAACCTGAACACCGGCGCCGATTGGCGCCAAGCTGCCCAGAACGTCAACGCTGACGAATTCGATTTCTCGTTCAATTCGCCCCGGCATTGATCGAAAAGCCGCCGTCGATCCGCCGGCGCCCGATCTATCGGCCGACATAGCCGGGCATCCGAACGGCGTCACGCGACCGGGCGAGCCACATCGCCCTGTCGTGCGCATAATCGAAATCGCGCCGCACGGTCGACCGCGGAATGCGGGTTCGGAAAAAATCCGCCCAGCGAAATTCGGCGTAGGGCTTACCTGTCTTTGTAAAGCCCCCGGCTTCTCGCACCGACCAAGCCAAGTCGCGGTATGGGTCGCATCGGAGCTCGTCCAACCGCCCGGGAAGTTTGGTCGGACAAACCGCCCGCCCATGTCCGTCATAAGCATGCAGCAACCCGAGGCCGGCCATCTTCCGCAAAAAGCGCTTGCGCGGCAGAAAGGAGAGATCGCCAACGACCTTGACGAAGGCTTCCTCGACGTCGCTTTTCAACAAAGCAAGGCTGAGATGATGATGGTCGATGATGAAGAGATCGTCGTTCGGGCCGCGGATCGCCGGGATCGGCCGATCCTCCAAAAAACGCCGAAGCTTGCGGTTGCTTCGCGCCCGCCGCTCGACCTTTTCCCGCTTGGCCGCAACAGCCCGCATACCGACGGCCATCTGTGTCGGCCGCAGTTCGTGCAGCGCAACGCTGAGCAGCTTGTCCTTGCGAGCACGAGCCTGCAGCGGAGGAAGAGAGAATGGAAAGCCCGGAACGATGGGCGTAACGGACGGCAGTTCACGCGAGACGGCAAGGAGCGACATGACTTCCCAGAAAGCCAATTGAACGTTGGCTTAATAATTTCGTCGCGGTGGTTAAGATTCCGTTGCCGATCGTCATGCACGTTGCGACTGGGGCGCGCCGGTCACCCCATCACGCATCCAAGAAGATGAGCAAATTTAGCGCGCCGCGGTCTCCGACAGGCGGCCCCGCCGTGCAACTTCTCCAGCCGAAACTTCACCCGCCGAGATCAATGCGCTGACGCAACGTTTGGAAAGGCCCGCCCCGACCGCGCGCATGCACGACCTGACCTGCGGGCTCGACGGACTGTAGGCGCTGCAATGGGCGTAGTAATCGGTCGCGCAGGCCAGCTGCACACGGAGGCTCACCGCACCGGCAGCGCTCGCCGTCGACAGGACGCCAGCAAGAGCGGCGCACGCAACGACAACGGAACGCGGCGCCGGCAGAACGAAGCTAAAAAAAGAGGCCATTTAAGATCTCCATCTCTTCTCTCGAAGAGAGCCCCACCCGGGCTCTCGTTGCGAAGAGAAATAGCGGGAGGCCGCAACCTCCCGCTGTTCCCGAGGAGACCGATGCTCAGACGACCGACGAAATGCCGTTAATCGTGAGATGGCCCGCCGACGCGCGGCGCCGGATAGGAGGCCGCTTTGGCACCGTTCTGCCGGGCCAGACGGCAGGCCTGTTCGTAAACCACAGTCGCCGCAGCCAATGCCGTGATGCCTCCCTGATCGTAAGCCGGCGCCACCTCCACGACATCGCAGCCGACGATCTTCAAGCCGTCGAGGCTCCTGAGCATCGCCAGCAGTTCTCGCGGCGCCAGCCCGCCGGTGACCGGCGTGCCGGTTCCGGGCGCGAAGGCGGGATCGAGACAATCGATATCGACGGTCAGATAGCACGGCGTATCGCCGGCAAGCTCTCGCACCATGGCCGCAATCGTCGCCGCGCCCTTTTCGGCAACCGCCACGTTGTCGAAGATGTTCATGCCTTTCGCATCGTCGACCCAGGTCCTGATCCCGATTTGGCTCGACGTGATCGGATCGATCAGGCCGTCGTCGATCGCTTGTGCGAACATGGTCCCGTGATTGAGTTCGACGCTCCCGTCGGCGCCGACCCGTGGAGTCCACGTATCGGTGTGCGCATCGAAATGAATGAGCGTCAGACGTCCATGCGCCCTGGCGTGCGCCTTGAGCAGCGGATAGCTGATGAAATGATCGCCGCCGAGCGAGCACAGGAACGCGCCCGCCGAAACGGCGTCGGACGCCGCCGCCTCGATTGCGGCCGGGATCGTCTGCGGGAAGCCGTAGTCGAGCCACGCGTCGCCGAGATCGACGACATTCACGTAGCTCAGCGGGTCGAAACCGCCGGGATACGCCTTGAGTTCCGCAAGCTGCGCCGACGCCGATCTCACCGCGTCAGGCCCTAGCCGGGCTCCCGGCCTGTTCGACGTAGCGATATCGAGCGGAACGCCTAAAATTGCGAAATCCCCGGCCTTCGCGCGCTTGACGTGCGGCACCCGGAGAAACGTGTGCGTACCTGAATAGGTTTGTTCAGTGGAAAGGCAGGCTGGCGATGGCGAAACGGACTTATAGCTCGCGTGCGCGCCGCCGGACATGGTGCCGGGAAGCATGACGACCTCGATTGTTGACGATGTCGACCGGCCGACATCTCCACAATCTACCGGGTTTCCCGGTGCCTCCGTTTCGCGGCATCTGGAGAATGCCTATCCCATTAGCCCAGTCAAGCCCCGCAGTCGCATGGCACATTTGCCTCATGAACCTGGGCCGTCTCCCGCGCGTTATCAGAGGCACAACCTGTAAACCGGTCCAAAACCATGCCCCACCTTGTTAAATTGGCCTCCGAAAAGGCCGCCCGCGCCGAGCAACAGACAAATCTTCTGCGTGACGATCTGCTGGCCAAGTTTGCCGCGGCCGTCGACACAACGGACGAAGGCATCGCCGGCTACGCGTTGGTGGTGTGGGACAAGAGCGGCGCGATGCGGACCGCTTACGACGCCTCGCACGGTCCCATCGGACCGGCGCTCGTGCCGACATTGGCGGCCGACGCCTTGAATCGGCACGTTGCCGTCATGCTGGCGACGAGCGGCGAAATTGATGATAACGATGCGAGCTGATCGCGCAAAGCCGGCTCTCCGAAAATAGAAAACCCAGAGCGAAGCTCTGGGTTTGCGCGTGTTCCGATGAATTAGTGCAGAAATCCGAACAGGTGGAGACCGATGATAACGACCAGCGGAACACCTGCGAACCAAAGGATGACATCGCGTAGCATTCTTCACTCTCCTCCATACAGAAATTTATGACGAGCACCATCGAGATCCCAGAGCGATGCGCCTGGATACCGTGTCCCTCATACTGTGAGACGTCTCGAAGCTCGCCGGCTTCTACTGAGGCACCAACGCATGCGGATCATCGCCGGTTCCGCTTCGCAATTCCCATTGATTGGCGGTAATAGCCGATGGAGCGCATCCTCCAGGACCTGCATTCCCCGGAGCGGACCACAGACGGAATTCACATGATCCCTCAGTCAATCCTGCCCATCGTCCTGCTGACGATGTCGAACATCTTCATGACATTCGCCTGGTATGGCCACCTCAAATTTATGGGCAAGCCGCTCTGGCTCGTGATCATCGTGAGCTGGTGTATCGCGTTCTTTGAATATTGCTTGGCCGTTCCGGCCAATCGCTACGGCAGCGCGGTCTATTCGCCTGCGGAATTGAAGACGTTGCAGGAGGTCATCACGCTGACTGTATTCTCGATTTTCTCCGTCGCATATCTCGGGGAGTCGCTCACGATCAACCACGCGGTCGGATTCGCGTTCATCGCGCTTGGCGCGTTTTTCGTCTTCAAAGCCCCGCTTTGAAAGGCGGTCGCTCAGCGTCGGCGCGCGGCCATTTACTTGCTGAGCGGAACGCTCAACTGCAGTTTACTGCTGAGGCTTTGTGAATCGTCCGTTGCGCCGAGATTGTCGACATCGGCTGAGACGCTCAGCGAATAAGCGTCGGGCTTCGCATAGGTAACACCCGCGCTGGCGGACTGCGCCGCGTCGAAAGTCGGATCGATACCATCCTTGTGCGATGTCGAGATGCCGAACTCGCGCTGGTAGCTCAGAAACGGCGACAGCGTCGTTCCGTTATCGAGTTGAAAGGAGTGATCGATCTTCGGTGAGAGGATAACGGCGCCTCTTTCGGCTGCGCCCGAACTTTCTGCGAACTCTGTGTTTCCCGTTTGCCATTCGGTTCGCGCATCGAAGCTGAGCAACGGCGTCGCCTTCATGGTCACGTAGGCGGATGCTTTTTGATCCTCCTCGGTGCCCGACACCGTCGCGGTTCTCGCATCGCCATGTTCGAGAGAAACCCCGACGGTCGTCGTCTTGCCCAACCTGTAGTCGGCGCCGAAACCGGCCCGTGTCGATTGATCGCGCTCGCCGTCATATCCCTCGACGTCGAGACTGCTCCAAACATCGATCCGCGTCTTCGGAGTCACTGGGGCCTTCGGCAACTCGAACGCATTCTTGGCCGCTCCGAACTGCGGCTGTTCGACGGTCGGAGAAGCCTCTCGGACATTGTAGTCTCGCCACGCACCGAGGCTCGTGCGAACCGAAACGCCGGTATCGCTGGTATTGAAAGTCGCCGGAATATCCCGGGTGTCGGTTGCGATCCACGGAACGGAATCGGACTGTGGTGCCGTCGCTGCCGGCGCTGCGCGTTCCGCCAGGACTCCGTTAATATCGAGCTGCGGTCCGAATTCTTCGCACGGCTTGAAGTCCGCCACCGCTGCGGTCGACTGAACGTCGACGCAATCCTCGGCGTGAACAACGGCCGTCAACAAAAAGAGCGCGGACAGGCTTGCAGCACCTACACGAAGGCTGCGATCCCTGGAATCAACTTGCCGAGTTTTCATGATCATGTGTGGGAGGTACCGGCGAACTTTGATCATCCTATGGCAATAGGGTGAATCGCCATCCGGCGAAACCCTGCCATGCGCTTTATTAAATGAACGTTTTTCCACGCCGGCATTTACGGCCCTGTAGCACAGGCATAGTATCGAAGCCGCTTAGCCCTGCACGAAATTCGGCGTTCGATAGCTGATCTTCGCGCAGAAATGGCAACGCCTGTGAACCGGCCGCCAAGCGGCTTTGCAAGCGTGAGATTCGTGCACCTATTGATCAAGGAAAGGGCAGAGCATGGGTTGGAGCGACGCGCTGAAGGGGGTTGTTGGAAATATGGTCGGACAAGCCGAGCAGGCGGCACTACCCGATCTCATGAAAAGCGTTCTTGGAACCGAAGGCCTGCAAGCGATCCTCGCCAAGCTTCAGAGCGCGGGCTTTGCCGATCAGGTCCAGTCATGGTTCGATAAGAACAAGGACAATCTGCCGATTACGGCGGAACAAATCAAAACCGCGCTCGGCGACGAGCACGTTCAACAGATCGCCAAGTCGCTGGGCATTCCCGTCGATGCAATCGTCGGCGCTCTCGCCGAGAAGCTGCCGGAGATTACGAATGCCGCGGGCCCGGCCGCAAATCCGGCGCCGGACGCCAACGCCGTTCCAGACCCCAAAGTAGGCTAATTGGGCGTCGGGTCGCGCGTCGGACATCGATCGCGGCCCGCGCTGCGCCGGTTGGCACGACACGCGAGCCTGTCAATTCAGCGCTGGCGCCGCCCGCGCGATGATCGCTTTCGTATTCGTTCCCGACGGCAGAAGACCGAAAGCGCCGCCTCCGTCGCCGCCCAATCTCGTTTCGCAAAAGGCATCCGCGATCTCGCTCGGCGCGTGCCTGATCAAAAGCGCCGCTTGGAGAGCGAGGACCAAGCTCCGCACGAAAATGCGCGCCTGCGATTCATCGGCACTTTGCGTGTTCTCGCGGAACTTCGACACGAACGCGCCGAGCCGGCGATCTTCCTTTGCGGCCTCACTCAATTCATCGACGAGCATCTCCATGGCCGATTTCGAACGCCCCACCGCCCGCAGCACGTCGAGGCACATGATGTTGCCTGAACCCTCCCAGATCGAATTGACCGGAACTTCGCGGTAGATCCGCGCCAGATTGAACTCTTCGACGTAGCCGTTCCCGCCGAGGACTTCCATCGCCTCTGCCGCAAACGCCGGCGCCCGCTTGCAAATCCAGAATTTCGCGGCGGGCGTCACCACACGACGAAACGCCAGAGCCGCTTCGTCGCCTTCATCGTAGGCGCGCGCGAGACGCATCGTCAGAACGGTCGCGGCCTCGGTCTCAATCGCGAGATCGGCAAGCACGTTCGCCATCAGGGCTTGATCGACGAGAAACTTCTGAAACGCACGCCGATGATGCGCATGATGGATCGCCTGGACCAGACCCTGGCGCATCAAGCCCGACGAACCGATCGCGCAATCGAGACGCGTGTAATTCCCCATCTCGATAATGGTTGGGATACCGCGTCCCTCTTCCCCGAGAAGCTCCCCGTGCGCGCCCTCGAACTCCACTTCGCTCGACGCATTCGAGCGATTGCCGAGCTTGTCCTTCAGACGGCGGATGTGGATGGCGTTTCTTGCTCCCTCCGCCGTCCAGCGCGGAACCAGAAAACACGTCGGACCCGCCGGCGTCTGCGCCAACACCAGAAACGCGTCGCACATCGGCGCCGACATGAACCATTTATGCCCCGTCAGCTTGTAGTCGTGTCGCTCGCCCGCGCTCCGATAAGGCTCCGCCCGCGTAACGTTGGACCGCAGGTCCGAGCCCCCCTGATTTTCCGTCATCGCCATTCCGATCAGCGCCGACGTCTTTTCCGCCGCTGGTCGAAAGCGCGGATCGTAGGCGCGGGAGTAGATCCGCGGCAGCCACTCCGACGCGATCGAAGGTGCGTGCTTCAGCGTCGCGACGGAGGCGTACGTCATCGAGACCGGGCAATAAACACCGCTCTCGATCTGGGCCAGCATGTAGCCGCCTGCCGCGCGCGCAACATGCGCGCCTTCGCGAGGCTCCGCCCAGGGTGAGGTATGAAGCCCCGAGTCCAGCGCCAGCCTCAAAAGCGTGTGCCAGCTTGCGTGAAATTCGACCTCGTCGATCCTGTGCCCGTATCGGTCGAACGCCTTGAGGACGGGCGGATGGCGATTGGCGTCGGCGCCCGCCGCGATGATTTCAGACGTTCCGAGCCGGCGGCCGAGCCGCTCTAAATCCGCCGACGCCCATCCGGCTTTTTCGCGCTTCAGCGCTTCCCTGAGAACGGTATCGCTCGAGAACAGATCGTAATTCTCGAGAGGCGGGGGCTGGTTGGTGACCTCGATCATCGCTGAGCCTTCGAGATGCGTGAAGCGGCGCGCGCCAGTGGCTCCGCTTTTCGAAGTTGGCACTTTTCGGCGCAATTGCCGCCGATTTCAAGCGTAGCGGGAGAACCGTGAAAAGCTATTCAGAACATGTCGCGCTATCGGAGCAGATGACCCTGCCATTGCCCGCAAACTCGACATTGTCCGGACACCCCCAGCCGACGCAAATGACCCTAATCGGACACTCAAGGAGACTTAATAACTTTCACCCATTCGCTGTTCGACAACGGGCTAGAACCGGGCATCGACCGCCTTTGACGCAACCGAATTCCTTTCGTACCGCTGCTGTTCATCGGATACACGCGCCAGCCCCAGTCGTTGCGTGCTTGGTGCAAGTCCGTATGGCGGATGCCCCAGTAAAGCACCTCCATGGCGATGTCGTTGGCGCGTAGCGTCCGGCGCTGGAAGTTGAATGGTGCCAGCGGCGCATCCGCCGACTGAACTGCTTTCATCGTGAATGGCCTGCCTTGATGTCGTTTAACGGCCCGTTGTCGCCAGCAATGACCTGCCGCCGCGTCCGATAGGTTCGCACCGTTTTTTGCCAGATTGCGCTTTTCGCTGCAGATCCGCTTGTGACGGAGTCCTTGAGCATGTATCTCTAAGGCTCATCCGGCTCTTGGAGCTTTTCCGATGCACTTGGCCGATCACGAGGCACACAAGCATCACGTCGGCGTCGTCACGCACCAGGAGCTGAAACAGAGTTTGACAACTCTACAGTTGTGGGCGATTGCGGTCGGGCTCGTCATCTCCGGCGAATATTTTGGCTGGAGCTACGGGTGGGCCACAGCTGGCACACTCGGGTTTACCGTCACGGCTCTGTTTATCGCCGCGATGTACACGACTTTTATCTTCAGCTTCACCGAATTGACAACTTCGATCCCCCACGCTGGGGGCCCGTTCGCTTACGCCCGCCATGCTTTTGGTCCGACGGGAGGCTATTTCGCAGGCGCCGCGACGCTAATCGAATTCGTCTTCGCGCCCCCGGCCATCGCACTTGCCATTGGCGCCTATTTGAATGTGCAGTTTCCCTCGCTCGACCCCAAAGTCGCAGCCGTCGGCGCCTATTTCATCTTCATGAGCTTGAACATTCTCGGCGTCGCGATCGCCGCGACGTTCGAACTGGTCGTCACTCTTTTGGCGATTTTCGAACTGCTGGTATTTATGGGCGTCGTCAGTCCGGGATTTTCAATGGCGAATTTCGTCAAGGGCGGTTGGTCCGGGCAAGATCAATTCAGCATGGCCGCGATTTCCGGCATGTTCGCGGCGATTCCGTTCGCGATCTGGTTCTTCCTCGCCATCGAGGGCGTCGCCATGGCGGCCGAAGAAGCGAAAGACCCTAAACGATCGATCCCCATCGCTTATATTGCTGGCATCCTGACGCTTCTCGCGCTGGCCATCGGCGTCATGTTGTTCGCGGGTGCCGCAGGCGACTGGACCAAACTGGCGAACATCAATGATCCTCTGCCGCAAGCGATGAAGTACGTTGTGGGCGAAAAAAGCGGCTGGCTGCACATGCTGGTGGCGTTGGGCCTCTTCGGACTTGTCGCCTCGTTCCACGGAATAATTATCGGCTACTCGCGACAGATCTTTGCCCAGGCGCGCGCGGGTTACCTGCCTGCAGTGCTGGCGAAAGTGCACCCGCGCTTTAAGACGCCACACATCGCGATCCTCGCCGGCGGCGCGGTCGGGATCCTCGCCATCTTCAGCGACAACCTGATCGTCATCGGCGGCCAGCCATTGACCGCGAATATCGTCACCATGTCGGTGTTCGGCGCAATATTGATGTACATCATCAGCATGGCGAGTTTGTTCAAACTGCGTCGATCGGAGCCGACGATGTCTCGGCCATTTATGGCGCCGTTCTATCCCTATTTTCCAGCTGTCGCACTCCTTGCGTCGGTGATCTGTATGATCGCCATGATTTATTACAATTTCCTGATTTTTGGCATCTTCGTCGCCATCCTGGCCCTAGGCTATGGTTATTTCCTCACCACCGTAACCCGCCGCGAGGCGGCTCCAATTGATGCGCTGATCGAGTCGACCGAAGAACTAAAGGAGGAAGGCCTCTGAATCGGGTTGATGAACCGACCCGAGATCACGGCTGGTGCTCCTGTATTACTATTTCAACGCTTATTTTGCGTTGGGCGAAGTTATGTTCATCGGAAACGCTATTAGTCGTCGGCAACTCTCGCGCATGCGCGGCGGGTGCCTGTTCATCGCGGCGGCAGAAATTGAGCGCACATAAATCTGGGTCGTCTTTGAAGTCACTGCTCGGCGAATGGCAGGAGTTTTGCTGTTGGCCGATCGTCGAAAGCGCGAGCAATTCTACTTGCGACTAGTTTCGACGCATAAGCGGCTCCGCATTGGCCGCCGACGGGAAGCGCGCTTATGGCCCATCGCGTCGGTTAGCCAATGTCAGTTCTCCGGGCAACAGCAGCCGTTCCACTTTAACGTGGAGTAGGGCGGCTGGCGTTGTCCTGTCGAGACAAAGCATCGAAGAGGAGCACAGGCATGCCGAAACTTTTCGAAGAGCTGGCGTATCGGGATACGGCACTCGGTTTGCTCAGTTTGAGAAGACGGCGCCTGCTTCAGCTCAATGTCGATGTTCTTGAGATCAAACTTGGCGAAGAGCATCTCATGTCGGATTTATTCACGGAATCAGAAGTGGCGTTGGCGCGACTGGGGCTTGCAAATATAGTTAGAAGCGCAATCGATGTCGTCATCGGCGGATTAGGTCTCGGTTACACGGCGCGAACGGTCCTGGAAGAAACCAGTGTCGGCAGCCTGATTGTGATCGAGGCGTTGGACGCCATAATCGACTGGCACGTTGCCGGTCTCGTGCCGCTTGGGGCGCAACTTGTGCAAGATCACCGTTGCCGATTTATCAATGGCGACTTCTTCGCCATGTCCCGTTCCACCGCAGGATTTGATCCGGAATCACCCGGGCGTCAGTTTGATGCAATACTCGTCGACATTGATCATGCCCCGAACCGTTTCCTGACGCCGCCGAATGCCGAGTTCTACGAACCGAAAGGACTTGGGCGAGTGCAATCGCATTTGAAACCTGGTGGCGTCTTCGGTCTCTGGTCCGACGACCCGCCCGATGACCAGTTCACGGCGAAACTCGCGGCTGTATTCAGTTCGTCATCCGCCGTTCCGGTGACGTTCGATAACCCACTTCAAAACCGGACGGTCACGCAGACGATCTACCTCGCGCGGCAGGCGCATTGAGTTCCGCGTTGGGTCAGACAGCGAAGTCTTCAGGGAGGCGGCAGCTGACCGCGCAACGCACCACGCTCATGTTTGCTTTGTATACAAGCGGACATTGTGAAGATCATGCCGCCTTTCGCCGACATGACCGTAATTGGCCCTTCTCCGACATCGAACCAGGTCCGAAGTGCGACGGATAACGGACACTCGCATCCTGTGCGATGAATTCAGTGGCGGCACTAAGCCGAACGAAAAACTTATCCCCGCATCCTCAGCCTCACGCATAATCGTCCCACCTCGCCTCGACGAACGACGGACAGTCTCGAGACCGTTTGGAGATTGGGGGTGAGCGGCTGGTTAAACGTTCGGCGGCCCAAGGGAGTAACGGCCCGAGGCACGAACGGAGCGAACCGCCCGGTGATCAATGTGCATACGGTACCCACCGTCGGAGGACTAAAGCACCTCCCATACCGGACCGGTCGATCAGAACGCCAGCTACGGAGCGCGCCAAGGCGCCGCTTCCTTCTTCGGATCGAACGGCACCAGGTGCCGGCGCGCTCTGTATCCGACTTCAACCGCCGGTGCATTGCACGCGGCGGCGAACCCGCGGCCCCGGTTACTTCATCTTCTCGACGATGCAAATCCACCAAGTTGTCATCCCGGACGAGCCACTCGCGTGACCCGGGACCCAGCGAAATAGTTCGCATGCGGGCCTGGGTCCCGGCTCTCCGCTGCGCTTTGGCCGCGATGACATTGAGCTTTTTTGCCCACGCAAAGGAAGGGGTGCACTCTGTGCGCGCTCGCCAACCAGACAACGAATGCGGGCTCCTCCTCCCGAGGCGCAACCTGCCAGTCTGCCCCGTTGACAGCGGCGCCTCGACCCCACAAAGGTGCATGATCTTCCCAAGCGTTTGAATAGGATAGCAGCCGATGGCTTCGACGCGCACGCCCGCCAAGCACTTCTCCCCCCTCGCCATCGGCGCGCCCGAACCCTTCCGGACCCTCCCCGTCAAGCTCGAGCGCATGATCCATTTCGTGCCGCCTCATAACGAAAAAATCCGCTCAAAAATCAAGGAGCTGGCGGCGCAGGTCGATGTCGTTCTCGGCAATCTCGAAGATGCCGTACCCCTCGACCAGAAAGAGAACGCCCGCAAAGGCTTCATCCAAATGGTCCGCGACAATGATTTTGGCGCGACCGGCGTTTGGACGCGCATCAACTGCCTGAATTCTCCGTGGGTCCTCGACGATATCACCGAAATCGTCTCGAGCGTCGGCAACAAGCTCGACGTCATCATGCTGCCGAAGGTCGAGGGGCCGTGGGACATCCACTATCTCGACCAGTTCCTGGCCCAGCTCGAAGCCAAGCATGGCGTCAAGAAACCAATCCTGATCCATGCCATTCTCGAGACCGCCGAGGGCGTCAATAATGTCGAGGCCATCGCGGCGGCTTCGCCCCGCATGCACGGCATGAGCCTCGGACCGGCCGACCTCGCAGCGTCCCGGGGAATGAAAACGACGCGCGTCGGCGGCGGCCATCCCGATTACGGCGTGCTGGCGGATGTCCAGAAAGACAATCCCGGCGCCACCCGCACGTTCTACCAGCAGGACCTCTGGCACTATACCATCGGCAAGATGGTCGACGCATGCATGGCTTACGGTCTGAAGCCGTTCTACGGCCCCTTCGGCGACTTTTCCGATCTCGCAGCCTGCGAGGCGCAATTCCGGAATGCTTTTCTCCAGGGTTGCCTCGGAGCCTGGTCCCTGCATCCCTCCCAGATCGAGATCGCGAAACGCGTATTCTCGCCTGACCCCGCGGAAGTCAAATTCGCCAAGCGCATCCTGGACGCCATGCCGGACGGAACCGGCGCCGTCATGCTCGACGGCAAGATGCAGGACGACGCCACCTGGAAGCAGGCCAAGGTCATCGTCGACCTTGCAAAAATCGTGGCCTCCAAAGACGCCGAACGTGCCGCGCTCTACGGCGACCTATAGGCGTAACGCGGATGGACTTGCGCGTTCGGCTCCGTTGCCACACATTTACGCCATGAGTGACATCAAACACGCGAAATTCTCGATCGGTCAGGTCGTCCGCCATCGGCTCTATCCGTTTCGCGGACTGATTTTCGATATCGATCCTGAATTCGAGAACACGGAAGAGTGGTGGCTCTCGATCCCGGAAGAGGTTCGCCCCCGGAAGGATCAGCCCTACTACCATCTCTTCGCCGAGAACGCGGAGACGACCTATCTCGCCTACGTGTCCGAACAGAACCTCCTGCTCGACGACGACCAGCGGCCGCTGCGCCACCCCGATATCAGCGATCATTTCATTAAGGACGGCAACGGCGGATACCGGCTCCGGCCAGAGGCCCGAAACTGATCGTCCGCGAGACAACGCAAGCAAGCGCACAAAATAAAATGGCCGCCCCGAACGCATCGGAGCGGCCCTATCTACAAAAGGCGCTACGGCCTTTTTACTTCTTCTTCGTCGAGCCCGTCGTCGTCGGCTCCCTCTCGACCGGAGGCGCACCGGGACCGTCGAGCGGCAGGTTCTTCAGCTCATCGGCCTTCCACTTTTGGGCCATCTGCTGCTGACGCGCACGAATTTGCGCCATCAGCTGGCTCCGGGCTTCAGCATATTTTTTGTTGTCGACGGGCGGGCCGGCGGCAGCTTCATTGTAGCCGTCGAGCGGCACCGGAAAGCCGATCGGCTGCGCCGCGGCGTTCATCGCCAGAACCATGATGCCGCCGCCCTTAGACATTTCGGCGAGAATCTCAGGCGTGGCTTCCGTTTCAGCGGTGCAGCCTGCCGGATGGCAAAGGGCGTATTTCAACTCGATCGGCTTCAACTGCTTCTCGTCGATCTTCCCGCCCTTGGAAGCGGTGGCCCACTGCGCCTTCGTGTAAATGGCAGCGCGAATTCCCGGCGGGATGGCCATGCCGAGCGGCACCATGATCATCAAGGATTTCTTCGGTGAGCCCTCGACCGTGCGGATGGCCGCCGAAACCAGAACCATCCCAGTGTTGCCGTCCAGACGTTCATGGTGCGTCAGGCAGAGCGATTTCTCTGTCTTGACCTCTTTGCCATCCGCACCTTTCGTAACGACAGGAGCCTTCTCACAAAGCTTGACCCATGCACTTTTGGGTGCAGCAGCAGTCTTAGCGGCCGGCGCCGCAGCAGCCTTCTTGTCCGCCGCCTGCGCCCAGATGGGAGCAGCCGCCATTGCCGCCGCAATCGCCACGGCTGATACGAGCGCCCTGCCGCTCGCGCGCAATACTGCGTTTGCCATCAACGTAAAAATCCTCGCTTGTTTTTGCGCCGGCCATACCGGCGCTCCCCACACATCGCCGCGCCAAAAGGCTAGACACCAAGCCCGCGCAGACACGGCATATTCCTCTGCCGTTCCAGAGGCCGACTAAGGCTCGGATTACGGCAATCCCGTGGCCAGGGGGACTGCCAATTGGGGGCTTTGTCGCGGCCTGCGCCATCGTGGCCCACCAGCAACTGCGACAAGCTGGACAGGCGCCGCTCGTCGAAGCTAGAAGTCGTCGGCGGCCCCTATGAGGGTGCCTTAGTGCCGGGATTATCATGTGTTAGCGAGCCGGTGGACGAATATTCAGGAACCGGCATGCCTTTTGGGAAATTTTCTCTCGTCGTCCTGCTGGTGGTCATGTGGGCCTCAGGCACCAACGCCGCCCCGGTCCATGCGATCGCGATGCATGGAAAACCGCTCTTCGGCGATGATTTCAAAGCCTTCCCCTATGTAAATCCCGCGGCCCCCAAGGGTGGAAAGCTGACGCTCGGCGTTCTCGGCTCCTATGAAAACGTCAATCCTCTGATCGTCGGCGGAACGCCCGCATCGGGAATTCGCGAGTTTGTCATAGAAGGCCTGATGGCGCGAAGCCTGGACGAGCCGTTCACCCTCTACGGATTGCTTGCCGAGACGATCGATATCGCCGACGACCGCAAATCCGTGACGTTCGAACTAAATCCCGCCGCACGCTTCTCCGACCGCCAGCCCGTCACGCCCGAAGATGTTATCAACTCATTTGAGCTGCTGAAGGAAAAGGGCAGGCCCAATCACCGGACCTACTTCGCCAAAGTGACGAAGGTCGAAAAAGTCGGTGAGCACGGCGTTCGCTTCACATTTGAGGACGCGAGCGATCGCGAGATGCCGCTGATCCTCGGCCTGATGCCCGTCTTCGCCGCGCACGCGACAACGCCCGAGAAGTTCGCATCCGCCTCGATGACGCCCCTTGTCGGCTCCGGCCCCTACACGGTCTCGAAAATCGATGCCGGGCGCTCGATCATCTACCAGCGCGATCCCGACTATTGGGGCAAAGACCTTCCCGTCAATCGCGGCCGCTTCAACTTCGACGAGGTCCGCTTCGACTATTATCGCGATGCGTCCGCCATGTTCGAAGCCTTCAAGGCCGGAAACATCGATCTGCGCCTTGAAGAAGATCCGGGCCGCTGGGCCACGGGCTACAATATTCCGTCCGTTCGCGACGGCCGGATCATCAAAGCCCAATTCGACATCGGCCTGCCCGCCGGCATGACCGCGCTGGTCTTCAACACCCGCCGCCCGATCTTCGCCGATCCGCGCGTCCGCCGCGCTTTGATGACCCTCTTCGATTTCGAATGGTGCAACCGCACTCTCTACAATGGGCTTTACAAGCGCACGGAAAGCTACTTTGCGCGATCCTATCTCGCGTCGACCGGACACCCTGCGGACGCCTACGAACGCAATCTGCTTGCGCCCTTCCCCAATGCCGTTCGCCCCGAGTTCATGGAAGGCACCTATCGATTTCCGACAAGCGACGGCAGCGGCCAGGATCGCCCCAACCAACGGGCAGCTTTCGCACTCCTCAAAGAAGCCGGCATGGTCCTGAAGGACGGCCGCATGATCAACGGCAAGACCGGCCAGCCGCTAACGTTCGAAATTCTGGCAAACAGCAGCGCCCAGGAAGCTTTGCTGCTGAGCTATGCCCGCAGCCTTGCGCCTCTCGGAATCGTGGCGCGCGTTCGCCTGGTTGATAGCGCGCAATACCAGGCTCGGTTGACCGAGTTCGACTACGACATGATCCAAAACACGTGGCCGTCTTCGCTCTCCCCGGGCAACGAGCAGCTCTTTCGCTGGTCCGAAAAAACGGCGAACGCCAAAGGCTCGTTTAATTTTGCCGGCGTCAAAAATCCCGCAGCCGACGCCATGATTGACGCCATGTTGGCGGCAGACACCGAAACCGATTTCATTTCCTCTGTCCGCGCCCTCGATCGCGTGCTGCTCTCGGGCGACTATGTCGTTCCGCTGTTCTATACGCCGCGCCAGTGGGTCCCCTATTGGTCGCGCCTGAAACACCCCGAAAAGACACCGCTCTTCGGCTATGCCCTCGACACGTGGTGGACCGAAGGCAAATGACGCCGATCGACGATAGGCCTTTCAACATGGCCGAATACGCGGTTGGCCGGGCGGCGCGCCAGACGCCTGATAAGGCGGCACTTCTCGTCTACGATACAGGATCGCCGGAACATCCCTCGGAGACCTGGTCGTTCTCCGAACTTGAGGACGCAATTCGTCGCTTGGCCTCGGGGTTGGCCGCACGCGGACTGAAACGCGGCGATCGCATTGCGATCCGGCTCGGTAATTCCAGCCAATCGGCACTGTTGTTCTTCGCTGCGATCGCAGGCGGCTTCGTGGCGCTCCCCTTGTCCGATCAGTTGACGCATTCCGAACTGAAATCGCTTCTCGAAGACAGCGGCGCCGCCGCAATAGCGACGGTGATACCTCTTCCCGAAAATCTTGTTCCCGCGCACGTGTCCGTCCTCACGCCCGATGACATCACGTCTCTTATGCGCGGCGCCATCCGGGCCGATTACGCGTCGACCATCGCCAACGATCCCGCCTTCCTGATCTACACGTCCGGCACGACTTCGCGACCCAAAGGCGTGCTGCATGCGCATCGCTCCGCCCTTGGACGCAGGCCGATGTATCAAGGCTGGTACGGCATCACCGCGGAAGACCGCATGCTGCATGCGGGCGCGTTCAACTGGACATTCACGCTCGGCGTCGGCCTGACCGACCCGTGGGCCAATGGCGCGACAGCCATTGTCTGCACCGGCGACAAGGCGCCTGAACTTTGGCCCGGCCTCATCGCCTCCACCGGCGCGACCCTCTTCGCGGCAGTCCCCGGCGTCTATCGCCAGATCCTGAAATACGCGCAGCCTGAGCGCGGCACACTCGGCAAGCTTCGTCACGGCCTGATGGCCGGAGAAACACCGCCGCCGGGCCTCGTCGAAGATTGGACCGCCGCGACCGGACTGCCGCTCTACGAAGCGCTCGGGATGAGCGAGATCTCGACCTACATCTCGACCGGCCCGTCCGTGCCTTATCGCCCCGGCACCGTCGGCAAACCACAAGCCGGACGCCGCGTCGCGATCCTCCCGGCCGAAGGCGGCGACCAGCCCCTGCCCACGGGCGCCGAGGGCCTCATTGCCGTTCACCGCTCCGACCCGGGCCTGATGCTCGGCTACTGGGACCGTCCCGAGGAAGAAGCCGACGTCTTTCGCGGCGTATGGTTCGTCGGCGGCGATTTGGGCTCGCTCGACGAAGACGGCTACGTCACCCATCTGGGACGCGCCAACGAACTCATGAATGCCGGCGGCTATCGCGTTTCGCCCCTCGAAATCGAAGCGGCGCTTGCAGGGTGTCCGGGCGTTTCCGAAGTCGCGTGCACGGAAATCCACGTTCGCAGCGACGTCTCGGTCATCGTTGCTTTTGTCGTCAGGAACGACACCGCGCCCATCGAGACCGACACCGTCAAAACGTTCGCTGCCGAACGGCTCGCGGCCTACAAGGTTCCCAAGCAGATCGTATTCATCGATCGCCTTCCGCGGACGGCAAACGGCAAGGTGCAACGCAAAGCTCTTACCCTTCCCATCCCGTCGAAGTAAGAAATCCCAATTCCAATAACGTCATCCCGGCGAAGGCCGGGATCCATTCAAGCCGATGCCTGAAGCCGCGCCTTATGTAGGTTTTCTGTTCCGTTGCTACTCAACCCCCAAGTGGAGAAATATTCTTTGATCCAAGCCCTAAATGGTGCCTTGCGCGTTGCCCTCGTGACTGGTTCCACGTCGGGCATTGGCGCTGCCGTAGCCCGCCGGCTATCCAGCGAGGGGTATGCCGTAGTCCTGCACTCGCGCAGTTCCGCTGAAACTGGACTCGCGTTAGCCGCTGAATTGGGAAAAGCTACGTACATCCAAGCCGATTTGGCCGTAGATGCTGACAGGATAAAGCTTGTCCGGGAGGCTGTATCCTGGGGAGGTCGGCTTGATGTCCTCGTTAATAATGCCGGCATCAGCCGCGTTATTCCCCATGCCGACCTTATGGCCGCTTCGCCTGCCATCTGGAACGAGCTGCATGAGGTCAACGTGGTAGCCCCATTCCGCCTCGTGGCGGAAGCCGAAACAGCTTTGAGAGATGCAGCCCGACGCGGCCGACCGGGCTGTGTCATCAATGTAAGCTCACACGCTGGCATCCGGCCCAAGGGCGCATCAATCCCTTATGCCGCATCCAAAGCCGCGTTGAACCATGTCACTCGCCTGCTTGCAGTATCGCTTGCACCGGACATCAGAGTGAATGCCGTTGCCCCTGGTTTGGTGGATACGCCTTTGACGGCGGATTGGACCGCTGCCCAACAGTTGTGGCGGGAGCGCTCGCCCATGCGCAGAGCCGCCAGACCGGAGGATGTCGCCCAAATCGTCGCTATGCTGGTAGCCTCGGACTACCTGACCGGCGAAATTTTGCTGTCGGATGGCGGGCTGAACCTGACATAGCGCACCATCAGATATGTATGACAGCGAGCTTGTGTAGGTTTTCTGTTCCGTTGCTACTCAGACCCCATGACGAGAACTAGAAAAGCTAGGCCGCCTTCTTCGTCTTCGCTGCAATATCTGCGAACTGCTGCACGAGCGCGCGAACACCCTTGAGACGCAACTCCGGCAGATCCCAATCGGATCGATAGACGAGCCGCTGATCCGGCTGCACCTTGAGCAGGCCACGCGAATTCTGCACGAACGCGATGAGACCTTCCGGGTTCGCGAACTTGCTCTTGTAAAGCGTGATGACCGCGCCCTTCGGACCCGCGTCGACCTTGGCGACGCCCGCCGCGCGGCAGAGCCCCTTGATCTCCATTACGTCAAGAAGATGCTGGACTTCCGGCGGCAACGGCCCGAAGCGATCGACCAGCTCCGCCGCGAACGCGTCGATGTCGGACCTCGCCTCGAGACCTGACAATCGCCGGTAAAGGCCAAGGCGGAGCTGCAGGTCCGCAACGTACGTCTCGGGAATCATGATCGACGTGCCGAGCTGGATCTCCGGGCTCCACTTGTCGGCGGCGTCCAGATCGCCACCCTTCATCGCGGCAACGGCTTCTTCAAGCATCGACTGATAAAGTTCGAAGCCGACCTCGCGGATATGGCCCGACTGCTCTTCGCCCAAGAGATTACCGGCGCCGCGAATGTCGAGATCGTGCGACGCCAGCGAGAATCCGGCGCCAAGCGTATCGAGCGACTGCAAAACCTTCAGCCGCTTCTCGGCCCCTTCGGTCAGCTTCTGTCCCGGCGGCGTGGTGATATAGGCGTACGCGCGCGTCTTCGACCGCCCGACGCGGCCGCGAAGCTGATAGAGCTGCGCCAGGCCGAACATATCAGACCGATGCACGATCAGCGTATTGGCGTTCGGCACGTCGAGGCCGGATTCGACGATCGCGGTCGAAAGCAGAATGTCGTATTTTCCTTCGTAAAACGCCGTCATCACATCTTCTAGTTCGGTCGGCGACATCTGGCCTGTGGCCCGCGAGAAGACGAGATCCGGCACGGCCTCCCGCAGAAATTCTGCGATGTCGTCGAGGTCCGAAATGCGGGGCGCAACGTAATACGTCTGTCCGCCGCGGAAGCGTTCGCGCCGCAAAGCCTCTTTCAAAATCACCGGGTCGAACGGCGAAATGAACGTTCTGACCGCCAAGCGATCGACCGGCGGTGTCGTGATCAATGAAAGTTCGCGAACGCCCGTCAACGCCAGCTGCAGCGTGCGCGGAATGGGCGTCGCCGAAAGCGTCAGCACATGCACGTCTTCGCGCATCTTCTTCAGCCGCTCTTTGTGGTTGACGCCGAAGTGCTGTTCTTCGTCGATGATCAGCAGCCCGAGCCGAGCAAAGTCAATCGCCTTCCCGAGCAGCGCATGTGTTCCGATGACAATGTCGACAGCGCCGGATTTCAGTCCGGCTTTCACGTCTGCAAGCTCTTTCGCGCCAACCATGCGCGACGCCTGCGCGATTTTCACGGGCAAGCCCTGAAAGCGCTGACTGAAGGTCCGGAAATGCTGTCGCGCGAGCAGCGTCGTCGGCACCACGAGGGCAACCTGCAAGCCGTTCATCGCCGCAACGAACGCAGCACGAATGGCGACTTCCGTCTTGCCGAAACCGACGTCGCCGCAGACCAGCCGGTCCATCGGCTTGCCGGACGCGAGATCCGAAAGCACGGCATCGATGCTGGCGGCCTGGTCTTCGGTCTCTTCGTAAGGGAAGCGGGCAACGAATTCGTCGTAAGCGCCGGTCGGTGGAACGAGGACGGGCGCCTCGCGCATGGCCCGCAGCGCCGCAACCTTAATCAGTTCGTTGGCGATCTCGCGCAGCCGCTTCTTGAGCTTGGCTTTGCGCGTCTGCCAGCCGACACCGCCGAGGCGGTCGAGCTGCGCGTCGCCTTCGTCCGAAGAACCGTAGCGCGACAGAAGCTCGATATTTTCGACCGGCAGAAACAGCTTGTCGCCGCCGGCATAGTGCAGTTCAAGACAATCATGCGGGGCGCCGAGCGCTGTGATCGTCTGCAGTCCCGCAAACCGCCCGATGCCGTGATCGCTGTGCACGACGAGATCGCCGACCGAGAGGCTCGTCGCCTCCGTCAGGACGTCGGCGGCTTTCTTCGCGCGCCGACGCTGACGAACAAGCCGGTCGCCGAGGATGTCCTGTTCGGCGATGACCGCGAAATCCGGCGTCTCGAAACCTTCTTCGATGCCGAATACCGCGAAGGCCGTTTCGTTCGGTCGCAGCGCCAGCACGTCGGCAAAGCTCTCGACCTTTGCCGTATCTTTGAGACCGTGGTCTTCCAGAAGCGTGATCAGACGTTCACGCGCGCCGGGAGTCCAGGCCGCGAGCACGACGCGGCGGTTCTCGCCGTGAATACGCCGGATATGCCCGACGGCGGCGTCGAAAACATTAGCGTCCGGATTGGCGCGTTCGGCCGCGAAAGTACGTCCGCGCTTGCCGTGCATCGCGTAGACGTTCGTCGAGCCCGGGTCGTCGAACGGCGTCACGCGCGAGATGGCGCGTGCATTGAGCGACGCCGCCCAGTCCTTGCCGTCGAGGAACATCTGGTCGGGCGGCACCGGCTTGTAGGGGGGCGCGCCGAAGCGCTGGCCTTCGAGGGAATCGACGCGCGCCTCGTAATGTTCGGCAATCTGCTCGAACCGCTGGTGGACGGCTTCATCCGCGCTGTGATCGAAGCTCACACCGACGCCCGGCAGATAATCGAACAACGTCTCAAGATTGGGATGAAACAGGGGCAGCCAGTGCTCCTGCCCGACGTAGCGCCGGCCACTGCTGACAGCTTCATAGAGCGGATCGTCGCCGGTATTGCCGCCGAACAGTGCGACGTAGCGCGTGCGGAACAGCGCCGTTGCCGCTTCCCCGAACGCCACTTCACTCACAGGCATCAGCGAGAACTTCGCCACCGGCTTCAGCGAACGCTGCGTTTCGGGATCGAACGCCTTGATGGTTTCGAGCTGGTCGCCGAAAAAATCGAGACGGATCGGATTGCTGCGCCCCGGCGGATAGAGATCGAGAATGCCGCCACGCTGCGCGTATTCGCCGGGCTCCATCACGGTGCTCGACCGGTCGTACCCGTAGGCTTCAAGCCGCTTGATCAGATCGGCCGGATCGAGCCGCTGTCCCGGCGCAATCGTCTTCACCGCGCCGCGAATAAAACTCCGCGGCGGCACGCGCTGCAGAATGGCATTCACCGTCGTCAGCACCAACGTCGGCTTCTTCCGACCACCGACGGCGAGCCTGCCCAGCGCCATGATCCGTTTCGCAACAATCTCAGAGTTCGGGCTAGTACGGTCGTAAGGTACGGTGTCCCACGACGGAAACGGCACGATCGCGATATCGGGCGCGAAGAAGGCGACCGCGGCCTGCAATTCGTCGAGCCGCCGGTCGTCACGCGCGACATGCAAATGGATGCCCGGCTGATCGCCGGTCCGCGCTGCCTTCGTGACATCGGCTATGACGCGGCCGTCGAAACCCTCCGGAACGCCGGAGATGATGGCCTGCGAATTTTGAACTTGCGTCGTCATCAAATCGTCTTAGCTCGCCTCTGCCCCAAGGCCATGAAAGGCGCGAATATCATCCAACAGATCTTCGAACTCGATCCCGCTGTAACCCTCGCCCGAGAAAATCCATTGCTGGAGCGCCGGATCGGGAATGGTCATGAAACGCTCGAAGCGCTCGATCTGTTCTAAAGAATAATCCTCGAACCGGGCATCCGCATACCGCCCGACGAGCACATCCATTTCCTTGGTACCGCGGTGATGGGCACGGTAGGACGCCCGCCGTTTCTGCGTTTCAAGATCGTCCGTCATTTACAGTCCGGGTTGTATGGCAATGGTATAAAGCCTCGCTGGCAGCTTGACTGAGTGCCGGCCGGCCGTCACGGTGCGCTATTCGCGAAGGGCTCCTATAGCGCCCGCCGCTCGCGGCGCCTAGCGCACCCGGCGATGCTTATTGCCGCGACCTTCGGTAGCGGCCGCGAAATCGAGCAACCGCGAGCCTTTTTCGACGATGCGTCCAGCCTTCTTGAACCCGCTTTTCGCGTCGGCGCAAACCCTGACGGGCATCGGCCCCCGGCTCATCCTTCTGTTGAAGAAATGCTTGGCCCTCCCACCCGGGGTGTCGGAGCCGCGCGTGATCGACGTTTTATGGCACATGCCGACCGGTGTCATCGACCGTCGCAGCCAGCCCCGGCTAGCGGAAGCCACCCCTGGAACCATCGTCACCCTCGAACTTCGGGTGCTGAAGCACAAGCCGTCGCCACGCGGAAATACCAAGGCGCCTTACAAAGTGACGTGCGAGGACGACACCGGCCGCATCGACCTCGTGTTCTTCCATGCCGAGCACAAGTTCATCGAAAAGCAATTGCCCGTCGGCGAAGTCCGCTTTGTCTCCGGCCGCATCGAGCGCTACGGCGACAACCTGCAGATGGCGCACCCTGACTATATCGTGTCCCCCGAAGCGCGAAACGAGATGCCTCTTCTGGAACCCGTCTATCCATTGACGGCGGGCCTCTCGGGAAAGGTCGCGGTGAAGGCCGCGCGGCAGGCGGTCGAACGCGTCCCCGAGTTCCCCGAATGGCAGGAAGTCGAATGGCTGAAAGCGCGCGGCTGGCCGGCCTTCAAGGACGCCGTCAACCGCGTGCACCAGCCGGACGACGCGCAGGACGTCTCGAGCGGCGCCGACCCCTGGCAACGCCTCGCCTACGACGAACTCTTGGCCGGCCAGCTCGCGTTCGCACTCGTCCGGCGAAATCTCAAAACCGAACGCGGGCGAAGACTGTCGGGCAACGGCGAGATCCGGGCGAAGATCGCAGCGGCGCTGCCTTTCGCACTCACAGGATCTCAGAAAAACGCGCTCGAAGAAATTGCAGCCGACCTCGCCGCGCCGCATCGCATGCTGCGCCTCCTTCAGGGCGACGTCGGCTCGGGCAAGACCGTCGTCGCATTACTGACGACGGCGATTGCAGTGGAAGCCGGTGCCCAAGCCGCCTTGATGGCCCCGACCGAGGTCCTTGCCCGCCAGCATATCGAGACCATCGCACCGCTGGCCGAAGCAGCCGGACTGCGCCTCGCGCTCCTCACCGGACGCGAGAAAGGCAAAGCTCGCGAGGCCGTCATATCGCGGTTGGCGACAGGCGAAATCGATCTTCTCGTCGGCACGCACGCGCTCTTTCAATCGGACGTGCAGTTCAAGGATCTCGCCGTTGCCGTCATCGACGAGCAGCACCGCTTTGGCGTGCATCAGCGCATGGCCCTACAGGCCAAAGGCGCGAACGGCGACACCAACGTTCTCGTCATGACGGCGACACCCATTCCACGCACCCTGCTCATGACTCATTACGGCGACCTCGACGTCTCGAAGCTCACCGAAAAGCCTGCCGGACGAAAGCCGATCGTCACCAAGGCCGTGCCCCTCGAACTGCTTGAACGCCTGATCGATCGCGTGCGTGTCCAGCTCGAAGAGGGCGCGCAGGTCTATTGGGTCTGCCCGCTGATCGAAACATCCGAGGTGACGGATCTCGCCGCCGCCGAAGAACGGTTCGCGTACCTCCGCCAGATTTTCGGCGATATCGTCGGTCTGCTCCACGGCGGCCTGGCAGCGAAGGAGAAAGACGAGACGATGGCGGCATTCGCTGCCGGCAATGTGAAAATCCTCGTCGCGACGACCGTCATCGAGGTCGGCGTGAATGTTCCGAATGCCAACATCATGGTGATCGAGCACGCCGAGCGCTTTGGCCTCGCCCAGCTTCATCAGCTCCGAGGCCGCGTTGGCCGAGGCTCTCGTGAATCGTTCTGCATGCTTCTCTACAAGGCGCCGTTGGGCGAGACCGCCGAACAACGCCTCAAGATGATGGAAGAGACGGAAGACGGTTTTCGCATCGCTGAAAAAGATCTTGAGCTTCGCGGCGGCGGCGAGATCTTGGGCGCCCGCCAAAGCGGCGCGCCCGGCTTCCGCATCGCCGAGGTGCCCGGCTTCGATATGCTGTTGGAGGCCGCACGCGACGACGCCGTTATGACGCTCCAAAAAGATCCGAACCTCGCCTCAACCCGCGGACAGGCGCTCCGAACTTTGCTGTATCTTTTCGAGTGCGATGAAGCCGTGCGCTTGTTCCGCGCCGCTTAGGTTACGGGCTTGTCACCGCCGAGCCGGAACCGCGACTTCTTCTTCGCAGCCGCGTCTGCCAGCCGCTTCAGCTTCTCCTGCTCCGTGTCCGGCATGACGATGCCGCCCGAGAGGATGATCTTCGCCGCTTCCTCCACCGTCATGTTCAGGAACACGACGTTCGACCGCGGCACGAAGCAAATGAAGCCGGTCGGCGGCACGATCCCCGTCGGCATGAAGACAGTGAGGATATCGCCTTGCCCGCCGGGCTTCACATCTTTGATTTCGCCCGTCGTCTCACCCGTTACAAAAACGAGGCTCCAGATTTCCTTCGACGGGAATTCGATCATTCCAACTTTCTGGAAGCTCGTATTGCTGCCGGTTGTCGAAATAACGCTCTCGAAGATCTGCTTCAGCGCCCCATAGACGTTGCGGACGATTGGCGTCCGCGACATCATCAGTTCGCCCGACGATACGAGGGCCCGACCGAGAAGATTTGCGGCCAGCGCCCCAATCAGCGTCAAACCGACGACGGCGATCACCAGCCCGAAGCCGGGCACGGGAAAGGGCAGGTAGGTGTCCGGATTAAAAGCTGTCGGCAGCAGCGGCTTGATCCAGGCGTCGATCCAATGGACGATGCCCCACATGAGCCAAATCGTGATCGTCACGGGACCGACGATCACGAGACCGGTCAAAAAGGCGTTGCGGATGCGCGAGCCAAGACGCCAACCGGTCTTGCCGCCGCCCCGCGCGAGCCGCTTGAGGCCCGCCGTCAACTGCGCTTCAGTCGGGGCAGCACGCGCTTCGTTTCGCTGCTCGGGATCTATACCGGGCGGGGGAGGAACCATTCTCTCCTACTCGAGGCGCCACGCCCGATGCAGGACGGGCCGACCTCAGTTTGTCACGACCAAGCAGTCAAGGCCACTGCTTCTAAGTTTGTTGCAGAGATCACGAGGTTCCTCTTGCGACGCATACCCGGCGATGCGCACTCGGTAAAAGGTGCCCATGCTCCCTATAACGGCTTCGTCGACGATCGGCACATGATTGCCGAGCTCGCGGCCATGCTCGGCGATCAGCTTTTGGGCCAACGCCTCGGCCTGGGATTTCGACCTGAGCGCAGCAATATGAATTTTGTACTTGCCCTTCCTCGCCACAGCAGCTGTCGGACGCGGCTCGGGGGCGTAGGAAGCCTTTTCCGCACGCAGGTTCTCGCGCTGCCCGCCGGCCGCGACGCTCGTCGCGCTGCTCCAGCTCGACGTCTCCGGTGCCGACGCATTTGTCGAAGCCGTCATGACCGATGCGGAAGGGCTAGGCTCGGGAGCCGGCGCGGACGATCCGCCCCCGAACATATTCGAGAAGAAACCGCTGACATTGCCGGGTATCGCGGTGACGGTCTTCGTGAAGGAAGAACCGGAACTGGGAGCTGCTGGCTGCGCCGGTGCTTCGGAAGGCTGCGACCAGCCGAAAAATCCTGCAATACCGGACGAGGCCGGCTTGGCTTCTCCACCCGTCACCGGAGCGGCGGCAGCCGATTGCAGCGTCGTTTCGCTGCTCAGCGGCCGCCCGATCGTCGCCGACGTTCCATCCGACCCTGTACTAACCGAAGCCGATTTCTGCGCCCCGGCAGCTTCCGCGATCGCAGCAGCCGAGAGGCCGGCCGAACCGGCATTTGGTCCCGGAGCCGAATTTGCGGCGACGTTGGCCGCCGGTGCGGCCGACGGTGGCGCGGGCGTGCCGATAGCACGTTGATCGGGCGTGCTGCCCGTGTCCGGGAGGCCCGCCATCCGATAAGCCTCGGAGCGCTCGGCGAGTGCCGATTTCTGCTCGCTGGGGCTCAGACCATTCTTCAGCCAAATCGCACCTGTGAGGTCCGAAATCGACTGGCCGGGCTTGTTGTCTTTTTTATAGGCGAGGCCGCGCGTCAGCAGCGCTTTGGCCATCTCAGGCGAACTCAGCATGCCCGACTTCACCGCCGTTGAAATCGCATCGATTGCCGACTGGTATTTGCCCGCAGCGTAAGCCTTGAGCCCAGTGTCATAGGCTTTCTTCGCGGCTTCTTGCTGAGCGACCTTCTTGCCGGCGTCGGATTCCGATTGCGGCCCTTGGGCCGACGGGCCGGCCGGCTGGGCACCGGATTTCGCTTTGCGAGCTTCACCGGGAGACGAAAATGCCGAAACGCCGCCTGCGAATACGCACGCCACAGTGGCAGCGAGCGCCAGCTGGCGCGCGAGCACATGGAATTGCGTCATGTACTTACCTTCCCCATGGTCACGTTCTTAAGTGGCGTAACCTCCCTTCACGCTATTGCAATCAGCGGAACAAGGCAAATTGAGGACCCCACTTCCACGCACCGGCTTCCCGGCTACTCTACCGTGACCGACTTCGCCAGATTTCTCGGCTGGTCGACGTCAGTCCCCATCAGCACTGCCGTTTGATAGGCAATGAGCTGAGTCGGGACAGCATAGAGCATCGGCGCGATAAATGGGTCGACGGCCGGCATTTGGATGTGGGCAGCGAGCTTACACCCAGCTTTTTCCGGGGGTGCGTCGGAGATCAGGATAACCTGACCGCCCCGCGCGACGACTTCCTGAAGGTTGGAAACCGTTTTTTCGAACAGGTCGTCCTCAGGCGCCACGACGACGACCGGAACCATTTCGTCAATCAACGCGATCGGACCATGCTTCAACTCACCTGCAGCATAACCCTCGGCATGGATGTACGAAATCTCCTTCAGCTTCAACGCGCCTTCGAGCGCGATCGGGAAGCTCGAACCGCGCCCAAGATAAAGAACATCCTTGGCCTTCGCGAGCTCATGGGCAACGCCGACGTAGGGAACGTCGCTTTTCAGAATGGCCGCGACGTGCCGCGGCACCTCCATCAGGGACTTGACGAGCGCGCTCTCCTGCTCGGCCGTGATGCTCTCCCGTGCCCGGGCGATCGCAATAGCCAGACACGCGAGAACCGAGAGCTGACACGTGAAGGCCTTGGTCGAAGCAACACCGATCTCGGGACCTGCCAGCGTCGGCAGAGCCGCGTGCGATTCACGCGCGATCGTCGAGCTCCGAACGTTGACGATCGACGCGATACGCTGGCCGTTGGCCTTCGCATATCGCAATGTCGCCAGCGTATCCGCCGTCTCTCCCGACTGAGAAACGAAGACGGCAAGGCCGTTCTCCGGCAGCGGCGCCTCGCGATAGCGCATCTCCGAGGCAACATCGATCTCGACCGGCACCCGCGCATAGCGCTCGATCCAGTACTTCGCCACGAGCCCCGCATAATAGGCTGTGCCGCACGCCGAGATCGTGACCCGGCTGATCTTCGACAAATCGACGCCAAGGTCCGGGAAGCGCACGCGCGCCGTCGACATGTCGAGGTAGTTCGCGAGCGTGTGCGAAATCACCTCCGGCTGCTCGTGAATTTCCTTCGCCATGAAGTGGCGATAGTTGCCTTTGTCAATCAACAGAGCGCTCGCGACGGCTTTGATGAGTGGCCGTTCGACCCGGACACCATCCATATTGAAGATCTCGGCGCCCGAGCGGTGCAAGACCGCCCAATCGCCCTCTTCAAGATAAGTGATCGCATCCGTGAACGGCGCAAGAGCGATGGCGTCGGAGCCGAGATACATTTCGCCGGAACCGTGGCCTATCGCGAGCGGCGAACCCTTGCGTGCCGCAATCATAAGGTCATCTTCGCCGGCAAAGATGATCCCGAGCGCGAAGGCGCCCTGCAATTGCTGCAAAGCGTGGTGGGCCGCCGTGATCGCATCTGCCCCGCGATCCATCTCGTCCGTGATGAGGTGGACGACGGCCTCGGTATCGGTATCAGTCTCGAACGTGTGTCCTTTCGCTTCGAGGCCCGCACGCAACTCGCGAAAATTTTCAATGATGCCGTTATGGACGACCGAAACTCTTGCCGTCATGTGCGGGTGGGCATTGCGTTCCGTCGGACGGCCGTGGGTCGCCCATCGCGTGTGGCCGATCCCCGTTCTGCCGCCCAGCGGCTCGGAGATCAGCCGCTTCTCGAGGTTTCTCAGTTTCCCCTCGGCGCGGCGGCGATCGATCGCCAGGCCCTCGACCGTCGCGATACCCGCAGAATCATACCCGCGGTATTCGAGCCTTCTCAGAGCCTCGACCA
Organism: uncultured Pseudomonadota bacterium; assembly: GCA_963789775.1. Taxonomy (GTDB): domain Bacteria; phylum Pseudomonadota; class Alphaproteobacteria; order Rhizobiales; family Hyphomicrobiaceae; genus Hyphomicrobium_B. The sequence goes on from CAWBLX010000006.1 coordinate 562,141, forward strand.
GATTGGTCGAAACCGACGACTTTCCGAGAATTCCAACGATCCCACACATTGGACCGGCTCCCCCAAATGCGCTTCCCCCATCCGACGATGGAGGTGGTTAAGGATCTTCTCAAATCAAAGAATATTTCAGAAGCACGCACACAACTCCCACGCGAATCATCCGTTTGGTTAACAGTTTTATCTTTTTTGCGACGCTTTGCGTCGGCCCATCATGATCCGGAACTTCTCCGCCCAGCCCGGACGCTCCTCCTGGGCGCTTCGCTCCAACGCCAGCGCGCCGGGGCTGACATTCTTCGTGATTACGCTGCCCGAGCCGATATACGCGCCCTTCCCGATTTTGACAGGTGCAACAAGCGACGAGTTCGAGCCGATGAATGCCCCCTCGCCGACCTCCGTCTTCTCCTTATTGAAACCGTCGTAATTGCAGAAGATCGTGCCCGCGCCGATGTTGGCCCCCGCACCGACACTGCCGTCACCGAGATAGGAAAGATGATTGGCTTTGGCACCCGTACCGAGCGTGGTGTTCTTCACCTCGACGAAATTCCCGACGTGAACGTTCTCACCAAGCCGCGCGCCCGGCCGAAGTCTCGCGAAGGGCCCTAGGCGCACCCCCTTACCGATCGTCGCCCGCTCGATGTGACAGAACCCAAGAATCGCCGCTCCCCCCTCGACGGTCACGCCGGGCCCAAAGATGACGTTGGGCTCGATCGAGACATCCGCCGCGATCTCCGTATCAAAGCTCAGCCAGACGGTTTCCGGCGCGACCATCGTCACACCGTTGCGCATCATTTCCGAACGCGCTCGCGACTGCCAAATTGCCTCTGCCTCGGCCAGCTGCTCTCGCGTATTGATGCCGCGAACGTCATCCTGTTCACACACGACCACCGTCGCCCGGATGCCCATCTCCCGCCCGACCGCAATCGCATCGGTCAGATAATACTCGCCTTTTGCATTTGCAGTGCCGATTCGCGACAGGAGACCCGCAAGGTTCGCCACGCGGAATGCCATGACACCGGAGTTGCATACGCCAATTTTCTTCTCGGCATCACTCGCGTCACGTTCCTCGCGGATGGCCGTTAGTGTGCCCGCGCCATCGAGCAGAAGTCGCCCGTAGCCGGTCGGGTCTTTCGGACGAAAACCAAGAACCACTATTCCGGCGCCGGCATCGAGCCCGCGCCGTAGCTCATCGATAACGTCCAACCGGACAAGTGGGGTGTCGCCGAAAAGAACGACGACGTCTCCGTCGCCATGCTCCTCGACCGCCGTACGGGCCGCTAAAACGGCGTCGGCCGTCCCATGCTGGGCAGCCTGCTCGAAAATTTTCGCATCCGGAACGACGCGCGCAGCCTCCGCCGCGACCGCTTCCCCATCCGGTGCGACGACCACCGCGACCTTGCCGCCGCTCTGCGACGCCGTCTGGAGAACATGCGCGAGCATCGATTGCCCGGCGATCTTGTGCAGCACCTTGGGCAACGACGATTTCATACGCGTGCCTTTGCCGGCGGCGAGCACGACGTAGAGACAGGGCCGGGAACTCATGGCTTACCTTGCAATACATTGGCGACAAGGCCGAACCTTAGACGCGGAAGCAACGCTCCCTCCGGTGGCCGGCCCTTGCCATACCGCCTGCACTCTATCTGCTGCAAGGCCCGCCTCCCGATTGGCTTTTTATGCCCACAAACAGGCGGTCGGACCATGTGCTCCGCGTCGGCTTTGCTCAAGAGTTACTTACGGATAGCGGTTTTGCAGCATCTCGGCCTCCGTCCACAGCTTCGCGCGGCCGGGGCGATACACGCCATTGCGGCGAACGAGCGGCCGAACCAACTTCGTACCCACAGTGAAAATGATTCGGGATGATCCGCCCGCCGGAACGCCCGCAAGGCAGTAGGACGACAGACGCCATGACCAAGCCTGCAACCGATAAGCCGATGCGCAGGAAATCCATCGCCCCGCCCCAATCAGCCATATGGGCCGTGCTGGGCGCGATCGGGCTCGGATACCTCGGCGTTGCGTTTTTCCTGCCGCAGCTACTCCCCGATCTTTCCGGCGGCCGCCAGCACGTGACTGAATCGACCGTCATGAAAATGTCCGGCGACGTCGAAGGCCTGAAGTCGTCGTTGACGCAACTTGAACTCGATGTGGCGAGCGTCAAAGCCGACGTCGCCGCCCAGGCAAGCCAGACACAAACGCTCAGCAGCCAGCTTACGGCACTCGACGATAAAGTCCGCCTGGCCGAGGCACCGACAACGACGACTGCGGACGCGGGAGCACAGTCGGCGTCCGACGTTCCGAATTTCGGATCTGGAGCGGCGGAAGCTAAGGCCACAGACAACGCGCGTTCGCCTGTGAAAGTCATCAACGCGACCCCGCGCGTCGGCGCGCCGATCGAAACGGGAAGCGTCAACAAGCGGAAGGCACCCGAGCCGATCAGTTTCGGGCCGGCCATCGTGAAGCCCGCGCCCAGGCCAATCGGCGTCGAGCTCGCGACCGACCCCTCGATCGACGGGTTGCGGATAACCTGGGGCGCGCTATCGCAAATCCATTCCGATAAGCTAGGCCATCTGAAAGCCCGTTACGCCGATCTCGGAACCGCGACGCATCCGAATTTCGGCCTCATCGCGGGGCCCGTCAAATCAACGACTGCAGCAAGGAAGCTTTGCAAAGAGCTCGCCGCCCAGTCGGTCAGCTGCAAGGTCCGCGAATATAAAGGCGAAGCGCTCTAATCAGGTTTCGCCACACAGACGGACGGGAAACGATATATTCCCGTCCAGACCGGCCTCACGGACTGTCGGTATTGAACGTATCGCAGGCGTCCATCCGGCCGGAATTCAACCCGGCCTTGAACCAATGGACGCGCTGGGCCGCCGTTCCGTGCGTGAACGCATCCGGCACGACCCGTCCCGTCATCTTCTTTTGGATCATGTCGTCGCCGATCTGCGATGCCGCGTTCAGCGCTTCCTCGACGTCGCCGGGCTGCAGCCGCTTCTTCATCTGATCGTTGAGGTTGGCCCAGACGCCCGCCAGACAATCCGCCTGCAGTTCGGTTCGAACCTGGATCTGGTTCGCGGTCGCCTCATCGCCCGCACGCTCTTTCAGCTCCTGCACCTTCTGAAGGATACCGAGTTCGTCCTGTACATGGTGCCCGACCTCATGTGCGATCACGTAGGCCTGAGCGAAATCGCCGGCGACGTTGAAGCGCCGCTTCAACTCATCGTAAAACGCCAAGTCGATGTAGACCTTCTGATCGAGCGGGCAATAGAAGGGCCCCATCGCCGTCTGCCCGACACCGCATCGCGTGCGCGTCGCCCCCGAATAGATCACGAGCGTCGGGTCGGGATAGGTCCGCCCGAAGCTCTTGAAGACGGCGGTCCACACGTCTTCGGTATCGGCAAGCACCTTGCTGATGAAAGCTTTCTCCGCGTCATCACTGTTTGCCGTCTGCGTCTGCGGCGAGCCGGGAAGCCCAGGAATATCGGAGGGTGAGCGATCGGGCCGCGAGGTCTGAGGCATCTGCGGCATCTGGCTCTGGCCATTGGGCCCCAGAAGAACATCGAGCGGATTAATGCCAAAGAACAGCATCACGGCCCCGATAATCAGCAACGTCGTGATGCTGAAGCCACCTCGGCCAATCGGAATCTGGATGCCGTTGCCGCCAGGAAACCGAAAGCCGCCGCCGGGACTATCCTGACCGCGACGATCCTCAACATTGTTGCTTTCCCGGTCGTTTTGATCGTAGCGCATCGCGGACCTTCACAATGACAGGTGCGTCGCGGTCCCGGCACTCAAAGAACAGCGCGGCCCGCAACGCTGGCGGGCCTCATACTGCACGGGCAAATAGTCATTACAAGGCCCTCTTTGCGGCCGTTGGAGGCCACTTGCCGGGCTTTGACTACAATTCCTCGCTGCGCACACGTTTCGTTTTTGCGACACTCGGAAGCGCGAGAAGATCCGGCACCGCCGCAAGCACCTTCGCTTTCGGCGGCGGCTTCAGCAGCCCGCGCACAGCGCGAGACGCCGCAACCGTTCCTTGGTCGGCGTAGGCCTCGTGATTGCGCTCAATCTCGGAGAGATCATAGCGGTAGTTGACCATGAGCCCATGCGCTTCTCGCAGCCCTTTTTCGGATGTATCGCCGAGCCAATTAAGCCGTTCGAGTCGCGCTCCGTTGCCAAGATGGAAGCGCGCAACCTGATCGACCGGACGGTCATCGCTCGAACGCGCGACGAGATAATAATATGCTGCGAGCCCCATGAGCGCCGATCTGAGCTCTTCCGTGCCCGGCGCATCCTTCGCGGCGTCCTCGACCCAGCGCGGATCGCGCAGCCGGGAAAGCGCCATGCGATCGTCGGCGCTGACCGGCACGTCGCTTCCGCTCGCGATCGCACGATCGACCCATCGGGCGAAACTCGGCGCAGGCGAAAGCGTCACAAAAGTTTTAAGCGTACCGACATCCCGTGCCAGATCCTCGACCACCTGCTTCAGAAGGAAGTTGCCGAAGGAAACGCCCTTGAGGCCCTCTTGGCAGTTGGAGATCGAATAGAAGACGGCCGTCGTCGGAGGCGCGTCATCGTCGGCGAAGCGACCGTCGAGCACCGTCGAAATCGCATCGGGCATGTCCCGCATCAGTGCGACCTCGACGAAAATCAACGGCTCGTCGACAAGCGCGGGATGGAAGAACGCGAAGCAGCGGCGATCCTTGGGATCGAGACGGCGGCGCAAGTCGTCCCAGCCCCGAATTTCGTGAACGGCCTCGTACTGGATGATCTTTTCGAGGATCGCCGCCGGGGTCTGCCAGTCGATCCGGCGCAAAACGAGAAAGCCGCGATTGAACCACGACGTTAGCAGCCGTTCGAGATCACGGTCGACGGCCGCCAGCCCCTCATCCGATTTGATGTGGCGAACGAGATCGGCCCTGAGCGCCACGATCTCGGCGGTGGCTCCTGCCGCCAGATTGAGCCGCCGGAAGAATTCGAGCCGCGGGCTGTAAGACGCCTTCTGGATCTGCGCCAGGGTCTTCTCCGAGGGATGATCGAGATAACTGCGCGCCGCCTCGGCGACCTCGGCCGCATCGGGTTGCAGATCTTCGGCGAGGAAGCGATAGAACGCGAGCCGTTCTTCGCCCGTCGCTTTCTTGAATTGGTTCAGAAGCTGCCGCGCGATCGCGACGCCCGAAGCTTCGCCTCGCCCCGACATCAACGCCCGCGACAGCACCTCAAGCAATTCACCGCCCCCGTCGCGAAAAAGCGCCTTCGGCAACAGCGCCCGCCCCTGTTCGGCAACCGCCGCCATCAACTCCTGGAAGAATGAGACGTTGACGCGTTCCGCCATGGGTCGGCTCGGCCTCCTGCTGCATTAACTTTTGCTTAACCGTATGGGACGAGCATCCCGTCGCTGCTTGTATAGGGCATATCCTCATGACCGACCGCTTTTCAACCGCCCGGCCGTCATCGAGCCTCGATGCGGCAAAGAACGACACCGGTCGCGTCGCCTTCTGCGGCCCCTATGTGCTCTCGGCGATCACCGGCTACGGAATTTCGAAAATCGAAGACGTGATCCGCGAAGGCCGCGAGTTGCCGCCGCATCGGAAACCGGTCGTGCGCGGAACCTATTCCGACGAGGTCGAGGCCGCGCTCTCTTATTTCGGCTACCGGATGGAGCTGAAGGAAAGCCATATGCACCGCGCCCGCAAAGAGCGACCGACGCTCTGGACGTGGATGCAGAAGCCAAGGAACGCCTGGGCCTACTACATTCTGGCGATCCACAAGGGCAAGGAAGGGCACTGGATTCTCGTGAAGGGCGTCAAGATGTGCGACACCTTCACCGAGGGCAAATGGACTTTCGTCGTCGACGGCCCTCACCGGGGCTGCCGGATCATGGAAATCTTCGAGGTCCGCAAAGCCCACGACGCCTGACGCGCTCTCTTTGCCCGGCAGTCCATAAGGCAGCCCTCCAACATGACCGCCGCCCCATGAACGTCGCGTGAACCCGTGCTTCAGGGCCTATTCAAACCTTTGGCCTATGCTCTCCCTCAACATTGTTTGTGGACCTGGCAAAGGAGAGAGGCCGTGTCCGAATTTCTGCGTTCTGGCGCCATCATGCTGATGGCCGTTGTCGTACTCGCCGCGGGCGTCGCCGTTATTTTCTACGGATAACGGTCCCGGCTTGACGTGGCGCAACCGAAGCGCCCCAAAACGTCTTGTCGATGTCGGCGACTTACGCCACTTAGAGGGGACCTCCGGGTCCCTTTCTTTTAGCGTTGTGCGCGGCATCAATTGGCTGACAGTTCCTACTCCGACCTCATAAAAGACGCGCAGTCCCGCTGGGCGGATTACCTGACGCCATCGATACGCCTGGGCGTCACAGGTTTGTCCCGCGCCGGGAAAACCGTCTTCATAACCGCGCTCGTCCGCAACCTCGTCAGCGGCGGCCGCCTGCCGTTCTTCGCACCCGACGCGGAGCATCGGATCGTCCGCGCCTATCTCGAACCCCAGCCCGACGATAGCGTGCCGCGCTTCGACTACGAGGCCCATCTCGCAGACCTCCTCTCGGCTCCCCCTTCGTGGCCCGAAAGCACGAAGCGGATCTCGGAACTGCGCGTCACAATCGAATACCGCTCGGCCTACGCCCTGAAGCGCCTGGTCGGGCTTTCCAAGTTGCATGTCGACATCGTCGATTATCCCGGCGAGTGGCTGATCGACCTACCGCTGCTCGAGCAGGACTACCGGACATTCTCCACGGAAGCGCTGGCACTTGCGGCGTCGCCGTCGCGCGCGGAATTCGCAAAGCCGTTTCTCGCCTTCCTCGCCGGAACCGATCCCGCCGCCGCGGAAGACGAGCAGATCGCGATCACCGGCGCCAAGCTCTTCACGGCGTATTTGCGTGCAACCCGCGACAGCGGCGCCCAATCGACGCTCGCACCGGGCCGGTTTCTTCTGCCGGGTGAGCTTGATGGCTCGCCCCTTCTGACGTTCTTCCCGATGCCTTTGACGTCCGACGAGCGCCTGCCGCGCGGCTCGCTCGCCGCGATGATGGCGCGCCGCTTCGAGAGCTATAAGACGTCGGTCGTCAAGCCATTCTTCGCTGATCACTTCGCGAGGCTCGATCGCCAGATCGTACTGGTCGACGTGCTGACGGCACTTCATCGCGGTGCCGACGCCGTCGGCGACCTCGAACGGGCGATGACCGAAATCCTCCGCGCCTTCCGCCCCGGCACCAATTCCTGGCTTTCGATGTTCCTCGGGCGGCGGATCGACCGCGTCTTGTTTGCGGCGACCAAGGCCGACCACCTGCCGGCGTCGAGCCACGACCGGCTCGAAGCTATTCTGAAAGAGATCGTCGACGAGGCCGTGACTCGCGCCCAAACCGAAGGTGCAGGCGTTCGTGCATTGGCCCTCTCAGCACTTCGCGCCACCCGAGAGGCAACGGCCAAGCAGGCCGGAGAAATCCTCCCTTGCCTGCGCGGAACACCGATCAAGGGCGAGCGCATCGGCAGCGTGACCTTCGACGGCACCGCCGAAGCTGCCATCTTCCCGGGCGATCTTCCGGTCGATCCCGCCGCCGCACTGAACGCCGCCCGCCACGCAAAGTCGGCATCCCTCGAACTTGTCCGCTTCGCACCACCGAAGCTCTCGGATACCTTGCCGGATGGCAAACCCGCCGCATTCCCGCATATCAGACTGGATCGCGCGCTCGATTTTCTGATCTCGGATTATCTCGCATGACCAACGAGAACGATCTGCCGCCGCCGCGAAAGCCTCGCGTCTTCACGGCTGACGACATCACGGAAGACGCGGATTTCGCCGACGAGGACATTGCCGGCGGCGGCGCGGCGACGGCGCGGCGGTCGAATGTCTCGACGCGCCGCCTGACCGTCAACGACATCAACCGCGGCTTCCGCTTCGGCGGCATTCTCTTCTCCGCCATGGCGGCCCTGGCATCGATCGCGCTCGGGCTGTGGTTCACGCGCTTCGTTTCGGTTGCGCTCGAACGCCAGGACTGGATCGGTTGGCTCGCGTTCGGCCTGATGGTCGTCATCGGCATCGCGCTGCTCGGCATCGTCTTGCGCGAGCTCCTGGGTTTTCGCCGGCTCGCCCAATTGGCAAAGCTGCGGTCCCTCGTCCGGGCAACGCTGGCGAAACCCGACCTTGCGTCCGAGCGAAAAGCCGTCGCCGCCCTTCTCGCCCACTACCGCGGGCGCCCCGATTTGTCGTGGGGACTGGCGCGCGTGAAGGACCATACCGGCGATGTCCTGGAGCCGGGCGAGTTGCTGAGGCTGTCCGACCGTGAATTGCTCCGCCCGCTCGACGGCGAAGCCCGCAAGGTCATTCTGGCTTCGGCAAAGCGCGTTGCAACGGTGACGGCCCTCTCTCCGATCATGTGGATCGCCATGGGCTTCGTGCTCGTTGAGAATGTTCGGATGTTTCGAGCCGTCGCCGCGATCTACGGCGGACGTCCCGGCATTCTTGGGGCTCTCCGCCTCGCCCGCAACGTCGTCGGGCACATCATTGCAACCGGCGGCATCGCCATGACCGACGACCTCCTTGGCCAGTTTGTCGGCCAGGACGTTCTGAGACGCCTTTCGCGGCGCCTCGGAGAAGGCGCCTTCAACGGCGCGCTGACGTCACGCCTCGGTGTCGTCGCCGTCGAGGTGATCCGCCCACTGCCGTATCTCGATTCAGAACCGCTCCGCGTCCGCGAAATTTTCAACGAACTCATTCGCTCGCTTCGCGGTGCCGACAAGGCGGCCGAAGGCTAGCTTTCGGATTTGCATTACGCAGCGGCTGCATCCGCCTTCCGGCTGAGGCCGCCAGGCGTTGCGATCTTCCGCTCCCAATCGCGAGAGCGATGTCCGGCGTCGATGAGTACGGGCGGTGGTTTGCGGTCCTCATTCGTCGTCAACGCCCAGCGCTCGATCGGACCCGCCCGGCGCGACGTTAGCCAGCTCACCGGCCCCGCGAGCACAAGGCCGAGGATCACCGGCGACATCCACGCAAGAAGAGCCGGAGAAACCGTCCACGCGATCGCGCCGACGATACCGCCGATGGCCGTCTGCCAACGCGCGAACCACATCGCATCGTCGAACGTGAGAGCGCCGTCATTGCGTTTCTGCGGTTTCCACCCCGAGTCCCGCCCTGCGAGGATCTCCGCCGCCCCAACCGTTTGCGTCACCATGAAGATGGGCGCAATCAACATTGAGTAGATCGTCTCGATCAGCACACCGATCGTGACACGGATTGCGCCAAAGAAATTCCTTTCCCTGTGTGCTTGCTTCCAGGCCAGGAAAAGCCCGAGCGCTTTCGGCAGAAGCACGACGATCATGGTCGCCATAAAGAGGCGCAGCGCGGCACCCGGATCGATAATCGGCCAAATCGGGAATAAGGTTTTGTCGTCGCGGAAATAGCTCGGGATCATCTGTTGACCCTGCAGCGCCAGCACCACGCCGACGACGAGCGAGAGCGCCCACACGGCCGAGACCAGATATGAGGCGGCGCCCATGCCGAGGTGCAGCCGCCCCATCGGCGTCAGCCCAGGCTGCGAGACGATAGCCAAGTGCTGAAGATTGCCCTGCGCCCAGCGCCGGTCCCGCGCCGCGACATCGATGATGTTGGGCGGCATGCCTTCGTAAGAGCCGTCAAGCGACGACATCATATGCACGCCGTAACCCGCGCGCTGGAGAAGGACGGCTTCCACGAAATCGTGGCTCATGATGTGTCCGCCGAACGGCTTGCGACCGGGCAAGTCGGGCAAGCCGGCGGCCGACGCGAACGCGGCGGTTCTGATGATCGCGTTATGGCCCCAGTAGTTGCCCTGATCGCGATGCCAGAACGCCAGACCGGCGGCGACCGCAGGCCCGTACGTATTACACGCGAACTGCTGGAGGCGCTGCAGGAGGGTCTCTCCACCGACCAGTCTCGGCACGGTCTGAATGAGCCCGGCCTTGGGATCGGCTTCCATCGCGGCAGCGAGCGAGACCAGCGTGCCGCCGGACATGACGCTGTCGCCGTCGAGAATGATGAACGATTGATAAGCCGCGCCGAACCGCTCGACCCAGTCCGAGATATTCCCCGACTTTCGGGCGGTATTTTTAAGACGCCGCCGATAATAGACGGCGGCGATATCCCCCAACTCGGCCGTCAGCGCACGGTAGACCTCGGCTTCTTGCGCGCCGGCTTCATCGCCGCGCGTATCGGAAAGGACGAAGACGTCGAAGTAATCGTTGCGCCCGAGCTCTGCGAGCTCTCGCACCATCGCTTCGATCACGCCGGCAATCCGCGCAGCATCCTCGTGATAGACCGGAAATAACAGCGCAGTGCGCCCCGCCAGCGGCGCCGTGGGTGGCGGCGGATCGATCGTATCAGGCACTTCGCCGATGAAGAGCGGCAAGAACCCGAGTGCAGCACTCAGGCTCCCGATCGCAATCCATCCGAACGCGATTGTCGAAAGGATGAGAAAAAGGAACTGCACCGGAGTAATGACGACAAAAGCCAGAATCCCGAATAACTCGTGCGCGAATGCCGCCGTCAGAACGGCGGCGCCGGCGAATATCGCGGTACGCGGGACCCAATAGCCGCGTCGCTTCTCTTCAGCGACGAGCGCGACCGGCGACGCAAAATCCTGCGTCGGCATATCGAGCGCAGCCGTGGGCGGCAGATACCACCACGGACCTGCGTCCGATGTCTTTGACACCAAAGTGACTTCGGGCATTTCGCCTATGAAGTTCTCGTTTACGGCTTTGTCCATCGATAGAGCCAAGTCTCCGAGACTGGTTGGTCGCCTGCCTTGAGAACGCAACGCAATTCGATGAGTTCATTATCGCCCGGGGCCAAATTGAATGAGACCCGAACGCCAGAGATCTCTCCATTCCGCTGGACGGAAATATTGGAAAGCTGACCTGCGCTTGCCGACAAATCGACGGCCGGCAAGTCTTTCGCATCCTTGACCGAAGGTCCCGTCAAATCGATGACGAAAACAATAGTGCCCGGCTTTTTGCCATTTCCCACACGCGTCTTGAAGACGCGGGCGCCCGACCAAGACTCCGGAACGTCCGCGCCCCAGTAGATTTTATAGTTAAAGAGGTGCGGGCCGCCGGCCGCCAATCCCTTCGAAGGCTTCCAGTAGGCCGCGATATTATCGTGAATCTCGTCACCAATCGGAATTTCGACGAGTTCCACATAACCGTCACCCCACGGACCTTCCGGCTCGACCCACACCGAAGGCCGGCGCTCGAAATGGCTTTCGAGATCCTCATAATTATGAAAGTTGCGATCGCGCTGCCAAAGCCCGAAGCCCTTCGGGTTTTTGTCCATGAACGCACTGAGCTGCAACGTCTTCGGATTGTTCAACGGCCGCCATATCCGCTCGCCTCCGCCATTCACCATGGCGAGCCCTCCGCTGTCATGGACGGCGGGCCGAATGTCGTCGGTCCGGCGCTGACTCGACTGTCCGTGAAAGAACATACTGGTCAACGGACCGATTCCGACGTGGCTCAATGCAACTCGGGGATACAAGGTGGCCTCGACATCCATAACCGTCGTCTCTCCGGGAGTGATCTCAAACCGGTAGGCGCCGGTCGTGGATTGACTGTCGAGCAACGCATGAACGACGAGTTCGGTTGCAATCGGCTTCGGCCGCTCGATCCAAAAGCTTCGGAAGAACGGAAATTCTTCGCCGCCCGGCTGCGCGGTATTGAGCGCCAATCCTCTGGCGGAGGACCCATAGCCTTCATCCCGGCCAACGGCCCTGAAATAGCTCGCGCCCTGGAAGACGGTATATTCGTCGAAGGTATCCGCGCGATTGATCGGCCCGTGAATGCGGAATCCCGAAAACCCGAACGGCGCGGCAGCGGGTCCCGGTCCGATAAGGGGACCAAAGGAGAACAGCTTGTTGTCCGCGATCAGTCGCGCCGCCTTGCCGTTTTCGACAATCCACAGGTCGACCGGAACATCATAGAGCCATCCCATCGCGAACGGCTGGACCTGAAAGTCGAGCTTGTCGCCCTTCCAAATCGCCTTCTCCGGTCGAAATCGAATGTCCCGGTACTGGCTATAGGTGAGCTTGTTGAAGGGCGGCGGCAGATCCATCGTCGGCTTGACGAATGGCTGGTCGGAAAGCCGTTTGGCCTCGGTCTTGACGGTCGTTGCGCCAAAAACCGTACCCTGCTGGCTTTGCTGTGGCGTCTGCGTCGCCCCTTCGGCATGCGCCGCAGTTGCAGCAAAGGCCATCTTCGCCAGACCCATGGCAAAACTTCCCGCTACCGCCTTCTCAAGCAGCACGCGGCGATCGACGATTTTTCCTGTCATTTCCGATATCAGCCAACCATTGCGGTGCGTACGTCCCGCCCTCACGCTCGCTCGCAAGCGCCGCTGACGGCCAGTCCGCATCTGCTATCCAACGATTGTGGCAGATTTTCCACTTGTGCGCCGCACGCGTGTGACTTTCTCGTCAACGAAAAATGAAGCGAGAGAAACCTTTCGCCACCCCGGCGCCACTTGCCCTCACCATCCTACGGCTTTCATTGGATGCCGCCCCGACGCTATAGAACGACGCTATAGAACATTGGGACAGAGCCGCCCCGGCGGCAGACCTCGAGGGGGGAGCGATGACGGCGTTTCCGGAAAGTACGCTCGTCGAAGCAATCATGTCGGTCCGCAGCCAGGTCGACTTCCTCTGGCAGTTTTTCGTGACCGTCCACATCGCCTTGTTCGCCCTCCTCCTGATTTATGATCACGCGGTCGAGGGCCTCAACACCATCGCCAAGCTTTTTGCGCTCGTCGGCATCGCGGCCTTCGAGTGGATCAACGGCAACGCATTGATCAACGCTTACCGGCTGCTTGACGCCATGCAGGACCAGTTTCGCTGGGCCTTCGGACAAGCTGATCGCTTTCATCCGCTATTCTATGAGCGTTTCGTGCTTGCGAGTTATGCAGACCGGCCGGAGATGGTTCTAATGACACACTCCTCGGCTCTTTTTATTATTCTCTTGGCGTTCGTCTCCCGCCGATTTATTCAAAACCGTGCGAAGGACCGCCAGACCCCCGGCGCTTTGTCTCACGGCGACAACATCCATCGACATTAGCGATAAGGCCAGCTAGGCTTCTGTTGCTGCATCAGATTCAATTCGTCGGAATTTCGATGTCGGTGTGACCGCCGTGTGGCATCATCAACGCTCGTGGCATTTCCGTCACAAATCCCCGCGATTCCACAGTCGAACGTGCATCCTCTATTCCCCCACCGAATCAGATCTGCTTAAAACATAGCACTGAGCGGTGATTCGGGGGGAAGCCCGTGTTCCGCAAAAGACGGGTTTGAGGACGGGTAAAATAACACCACGGAAAGAAAAGAAGAGTGTTGGGCCGAACAGTCTCGTTCCGCCTGTCATTCCTCAAGTCGAAGCAGACGGGAGTAGTTCTATGAACAAGTACAGTCTGAGTGCCCTGTTGGCGGCAGGCCTGATTGCGGGCGGCCTGACATCCAGCAGTGCATCGGCAGCTGATCTCGGGGGCAACTGCTGCGCAGACCTCGAGGAGCGCATTGCAGAACTTGAAGCGACGACGGCGCGTAAGGGCAACCGCAAGGTCTCTCTTACCGTGTCGGGATGGGTTGGCCAGCAGGTCATGTGGTGGGACGACGGCTCTGAGTTCGAACACCTACGTCACGGACCTCGGTTCGACCCTGGGCAGCCACGTGAAGTTCACCGGCCAGGCATCGATCATGCCCGGCTGGACGGCAGGTTACGTCCTGCACATCGAAGCCATCGGCTCCGACAGCTTGACGACCAGCCAGAGCCAGCCTGACGGCAAGAACGCTCTGACGGGTACGAGTAACGGCGTTTCGACCCTGCAGTCGTTCTGGTTCATCAAGAGCGACCAACTGGGTAAGGTCTCGGTTGGTAAGCAGTCCGACGCGGCTGACAACGCAGCAATCCTGGTCGACGGTTCGGGCTCGCTCGTCCCGGCAAACTGGGTGGCGTTCGACGTCAACAGCTTTGGCATCCGCACCAAGGACAACACCTTGTTCGGGCATTGGGGTGGTGACTACTGCCAGTCCGCTGGCGGAGCTTGGGGTGACTGTGCCGGCGTTCCGCGCAACGTTGTCCGCTACGACTCTCCTAGCTTTGGCGGTTTCTCGGTATCGGCTTCTTGGGGTGAAGACGACATCTGGGCGATCACGACGCGCTATGCGGGTGAATGGGCTGACTTCAAGGTCGCCGGCGTGGCGTCCTACTTCGAAAGCACCGACGAAGCCCTCAATGGAAGCGTCAATAACAACACCCAGCAGTACTTCCAGGCTGGCGCCTACATCGAACACATCCCGACGGGTCTGTTCGCCTATGGTGCCTATGGCCACGATGACTACAGCGATGGTGATTTCGGGTCTTCGGAAACGTGGTACGGCAAAGCCGGTATCCGTCAGCGCTGGAACCCGCTCGGTCACACGGTTCTTTACGGTGAGTACGAGAATATCAAGGGCTCCGGCGCCTTCTCCCAATCTGAAAACTTGGGTCTGCTCGGTGCCACTCACGATCGCACGGAAGTCATCGGCGGCGGCGTAGTCCAGGAAATCGACTCGGCTGCGATGTCGATCTGGCTGAAGTATCGTCACCTCGACTACACCGATAACAACACTGAAGGTCAGGACTACAAAGACTTCCAGTATGTCGGCATGGGCGCTCTGATCAACTTCTGATCTCACGTCGCAAGCTCAAATTCAAAAGGCCGCCCCGACCGGGCGGCCTTTTTCGTTTGTGTCGTACACAGCTAATCCCCCTGATGCGTGGAAAACTCATCCCCCCGCCCACACGTCTCCGAAATAAAATAAAACTTTTAAAAACAGAAACTTAGATACTGTTTTTGGCAACTGCCCAACAAATAGGCTAGTTGCCTCTGCGCCACATTGCCGGATTCGTCGCGGCGTTTTCGCAAACCGTAATTGTTGCAATCCGACGAATCGCGGACTTTCCCCTCAAGCGGCGAAGTCACTTGGCAGGTGTTCCGCCGTGGGTCGCTTGGGAAGCGGCCGACAATACGGCGAACGCCAGGTACCGCGTCCACCACTAGAAGTGATGAAGACGGGAGAAGGTAGAAATGAAGATCATAAGGGTAGGCGCTTTGGTCGCTGCAGGCGTTCTCGTCGGCGGCTTCGCCACGAGCGCCTCTGCAGCGGACCTGGGCGGCAACTGCTGCGCAGACCTTGAGGAGCGCATTGCAGAACTTGAAGCGACGACGGCGCGTAAGGGCAACCGCAAGGTCTCTCTTACCGTGTCGGGATGGGTTGGCCAGCAGGTCATGTGGTGGGACGACGGCGCTGAGTCGAACGCCTACGTCACGGACCTTGGTTCGACGCTCGGCAGCCACGTGAAGTTCACCGGCCAGGCGACGATCCTGCCAGGCTGGACGGCGGGTTACGTCCTGCACATCGAAGCCATCGGCTCCGACAGCTTGACGACCAGCCAGAACCAGCCTGACGGTCCGAACGCTCTGACCGGCACACCCAACGGCGTCTCGACGCTGCAGTCGTTCTGGTTCATCAAGAGCGATCAGCTGGGCAAAGTCTCGGTCGGTAAGCAGTCCGACGCGGCTGACAACGCAGCAATCCTGGTCGACGGTTCGGGCTCGCTCGTTCCGGCAAACTGGGTGGCGTTCGACGTCAACAGCTTCGGCATCCGTCAGAGCAACAACAACGCGCTCTTCGGACACTGGGGCGGCGACTACTGCCAGAGCTCCGGCGGTGCCTGGGGTGACTGCTTCGGCGTCCCTCGCAACTCGGTTCGTTATGACTCTCCGACCTTCGGCGGCTTCTCGGTGTCGGCCTCCTGGGGTGAAGATGATATGTGGGCAATCACGTCGCGCTATGCGGGTGAATGGCATGACTTCAAGGTGGCTGCAGTCGCGTCTTATGCAGAAAGCACCGACGAGGGCCTGAACCAAGCCGGCGGAATCATATTCGACAACAACACCCAGCAGTACTTCCAGGCTGGCGCTTACGTCGAACATGTCCCCACAGGTCTGTTCATCTACGGCGCTTATGGGCATCGACGACTACAGCGATGGCAATCTCGGCCAGTCTGAAACTTACTACCTCAAGGGCGGTATCCGTCAGCGCTGGAACCCGCTTGGTCACACGGTTCTGTACGGCGAGTACGAGCACATCAAGGGCAACAACTTGCATTCTCGCAATCTGCAATCGCAGCTCTCACTCCCGGCACTGCTCAGACCGGCTCGAACGGAAGACACGACCAAAGTCTGGGGCCTCGGCGCAGTCCAGGAAATCGATGCGGCCGCCATGTCAATCTGGCTCAAGTATCGTCACCTTGACTATGACGATAACAACACCGTCGGAACGGGCTACAAGTCCTTCGACTATGTCGGCATGGGCGCTCTGATCAACTTCTGATCTCCAGCCAACTACCGGAATGCGAGAAGCCGCCCTTTTGGGCGGCTTCTTTGCTTTGAGAGTCCGCTTGCGGCGGCCCGGCTCATTGTCTCGAAGCGTCAAAGCGCCTAGTTCTGTTGCATGTTCGAGACGTTCTTCACCGAGCTTCGCTCGGCCAAGCTACCGGTTACCCTGAAGGAATATCTGACCCTGCTCGATGCCGTGGGAGCCGGGATTGCGGGCGGCCGGGTCGAAGATTTCTATTACCTCGCACGCGCAACGCTCGTGAAAGATGAGCGTAACCTCGATCGCTTCGATCAGATCTTCGCCCACGTCTTCAAAGGCCTTGATAGCCTGCCCGACGCCGTCGCAGCCGAAATCCCCCAGGAATGGCTGCGCCATGTCAGTACCCTGCACCTCTCCGACGAGGACAAGAAGCGCATCGAGGAGCTGGGTGGCTGGGACAAGATCATGGAGGAACTTAAGAAGCGCCTCGCCGAGCAGAAGGACCGCCACCAGGGCGGAAACAAGTGGATCGGCACCGGCGGAACGTCGCCCTATGGCGCCTATGGCTACAACCCCGCCGGCATCCGCATCGGTCAGCACGAAAGCCGGCACCGGCGCGCCATCAAGGTTTGGGACAAGCGTGAGTTCAAAGACCTCGCAGGGACCGCGGAAATCGGTACCCGGACTATTAAGGTTGCGCTCCGGCGCCTACGTCAGTTCGCCCGCAAGGGCGCCGCATCCGAGCTCGATCTCGATGGTACGATCCGTGGCACGGCGGAAAAGGGCTACCTCGACATCCACATGCGCGCCGAACGGCACAATGCCGTCAAGCTCCTCATGTTCTTCGACATCGGCGGCTCGATGGACGACCACGTCAAGGAAGTTGAGGAACTGTTTTCCGCGGCACGCACCGAGTTCAAGCACCTCGAATATTATTACTTCCACAACTGCCTTTACGACGGCGTCTGGAAGGACAATGCGCGCCGCTACACGAACAAGATCGACACCTGGCAGGTTCTCCACACCTATCCGGCCGACTACAAGGTCATTTTTATCGGCGATGCCTCGATGAGCCCCTATGAGCTCACCGTCGCCGGCGGTTCCGTCGAGCACATGAACGAGGAAGCGGGCGCCGTCTGGCTCAACCGAATAGCCGACACCTATAAGCACGCGATTTGGCTCAACCCCATCGATCAACGGCACTGGGATTGGACCCCATCGATCGGTATCGTTCGGAATCTGATGGGCGACCGCATGTTCCCATTGACGCTTGATGGGCTTGACGCCGGCATGCGAGCTTTGATGCGCTAAGGTGGCCCTCCTTCGGCCCCACTAGCGAGCAACGATAGCTACCCAGGTTGCATCTCAAATGTTTAGGCTCAAACAGTGGAAATGCCATTCTCGCCATTGACCGGCCACCATGGCTGAGCCATTGAATTGCAAAATGCGGGGTGGGGGAACAATCCCGATGAGAAATGCAAAAGTCGTCCTTGCGGCCATCGCAGCGATAAGCCTCGGCGGTTGCGGCGCTAGCCTGCCAAGCCTTCCGACGACCGGATCGCTCCTCGGCGGATCGAGCAAGGCCAAGGAAAACTTGAATCCGAACGACCCGGTGGCCCGTGCGATGGGTGTCGCGGCGACATCGGCGCGGGCGCTCAAATGCGGTTACAATTTCGACCCCGGCAAGCTCAAGGGCCAATACCTCGCGTATGAGAGTGCCGCCAATCCGGCCGAAGGCGAGAAACTCTCCCGCGTCTACGACACGGCATTCGTCGGCGTGACCAAAGCGATATCCGACAAGGAAAAGGACGAAGATTACTGCACGCCGGACCGGACCCAACGCATCAAAACGGCGCTCAATCGCAATCTCGGCGGCGACTACACGCCTCCGCCGTCCGAGGCACCACAAGACGAAGGGGGCTTGCTCAGCGGTTGGGGAGGTAGCTCCGGCGACGACAATGCGACCAGCGAGAAGATGAAGGAAGTTTTCCAATGACGCCGTCGTCGCGCTTGCAGGAGCGACCGCGTGCAACAGATCCTCTGGGCTGAAATCGCAATCAAAGCCGCACTCGGCGGCGCTCTGCTTATCGCGCCGCTCGTCTTGCTGACACTGACGGGCATCCAGAAACCAAGCGGAGGCCTATGGCCGAGGCTTGTCGGCGCCATCACACTTGCCACAGCGGCAAGCATCTGGATCGGCTTGCAATATCCTCAGGCGCGCGGCTCAATCGGTCCTGCGGCGCTCGTTCCGATCAACCTGATGACCGCCGCAGTTCTAATCGCCGCGTTGGTTCTCGGCACCGCAGCACCGACGCGGCGCGGAAAAATCCTCGTTGCGGCGGCCGCAGCCGGTCTCGCCGTCTTCGCATTTCTCGAAATCGCTCACGCCTAGCCCCGCCCGGAATAAGCGCGCCCGCGGCGGCTATTTCACGCCGAGCTTCTTCTGCAGGCTCGAAGACGATGTCGTGTACTGGAACAGCAGCTTCTTGTCCGGATAGACGATCTTGTGTGCGGCTTGCGCCATCAGCGCTGCCTCGTGGAAGCCCGATAGAATGAGCTTGAGCTTGCCCGGATAGGAATTGATATCGCCGATGGCGAAGATGCCGTGCTCGCTCGTCTCGAAGCGCTCCGTATCGACGACGATGAGGTTCTCATGCAGATTGAGGCCCCAGTCCGCGACAGGTCCGAGTTTCATCGTCAATCCGAAGAACGGCAGCATCGCCGTGCAGGGAATGCGCTCCGTCCCCGCTGCCGTCTTGACGTCGAGCGCCGTCAATTGACCGTTCGCGCCGTCGAGTCCGGCGACTTGCCCGATCAGAAGGCGCACCGTCGCCTCCTCGACCATCTTGCGCATCTTCTCGACGGAATGCGGTGCTGCGCGAAATTCGTCGCGCCTGTGAATAAGCGTCAGGCTCTTGGCAACCGGTGCGAGATTGAGCGTCCAATCGAGCGCGCTGTCACCGCCGCCGACGACAACGACGTCCTTGCCCCGCATAGATTCGATTTTCCGCACCGAATAAAAGACCGATTTGCCTTCGTATTCTTCAATGCCGTTGAGCGGCGGCCGCTTTGGTGTGAACGATCCGCCGCCCGCGGCAACCACAACCACTTTGGCGACGAACTCAGTCCCGGCGTCGGTCGCGAGATGGAAGCGGCCATCGGCACCCTTCCGCAGACTATCGATCCGTTCGCTGAAATGAAAAACCGGTCCGAACGGCTTGATCTGCTCCATGAGCCGTTCGGTCAGCTCTTGCCCCGTGACGACCGGAAGGGCCGGAACGTCATAGATCGGCTTCTCCGGATAGAGCTCCGCGCACTGTCCGCCCGCGCGGTCGAGAATATCGACAACGTGCGCCTTGATATCGAGAAGCCCCAACTCGAAAACGGCGAACAGGCCGCACGGCCCAGCCCCGATGATCACGGTATCCGTTTCGATCGGACCCGCAGCTTCCGGAGCTTCTGACCCGATTGGATTCGTCTCGGTCATCTCGATCGCCCGTTCAATCAGAACTGCTTGGCCGGCACGCGGACAATCAAGCCATCGATCGCGTCCGAGACTTTGATCTGACAGGAAAGCCGGCTCCCTTCGCGCACATCGAACGCGAAGTCCAGCATGTCCTCTTCCATGTCGCTCGCCTTGCCGACCTTATCGCGCCAGCCTTCATCGACGTAGACGTGGCAGGTTGCACAAGCGCAGGCACCGCCGCATTCCGCTTCAATGCCGGCGATGTCGTTAAGCTTGGCGGCTTCCATAACAGTGAGACCGTTTTCCGCTTCCACCGTCTGACTCTCGCCGTCGGGTTGGATGAACGTAATTTTCGTCATCGTTGCGCGTCTGTCCTTGAGGCTTAAAAAGGCCCCCTCCCGGGCGGCATTCGGCGGATGGGGACGTTGGTCAGCGCGCACACTTAGAGGCACACCGTCGGTATTTCAAGCCGAACGGATGGCCGGGAACCGCGGCGCCACAGACGACGGCTGCGACGCTTACGCCCTATGGGCGAATTCCATCACGAAAGTGCTGGCCTCGGAGGCGGCAGCTTCGAGCCTGGAGATCACTTCCGAGCATGCCGCAGGCTCGGCGTTGCAGATCAGCGTTTCCGCCTCCTCGGCAAGCGTGGCGATACGCCAGGCGCCGACGGCGCGGCTCGATCCCTTGAGGGCATGAGCTGCAATCTTCCATTCCCGCTGGGTCACCGCCGCGCGCAGGGAGGCGATTGTCTCGGGAAGTTGAGCCACAAACAGCCGAAGAACCTCTTCTTCCAGGGCTTTATCCCCAAGCGTATATTGCCGCAAATGGACCAGATCGACGGGCATATCGTTGGGGCCGTCTCTGCGATCCGGGGTGTGCAGATCAAACGATCGAGCCCGGGGAGCATCCATAACGCGCACCTAACCAACTACATCTGCCGCCGCGGCCGCGTCTCTGACGGCTCGCGACTTTTGGGGACAGCATAGTCGCAAAAGCACGATAACTCTGGGTAAACCCCGTTCGGGTGTTTCGGCCACAGCCGTAAACCGCTACTTAATCTAGGAGGTGAGGTCACGGACGGGATCAGAGGGTCGCCTGCCGCCGCAATCCGGCCCTATTAGCAGGTGCAATTTGCTAACCCTCTAGGATGCATAGACATTTCTTATGCTTTCACAAGTCTTTCCATTTTGCGGGCAATTAAATTTCTTATAGAGTGCGAATGGGAGTTCCGGGAGGCCTGAAGCGCACGGGCTTATGTCGCGTACCGGTTCGAGTGGGGGACATTGCGCAATGTCGCAAGACCAGATTGCGAAACTAATGGCCATTGCAGGCAAGGCGCCGCCGGTCGAGCCTACGCTCAGTAGCGCTCCCGAAGGTCTGCGTCAGGCAACGGCCGGCCAAAACGTCGAACAGAGCGAACCGGCCCCCGCGCCGCTTCTCTCCCTGCCTCCGCCGTTGCTGGGCGGGGAAACAAAATCACCTGCGCCGCCGCCCCCCCACCACTCCGAAACAGAGCCGGCCGCCGAGGAAACTCCGACGCGCCGTGTCGCACGCCGTCGCCCCGCCGGACCGGTCAGGGGCAAGATCGCTGCAAACGACGATGTTCCGAGCATCGGCGGTCTCATCTACGCGCTTGAACAAAAGCCTTCGAACAAAGTCTTCCGCTATGCAGCGATCGGCAGCGCGGTTTGGGCCGTCGTAGGTCTGATCGTCGGTGCCTTGACCTTGGTCCCCGATTGGCAGACGGGCCAACCGCTGTCCTCCCTCCTGCTGCATCCGACGACGTTCTACACAGCGACCGCGATCATCGCCCCGATCGCTATCATCTGGTTGCTTGCGCTGCTGAGCTGGCACATCGCCTCGCTCGCTCTCAAATCCGCGACCATGAGCGAGGTCGCGATCCGCCTCGCCGAACCCGACCGGACCGCCGAGCAATCCATCGCGAGCCTCGGCCAAGCCGTCCGCCGCCAGGTCTCGTTCATGAACGATGCCGTTTCGCGCGCGCTCGGCCGCGCCGGCGAGCTCGAAGCCCTCGTCCACAACCATGTGGCTGAACTCGAGCGCTCCTACGAACACAACGAGCGGCGCATCCGCGAACTGATCAACGAGCTTGGCGGCGAACGTCACGCCCTTCTCGACACCTCGACCAACGTCACCGAGACACTGAAGACGCTCGGCACCGAAATCCCGACACTGATCGAGAAACTGTCGACGCAGCAGCTGACGCTCCGCGGCATCATCGCGAATGCCGGAGAAAATCTCGCCAACCTCGAAGGCTCTCTTGCAACCGCCACCGGGCGCTTCGAGAACGCCGTCGGTTCGCGCACGCTTCAACTGCAATCGGTTCTCGAAGATTATACGAGCGCCTTCTCGACGGCGCTCGGCGCGCGCACCGAACAGATGCGCGTCACCTTCGACGGCTACATGCAGACGCTTGATACGACGCTCGGCAACCGCACGGAAAACCTGCAGACCGTCTTCGAGGAATATGCACTCGCCCTCGACACGACGCTTTCCAACCGCGCTCAGGCCCTCGACATCCAGCTCGTCGAACGCACCCGCTCTTTGGATGAAGCCTTCCAAAAGCGGCTTGAGCTGTTCGACGATCAGATCATGCGCTCGACCTCGGCGATTGATCACGCCGTCAGCGAGAAAGCATCGCTGCTCACGAATGCTCTCCAGCTGCATTCGCAGACCTTCCGCGAGACGATCTCGCAACAGGCATCCGAACTCGACAACTCCGTCATGAACGGCATCAACGCCGTGCGCCGCACAAGCGAGAACATCACCCGCCAAACCATGAAGGCGATCGACGGCCTCTCGAAACAATCGGGCGTCCTGCAGAACGTCGCCGACAACCTTTTCGAGCAGATCCACGGCGTCACCAATCGCTTCGAGAACCAGGGCGAGCAAATTCTCAAAGCCGCCACCGTGCTCGACACCGCCAATCTCAGGATCGACTCGACGCTCCAGTCGCGCCACGCCGAGCTGTCGCACACGTTGGACCGCCTGTCGGGCAAGGCCGACGAATTCGGACGAACGCTGGCCGGTTACTCAACGAACCTCGAAGGCTCCTTCTCGAATATCGAGATCAAAGCCCGCGCCATCGCCGAAGAGCTTCGCGACAGCGCCGAAAACCGCTCCCGCGCGCTGATGGCGGAACTCGACCGCGTCAAGCACGAGACCGAAGCCCAGAGCGATCGCGCTCTCGCCGATCTCCGCAACCGCTTCCAGAACGTCTCCGGTGAACTCTCACGCGAGTTCGAAACGCTCTCCAGCAATCTCTCGACCGCATCCGATGAAACGCGCATGCGCGCAGCCGAGGCTGCCGCCACGCTGGCGCGCGAACAGGCCCGCATTCGCGAAGAAGCATCCCGCCTTCCGGCATCGACGCGAGATACTGCGGAAACGATGCGCCGCGCCCTCCAGGATCAGTTGCGCGCCATCGAGCAATTGACGCATCTTTCCCAGCGGGCCAACGCGCCGCGCGAAATCACGCGGCCTGAACCGAGCCCAGCACGATTGCCTCCCGTCTCGCTGACATCCTCGCTCATTCAGCAGGAGAACAATCAAAGCCGAGGACGCGGCGCAGCCCAGCAGGATTCGCGCGAAGGATGGTCACTCGGCGACCTTCTGGCGCGTGCGTCTCACGATGAAGAAGCGCACGCTCCGGCGCCGGAGCCGCCGCCACCTGCCGCCAGTCCCGTCCGCCTCGACGTCGGGATGATCGCGCGGGCCCTCGATCCCGCCACAGCCTCCTCCATCTGGAACCGCATCCGTGCCGGTCAGCGAAACGTCCTCGTGCGGAGCATCTATGCACCCGAGGCGCGGAATCTTTTCGACGAGATCTCCAAACGCGCCCAGACCGATCACGATCTTTCGCAATCAATCTTCCGCTATCTCACGGACTTCGAGCGGATCATCAAGGAAGCCGACACCCGCGACGCGACAGGGCGTACGGCTCAAAGCCATCTCATTTCCGATACCGGCCGCGTCTATCTCTTCCTCGCCCATGCCGTGGGCCGGATTCGCTGACCGGCTTCCCTCTCGCATCCGGACATCAAGCAACACGCCATCGGCAAGACCTGAGAACCGGGCACACATGATCTCGGTGACCATCAAAGCCAGATGCGAGTCCTGGCCCCTAAAAGAGGCCTTCGTCATCTCACGCGGCGCCAAGACGGCCGCGGAAGTCGTGGTCGTTGAAATTTCCGATGGAATGCACGTCGGCCGCGGCGAAGCTGTGCCCTATGCACGCTACGGCGAAACCGTCGAAAGTGTCCTCGACCAAATCCGCACCGTTGCGGACCTCGTTTCATCTCCAACGGATCTGACACGCCATCTGAAGCCGGGAGCCACCCTCAACGCGCTCGACTGCGCATTCTGGGACCTCGCAAGCAAACGCTCGGGCATCCGCGTCTCGAAGCGCGCCGGACTTCCCGATCCCGCTGAGACGACCACGGCCTTCACGCTGAGTTTGGATGGACCCGCCGCGATGGCGGAAAAGGCTGCACGCGCCGCCCATCTCCCGCTCCTAAAATTAAAGCTTGGCGGTCCTGGCGATGACGTGCGGATGCGAGCCGTGAGAAAAGCACGACCCGACGCACGCCTGATCGTCGACGCCAACGAAGCCTGGACCTCCGATATCATCCGGCCCCTCCTCGACGTCGCAGCCGAATGCGCCATCGAACTGATCGAACAGCCGCTACCTGCGGGCCACGATGACCTTTTGCGTGAGGTTCCGCACGCGGTACCACTGTGCGCCGACGAAAGCGTTCACACCGCCGACGATATCGAAGGTCTCCTCGGCCTCTACGACGCCGTCAACGTCAAGCTCGATAAGGCCGGCGGCCTGACGGGCGCCATCCGTCTGGTCGAGAAAGCACGCCATCACGGACTAAAAATCATGATCGGCTCGATGGTGGCAACGTCGCTCGCCGTCGCGCCCGCAATGCTGCTGGCTCCATTCGCCGATTGGGTGGACCTCGACGGGCCCCTCCTGCTCGCTCGGGACCGCGAGCACGGCCTGCACATCGATAGGGGAGTTATCCACCCGCCAGGACCGGAACTCTGGGGTTAAACAGAGCCACGGCTCTATGCTCAAGTCACAGTATAAGACCCACCGCAGACTTCCCCATATGTCTTGTTTAGTTCAGCCGGAGGTTGTGTCTACGTAACATGCGAATCGCGTACCCGTTGAGGCGATTTTTTGCGGAGCACAACGGCCATGCAGGCTCTCACATCTCCCACCGCCGACGACGTCGAGACCGAGTATCGCGCCATTGAGGCAACTCTGCTCGAGAGCACCCGCGGGCGCTGGTTTCTGGCCGAGCACGGCCGCCGGGCCCGCCGGCTCGACAGCGCCCTTCTCGAGGATGCGATCCAACGGCTCCAAGGCTCGTTGCGCGAGCCGCCCGCGCTCCTCGGCCAACTCAAGGCTGAAATCGAAGCGATCAAAGCTCAGATGGCCGAGACCCGCGCTGCCCTTCTGGCGCGTCCCACGGTCGACGAAAGCATCCTGCCGACGCATGCAATACTGAAGGCCGCCGAGGATATCCACGACATCGCCTGGTCGCTTCAGGCCAACCCGTTTGACCCGAAGGGCTGTGAGCAGATTGCTCGCAACGCCGGCAAGCTCTACGCGATGAGCCAGTCTCAGGCCGCGCAGTCAAACCGCGTCGTCGCTGCCGTGGGCGCCCTCGAAACATCCGCCAACAAACTCGAGGGAATTCTGGAAAGCATTCTGCACGAGCTGCAGGTCGATACCGCCGCTTAGGGCGCTTGGCAATTTGAAATCCTGACCAATAAAAAAACCGGGCGGATGCCCGGTTTTTCTTTGATCGGAAAATTGCAATTACCACTTCGTTCGCATGCCCACTGACACCAAGTCGAAGTGTGCGTCGGTGATGTTGCCCGCTATTTGGGCTGAGCCGTCGGGCGTCGTATCATTAAATCCGCCATCTTGAATGAACACGTGAGAGTAACCGACATCCAATGTCGTCTCTTCACTGTGCAGCAGCGATCGACAGAAGTCGCATTTGTAGCTTGCACCAATGTTCAGCCAGACTCGGTTGTTGTCCGGGATCTGGACCAAACGTTTGCTCGCATCATCGATCGGCGAAAGCTCGTAGGCGACGCCGCTTCGTAGCGTCAACAGAGGCGAGTAGTCATACTCGCCGCCAACGGAAAAAAACCAGCCATCGCTCCAATTTGCAGTCTCACCCAAAGTGCCAGCCGGCGTTTTGACCGAGACGTCTTTAAACAGGCTCCAATTTGTCCATTCGACCGTGCCCAAGAGACGAGTGGTCGGGGTGATTTCCTGCCGGAGACTGAGCGTTACGATGTCCGGCAAATTAAGTGAGCTGCTCGCGTCGAAAGAGGAACCCCCAGCGCTGAAACGGCCATCGAGATCATGCGTAAGCTGTGAGCGGTAACCCAACCCAATAGACGTCCCCGCCGTTGGTTCGAGCAGAATACCCGCCGTCCCACCGAACGCCCAGCCTTCACCTAGGAATTGAGCGACACTTGTCGGAGATGAGCGGAACTGCAGCTTGGCTTGTGCCCACTCAATCTGAACACCGGCACCAATGGTGATGCCGGGAGCAATGCGATAGGCAATCGTCGGATTGGCGTTGAGCGTTGTGAGCTTGGTCGTCAGCCCAAGATATGACCCGAGGTAATCGACGTTATCGGGCTTGGTTGCCAGACCGAATGGCGAGTTGAGAGCCATTCCGAGCCACATATCCCTGGAGACTTGGTAGGCGCCGTAGCTGGCCCCTGTAACGGCGGGCATCGTGATATCGCCACCGTCGGTGTAAGACGAGGGAAGTCCTGACGTACTCACCCCATTGAAGCTGTTCACGGTCGCATCGGCATTGGGCAGTATGAGCGTGTAGGACGATTCCGTATTGAGCCCCGAGAACTGAGCGGTCGCAGCGGGGTTCCAGAACATCGACCCGAGGCTGCCGCCTGCTGCAACACCGGCCGACGCTGACCCCAGGAAGACGGTAGACTGCTCGTGAATATCGAACCCACCGGCTGAAGCGGCACCCGACGCCGCCATCAAAGCAGCGACGCTGATGCCTGATAAACGAAACGCGTTTGATACTTTCTTTAATTCCCGCATGTCTTCGCCCCCCGACGCAATCGTCTGCGCCTCACCCTCAGTCTGACACAATACGTGCGTCGCCGAGCGGCTCCACCAATCTTTCGAACAGCAAACAGGCAATTTGGGCGTAAAGCTCGCAGCTGTGCCTAGTGCGCAACAAAAAAACCGGCCCGCCGAAGCGGACCGGTTCTTGCCAAGCCCTGTTTCAATCCCTCGAAACGTCGCTTGGCGCTCCCCCCGGAGTCTATAGACGGCGAGCAAGTCGCCGAAATCGCGCGCAAGCTGCCAAAGTCCTACTTTCGGTGCAAGTCTTGACTCTCCCCCTCGGATGCGAGTCGGCGCTCTTAGGTGCGCGCTCGCAACAGCTTCGCTAGCCTACGATTTTCGAAGTGCGAAATTGTGGTCAATTGGGCCGTTCCCACCCTTTCCGATGCGCATGTGGTCCCCCGCCGATAATGCGTTCCAGACGAAGAGCTTGGCGTTCGCCACCGCCTCCCCGAGAGGCTTGCCCATGGCCAGACCGGACGCAATTGCGGCGGATAATGTGCAACCGGTGCCGTGAGTATTGCTCGTCTCGACCCGTGGCCGGCGAAACGACAAATGGGTCATTCCGTCGAATAGCACGTCGACGACGTCTTCCCCGCGGCCGTGTCCGCCTTTCAAGAGAACGGCACCGCAGCCGAGTTTTATCAGCGCCTCGGCCTGGGCACACATCTCGGTTTCCGTTTCCGCGGCCGGGCGGTCGAGCAGACGGCTCGCCTCGGGAAGGTTCGGCGTTATCAGCGCCGCGCGCGGAATGAGAACACTCCGCACCGCATCGATCGCATTGGGCCGGAGAAGCACGTCGCCGCTCGTCGCAACCATGACCGGATCGACAACGACAGGGATTGCCCGCACACTTTCAAGGAGGGAGGCAACGACTTCGACGGTCGCGACGTCTCCGAGCATTCCGGTCTTTATCGCGGCAACTGCAAGATCCGACACGACGGAGCGAAACTGATCTGCGATGAAGTCGGGGGGGATCGATAGAACACCCGTGACGCCCGCTGTATTCTGAGCCGTCAGCGCCGTGATGACGGAAGCACCGTAAATGCCAAGTGCCGAAAACGTCTTGAGATCGGCCTGAATACCAGCGCCGCCCGACGGGTCCGAGCCGGCAATCGTGAGAGCAATGGGAGGCGTTTCGGCGCTCATGGCTTGGCCGGCCTTCAGTGCGTTCCCTGCTTCAAGATCTCGGCGCCGAGGTCGGCGGGAGTGACGTAGGACTCGATCCGACCGAGCGCCGGAAAGTGCTCGATCATCCATTGGCTGAACCAGTTCTGCGCCCCAAAGACGAACAGCAATCCGGTGACAATCAGCAAAAGCCCCATCACCTTTTCCAGCGTCTGGAAATGCCGCTTGAACTTCTGCATGAAACCGAGAAACGGCCGGATCGCGATCGCTGCCAGGATGAACGGAACCCCGAGCCCAAGCGAATAGATGAAGAGCAGCTTGACGCCCATCCAGAGACTGGATTCACTCGCAGCGAGCGTCAAAACTGTCGCCAGCACCGGCCCGATGCAGGGCGTCCAGCCGAATGCGAACGCGAGCCCCATAACGTAGGCGCCCGCAAAGCTCGCCTCCATCGCTGCCGCCGAGTAGCGAGCCTCGCTGTAAAACAGATGAATGCGCAGGACGCCGAGGAAGTGCAGACCGAACAGGATAATGACGACGCCGGCCAACGTTCCGAGCGAAGCACGATAGGAGAGCAGGACCTGACCGACCGTGCTCGCCCCCGCTCCAAGGCAGACGAACACTGTCGTGAAGCCGAGCACGAAGAAAACAGCGGAAGCGACAACTCGAAGCCAAACTCGCCGGTCGATGGATTCTTCGCCGGTGAGCTGATCGAGCGTCGTACCGCCGATATAACCGAGGTATGGCGGAACCAGAGGAAGCACGCACGGCGATAGGAAACTCACCAGTCCCGCAAGCGCGACACCGAGATAGATCTGCGCATCAACCAGCATACGACCTGCTTTCCAAACTCCCGCGGACGGGTTTAGTGGACTTTCTCTCGCGTGAGTGCGGCGACACCCGGCAATTCCCGGCCCTCAAGCCACTCTAGGAACGCACCGCCCGCGGTCGAGACATACGTAAAGTCTTCCGTCACGCCCGCCGCGTTCAATGCCGCGACGGTATCGCCGCCGCCAGCCACCGAAACGAGCTTGCCGACCTTCGTCAAACTTGCGGCCGCGCGCGCCAATGCAAACGTACCTTCGCCGAACGGCGAAATTTCAAAGGCCCCGAGCGGCCCGTTCCAAAGCAGCGTTCGGGAACTATCGAGAACAGCGGTCATGCGTGTGATCGATTGCGGCCCGACATCAAGGATCATCGCATCGAACGGAACACTGTCGACAGATACGACCTCATGTGCGGCGCCTTCCTTGAATTCGCGCGCAACCACGGCGTCCGTCGGCAAAACGATCTCGCAACCCGTCGTCTTGGCTTCCTTCATAATATCGCGGGCCGTCACGTGGAATTCCGGCTCGGCCAGCGATTTGCCGACCATCGCCCCCATCGCCTGCAAGAAAGTATTCGCCATCCCTCCACCGATGATGAGCTTGTCGACCTTGGCAACGAGGTGGGTGAGAACGGGAATTTTGGTCGAAACCTTTGCACCACCGACGACCGCCGCCGTCGGTCGTTCCGGCCTTTCGAGCGCCGTTCGAAGCGCGTCGATCTCTTCCATCAGAAGCGGACCGGCGTATGACGGAAGATAATGCGTCAGCCCTTCCGTCGAAGCGTGCGCACGGTGTGCGCAGGAAAATGCATCCCCGACGAAGATGTCGCCAAGCTTCGCAAGCTCCGACGCGAATGCGGGATCGTTCTTTTCCTCGCCCTTGTGAAAACGAAGATTCTCAAGAACCGCAACATCGCCGTTCTTGAGACCCGCGACCGTCGCCGCAGCCGGCTCGCCGATGCTGTCCGCGCCGAATGCGATTGGCCGCCCGAGAAGCGCCTGCATGGTCTGAGCGATCGGTCTCAGCGAGAGATCGGGATCGGGGCCATTTTTTGGCCGCCCGAAATGCGAGATCACGATCACTTTGGCGCCGCGATCCGCCAGGGCTTTCAAGCCGGGCAACACGCGCTCAAGGCGCGTCGCATCCGTCACCTTCCCGTCCCGGACAGGGACATTGAGGTCCACCCGCAGGATCACACGCTTGCCAGCGACGTCGATGCCATCCGTCGTCTTCAGCTTGTCGAGGTTCATTCAGACACCAGTACGATATGCGCCGAGCTTGTGTTTCAGGTCGTCACGACGATTTCGAGACGGCGCGACGCGCCGCTTCAACCGCATGCGCTGCGGTAATGCCGAAATGCTCGAAAAGTTTGCCCGCGGGCGCCGAAGCGCCAAAGCCGTGCATACCGATGAACACGTCGGACTTGCGAAGCCATTCGTACCAGCTCTGCGGAACACCCGCTTCGATGGCGATGCGGGGCGCTTTGCCGAGAACCTCGTGCTGATAGCCTTCAGGCTGCGCGCGGAAGAGCTCAAACGACGGCATCGAGACAACCGCGGCCTTGATCCCATCCTTCGCCAGCGTTGCAGCGGCCTCGACCGCCAAGCCGACTTCCGAACCGGTCGCGAGGAATGTTACGTCGCGCGCGCCATCAGCCGCTTTCACCACATAGCCACCCTTGGCGCTGAGGTTCTCGTCGCCCTTGCCGCGAAGGTTCGGCACCGCCTGACGCGAAAGCGCCAGGATCGACGGCGTGCCTTTCCCGGTAAGCGCCAGTTCCCAGCATTCCGCTGTCTCGATCCCGTCGGCCGGACGGAAGACGTTCAGATTCGGGATCGCACGCAGCGCACTCAGATGTTCGACCGGCTGGTGCGTCGGACCGTCTTCGCCAAGCCCGATGGAGTCGTGCGTCAAGACATAGATGACCCGCTGCTGCATCAGCGCCGAAAGCCGGATCGACGGCCGGCAATAGTCAGCGAAAACAAGGAACGTCCCGCCATAAGGAATGAACGACCCCGATAGCGCGATGCCGTTCATCGCGGCGGCCATGCCGTGTTCGCGCACACCGTAGTGAATGTAGTTGCCCGCGAAATTTTCCGGCGTCACCGAGACGTGGTGCTTCGTCCGCGTGCCGTTCGAGCCCGTCAGATCTGCCGAACCGCCGATGAGTTCCGGGAGGACCGGAACAAGCCGCTCGATCGTCAGCTGCGACCAGACCCGTGTCGCGCGTTTTGCAGTGTCGGCGGCAAAATCGTTTTTCGTCGCGACGATCGCCTTCGCGACGACGTCGTTCGTATCCCGCTCCGAGATGAGTGCCTGCGCTTTAGCGTCGGCTTTCGCCGCGAGCTTCGCCCACTGCCCGCGAAGCCCCGCGTGCTGGCTTCCGACCGCCCGCCATGCCGAAAGAATGTGCTCCGGTACTTCGAAGGGCGCATACGGCCAACCGAGCTTCTCGCGCGTCGCCTTGATCTCATCGACGCCAAGCGCCTCACCGTGCGCGGAAGATTTGCCCGCCTTGTTGGGCGAGCCGTATCCGATTTGCGTTTTGCAGGCGATAAGCCACGGCTTCGACGGATCGCCCTTCGCCGTTTTGATGGCCGCCGAAATCGCCGCCGTATCGTGGCCGTCAACTCGCACCGTGTTCCAGCCCGAGGCTTCGAAGCGCTTCACCTCGCTGTCCGACACCGCAAGGCTCGTTGCGCCGTCGATGGTGATCGAGTTGTCGTCCCAAAATACAATCAGCTTGCCGAGCTTCAGATGGCCGGCGAGCGATATTGCTTCCTGGCTGATGCCTTCCATGAGGCAGCCGTCGCCCGCGATGACGTAGGTATGATAGTCGATGAGGTCCGAGCCGACGCGCGCCGCTAGCAGCCGCTCCGACAGCGCCATGCCGACCGCGTTGCCGATCCCCTGCCCGAGCGGGCCCGTCGTCGTCTCGATGCCCGGCGCATGACCGTATTCCGGATGGCCCGCCGTCTTCGATCCGAACTGCCGGAAATTCTTGATCTCCTCGATCGTCATTTCCGGATAGCCGGTCAGATAGAGCAACGAATAAAGAAGCATCGAACCGTGCCCGGCCGACAAGACGAACCTATCGCGGTTCGGCCATTCTGGAGCACCGGCGTCGAACTTGAGCGCTTCCGTGAACAAAACGGTCGCGACGTCCGCCATCCCCATCGGCATGCCCGGATGGCCGGAGTTGGCGGCCTGAACGGCATCCATCGACAGCGCACGAATGGCATTCGCCATTTCCCTCACGCTCGACGCTTGCGACGTCTCCGCCTCGATCTGGGCTTTGCTCATTATGTTACTTAAGTCCGTTTCGCTAAGCGCCGCTGGCGCGCCGTAAAGTGCTGGACATTTAACGGGGGATTGCAGCGGCGTCTACCGCGCCCGTAACGGTGGTGCGTGCAAAAAAACGGGTCGTTTCAGGTTCCCTGACGGCCAGGGACCGAACCGGGGACCAAGTGTCACGCTCAGGATGCGATGCCGCCGCCCTTGGCCTTAGCCTTGGCCTCGCGTTGGCTCTTTTCCGCCTGGGTGAGGTTGGCCTCCTCGATCTCGTCCTCCCGGAACAATTTATCGAGCATAGCCTGGGACGTGCGCGCCCGCTCGAGAAGCTTCTCGACGTCGGATGCCAGCTTATAGTCCTCGTTCAGGCGGCGCTCGTCATGTTCCCGGAAGGTCTGCACCGTGCGGCCCGCGACCCGATCTGAATATCCAAGACCCAGCATAAGCAAGCGTGTGAGATCGAGCGATGCCAGAAACGTCTCGCGCCGGATCGCCGCCACGCCGAGATCGAGCAGTCGATAGGCATGCATGCGGTCGCGCGCCCGCGCATAGATTGGAACATGCGGATAATGCGTCTTGACGATCTCGGCCGCGCGCATCGACGCCTCGACATCGTCGATCGCAAGCACGAACGCGCGTGCCTTGTCGGTCTGTGCAGCCTCAAGTACCTCCAAGCGGCTCGCATCGCCGTAGAACGCCTTGTTGCCGAACCGCTTTACGAAATCGACCTGCTCCACGCTGATGTCGAGCGCGGTGAACGGGATACCCTTGGCACGAAGAACGCGAGCCGTGATCTGACCGAAGCGGCCAAACCCGGCAATCACGACATGGGAATCGTTCTCGGGCAGCGGATCGAAATCACGAGTCTCGTCCTTCTTCTTCTTCGAGAAAAGACCGTCAACTGCGAGAAGAAGCGGCGTCATTGCCATCGAGAGCGTGACGATGACCGCCATGATCTGCGACAACTCGCTGCCGAGCACCCCAACCGAATGCCCAACCGACAGCAGCACGAAGGCAAATTCTCCGCCTTGCGAAAGCGCGAAAGCAAGGCGGCGGGAAGGCCCCGATGCAAGTCCCTGCCAACGACCCAGCAAGTACAGAACGAGCGACTTGATGACGATCAAAAGCACGGTCGACGCGATGATGAGGCTTGGCGCGGAGATCAGCAGCCCGAGGTTGAGCGACATGCCGATCGCCGTGAAAAAGATGCCGAGCAACAGACCTTCGAACGGCGCGATGTCCGCCTCGAGTTCGTGGCGATAGCTGCTCTCGGCAAGTAGCGCGCCGGCGATGAAAGCACCAAGTGATGCCGACAGTCCGACGGATTCCATGATCAGCGTGATGCCGACGACCGTCAGAAGAGCCGCGGCCGTCATCGCTTCCTTCACCCGCGACAAGGCCACGAGACGCAAAAGCCCATCGAGCACATAGCGTCCGACGACAACCACAAGAACGATCGTTCCGAGGCCCTTCGCGAACGCGATGTAATCGATAGCCGGCGCCGCCTTCGCCGCTGAGACCACGAAATAGGGCGCGAGCGCAATGAGCGGAATGGCAGCGAGATCCTGGAACAGCAGCACGGAGAAGCCAAGCCTGCCGTGGCGCGTCGAAAGTTCTCCGTTCTCTTCCATGACCTGCAACGCAAAGGCCGTGGACGATAGCGCCAGCGCCGCGGCCGCAAACAGCGAAGGCTGCCATTGCGTATCGAAAAATACGATGCCGACGAAGGCGAGAACCAACGACGTGATCACGACTTGCAGCGTGCCGAGTCCGAAAATCGCCTGCCGCATCGCCCAGAGACGTTTCGGTCGTAGTTCGAGGCCGATCAGAAACAGCAGCAGGATGACGCCGAATTCAGCAAAATGCAGAACCTGCTCGGCGTCCTGCTCGGTGAACATCCGCCCGACGCCGTAGGGACCGAGAATGACACCGGCGACCAGATAGCCGAGCACTGCCGCTATGCCGAGCCAGCGGGCTAACGGCGCAGCCAATGCTAATGCGGCCAGCAGGATTGCCAGTTCATTCAGTGTCACTTAGTTCCCCATCTCTTGAGCGGCACACAAGGCGCATCGGCGAATTTAAGCTGAGATCCCCGATCCGCCGCTCTGTCCCATTGTATGGCAAGCGAAATCTAGACCTCATATGAACACCACATGATTGTCCCAGCAGGAAATCCGGCTGCGGCGAAGCGAGAGGTGCGACACATTGAAGTCACGCGATCGGCCGTCGACAGACGATTGCCTGTTATCGATGCGTTTCAGTTTATTGGCAGCTTGAATCTCAAGGCAAGGGATGAGCGTCGACGACGAGACCGCCGATTTCCTGCCAACCATCGCTGCCGTCGCGATACCAATCGACATTGGAATAGCCATAGCTCAATGCCCGCTTTGCGGCATTCCAGCTCATCCAGCAATTCCGGAGACAAAAGAAAACCAGCGGTTTCGACTTGTCGCCCTTGGTCAGCATCTCGAGATTGCGCCTGAAATACGCGTCATGCTCCGCCGAGAGCACGCCGTAGCCGACATTCGGAAGCCAGACGGCATCTTCGATGGTCATATGCGACGCCTCACGCCAGATCGTACCGGCCGGCAAATTAAGCGGCTTTGGCGGATGCGGATAGACGTCGACGAACACTGCGGTCTTAGCCGACCACACCTTCATGGCATCGGCGCTGGAAAGAGCCTTCGCCCCTTTGAGAGTGAGCGGCACGGGAGAGCGGTATTTATCGGTCCGATAGGTGCTTGGCTCGGGAGGCGGCGGTCCGACGGGCGCGGGCCCCGAAACATCTTCGACCGGCGCAGATCGAACGGGCCCGACGCCGGACGCGACGATGGCAACGGCAATGTTCAATGCCAACAACAGAAGCGTTCGCTGGCCCCAAGTCATCTTTTCTGCCGCTCCCACGCCTCGATTGCAAAGAACCGGCCCCGCCGATCGCGTCGAAGGCAACAGGCGGGACCGGCGATCGTTATCTCCGAGGCGTCCGGCACAGGGCACGGGCCATCGTTGGCCTATTAAGGTGTCGCGGCTGCGGGCGTCGGCGACGCCGCCGTGGTCGCACCTGGCAGCGGCACAGCCAATTCCGACATCCGCGGCTTGGTGACCATCTCCGTCGACGTATCGTCATCGACAAGCAGCGGCACGCCGTAATCGAGAAGAACCTTGTCGATGTCGGCCCGGCGTTTGCGGATCACTTCGTTGAGCTTGCGCTTCCAATTGTCGTCGCCGTTGCGAACGCCCATCGTAATGCGGAATGCAATCCTCGCCGACCCGACGTCCTTCACCAGAGGCACGACGACAAGCGGTTCACCGTCGCGCTTGGCCCAATAGGATGCAATCGGTCCCCACAAAATACCGGCGGCAATCTTGCCGCTTCGGATGTCGTTCATCATGTCTTCGGCCGGGTTGGAATAACGGCGATCCACCATCATTGGATAGCCGTGCACGTTCGCCATCAGACCGTATTTCGCGGCGAGCGTCGCACCCGCTGAGCCTTGCTGCATGCCAATCGTCTTGCCCTGCAGGCGCGGATCGCTCAGCGCCTCAACGCCATCGAGACCCGTTCCCTTCTTGTAGATCAGTGCTGTGGTCGAGCGATAGATCGCGTTGGTGTTGAGCACCATGTCGTCACCCTGGCCCCAACCGATGACGAGATCGCATCGCTTCGCGTTGAGCGTCATGCGGATGAAGCCGGTCGCCTTCGGAAACCACGTGTAGGTGACAGGAAGCTTGAGCTCATCGCCGATGATGTTTGCGATCTTGTTCTCGAAGCCTTCGCCTTTTTGGTTCGAGAACGGCAAATCGGCAGGATCGGCGCAGACCCGAAGCTCCTTCCTGTTGACGAGATCCGCCTTGGGAATCTCTGCGGCGTTCGATGCGTCAACGAAAGCGAAGGCCATCGATGCGGCTACGGCCATCATTCCGAGCGCCAAGGTCGACGCCGAAATGTATGAATTCTTGAGCGGTTGTTTCCTCACGAGAGTAACCTTTTTGTTATCGCCGCGTGAACATCGCGGGCCCTGATATGGACTGGGGGCACGCCGCGTCTGCGACTGCCCCCAATTCCTGATTTGCCGAACTTCTTTGGCTACTTCGCGCGACGCCGATGCGCGAAGCTATGTGCCATCATATGATGAGATCGGGGAAAACTTCCAGACCTCAACCCGTGCAATCATCAGCAGCCTTCTTGGCGTCCGGCGAGATATCTTCACGACCGTTCGGACGCCCTGGAGGCATCGCACCTGTCGAGCGCGCCTTGATGTAAGTATAGATGTCGTCGATGTAGCACATGATGTTTTTGTCATCGCCGAACGACGGCATCACATATTCCGTTCCAGCGCGATTGACTTGACGGCCGCCAGCGACGGTTGCAAGGAACGTCCCGTAGTCCATCGTCTTCAGGGAGTCGGCGAGAGCCGGAGCGAATGAGCTACCGAGTGCGTTCGGCCCGTGGCAAACGTGGCAAGCATCATGATACCGGCGGAAGCCGTTCCACGTACCCCAGTCAACCATGTAATCCTTCGTCACCACATACTGCGGATTGCCGTCCTTATCACGGTAGCGGCCGTCCTCAAATTTGTAGCCTTCCTTCTTCGCGAGTTCACTGACCGGATTGGGATAGACAGCGTCGCCATCCTTCTTACGCGAACCGGGCGGGGGCGCGTTGGGCGCATCGGGATTGGGAACCGCGTCTGCTTCCGCAACCTTCTGCTCAGCGGCAGCAGGCGCTTCTGCCGTCTTCTCGGGTTCAGCAGCAGGCGCCGGAGCGGCCGCCGGTGCAGGAGAAGCTTCTGCGACTTTCTCGGGCGCGGCAGCCGGTGCCGGTGTTGCAGCAGCTTCAGGCTTCGCCTCCACGGCGGCCGGCTCACTGGCTTTCTCTGCAGTCGCCTGCATAGCCGGAGCCGACGTCGAAGCCGTGGGCTTGTCTTCCTGCTTCGCCTGCTCTTTGCAAGCAGCAGCTCCAGCAGCCGCGCACGTCATCACAGCGACTGCAAGTCTTTTCATAAACTTGTTCACGAGGTTCCTCTTCTCCTGTGGATTGAATTGCGTTGGTCGCCACCGCCCTAGACCGATTTATTCCGAACCCATACCGAAATGGGCATTTTGAGCTGCCGTTCGCCAAACGCTAGCCCGACTTTTAGCGCCGCATTCCCGCCCGAAAGAGTAGTGCAATTTGTCGCCCTCGTAGCAGATTGTGCCTTTTCATTGAAACTTGTTTTTTTGTAATCCTTTAGAGGACATCCTAACGGCAAAGAGCCGACGCAGGTTTCCCTGCGCCGGCTCCTGTATTTTTGGGCGTTTACCTATGGGAGAGCGAACACGGTGAGCGAGCCACCAAGGTTCGTGTACTCCGAAAGACCAGCATAACCACCGACGGCACCGAGACCATCGGTCGGGTTCGTCAAGCCAGCAGCAAGACCGATACCGGCCCAACCACCAACGCCCGAGAACACTGCAACGTACTGCTTACCGCCTTGCGAGTAAGTCATAGCGTTGCCGATGATGCCCGACGGCGTCTTGAACTTGAAGAGTTCCTTGCCCGTCTTCTGATCGACGGCTTTGAAGTAGCCTTCGAGCGTGCCGTAGAAGGCAACGCCGCCAGCCGTCGTCAGAGCGCCCGACCAAACCGAGAACTGCTCAGGCTTCGACCAAACGATCTTGCCCTTCACGCCGTCCCAGGCAATGAAGTTACCCATACGTTCGGGCTTGTCCGGGGCCGGGAACATGGACAGCGTGGCGCCGACGTAGGGCTGACCAGCCGTGTACGAAACCTTGAAGGGTTCGTAGTCCATGCACACGTGGTTCGTCGGAACGTAGAACAGGCCAGTCAGCTTCGAGTAGGAAGCCGGCTGCTGGTCCTTCGAACCGAGAGCCGCAGGGCAGATGCCCTTCGTGTTGAAGTCCGCGCCGTTCTTGAACGTCGAGTACTTCGCAACGCGGATCGGACGACCGTAGTTCGGGCTCGACTTGTCGAGATCGATACCGGTAGCCCAGTTGACGGCCGGGTCATACTTCTCGGCGACGAGAGGTTCACCCGTCACGCGATCCCAGGTGTAGCCGAAGCCGTTACGATCGAAGTGCGTTGCAGTCTTGCGCTTCGTACCGTTGAAATCGAGCTCAGCCAGGATCGGTTCGTTGATGCCGTCATAGTCCCATTCGTCGAACGGCGTCATCTGGTAAGCCCACTTGGCGATACCGGTGTCGACGTCACGAGCGAACATGGTCATCGACCACTTCTGGTCGATCGGCTTGCCATCCGGTCCCGCACGCTGAGCGGGGTTCCAGGTCGATGGGTTGCCGGTTCCGTAGTAGATCAGATTGAGGTCCGGGTCGTAGGCCATGTAGCCCCACGTCGAACCGCCGCCGATCTTCCACTGATCGCCGTTCCAGGTCTTGAGCGACGAGTTTTTGCCGACCGGCTTGCCGAGCGACATGGTCTTCTCCGGATCCACGAGGATGTCGGAGTCGGGACCCATCGAGTAGGCGCGCCAGACTTTCTTGCCGCTGTTGATGTCGTAGGCGGTCAGGTGGCAACGAACGCCGAATTCAGCGCCCGAGATACCGATGATCACCTTGTCCTTCGTGACAAGCGGAGCACCTGTACCCGTCTCGCCCTTCTTGGGATCGCCGTCGACGACCTTCCACAGTTCCTTACCCGTCTTCGCGTCGAGAGCGACGAGAGCCGTATCGGCCTGATGGAGGAAGATCTTGCCTTCAGCGTACTGCACGCCACGGTTGACCGTGTCGCAGCACATGACGGGAATGACCGACGGATCCTGCTTCGGTGTGTACTTCCAGATGATCTTCTGTTCATCTGCAAGGTTCAGAGCGGTCACGATGTTCGGAAACGCCGAGTGAAGATACATCACGTCGCCGATAACGAGCGGACCGCCTTCGTGACCACGAAGAACGCCCGTCGAGAACGTCCATGCCACTTTCAACTGACCGACGTTTTCCGTCGTGATCTGGTCGAGTGCCGAGTACCGTGTACCAGCATAGTCACCGGACTGAATTGCCCAGTTATTCGGATCGCTCGACAACTTGATCACGTCCTCGTTAGCCCATGCGGGCGCCGAGAACGCGGCAGTTGCGAGCAAACCGTATGCGAACGCACTTTTGCGCATCGCGCTTCCTCCGTTTTGAGAAAAGTCTTGCCACGCTTGCAAGTCGAACCCGGGGACTACCGATACCTCCCAGCGCCGATCTCAGGAATTGCGGGATTTGCTCCCGTCTTGCCCGGCCGGAGAAGGAGTTCTTCACGAAACCGTGTAGAAACCGGTAGTCCTCGTGAACGGGGCGCATGTAGACACTTTTTTTTTCAAGTCGCAACACGAAGTGCGACGATCATTCTCGTGCGGCAAATTAGGACAACGCTTCTGACCCAAAAAACCCCTGTATTCATGGGAAGAATTTGCGTTGCATCAAAAATGGTGCGCCGCACGTCTAATTGTTCCCGAACGTCAAAATTCCCGCTCTCGATCACGAATCCTCGCGATTTCGTGAAAACGCGAATTCTCCCTTCGGCGATTTTGGCTCCATATTGAACGTGTGTTGATTAGGTTCGGAATGCATGACTGACTTCCCTCCATTCTCGGGAAAACCATCCCGCAAGGACTTCCTTCGAGGCGCTGCGGTCGCGGCATTGCTTCCCCTTCTTCCACGCGTCTCCCGCGCCGAGGCCGAGCGAATCGGGGTGCTCGAAATCGCCCCCGGGATCTTCGTTCACGTCGGCAAGTATCAATTGGTTAACAAAGCCAATCGGGGTGACATCGCGAACCCCTGCTGCATCATCGGCGCGACCTCGGTCGCCGTCCTCGACACCAGCGGCTCATACGCCATGGGCAAGGATCTCCACGAGGCGATTGCCCAGATCACCGACAAGCCCATCCGCTATGTGATCAACACCCACATGCATCCCGATCACGTCATGGGAAATGCCGCCTTCAAGGCGGAAGACATGCAGTTCGTCGGCCACTACAAGCTTCCCGCCGCTCTCTACGCGCGGAAGGAAAGCTATCTGAGCAACGCCCGCGAACGTCTTGGCGAAGCCTCGTTCAAAGGCACCGAGATCATTCCCCCGAGTGTCCTGGTCAAGGACACGCTCGATCTCGATCTTGGCAATCGCGTCATCACCCTCAGGGCGCGACCGACCGCGCACACCGATAACGACCTGACCATCTTCGATCACGCGACCGGCACGTTCCTCCTCGGCGATCTCTTGTTCTCAGGGCATATCCCAACGCTCGATGGCTCCATCGTCGGCTGGCTCGACCTCATACCGGTTTTGATGCGCGAGAAGGCCGACCGCGCTGTACCCGGCCACGGCCCGAAAGTGATGACGTGGCCCGACGCGATTATACCCGTCCAGCGCTATCTTACGGTCCTGGCGACCGATGTGCGCAAGATGATCAAGGACGGCAAAACCCTCGAGGAGGCCATGGCCACCGCCGCCCAATCCGAACGCGGGAAATGGGCGCTTTTCAACGAGCACAACCCCCGCAACGTCACGTCGGCCTTCACCGAGCTTGAATGGGAATGAGATTGCTGTCGGCGCCCACGGCCGGCTGATGCCAAGCGCAGTCGTTTGCGCCAACAAAAAAGCCCGCGCCTCCGGCTGGCTCCGCTTGGAGGCGCAAACTCAAGATTCTAAAAACATCTCAACTCGCCTTCGACCTGCGCGCGCCGCAGATTTTTGACTTTTTTCTGCATTTCCGGAATTTTCGTCCACGCGACGTTCTCGCCGCCGCGCAGGCCGACGGAAATCAGCGTCTCGGCCTGCTCGTACTGACTATAGGGAAGAATGTTCGCAATCTCGTCGATTGAGCATGAGCACTTCTCAAGGATCGCGCGATTCTGACCATTCACTGCCATACAGGCATAGACGTAGTCCGCACGCGCGACCGTCGGGTAATCGTTCGCCGGCAACTCCTGCGCCCAGACGCGAGCTGCAGAACCGGAAATCAGGATGGCGGCGATCGCGAGCATTCCGCTCGCGACGCCGGCTGTGAGGCGGTTTCTCATTTGACATCTCCTACACCTTCAAGCGTCGTTATTTCTTCGAGTGACGGCGCCTTCTTGTCGGTGTTCGTGTAGTCCGAAACCATCTTCGCGAAATAGCCCGGAATCTTATCCGATAGCGCAATCGTGAACGTCGAGCCTTCAAAGCCGTTCATCTTTTCCTTTGCCGGATCGTTGATGTAGGGCGTCAGGCTCACGAGATACCCGTCCACCGGCTGACCCTTGTAGTCGATCTTGACCGGAGCGATCGTCGCTCCATCAGCCAGGGACTTCTTGAACATGCCCTTGAGATAGGCACTGTCGCCGCCGGCGAGCATGTGAAAATGCGAGACGGCGTTGTCGAGATAAACGAGCAGCAGCGGGTTGCCGTCCACATCCGAGATTTCCTGCGGATCACGGGCGCGATCGCCGGAATATATCTGCAACATCACGTTCTTCTTGCCGGGCGCGCCGTCGCTCTCGACCTTCAAAGTGATGTCATCGGTAAAGCCTTCGCCGAGAACCTTGGGGTTCGACGGTTTGCGCTCGAATTTGTAAACGAGCTCGCTACCGGGTGCGACCGACGCGATATGCGGTCGCTCGAACAAGATCTCGGCGGCCTTCGGTGTCTCGGCCGCCGAACTGGAAGCACTCAGGCAAGTGGCCGCGAAAGCCGTGAAAACAACTTTGCGGAAAGAAAAAGTAGGCATCAGGCGCGATCCTCCAGATCGTCTAGGTCAGTTTTTCCGGCTATTTAGCGGGCCCCGGATCGCTTGAACAGACATTGATGCATTTCTGTCAAAGACGGTTGAGGCCACTCGCCGGTTCGCAAGATGTCCCGAAAGTTGCCGGAAGATCGGCAACTCTCAACTTACAAGCCGGTAACCCTTGCGAATTTAACGAAGAAACTTACCAAACGCGCGCGGCCCGTCGGCAACCGCAGCTTTGCCGGTCACGACCAGCTTTTGGGCATCGATCCGCAGCAGAATGTCCTCGCCCCAACAGGAGACATAGACATTTTTCCTGTCTTTGTCGGCCTCGATGCCTTCGGCATGATCACAGGTATCGATCCGCTTGATCGGCGCCAGCGTCGCCAGATCGAAGACCGTGACCGTCCCTCCATATTGATCGGTCGTGAACCCCTTGCCTTGCGCGAGGGCCACGGCGTAAGGGCGGCGTCCAGTCGGAATCCGGCCGACGACTTTCCTTGCCGCGATATCGATCACGGTCACATCGTCGCTCTTCACGTCTGCGGTATAGGCTCGCGCTCCGCGATCGTCGATCGTAATGCCGAAGGGCCGTTTTCCGACCGGAATCGAGACAAGCGGCTTGCGAGTGGCAACATCGACGATCGAAACCGCGTCGCTGTCCCGGTCTGCGGAAAGCAACAGCTTGCCGTCCGGTGTGACGGCAAGGCCGGAAGGCGAATCTCCAACCTTGATTTCGTCGATCACAACGAGCTTGTTGGTGTCGACGATGCGGATCTTGTGCGTGTACCAATCCGCGACATAAACCTCGGGACGCGTCGGATGCGCCGCAATGCCGAGCGGTCCGCCACCGAGATGCAGGCGCCGCTTCACGGTGCGCGAAACGGCATCGACTTCGATGAGGTCCTGACTGTCGGGCGCAGTGATGTACGCGGTCGCCTTATCGGGCGACAGCGCGATGCCTGCCGGCTTGCCGGTAACAGCAATCCGGGCGCTTTCCTTCATCGTATCGAGATCGACGAAGGAAAGCGTATCGGACGTCTGATCGGTGAGAAGGGCTTCGTGCGCAAAAGCGGGGAAGGCCGCACCGCACAAAGCGGCGAGGCCAAACCCGAATTTCAGCGTGCTACGGGCCAAAAGGCTTTTACGCACTCAGCCGCCAGCCTCGACCTTCTTCTTCAGATCTTCCAAGCCTGTCTTGTAGAGGCCGGTAACAGCCTTGAGCGCGACTTCATCGGTCAGATCCGGCGGCGGATCGTTCAGCATGTATCCACGATAGAAACCGCCCCACCACGTGACCGTCGACTTGTTATCGCCGTCGGCCTCGACCGTAATGTGCGACGAGTAGTCGTTGACGGGAAGAACCTTCACGTCGACCTTCGTGATCTCATACGCGTACATGTGATCTTCGGGTTTATACTTGTCGAGCATCTCTTCTACTTTGCCGCCGTTCTTCAGCGTCAGCGTCCGCG
Organism: uncultured Pseudomonadota bacterium; assembly: GCA_963789775.1. Classification (GTDB taxonomy): domain Bacteria; phylum Pseudomonadota; class Alphaproteobacteria; order Rhizobiales; family Hyphomicrobiaceae; genus Hyphomicrobium_B. The sequence continues at coordinate 605,560 of CAWBLX010000006.1, forward strand.
TCGCGTTAACGGTGTTGCCGCCGGTGCCCTCGGTCTTTGCGACGATACCCAGCCAGCTCATGTCCTGGAAGTTTCCGACGACCTTCCAGACCTTGTCGACAGGCGCGTTGATTTCAACCGTTTCGGTCACCTTCTGGCGCGATGGGCCGTGAGCCCAAGCTGTGCCGGCGAGCGACAGCGGCGCGAGACCGACGATCGTTGCGGCGATCACCAAGCGTTTCAGCATACATTTCCTCCGGAGATTTCTGGTGCGTGGGTGAACTCGGAGCCCGAGAACGAGCGCGGGGGACATTAGGCAGGATCAACATCGACGGAAAGACGGCAAAATGTGCCGCATTCGATCTCGCACTTCACCGTGCTTGACCGTTCACGTAACGTTGTTTTACCTGCGCCCGCATACTTTGGTCGAATCCCGCCGGTCGTGAGGCCCAGGGTCCATGAGGAGCAGCATTTGGCATCCGAAAAGTCGAGGAACGGCGCGAACCACTTTGAGAACGTCGCCTGCCCGTTTTGCGGCATCCTTTGCGACGATCTCGAGATCGCACCTTCCGGTGATGGACTGAAAGTCCTGAAGAACGGTTGCGCAAAGTCCGTCGCTGGCTTCGAGCGTCCGCTCATCGAGCCGAGCCCGCAGGTCGATGGCAAAGACGTTTCGCTCGACGAAGCCGTCGCTGCCGCGGCCCGTCTGATCAAGGAAAGTCGCTTGCCGGTTTTCGGTGGCCTCGGAACCGACGTCGACGGCATCCGCGCTATCATGGCGCTCGCCGAAAAAGGCGCCGGCATCGTCGACCATGCTCTGAGCGAAGGGCAGTATCGCAATTTCAAGGTGCTTCAATCGTCGGGCTGGGTGCTGACCACTCTCACGGAAGCACGCAACCGCGCCGATCTTTTCATCGTCGCCGGCGCCAACGTCCATGAGTTGCATCCGCGCTTTTTCGAACGCATCGTTTGCAATGAAGTGTCGATGTTCTCCGACAATCCTCCGAAAAGAACCGTGGTGTTCCTCGGCGAGAACCTCGATCAGTCTCAAGTGACGGGAAAACGCATCGGCGAAGTCCTGACGATCCCGACCGAGCCCGAGCGCATTGCCGAAATACTCGATGCGATGCGCGCAATGAACAAGGGCGGAACGATCTCGGGTGACAGCATCGCCGGCCTGCCGCGCGCAACCGTCGAAGATCTTTTCGCCCGCTGCAAGGCCGCAAGCTATGGCGTGATCATGTGGTCCCCGCCGGACCTGGATTTCCCGAACGCCGACCTTACCGTTCAGGCTATTTCCGAGTTCGTGAAGGAAATCAACCAGACGACGCGCTTCGCTGGCCTCTCACTCGGCGGCAACGACGGCGCGACGTCGGCCGGCGCCGTCTGCAGCTGGCAGTCGGGCTTTCCTCTTCGCGTCTCGTTCGTAACCGGTAAGCCCGATTACGATCCTGAGCGCTACGCGGCAAACAAGCTGCTCGCGTCGAAGGAGTGCGATCTCCTTTTGTGGCTCACATCGCTCTCGCCCGATCTCATGCCGCCCGATACCGATGTCCCGACGATCTTCCTCGCTCAGCCAGGCATCAAGCCGACGCGGACGCCGAAGGTCTTCATACCGGTCGGCACACCCGGCGTAGACCACACCGGCACGATGATCCGCGTTGACAACGTCGTATCGCTGCCTCTCAAGAAGCTGCGCCAATCGAAACTGCCCCGCGCAGCCGACGTACTCGAAAAAATCGAAGCTGCCCTCTAGGCAAAATTCCGAGATCGAGAATGCTCATCAAGCTCACCGGCGGCAAAGTCTACGATCCCGAACATGGGGTCGACGGCGAAGTCCGCGACATCTTCATCGAGGACGGCCGCATCGTTTCGCCGAACCCGAACGCCACGATCGCGCACGAATATCCCGTCCATGGCAAAGTCATCATGGCGGGCGGCATTGATCCGCATTCCCACATCGGCGGCGGCAAGATGACGATCGCGCGCACGATGCTGCCCGAGGATCATATGGCCGATCCGGTCGCGCGCACGGACCTGACGCGCGCCGGTGTCGGTCACGCTATCCCCTCGACGATGTTGACGGGCTATCGCTACGCCGAAATGGGCTACACCGCCGCTTTCGAGCCCGCCATGCTGCCTGCGAATGCCCGTCAGGCCCACATGGAAATGGCCGATACGTCGATCATCGACAAAGGCGCCTTTGTCATGCTCGGCTCGGATGATTTCTTCCTGCGCCAGCTCGCGGGCAAGAAAGACTTCTCCGCGATCAAGGATTATATCGCCTGGACGATGCACGCCTCGCAGGCGATCGCCGTCAAGGTCGTCAATCCCGGCGGCATCAGCGCTTTCAAGTTCAATCAGCGCAAGCTCGATCTCAACGAGAAGCACGTCTATTACGGCGTCACGCCACGCGACATCATCGTGACCCTTGCGCGCGGATTGAAGGAATTGGGTGTCGTCCATCCCCTCCACATCCACGGCTGCAACCTCGGTGTGCCGGGGGGCTACGAAACGACGCTCGAAACGATCAAAGGCGCCGAAGGCCTGCCGATCCATTTGACCCACATCCAGTTCCACAGCTACGGAACCGAAGGCGATCTGAAGTTTTCGTCCGCTGCGGCGCCGGTCGCAGAGGCCATCAACGCCAACAAGAACATCTCCTGCGACGTCGGTCAGGTGATGTTCGGCCAGACGTGCACGGCCTCCGGCGACTCCATGCGCCAGTTCGTGACCTCGCGGTCCGCGTCCCCGAAGAAATGGGTCGTGATGGATATTGAGTGCGATGCCGGTTGCGGCGTCGTCCCCTTCAAGTATCGCGATAAGAGCTTCGTCAACGCCCTCCAATGGGCTATCGGCCTTGAGCTGTTCCTGCTCATCAATGACCCGTGGCGTCTGTTCCTGACGACGGACCACCCCAATGGCGGGCCGTTCACTTGGTACCCGCATTTGATCCGGCTGCTCATGGACAAGTCGTTCCGCAACGACATGATGCAGAAGATCAATCCGGACGCGCTGAAGTATTCGACGCTCGCGTCGCTCGACCGCGAATACACCCTCTACGAAATCGCGATCATGACCCGAGCCGGTCCGGCGCGCAGCCTCGGCCTCAAGGACCGCGGCCATTTGGGCGTCGGCGCCTGGGCGGATATTACCGTCTACGACGACGAGCCCGATCGCGAGGCGATGTTCACGAAACCCGAGTTGCTCTTCAAAAACGGCGAGCTGATCGTGCGTAATGGCAAGATCATCAAGGTCGTCAACGGTGCAACGCACGTCGCACGGCCGTCTTACGATCCGAGCATCGAGAAATCGCTGAGACCGTACTTCGACGATTACATTACGGTGCGCATGGACAACTTCCGCCTCTCCGATGATGAGATCATCAACGGCGGCCGCGGCTCGCTCATCGTTCAACCGACCAGGGCACGCGCAGCATGAGCATGACCGTCAACGGCATCACGATCGACGACACGTTTGCCGAAGCGTTCGGCATGAGCGGCACCGGGATCATCATCACCGCCGATACGCTGAAATGGGCGCTCATTGCGGCGACTGTCGCGACCGGGTTCGGCACCTCCGTTATCGGCTGCGGCGCCGAATGCGGCATCGACAAGGAGCTCTCTCCTGACGAAACGCCCGACGGCAGGCCGGGCGTGCGTATCCTGATCTTCGGATTTTCCCCCGACGCTCTCGTCCCGCAGATCCGTAACCGCATCGGCCAATGCGTCCTGACGAGCCCGGGCTCCGGTTGCTACTCCGGCCTCAAGGCCGAGAAGACGGTTGCCCTCGGCAAGGGCCCCCGCCTGTTCGGCGACGGCTATCAGACGGCGAAAAAGCTTGGCGACAGCCGCTACTGGCGCGTACCCGTCATGGATGGCGAGTTCGTGGTTGAAGAAGAAACCGGCATCACGACCGATGCGGTCGGCGGCGGCAACATGCTGATCCTTGGCCGCGAACGCAAAGGACTTCTGGAAACCGCGGAAGACGCTGTCGCCGCGATCGCAAAAGTCGATGACGTCATCACCCCCTTCCCGGGCGGCATCGTCCGCTCAGGTTCTAAGGTCGGCGCCAAATATGCCGGCATGTTCGCATCGACCAACGATGCCTTCTGCCCGACGTTGCGCGGCACGATCAAGAAAAGTGAACTGTCGCCCGACACGCTCGCCGTCCTTGAAATCGTCATCGACGGCCTGACGTCGAAGGCGGTGGCCGACGCCATGCGGGCCGGCCTCAAGGCGGTCACAGACGTCGGCGCCAAGCGCGGCGTCACGCGAATAACTGCCGGCAATTACGGCGGCAAGCTCGGACAGCATCATTATCATCTGAAGGATCTGATCTGATGAGCGGCCTTAAGCTGCGCTTCAAGGCGCCCGCAACGGAGCGGATCACACTCGCAGGCATCACGCCCTCGAAGCTCGCGTCACTGTCATCGCACGAGATCGCGAACCTGACGGTCGGCATCGAGAAAGACGGCATCCAGCTCGGCGACGCATTCGATATTTCGGGCAGCAGTGGCGACACCCTCACCATCGAAGGCGCAACGCCCGAAATCGATTTCGTCGGCGAAGGCCTCGACAGCGGCACGGTCCGCATCGTCGGCAATGTCGGCTCTTACGCTGCCCGCAAGATGACCGGCGGCAAGCTCGAAATCCACGGCAACGTCGGTGACTTTCTCGCGTCGGGCACAACCGGCGGGATGATCCACGTCTCCGGCAACGCCGGCGACAGCCTCGGCGGCGTCGTAACCGGCGAGCGCTTCGGCATGCTGGGTGGAACAGCCGTCATCGAAGGCAATGTCGGCGCCCGCGCCGGCGATAAAATGCGCCGTGGTACGGTTGTTGTGCGCGGCAAGACTGGACCGGGAACCGGCTCGCGCATGATCGGCGGCACCATCTGGGCCGAAGGCGGCTTCGGTCCGGGGCCCGGCCTCATGATGCGCCGCGGCACCCTTCTTGGGCCGAGCGTCGAGAGCTTTCTGCCGACGTTCGTCGATTGCGGCAAACACGATCTCGTGATCGTCCGTATCATCGCCCGCTATCTGAAGGCGACGCTGGGGGATCTGGCTCCGAAGCCTATGCCCTTGTTTGTGCAGAAGATCGGGGGCGATACCGCAACCATCGGCCGGGGCGAAATCCTGTTGCCGGCGTAGGAGCGGCCCAACGCATTTTTCGTGCGCTTGCGAAACAAATCCCCGGCCTCTTACGTCACGATATGCTGAAGTCGTGATGCGAAAACCGGGAACGCTCTTCATGCTTGCAATCATACTCTCCGCCTGTCTCACGAACGATCCCAACGTCTGCCGGGACTACAAGATCCCGATCAACGCCGATATCGATGCGATGACATGCATGGCGCAAGCGCCTCCCCACTTCGCAAAATGGGCGGAAGAGCATCCCGGCTGGCAAGTCAGGCGCTGGCGCTGCGGATCCGCCAGCGAGGACGACATCTAGTCCAACGCCGCCTGCTCTAGCGCCCCGTCGTCGCCATGAAATACTTTGGCGACGCTAAGCCGCTGACTTCGATGACGAATTTTTGCCGTATGGCGCGCTCGAAATCACCGTAACCTTGTGCGGGCAGCACGAAGCCGCTCGGCCCACCCCTGACGTGGTCGCGATACCATTGTTCGAGCGGAGGACGGCCACCTGCAACGGCCTTGGGCAAAAGCACAGAGTCTTCCGGCGTATCGAGCAAGACCGGCAGCCCGTTGATCGTAACGCCGTTTCTGACAAGTTCGTCGCGAACGTTTTCGATCGGCTCATCTGCGTTGCAGTTGTCCGGACCGTCGCCGGACACATCGATAATGATACGGGAGGCCTTCGCGGGGATCTGCGGAACGATCTTGTCGTTCGCCGAGCGCAACATGCGCGTCATGCACGTGAATTCGCCGCCTTGGTGGGGCAGCGACCGCACACGCTTTGCCGCAGCTAAGGCGTCGGCTTTATTCGCGATTCTGATCCACGGAATGACGAAAGACGGCGTATCGGCCCAGGTGACCATCGAGAATAGAATTCCACCTTGCGACCCGCCGGTAATGGCTTCGATGACGCCGGGATCTTCCAGGGCCTTCGCAATCCCCTCCATTTGCAGTTTGTAGCGGCTGTCGTCGACGGAGTTCGAAACGTCGACGGAGACGATAAGAGCGGTGTCGACCGGCGGCCCTTCCTGGGCTTCTGCGGAGAGCGAAGAAACGCCGATGCCGGCGATCGCTACAAAAGCTGCAAACGCCGCTCGCCCCTGTTTTATGAAATTGAGAATGCGAAACTCCCGCCGACATGAACTCGGCGCAGCCGCCGAGTTTTCATGAACCCTAGCAAACCGAAATATTCCCGCAAGCTATCACTGATGCATCGATAGAGCCGTTGAGACCGAAGCGTTTGCAACGCCTCGATATGCTCAATTCGGTGCCACGAGGCCACCGACGCCGAAATAGCATTGGTCGCCGCGAAGATCATTTCAGCCAAAAGGTCGAAGGCACCCGTGAAGCGACGCAAAACGGCGCTAGTAGGCGTTTTTGCCCGACAAAAGCGAAAACGGCGTCATCGCAATGATGTAGAGGTCAAAAAGCACTGACCAATGGTCGATGTAATAGAGATCGTGCTCGACGCGCTCTATCAGCTTCTCGCGGGTATCGGTCTCTCCCCGCCAGCCGCTGATTTGTGCCCAGCCCGTGACGCCCGGTTTCACACGATGGCGTGCGAAATAACCTTGGGCGACATTCTCATAGAGATCGCGCTCGGCCTTCGCTCCGGTCGCATGCGGGCGAGGTCCGACCAGTGACATCTGTCCCTGCACCACGTTGATGAGTTGCGGCAGCTCATCAAGGCTTGCGCGACGAATGAAGCGGCCGACCCGTGTCACGCGCGGATCGTCGCGAGCGACAAGCTTGCTGGCCGTCGCATCCTGCTGATCGACATACATCGAACGAAACTTCAACACTTCGATCAACTCGTTATTGAAGCCATAGCGCTTCTGCCGAAAGATGATCGGTCCCTTGCTGTCGAGTCGTACTGCAAGCGCAACAAGGGCCAGCACGGGCGACGCCACGAGAAGCAACAGCGATCCAAGCACCCGATCCTCGACATTCTTCAGCACGCGATCCCAATCGCTCAGCGGCTTGTCCATCACCGCCAGCATCGGCACCCGGCCGATGAAGCTGTAAGCGCGCGAGTTGACGCGAAGCTTCGAATTCAGGGCCGAAATCCGCACATCGACTTGAAGCGCAAAAAGCTTGTCGAGAATCTGCATAAGCCGGTCTTCGGCGCGCGCCGGAACGGTCACGATCAGTAGATCGACACTCGCCCTGCGGCAAAAATCCGAAAGGTTTTCGAATGTCCCGAGACGCGCGATGCCGCCGAAATCGCAGGCCGCGCGATCGTCGCGGCGATCGTCGAAGATGCCGAGGATCCGCAAGTGGTTCTCCGGATCCGATTTGAGCGCGCGAATGAGGTTTTCGGCGTCCTTGCCACCGCCGACAATCACCGTACGCCTAACGAGACTGCCTGCGCGCGTGAGGCGCCGGGCGACGTCCGCCGCAACGAAGCGGACGCAACACAAAAAGAGCGCCGACAGTTCCATCCATACGGCGATCTCGCGGGACGTCGCCGCGGCCTCGGCGAACAGGAACAGGACGCCCGAAATTCCGAGGGCAACCGCAACAATGGATTTGAAGACCTTGACGACCTGCAGCCTAAATTTCCGCAGCGACGGGATCGTATAGGACCACTGCGAGCGCAGAACACCGATGGTCAGAACCGCGACAAGCGTTGTCGCCCAGAAGCTCGTCCATGTTGGCACGAAAGTCCGGTAGAGCAGCAGGTTCGCGATCGGCCAAGCAGCCAGGATCGACGCGCCGTCAGCGGCCGCGACGGCAAAAAGCAATTTCGGACGCGACGCGTTCCCGAGCCCGTCGAAAAGCAACGACTTCATCCAGGCAACGCATCGCTCCAAGCGCGACGACGAGCTTACTTCAAATATCGAGTGGGCAGAGCCCGATTTCTCAACCATCACGCAGACCGCGCACGCAGCAAGATGCAGAGAAATGACATACGAGCGTCGAAGTGAGGCTCTGGTAAACGACGCTGCTTCTCCCGGCCACGGAACTCAAATGGACCGAGCGTGACGCGTATTACGGTAAAAAACCGGTGCCACGATGTTGCAAGATGAAGCAATATGGACCGCGGGCCTGATCTAGCCCGACCGCGGGCCGGATCACCGAAGACAGGTTGCTCACCTGCAAGCGAGCGTTCGGACCATCGGGGCCTGACATCCCGCCCCCCAACCCTAAGTACTTTTGAAATCTCGAGCCTCAACGCCCGCGTGCGAAAACAGCAAATTATTATGCAGTAACCGCCAAGCTATCGTCGGGATGGATCCTTAGCCGTCAAACGTGGTTCTACGGCAACAAACTTCGGGATGACAACGAGAGCCGAGCGTGCGCTAATTAATGCTCAACTTCCTTCAGACTACGCTGCAAGAATCATTTCCGCGTCAGTTGCATATTCAAGGTCTGAAAAATGTTTCGTTTGCCTCTCCAGCGTAAGCACCTGCTTGCGCAGTTCGCCATGATCGCACTGGCAACTCTTGCGACGAGCGCGACGTTCGAAACCGCCGATGCCGGCAAGCGCCGCCCGCGTCCGGTCGATGACAGCCTGCAAGATACGATTTCCGGCCCACCGGTCATCGCCATCGTGTCCGTCAAGGATCAGCGCGTGACCGTCTACGACGCTACCGGCGGCTCAATGAGCGCGCGGGTATCCAGCGGACGAACCGATTACGAAACGCCCGTCGGGGTCTATAGCGTCCTCCAAAAGGAAGAGGAGCATTATTCCAACCTCTACGACGACGCCTCAATGCCGTTCATGCAGAGAATTACCTGGTCGGGCATTGCGTTGCACGCGGGCCAACTCCCGGGCTACGCCGCATCTCATGGCTGCGTTCGCATGCCGAACAGCTTCGCCCAGCGGCTCTTTCCACTCACCAAGGTCGGCATGCGGGTCGTTGTTGCATATGATAATGTCGCACCGGTCGAGATTTCCCATCCGCTGTTGATGAAGCCGACGCCGCCGCAAGCTATCCAGTCTGCCGTCGCCGCCATACCGATGGCCTATCTGGATGACGACGATAACAATTCGAACGCCTTCAAACCCAATCTCAGCAACTGGCCGGCGCGCCAGGCTGAATTCAACGCGTTGAAATCCATCGCGGACGGCAAGCAGATCGAGGCGGATTCCGCCACCGCTCAGGCCCAGGACGTGGAAGAGACGCTCGCCGATAAGAAGGCACCGCGCGATCGGGCCGCGAAGGCGCTTCGCAAAGCCGAGGCCGCCCAAAAGCGAGCCGACGATCGCGTCGCCAGGGCCGACAAGAGGCTTGCGCGCGCAAAGTCCGATCGTACGAAAAAGAGGTGGGAGGACGCAAAGGCCAAGGACGCAAAAAGCGCCGAAGCAGCCGCCGCCAAGGTCGCGGCCGCGACCGAAGTCCTGAAAGCCGCCGAGGCCGAGTTGCAGACGGCGACAGAGCAAGCCGCCCCCGTCTTAGCGGCGCGCGATGCCGCCGTCGCCGCCGCTAAAGAGGCGAAGCACAAAACGCAGCCAATTTCCGTATTCATCAGCCTGAAGACCCAGCGCCTCTATGTCCGCCAGGGATATCAGCCGGTCTTCGACGCCCCGATCACGATCTCCGAGCCGGATAGCCCAATCGGCACGCATGTGTATACGGCGGTCGATTATACCAACGGCGGCAAGGACGTTCGCTGGACCGCCGTTTCGCTCGAGCATCGCGACACCTATTATGCGTCGAATGACGATCGGCGGCACCGTCTGAGCGATGCCGACTCCCCTCCTTTAACCGATGTCAGCGAAGCCAGCGCCGCACTCGATCGCATCACAATTCCTGCGGACGTCCAGGCGAAACTGTCGAGCGCCGTGTGGCCCGGTTCCTCATTGATCGTATCGGACGAACCGATGAGCAAAGAGACCGGTAAATCAACGGATTTCGTGGTCCTGATCAGCACCGAGCCGCAAGGTGGTATCAAGAAGCGTCCGAAGCAGTTCTTCCGCGGCGACAACTTCATGAGCGACAGTGCCGACGACTACTACTACGGCAATGATCGCTATGGCCGCCGGCAGACGTACCCTCGCCAGAAGTCGTTCTTCGGTTGGTGGTGATCCCGGCTCAGCGCGTCATCCGTCGCAAATAACGCGACGGAGTCGCGCCACTTCCATCAAATTGCCGCGAGAAGGATATTGCCTCCGATCAAACAAGTTCGGAGGAGCCACAATGAACGCCCGAGAACGCCTGACCAGCGACGCGGCGGCCCTGGGGGTGATCGAGCAGTTGCGCGACGCCTTGAAGTACGCCGACAGCGAGCTTCAACGTCGCTGCGTTATCTCCAGCAAAGTTCGCGACGCGCTCGGAACGGCGGAACGCTTTCTTGCAAGCTCAAGACCGTAAGACCGAACCGTCGCCGACCGGCGCGGCGAAGGCTACCAACGGGGCCCGACATAGGGAGGGTCATCACGCGCATCGAGACATTCGGCGCCGTTCCAGTAGCGGTATTCACCGCAACTGAGAGGACGAACCGCCTCCCAGCCAAAGACGGCCGGGCCCTCTGCGGGAGGAAGATAAAGCGCACTGGGTGGAGGCGCGATCAGCACCGGCCGTCCAGGGGGCGCCTCGTATTCGTCCGAGAAATATGCTGGAACGTCGCTCTCTTGCGCACGTGCGGCAGAATCGAATGCGCCAGATCCCGCCAAACTTGATCCCGCGAGACTTGCCGCCAGAAGCGCACCTGCTGAAATTGCCCGGTTCATCTTCATCATCCCGAATGTGGCAACCGCTGGTGGCCCCACGACACGACGATAGAAAGAGATTACCTGCGAAAGCCAATGAAGCCTGCGGACCGCCGGATGCGCGCGAGCAACATGGACCAATAACCCAGGCCCTTCTCCCAAATTCCCCTATTCAATGTCGCGTCGAACAGCTCATCGAATTCGTATCGCGGCTGCAGACCCAACTGATAGCGTTGGGGATAATAGAACACGAGCGCCGGAGAGCGCCGCCACCAAACCTTGAATTCTGAATCCGACATCTTCGTCGGCGAAACGGGCCACAGCAGGCCCCCGACTTTTGTCATGTCCGATGCGATGAGATCGTAGACCGCCGTAGCAATACCCTTCCGCTGATAGGATCGCGCGACCTCGGCATTGACGATAACGCAAATCCCGTTGGTAATTCTGCTGATCTCGCAGTACCCGATGTCCTCCTCCCCGATAATGGCCGACAATTCAGTTCGAAAAACCCGGTAAGTAATACCGGTATCGGACATTGAACGCCGAGCGAAGAAAAGTCGTTGCGTTCGGGTTTGCAGTTCGGTGATGGCCTCGTCCCGAATGAGCGCGGCCAATCGCATCTCGGCGTCCGTCGACTCGAACGGAGTCTTGGCATATTGCGCAATCAGTCGCGCGTAGCAGGCTTCGGCTTGATCCAGTCGGTCCGAAACGGTCATGGCACGGCGTTTCATCTCGGCCGCCAGGGGCCTACCTCTCGCGCGAACCCGAGGGTATTCGAGTCCTCGCCTGCAAAATCGCACCTGGGCGGTTAACAACCGACCAATTCGGTCGCACCAAATGCCTAAATTCCGATGCCAATCAGACGGCTCACGCAAAAAGGTCGTCTTAAATCTGAATTAACATTAAGTCCCGAGGCGCAGTTCGCGGAATACGGCGCACCGCCGGTTGGCAGCGACCCATCGCAAAGCTCGCGAAGGGCGATCCGGGCGCCGTCGCAAAATCTGTAATCCGCGACATTTGAGCGGCCCCATATGGGCGATTGCCGCGTTGGCGACAAAAGCCAGAACCGCCTATAGAGGGGCGTCAGTGCCCCCGAGGGGCGCGTTCGTTTTGGCCATAAATGTCGGCGCCGGCGGCAATCCGGCGCTGGAATAAACCCAACCGACCCATTTGTATTCGACCATAAACGGTGCCGGAGTATACAGGCGTCTCTTTGCCTGTTAACCGCTGCAGTTCCCGTTCATGGCAACTTCAAAGGACGACAAACGTTGCAGCCTTCGAGTAAGCGGAAAAGACCCATGCAGGACCGACTGCCAGATAAGAAGCCAGTGACCAGCGGCGCTCAGGTCGGCACCGTGGCTTCGGCCGGCAAGCCGCTTTTCTCCAAAAGGACGCTCGGCGTTTTCGCTGTCATCGCCGTTATCGCGCTGATCAGCGCCGCATACGCCTATTGGCGTCATGAAACGCTTTATCCCTCGACCGACAACGCCCAGATCGAAGCCAACATCATCCAGATCACGCCGCTCGTGACGGGCGTCGTCTCCGAAGTTAAGGTCCAAGAGTATGGGGCGGTAAAATCTGGAGACGTCCTCGTCCAGATTGACCCGGCGCCCTTCGAGGCGGCGCTGAAAGTCGCGCAAGGACGGCTCGCCGTCGCAAAGCAGCAAGCCCAGGGCGCGCCCGCGCAGCAGGCTGCGGCCGCGAAGGGCAACGTCGAACAAGCCCAGGCCGCCGTCGCCAAAGCTCAGACCGAGCTCGACCATGCGACCATCAAAGCCCCTGTCGACGGAACGGTCGGCAAGGTTCGAATTCGTCCTGGCGATATCGCCAAGGCCGGCATGGGTCTTTTCCCGCTCGTCGACACCTCGACATGGTGGGTCGACGCCAACTTCAAGGAAACGGACCTTTCGCGCATCAAACCCGGCCAAAATGCCACCGTATCCGTCGATCTCTACCCAGCCAAGGAATTGAGCGGCACGGTCGAAGCCATCAGTCGGGCCAGCAGCTCGGCGTTTTCCCTGCTGCCTTCCGAGAACGCGACCGGTAGTTGGGTCAAGGTGGTCCAGCGCTTCCCAGTCCGGATCGCGCTCACGCTGCAGCCGGATGATCCGCCCCTCGGCGTCGGCGCGTCGGCGTCAGTCACCGTAGACACCACCTCGGATGGAGCCGGTAGTGGCGCCAAGTAATCCGGCAGACAACTCTGCGGCCGGTCCCCTCGCGCCCCGGATTCTAAGCTCGGTCGCCGTTCTATTGGCAGTGCTGATGGTCATTCTCGACATGACCATCGTCAACGTCGCCCTGCCCGACATGATGGGCAGCCTTGGCGCGACGCCCGACCAGATCACCTGGGTCCTGACGTCCTACATCGTCGCCGAAGCCATCGTCATTCCGATGAGCGGCTTCCTCGCCGAACGCTTCGGACGAAAGCGCGTACTGTCCGTTAGCGTCGCGGGCTTCGTCATCGCTTCGATGCTGTGCGGTCAATCCCACACGCTGCTGCAAATGGTCGTTTTCCGATTGCTGCAGGGCGCATTCGGCGCCAGCGTCGTCCCCCTCTCCCAAGCCACGATGGTCGATAGTTTCGAGCCGGAAAAACGCGGCAAGGCGATGGCGATCTGGGGAATTGGCGTGTTGCTCGGACCGATCATGGGTCCAACCGTCGGCGGCTTCATCACGGATCATCTCGGCTGGCAATGGGTGTTTTACGTCAATCTGCCGATCGGGATCGTGAACCTCGCACTCATCGCCGCCTACATCAAAGCGACCCCGCATACCGGCGCTACATTCGACTGGCTCGGTGCCACCCTTCTCGCGATCGGCGTCGGCAGCCTGCAAATGCTGCTCGACCGTGGCAACAGCGAAGGCTGGTTCCAATCCCAGATGATTGTCGGCTTGGCGCTCGTATCGGCCCTTTGCCTCGTGGCGTTTACACTCCGAAGCTTCAACCGGCCGGATGCCATTTTGAAGCTCAATCTTCTCAAAGATCGCAATCTCGCGACGTCCACGTTCCTGATTATGGCGTTTGGCGTCGGCATGCTCAGCACCATCGCGCTACAGCCGCTGTTCCTCGAACATCTCCTCGGCTATCCGGCGAGCACTGCAGGGCTGGTCATGGCACCGCGAGGTATCGCCGTCGCCGTAGGCATGGTTGTGGTTGCGACGTTAATCCAGCACATCGACTCCCGGTGGCTGGTCTTCGTCGGGCTGACACTTTCAGCCGCCGGCACCTACGTGACGACAACCTACAATCTCGAAGTCGATCAGTTCTGGATCATCGCGCCGAGCATCGTCCAAGGCATCGGCATGGGCATGATTTTCGTGCCGCTATCGACGCTCGCCTATCAAACGCTCCCGAAAGAAGCGTCCGACCAGGCGGCAAGTATTTTCAATATCGCACGCACGATTGGTGGCTCCCTGGGCATCGCCATTGGCGCGACAGTCTTGACGCGCGCAACGCACGAGAATTTGCAAACGCTCGGCGCCGGGATCAATCCCTATAATCCCGCACTGCACTCCTGGCTCAATGCGACCGGCCTCTCGATCACCGACCCACGTGCCCAGCAACTCCTGAGTTATGAGCTGACACGCCAATCGACGATGATCGGCTTCATCGAAGCATTCGGCTTCATCACTCTGAGCTTTCTCATCCTCATCCCGTTCGTACTGCTGTTAAAACAGACGGGCGCCGCCTCCCCGTTCGGCGACATCGGCAAGCGCTAGAAGGCTCGTGGGATCGCCCTAGCGCTGCTCCGTCTGATAGTTCGGATTGACCCACACCGGCACGTCTTCGGCGGGCAACGGCGGCCGCCCGCGGATCACGTCCGCCAGCTTCTCAGCCATCATGATCGTCGGGGCGTTGAGATTACCGCTCACAACGTCCGGCATGATCGAAGCGTCGATGACGCGCAAAGCCTCGACGCCGTAGACGCGACCCGCTCCATCGACGACGGCCATATCGTCCGTTCCCATCCGGCACGAGCACGACGGATGATAGGCGCTTTCCGCCTTCGCACGGACGAACGCGTCAATGTCGGCATCGCTCGTCATGCTCGGCCCCGGTGCAAGCTCGGCACCCCGATATTGATCAAAGGCCTTTTGAGCGAAGATCTCGCGCGTCAAGCGGATACCGGCGCGCATCTCCTTTCGATCCTGCTCCGTCTGCATGTAGTTGAAAAGCACGCGCGGATAGTCGCGCGGATCGGCGGACTTGAGCTTGACGGTGCCTTTGCTCGTCGGTCGCATCGGCCCGATGTGCGCCTGAAACCCGTGCCCCTTGGCCGCCGACGTCCCGTCGTAGCTGATCGCCATGGGGAAGAAATGATATTGAAGGTCGGGATGCAAAACCCCGGCTTCGCTGCGAATGAACCCGCCCGATTCAAAATGGTTGGTCGCACCGAGGCCCTTGCCCGTCAAAATCCACTCGATGCCGATCTTGAGCTTCGCCAGCGGATTGTTGGCGCTGTAGATCGAAACGGGCTTCGTGCACTCGTACTGCACATAGGCCTCGATGTGGTCTTGAAGGTTCTCTCCGACGCCCGGAAGATCCTGCACGACGGGAATTCCGAGCTTCGTCAGGTCGTCCGCGTTGCCGATACCCGATAGCATCAGGATCTGTGGTGAGTTGATCGCACCACCACTGACGATCACCTCGCGATTGGCACGTGCCGTTTCCAGCTGCCCGCCGCGGCTGTATTCAACACCGACGGCGCGGCGCCCTTCGAACAGAATGCGCGTGACGAGCGCCTTCGGTCTGACCTCGACGCCCCCGCGTTTCTGTGCCGGTCGCAGGAATGCCTGCGCGGCGCTCCACCGCCGTCCCTTGTAGACGGTCATATCCATCCGGCCGAGCCCTTCCTGCTGGTAACCGTTCATGTCCTCGGTCACCGGATATCCAGCCTCGCGGCCGGCCTCGATGAAGGTGTCGTAGAGCGGATTGGTGCAGGGCGCCGTTGTGACGTAGAGCGGTCCCGAGTTGCCGCGATATGTGTCGCCGCCCTTGAGCCGCGTCTCGGCCTTCTTGAAGTAGGGCAGGCAATTGAAATACGACCAGTCCTGCAGGCCCTGCTGGCGCGCCCAGGCGTCGTAGTCGAAGGCATGCCCACGGATGTAGATCATGCCGTTGATCGACGACGAACCGCCGATCACCCGCCCCCGCGGACAGTACATCCGCCGGTTATCGAGATAGGGCTCCGGCTCCGATTCATACCACCAGTTGTATTTCGTCCCAGCGAGCGGATAGGCGAACGCCGACGGCATGTGAATGAAAATGCTGCGGTCCTGGGGCCCCGCTTCGAGAACCAGCACCCTCGTTCCCGCATCTTCCGTCAGCCGATTGGCCAGGACGCAGCCTGCCGACCCGGCGCCGACGATGATGTAGTCGAAGTCTTGGATGGTGCTCATCTTTCTAAGGACCCCGATCTTATCTCACGTTTCAAAAATGGCCGTCATTCGTAGGGGCACTGGACGTCACCGAGTTCCACGTAGACGCTCTTCAATTGCGTATAGTGATCAATGGCGGCCTGGCCGTTCTCGTGTCCGAAGCCCGACTCCTTGATGCCGCCGAACGGCATTTCGACGGGCGTCACGTTGTAATTGTTGATCCAGCAAATGCCGGCTTCAAGCCGAGCAGCAACCCGATGCGCGCGAGCAAGATCGCGCGTGAACACACCGGCCGCAAGCCCGAAGCGCGTCGCATTGGCCCGGGCGATCCCCTCGTCTTCATCCTTGAAACGAAGTACCGACATCACTGGCCCGAAAATTTCTTCGCGAACGATGCTCATCTCGTCGGTGCATTCCGAGAAAACCGCGGGCCGCACATAGTTTCCGCGATCGAGCGGCGGCTCGTCGACACGCTCGCCGCCATAGCAGAGACGCGCGCCTTCCGCTTTTCCTGCTGCGATGAAGCCCAGAACGCGGTCCATGTGCGGGCGCGAAATCAGCGCGCCGACTTGCGTTTCGGGTTCCAGCGGAAGACCGATCCGCAGCTTCTTCGTCCGCGCGACGACCTCGTCGACGAAACGGTCATAAATGTCGTCGTGGACGAAAACCCGGGTGCAGTTCGTGCAAATCTCGCCCTGCGTATAGAAATTGCCGAGCATAGCAGCCGACACCGCCTGCCTGAGATCGGCATCGGGAAAGACGAGAAGCGCCGACTTTCCACTGAGCTCCATCGTCGTGCGCTTGAGGGTGGCCGCCGCTGCCGCAACGATCTTCTTGCCGGTGCCGACCGAGCCGGTGAGCGATATCTTGGCGACACGAGGATCGGTCGTCAGCATGGATCCCGTTCGCGCGTCCCCGTGCAGGACGTTGAAAACGCCGTCGGGAACCCCGGCTTCGGAATAGATCTCGGCGAGCTTCGCGGACGTCGTCGGCGCCATTTCCGACGTCTTAAAGATCATTGCATTGCCGCACGCGAGCGCGGGGGCCGATTTCCAGCACGCGATCTGGATCGGATAGTTCCAGGAGCCTATTCCGACGCAAATGCCGATCGGCTCGCGCCGCGTATAGACGAAAGCGTTGTTCAGCGCGATCTGCTCACCGTGGAGCGTCGCCGCGACCCCGGCGAAATATTCGACGCAATCGGCGCCGCTGACCACATCGACAACGTCTGCTTCCTGGATGGGCTTGCCGGTATCGCGGACTTCGATCTCGGCAAGCTCGCGATTGCGATCCCGCAAGATCCTGGCGGCTTTATTGAGAACGCGGCCCCGCTCGGCGCCCGACATGGCGGACCAGCGCGTCAACCCCTCCTCGGCCGATCGCAGCGCCGCGTCGATCTCGGGCGCGAGCGCGATTTCGACGCGAGAAATGAGGTCACCCGTTGCCGGGTCCGTATTCTCGAACGTCTCCCTGTCCGCGGCCGAGACCGGCCGGCCAGCAATATAGTTCTGTAGAACTTGCGCCATCGAGGACACTCATTGGATTTGCGACGACAGCGGAGCGAGCGCGGTAACTCGTCTATCGCTGCGGGTATCGGCACACGGCGGCATGCCGAAGGGGCTTTTCCCCTATGCCGTTCCGGTCATTCCCAAGCATTATCAGATACGACACAAATATTGTCCGCTGCGACAGCTCCAAACGCCCGGACACAGGTGCGACGGCAACGAAGAACCGCCCCCTCGCCTTCTTTTGCAGCACACAACGCCCATTCCTTCAGCACGAATTAAACTTTCTGGAACTTGTCAAAAGACGACCAAGTGCTAAGATTTTGCGACGGTCTTCTGTTGAAGGTCGCAATTAAAGACCATCAGCCGCCTCGGCTTACGAGCCGAAAGCGGTGCCTCTTCGATTTGCGGAGCATCCGGGAGCTTTTGCTGCGTGAATGAGGTTCCGGAAAAGCTTGGCGCGATCCGCCGGATCGGCTTTCTGACCCTGAACGAATACACCATGATCGCCCTTTCGAGCGCGATCGAGGTGCTTCGGATGGCCAACCATTTGAGCGGCCAACCGCACTATTCGTGGACCATTCTTACCCTGGACGGCAGGCCGGTATCCTCAAGCAATGGCTTGGCGTTCGCGGATGCAAAAACCTATGACACCGCTGAAGATCTCGACATGGTCCTCGTCTGTGGCGGCACGAATGTTGAAAAGTTCGTCGACGATAAGGTCACCAATCTTCTCCGCCGAATAGCCCATGACGGCACCGTTCTTGGCGGCCTCTGCACCGGCACCTACGCGCTCGTGAAATCGGGGCTTCTGGACGGCTACAAATGCACCGTCCACTGGGAAAATATGGCCGGACTTCGAGAATACCATTCTCGGGTCCATTTCCAGGAAGAGCTGTTCGTCATAGATCGCGACAGGATCACGTGCACGGGTGGCGTCGCTCCCGTCGATATGATGCTGTCCATCGTGCGAAAAGCATTCGGGAAAACGCTTGTCGCCGACATATCGAACCAGTTCATTCTGGAGCGGGTGCGCGACGGCGACGACCGCCAGCATATTCCCTTGGCAGCCCGCCTGGGATTTAGCCATACAGCCCTCGTTGACATTGCGGCGCTGATGGAAGCCAATTTCGAAGAGCCATTAACCGCCGTCGAGCTTGCAAAATTGGCCGGCCTTTCCCTTCGCCAGGTCCAACGAATGTTCCAGCTGTCGCTCGAAACGACGCCGACGAAGTATTATTTGCAGCTCCGCCTGCGGCGGGCGCGGGAACTCCTTTTGCAATCGCAAATGTCGATCACGCAGATCGCGATCTCGTGCGGTTTCCAATCGACGTGTCATTTCAGCAAGTCTTATCGTGCACTCTACGGGCGCACCCCGCGCAGCGAGCGCCAACCGCAGAACGCCATAAAAGAATTCACAGCCACGCCGCCGCCGCGGAAAGCCGCGGGCCGCATGCGTGTGCCTCATATCTAACACGAAGATCCCGAACGCCGGGATCTCCAGCCGAGCAGGATCGAAGCAACACTCTTGATGAAAGGAGTGCTTTCCGAGGCGCGTAAGCGCTAGATCGTGTCGCAATTGCAAAAATCGATAGCTATCGGCTGCGATTAGCTATCGGGGTCGCCCTCGCCGGGTGGCGCCTTCAACAGGCAACCGACAAAAGGGCGATCCGATTTCTGGTCCCCCGTAAGCGGACTGTTGTCAATAACGCCTGCCATTGCCAGGAACAGGAGTTGTCATGACACGCACAGCGATTGGGGCCACACTCGCCCTCGTCCTCGCCGCCACCGCGGCGCACGCAGAAAACGCAACTTGTAAGAAAGTCACCTTCGCCGATGTCGGCTGGACCGACATTCAGGTGACGACAGGCACCACCGCGACCATCCTCGAAGCTTTGGGCTATGATCCCGAAGTCAAGACGCTCTCGGTCCCCGTCACCTACGCCTCCATGAAGAACAAGGACATTGACGTCTTCCTCGGCAACTGGATGCCGAGCATGACCGCCGACATCAAGCCTTATATCGACGACAAATCCGTCGAAGTCCTCGGCGTGAACCTCGACAACGCCGGTTACGGCCTCGTCGTCCCGGATTACGTCGCCGATGCCGGCGTCAAAAGCCTTAAGGATCTCGGTGCCCATAAGGATCAGTTCGGCGGCAAGATCTACGGCATCGAAGCCGGCAACGACGGCAACCGCATCATCAGCACGATGATCTCCAAGCCCGAAAACAACTTGCAGGGCTTCACGCTTGTCGAAAGCTCGGAGGCAGGCATGCTGACCGAGGCCGAAAAGGACATGAAGAAGAAGAAATGGATCGTCTTCCTCGGCTGGACGCCGCATCCCGTCATGGGCGCGATGAAAATTCACTACCTCGACGGCATGGGTGATTCAGGCTTCGGCGCCGCAACTGTTAGCACCAATATCCGCGCAGGTTACGCCAAAGAGTGCCCCAACGTCGGCAAGTTCCTGAGCAACCTCAAGTTCAATCTCGCGATGGAAGGCGAGATGATGGACCCGGTGCTCAAGAACGGAGCCGACCCCAAGGCTACGGCTCTCGCATGGCTGAAGAAAAACCCCGACGCTGCCAAACCGTGGCTCGTGGGCGTCACGACCTTCGACGGTGGTGATGCGGACGCTGCGTTGAAAGCGGCCCTGGCGAAATAGGCGCACTTCACGACATCCACCCGGCAGGCGCGGGCGGCCGCAACATCAGCGGCCGTCCGCAGCCAAAATGAGCTTGAGCACTGGGAACGGCGCAGATGGATCCCGTATCGAAGCTAATAACCGCTTGGAAAATCCCGATCGGCCAAGCTGGAAAGGCCGTATTCGACTTCGTAACCGACTATTTTCAGTGGCTTTTCGATGCCATTTCGACCGTCCTCGAGACGTTTGTCGACGGATCGTCCGATCTCCTGCTCCAAGTTCCGCCGATCATTCTGGCCATCGCCATCGCCGGCATCGCTTATTGGCTGCGGCGATCCGTGACCCTGGCGGTCGGCGTCGTAATCGGACTGCTTTTCATCTTGAATCAGGGTCTCTGGAAAGAGACCGTTCAAACACTGGTGCTCGTCCTCTCGGCCACGGCTCTCTCGATGCTGATCGGCGTGCCTATGGGAATATGGGCCGCCCATAAGCCCAACGTCTGGCGCATAACGCAGCCGATCCTCGACCTCATGCAGACGATGCCGACCTTCGTCTATCTGATCCCCATTCTCATTCTGTTTGGCCTCGGCGCCGCGCCCGCGCTCATCGTCACGATCATCTTCGCCATGCCGGCCCCGGTCCGCATGACCTACCTCGGCCTGACCTCAATCCCGAAACCGATGCTTGAGGCCGGCGAAAGCTTCGGCGCAACGAAACGTCAGCTTTTGTGGAAGGTGGAGCTTCCTGCCGCCCTACCCTCGATCATGGCGGGGCTGACGCAGTGCATCATGCTGTCGCTGTCCATGGTCGTCTTCGCCACCCTGATCGGTGCTCCGAGCCTCGGCAACCCGGTCAATAGGGCCCTCGCAAATCGCAACATTCCGCTCGGCATCGAAGCAGGACTTGCCATCGTCATCCTCGCCATCATCCTCGACCGCGCCCTTGCCGCCAAACCGGAGACACGGAAATGAGCGTCGCGGTCGAATTCAAAGACGTCGATATCATCTTCGGCAAGGACGTCGCCAAGACGCTGGCGATGGTTGATGCGGGCGCCACCCGCGCGGAAATCCTGGCGAAGACCGGCGCCGTCCTCGGCGCCGCCGGAGCTAGCCTGACGGTCAACGAAGGCGAAATTTCCGTCCTGATGGGGCTTTCGGGGTCGGGAAAATCGACGCTTCTCCGCGCCGTCAACGGTCTCAACAAGATCTCGCGCGGTTCGGTTCTCGTCAAAGACGGAGAACGCATGGTCGACATCGCCACCTGCGATGCGGCAACGCTCCGCCACATGCGCCAGAACCAGGTCGCGATGGTGTTTCAGCAGTTCGCTCTGCTCCCCTGGCGGACAGTGCGCGAGAACGCCGGATTGGGTCTGGAACTCGCAGGCGTTCCCGCCGCCGAAATCAAGGAACGCGTCGACCGCCAGCTGCATCTCGTCGGCCTCGACACATGGGCCAACAAATACGTTCACGAACTCTCGGGCGGCATGCAGCAACGCGTCGGACTGGCGCGCGCCTTTGCCACCGACGCACCGATCCTGCTGATGGACGAGCCGTTCTCCGCGCTCGACCCCCTCATCCGCACGAAGCTGCAGGATGAACTCGTGCAACTTCAAAAGACCATCCAGAAGACGATCATCTTCGTCAGTCACGACCTCGAGGAAGCCCTCAAGATCGGCAATCGCATCACTATCATGGAGAGCGGCCGGATCGTGCAATCGGGCACGCCGGAAGATATCGTTCTGCAACCGGCCGACGACTACGTCCGGGACTTCATAGCCAACGTGAACCCGCTATCCGTCCTGACCGCTTGGAACGTTATGCGTGACCGGCGCGATCTTGAATCCGCAGGCGACAAGTGGATCTGGCTCGACCGCCGAAAGACCACCAAATTCCAAATCGACGATGCCGGAAAAGTCGAAGCCGCCGAGTGCCAAGGCAAGCAAGCAACTTGGATCACGTGCGGCGACGTCGAAGAGAAGCCGGTCGATGGCTTAGCGCCCGTGTATTGGGCGAAGCCCGGCACGAGCTTGAAGACGGTCATTCTTGCAATGCACAAATCCGGCACCGCGCCGGTCGCACTGTTCGACGATGACGACCGCTTCCTTGGCGCCATCGGTATCCGCGACGTCTTGCAGGCGATCCTGCGTCGCTCCGATTGAAAAAGCCGAAGACGGACAGTCCGCCCTACTTCTCGATCGTAACGTCGCCGAGCGGTTTGCTGCAGCAAATCAGGATCATGCCGGCGTCGATCTCACGCTGCCGGATCCCGCCGCCATGGGTCATCGCCACCTGACCGGACAGCTTCTTGCTCTTGCACGTACCGCAGACGCCTTTGCTGCAGGAAAACGGCAGTCTTAGACCCGCCACCTTCGCCGCATCGAGAATGAATTGATCCCGCCGGCAATCGATCGTGCGCCCCGACTTCGTGAATTCGATTCTGAAACTTCCCTTCAAACCTTCTGCCGCCAGCGCTTCCTGCACCTCCGCCCTCTCGTCCGGGCTCAAACTCTCAAACGAGAAGCTCTCTTCATGGTAGTGCGCCATGTCGAAACCGTCGTCCTTCAACATGGCGCGAACACTCGCCATGTAGACTGCCGGCCCGCAGCAGAAGATTTCGCGCTCGCCAAAATCCGGAGCGATCGATTTCAACAGAGGAAGCGAGAGATAGCCCGTCGGCGAACTCCAGTCCCGATGCTCACCCCGTTGCTCGCAGACGAACGCCGTTCTGAACTTGCTCAGGCCGTGGGCCATCATCGTCAATTCATGCCGAAAGATGATGTCGCCCGGCGTGCGTGCGCTATGGACGAAGACGACGTCCCGATCCTCGCCGAGCTCATAGAAGGTGCGCGACATCGACATCAACGGCGTCACTCCGGAACCGCCGGATAGAAACAAGTATTTGGGAGCCGGATGCAACGACGCGCTGAATTCGCCCGACGGACCCAGAGCCCTGATCGTAACACCGGGCTTCAGGTTGTCGTGCAGCCAATTCGAAACCTTGCCGCCCGGCTTCCGCTTGACCGTGATCGACAACGTATCGGGTCGCGTCGGCGGCGAGGATATCGTGTAGCAACGATTGATCACTTCGCCATCGATCACGACTTCGAGGGTGATGAACTGACCCGGACGGAAGCGGAACAACTTCGGCGAGGCCGTCCGAAACAAAAAGCTTTTGACGTCATGCGTCTCAGGCCGGACGTAGGTGCAAACGAGCGTATCGTCGTCGTCGGGATTCCACTTGACCGGCACCGCGTCCCAAAGCGCCGGTCCAAGCCGATCTTGCCGTTCCGCTTCGCTCATGATCTATCAGGCACTCGCCGCAAACGGACTGACGGTCGCCAATTCGTGTCCGGTTTCCGTCCTCAGCTGCTTGAAATACCAGGATATGAATTTCTCGACCAATTCCTCGGTGAATGGCGAATATGGCCCCGGCTGATAAGCCGTGCTGTATGAGCCGACCTGAGTGCGCTCGACGAGCGAGCCATCCTGGCGGTTCGTCGCATTCCAAACGGCACTCAGCTCTTTCGGGTCGTAATCCTGCCCTTCCACCGCATCCTTGTGAACGAGCCACTTGGTCCTGAGCAGCGTGCGCTCGGCGTCGATCGGAAGCACACTGAACGTCACGATGTGGTCGCTCATGAAGTGATGCCACGAATTCGGCTGCGTCCAGAACGACAGGCCGCCGAGATTGCGCTGTGTGAGATCGCCTAACAGCTTTTTGCAAGCAACCTTGCTGTCGAGCGTTTGCGACTCCCCAGCTTTGTCGAGCGGCAGCCGCTCGGTCCGGTAAGCCGTCACGCGGCTATCGAGAAATTCGAGCTCGACCGAAGGAAGGCCGCAAGATTCCCAACGCGCATGCTCCCGGTCGGTCAGTTCCTTGAAGGCGCGGACCTCGTCGGCGTTTTCGGGCGACGGCTGATAGCCGAACCCGAATTCATAAAGCGAGACGGTCAGCTCCGGATGGTTCGCCTTGCAATGGTAGCACTCGCGGTTGTTCTCCATAGTGAACTTCCAATTGCCGTTCTCGATGAGATCTTCCTCGAACGCGACCTTGCAATTGCCTATCTGGTGCGGAAGGATGTAGGGCTCCATCTCGCGGCGCATCTGCTCGAAATCCGCTGGCGGCTCGTCGGCAAGGCAGACGAAGATAAGACCCGCGATATTTCCCACATGCACCATCTTCAAACCGAATTGACTCCGGTCGAAATCATCGCCCATGTGTTCGGTATGGATGAGGTTGCCTCTCAGATCGTAAGTCCATTGATGATATGGGCAAACGATATTGCCGACGCTCCCTTTGTCGCCGTCGCAAAGACGCGCGCCGCGATGCCGGCAAACGTTGTGAAAAGCGGTAATAGACATATCGTCATCGCGGGCAACGACAATGGATGCCTTCCCCAGCGGCACGGTGAAATAGTCACCCGGTTCCGGAATGTCGGGCTCCGAGCCGACAAAGATCCAGGTCTGGCCGAAAACGACCTCCATATCGAGGTCGAAGATTTCCTTGCTCTGATAGAAGGGCGCCTCCAGGCTATACCCTTGCCGGCGGCGCGCGATCATGGACCGAAGTTCATTGGATATTTGCATGTGGTCCTCCCATTCAATGGGCTCGCTCAAAAATCGACGAGGCGATGTTCTCTCAGATAATTCAGCACCACTTGTGCTTTATCGACGGTTGTCCCTTCAAAAGCGACAACACCGCCTTTGGCCTCAGAGGCGATGGCTGAAAGCAGGCGGGCATGCCCTGCCTTCTTGTCCTCGGCTTTGAGGCGAACGGCCCGTCTTGGGCCCGGCTCGACGGCCCAGTTCGGCGCCGTCGCATGACCCGCGGCAGGCGCCGACGATAAGATCTCCGTCCGCCCGGATATCCGGCGAGCATAAGCGTATTTCAGGTCGACCGCAGCGAAGGGATTGACCGCAATCACGAGCGGTAAGGGGCATGCGATTTGCCGCCTTTGCCCCTTCGGCAGAAATTGCCGAATTCTCGCCTCTAATCCTGGCGTTGGACCGCGTTCAACCTTGACGTCGAGGACATTCGCCACGACCGGACGTCCGAGCGCTTCGGCGAGCAGATAAGGAAGCAAACCGCTGCCCGCGCCCTGCTCGGCTCGGCTGCCCGTCAAAATGATATCGACGGCGCCGAGCGAACCGGCCAGCGCGGGAACGACGTCGTTTCCGGCCCCGACCGGCAAGACCTCGATCTTTCCTGCTCCAAAGGCCATGTAATCCCGCAGCGACGGCTCTTCCGGGTCTCCCACATGGATGACGCGAAGAGAGTCCCCCGCCAGAGACCGGCCCAGCGCCATCGCTACGGCGTCGCCGCGACACGCCCGCGGTGCGCCGCTCGTCGGATGCCTTCCCGCTGAAATCAATACGGCGACGGAGAATGCGGCACTCATCGGTTCGTCTCCGCTTCTTCCGTCTGGCCTCGCGCTTGGGAGACGCGCGTGATCAACGCCTGCATAAGCTCCTCGGCGTCGCCGATAACCGTCAGGTCGGCCCGCTTGACGATGGGCGCCCCCGGATCGCGATTGATGGCGATGACGTGCCGGCAGGCTTTGATGCCCTGAAGATGCTGAACGGCACCCGAAATGCCGATCGCAAAATACGTCGTTGCGCTGACGGTCTTGCCCGAGGCACCGATCTGCTTCTCCCGCGGAAGCTTCCCTTCATCGACCGCAACGCGGCTCGCGCCGACGGCCGCACCCAGAGAAAGGGCCAGATCTTCAAGCGTCGCGACATCGCTCACGCCGTTCCCGGCCGACACGATGAAATCGGCTTCTTCGAGCGCGATGGAGGTCGCCGCCGAAGGCTCCAGCCCAAGATCACGGTAAACCTCAGGTACGCCCGTCGCTTCAGGACCGGCGATAGCCTCTCCGGCCCCGACAAAAGGCAGATTACTATCGACCGCGCCCGGCTGCAAAAGCACGAAACGCGGCAGAGGCATGCTGGCCAAGACCGAACCGCCCGACCACGGAACCGAGATATGCTTCGCGCCAATCTCGGCCACCTGTGTCGCAGCGGAATTTCTATGCTTGGCGATCAGGCGGCGCCCGAGATCGCCATCCCCAAGCATGTTGTCGGGCATGAAAATGTGGGCCGGCTCATAGTCGTCCATCAAGCCTTGAATAGTTGCCTCTTCGCGCTGCGGCTGAAACAGGCTGGCTTCGAGGTCCGGGAAGACAATCACTTTATCGGCGCCCAGTTCGGTCGGAGTTTCGTGCAACGCCCCAAAAACGGCTACCACAACGCCCGTCTCCGGGCTCGCGAGGATCGCCGCCGCCGCAATCGCTTCGCGCGCGTGATCGTCCAGACGGCCCCGATAGGAATGGCCGATGGCCATGTGCCATCGGCTTGCCGCGACGTTCGTCCGCAGCGGCTTCGCCCGTGCTGCCTGAGAGGGTCTCGCTCCGTCCGATAGGTGATCGCCGAAAGCAACCTCCCCAAGGACTACCCTGCGAACCCCATGAGGCGTCATCCGGTAGGGACGGCGCGGATCGATCCGCTTCGCGACGCTCATGGACTGGCCTCCAATGACGACGCGACAAGCTCGGCAATGTCGAGAACTTCCGCCCGTTCTCCCGCGACACCTTCGAGCATCGCGGTGCACTGCGGACAGGCGACCGCGACAATCTCCGCCCCAGCGTCCCGGACATCCCCCATCCGCATATCGGGAATCCGCTGCCTGCCCGGGATATCCGTCAGCGGCGCGCCGCCCCCGCCGCCGCAGCATCGTGCCCGAAGCCCGGAGCGCTCCATCTCGCGCACGGTAACACCAAGCCGACGCAGAACGGCGCGCGGCGCTTCCGTTTCGCCGTTGTATCGACCGAGGTAGCACGGGTCGTGATAGGTGAGCGCGCGCGCGTCCTGCGACTTTCCGAAGGGCAGTTTCCCCTGCGCCATAAGCTCGTCGATCAATGCCGTGTGATGGATGACCTCATAGCGGCCACCAAAGGCCGGATATTCATTGCGCAGGCTGTGCAGCACGTGCGGATCGGGCGTGACGATGCGCTTGAAGTCGAGGGTCGCGAGCGTCTTAATGTTCTGCTTCGCGAGCGATTGAAATGTCGCCTCGTCGCCGAGACGGCGCGCCGTATCCCCGGTGTCGCGCTCCCGTTCGCCGAGAACGGCAAAATCAACTTTGGCCGCCTTGAGAATTTTGACAAGGGATCTGAGCGTCCGCTGGTAGCGCATATCGAATGCGCCCTCGCCTGCAAACAGCAAGAGATCGACGGGCTTCCCCGGCACCGCCGTCGCAACATCAAGATCGATCGCCCAGTTGTATCTCGCTGCAATTTCGTAGCCGCCCTGAGTTTCGGTTTCGCGCAAATTGGCGAGAACAGTGGGTGCCGTTCCCGGCACATCGCCCTGAGTGAGGTTCAGGCTACGGCGCATCCCGACAATCGCATCGACATGCTCGATCAGCATCGGACATTCTTCGACGCACGCTCGGCACGTCGTGCACGACCATAGCGTTTGCGGTTCGATCAGCTTTGGAACAATCGCTTCGTCGGGCGCTCCGCTGTGGGATCCGATCGCAATGCCCGGATAGGGCCTCCCCGCGTAACCAGCGTCGTTTGAACCCGATAACCCGCAGACGAGATCCTGAATGAGCTTCTTGGGATTGAGCGGTTGCCCCGCCGCGAACGCCGGACACGACTGCTCGCACTTTCCGCATTGAACGCAGGCGTCGAAGCTCAAAAGCTGGTTCCAGCGAAAATCGGCAGGCGCGGTAACGCCGAGTTCCTGCCGATCGAGGGCAATCGGCTTCAAATCCGTCGAGCACGCACCCGAGAAACGTTCCGGACGCGGGTGAAACGCGAGGTGCAGAAGCCCTGCAACGGCATGCTTCATCGGTGCGCCGACACCGATCCCAAGCGCAAGCTCAGCCGATCCGACCAGCAGGCAAAACAAAGCCACGGCCGCGATCGCGGCAGACAGAAGCTGTGCCGGAAGCGCCAGGGCGAGCAGCAAGCCAACCGCGAGGGCAGCAAGAGTGTACGGCAGTCGGTCCCAGGCGCCCCGAGACAACCGCGCCGGAGGAGCCCGCCGCCTCTGCCAAACAAAGAAGATGCCAACCAGCATCACGGCCGCCGCGAGCACAATGGCCCAGTCGAGCAGCCGCGAATAGAGACCCAAACCGTAGTTCAGCGCGACGAGCACCAGGGCCAAAACCGCACTACCCGCCGTCGCCATGTGCGCATGCGCGATGTACGGCTCGCGAGCGACGACGTGATGCAAATCGACGAAATAGCGCTTCGGGACGGCGAGCAGCCCAGACCATTCGACAGGCGACGCTTGACCCATTCGCCAAAGCCGAGCCCGACGCGCCAAGCCGATCGCCAGCGTTACGACCGCGAGCCAGAACAGCACCGTAATGGCAGGCGCCAACGACACGATCAAAAATCCTTGCACAGCCGGAGAGAGTCGTAGATCGCGGCATGAATGTTGTGCATCGAGACGCAATCGCCGACGCGAAACATCATGAAGCGATCGCCGTCCGTCGATTCAGCGAGCGCCGGCTGCGGCTCGTTGGCATAGAGCGAGTTGAGGTCGGTCTGGCCACGATTGAACGACTTCTCTTTCAGCGACCAGTAGAGCTCGACATTCGGCGTGATCCCGTTCTCGATCACCACCTGATCGACGGCGCGCTCCTCAAGCTCGTCGGTATATTCGTTCCGTAAGACCGCGATCTTCTTGTTGCCCTCGGCATAGACGCGATCGAGCCAGAAGCTCGGCGTCGGAATGATGCCTTGCGAATAAAGGCGGCGATAAAAAATCGGAAACGTCGTCCCGCCGACGTCATCGCCGACCTTCACGTCCGGCGTCACGATTTCGACCGTACAGCCGCGGCTTGCCAGAAAGTCCGCCGTGCCGAAACCCGCGTGCGCACTGATGCCATCATAGACGAGCACATTCTCCGCCGGCGGCACCTTCTCGGAAAGAATGTCCCATGAGCTGACGGACAACCCATCCGCAGCGCCCCATCCTTCGACTTGATCAACGAAGCTTCGGCCACCCGTCGCCAAGACGACGATATCCGGCTCTTCGCCAAGGATCATGTCGGTCGTCGCGTCGACGCCCAAGCGACGGTCGACGCCGAGACGCTTTGTTTCCATGTCGAACCAGCGGACGATGCCCGCCATCTGCTCGCGCTGCGGCGCCTTCGCAGCGAGATTGATCTGGCCGCCGACGGCACCGTTGCGCTCAAACAGCACGACGTCATGCCCCCGCGAACGCGAAACGCGCGCGGCCTCAAGCCCGGCCGGCCCGGCCCCGACAACGACGACGCGCCTCTTCGCGCCTTTGGTCGGCAGAATGACGTGAGGCATCGTTGCTTCGCGCGACGTCGCCGCGTTCTGGACGCACAGCGTATCGGAGCCCGAATACATGCGGTCGATGCAATAGTTGGCGCCGACGCACTGGCGGATCTGATCCTCGCGCCCTTCGCGCACCTTCTTCATGATGTGCGGATCGGCAATGTGCGCGCGCGTCATGCCGACGATATCGACCAGCCCGTTCGCCAGAATGCGCTCCGCCTGTGTGATATCACGGATGCCCTGCGCGTGAAGGACAGGGACCTTCACGACCGACTTTATGCCAGCGGCCAGATGCACGAACGGCTCAGGCGGCAACGCCATCGGCGGCATGCAGTTCGCGAGCGTGTTGTGCGTGTCGGCGCCCGATCCGATAACGCTGATGAAATCGATGAGACCCGTTTCGGCCATCGCCTGCGCGATCTCCTTCAAAGTCTCATGATCGAGGCCATCGTCGTGAAACTCGTCGGCGCACATGCGCATACCGACGCAATAATCGCGGCCGACGGCCTCGCGCACCGCCGTCAGAACCTCGATGCCGAACCGCATGCGGTTGGCGAGACTGCCGCCCCATTCATCGGTGCGCATATTGGTACGCGGCGACCAGAACTGATCGATGAGTTGCTGATGCGCCGCCGAAATCTCGATGCCGTCGAAGCCCGATGCCTGCACGCGCTTCGCCGCCGCCGCGAAATCACCGATGATGCGCGTGATGTCCTCGATCTCGATGGCCTTAGCATTGCCGCGATGCACGAACTCACGCACGCCCGACGGCGAAACGAGATGCGGCCACGGGTCCCCCGCATACGCCGAGCGGCGGCCCATGTGCGTCGCCTGGATCATGATCTTCATGCCGTGGCGATGCACCGTGTCGGCGAGCCGCGCCATCGGCTCGATCACACGGTCGGTGGTCAGATTGACCGGCTTCCACGAGCCCTGCGGAATGTCGATCGAAACCGGGCTAGAACCGCCGCAGATCGCCATGCCGAGGCCGCCTTTGGCCTTCTCTTCGTAATAGCGGATATAGCGGTCACCCGGCATGCCCCCCGCGTCCGCATAAACCTCGGCGTGCGCCGTCGAATAGATGCGGTTCGGCAGCGTCAGCTGATTGAGCTTGATCGGGGTGAAGATGTGAGGGTAAGCCGCCATTCACCGGATCCTCGGAACGCCAAGCCTCAGCAGTAGACGACGGTCGCGGCAAGGCCGCCGAGCGACGTCTCTTTGTATTTCGATTGCAGGTCGTGTCCGGTCTGCCGCATCGTCTCGATCACCGCGTCGAGCGAAACGAGGTGCCCACCGTCGTCCATCATGGCGAGACGGGCGGCGTTGATGGCTTTCATCGCGCCCATGCTGTTGCGTTCTATGCACGGAACCTGAACCAACCCACCGATCGGATCGCAGGTCATGCCGAGATTGTGCTCCATGCCGATCTCGGCGGCGTTCTCGATTTGCGCAGCCGTCGCGCCCATCACCGCGGCGAGGCCCGCGGCCGCCATCGAGCAGGAAACGCCAATCTCGCCCTGGCACCCCATTTCGGCAGCGGAAATGGAGGCATTCTTTTTATAGAGCATGCCGATACCCGCCGCCGTCAGCAGAAACGCGATGATGTGATCGTCGCGCGTATCGGCGTCCGTGACGGCATCGCAGAAGCGCGTGAAATACGCGAGCACGGCTGGAATGACGCCCGCCGAACCGTTGGTCGGCGCCGTTACGACACGGCCGCCGGCGGCGTTCTCCTCGTTGACCGCAATGGCGAAGGCGCTGACCGTATCCATGGCGCGAAAATCGGCGGTGAGCTTGCCATCCACATCGCAGGCCTGGCGATAAAGCGCGGGCGCCCGGCGCTTGACCCCGAGACCTCCCGGCAAGATGCCCTCGGTAATAAGGCCGCGCTGCAGGCAGTCGTTCATCACACGCCAGACTTTCAAAAGCTTTGCGCGCGTCGTCGCTTCGTCCTGATAGGCAAGCTCGTTCCGGTAGACGATATCGGCGATGGAGAGGTTGTAGCGTTGACAGAGTGCCAAGAGTTCCTTCGCGCTGGCAAACGCATAGCGCACGGGCCGATGCGGAACTTCGTCGGCACGGCGGCTCGCGGCAAACGCCGCTTGATCAAGAATGGCGCCGCCACCGATCGAAAAATAGGTGTTTCGATGAAGCGAAGCCCCGAGCGCGTCGAACGCTTCAAGGATCATCCCATTGGGGTGCTCGCTCAACATCTCGTCGCGGTGAAAAACAAGATCCGTCTCGGGCGTAAATGCGATCTCACGCTCACCGTCGAGCAATAGCCGCTTGGAGCGGCGGACCTCCTCGACCCGTTGCGCTAAATCCGCCGGATCGGCGTCCTCCGGCGTCTCGCCGATCAGTCCGGCGATCACGGCAAAGTCCGTCGCATGCCCAACCCCCGTGAGCGCCAGCGACCCGTAGAGCTTCACCACGACGCGCTCGACGAGATGTTCGGTCGTCTTTGCCCGGATCTCCGCAAGGAAGCTGTTGACGGCGCTCATCGGCCCGACCGTGTGCGAGCTCGATGGGCCGATGCCGATACGAAAGACTTCAAAGACACTATAGTTCATGCAGCCACTCCATGCCCGGCGTGGCCCGTTGCCTCGATGGCGGCAATCCCCAGTCCATACGGCGCCGCGGCGCGGACAAGATAGCGCCAAATGTAGTCGGCGAAACTGCGGCGCATGAGGAGGCAGAAGCCCTCGTCCGCCCTGTGCGCGTAGACGGATGACTTGCCAAAGGTTGTGCCAACTACACGGCCGGGCGCCAGTGCCGCAAAATCGTAGACGCTGGCGTGCTGAAGAACGTCGAGCGCGTTCCGGCCCTGAAGCAGAACCTGCGTATAGCCCCCCGAATTGTCGGCTACCTGGCTTCGAATGCCCTCAAGGGCCGAACTGAGACCGCTCGTCAATCCGCCGAGACGATGCCGCCCGCCGACGATCATCCACTCGTCGGGCGAGAGCCAAAGGACCTTGATGCCATTCGCCACGGCGAACGAACAGGGTTCAACCGGCAGGGGAACCCCGGTCGCCATACTGACCTTCTCCACGAACACCGGATCCAGCGAGCTACCCCGCAGGCTGACGTAGCCAAGAGGCGGAATCTCGTTTGCCCAAACGCCGCGGCTGTCGTCGACGGCCTGGGCCTGGCTCGCGAGGTTGAACGCATGAAGCGGCGACTGCATGGTCGGCTCAGCCATTCTGCCGCTCTCCCTTAGGGTCGACGAACACGGCTGAGACCGTCCTCACCTTATGCGTTTTTCCGCCGGCGTAGGCGAAGAGCACATCGCGGCCGGATTTGCGACCCTCCTCGCCGCGTCGCTGAATGCCGTCCCGCACGACCGCCATCGCGATCGATCGATTGAGCTCCGGGCTGAAGTAGCTCGACGTGACGTGCCCAAGCATCGGCACCGGTTGCGCGGCATCCGGCCGCTCGATGATTTGTGCACCCTCCGCTAGCACGACCGTCGGATCTTCCGTCAGCAACCCGACGAGCTGCTTGCGATTGGGCGCGGACGTGTCGCTGCGGGCAAAGGAGCGCTTACCGATAAAGCTGAACGGCTTCTTCATCGCGACGGCCCAGCCCATATCGAGATCGAACGGCGTCATCGAGCCGTCCGTATCCTGGCCGACGATGATAAACCCCTTTTCGGCACGCAGGACGTGCATCGTGTCAGTGCCGTAGGGCGTGATGCCGAACTCGGCGCCGGCTTTCATCAACGCTTCCCAGACATGATGGCCGTAGCTCGCGTCGACGTTGACCTCGAACGCCAGCTCACCCGAGAAGCTGATCCGAAACACCCGCGCAGGAACGCCCGCGACCGTCCCCTCGCGCCAGTCCATGAACTTGAACCCCGACGGAGAGAGATCGATATCGGAGCAAACCTTCGCCAGCACCTCACGGCTCTTC
Organism: uncultured Pseudomonadota bacterium; assembly: GCA_963789775.1. GTDB lineage: Bacteria > Pseudomonadota > Alphaproteobacteria > Rhizobiales > Hyphomicrobiaceae > Hyphomicrobium_B. Next base: position 639,089 of record CAWBLX010000006.1, read on the forward strand.
GGGCCGACGATCGCCGCCGTCGCCCAGTGATCGGTAACCGACGTCATGTAGACATCGAGATCGGGCCATTCGGTTTGATGCCAGTTTTCCAGCCACGTCAGCACGCGCGCCGCGCCGCCCGTCGTCGTCGTCATGACAAAGTGCTGGTCCGAAATGCACGCGGTGACGCCGTCGTCCATCACCATGCCGTTCTCATCGAGCATGAGACCGTACCGGCATTTGCCCGGAGCCAGCTGCGTCCACGCATTCGCATAGACGCGATTGAGAAACGCGCGAACGTCCTTGCCCTGTATGTCGATCTTGCCCAGCGTCGAAGCGTCCATGATGCCGACGCCGCGCCGGGCCGCGAGACATTCACGGCGCACGGCCGTATCGGCGTCCTCGCCAGCTCTGGGAAAGTACTGCGGCCGGAGCCACTGCCCGACCGGCTCGAACACGGCTCCGCGTGCCACATGAGACGCATGCATCGCCGTGTAGCGTCGAGGCTCGAACGTATCGCCTTCGTGCGCGCCCGCGAGCGTCCCGAACGTCACCGGCGAATAAGCCGGCCGGTAGGTCGTCGTGCCCACTTCGGGGATGCTCTTGCCAAGCGCGTCGGCCGCGATCGCGAAGCCATTGACGTTCGAAAGCTTGCCCTGATCCGTGCCGAAGCCCAGCGCCGTGTAGCGCTTGATGTGCTCGATCGAGCGATAGTTCTCGCGCACGGCCAAATGGATGTCGGCCGCTGTGACATCGTTCTGAAAATCGACAAACGCTTTCTTGCCGCGACCCTCGGCTTTGCCGTCGGGCACCCGAAAAATACGGCGGGCTGACCTGCCTTCGGGTTCATCGGTCTCGAGGTTCCGCTCCTCGCGGACCGGCACTTTCTCGAACGACGCGATCAACGCGTCCGCCACCTGCTGCGCCTGCTCAAGTGCCGCCTGTAAATTGAACGTGCCGGTGATCGCACCGGCGCAATAGATTCCTGCCTCCGCACGCCCCATCGCCGGCGCGACGAACGCGAGCTTGCCCTCGTCCCAATGTGGCCGGCCACCGTCATGACAATAGAGATGAACGGTCGGCGACAGGCCGCCGGAACTGCCCAGCGCGTCGCAATCGAGATGCGGGCCTTGTCCGGCGACGGCATTCCGCTCGGCATCGAGCTTCACCAGCTGCGCGCCGGTAACCGCCCGTCCTCCGCGCGCCGCCGCGATACCGTATCCGGGCCTGACATCGACACCCGCGGCATGCGCGCGTCGCTCCCAGACGGCACTGGGACTCGGTCGCGTATCAGCCAGGACAACGCTGCAGCCCGCCTGGGCAAGATCGCAGGCGCCCTGATAAGCCTGATCGTTGCTCGTTTGGAGAACCACGCGCTTGCCGACGACGACGCCATAGCGGTTGAGGTAGGTGGTCAGCGCCGACGCCGTCAGGACGCCCGGCAGATCGTTGTTTCCGAACACCAGCGGCCGTTCGATTGCGCCGCTCGCCAGGATAATGCGCTCCGCACGAATGCGATGCAGCCTTTGGCGCGGCTTGTTCTCGTCCCGCTCCGCCAACGGCAGATGATCCTGAAGCTGTTCGACCGCCAGGATCAGGTTCATGTCGTGCAGAGCGAACGCGCTCGTTCGCGTCAGCAACTGCACGTTGGGAAGGCTTTGCAATTCACCGAGGACGGCCTTAAGCCACACCCCCGCCTCGTGGCCGCCGATCGACGTATTCGGCGAAGACAGCAGCCAGCCGCCCATTTCGTTTTGTTCATCGAGCAGGACGACGTTCAAGCCGGCCCGCCCCGCGTCCAGCGCCGCGAGCAGCCCGCAAGCGCCGCCGCCCACGACGACGACTTGGGCATGGCGGTGGCGATGATCGTATGTTTCAGGATCTGCTTGCGACGGCGCGGAACCATACCCCGCCGCCTGCCGGATGATGTGCTCGAAATACGGCCAGAGCTTCCGGATTTGAAATGTCTTGTAATAGAAGCCCGCCGGCATGAAGCGCGAAAAATGTCCGCCGAGGCTTTTGAGATCGAACTCCAGCGTCGGCCAACCCGTCGTCCGGCGCGCCACCAACCCTTCGTAAAGCTCGACCTGCGTCGCCTTCAGATTTGGAATTGTGAGCGGACCGGCTTCGATTTGCATGAGCGCGTTGGGCTCTTCGGGTCCCGCGCCGACGATGCCCCGAGGCCGGCCGTATTTGAAGCTGCGCCCCAGCATGCGAACGTCGTTGGCAAGCAATGCCGAAGCGAGCGTATCGCCGGCATATCCATCGTATCTCTGGCCATCGAATGAAAATGAAAGCGCCCGATCGAAATCGACCCGCACACCCGGACGCTTGACGCGGACGGCGGTCATCGGGATTCGCCCTCGGCGTCATAGACCTTGCGGCCCTCGGCGAGCGTCCACGATCCTGCGATTGCATTCGTCGCCGTGTTGCGCTTCACCACGAAGAACTTTCTGCAGCCCGTCGCGTGGGTCCACATTTCCCAATTCCAGCCTTTTGGATTTTTGCGCATGAAAAGGTAGTCGCCCCAGGCTTCATCATCGACGGCTTCGGGCGCTGCGGGGCGAACCCTGAACGCCTCGCCGCCATAGCCGAATTCTTCTTCCTCGCGCTTTTCACGGCAGTGCGGACAAAACAATACGAGCATCGAACAGTCCCGAATTCTAGTGAGCGACGCCGGCGGCGCCGTGTTCGTCGATAAGATGTCCCGTCGAAAAGCGATCGAGCCCGAACGCCGTGTTGAGCGGGTGCGGCGCGTCCTTCGCGATCGTGTAGGCGAAGACATTCCCTGAGCCGGGCGTCGCCTTGAAGCCGCCCGTGCCCCAGCCGCAGTTGAAATAAAGGCCTTTGACTTTGGTCTTGCTGATGATCGGGCACGCGTCGGGCGTCGTATCGACGATGCCGCCCCATTGCCGGTTCATCCGCACGCGCGAAAAGATCGGAAAGAGTTCGATGATCGCCGCCGCCGTGTGCTCGATGATGTGCGGACTGCCGCGCTGCGTATAGCTCGTCGCATGATCGATGCCCGCGCCGATCACCAGTTCCCCCTTGTCCGACTGGCTTGCATAGCCATGGACGGCATTCGACATCACGACCGTGTCGAGCACCGGCTTCATCGATTCGGAAACGAAGGCCTGAAGCGGATGGCTTTCGATCGGCATCCGGATTCCGGCCATCTTCGCCAATACGGACGAGTGCCCCGAGGCAACGCATCCGACGCGTTCGCTGCGGATCGGACCGCGCGTCGTCTCAAGCCCGGCGATGCTGCCGTTGACGATATCCATCCCCGTCACTTCGCAATTCTCGATGATGTCGACACCGTATTTGCTGGCTGCGCGCGCGAAGCCCCACGCAACCGCATCGTGGCGGGCGACACCGCCGCGCGGCTGCAAGCTCGCGCCGAGCACGGGGTAACGCGCGTTCTTTGACGTATCGAGGATGGGAATCCGCCGCTTGACCTCAGCGGCATCCAGCACCAGCGCGTCGATGCCGTTGAGGTTGTTCGCATTCACACGGCGCTCGATATCGCGCATGTCTTGCAGCGTATGTCCGAGATTGAAGACCCCGCGCTGGCTGAACATCACATTGAAGTTCAAGTCTTCCGTCAGGCCTTCCCAGAGCTTCAACGCGTGCTCGTACAGCATCGCCGCTTCATCCCAGAGATAGTTGGAGCGGACGATCGTGGTGTTGCGCGCGGTGTTGCCGCCCCCGAGATAGCCCTTTTCGATCACGGCGATATCGCGGACGCCGTGGTCCTTCGCCAGATAATAGGCGGTCGCGAGACCGTGGCCTCCGGCGCCGACGATGACGACGTTATAGGATGGCTTCGGATCGGCACTCCGCCACGCCGGGTCCCAACCTTCGTTGTGCCTCAGGCCTTTCGCGAAAAGCGACCAGAAAGAATAATCTTTCTTCATCGAAAGTCCCCGGCGAGGTCGTCAGACGCGATCACGATGCGCCTCCATGCGGCTGTAGGCGTCAGTTAGCTGACAGAGCGGGATTTTGTGCTGCCAAGGAAGACACGAATTTTGCTAATTGCGACATCGAAAAAAGTGCGCCCGCCAAAACAGGGGAGCACACCCTAACACCCCGGCACCCATGCCGTCCCGGACGGTTCTAGGCGGCCTCGGCGGACGCAAGAAGCGCCAGTGTGGGATTGATCGAGATATCGGGTCGCCCCGCCAGTTCGAGGTCACAAAAGGCCTTGGTAACGACCTCATGCTCGGTCAAAAACCGCAACGTTGCCGCATCTTCAGGTGCACACCGCGCTTCGAGTTCGCCATAGCGGCCGATGACGGGCTCAAGCTCCCTGCTATAGAGCGCCATGAAGTCGGTCCAAGGCAGGCCGGCATACTTCTGGACGTTATTGACGCCCTTCAGACGGAAGGCTTCGCTTTCGCGCGTATCCCCGCCGAGCTTGCCGACGAGATCGTGCATCCGCGCCTTGGTCACCACTTCGAGTTCCGCGAGGATGCGCCATTTCTCCGACCGGACGGGGTCTTCGATGGCGTCGGCGAGGCCGCGATAGAGCGCTTCGCCGTAGACCTCGCCCTGGTAGGCGCGCTCGACCTTGCTGACGAAGTCATTAGTGGCCTCGCTCGCCATGAAAATCGCTCCTTCGACCCAACCCGGGCGACACCGATCACAAAACCAACGGTAGATCGAGCCGGGTCCAATCTCAAGGCGGCAGCAGACGACGCCAAAGGAAGGTCCGATGGCTCAATCCTGTCCATGAGATGACGATTCGGCCGGCACCCGCGGAACACCACGAACATGACGGTTCCGGCCTCGGCTTGCATCCCCGTGAGGCGGATTTTCGCACCGCGCCCGAACATCGATAGGCAAAGGCTTTGGAATGCATATCGGATCGGCATTTCAACCGCGACGCCGAGTGCGATTAATCAAGCGTCTCTAGATCAGAAGATTATCAGAGACGACCCATATGCTCTCACGTTTCAAACCCTCTCCAAAGACGAAGCCACGCGAGCGGTGGTCGGCGCCGTGCCGCGTGCGGGGGCTTCGATGATTGTCGTCGGACACGGACCAGCAAAATTCCCGACAAGCCGGTTGCTGGCGTCGTCCGCGGGCCGTCATTGGCATGGCATTCTGGCCGAGCATCGGTCTCATCCCGCCGGCGACCAGGCAACGCACGTCCCGGTCTATACGGAAATCTCAATCCTTATCCGCGGCCGCGCAACCGTCACGCGGCAAGTGGGCCGAGTTCGCCAGCGAACGGATGCCGCGCGCGGAGCAATCTGGTTATCTCCGGCAGGACTGAGCGAGGACTTCGTCAACATAGAATTCATCGAAGCCAACTTAGAGAGCGATATTTCAATAGAGGACATTGCCTCTGCCGCCTCGTTAAGCCGGTCTCTTTTCGCGCGGGCATTCAAATCGGCGACCGGAAAATCCCCTCGGCAATACGTCAGCGAAAGGCGCCTGAGCGTTGCCAAACTGTTTCTGATGCAAGGGGGAAAACCGATATTGGAAGTCGCTTTTGCCTGCAATTTTTCGTCGCAAGCAAACTTCACAAAAGCGTTTCGCGGAGCCACCGGCATGACGCCCAGTCAGTACCGCAAACTCTTCCGCGCATGATGACTGCGCCCAACCCTTTCTTTGCATTCGACGGAGGAACCCGAAGAAAAAACGAGCCACGCGTTACCCGACAAAGACACGCAACAGGACGGCAACCCATTCACCCCTACTGGAGACTTTCGAAATGAAAACCCGAACAGCACTGCTGATAACTGGTCTGGCCCTTGCCGCTACAAGCGGCGTTGCACAAGCTGCCCCGCACGCAATAGATCCCGACAAAGCGCCGATCGCAGCGGTTGACCGCTTTAGTGCCAAGGCGGCGCATTTACAATTGCGCACGGCGAGCAACGGCATTCCCGGCCCCAATAAGCCGGTCGATTTCGACAAAGGCCCGTTCATCACGCAGGGCCTGTCGCCCGTCACGGGCAAACCGGTGCGCTATTACAATTTTGATGTGCAGAGCGCCACGCCGGCGCCCGTTTACGTGCTGTATCGCACGGGCGAGGAGAAGCCGGTGCCCGGTCAGCTCGACATTATCGACACGCTCCCTGGCACTAAGGGCTATAATGATTTCCGCCAAATCTACAAAGTGTCGGTGCCCAGCGGCTACGTCGCCAATACGATTACCGACGCGGCGAAATTGCACAAAGCCGGTTACAAGATCGAGAAGACCGAGGCGCTCCGCAATATGCCAGTCGTCCCCGACAAATCGGTGGCTCGCGAGCGTCCGAATGGTGAAAGCGCAGAACTCAAGCGAGCTTGGTATAAAGGGAAAGTCGCGAAGTACTTCACCTTCGATGAAGCACCGCTAACGCTCGCCGGTTCGGACGTGCCCGTCTCCCCGATATACGTAACCTTCAACGTCAATCCCGACAAGCCGAAAGGTGGCCCCGCTTCCGGATTTCGCACCGAAACCAACTCCGAGCAAAGCCACAACGTTCCGGCGACACTACCCGGCGAAGACGGATATTCGCCGTTATGGTCGGTGGACGTCTACGACAACGCAGACTGGTCAAAGGTCCACGATCTCGATACCGCGCAAAACGCCAAATTGCTCGGTCCCGGAGTGGCGACGGTCAATTGCCCGATCGTTTTCATCACGCCCTGAATTTTGCAAAGCGCACACAGGCTCTCAGTGCCGACATCGTACAACTCCTGCGCAACATCGTTGCGCAGGAACACGTTTGTAGCGCCGCGTCTCCATCGATCCCGCCCGGCGCTTTTATATCGCTTCGATGACAACACGTATTTTCGCTGGATTCAGGGCTCGTCCTGCGCCAGATTTCTTCTAATCAGCCAACCGGGATCCTTTTTGACGTCTGGCGGGTTTCGAATATGGCCGGCGCGGCAATCACGGAAGGCAAAGCATGTTTCACCGTCTCGTCGTGGGATGGGAAAGAATTAGAACCAGTCTTTGGTTCGTTCCCGCATGCATGTGTGCGGGGGCCATCGTGCTTGCCGTCGTCGCCCTGCAAATTGACGCAAAATTTCCGGCGCAGCCGTGGTGGCTGAACAGAGGCAACGGCACGCAAGCGAGCACTTTCCTGTCCTCGCTTCTTTCGTCGATGATCACCATGACGACACTCGTGGTCTCGATCACGATGGTCGTCCTCACACTTGCCGCGAGTTCACTCGGGCCCCGCCTCATTCGAAGCTTCATGGGCGACTGGCGGACGCAAACTATCCTTGGGATGTACGTCGCGGCGATAGTCTACGTCTTTATTCTGCTCCGCAGCATTGACAGCGGACTATCGAAGGACGCCGTACCCCATGTCGCCATTTCGATTGGCAGTGCCCTTTGCCTGGGATGCGTCATCCTCCTTTTGTTTTTCGTGCATCATCTTGGGCGCAGCATCATTGCCGATGTCGTAGTTGAACGTGTGGGAAACGACCTCGATCGGGCCATCGAGCGACTTACCACTCCCTTGAACGACGATGCAGAAAATGCCGAGAGTACGAAAGATATGTTTCGCGCCCAAAAGGGAGCGCAATCGGCCGCCTCCATTTTTATCTCCAAGAGTGGATACGTCCAAAGTGTCGATGTAACGAAGCTGGTGGATATCGCTCAATCGGCAGACGCTTGCTTGCTGCTGCCGTGCCGGCCGGGTCAACACCTCTTGGCAGATACGAAAGCCGCGAAGATCATACCGGCAACGGCAATCTCACCTGACGTTAAGCAGGCGATCGACGAGTCCATCCTCGCGGGGCCCGAGCCGGCGGCCGCGAATGATATAGAATTTGGCGTTCGTCTACTGGTTGAAATAGCGCTTCGCGCGCTTTCTCCCGGCATCAACGATCCCTTCACCGCTGTCTCAGTGATTGACCGACTTGGCGTTTCACTAGAAACGTTGCTTCGGAGAAATGACGTCCCGGCCGTCCATTGCGACGAGGATGGCACCGCCCGCTTATTCCTGCCCCCCACTTATTTCGGGGATGTCTTGGACGCGGCTTTCAACCAAATCCGCCAAGCGTCGACGGGCAAGCCCGCCGTGACTATACGAATGCTCGAAATCCTGTCAGCTCTCCAGATGTCTGTCTCCCGAGGTCGCGACGGCGAAGCCCTTGCAAAACACGCACGCATGCTGATCGACGCTGCGCGACGGCACATCGACGAACCAAATGATTTGGCAGCAGTGGAAGCTTCATATTACGAAGTCAGGCCCGCTCCGAAGGTTGTTGAACAATCCTAGGGCGCATTTTATATCGACGCGATTCGCGGATCCAGATTTCTGGATTGCATTTCGACGTCCCACCGGCGCCACTGAGCAACACACACGAAAATCTATGAACCGCCGCTCCCTGCGGACTTCAAAATCAGGGCTGCCTTTTCGACGAGCCGGTCTTCGACGCTGGCGCGTACGATTATACGATCACCTTCGGACAGAGCCTTGGAGATGTCGCGTACAGGGACGCCTAGAACCTCAAGCCTGCCGATCGCACTCTCAGCCATACGATCGTCAGAGAATTCTGCCGTCATTGTGCGAACGGACATGGACTGCGCTCCCGCAACATTCTCGACCTACGGGAAACGAGCCACATGCTTGCCGAGTTCCCGCCGGCGGCTTCTATCGTGGACAATCGACGCTTCTGCCGGAATGCCTTGACGATTGGATCGACGAGGACAATCCGGTTCGGGCCATCGACGCTTTCGTCGACACGCTGGACCTGGTGCTTCCTCAACCCGACGTAGGAAAGGCACTGGCCGCAAGGCGCCTATTGGAACCGGTTTCCCCTATCATAAGCTCAGCAGTTCTTCTTCGTTCGTGCTTGGCTTTAGCATGAGTAGCGTCCCCTCAGGTTCACCCAACTTGAGAGGTTCACATGTCAATCATCACTTCCACCCGCCGATCCGTCATCGCCGGAGCAATCGGTTTGAGCGTCGCGGGGCTCGCGGGAACGGCGGCGGCAGCGCAGGTTTCGATCCTCAACGTTTCCTACGATCCCACCCGCGAACTCTATCAGGATTACGACGCCGCCTTTGCCAAATACTGGAAAGCAAAGACCGGCGACGATGTAACGGTCAAACAATCGCACGGCGGCTCCGGCAAACAGGCGCGCGCGGTCATCGACGGTCTTGAGGCCGATGTCGTGACGTTAGCGCTCGCCGCAGACGTCGACGCAATTTCCAGCAAAGGCGGCTTGCTTGCGGCCGACTGGCAGAAGCGGCTTGCCCATAACTCTTCACCCTACACATCGACGATTGTGTTCCTGGTCCGCAAAGGGAATCCAAAAGGCATCAAGGATTGGTCGGATCTTGTCAAAGACGGCGTGGAGATCGTGACACCCAATCCGAAGACATCGGGGGGCGCAAGATGGAATTATCTTGCGGCTTGGGGTTATGCGCTGAAGCAACCGGGAGGGGATGAAGAGAAAGCGAAGGCGTTCGTCAGCCAGGTTTACAAGCATACGAAGGTGCTTGATTCAGGGGCACGCGGTTCGACGACGACGTTCGTTGAACGTGGCATCGGTGATGTTCTCATCGCTTGGGAAAATGAGGCATACCTCTCGCTCAAGGAGTTCGGCCCCGACAAGTTCGAGATTGTGACGCCGTCCGTCTCGATCCTCGCGGAACCGCCGGTCGCAGTAGTCGATAAGGTCGTCGACAAGCATGGCACGCGTAAAGTCGCCGAAGCGTACTTGAATTACCTTTACAGCGACGAGGCTCAGAACATTGCCGGCAAGCACTACTATCGGCCCACTGATCCAAAGTCTGCCGCCAAGTATGCAAGCCAGTTCGCGCCGGTGAAGACATTCACGATTGATGACGTGTTCGGTGGATGGACGACGGCGCAAGCGAAGCATTTTTCTGACGGCGGCATCTTCGACCAAATCTACCAGCCGGGCAACAAGAGCTGACACATTCCTGTGACGACTGAAAGCCGTGCGCTGCCCCCTCCGATTGATCGCGTATTCGGGTGGCGGGCAGCGCGCGGCGTTAGCGAAAACTCGCTGCCCCTATTTTCGACCCTCAAGGACTGACGTTTATGTCAACGACACTCATCATCCCCGGCTTGCAGTCGAGCGGACCGACGCATTGGCAGACGTGGCTCGAGCAGCGCGTGAGCGGTAGCATCCGAGTTCAACAGCGGGACTGGAATGATCCACATCTCCCCGATTGGTCTGCCCGGATCCGCCGCGAGATCGCGCGCACGAAGGGGAAGGTGTTCATCGTCGCTCATTCCTTCGGTGTACTGGCGGGAGTACAGGCGGCGAGCGATCACGCGGAGCGCATTGCCGGCGCTCTTCTGGTGGCGCCGGCCGACCCGGAGAGTTTCCGGGTTGCCGAATTCCTGCCGGCGAAGCCGCTCGGGTTCCCGGCGATCGTCGTCGCGAGCACCAACGATCCGTGGATGACGTACGATGCCGCCGCGAAATGGGCGGGTCACTGGAAGGCCGATATCGCTAATCTCGGTGCGGTCGGACATATCAATTCTGAATCGGGGTTTGGCCCGTGGCCCGAGAGCTTGGCATTACTCGAACGGCTGCGCCGTACTGCGGAATTTCGTCTCGCCGCCGAACGGCTTGCATCGCTGCGTCTTGTTCCGGAGCGTCCGATATTGAGCCGCCGGTTCGCTTCTCAGCGCTCGACGTCCTCGCGGCACTCTTCCGGGCGCCCGGATGTCGAAAGTGCCGTGACGTTGCTGCGCGAAGCCGGCTGGACCCTCCGCGAACCGGAGGAATGCGCCGGCGCCTGATCGCGGCACGGCGTGGAGATTTGGCCGTATATCGCCAAATCGAAATTGATTAGCAGGTTTTCTTCGTTAGCGATCGTGCGTCTCTCCCCTAGTTTGCGGGACATTCGGTTTCGCCGGGGATTGACAGCATGCTTCGTATCGAAAGGCAGCCCGATGACGGCCTATCTTGGGCCGGATTCGCGACGGCCTCGGCGTTTCTCGCTTTCGCCGCCCCGGCATTTTGAGGCGATCCATCAATCATGCATGCCATAAGTCGCAAGGTTTTGCCGGGATTCGGCGTGTCGTTGGGTTTCACGCTCACGTACCTGTCGTTGATCGTTCTTATTCCTCTCTCGGCGGTCTTTGCAAAAGTGGCGACAATGACGCCACAGCACTTCTTCGAGACGGTGACGTCGCCGCGCGTTGTCGCCTCCTACGAGCTGACCTTTGGCGCTTCGCTGCTCGCGGCGGTCATCAATTCGATCTTCGGCCTGATGCTCGCGTGGGGGCTGACCCGTTACACGTTTCCCGGCCGCAAGATCATAGATGCGCTCATCGACCTGCCGTTCGCGCTTCCGACCGCGGTCGCCGGCATCGCATTGACGGCGATCTACGCGAAGAACGGCTGGGTGGGCGGCCTGCTCGAGTCGCTGGGCATACAGATCGCGTTCACGCCTGCCGGCGTCCTCGTTGCGCTGACGTTCATCGGCTTGCCGTTCGTCGTCAGAACGGTGCAGCCGGTACTGCAAGATCTGGAAGCGGAATTCGAGGAGGCCGCCGCGAACCTCGGGGCAACACGCTGGCAATCGTTCAGCCGCGTCGTGTTTCCGGCGCTATTTCCGGCCTTGCTGACCGGCTTCGCGTTGGCCTTTGCGCGTGCCGTCGGCGAGTACGGTTCGGTGATCTTCATCGCCGGCAATATTCCGATGGTCTCCGAGATCACACCGCTCATCATTATAACGAAGCTCGAGCAATTCGACTATCAGGGCGCGACGGCCGTCGCCGCCGTCACGCTGGTCGTGTCGTTCCTGCTGCTGCTGATCGTGAACGGGCTGCAAGCCTGGACGGCGCGCCGGACGGGAAGGACGATCTGATGGCGGCAGCTGTTGCAACGCTCGATGCTCCTCCTCGCAAGGCAGGTCGATTCGAATCTAATCCGGCAACGCGCGATGCGCCTTGGGTGAAATGCCTAGTTCTCACCGTCGGGCTAGCGTACTTCGCGTTCTTCCTCGCCCTGCCGCTGATCGCGGTCTTCGTCGAAGCCCTCCGCAAAGGCATCGAGGCGTACTTTGCGGCTCTCGTCGAACCGGACGCGTTATCGGCTATTCGGCTGACCCTGCTCGCGGCGGCGATTTCCGTGCCTGCGAACTTACTCTTCGGATTGGCCGCGGCCTGGGCAATCGCGAAATTCCAGTTCCCCGGCAAGCAATTCCTCATTACCATGATCGATCTGCCATTTTCGGTTTCGCCGGTTGTCGCGGGTCTTATCTATGTACTGGTGTTCGGACGCCAGGGGTGGTTCGGCTCCTGGCTCGGAGAGCACGACATCAAGATCATTTTTGCTGTTCCAGGCATCGTTCTGGCGACGATCTTCGTCACGTTTCCCTTCATCGCGCGCGAACTCATTCCGCTCATGCAGGCGCAGGGGCGCGATGAGGAGGAAGCTGCGGTGTCGCTCGGCGCCTCCGGCTTCCAGACGTTCCTGCGCGTCACGCTGCCGAACATCAAGTGGGCGCTGCTCTATGGGATAATTCTGTGCAACGCGCGCGCCATGGGCGAGTTCGGCGCCGTCTCGGTCGTCTCGGGGCACGTTCGCGGCGAGACCAACACGATGCCGTTGCACGTCGAAATTCTTTACAACGAATATCAATTCTCGGCGGCGTTTGCTGTCGCGTCACTGCTCGCCCTTTTGGCGCTCGTGACACTGGCGCTGAAAACGTACGTCGAGTGGCGGGCGCAAGGTCCGTCGGCCCAAGGGAGACATTCGTGAGCATAGAGGTTCAAGGAATAGCGAAAAGCTTTGGTGCGTTCAAAGCGCTCGACGATGTCTCACTGAGTTTCCCGGATGGCGAGCTTGTGGCGTTGCTCGGGCCATCGGGATGCGGAAAGACGACGCTGCTGCGCGTCATCGCGGGTCTCGAATTTGCAGACCGTGGACAAATTCTGCTCGACGGCAACGATGCGACACACAAGGATGCGCGCCAGAGGCGTGTCGGGTTTGTCTTTCAACATTACGCACTTTTTAGGCACATGACCGTATTTGAGAACATCGCGTTTGGGCTGCGTGTTCGTCCGCGAAAGGAGCGTCCGAGCGAAGCGGCAATCCGCTCCAAGGTCGGTCAACTGCTCGAACTCGTTCAATTGTCGTGGGTCGCAGATCGTTTCCCGTCGCAACTGTCGGGCGGCCAGCGTCAGCGTATTGCCCTTGCTCGGGCACTCGCCGTCGAGCCAAAGGTCCTCCTTCTTGACGAGCCTTTCGGGGCGCTGGACGCGAAGGTTCGAAGGGAACTCAGGCGGTGGCTCAGAGCGCTGCACGATGAGCTGCATATCTCGTCGATTTTCGTTACCCACGATCAGGAGGAAGCGCTGGAAGTATCCGACCGTGTCGTGCTGATTAACCGCGGTCGTGTCGAACAGATCGGAACGCCGCGGCAGATCTACGAGGAACCCGCGAGTGCATTTGCCTTCGGGTTCATTGGAACCGTCAACGAGTTTCGTGGCCGAGTCGATGGCGCTTATTTGCGTGTCGGCGACGAGCGTCTTCATCATAATGCGGAGCATCTTCGGGATGGGCAGGAGGTCATCGCGTTCGTCCGGCCGCACGAAACAACAATCGTGCCGGATATTGCAGCGGCTGAGGGCATTTCGGCCAGCATCAATCGTATTCTTGGCAATGGGGCGGTCGCGCGTGTAGAACTCGTGGCGAACGGCGATGTGCGCAAGGGCCGAAAGGACGTCTTCGAAGTCGAGATCCCGGAAGCCGAGTTGGTAGCCAAGGGATTCTCGACCGGCCAGCGCGTGAAGCTCCTCAGCCGTCGTCTCAGAATCTTCCCCGAGCAGAATGGCGCCTCAGTGTCGTGAACTTTCAACAACTCCGCATCATCCGAGAAACGCTTCGTCGCAACTTCAATCTCACGGAGGTCGCGAATGCGCTCTACACATCCCAATCGGGTGTCTCGAAGCATATAAAGGATCTCGAAGACGAACTTGGCGTCGAGCTTTTCGTCCGCAGAGGCAAACGCTTGCTCGGGCTGACCGAACCGGGGAAAGAGCTGGCGCAGATTGTCGAGCGCATTCTTCTCGACACGGCCAACATCAAGCGGCTCGCCGATCAATTTGCGAAGTCCGATCGCGGCCAGATGACGATTGCGACGACGCATACGCAGGCCCGGTACGCCTTGCCTGCGCCGATCGCAGCCTTCCGAAAAGAGTTTCCCGACGTCCACCTCATTTTGCATCAAGGCACGCCAAAAGAGATCGCTGGCATGCTGAACGACGGTACTGCGGACATCGGCATCGCGACCGAAGCGCTCGAGGACACACCGGATCTCGTGTCGTTTCCGTATTACTCCTGGCATCATGGCGTCATCGTTCCGAAGGGACACGCGTTGGAAGACGCGATGCCGCTCACGCTGGAGAAGCTCGCGGAGTGGCCGATCATCACCTACAACGAAGGTTTCACCGGACGGCCCGCTATCGACGCAACATTCTCGGATGCGGGTCTCGCGCCGGACATCGTTATGGCCGCACTCGATGCCGACGTCATCAAAACGTACGTGGAAATCAGCCTCGGCGTCGGGATCGTGGCTTCGATGGCCTTCGACAACGAGAGAGACGTCAATCTCCGCCTCCTAGACGGAGATCATCTCTTTCCGCAATCTACATCGCGGATTGCGGTGCGCCGCGGACGGCTGCTTCGCGGATTTGCCTATCGCTTCATCGAGCTTTGCTCGCCGGAACTGACCGAGAAGCGCGTCCGGGCCGACTCGGGCTGAATTGGCGGCAGAATAGAGAAATTGCGAAGTAGCGGCGGCGCAAAGGATCTTTATGCCGCCTTTATATTCATAGGCCAACTTCCCAATCGAGATTTGATGGGCGACGAGCGATGTACCTGCCTGTCAGATGGACAGGAGAAGCAAACATGCTCGACATCATCTTCGTTGCGCTTGGACTGGGCGGCTTTGCACTGCTTGGCGCCTACGTCGCTCTTTGCAACGAACTTTAGGGGGTGCGCAATGTCCGACCCCTTCATTGGCCTTTTCGTTGCGATCGGGCTCGCCGCCTATCTGGTCTACGCACTCGTGCGACCCGAAAAATTCTAATCATGTGAAGGATGGCTGGCATGACGTTCGTCGGCTGGTTCCAAATCGGTGCGCTTTTGCTCGCCGTGCTTATCGCGGCTCGGCCTTTGGGCCTTTACATCGCACGCGTGCTTCAGGGTGAGCGCACGATCCTGACCGGTATTTTCATGCCTCTTGAGCGCAGGCTCTATTGGCTCGCGGGCATCGACGCAAAGAAAGAACAGTCATGGCTCGCCTACACGGCGGCCGTGCTGACGTTCAGCGCCGCGGGTTTCGCCTTTCTCTATGGCCTGATGCGGCTGCAGGCGTTTCTTCCGATTAATCCGCGAGGCTTCGGCGGGCTCTCGCCCGATCTCGCCTTCAACACGGCGATGAGCTTCGTCACGAACACCAACTGGCAAGCCTACGGCGGCGAGTCGACGATGAGCAATTTCGTGCAGATGGCGGGCCTGACCGTTCAGAATTTTCTATCGGCGGCAACGGGCATCGCACTCGCCGCCGCCGTGACTCGCGCCTTCGCACGAAATGCCAGCGGTACACTCGGCAATTTCTGGGTCGATCTGACACGCGCCACGCTCTACGTGCTCTTGCCCCTTTCGATCGTCGTAGCGATCGGATTTTTGATAAGCGGCGTTCCCCAGACCCTTCACGGTAGCGCCGACGCGACCACGATCGAAGGTGCCAAACAGGTCATCTCGTTAGGGCCGGTCGCGAGTCAGGAAGCTATCAAGCAACTAGGAACGAACGGCGGCGGCTTCTTTAATGCCAATGCGGCTCATCCTTTCGAGAATCCGAACGCTTGGTCGAACATGCTCTCCATCTGGAGCATGCTGCTGATCTCGACCGCGCTCACGTTCACGTTTGGCAAAATGGTCGGCGATACCCGACAGGGTTACGCGCTCCTCGCCGCGATGGCGTTTCTGTTGATTGCAGGCGCCGCCGCCGTGTACGCCGCCGAGACGGCTGGCAACCCTATCCTTGCAAAGGCCGGAGTCGCCGTCAGCGGCGGCAATATGGAAGGCAAGGAAGTCCGCTTCGGCCAAGCTTTGACGGCCCTCTATGTCGCCGCAACGACCGGGCTTTCCTGTGGCGCCGTCAACGCCATGCACGACTCCCTGACACCGCTCGGCGGACTGGTACCCCTCTTCCTCATTCATCTTGGCGAGATGCTTCCGGGAGGCGTCGGTTCAGGATTATACGGGATCATAGTGATGGCGATCTTCGCGGTCTTCGTTGCCGGCTTGATGGTTGGCCGATCACCCGAATACCTCGGCAAAAAAATCGAGGGCCGCGAGATGAAGCTGGCGGTGCTGGCGCTGATCGTCTTGCCGCTCTTCATCTTGGGTTTTACTGCCATCTCAGCCGTGCTGCCCAGTGCGCTGGCGAGCTTGAACAACGCAGGCCCGCACGGCCTTTCGGAGATCCTCTACGCCTACACATCCGCAGCCGGCAACAACGGCTCGGCCTTCGCGGGCCTCGACGGAAATACGGTTTGGTACAATACGACGCTCGGCATCACGATGCTTGTCGGACGCTTTGGTTACGTCATCCCGGTCATGGCGATCGCAGGTTCGGTTGCCGCCAAGCGCAAGGTCCCGGCTTCACCCGGCACGTTCCCGACACACGGCGGACTGTTTGTCGGCCTCCTCATCGGCGTCATCCTGATCCTAGGAGGGCTGCAATATTTCCCATCCCTGGCACTCGGACCGATTGTCGAGCACTTCCTGATGATGGCGGGCAAAACTTTCTGAAGGATCTTCCAATGTCTAAAGTCATGTCGCTCACGATGCTCGACCCCGGCATCATAAAGCAGGCCAGCGTGGATGCCGTTCGCAAGCTTTCGCCTCGTAAGCTGCTCCGCAACCCGGTCATCTTCCTCACGGGCGTCGTCGCTGCTCTCGTCACGCTTTTCTTCGTTCGCGATCTCGCCATGGGGCGCGACGGCCTGCTCTTTACCGGCCAGATCGCAGCTTGGCTCTGGTTCACGGTTCTTTTTGCAAATTTCGCTGAGGCAGTCGCTGAAGGCCGAGGCAAAGCTCAGGCTGATGCATTGCGCCGGACGCGGTCGGATACGCTCGCAAAAGCATATCTATACCCCGACGATCTGAAGAACGACCTGTGGCGCCCTAAGTCCGCGCTCGATTTGAGGGTCGGAGATCTCGTCCTCGTCGAGGCGGGCGACACCATTCCTGCGGATGGTGAGATCGTCGAAGGCATCGCGTCGGTCAACGAGTTGGCCGTTACAGGCGAATCGGCGCCAGTCATTCGTGAGTCGGGCGGTGATCGATCGGCCGTCACTGGTGGCACCGAGGTTCTTTCAGACTGGATCAAGGTGCGAGTCACCGCTGCCCCCGGATCGTCGTTTCTCGATCGCATGATTGCACTTGTCGAAGGCGCCGAGCGAAAGAAGACGCCAAACGAAATTGCGCTTTCGATCCTGCTGTCCGGCCTCACCCTGATATTTCTTATCACTGTCACGACACTCTGGGGTATCGCCGCCTATTCGGGCACCGTCCTATCGGTGACCGTCCTCGTGGCTCTCCTCGTGACGCTCATCCCGACGACGATCGGGGGTCTGCTGTCGGCGATCGGCATTGCGGGCATGGATCGGCTGATCCGATTCAATGTGGTCGCGACGTCGGGCCGTGCCGTCGAGGCCGCCGGCGATGTCGATACCCTGCTGCTCGATAAGACGGGCACGATAACGTACGGCAACCGACTTGCGAGCGGGTTCATACCGGCGCCGGGGTTTACCGACCGCGACGTCGCCGAGGCCGCACTGCTCGCTTCTCTCGCCGACGAGACGCCGGAAGGTCGTTCGATCGTAGCACTCGGTCGCGGGGAGTATGGCCTGCCTGAGGTGGCCAAGGAGGCGAGCGCTATCGTCATCCCCTTTTCTGCGCAAACGCGAATTTCTGGAATTGATCTCGACGGCCGCCGCATTCGAAAGGGAGCTGTGGACGCGGTTCTGAATTTCTCCGGGATGAAACCCGAAGAGGCGCCGACCGCCTTCCGAGACGCCGTTGATCACATCGCACGGTCCGGCGGAACGCCGCTCGCCGTTGCAGACGGCAACACATTGCTCGGCGTCATCCACCTGAAGGATGTCGTCAAACCCGATATCAAGGCACGCTTCGCGGCGCTGCGCGCCATGGGCATCAAGACAGTAATGGTGACCGGCGATAACCCGGTGACGGCGGCGGCGGTCGCGTCCGAAGCAGGCGTCGATGATTACATCGCCGAAGCAACGCCACAGGACAAGCTCGCTTACATCAAGTCCGAGCAGGCGAAGGGACGGCTGATCGCCATGTGCGGCGACGGAACGAATGACGCGCCGGCGCTTGCACAGGCGGACGTTGGCGTCGCGATGCAGACCGGAACGCAAGCCGCGCGTGAAGCTGGCAACATGGTCGATCTCGATAGTAACCCAACAAAGCTGATCGAGATCACCGAAATCGGCAAGCAGCTCCTGATGACGCGTGGCTCGCTCACGACATTCTCGATAGCCAACGACGTCGCGAAATATTTCGCGATCATACCGGCGCTGTTCGTCGCTACCTACCCGCAACTCGGCGCGCTTAATGTCATGCACTTGGCGACACCCAAAAGCGCAATTCTGTCTGCGATCATTTTCAATGCGCTGATCATCATCGCACTGGTTCCGATTGCGTTGAAAGGCGTGAGCTACCGGCCGGTCGGCGCCGCGCAGCTCTTGCGACGGAACCTGCTTGTCTACGGCCTCGGGGGACTCATCGTCCCGTTCGTCGGCATAAAGCTCGTCGATCTGGCCGTCTCCGCATTGCATCTCGCCTGAAGGAGACAACAAATGCTCTCTCAACTTCGACCAGCAATCACGATGCTCGCCTTCTTTACGGTGCTGACAGGCATCGTCTATCCCCTGACATTCACCGCGTTCGCCCAACTTGCTGCTCCCTACCAGGCGAACGGCAGCCTGATTTCACGCAACGGCGTTAGTATCGGATCGGCTCTGATCGGCCAGAACTTTGCCGAAGACGTATATTTCCACGGTCGGCCGTCGGCCGCTGGCCCAAGCGGTTATGACGCCAGCGCGTCGTCCGGCTCGAACTACGGAGCGACCTCGAAGAAGCTCTTGGAACGCGTCGAAGCCGACATAGATAAGCTCCACAAACAAGGCGCGACGACCATCCCGGGCGATGCCGTGACGGCTTCGGCCAGTGGCCTCGACCCCGACATCTCACCCGCGTTCGCGGAGCTTCAGGTGACCCGAATAGCAGCGGCACGCCACGTCTCGCCCGACCGGGTTCGTGATATCCTGGGTCGGCATATCGCAAAGCCGCTCCTTGGCTTTATCGGGGAACCGCGCGTCAACGTCCTTAATCTCAATCTGGCACTTGACGCCGCGTTCGGCTCAGGCACCGGATAGGCCATGGCAGAGAATGTCTCCAAAGCGGGCAAAACACGCCCTTCGCCCAAAGCCTTCCTCGAGCTTGCCCGGAATGAAAGCCGCGGCAAGCTCAAGGTGTTTTTGGGAATGGCGCCCGGCGTCGGCAAGACGTACGCCATGCTGTCGGCTGCACGAGCGCTGAAGGACGAGGGAACCGACGTCGTCGTCGGCGTTGTTGAGACGCACGGTCGGTCCGAAACCGCCAAGCTCCTTGATGGGCTCGACGTTCTGCCGCGCAAGACCGTCACCTATCGCAAACATACATTGATGGAGTTCGACGTCGACGCAGCATTGGCGCGCCGTCCCAAACTGCTTCTTGTCGATGAATTTGCACACACCAACGCTCCGGGGCTTTTGCACGTCAAGCGCTACCAGGACGTCGAAGAGATCCTCCAGGCCGGCATCGACGTCTGGACGACGCTCAACATACAGCACCTCGAAAGCCTGACCGACGTCGTCGAGCGCATTACGGGCGTGACCGTGCGTGAGACGGTCCCCGATAAGATCATCGAGAAGGCGGACGAGATCGTGGTCGTGGACCTGCTTCCAGAGGAGCTGATCAAGCGCCTCAAGGAAGGCAAGGTGTACCTCCCCGAGAACGCGCGACGCGCGGTCGACCAGTTCTTCAAGGCGAGCAACCTGACCGCGTTGCGCGAATTGGCACTACGCCGGACGGCCGATCGTGTCGACGAGCAGATGCTCGCGCAGCTCAGGCAACAGGGCGTCGAAGGCCCTTGGCCGACAGCCGAGCGTTTATTGGTCTGCGTCGGCGGCGACGAATTCTCGGAAAATGTTGTCCGAGCGGCGGCCCGCATGTCTGCAGCGCTGAAGTCCGAATGGATTGCCATCCATTTGGCGCCAAGCGACCGCGAGTCGACCGACCGCGGCCTCCTTCGCCGCGCCGAGAAGGCCATGCGTCTCGCAGAGCGATTGGGTGCGACGGCTGTCCGGCTCAAGGCCAAGGACATGGCAGAGGAGATTCTGAGTTACGCCAAAAGGAACAACATCACGCAAATCGTCATCGGGAGATCGAAATCACGCCTCCTCCGTGCATGGTTTGGAAAATCGCTGTCGGAGGAACTCGTCGCCAAGGCCAATGGCCTAGCAGTAACGGTCGTCGCGCGGGAACCGGATGCCAGCGCACAGGCATTTCGATTGCCACGGCCGCACATTGCGGTCAGTGGAGCCGCCGCCGCCGCGCTCGGCGTGGCGGCCGCAACGCTCCTCGGCGCAGGACTGCAGCACCTGACCCGGTTTCCGAATCTATCGATGGTCTATCTATTCGCCGTCCTGCTCTGCGCGTTAAGACTTGGTGTCTGGGCCGGCGTCTTAGCCGCCCTACTGTCATTCCTTTCCTACAATTTCTTTTTCATCGACCCGCAATATACTTTCACGGTGGCCGAGCCGTACGAACTGCTGTCGCTCTTCATATTTCTTGTCGTGGCGGTCGTGACCGGAGGGCTGGCCGGCCGCCTTCACGAACAGTCCGAAGCGATCGCCGAACGGGCGGAGGCCACGCAAGCGCTTTATGACTTCTCGCGCAAGCTCTCGGGCGCTGTACGGCTGGATGATGTGCTTTGGCTCCTCGCCGCACAATCCGCGGCCGTCGTAGGCGGTCGCTCGATCATTCTGCTCCGCGAAGGGGCTGATCTGACCATCCAGACGGCATGGCCGCCAGAAGAAGATATCTCGACATCCGACTGGGCGGCGGCGCGGTGGGCCAATGACCGCAAGGAGCCTGCGGGGCGGCTAACGGGCACACTTCCCTCGGCGCGGTTTCAGTTTCGCCCGCTTCTATCGTCGCATGGCGTTCTGGGTGTCGTCGGTGTCGATCCGGAAAGCGTCGACGACTTACTGCCATCGCCGACGGAAAGCGCCCTGCAATCGTTCATCGAACAGGCCGCTATCGCCATCGAGCGAACGCTCCTCGTCGATCAGGCGACAAAGGCGGAAACCGCAACCGAAACTGAGCGCCTGCGTGCTGCGCTTTTGACGTCGGTTTCACATGATCTGAAGACGCCGCTGGCATCGATCGTCGGCTCGGTGACAAGCCTTCGTCAGCTTGGTGACCAAATGACCGAGCAGGATCGCGCCGATCTGCTCGCAACCATAGAAGAAGAAGCCAACCGCATGACGCGATTTGTCGGAAACCTGCTCGACATGACAAAAATCGAAGCCGGCGCGATCGACATCCGTCGGGATTGGGTTGACGTTGCGGATGCGATCCGCGGAACCTTCGCACGCGCCAAGAAGAGCTTTCCGAAACGCAAGACCGAGATCGCCATCAGCAAGTCGCTCCCGATGGTGCGTGGGGACGCAAACTTGCTGGAGCAGGTCCTCTTCAATCTCCTCGATAACGCAGACAAGTATAGCGGCCCTCAATCGACAACGCGCGTGGTGGCGCGGACGATCGGTAATACCGTCGAGATCGCGGTCTCCGACGAAGGTATAGGAATTCCATCGGATGCTCTGGGCAAGGTTTTCGACAAATTCTATCGCGTGGCAGGCAGCGACGGCCGCTCTCCCGGAACAGGTCTCGGTCTTTCGATCTGCGCCGGCCTGATCAACGGCATGGGAGGCTCAATCAAAGCCGAAAGCCCCATTGCGAACGACCGGGGAGCACGGATCACGATAACGCTGCCAGCCGCCAAGCGGGAGGCGGCGAATACGACAGCCGGGCCACCGATATGAGCGGAGAGCGAATTCTCGTCGTTGACGACGAGCCGCAAATTCTACGCTTTTTGAAGCCAAGTCTCACGGCGGCCGGCTATGAGGTCTTGACGGCCGAAAACGCTGCGGACGCACTTAAGCTCGCGGCGCTGAAGGCTCCCGATGTCATTCTGCTGGATTTGGGCCTGCCGGATCGCGACGGCAAAGACGTCATCCGCGAACTCCGCGGTTGGTCGAAAATCCCGATCATTGTCATCTCGGCACGAGATCGCGAAGCGGAAAAGATAGATGCCCTCGATCTCGGCGCCGACGATTATGTCAACAAGCCATTCGGAATCGGCGAACTGACGGCGCGGCTTCGCGCAGCGCTGCGGCATGCCACGCAAAGCAAAGGCGAGACGAACCGGTTCGTTTCCGGTCCGCTCCTCATCGATATCGCGGCGCACCTCGTCACTGTGGACGGCACGCCCGTCAAGCTGACGCCGAAGGAGTTCGATCTCCTGGCGATCCTGGTTCGCAACGCCGGCCGCATCGTGACGCATCGCCAAATTCTGACCGCCGTCTGGGGGGCGGCGCATACCGAAGATCTACAATACCTGCGCGTCTTCATCGGTCAGCTCAGGCAAAAGCTTGTCGCCTCATCGGTTAACAATCGAGACCTCATTCTTACAGAGCCCGGCGTCGGTTATCGCCTTGCCTCAGAAGTGTAAACCGGTCGCCCAGAGGCACGTGGACCACTGCCGGATCGGGGGTCGGTCACGGTTCCAGTCAAAGCCCCACGGAATGAAGCCGACATCTTGTCGTTCGTTGCTCGAAGGCAGAAAACGTTGAGAGAATGTCTTCTTCCAGGTGGGGAGCAGCAGCTTCATCCCACTATCGCGATCGTCAGCGGTGTAATGCTTGGTGCTTCGCTGGCTAGCGGTGGCGATACGCTAAGAGCGCGACCGTAACGATGCTCAAAAGGGCAGAAATCCTCCGACGGCGGATTCATAGGAACGTTTTCGAACGACACGTCCGCCACTACGACCATTGCGCTTCAGATATCTCTTGGCGTCCGGATCTCCCAAGTCGGCGGCTTTCTTGAGCCACGCACGCCCCTCCTTGATCATGCGGGAACCACCTTTTCCCTGGAGTAAGGCAATGCCGTAATCGTACATGCCGATGCGATCGCCCGCTTCTGCTGCCTTCTCGTACCATTGTCGTGCTTCCTGAAGATTTTTAGGGCCACCCCGACCCTTTTCGAGGAGAAAGCCATACAGAGGCATCGCAAACGAACAGCCTCCTTCGGAAGCACTCTTGGCCCATCTACGCGCCAATGCATGATTCACTGGAACACCTTGCCCGTGCTCATAGATGGTTGCGAGCATGCCCATAGCATCGGCATCATCCCTTTCGGCTGCCTTTTGAGACCAATCGCGAGCCCCGCTTAAATCTTTTGGACCACCTGTCCCGTCATACAAAACTTTCGCGTAGTAGGTCATTGCGCGAACAAGACCCTTTTCGGCCGCCTTCTGATACATTTCGCGCGCAGCACGGGGATTTGCCCGCCCACCCGTACCAGTTTCAAAATAGTAGCCCATTCTATACAAGCCATTGGCGTCGCCGTGATCAGCCGCACGTTGAAACCACAATCGAGCCGTCGCGAAATCTTGCGGCCCGCCCTCGCCGTCCTCGGAAAGATATCCCATCCAAACCATAGCCGGGATATTGCCGGCGGTCGCTGCCTTCTCAAACCAGGAACGAGCAGAGGTGAGGTCTTTCGGGCCGCCTTCGCCGCTGCGCAGCATCATGGCTAGACTGAACATCGCTTCTGGAAGATCACCACTCTTGGCGGCCGCTTCGTACCATTTTCGAGCCGCCGGTAAGTCTGCGTTGCCACCAAATCCTTTCTGCAGGATCTCAGCCAAAAGATTCATTGCAGATATGTTGCCAGCGTTAGCGGCGCGCAACAGCAGATCTCGAGCCTGAGTTACGTTTCCTTGTTTGTATGCCTTGGAACCAGCTTGCCAAAGTGCTGCGATCTTGGCGTTAGCCGCGTGCGCGAAGGCGTCGACCTGACCAAAGAAATTCGCAAGCACTGCCGCCAAGGCGAAGACGAACATGCGTTCCAATTCTCTTCTCCGTCTGGCAAGGCGCTTCAGAGTGATCCGCGAGAGGCAGCGGATAATCCCAATATCGCAAGTCAGCGACGAAGTTGAGGCGGACGATTGTCGCCTGAGGCGCGACGTCTGCATTTAGGTGATTAACTGCCGAAATCTTATGTGTGCCAACCGTCGCGATTGACCCAAAGCGGGCGCTCCGCGGCCGGTGACGCGAAAGGGATCTAAAATGGTATCGCCTTTCTGAACGCACGACCAAATGAGCCCGCACCTTTTGTTATGGCGCGACCCGCTTTGTTCGCCGGATTTGCGACGATATCCGCCGTTTTTAGTCGCCGGATCGGATCGATGCGAAGGGTCTTACCAACGAACGGGAATGCGGTGCCGACCCCGAGCCCAGGGATCAGGCCTTTAGAAAATTTGAGAGGCGCCGAGAGAACACCGCCGATCGTCGCCCGAACAATACGCCCGACGCTGGTGTGACGCCGGCATCTGTGCGTCTTCGTGCAGATATCGACTTCGCCTTCCTGCAGCAGCACCAGCGTATCGCCATTGCCGTCGACGTAGACATCGAACACCGTTCCGCGCACACCGATCGTCGCAGACGGCGTATCGATGCGATAGGCGTCTTTCTTTTCCGAGCCGGTGATAAAGCGAAACGTACCCTTGAGAAAATTGACGCCGATACTCGTTACGCCTCCGGATTTCCCAATCACGAAGTCATCGAGTTTCAGACCCGCATTGGGACCGAGGGCAAGCTTCGTCTGATCGTCGAGCTTCAACTCGGCTTGCGAATCGTCACCGGTTTCCAAATACTCACTGCGATGGACCCGGCCGCCTTCCCGGAGATCGCGCTTTTCATCGCCGAGTGTCGCCACGACCTCGTGCTTTATCGTAACGGCGGTGCCGATTTCCGGGGTGGTATCGTCGGCTGCTACCTGCGGACCAAACGCCAGTAACGCCGACGCCACCACAAGCATCAACTGCCCGCACGTCCCGGGCTTGGCGGACGGGCGGTTCCCACACTGATGATCCAAGAATAAGTTTCCCTCATTTTGAGCCATATGTAACATGCCCCTTGAAATGCACCACGGGCTTTTTATTCGACATGCCGCATGAGGGGACGAACCGCGATCGCTTGCTAGGCGTTCGCGCGGCCTATTGGTTGATCATCGCCAGCGTTCTTGCAGCAAGCATACTGTTGCGGGAGAAAGATCCGGATTTCATCGGCCGTTTGCGCTTGCTGGGCTTCGACGTGTTGCAGCAAACGCTGCCCCGAGCCTCTGACCCAGACTATCCGGTACGCATCATCGACATTGACGACCCTTCAATAAAAGCATTCGGGAACTGGCCCTGGAGACGCGATCTCCTCGCCAAGCTCATCGACAAACTCTTCGCGTCCGGCGTTCGCGTCGTGGCGCTCGATATGGTTTTTCCAGATGCAACGCCCGGCGCATTGGACCAATTGCCGGAGGCGCTACGGAAATCGCCTGAACTCAAACCCCTTCTCGATAAGTATGCCGAAGCACAGTCTCCTGATGATGTCATGGCCGCAGCGCTTAGCGGCCGACCTGTTGTGCTCGGTATTATCGGGACATCTCAGGACGACGGATCCACGCCGCCAGCGAAGGCATCATTCGCGACGATCGGTGAAAACCCCTCGTCTTTCGCTCATGGATTTCCGGGTGCATCGGCAAATATCTCCGTGCTCGAACGAGCAGCGGCGGGTATCGGTGCCTTGAACTGGTTCCCGGATCACGACCAGATCCTACGTCGTATCCCGCTCGTCATAAGCCTATCGGACCAGCTCTATCCGTCGCTCGTGAGTGAGTCATTGCGTGTGCTCATCGGGGCAAAGACGATCCGCGTTCGCACCGCCGGTGACGGTGGGTTCACGGGGAATAAGGGAATTACGACGGTTGGAATAGGCGACGCCGTCATTCCGACGGACGCCGACGGCCAGATCTGGATTCACTTCTCCCGACACGATCCGAACCGTTCGATTTCAGCGGCCGACGTGCTCCGGGACAAAGCTTTGCCCGGCAGCCTTGAAGGCCGGATAGCGATCATCGGTACGAGCGCGCCGGGTTTGCTTGATTTGCGCGCCACCCCTCTTGATCCGGTCATCTCCGGTGTCGAAATCAACGCACAGGCCTTGGAGCAGTTGATCGGCGAAGCGCCTCTCGTTCGGCCCGACTATGCCAAGGGAATGGAGATTGTTTTAACGGTGGCCTCGACGCTTCTTCTCGCGGCGATGATCTATGTGTGGGGAGCGCGCATCGCGGCGGTTGTTGGATTTGCCACGGTGTGCCTGTTTGCTTTAGGAGTTGTATGGGCGTTTTCTTGCGGACTGCTCATAGACGCCGTCTTTCCCATCATGACGAACTCCGCCGCCTATATATTGGGGACGGGCTACCTTTATTTTGAAGCTGAAAGCGAGCGTAATCGGGGCCGCCTAACGCTGCAGCGCATAGCCCAGGAAATGGAGTCGGCTGCACAAATTCAGCGAACTTTCCTGCCCAAAGAAATCCCGACCGGCCCGCTCGACAGCAAATTCGACATTTTCGCAATCATGAAGCCGGCCAAGTCCGTCGGTGGCGATTTCTACGACTATTTCCTCATCAACGATCGAAAACTCGGCTTCCTTGTCGGCGACGTTTCCGGCAAGGGCGTTCCAGCTGCACTCTTCATGAGCGTCTCGCGGACCGTGCTCCGAACAATCGCCTTTGAGGACGAAGAGCCCGGCTGCGTGCTTTCCAAAGTCAATTCCATTCTGTCTCGCGACAACACCGAAGGCATGTTTGTCACCATCTTCTACGCCGTACTCGATCTTGAAACGGGCGTCCTGACATTCTCGAGCGCCGGACATGACGATGCCGTCCTGCTGACCAACTCTGCGGGTTGCGAGCCGATGGGTCACATGGGGCCTGCCATTGCGCTGTTCGATGCCGCGGAATATCCCACGGGAACGCGTAATCTATCGCCGGGCGACACTGTGGTATTGCTCTCCGACGGTATCACCGAAGCCTTCAACATCGACGGCCGCGTTTTCGGCTTGGAGCGGCTCGTGAAATCGCTGAACAGGCGAATGTACGCAACGTCCGCCGATATCGTTCGTCACTTGGACGCCGAGGTCGCACGTTTTGCGGAAGGTACCGAACAGTCCGACGACATCACATGCATCGCGCTAAGATTCAGAGGCTAACCCGCACATGCGATATCAAGGCGGTTCAGATCTCCATCTCGCGAATAGTCAACCCGGCTCGCACGTTCTCGAATAAGCGCGACGCCGAATCCGCCAGGCTCGCCAGACATCAAGTCCCGATCCCTGGGAAGCGGCCATTCCCAGAGGTCGAAGTAAATGCCGTTATCCCTGACTGTCGCAGCCGCACAGCCCGGTTGAAGCTTGATTTCGATCGCGATCATCGGTTCAGCAGTATCTTTGAGGCCGTAGCTGATGAGATTTGCGACGATCTCATTGAGGCAGAGCTTGAGATCGGCAGCCAACGATTTTTCGATTCCGCTCTCAACGAACGTTTGGTCGAGCCACGCATTCAGCCGTGTAACGTCGGAAGGCGTAGGATGGAGGCTGATTTGACCTGCGAAGCTCATCTACCCTCAACGATCAGCCGCACGCCGTGATCGCGGTCGCTTCGTCCGCTACGACGGGGACGATTGTGTCGATGCCGGTGGAGCGCAGAACTTTCCGCGCATCATCGGTAGCGCTGAAGACAACGAGGCGTCCGTTTCTTTTGGCAATATCCCGCGCAGCTTTTACGAGCAGCCTGATGCCGATCGAGGCTAGGAACGTAACGTCCTTGAAGTCGACGATAACCTTATTGTTCTTGCTCGAAATGGCGCTAAACGGCGCGTCGATTTCCCCTGCGCCGGCGATGTCGAGCGGCCCGGTAAGTTTCACCCTAAGTATGCCGCCTGGCAGGCCGACTTGGTCTAAACGCATCTGTTTCTCCCACGACTTTTGGCGCCGCTTCCTGGGCTTCTAATTCCATCGATACCGTATGTGACTTTAGCTTTCAGCAGAGTCGGACGTGAAAAACGAGCTAACAAAGCCGGAACCTGTGTTCGTCAGATCGAAGGAATGCAAACCGAGGCTATCCGACATCATTCGATAGCTTGCGACGCCTCGTACCGAATTGCCATTGCTATCGAGGCGAGGCGAATAAGTACCGATCCCAAGCTGCCTGTTCACAACACCAAGAATGCCGCCCCCAACACCGCTCTTCGCGGGAATTCCAACCTCGTAGGCCCAGCCGCCTGAATAGTCGTACATTCCACATGTGAACATCACCGACTGCGTATCGCGAACGGCATCGATGTCGAAGACGTGTTCATTGGTGACGGGATTGACTCCAAGATTGGCGATCGTGGCGCCGATACGCGCTAGGTCGGTGGCGGTCACTAAGATGGAGCACTGCTTAAAATACAGATCGAGTGCGGGCTCGACCGGTTCGCTCAAGGCCCCGACACTGAGGAGAAGATGACCGATCGCTCGGTTTCGGTGCCCAGTCGCAGCCTCGGAGCGATACACATCCTCATTCAGCGTCAGTTGACGTCCAGCGGCCCGCGAAAATCTATCGAGAACAAGATCGAATGCCTTTTCAGGACCTAGTATGTCGCGCAGCAATCCCGATATCGCAATGGCCCCGGCGTTGACCATCGGGTTGAACGGTCGGCGTGTCACCGGACTGAATTCAATCGCATTGAACGGATCGCCGCTCGGTTCGACACCGGCGCGGGACAAAACCTCTTTGCGGCCCACGAGTTCGAGCGCCATGCAATAGGTCAGCGCCTTCGATGTCGACTGAATCGTGAATTCGAGATCGGCGTCGCCAATCTTATGGACTTTGCCGTTTGCGGTCGCGATCGCAATGCCAAAGGAGTTGGCCGGTACTTTCGCGAGCTGGGGAATATAATCGGCTAGGGCGCCGTCCTCGATCGGCCGGGTTTGTTCATAGACGTAAGCCAGCATCTGATCGACTTGCAAATTGGAACTCGGCCCATTACCCGCCGCGGCTCGTTCCACCGTCTCCGGTTCCGTGGCCGGAACGGCTGCGACCACCGATGCCGCGAGGGGCAAGCCCTGACCCTCCTCCATTTTCGCATGATCTGACGATGCCGTCGCGCCTTCGGATCGGATCACATTTTCCATTTGTTGAGATTGGCCCTCGACCGCCCGCTTTTTCCAGAACATTGTTTTTTGTCTCGTTGAGTGTGCTCAATTCTTGTTCAAATTCTCTCGCGCTTGCGCGCAAGTTTCGCAAAGATGGAAAGCACGCAAGTCGCCGCAAGAAGCCACTTCTGCAGCAACTCCCGCGAGGTATTGAATTTTTAAGAAAGCCACCCCGCCGATGACTTTGGCTTATCCGCAATTTCTATGCCAGCCGAAGCGGCACGGCATTCGGGGGCTAATCCATCGGATGGTCTGCCGGTCCCGGTCGCCGCTTTGCTAACTCGGATCGTGGAAGTGGCGTGTCATGCCGCGCCCAGACGAACACGAAAGGTACGAACTTCTCGCAATATGAGCGCGCAATCAAATCGCTGCTTGAAGGCTTCAGAGTAGCTCCTGACCCGTTTCAGATTTGCAGCGATGTCCGAGCCAAGGCTGGACTGCGCGAAAAAGCGGCCGTTATGAGTTTCATCTATAAGCGATTGGAGCGTCGTGGTCTCCGCCTTGAACAGCAGCGTCACCGTGTCGGTGGGGTCCTCGCGGTTCTTGGCGAGGATGAGTTCGGTCATGCGCTGCACCGGCTGCTCGCGGCTCATCTCAAGGCTGAACACACCGCCGCGGCGCCGTTGTCTTTTTTCCTTGAGACGTTGCGAGGCGTGCTACGCAATGTTGAGGATCAGACTGGCCTTCCACGAGGGCTAGCCTCGACGTCGAAGAGAATGGACAACTCAGGATCATTGCTGCTCTCAACAGCGGTCTCACCGAACAGGCGGCGTAAACGGCCTGGCGGCGACAGATGAGCGACATTTACTTCAGTGGGACATATCGGTCTAAACCCAAGTCCTATGATCCGGAAAGCCGCCCTTCGTTTGCTTCCGCCAAAGGTCAATATCTGTGCCCGTCGCTACGAGTGTTCCAATCGAGGCGATACCTGATCTAATTTGCGAGGAACACGGTTGGGGGATCGGAGCACACCAATGAAAGTCCTGATTGCTGGAGCCGCAGGCTATCTCGGCGAACATGTCGTGCACGCTGCCACCGAGGCCGGACATGAGGTGGTTGCGTACGTCCGCGGTCACAACGTGCAATTTCCAAAAGGCGTCCGCTCGATCGAGGGCGATTTGACCGATACCTCCCTGATCAAATCTGCATTGGCCAACGTTGACGCCGCGATCTTTTCTGCGGGCCGTAACTGGCAGCCCGGCCTGCCCCTCGACGCGTACTCTCGGCAAAATGTGTCTGTCGTCGAGACGTTTTTCGACGCTCTCGCCGCGTCAAATCCGAATGCTCGTGTCGTTTTCACGTCGTCGATGTCGGCGATCGGCGGCAGTTCGCAGCCGGTCGCTTTTACCGAGGGGAGTAGCCGCGACTCGGTGGCGACCCGCCGCAATGCCTACGACCGCGCCAAAATTGAATGCGAACGGCTGGCTCTCGCCGCCCAGCGCGCCGGTCGCGACGTGGTAATCCTCAATCCCGGCTTCATGCTGGGCCCCTCTGCATCCGCAGCAAGCAAAATGACGACAGCATTCCTGGTGCATTGGTTCTGCCTCAAGAAGAATCCGGCAATTGTCGGAGCAGGCGGGCATTCCTTTTGCGACGTCAGAGACGTCGCGCAGGCTCATGTCGCCGCGCTCACAATGGGAAGCGGGCAGTACATTCTGGGAGGCAAAAATCTCGGGGCGGCTGAAATCCAATACCTGATGTCGGAGCAAACGGGCCTCGGAACACCCTTGCAGGTACCAGCAGCGGTCGCATATGGCGTCTCCGCGGCGATGGATGCGGTGTCGGCCATGACGCTAGGACATTGGCGCAACCCTCTGCACCGCGAATTTGCGCGCTCTCTACCACTTTACTATTGGGCAGATTCATCGCGTGCAGAGAGGGATCTCAACTACCGCACGCGCCCCCTGGACCAGACCATTCGCGACACGATCAGCGACTTCGTCACTCGTGGTTTGCTGCCAGAAGACTTTCGCTATGTTGCGGGGACTAACGACGAAAATCGCACTCAGATGCTGCTTCTGAGGGAACTCGCGCAACGCAATCTGCATCGATCGTACCTGCTGCCCCGCCTACCCGCTATCCTGGATGCGTGCCTGCAGAACACAGAATTGAATAGGGCCTTGGCGACGGCGCTCGCGGCAGGAACATACGATCCCGATCGCGGCCGATTTCTCTGGAACCCAACTCGCCCGGATGCGGCGATAGCGAAGCTGCTCAACCTTCTCGACTATTGCTACTACGCCTCCGAGCAATTTCGCAAAAAAGTGACGTGAGCATGCCTACGCGAGTCGAACGGGCGGAAATCTGCATCATCGGAACGGGAGCAGCCGGAGGCATCCTCGCCTATCGGCTCGCGATGGCCGGGCACAATGTCCTTTCGGTCGAACAAGGCGCAGAAATCCGCGACGACTATTTCACCAACGGCCTTCCGCCGGATAGGGACGAG
The DNA here is from genome assembly GCA_963789775.1 of uncultured Pseudomonadota bacterium. GTDB lineage: Bacteria > Pseudomonadota > Alphaproteobacteria > Rhizobiales > Hyphomicrobiaceae > Hyphomicrobium_B. The sequence continues at coordinate 670,910 of CAWBLX010000006.1, forward strand.
CATTTCGGCATTGCGCCGGACAAGCCGTGGCCCGTGCCGCCGTCAGACACTTATTTCGACGAGAACGCACAGGCCGCCCGGCTTTATGCTCGCGCCGACACGACGTCGACCACGCCGGAATCAAGCGCGGCATTCCGTAATCGTCAAATATTCCGGCTCAATGGAAAGCAAAATCTCTGGGCGGGAGTATCGCTGCGTTATGCCCCCCGTGATTTCCGGGCGAGCGACTATGGCGACGGCGATCTCAATTGGCCTATTGGCTACGACGATCTTGCTCCCCATTACGCTGCCATCGAGCGGCTCATTGGAGTTTGCGGTACGGCGGAAGGTCTTGCGGAACTTCCCGACGGTGAATTTCTGCCCCCACTGCCGATGCGTCCCCTCGATGAATATTTATTGGACGCTTGGGCCGGACTTCGACAATTCGGAATTCGCGCCATACCCAATCGCAAGGCGATCGAAACGCGACAGGACGCTGCGAACGTTTGCCCCCAATGTGGCGTGTGCGTACACGGTTGCCGGACCGGTAGCATCTATAAATTTTCCAGCCGCCTCCTTCCGCTGATCGCTGGCCGTCAGAACTATCGGATCCGGTATGATACGAAAGTCATCTCGCTGCAGCGGGTGGCGTCCTCGGACCGGATCGAAAGTGTGGAATGTCTCGACACGCGGACGCGCGATAGGTTCAGCATCGAAGCCGACATCTTCGTGGTCGCGGCCGGCGCATTGGAGACGGCGCGCATCCTGCTCAATTCCCGCGACGAGGCATGGCCGGAGGGCTTGGGGAATTCATCCCGACTGATTGGACGCGGCCTGCAAGACAATATTCGAGTCATGGCCTCCGGCGCCCTCTGGAAATTTGCCGGCGGAAAGGCGACCTATAATCAGGGCTTCGGCGACCAACTTCTAATTCCCCGTTTCCTGTTCGAGCCCGACGAGTTCCGCGGCGGTTTCCAGGTTCAGTGCGGGCACACGTTGCCGTGGCTACCCTTTTATCTCGAGCCAATGAACCGATTGCCGCCACGTCTGAAGGACTTCATCGCCCGCCAATTGTTCTGCACCTATCTCGGCCTGATCTTCTTCGGGAAGCCATCAGTGCAGGCAGACAATCGTCTGACCCGCAGTGAGCGCCTTGATGCCTACGGAGTTCCACAGTTGGACGTGCATTACCGGTGGAGCGATAATGATCTGAAGATGCAGCGGGCTATGGCGAACTGGGGGCGTAGAATTATGAAAGCGGCGTCCGCAATTGGCGTCAGCACGGATATCGATGGAATGCCCGGAAAAGGCATCCACTATGGCGGGACCTGCCGCATGGCCGCGGCCCCGCATGAGGGCGTGGTTGATAGCGATTGCCGCACGTTTGATCACCAAAATCTCTATTTGTGCGACGGCGGGATCATGCCCGATCTCAGCGAAAAGAGTCCTACACTCACCATCATGGCACTCGCCGACCGATTGGCCGTCACTTTGATGAAAATGCAAAGAGGAAGCCCGACGAATGTCAGATCCCGATGATGGCAAGGGATTCCTCTAACAGCCATTGATATTATCAACTTATTTTCAATTTGCGGTCTCTGGTCCACAGACGAGGGCATAAGCGCTCACTAGCCGCTCTGCATCTCGAGACATCCCTGCAAAGTTCACTTCATCCCCAATAGCGGAACTCGGGCGCCGTGTAGTGTCGACCCAGAAGTTGTCGCCAACCACGTCCGCTAATGACGGAATATCTGTCAAAGTAGCCAGACGGTTGGTGCGTGCTGATGACCCGAAGCAGACAGCAGCCTCGCAGTGAAGGTCTATGAGTTCGCACTCTTGTTCTCTACGGCGCGCCAGCTCGCTGAAGCCGCAAAGGATCGTGATTGGAAGGCCGATCAGGAGCAGCCCACGTGGTAGCGAAACGCTCTGCGCTAGTTCCGTCAAGTCGACGTTCGCAGCGTCGGTGAAGAGCACTAGAGCGAGTGTCAATTCGGCAAACACGCTCAAAGGCTCAGTGGAGAAGTTGAGCTTCAGAATCCCGAGACCGGGGGATCCCAGTGCAAGCCCAGCGGTGGTGAACGCGATCGCGCCACCGAAGGATGTCCGCTCAGGGGTGCTGCTGATGACGCTATATAGGAATGCGACAATGGCGAGGATTGCGAGATTCTCATACATGCTGCCAGCACACCCGCTCTTGCTTCACCACTTCCAATCCAGAGGTCGCTCTTGCTCAGGCGGCCAATATGCGGGCCAGTATAAACGGACCCCCAAGCCCGCCGATTTCATTTTTGCTGCCGGAGCCTACGGCAAAACCCTGATTGATATTGAATCCCGTTAAGGGTTTCGCGTCGTCATCACGGGTCGGTGGTTGCTTTGATGCGCATCAATGTAAGCCGGTCGGAGTGAAATAATGTATTTGGCCTTTGTATCCGCGGTTCAAACAATGAGGTCCGCCATGAAGGTCAAAGACGCAATGCACAAGGGAGCATTTTGGGTCGGTCCCGATACCTCCATCACAGACGTCGCAAAACTAATGCAGAAGAACGAGATAGGTGCTGTGCTGATTGGAGAAAACGACCGCCTGATCGGCATGGTGACCGACCGAGATATCGTCTGCAAGGGGTTAGCGAAAGACACCTTCGATGCCCGCCGCGCCACGGCGCGCGACGTGATGACGTCAGGTATTCATTGCTGTGGAGAGGACGATGAACTCGTCAAGGCGGCGCAGCATATGGAGGAACTGAAGGTGCGTCGGTTGCCAGTGATTAATAAGGACAAGCGGATGGTCGGCGTCCTCAGTCGCCACGACACCGCCCGAGTTCAATCATCTGGGCGACAAAACTAGCGGCGCTGCAAAGACCAGCAGCCGGGACTGGTCACGACTGCGGCCAGCAGGTCGAGGCGGCGACCGCGATGCTACGCGAATCCGCTGCTAACACGGCGCTTGCTCAACGCCGCCCTAGCGAAATCGCGCATGAAGGGCCCGTGCTTAATTCGGCGGTTCATCGCGCCGTCGGCAATCAAAGCTAAGGAGAAAACTTGTGGCGACAGATACTCGGCTCGAATATGCGGGCGCGCAATTCTTAGTTCTCGGGGAACTGCTCGTCCGCGGCATCGAAACCCACAAGACTTATCTCCATACAACCGGCTATGATCTTGTCGCAAGCAACGGCGAGGATCATCGCTCGTGTAGGGTGCAAGTGAATTGCCAGACATTCACGGACGCAGATTGCGGCATGCAATTGGAAAATCCGCACTGCGATTTCATCGTGGTCGTCCGCCTTAACATCGGTCGAGGCAACCGCACCAACGGTAGCGACGCGGCGCGGGAATTTTTCGTTATTCCGACTGCGGTCGCCTACGCCGCGATGGCACATCACCACGCGGCACCGCGTTTTCTGTTCGATCACCTCGACAACTGCAAGCAGTACCAGGATGCGTGGCATCTCATCCGCGAATTTCTATGGATTGATATGACCCCTCCAGAAATCCAGGCAGCGCCAACTTTGGAGGCGTTGGGCTTCGGAACCTCGGCATAGTGGCAGTGCTAGAATCGACGAGGAGGCCGACCGTGACTATAGCAACTTGCGCGTGAGCTAATGTCGGCTAATGGCACTGAGCGCCATCGGGCTGACGGCGGCTTTCGGTCCATCGCGACAAAAGGCGAACGGCTGAAGGTCGATCGACGGTCGATCCCGCAAGCGGACTGTCGGCGGATTGAACTGCCCTCGCCCGAGCCAAGAGTAGTCGCGACCGCTTTTGAATGAATTTTGGACGCTTTCTTCCCGACGCACCGTCGCAAACGCTTCTGAAACGGTCCTCGTCAGGCAAAGCCCCGTGCTCTGCCCGCGTTAGGCATTCTCTCTGCATGATCGCCGGAAATCGAAGATGTGGCCAAGTTTCGTAGGCTTGTAGGAATCGTGCCGACCCTGAACGTCTGTCGGGAAACCGAGCGTGCATATAATGACAGCCTTTGTGGTATAAAGTGGAACTCCGTCCTAAAGATCGTCGACGATGCTCCAATAGATCCCCAGACCAATCACTATAGAGCATACCAGCCCAAGCCCAAGCCCGATCCACATCCGCGAATCCCTTAGCCGTTACAAAAACTGAGTTCGGCGTTCGCGGTGTCAGCATTCGGGCATCGATCTCTCACAATTGTGATGATCATATCGTTCCAACAAAAGGCGCACTGTCGGTGGATTGGCTTGCCAGGTCCTAGTTCGGCGAAAGGGATACTGGAAGTATGTAAGTTTGCAGGAACTCGGGTGCCGCTATAGTTGGACAAACGCATTCGGCAGGGAGCGGGGGCATGCGGCTAAGGACCTATTTCATCATGTCGGCGATCGGCTTGGGACTTGTGATTGCCGCGCGGGCCTATGATGGGCCAATCCGCACTGGTCTTCCCGTTGGACGCTGCCTGCAGGGCGACATCGACCTCGACGATCCGAAACCTTTCGTCAAAAACGACATGACCAACAATGTCGTTGCCATAGCCGCCTCCGGCGGCGGTAGCCGCGCGGCCTATCTGACGGCCGCTGTACTCCGCGAAATTCGTCGCGCCGGTCCCGCCTTGCTGTTGAGTCCTTCGACTCAGAAGCCGCGCAGTCTGCTCGACCAGGTCGCGGCCATATCATCTGTATCGGGTGGCTCGCTGGCCGCCGCCTATTTCGCTCTCAACTCCGGCAAACTGAAAGCTGCAGACGCCAGCACCGGAGACTGGAATACGTATCTAGACGATATGGCGATCGAGTACCGGAAGCGACAATGGTACGGCTCGGCCGGGCTCAACCCGGTCTCGTGGGCACGGTCCTTGGTGACCGATTACAATCGGGGTGTCTTGGCGAGGGACGACTATGACGCCACGCTCTTCAATGGAGCGACCCTCGCTCAGCTGCCAGCCAGTCCCGCCCTCTATATCAACTCGTTCGATGTGGCCAATCACGTGCGTTTCGTGCTGTCCCGGAGCTACATCGACACCACCTATTTCCAACCCAAAGACTGGTGGGGCAAACTGGCCGCGCCGCAAACGCTTGCCAGCGAGAATGACCTCTCCTTTACTCGCCTCGATCCGTCGAGCGTCCGTCTGGCCGACGCCGTCTACGCCTCCTCAGCATTTCCAATGGCCTATCCGAACCTTGCCATCAAGCACTGCGGGTCCAAGATTTTGTTTCAGGGAAGTCAGATATTCCTCGCTGATGGCGCGCTGGCCGACAATTCGGGATTGGTGACGCTGTTGACCCAACTGCGTGCCAATCTCGACCCCGATGCCAAAGGTTCGACCGTCACCGTCATCGCGATTGATGCAAGCGTGGATCGCATCGATGCCAACGGAACGAAGTTCCAGCAGACTGGCATCGAAGATCACTACGCGTGGGATGGCACCGTCTTTCGTCAGGCGGCCGAATCTATCTTCGGAGCCGTCGCCTTGTTGCAGGATCTGGGTTGGAAGTTCATCGAGACCACGGGTACGGTGACCGATCAGCTCTCAATGAATTGGCCGCAAGAGCTTACCCGCCGCACCGGAAATTGTGTGCCGTCCGCCAAGTCATCATGGAACGGCTTGTTCGAGTCGGGCGCGCTCGCCATGCGGCCACTCGTCATCCGCCTGGGCTTGCGCGACGTCGTCGATCCGGATTTTGCTTCGAGATACGGAGAACGCTTGCAGGATCAGCCGGAGCTCGCGGCGCTCCTTGTCCAGAACGGCATAGGCGACGGCTTCGCCACACTTTCCAGGCATCTGAGCAAACGGCTGCAAAATATTCCGACCGACTTCACGCTAACCGCCTCAGATCGCAAGCTGCTCGACCTGACGGCCTTCCTTCTCGTTCATGGCAAGCTCTCCGGCGATGTCGCGCAATGGAATAGTGTCCGCAATATCGAGATGACCGCACCGATGCCGACGGCGACTTGCAGCACATCGCCCTCTCATTCGGATTGACGGCCACAAGCAGCGTACCCAAGCCAACTTCGGACATAGAGAGAGAGAGAGAGAGCTTCGTGGAAATCATCTTCTTCCGCTACCTGCCTGTCTTTCTCCTTGGTCTTGGAGTTGTCGTTCTAATTCTAACAGCGCGGCCGTTTCTGATCGGGAGCGCCGTCGCGAAAAGGCATGCCAATTTCAAATCTCTGCGACGCTCGTCGCCGATCCTCAACGGCCTGATCGCCCTTTCGGTGGTTGGGAAGCCGGTGCTTGAGTACCTTCAGAAAAATGACTGGAACACGGATCTACTGCCTTTCGGCCTCTCGGTCCCCGTCACACTTGCGGCGATCGCGAGCGTCTTTGCACTTCTTGCCGGCGTCATCTATTTTTTCTTCCGGGCCATCCGCAATATCAATTTCTTCAGCAACGCGAAGATCCGCTCGCCCTACGCGGCGTTCTTCATGCTGATTCCGATCACCAACATCGTCATTGTCCCCTACCTCGAATATTTCACCCTCCATCGCAGCAAGCATATCGCTGCTCCTGAGATAGTATCCAAATGGCGCTCGATGGTGCTGGTGTTCTCATCTTACGCGCTGCTTTTGATCAGCCTTGCGTATGGCCGTCTCTCGGATGACGCGTCTCAGTCGACGGGCTACGATCCGCTAAGCCTTCTTGTGTTGAGCCTCAGCACGGGCGGCGCCGGCGGCATCCTCACGTCATGGGTCATCAGCGGCATTGCCGAAGCACAAGATGTCTGCGCTTGCCAACGGGGCCTACTCCCACTTCAAGAACTCGAACCCGGAGCCGAGCGGCGCGCGCGAAGGCAAAAACTCCTGCAGTCGGTTGCAGTCGCTATTTTGGTGACCGTCGCTGCAATAACAACCGTGCTCCCACAATGGCCCACAGAGATGGCGCGCGCTGTCACGCAAACCTTCATGAGGTAGCTGACTCTCCCAGTTCAAGCGCTTGGCGCAGGGTTCAAGTTTGCGCGTCACTCCGACGGTGCCGCCTTGCGGTCGGTACCGTCGGCAAAATTGGCGGCGGCACAAAGTGAATAATCCGCGGTCGCGAGTGGCCCTTTGAGCTAGTGTCGGCGACACCTCATCTCAGGTCCTTTGACGGACGGATAAACGACCGCATCTGTCCCATAGCGTTGGGGAGTCGACGGCAGCTATCGGATCATCGCTTCCGTGGCGTCGATTGAAAGCGGTTTAGGCGCTCGATCCCGTGGCTGTGTGAAAAGGCCAAATCAGTCCAAGCTTTCTTCTATCCATCGGGGAGGCTTGCATGGGACGATTTGTGGAAGGCGAGGATCGGTACCAGCAGACGATGTTGCCCGCCTGTCTCGAAGACTACATCGTTGAAGATAATGCGGTCCGCGTGGCCGATGCCTTCATCGAGGAGCTCGACCTTTCCGGTCTCGGCTTCGGACGCGTTCAGCCAGCGGCGACCGGGCGTCCCGCCTATCATCCGGCGACGCTTCTGAAGATCTACCTCTACGGCAATCTCAACCGCATCCAGTCGAGCCGAAGGCTTGAGCGCGAGGCTGGGCGCAATGTCGAGCTGATGTGGTTGACCGGCCGCCTGGCACCGGACTTCAAGACCATCGCCGATTTCCGAAGAGCGAACGGCTCTGCGATCCGCGCGGTCTGCGCGCGCTTCATCGTGATCTGCGGCCAGCTCGGCCTGTTCTCGCATGCGGTTGCCGCCATCGACGGCGCCAAGTTCAAGGGTGTCAACTCTCGTGATCGCAACTTCACGAGGGGGAAGCTCAAGCGGCGCGTGGAGCAGGCAGAAGCGAGTATCGAGCGGTACCTGCAATCGCTTGAGGCGGCAGATCTCCAAGAGGGCGAAATCGCAGAAGCGAAAACCTCACGTCTGAGAGACAAAATCGCGGCGATGAAGGCGAAGCTTGCCGAGCTCAGGCAGCTGGAGACGGCCGTTCTAGAAGCACCGGACCAGCAGATCTCACTCACCGATCCTGATGCTCGGGCAATGGCGACGAGCATGCGTGGCGCAGGCGTCGTTGGTTATAGCGTGCAGGCGGCAGTCGACACCGAGCACCATTTGATCGTCGCCCATGACGTGACCAGCATCGTGACCGACCGGACGCTACTGTCTCCCATGGCGAGCCTGGCAAAGGAGGCGATGGCCGTCGAGAAGATCGATGTCCTGGCCGATCGCGGCTACTTCAGCGGCGAGGAGGTTCTCGCCTGCGAGGCCATCGGCGCCACGCCGCACGTGCCCAAGCCACTTACGTCGAATGCGAAAGCGGCGGGGCGGTTCGGCAAGGACGACTTCGTCTACCTTGTCGATCAAAACGCCTATCGCTGCCCAGCTGGCGAGACCCTCTCCTATCGATACACGCGCCTTGAGGAAGGAAGATCGCTGCACAGCTACTGGACCAACAAATGCGGCAGCTGCGCACTGCGGGCCAAATGCACGACCAGCAAGGAGCGCCGCGTCAATCGCTGGGAGCATGAGAGCGTCATCGAAGCGATGCAGAAGCGGCTGGACGCCGGCAACGCCATGATCGTTCGCCGAAGGACCGTGGAGCACACCTTCGGCACGATCAAAGCCTGGATGGGCTACACGCACTTCCTGACGAGAGGCCTGGACAGGGTGAAAGCCGAGATGAGCCTCTGCGTGCTGGCCTACAACATCAAGCGGATGATCTCGATGCTAGGCGTTCAGCCGCTCATCACAGCCGTTCGCGGGTGAGGTCGAGACGGTGAACACTTCAACTTCCGTGGACGGCCTTCTCGCCGGGCGTTCTCACACAGTCACTCCCATAAGCGGACACTTCTCGAAGTTTTAACGACCGCCGTCTCCGCGCCCCTAGTGACGTCCGCTCCTGGCACGCATCCGGACAAGTTCGCGGTCGAACTGAAGTCGATCGTGACGCGAAGTAACCTCGCAACCGAGCGCTTTGTGTATCAGGTCAATGGTTTGCGTGCTGTTTCAGGCATTCCGAGCAGGGTAATGAACGATACGAGCGAGGCTAAGATTAGATAGTAGGCTGGGGCAAAATCGTCTGCGGTACGTGCGACTAAGTAGGTAGCGATCAAGGGTGTCGTACCGCCGAACAATCCAAAACAAAGATTGTACCCGATGGCGACGCCACTACAGCGAACCTCTGTGGGCAGCATCTCGATCATCGTGGCCGGTGTCACCCCAAACGCGAGCCCCATCAATGCTCCCAGACCAATTTGGCCGCACAGGATCGCAGCAGCGTTTTCGTGGTGCATCAACCCCCAGAGCGGCAAGGCGAGAAGTCCCGTAGCGACGACCACGACGTAGAGAACCGGCTTTCGCCCAAATCGATCTGAAGCAATCGCCGCCAACGGCGCGGCCACCAACATCGCCAAAAGGGCGAGAGTATTGATGTCGAGCGCACGCGCCGTCGTGACGTGCATGTTCTCCGTCAGGTAAGACGCGGCGTAGACAAACACCATGTAGAAGCCAACTCCTTGCATCAGAAGCAGGCCGACCATACGCAAGATTTGACGCCAGTGGTGTCGCAGCGCCACGAACACAGGCGAGCCAACCTGCTGCTCGACGCGCTCATGCACCGGAGACTCCGTAATTTGGCGCCTCAAGACGACTCCGAATACGGCAATCACCGCCCCCAGCAGAAACGGTATACGCCAACCCCAGGCATGCATCGCCGCATCGCCGAGAACACTACTCGTAAGCGCTCCGATACCGGACCCAAGAAGCATCCCAGCAATACCGCCCATTTCCGCCCAACTGGCGACGAAGCCTCTCCGGTCGAGTGGGGCCTGCTCGGCCAACATGACGACGGTATCGGTGAATTCCCCACCGACAGACAAACCTTGGAAGATCCGCAATGCCACGAGGAGAAACGCAGCCGCTGTTCCGATTTGAGCATGGTCTGGCAGAAGGCCGATTCCCAAAGTCGCCAGACCCATCATGACCGCCGAGGTAATCATCGCTGGCTTGCGACCAAATTTGTCACCGACGTGCCCGAAGATAGCGCCGCCCAGAGGCCTGGCTGCGTAGCCGATCGCGAAGACTCCGAAAGCCGCGAGCAAGGAAGCCGCAGGATCGTCGGAAGGAAAAAAAAGTCTCCCGACAATTGGCGCGAGAAAGCCATAGACCGTGAAGTCATACCATTCGAGCAGACTGCCAATTGCGCCGGCGAGACCAGTCCGCCGTCCCACCTCCGTTTGCAAGTTGATTACCGAGGTCATGCGCCCTCCAGAGAGGTCGATGTCAGGCCCTCTATCGCCCATTTCTTCAACGTCACGCGATCGATCTTGCCAGTCGCGTTGAGCGGCATTTTCTCCAGAAAAATGATCTCCTCCGGCGCCTTGTATCCAACTCGCGCGCGGGCAAACTGGATCAAATCCTGCGTCGTTGGGGATGCTATTCCCGCATCCAACGTAACGTAGGCGCGAACGCTTTCGCCATGCAGGGCGCTCCGTACGCCGACCACGCCGGCGCTCGCCACAGCCGCGTTTTCGAGCAGCGCGGCTTCCACTTCTTGCGGACAGATGTTGGAGCCATCGTGGACAATGATCTGCTTCTTGCGACCGTGGAACCAGAGATAGCCGTCATCGTCGACGCTTACGAGATCGCCGGTATCAAGCCAGCCATCGACGATCGTCTCGGCAGTTGCCTTAGGATCGTTCCAATAGCCAACCATATTCCCGGCGAACTTGATCCAGAGACGTCCAGCGGCCCCCTTCGGCAACTCGCGCCCGTCAATATCGCGCACCGAGGCTTGATAGCCGGGCGCAAGCGGCCCAATAGAGCCGGTCTTCGCTCCTCGCGGCGGGCTGACCGTCGGAATGCCGATCTCGGTCATCCCATAATCCTCATCGATCTCGACGCCGGCAAGCGCGGTGAATTCCGCTTCCAATGCAGCCGAAACCTTATCGCCGCCCGAGAAACACGCCTTGATCGAGGAGAAATCCGAGTGGCGGGCCCCGTGATCGCGAACTAGCGCATAAAGCGCGGAGGGAAGCATCCACATCTTGGTCGGCCGTTCCTCGCGCAGAAGCGCCAGGATTTCATTGCCATCGAAGGTGCGCGCCATCACCACCCTTCCGCCAGCAGCGAACGCCATCATCGACAGGTGGTGGGCGCCGACATGCGATGCCGATCCACCCGGCATCATGATGTCGTCAGGACCCATTTCGAAGCTCCTCACAGCACTGGCGATGATCCAGCCCAACGTCTCAAAGCTGTGGCAGACCCCCTTCGGCTTGCCCGTGCTGCCCGATGTAAAGAAAATAATCGCTGGGTCTTCCGGCTTTGGAGGGGCGATGTCGCGCGTTGGATTCGTTTGGATCAGCGATCCGAACCGTGGCTCAATTTGCCCGCCGTTATCGTCATAGCCGATTTGGCCGAGCGGCAATTTGCGGACAAGGTTGGTGTTGGCCAGATCACGGCTTCGCTCATCGTGGGCGAGCAGAATTTTCGCGCCACTAACATCGAGCGCATAATCAATCTCCGGTGACATGTAGCGATAATTAAGCGGCACGGCGACCAGTCCGCACTTCATGCAGGCAAGGTAATGGACGATAAGCTCGGTGCGGTTCGGCATCAGCGATGCGATCCGGTCGCCGGGCAAAAGACCAATGTCGAGGTAATTAGCGGCCAGACTAGTGGAAGCGGAATCGAGTGCCCGCCACGTCCAGCGGCGCCGTCGCGAAACGAGCAGGTCATCATCCGGTTTGGTCTCAAGACCAGACTTGAGTATCTGCGCGAGATCAACGGACGCATTAAGCGGGGGGCCGGCGATCGGCATGGTGATGTTCCCAAGCGAACTGAATATCACCGGATTGTGCAATAGACTTTAGCGAACAGAGGCGGAATGGCAATGCAGACGCGCTCCGAATTTCTCTCCGCATTTTCAAAGGACGCCAGATGCCGCTCAGTGGCATGAGGCGAGCGAAGGCACTTCTGAAAGACGTTGTTTAGAAAAGCGAATTTGTCAGATCCGAAGAACGGCAGAAACGCCATTCAATATCGTCGTGTAAGCTAGGCCCTGCGAACCCAGCACAACACGGATCACTTTCTCGCAATCGCGCGCGCGGCGAACTATAGTGTTCAACGCCAGCGCATAAATACATCCGATCAAACTGAGCGAGCCGGATACGCTTTCGTTGCCTCCTACGTCTAAAGCTAACGGCTTGCGAGGAACCTTCAAACAAAACAAGGAATAGAGCAATGAAGGTAAAGCTCGCGATCATGCTTTCGGCGGCCGGCTTTTTGTTTGCAATTACGGGAGCCGAAGCTGCCACCCTAACGCTTAGCCCAGGAAAGCAAACCATGGGATCCGAAGCGAGAACAATCGCCTGCGTTGGCGGCAAGCGCTGCACCAGTTATTATACCAACAAACACGGCGCCCGCGTATGCCGCGCTTGGGTTGCCTGCAACTCCGGTTGCGTGAGTGGTAGGCGTTGTACGGCTTACTACACGAATAAACATGGCGTTCGCGTCTGTCGGACTTGGGTCGCCTGCGACTAGTCTAAAGCTGCGGCAGAATATTTGCGTTCGCTCGCGTGCGGATACCACGCGTCTAAGCTTCAGTGAGACTTAGCGCCGATATGAGAATCCAGCAGCTTTTCATTGGTTTCGCGGCGTTGCTCACTTTGTCCTTCGCCGCATCAGAAGCGTTGACGCCGGCCAAAGGGGAGGCCGGCGAACGGCCGTCGATATCGCTAGTGCGGTTGGCTGCCGACAGAATTGATGCGGTTTTCCGCGATGTAGCCGCCAACACGCGAGCGTTGGGCGATGAATACCGAATGATCGCTGCAGACCTGGCACCCATCACCGAAGCGGATCGGGCATACTGGATTGGTCGCGCTACGACTAAGGGAAAAACGGTCGGCTTTCGTACCTGGTCCGAAGGGAAACCCGCGCCAGCTTTCGAGGCGGCGTTTCCGAGCTATTACAGCTACGGTGGTTTTCCCATCGCCGACGAAACGCTGGCGCATCTCCGGGACCTCGAGCGCGCTCTTCCTCTCTTTCGCGCCGCGTACAACAGCTTCGCCTTCTCGTGGGTCTATCTAACCACCGCTGACGACATGATGCTGATCTATCCTTATGTGCCTCTCGACCGGGCGATCAATAATGAGTTGCCGACTAAGCAGGTTTTTTACACGGCGGCCGACTTCCGGAGGCGCGCAGTCGGCTGGACCGCTCCTTACCTGGACCTCGTCGGTGCGGGGATGATGATTACTGCCTCCTACCCGGTCTACCAGGATGACCGCCTGCTCGGAGTCGTCTCGCACGATATTACGCTCAAGCAGCTTTCCCGGGAGGTGTTAACCCATCTCACCAGGCGAACTGCAGCAATCGCATTCATTGTCGACAAACGCGGACTGGCGATCGATGCAAGCGATCCCGAGCTTGAAGCCGAAATTGAGCATGTAAACAACACAAAGAAAGCGGCAGTCTTGTTCTATCGCTCGGCCACGGGAGCCGCACAGGTTGCTGATCCTGGCAAGACGACTTCAAGCATCGAATGGGCCAATCGCATCACCGAGCGCGTCCTTGATAAAGCCTCGTCAATCGGAGCACCCGGTGTTGTCGACATGGAAATTGATGACCGCAATGTGGTAGCGGCACGGATCGAGACCACGGGCTGGCTTGTCATTCTGGTTGATCGGAAAATGTGATGGCTTAGCCGATCAATTCATCAGAAGTTTCTGCTTTTGGCCCAGCGTCGCTTGGCCAATGTCGGCTCTCAGGCGAATAGTAGCCGTTCCAACTTCGACGTTGAGTAGGACGGCCGGAGATTGCCGCGATGCTCGCAAATTCTGCATAACCACGCGCGACATAGCCGCTGGATTCCAACAGCCGACACTTATTGAAGTTCTGACACGGTCGTCTCCGAACCCCTAGTGACGTCCGCTTCTGGCACGCATCCGGACAAGTTCGCTGTCGAGCTGGCAGTCGATTGTGACGCTTCGGGTCTCGCAACGATCGGCGGCGCCTAGCGGCCACGAGCGTATGGGTCACGCAATAGCAGTAGCCCCAAGAGTGCAAAAGCCGCAAACACAGCGCCCCAAAAAAATGTGGCTTGAGCACCGAAGGTCTCCCACAACTTGCCAGCTAAGATGCTCGCGGCAAGGAGTGTGATTCCGGTGATGAAGTTATAGATGCCGAAAGCTGTTCCTCGTAGGCGCGGCGGCGATGTGTCGGCCACCAGCGCCGCGAACAAACCTTGTGTGAACCCGAGATGCAAGCCCCATAGCGTTACTCCAATCGCTACACCGAGCAGTCCCGGCGCTAGCGCCAACACCAAATCGGCAGCGACCAAGAGGATTACTCCGATCCGCAATATACCGGTCCGGCTACCGTTGTCGGAAAGTACGCCTGCCGGGTAGGCGGCAAGCGCGTAGGATACGTTCATAACCACAAGCACTGCTGGCACCAGCGCCAGCGCCAAGCCCTCCGATTGGGCGCGTAGGATTAGAAAAGCTTCGCTGAATCGCGCGAGCGTAAACAGGGTTGCGACGGCGATCAGGGCCCAGAAGCGCGCCCCGAACTGCCGCAGTTCAAGCACTTCCAGACGAACACCAATGATACCTCTGCTGCCCGAGTGCCTGGGATCAGAAACCCCAAAAGTGATCAGGAACAACGAGAGAAAAGCTGGAACGATAGCAAACCAAAACACTGCCCTGATATTGTCGGCTAGTAACCACATCAGCAAGATCGCAAGCAGCGGTCCGATGAAGGCTCCAACGGTATCAAGCGATTGTCTCAACCCAAAGCTGGCACCGCGAAGCTCGGCCGGGCCGATATCGGCAATAAGCGCGTCGCGAGGGGCGCCGCGAATGCCTTTGCCTACCCGGTCAATAAAGCGTGCCGCAATAAGCCAATTCAGGCTTACGGCGAGCGGAAAGATGGGCTTGGCAAAAGCCGCAAGTCCATAACCAGTCGCGGCAAGTAGCTTGCGTCTGCCGAGCGAGTCACTCAGTACACCCGAGAACAGCTTGGTGATCGAAGCCGTCGCTTCGGCAATCCCCTCAATGATGCCGACTTCGAGCATCGACGCTCCGAGCACCGTAACGAGGTAGGATGGAAGTAACGCGTGGATCATCTCCGAAGAGATGTCCATAAGCAGCGAGACGAAACCAAGCGTCCAGACGCCGGTCGGAATCGCTCTAAGCGTCGCGAGATCTAACTTCGCTCGACGCGTCTTCTCCGGTCCCGCCATTCACCACGTCAGCTATTAAGCGCTTTGCGTCTCATTTCATATTCTTCGCGATCGATCTCGCCCTTTGAGAACCGCTCATCGAGAATTTCGCGCGGCGTCCTAGAGCTTTGCTCGCGGCCGCGGCTCGCCTCAAACGGTCGAATGAAGACGTAAAGCACAGCGACCAAAAGCGCCAAGGGAAGCAGCATGAACAACCAGCCAAAACCCATACCCCAGCCTCCGCCGCTATGCCACCAATCGTACATCATCTCTTACTCTCCTCTTACGGCGGAGGAATACCTCACGACGCCTACATCATGCCAATGCCTAGCAAGAGGTCGGCTTTCTTCTTCTGCTCGTCACTCAGCGTATTGTAGAGCGCCTCGGTCGCAGGCTTCAAAGTTTTAAGGCTGTCGAGCATATTTTCCATCGCCTTGATGCGGGCATCCAAACGCGCCACCGCACTTCCCGCCTGCATGGCCTCCATCATCGACGCGCGCACGCTCTGCATCGCCGTCGCTCGAGCTTTGACAACCTTGGTGTAGTCGTCCCAGGCTGCCGTCTGCGCATCAGTGATGCCAAGCTCAGCCTTTGTGTACGCGAGGCGCCCTTCCATCATCGGGCCGAAGTCCATCATCCCATGCATGCCGGGACCCATCATTCCCATATCGCCGGCCCCCATCATGCCCATGCCCTTTCGGCCCATCATGCCTTGGCCGCCGCCATTGCCCTTCATGGGCATCTGTTGTTGTGTCTGCTGGGCGAATGCCGGCACCGAACCGAGATTAAGAGAGCAGATTAGCGCCACCGCTGGAAAATGCTTCATGACCTAATTTCCCTTTGATCGTAGGTTCGGCTCACTTGAAGAGATGAAGTATCAGAATTTTCGCCTGCTTCCACATTGACGGATGTCAAGGAGCCGCGGTGGCCAAGAACAGCACGTGACGCCAAAAATCATCGCTGACGTTCGCGGCGGCGTTGGTCATCTATTTCCGATTTACGGTCTCTGGTCCACAAATCAGTCCACAAACGAGGGCATCGCGCTTACTTAGCCGCCCTGCCTCTCGAGACATCCCTGCGTGTCCGTCCTCAGGGTTCAGGACAGTTGATGGTTTGATCTAAGAGAGTTTTCGGCCCATCTGGTTGAAGGTCATGTTGCTGCGTTGAAGTGCTGTCGGCGTCTCTGTTCGAAAGTGCGTCGCTTGATGTCGTCACGCCGTTTCAGGATGCGCGCGCCGCCACGATCATCGCGTGAGCCAAGGCCCGTCGGCGTCGCTGGGGCTTTTTGCACGACGTCACACGCGTTTCACCGAGATGACTTCGGCGTTCCCCTCTACCAGTTCGAAGGTGATTATGATCGGAGCTTCGTCCCAAAGCGCTGTCATCGCATCCTTCAGGAGCGCAAAAAATTTGTCGCGATTCAGGCGGTACTCGATGAAGAAAGGCGCGTCTAAGTCTGCCGAGTAAATAGATACCTCGGCTGAGTTGCACTCTCCCGCCACCAATTCGATGTCCGTGATTACGAACTCGGGTGATATTTCTAGCATCTTGACCTACCGACTCGCGAGCTCACATCGAGATACCCAAATGGCCTGCCTCTCATGACGATGCCACGGTCTAAGTAAGAACCCGGCCGTCATCGGCCAGCATCGGGGCTCGCCGGAGCGCAGCGTAGGGCAGACCGGATGCTGGCGGCAAGATCGCTTCTGGGGCCGAACGCGCACTTCGTCTGCCTTGCGCTCGAAGAACTTGAGGTCAGGAGATTCGGGCTTTTTCGGCTGGGCTAATACAGGACAGGGCACCGGGCTTCGGGACACGTGGACCGAAAGTCAAAGGCGGCTTCGTTCAGTCATAAATTGGTTGGAACACATGATGCCGTCCTGCGCCAAAAAAATCATCTCACAAGTGCTTGCGCAGCCGCATGTGTCGATGCGGTTCTTATTCGTGCGATGGATTCCTGATCTGAGAGCAATTGAGTTCCTCTTCCTCAATATCTCGTTTGATCTCTTCGATCGCGCTGCGGCAAGTGGCAATGAGAATTGCGTGCACTTCCGGCGTCGAGGCATCCGCGTTCAGTGGGCTGGTTAGCTCACTCAAGCGCCGTTCATGGTCTCTAAGCAAGTCTCGCAATGGCTTCATGACCTACTAATGCGAGATGTTTTCGGCGGGATTTAGCTCTTAAGATCGAATGGTCTTGACGCGCGCCAGTTGAGCCACAGTCCATCGACGCTGTTGCTAAAGTCAAATTACACGCACGGGATAAGATGCGCGCTATCGTGAATTGGGGGGATCGTGGCGCTAGTTTCCGTCACCCGCCAGAAAGCTGCCATTTGTGCCGCGTCATGAAATTCTCTGAGCGTTCTCATCGTAGAATTTTGGAACACGGCGAATTGTCTGCAAGTCCCCGAGAGAGTATGCCCCGTCGTTTGGTGCCGAATAAAATGTGCTACTTGAGCTCGGGCAATTCCCGCGTGGAAATCGAAAGTGTCGATGGTGGACATGCACTCGGCACCTAGCATCACGCCGGTGAGGAAGTTCGACATCGCCAGTTTACTTCGATCTTAAACGGTGGAGCATTGGGATCTATGGTGTTGCCTTGCACGACATTGCTTGTGATCTGGAAGCGACGAGCTCTAAGGTAGGACGCTGAGAACCTCTGACGTGCTCACTACGAGCCATACGGCCTGATGCTTTCGGCGACGGAATTGGCAATATGCTCTTTTGAAATAATGCCGAGGACGTTTGATCCGCGCGGCCGCGCATTATTGTTCGTGACAACCGCCATGTTCGCTCTCCGTCGCGTCATACGCGTTATGACGTCAAACACGACGTCGTCCTCGCGCGCGATCGTGAAGTTGCGCTGAACAACGTCTCCGAGCGGTAGTTCCTTTATGGCTCCTTCAATCTCTCGTCTCAGAGCCGTGTTGACGCGAAGAACTCCCAAAATCCGATCTTTATCAGTCACTACGATATGCTTCGTAGCGCTACCGAGGCCGGGGCGGCGAAGAAAGGATTCGAGCGTGGTTTCGCGTGGCAGAAGGATAATATCACGCTCCATAACGTCTCCCGCACGACGAACGAGAAACATATTGGCGTGCATCGCCTTCGGAACGTGGTGATGCCGACTAACGAGCTTAATCGTGTAGATGTTCTCCTGGTGCAACAAGCGTCGCACGCCGATCGCGAGCGCCACGGCGACGATAATCGGCATCACGAGATCGTAATCGCGAGTCATTTCGAAGATCATGGTGACGGCCGTCATTGCGGCTCCCGTGCCGCCGCCAACCATTGCAGCCATTCCGACCATCGCGCAGGATATAATCCCGAGTCCCGCTACGGGATGAATCGTGGTGACGATGGCGCCGAAGGCTCCTCCAATCGTCGCGCCCATAAATAGGGACGGTGAAAAAATTCCGCCGGACGCGCCAGACCCCAGGCTCACAGAGGTCGCACAGAGTTTGGCGAAGTAGAGCAGGATAAGCAATGCTGGCCAGACCAAGCTACTTCCAAGGATTGCTTGAATGGTCGCGTAGCCAACACCCTCGACATAATACTGGCCGTGCATCCTAAACAACGCATACATGATCAAGCCGACGATTAGCATGCCGCTGGCGTGTCGAAGATAGGGATTTTTAATTCGATCGAAGATCTTTTCAGAGTGATCGAGCGCCCCGATAAACGCCGAAGCGGCCAACCCCACCAGGGCTCCAAGAAGGGCGTAGAGGAGCAGGGCTGAAATTGAGGCCGGATCTTCCGTATAAAGCAGCGTTGCCGGAATATCGAAAGCAGGCTGCAGGCCGAAAAAAATGCGCCCGATAAATGTCGCGGTACCAGTAGCTAGCGCAACCGGCAAGAACGTTCGTGCGCTGACTTCCGGCATCATCAGTTCAACTGCGAACATGACGCCTCCGATGGGAGTATTGAAAGTCGCTGCGATGCCGGCTCCGGCGCCTGCCGCGACCAAGGTGATGCGTTGCCAGGGCGCCATATTGATCAACTGTCCAAGCGAGGAACCTAACGAAGCACCAATTTGAATGATGGGCCCCTCACGCCCTACGGCCGCTCCGGTTCCGATAGAAATGGCGGAAGCCGTTGATTTCACCGCAGCGACGATGGGTCGGATGATTCCTTCTTGGTAATAGATCGCATCCATGACTTCCGGCACGCCGTGTCCGCGGGCTTCCGGCGCGAAATTCGTCACAAGAAATGTAACGATTATGCCACCGGCGACTGGGACAAGAATGATGAAGGCGCCCCAGGGGCTTGGCGGCGTAAACAGACTTGCGTCGTAGGCAAATGATAGTTTGCCGAGAAATGCGATGTTATGGATTAAGCCGATTAGAGCCCGGAAAAATATCGCGCCGAAGCCGGTTACAACCCCGATCACGACCGCGAGCAGCGATAGTCTAAATAGACCAATCCGCGATCGAAAGTTGACTTTCATTCTGCACTCCTCTCGCGCCAGAACCAGCGCGCAGACGGATCAAGTTCATGTGCGCCTCAGAGCGCCATTGGCACTCGCGAGGTCACGTGCCGAGGTAGTGAAGATACGTTCGAGTTCGCACCATCCTGTTTTGTGTGATTTCAGAGCATGCCGCCAATCTCTGACCTTCTCGATTTCCTCGATATGAATCCCTACGAATAGAAAGTGGGCCGGGATCAAGTGGATGGGACAATATTTCAAAAATCCACAGCGAGGGCGCTGTGAATGTCGGATGCGCAAGCAATCTTATTCTACTGCGTTGGTGG
Source organism: uncultured Pseudomonadota bacterium (assembly GCA_963789775.1). Classification (GTDB taxonomy): domain Bacteria; phylum Pseudomonadota; class Alphaproteobacteria; order Rhizobiales; family Hyphomicrobiaceae; genus Hyphomicrobium_B. Next base: position 690,739 of record CAWBLX010000006.1, read on the forward strand.
ACATCTTGTTGCGGCAAACCTTGCGGTAAAGCTCCGGAGCTTCTCGTTTCAGACGCTCAACAATGTTGGAACGGGAGTTACTCGACCGTCTGTTATGCCGGCATTGTCAGTATTCCGGCCCCGCTTCGCAATCAGCCGTCGCCCCCGCCGTTAGCAAAGCTCGGCGCTGCGCCTTTGGGTGACTTCTCACGCGGATTGACGGTAACCCGGCGACCCTCGGATCTCGGGCCCCTGAAATAGTCACGCATCGCCTCGATGCAGAGCGGTTTCAGCCCTTCTCCGCCAGTCTCGATGATCACCTTCAATTCATTGCGCATGCGGGCCCCCCACATATTGTGGATGTGCTTGGCAATGCCATCCAGCGCTTCGGGTTTGGGATAAACCTCGAAGAAGTCGGTGATCTGATTGGCCATCCGAATGAGATCAGCGCTGTTCATTGTGTGCCTGCAACGTTGAAGGCCTTCAATCATAATATACCGTAAGCCCGATCGCTGGAAGCCTGGACGGGAATCCGAAACACATCGGACCCGGTATGGTATTCGCTGTGACATTCTTCCCGACAGCGGTGCTGATCGCTGTCGGTGCTGGTTCAATGGGTGCGGCCAAAACCTAAACAGCGATTAGCTGGTATGCACCCGATTGCTGGCATGCTGAAGGGTGCTATCGGCTGAGAGTGCATCAACGAATTGCTCCCGCCATTGTTCTCGCGCATTGGAGCCCCGCGATGGTCAAATCCCGGTCGTTTCCCACTGCCGCTGATGTCTCGCCCGCCGGAAAAGCAAAACTCACGGAGGCCTATAAGCTGGCTTGCGATGAACTTGTCAGGGAATATCGATACACGTCCGAAAAGCTAGCGATTGGCTTCGAACCAATGACCATCGTTTTACTGGAACTGTATAGAATAGGCGAGAGAGACGAAGCTCAGCTCTGCATGCGTGCCGTCTGCAAGGCCTTAGCCACGGTCCTATGAGCCTAGATTGTAGTCGATGAGGGTGAGTGTCCCCCGTCAGGACCTATCGAACGGAATGAGTTGATTGCGTAAGAGAGAGTTTGCGGCTCATCGTAACCCCAGAGAGGGACACGACAAGGCCGAGAGCAAAGTAAGCGAGCCCCTCATGCACCTCCTCCTTCGCCTTCGAGCTACAATAGGCATCGGTGGTCATGAGATGACCGGTCTGTAGTGCATGCGGCATTTCGATACGCCGCTGGGCGGGACCGACCCCGCTCAGCGTCCCGGCTTCTCCACGATCAGATGAGGATATTCGGTTGGCATCACGATCCGCCCGTCCGCGCGGAAGGAGTCACACAACGAGCAGGAATGGCCTTGCGGCATTGAATCGACATGGTCCCCGAAGAGGAAGCGAAGGACGTGCCCCCGTGCTGACTCGGTGTCGGGAAAATCGATGCGATACCGGACCATCTCGCGGCGCCAGACGAACCCGAGTCGATGCAGCGCAATTTCGAAATCCTCCGCGAGCATGAAGGGAAAGCCCGAAGCGTCGCCGCGGAACCCGGCGAGCCAAACCTGCGCGAGTGCGTTCTTCCGGTCGAGCATCGCAACGACTAGACGCCCGCCGGGGGATAGGAGTTCAACGAGCTGCCGGGTGACCAAGGAAATATCTGAGACGTAGTAAAGGCTGTGGTTGGCCAGGATGAGGTCGAAACGCCCGCTGACCTCGTCGAGACCCGCTCGGACCTCGACCCGAAAGCCATGCTCGAAGAGTCGTTGCGCCGCCCGTTCGCGCAGCGCCTTCCTGGGCTCGACAATGCAAGGCTCGACATGATGTGGGGAAATGCCGAGGGTGGCGGCAAGCCTCGCCAGAAAAGCTCCGTCCCCGCATCCGAAGTCGAGAAGCCGCCTTGGAGCTCCAAGACCGGCCAAACGCGCGAGATGCGGCTCCAGCGCGGTGACCTGCACGGAAGTTTCTGTGCTGTGGGCGAGGAAGTAGGCGTAGTCATCCCACACGACGCCATAGTCGACCGACCGATTTGGGCACATGAGGACTCGCTCCTATTGCCAGGCTCCATTCCTACGACGCTTATGGTGAAGTTGTCATACGGACCTGCTAGTGCGGCGCACGTCTTAGCCCGTCTCCTCGTGTAGCGCTCTGCTCCCTGAGAACTGGACCGTTTGAGGTTGGAATTTTCGGCTACGCTTTGCTGGCTCGGAAGGGAGCGGAATCGCATGAAAGCATAGAGGTTTTTGGAGGTGCAGAAGGCGTTCATCCCTGAAGCAGCGCGAGGAGGGATCGCCGGTGGCGCAGATCTGCCGTAAGGCGCGGATCAGCCAGGCGACCGACTTCAGCCGGAAGAAAAGGTATGGCGGGCTGGCGTCGGATGAAACGCGACGGCTGAAGCGCTGAAGGACGAGAATTCGAGATTGAAGAAGATCGTCGCCGACTTGACGCTCCACTGCGAGATGCTGCAGGACGTCATCCACCGAAAGCTCTGAGCGCGCCTGGAAGAGCGAGCTGATCGACGGGATGATGGTCGATTGGGGTGTGTCGATCCGGCGGGCCTGCCGGGCCCTGCGGTTCGATACCTCGACCTACCACAGCAAGTCCCGCCGAACCGGGCACGCCGCGCTGGAACTGCGGATCAGGGAGATTTGCGAAACGCGTGCGCTATGACTACGGACCAGTCGTGGGCCGTTCCAGGTACGCGGGGGCTGACAATTTTTTCTGGCCCGCATCTTGAAACCCGTGCAAATTCATTCGAACGTCAGTCTACTCTTATCGAATTGCATCCCCGGAGAGGGCTTTGGTCAATATACGGATGCGCGAATTCGGACCCGCCCTCGACGTGCTTGATGCCGAGGCGCTGACCTTGTTCGAGTCTCAGTGGACAATCTATCAGAGGCTCGTCGACAGCGACGCCTTCAGCCACGCCGAGGTCAGTCGTTTGCTCAACAGCATTCTGAACGAGCGCTTCAATGTCCCCTTCACCTTCCTCGACATCGCCTGTGGCGATGCTAGCCTTGCGCGGCAGGCGCTCGAAAAGACTTCCGTGCATCACTATCACGGTATCGATCTTGCCGCGCCGGCGCTCGCGCTTGCCGCGCGGACGATGGAAGACGTGCCATGGGAGGTAGACCTCGATCACCGGAACTACATCGAGGCCATGGCCGGTCTCCCGGAGCCGGCGGATGCAGTCTGGTGCGGACTTTCACTCCATCATCTGACGAGGAAAGAGAAGCAGCTCATCATTCGCGAAATTCGTGGTGTAGTCGGAGATCGAGGAATCTTCCTGCTCTACGAGCCAACCCTGGCCGAAGGTGAGGACCGTCAGGGATATCTCAACCGCACCAAGCGCATCGTACCGGCTCGATGGTCTGCGCTTTCGCCGGCAGAGCTCGCGCAGGTGCTGGAGCATATCGATACGTGCGACTTGCCGGAGTCCTCTGAAGTCTGGCTGTCCCTCGGCAGAGACGCGGGATTCTCCCATGCGCGCCAGATCTATGCCAATCCGACTGATCTGTACCGGATGTACCGCTACGAGGCTACGATGGGCGGGGGCGGCCATTCCGACGGTAATCCTCCCCATAGTTGAGGGATGCGAAAGTACAATTTTCTCGGCTGAATGATACTCCCGCACGCGCCGACCGACGTCCAACACAACCCCCTCGTCCGTCAGGGTGCGATATAACGCAATACCTCAGTAAGCAGACGTGGTCGGCGACGGCTTCCGCCTCGCCGATCATGGCGCCGCCGACTTCCGCAATTGGGATCGTTCGATCCGAAGACCACAGCCGGGCTAGAAGGACGGCGATGTCTGCTTCTGGCCCAACGCTGACTACCTTGAGGTGCTTCCGCCTCGTCTGCTCATAGTCGCAGATCGGTCGTAGTCGCAGCGTGTCTAATATGCGTGCTCGTGACCTTAAACGGTCATCCGGTCCTCAATCGTCTTCCGTCGCTAGCAACCAGCCTCCAAAAGCGGCTGACTAGACGCCTATCGACGAATGACGGTATCGCCGTACGCACCCTTCGGCTCGCGGGAAAGCTGCATTCGATGAGCGATACGAGTTTAGAGAGTGCTTTCCGCCGCATCTGCGCGACCGAGGCACCATTGCAAGAACGCTTGGCCGACTTTTCGGCCGCCGTCCGCCAATTCTCGCTGCCGTTTGCGAATGCCTACGATGACCTCGTGACCAGAATCCGATCTGGCGATGCGGGGAGTGCCGCGCCGAAGCCGGGTGAGCCGATGCCGCCATTCGTGCGGCCCGGAGCCGGGAATCGCCTCATTAGCCTCGCGGAACTGTTCGGCCAAGGGCCTGTTGTCGTTAGTTTCAACCGTGGACATTGGTGCGAATATTGCTTGATTGAATTGACCGCCTTTCGAGAAGCGCTCGATGAATTCGCGCGAAAAGGTGCGCAGGTCGTGTCGATTATGCCCGAAACACAATCCTATCTATCGGGCATCGAACAACGCGGAGATTTTCAAATTTTATGCGATGTCGAGAACGGATACGCGCTCGAACTCGGTCTCGCCATTTGGGTGGGAGATAATGTTCGCAATCTTTACCTTGAGCACGGACTTGAGCTTCAGAAATACAACGGCAACACTTGGTTTCTGCCGATCCCCGCGACATTTGTCGTCGGGAAAGACGGCATCATCATCGACCGCTACGTCGATCCCGACTTCCGCAATCGAATGGAAATAGCGGATATCGTCACGGCTCTTGGTATGGCCTCGCGATAAGTTCACGAGCATTTGCTTCTGTCGCTTGCATGCGGGCCTTCCGCAGCGAGCGGGTCAATAGGCTCATCGACCTTGCGCATATCTTCCAGGGCTATGGTCGTCCCAAGTTCATGCAGGAATACGCCTTCCAGCGGATCTACCTCGCCTTGCCATGGCGCCTGCTCGATGGCACGTATCGTCTGTTCATAGCCCGCCCGCCAACGTTTGTTGATGCCCGCAGACGTGAAGTCGACGTCCTTGGTATGGTCTTCGGTTTCGTGACCTGGCCATAGCAGGCGGACAAAGTGCATCCGCGTGAGACATCCGTAGCTTGTCAGCTCGCGCACATCCTCGCGCGTGCGCAAGTCCTCCGGAATGTAGTTTGCGAGTTCTTTGATGATATGGCGTAGGCGGTGAATCTGCGATTGCCGGGTGATGTGGGTGGCGACCCGGCTTGAATATTGAATGTTCTTTTGTCGATGAAGCACATCCCAGATCGACTCCGGCTCCGGGCCGATGGGGTTCCACATATGGACCGCGAACACGAGAGAATTTTTTCGCGGCCGATCGTCGAAAATCGCTTCTGCCGGTGTGTTCGAGAGGATACCACCATCCCAATAAAGTTCGCCGTTGATGCGCACGGCGGGGAAGGCCGGGGGGAGCGCGCCCGAGGCCATGATATGCCGTGCCGTGATTTCGGTTTCGAGGCTGTCGAAATAGTGCATCTGGCTCGTTCGCACCTGCGCGGCCCCAACCGTCAGTCTCGGCTTGTTGCGCCGGATGAGCGAGAAGTCGACCAGATCGTTCAGCGTTTCCTCGAGTTCGGATGTCGAATAGTAGCCAGCATTTTCCGGACCGAGCTGCACATGTGGGCTGATGAACGCGAAGGGGTTGGGTTTGTAAAAGCCGGATATTCCGCTGGTAACGGCTTGCCAATATGAAAGGCCGGACGCAAACTGCGGCCAGAACCTGAATGGTTCCCACACCGACCGCTGTGCAACGCGCTGCCAGAATTCCTGCAGCGCCGCGAGCCTGTTGACCGGCTCATTGCCGACGATGATGGAAGCATTAATAGCGCCGATGGACGTACCGATAACCCAGTCTGGCTCGACACCCGCTTCGTGCAGCGCATGATAAACGCCGGCCTGATAGGCTCCAAGCGCGCCGCCGCCCTGTAGGACGAGGACGATCTGGCCATACCCAGCCGTGCGGTTCGCACGGCGCCTGCGAGAGATGGTATCGGTTCCGGCTTTGGGGTGCAGCGACATGGCTTTTCCAATCTATGGCTTTGAGGTGACGCTTGACGTGATCGAAGCAATAACGTTCGACGCCATCTTGAATTGTCCTTCGCGGTCCGTGATCCCATGGCGCTTGGCGATCCAAGCGAAGTCCGTATAGACCGCCCAGACCTGTCCGGAGTTGTCCTGGCGAACGAGCAGCCGCACGGGCCAGTCGAGGCCCGAATCCGGATTCGATGTCAGGAACTGGATTCCGAGTGGTGGATTCCCGAAAATCAAAAGGGTCGATGGCTGCAGCTTGATGCCCGCATTTTCACCGAGGCGCGTTTGATCGACCGCCAGAAAAAATGCGATGCCCTTGCCGGCAATGTCGGCCTTGATGCGCGAGATCGTCTCGTGGAACCCGTAAGCGCTTTTTACCTTTACGATACCATCTTCCCTGACTGCCGTAGCCGCTCGCGCCAGGTGGCTTTGGAATGGGAAAGCGAACGCAGTTGTTGTCGCTAACAACAGCGCGCCGAATAGAGTTAATCTGGAGGTCATAGCTCTCTCCCTTGATGTGCAGGCTGGGCGGAACGATTCGCCCGCTGTCCGCACGATGGCGAGGAGATTGACTTTCCGGAAATATCCATTGGCTTCGATGTTCATAGTTGCCGCCTATTGGCGGAAACCGGACGAGTGACGTCTCATCAACCCGGTGTTCCGCCTCGGAGGGTCATCCAAAAAATCGAAGCAGGGCCGCACAGCCGCTTTGATTCAGGCCGCCTTCCGACATAGCGCCGAGCTATGAAATCGAATGCCAAACGGTATTTCAGACCCGCGCCCGACACTCATAGGTTCTCGCCAGCCCCGCTCGCAAAGTGCGGCGCCGAATGACAAACAAATTAGGAGAACCGCAATGAAAATTGTTCCAGCCGCAGCGCTCTTCGCGCTTTTCGCAGCCTTCTCGTCGCCCGTTTTCGCAGCCGAGGATTGCGACGGAGGCTTCAAGACCCACATGGGCAAGATGTCGATCTATATCGACAAGATGTCAGGTTACGAGCTTGCCGATGCCGTTCGCAAATCGCTCGACGCTTACAACTCCTGCAAGGCTGGCGACGGCTTTTCGCCCCATGGGGTTTGGGATCAAATCGACGCCGACATGCAGGCCAAGCACGGCAAATAACGCGGTCAAAGAATTTCCCTGCCATGAAGCCTCGCGGACATCGACTGCGGGGCTTTCTTTTTCTTTCTCCGGAGAACTCAAATGTTTCCGACGAGACGACACGGGCGCGTTACGGTCCTTGCAATGACGACGGTGAGCTTGGCTGCACTATTCGCAACCGCTGCCGAGACAAGAAAACCGAGCGTCGACGTGATACTGTCGAATCCACCGCCGTCGAGCAGCGCGAAGTATTCCAAAATCTATGATGCCGCCGAACATCCAAAGCGCGAAATTCTCGAAATGACCAAGGCTGAGGTTTGGACAATCCCTTCCGACACGTGGGATGCGGTAAGCATCGCCGCCGCGACTGCCGGCGCAAAACTGATCAAGCTCGGCACAATGTGGAATCACGCCCTTGTGCCGATAGCAAAGTCGGATGCCATGAGCGAGTCTCAACACGCGGTGATGCATGCGGCGATGGACTCGAAAGCCGCCATCGGCGCAACCCTCGTGGCAGTCCCGTCACCGGCGCTCGCGGAGCACATGTTGACAATGGGAGTGTACGATCCCAATGGCGGCGGAGCCCAGCCGGAACTTATCATCCCTATCGCGGACAGTAAGACGATCACCGCAAGGCGGATGAGCGTTCACGAAATAGCAAGTGGCTTTGCGTGGCATGGGGTCGTCGAGGAAACAGGAGAGCCGGTGACGGTCCTATGGTGGCCGTCGGGCCGGATGGCCGGGTCAGTCACATATCGCGGCCATGTCTATTCGGTGCACGATCTCGGCGGCGGAGTGAATGCAATTATCGAGATGAACCCTGCGCAAATGCCTCAAGAGCACGCGCCGATGGGCCTCGACATGATGAAGAAGATGCACCTTGAAGAAGATCCTCTTGTCAACAAAGGCGACCCGGGCGCACTCATGGACGATCGTCAGAAGCTGACGCAACCCGGCGCCAAACCCATTCAGCCCGAGCGGTCGCATATCAAAGACGTTCAGGATACTGCATCGGGAGGTGCAACGATGATTGCGCCAGGTCCGTTGGATATTACACACACTTCCCTACCGGTGGACGAGACGCGCCAGCAGGCGACGATTCGCCTGATCGTCGCTTACACGAAGGCCGCTGCCGCCCATTACAGTGATATCAAGACCGACCTCATTCCGCTTGCTATAGAGGACGCGAATGAGTCCTTCCGCATGAGCGGTATCACGAATGTCAAGCTGGAGCTCGCTTACGCCTACGAGACCGACTACGTCGAAAGCGGATCGCACTTCGATCACGTCTTTCGCTTTGCCCGCAAGGGCGACGGATATATGGATGAAGTTCACGCGCTGCGTGACCAATACAAAGCCGATGTTGGTGTTCTGATCGTCCATGACCCTCACGGCTGCGGACTTTCGGCGGGTGTTCATGTTCGCGCCGAGCGCGCTTTTGCCGTCGTCCATCATGAGTGCGCAGCGAATATGTATTCGCTCGCCCACGAGATCGGCCACATTATAGGAGCGCGCCACGACGAGGCGCTCGACGATAGCCAGCAACCGTTCCCCTATGGCCACGGCTATGTCGTGGGCAAGGGTTGGCGGACAATGATGGCATACAAGGATAGCTGCGACGGTTGTCCGCGCGTACCGGTGTGGTCGAGTCCGGGTATCGCGATCCGTGGCATACCGGCGGGTAATGCCGAGAGTGACAATGCTCGCGTGATCGCGGAGAACGCGGCCCGAGTCGCGGCATTCCGCTAGGCTGGCTGCGTTGCACCAATCGACGCAACGTTCAAGTATCGCGTCAGCCAGGCTGCGAAGACCAACGACACCCCTATCCCGGCGACGCAGGCGGACCACCCGAATCGGTCGTAGATCTGGCCGAGAATAGCGCTGCCGATTAGGCCTCCGGCAAAATAGCTGGCGAGATAGATGCCGCTGGCGGAGGCCCGATTGAACCTTGCTGCGTGGCTAACAAACCCCGTCGCAAGCGCCTGCGCAAAGAACGTTCCGGCTGCAACCAACACCATCCCGAGAAGCACGGCAGCCAGCGAAGGAATTACGAGTAGCGGCAAACCGGCAGCGGCGACGGCCAACGCGGCCCGCAGAGCCGTCTTGTGCCCCATCTTCTTCGCGACGGTGCCCGCAAGCGGCGTTGTGACGATCGAAGGCAGGAACACGAAATAGATGAACCCCAGCGTCATCATGCCGACCGCGAGCGGCTGTGAGACGAGAACGAAGTTGACGTAGGTAAACGTGCCGATAAACGCGAAGAGGATGCAGAATCCTATAGCGAAGCCTGCGCACATCTCAGGCACTTTGACATGTGCCCACCATTTCTGCAGGCAGACGGCCTCGTCGGAGCAGAAGTTCTGCTTCATTGGCATCCGCGTCACTGTGCCATAAACCAAGGCGGCTCCTACCAGATTGAGGCCGGCGAAGACGACGAAATTCGCGGCTAACCCCACGTGATCGACGACAGCCGTTGCGATCAGCCGACCGATAAGGTTGCTCGCGACATTGCCCGTGATATAGGCCGCGAATGCGCTCGCCGACTGCTGCGCGGTATAGCGCTCTCCGAGGTGGGCGAGGGTCAAACCGAAGGCAGATGCCATGCAGAGACCTTGCACGACGCGAAGGCAGGCGAATACAGTGAGGTTCGGCGCGTAGGCTAACAAAAGCGTTGGAATTGATAAAACGACGAGACTCGCAAGAATTCCACCGCGCCGATCAATGCGGCCGCTGAGAAGGGCAATCGAAAGGGCGCCGACGGCCATGCCGAGCGTACACGCGTTGACCGCAAATCCCATCGCTGCGGCGGTCACCTGATAGTGCTCAGCAAGCGCTGGAAGCAGGGCCTGCGTCGCAAAAAGATCCACGACCGTGAGAAACGCTGTCAGGCCGATAACCAGCAACTCAAATGGCGGCACCGCCGTCACAGATGGGATCAGCGCCATTTCAAGTTCTTTGGTCGTGACATTGATCCGCATGGCTTTCATCCCGTGAGAAATAGGGGATCTGAATTTGCGTCGCCACCAATCGCTACCGATGCCGACCTTCCGGCTGGCAACGATTGGATAGCGACGGGAAATCACATGTTGTGATCTTTGGGATCGGCCGCGATATCGGCAGATATCAACACAGTCGGCTTGTTGGAATTGTTCTTCCACCAGTGCGACAGATGGCTTTCGATCGAGAGGTCACCGGCGACATGCTGAATAGGCACTGAGCAGGTGCTGGCGTACTCGGTAATTTTTCCGGACACGATGTAAATCAGCGCCGGGCGCTCATCGTGGCTATGCCACGCCACTTCACCGCCGGGCGCGACTTCAAGCCGACGCATACGGAAGTGACGCCCGCCGACCGCGATTTTTTCGTTGGCGAGATCGATCTCTCCGAGGAGTTTTTCCGTCACGCCCTTGTGCGCCGTGGCACCGGGCTTCTGTCCGTTCGACGTGACAATTCTGTCGGCGGGGCATTCGCCCGCGCTGGCGACGGTAACGGCTGCAAGGAAGACGCTGGCGAAAGCGCCGGTTACGATAAGTCCGATCGAGGCATTGCTGAGCGAGAAAGTCATGTTGTGTCTCCGAAATTTGAATTGAACTCGTGAAGCGCAGATGCGCTTTCCGGAGATAACAATGCCGACTTCTGACCATCGGTTTGAAATATCGATTGCGTTTCTGTTTGATAGCGCAAGGCTATTGCGTTCGATGTAACGCAAAAGAAAAAACGAGCCGTTGACCGGGCTCGCTCGCATGATGTGACAGACATTGCAAATATCGTTAGTGCGCGGTCCACCCACCTTCGACCGGCAGCGCCGCGCCAGTGATTGATCGAGCGCCGTCCTGGCAAAGGAAGACGGCTAACGCGCCGAGTTCTTCCGTCGTGACAAACTTTTTCGTCGGCTGCGCATGAAGCAGCACATCTCGCACGACCTGCTCCTCGGTCAGATTGCGTGCCTTTGCAGTCTCTGGGATTTGCTTTTCAACGAGCGGCGTCAGCACGTAACCGGGGCAGATGGCGTTTGCCGTAATGCCGAATTCCGCCAGCTCAAGCGCGACGGTTTTCGTGAGACCAAGAATACCATGCTTAGCTGCGACGTAAGCGGATTTGAAGGGAGATGCCACGAGCGCGTGCGCCGAAGCAACGTTTATGATCCGTCCCCAGCCCCGCTGCTTCATCTCGGGCACAACCGCGCGAATGGTGTGAAAGGCCGCCGAGAGATCAACGGCGATGATTGCGTTCCACTTTGCGACCGGAAAGGTCTCTATCGCTTCCACATGTTGGATGCCCGCATTATTGACCAGGATATCGATTTTGCCGAACGCTGTTCGCGTATCGTCGATCATGCGCGCGACTTGGACCTCGTTGGACATATCGGCTTCGGAGAAAGCCGTTTTAATATCATTGCTTTTCTCCAGTGCCCGGCGGACATGATCGACATCGGTCGGCGATCCAACACCGTTGAACATGATGTTCACGCCTTGCGCCGCCAGCGCTCGCGCGATGCCGAGACCGATACCGCTTGTGGAGCCGGTGACGATTGCGGACTTTCCTTTGAGATCTCGAGTTTTCTTCGACAAATCAGCCATCACTTGCGCGTCCATGGAGTGCTCCATTTGGCAGATTTAAAAGGAGGGATCCGGCCGGCACGGGGGAGGGCCCACCGGATCCCAATGCAGACGACGATACGGCGCAAAGGCGTGTGCTCACTTCAATTAAGCTCAAGCCAACGTGGAGGAGACATTGGCTAAGGGTTTTGCTACGCGACTTCGTCTGCACGCAAACTATCGGCGCTGACGCTGGAACTGAAATATCGTTTGAGCTAAGTTTCGATACCTTTTGACTATAGGGCAGTTATCCGTTGCCGCCTCGGCGGCATTGGGCTAACCGAAGTTTCGGACTTACCTTTATGGAAATGCATCAGGTTCGATACTTCCTTGCGGTGGCGCGGGAGCTTAATTTCACGCGTGCGGCGGAAAGCTGTAACGTCGCGCAGCCGTCGTTGACGAGAGCCATCAAGCAGCTTGAGGACGAGCTTGGCGGGGAGCTTTTCCGTCGCGAAAGAAGCCTGTCCCACCTCACCGAGCTCGGCCATCGCATGCTGCCGATGTTGCAGCAGTGCTACGACAGCGCCCTCAACGCCAAGTCCCTAGCCCGGTCGATAAGGAGCGGTGCCATTGCGCCCCTGTCGATCGCATTGTCGGTCACGGTGAATATCATGCTGCTGATCCCCTTTCTGTCGGAGCTCATGCGGGCATTTCCGGGTCTCGAGCTTCGCTTTTATCGCGGCACGAATAACGAGGTTGCGGAATTCCTGAAAAAGGGCGAGGCCGAAGTCGGCCTCGGCGGCGCACTCAATGGAGCCTGGGAGCGGATCAACTCGTGGGAGCTCTTTACAGAGCCCTACAGATTGGTCGTCGGTAGCTGCCACAGGCTCGCGTCGCTACCCGGCGCAATATCCCCCGCAGAACTATCGAGAGAACGATTGCTCTGTCGAACCAACTGCGAAAATTCAAAGGATATCCTTAAATTCCTCGATGATCACGCAGGGCTTCCAAAAGCAAAGCACGACGTCGCGACAGAGCAAGATTTGACGGCGCTTCTTGAGAGCAATTTTGGGATCGGAATCGCGCCTAGAAGTTCCGTGCTGAGCATGAAATCCCGGCAGCTCGATCTCGAAGGACTAATGATCGAAAGAACGGTCTACGCCTATGCCGTCGCCGGAAGGCAGCGTTCGATGGCGGCAAGCACGCTGATCAAGATGTTGCGGGCAGCCGACTGGCGCATCGTCGAAAAGCAGCTTCTCGGCGGAAGCGGAAATTCGGCTGAATCGGTTAGTTCGCCAGCGACCTGAGCACGCCGAGGATCGCGGCCGTGTCCATGCGTTTGCGATAGTCCGGATCGATGAACTGCGCTTTCACGAGGCCGTCCCGCCCCACGATGAACGTCGCCGGAATAGGCAGCGTCCAATGCACATTTCCCTGGTAAGGGGAAAAATCCCATCCCGCCGCAATCATGGCCCGGCGCTTCTCATCGCTGACCAGGAACGCCAAGTTGAGCATCAGCGCATAGCCGTTGTCCATGTCGGACAGAATTGGAAACTCTGCGTCGTGCCCGAGGTTGAATTCGGTGTTGAAGCGTTCCGTTTCCGGCGTAATGGCGACGAGCTGCGCACCGAGCGCGCGGACGTCGCCGTAAATTTCCGCAAGGGCTCGCGCGTTGATCCGGCAATAGGGGCACCAGTGCCCCCGGTGAAAGGCTATCACCAGCGGCCCCTTTGCGATCATCTCGTCGAGGCTGCGAAGTCGGCCCGTTTGGTCGGGCATCATGAAGTCGGGCATCGGCTCGCCGGGCCGCGGCGCATTTTCCCCGACCCCCTTGGCTTTCAGATGCAGGATCATGCGTTCGACGACGTCGGCGAATTCGGGACTGAGGGCACGGACGTCGTTGGCGAACGCTTGAAGCCGCAATGGAAGCGGAGCATCCATGTTCTGACATCGCACCGTGCAGTCTTGCAGCGCATCCGAAAGCGTCTTCTCGGCCATTCAGACAGCTCCGCACATCGAGGAGAAAATCGCCGCTCCGAGGTGATCCGCCCACGCTTGAAACTCTAATTTGATTTTGTCTCGCCCTCAACCCGTCGCAGAAGCGAGCCTGATCGCCGCCAGGATCTCGTTGATTTCCATGCGTTTCCTGAAATCCGGATCGACAAATCGGGCAATGATCCGAGCATCTCTCCCGACGACGAATGTGGCTGGAACGGGAAGAAGCCAGCCATCATTGCCGTGAAACGTATCGAGATGGTATCCGCGCCCTCGCATGAGGATCTTCAAATTCTCTCCCACCCACACCACCAGCCCGAGCGATAGGGCATAACCGTGATCGATATCTGTCAGGATCGTTATGGCGTCGTGCGTTAGGCGACGGAGCTCGCCTGTGAATTCCTGTCGATCCGGGACAATCGAGACAGCTTGTGCTCCCGCGCGCGCAATCGCTTCGTCGTGGTCCGAGATCGTTTTTAGCTCGATCCGGCAAAACGGACACCAGTGGCCACGGTTGAAGCTCAGAACCACCGGGCCGGTGCTGATCAGCTCCGCCAGGCTCACAAGCGCCCCCGACCTGTCCGGCAGGATGAAGGGCGGCATAGACTTCGGCTATTCCGATGACGACCGCTTCTGGCCCGACGCAGACGAACAGTGTTCGCTTTTCCAAGTCCGGTGCTGAAGGTCAAGCTGCCGAACAGCGAAAATGCGCGAGGACTTTCCGCTAACTGAGGTGAAGCGGGCGAGGTTTGTTGATCATCACATCGGCAGAGGTTGACCCGATGCAGAAATCAAATGGCCTTACGCGAAGGTCGGCTTTCGGAGGAAGAGTGCATCGGCGACGCGCAGCACGTACCCTACGGAATGGCCGGTGCGCGAACGGTGGGCGCAAGATACCAAACAACCGCCGAGAGCACGATGGCACCGCCAGCCAGAACGGTTTTTCCGGGCTGCTCTGCGAAGAAAATCCAGACCAGCAGCGGGCCGAGCACGACGTCTAGCATTTGGATGAATCCGGATTCGCCGGCGGTAATGTAGCGGCCGCCGTTGAGCGCTAGAACGTAAGCAAGCCCGGACGTCAATCCACCGTACAATGCACAAGCCAGAAGTGCAGTCGGCGATGGAAGCCCGGGTTCCATGAAGGGAATGGCAATCAGGCCGCACGCCCCCGCCGCCAATGCCATGGCGACGTTCAAATCAAGCTTGGGATGAACCTTGGAGTGAACGATCTGAGAAGCAAAGGTTGCCGTCATGACGAAGGCCGCGATGATACCGAGGATATCTTTCGCCGTCGCCGCAGACCCGGCCATGATGGCGATGCCGAAAAAGGCCGCAAGCCCCGCGCCGAGCAGGCGCACGGTCACCCGTTCCCTGATCCAAACATAACTGATGAGCGCGGCGATGAATGGTAGCACCGCATACACAATCATGACGTTGGCAACTGTCGTCAGGTTCAACGCGAAGATGTAGGCAATCGTCGACAGAACCGAGATGGTGACCGCCACGACGCCAGAAGATCCCATTCCCGTTACGGCTTTTTTCAAATTGGTCCGGTGTTCGTAGGCTGCGAACCCCGCCAGCGTCAGGAATGCAAACAGGGATCGCCACCCAATTAGTGTCCAAGATTTGAGATTCGCCATCCTGACGAAGGAGCCGGCAGTGCTCCAAAAAATAGCTGACAAGATAACGAGCAAGATTCCATAGGTCCGGCTCGCCATTGTAATCCTCGGGTGCTGCGCGGGTTGTCCGGATCCACTTTGCTCAGCCAATCAAACGAAACCATCCCAAAGGCGACGCGAACCAGAGCTTTGGTGCTTATGAGTTGCGAAGCGAGCGCGCCCTGGACGCGGCAGTGTCGGCAAGGGTCAATACGCGTTGTTTGGGTGGTTCGGGACGCCGAAGTGGGAATAGCGATCAGTTCTTGGCGCGATACGCCTCGCGTTCCGCGAGGCGCATGATGCTTTGCGCAGCGGTGTTCGCAACGTACCCGATGCAGACATTTGGGTCGCGAGATTTGAGCTCAAATATCTCGGAGCCTGCAGGGCGCTCAGCCTCCCGTCGGAAAAAGAAGCGTCGTGGTCCAACGAAAGCCCCAACCGTGCGCACCGCTCTCAGGGCTGTCAGCCCAATACCGAACACCGGGCCCCATGCTGATCGGCTGATCTCCGAGCTTGAACAGCTTGGTGAGATTAGCATTGATCGGGATCGACCATTCGTTCGCAGTCCAATTGTAGGTTGACTCCGTGTTGATGCTGAACGTCCAGGCGTCTTTGGTCGTGTACGACACGAACGGCTGCAGGAAGGTGGAATTAATGTCCGCGCGGTTTTCGTCACCTCCCACAGACCAGATATGATTGGCGAGAATGCCCACGGTCCACGGACCCGATTGAGTAAGCGCGACTGCGGTTGGGCCGACACCCCACTTCTCTGCGCTGAGCAACTTATCCGTTCCGGTTGGCAGATAGACGACGGGACCTGCTCCCCAAATGAGCCAACCACCAAACGGTTGCTTCGGCGAAAAGAACAGGCTTTCGGTCGTGTCGTTCAAACCGAATTGGTTGCCGGCTCCCGGAAAAATATCATGCTGATCCATGATGGGCGTGATGGTGCGCGAGATGACGTTCCAATCAGCGTTCAGCGAGATCGGTATGACGGGCTGGATTTTGAGATAACTTTGGGTGCCGTTTTCGGCCGGTCCAATATTGTGATCGTAATTGTATTGAAAGGGAACGCTGATCAGAGAGGCGATCGGATTGCTGAGCTTCTTCGCCAGATTCTCTGCGTCGTCGGCACGCACAGGGGATTGAGCCAGCGAGCTGACAATCGCGCTCAATAGCGCGGTGCCGCAAGTGCACTTGAAGTTCATTGCATCACCGCCATTCCCGCAGTGTTTCTACACAAAGATGCTTAGCAGAAAACCGGAACGTCCAGGTTGCACGTAGACCACAGAGTGTCGGAATAACCTTCGCCCGTGCACCGCTCTGCGCCGCTCCAACAGATTGAAATGGCCAATCCCTGTCGCGGCGAAGTCACACTTGCGATAACCTCTTATAAGTTCGGATGCGAGTTAGCAGCGAGACATGAGTATTTCGAAAAAAGGAACCGCCATGTTGATCCGCGAAGAACTTCAGAATCTGTTGGACACCATGGCCACCGCTTATCGAGCAGGTGATGCTGCTGCCTGCGCGGCGATGTTTGTTCCGGACGGGGAGTTGTATTCTCCGTATGCACCTCCGGCGCGCGGTCGAGCAGCGATAGAGGCGCTTCATCACATTTGGACCCAGGACGGGGGGTGGCGATAAAAGTCTCACACTAATTGATGCTGGTGGTTCAGGTAATCTGGCCTGGTGCCTAGCCGCATACTCTGAAGGCAAAGTTACAGGTGATGGTACATCGCTCAGCATACTTGAACGTCAGCCTGGCGGAGACTGGCTTTTCCGCATTTGTAGCCTGAACAACAATGTTCCCCTAACAGATGCCTGAGGCCGCAGCCATTCAATCAAAACCGGCCGTCTAGCTTATTTAGCAAGCTGCTCATTTCCGCTTGTGGCCCAACGCTGACTACCTTGAGGTGCTTCCGGCTCGTCTGCTCATAGTCGCAGATCGGTCGTAGTCGCAGCGTGTCTAATATGCGTGCTCGTGACCCCAAGCGGTCATTGAACGCTTCGAGCTCCGCGCATGGATCCGTAACGCGACGCAGAGTTAGCAGACGTCGCAGCGATCTCCGGCCGTCTAGCTCAACGTCAAAACGGAACGGCTGTTGTTGCCCTCGGAGCCGACATTGGCCGAGCGACGCAATGGGCCATTTTCGGAAATCGAGACGATCGCACCGCCACATCGCAACATTGTTGCTCGATCCCATGTGTGGACGGCACCCCGTTGGCAAGAACTTTTTAGCTCGTCACGAAGAGGCTGGTCGGTAGCGCCCATGTGTCCGGCCTTTCTGCTCGGCGCGAACAAACACCGATGGCCTTCATGCTATACGCAAGATCAGCTCCCGATCAAAAGCACGCGCTCGAGGCGCCATGGGATGGATGGGTTTTGCTGATCTCGGTGGTCGACCGCTTACTGCATGACTCGCCTTTAGCCCTCTCCAACCTCATGAAGCGCGCCCGACATAGGCGCACTCGTTCTTATGCTGCTTGCGGCACGGGTTCGCGGTACGCGCCGCCGCGTGTCATCAGCACCCAGGCGATACGGGCCATCTTGTTGGCCAGAGCAACTGCGGCGATCTTCGTCGTGCGCCGCTGCAGCAGCTTGAGCAGCCAAGGGCGGCGCGTGCCGTGTCGCTGTGCGTATCGGATCACGGCAAGACCACCGACTACGAGAAGCCATCTTAGGTAGTGGTCTCCACGCTTCGATATCCTCCCGAGGCGCTCCTTGCCGCCGCTCGACGTTTGTTTTGGCACCAGGCCGATGAACGCAGCAAAGCTCCTACCGTTCTTGAAGTTGGCAGCATTGCCAACCGAGGCAACAAGCGCGCTCGCAGCAAGAGGTCCAATGCCAGGAATCGTGGCGAGACGCCTGCTCGCCTCATTCGATCTGTGCCACGCCATCACTTGCCGGTCGAGATCAAGGATCTGGCCCTGTAGCAGACAATACTGATCAACCAGGCACATCAGGGCGCGGCGGGTTACATCCGGAATGCGATCATCTTCGCCAGAGGCGATGATGTCTACCAGCCGAGATAGCCCAATTCTGCCGATACTCTCAGTGATGCCGAACTCGGCGAGGTGGGCCCGGATCGTATTGCCCATCCGCGTTTGATGCCTGATCAACATCGCTCGTGTCCGATGCACCACCAGCACGCCTTGTTGCTCTACGGTCTTCGTCTCTGCGAACCGCATGTTGGGACGGGTGACCGCTTCGCAGATGGCTTCGGCATCGGCTTCATCGTTCTTTTGCGTCTTCACATAGGGCTTCACGTATGCCGGCGGCATGAGCCGGACCTGGTGCCCCAGCTTCTCTATCTCGATCGTGCGAGCCCAATGATGCGCTGTCGCACAGGCCTCGATGCCGACGAGGCAGGGTTCGAGCTTGGCGAAGAAGGCCTCGACCTGACCGCGGCGAAGCTTGCGGCTGAGGACCTTCTGCCCCTGAGCATCGACGCCATGGGCGTGAAAAACGTTCTTAGCGATATCGAGGCCGACTGTAACTGGCTGCACGATCTGATTTTCTCCATCTCATGCCCGAAAACCTTACCGATCTTCGGGCCGGGTGATGGATGCCGTCCACAGCATCATTAGCGGAACTCGGGCGCCGTGTAGTGTCGACCCAGAAGTTGTCGCCAACCACGTCCGCTAATGACGGAATATCTGTCAAAGTAGCCAGACAGTTGGTGCGTGCTGATGACCCGAAGCAGACAGCAACCTCGCAGTAAAGGTCTATAAGTTCGCACTCTTATTCTCTACGGCGCGCCAACTCGCTGCCTACTTTATAGCTTGTATTTTCGCGCGCAGGTGGTTTCGGCCGAGATTTCGATCTACCGTGTAGGCTCGCCGATTCAAAGCTAACGTAGAGGCCACGAGTATCGCTCGCCGCTGGTCAAGCAGATGTGCCCAATACGGTCCCGGCGGCTGAGCGCATGTGCTCATATCAGCCGTAGCGGCCGCAACGGACAGCGCGGAAAAAGGCGGGAGCCTAAAGACGATCCTCGCCTCTTAGATCCTCGTAGCGCATTATCACCGTCCCGCTCACACATATAAAAACAAAGGCGATTGGCTTATCGACAACCGCCTTTGAAGGGGCGTAGGTGCGTCGCGCGCTAATTGGCGTTACTGACACTCCGGCTTTTCAGGATGGTTCTGGCAGGGACACCAGGAAGACGAGGACTGCTTACATCCCGTGGCGTGGGCCTTCTGTATTCTTTGCCCTGAAGCCCATTCGTCCGGGTCAATGCTGTTGTTGTTGTCTTTGTCCATCTCCGCGAAAGTCGGCGCGAAAAGTCCAAGCTTCACCTTCCCCTCGTTCGCTTCGAACTCCGTGCTGCTGATCGTGCCGTTGCCATCGCTGTCGAGGACTTTGAAATTGCTCGTCCAGCTGTCGGCGACTGCTGTCGTTCCCGAAAGCAGCAGAGCCGAAACAAAAGCGACCCATTTCTTGGTCATTGCGACTTCTCCCTGATACGTAGTTCTATCGTTAAAGAGGTCGTCGACCATTGCGGACGACGGTCCTGCCGCCTTTTGTGGCGGCCTCGCAACGAGCGCCTTCTCCTCAATCTTAATCAATGGCAAACCTTCTAAATCTGCCCGTGAAATACTGGCAGGGCGCACCGGGAGGCGGGGATCCGTTAAGTTCCGCTTTCGCGCCAACTCGGCAGTCCTCAAACAGGCGCGGCGTCAATTTCGCCGGATCGCCGGCGGTCCCCGCCGAACGTGCCCTCGGGAAAGCAGGCCTTGTGCGGAATATTCGGCATAATGACTGCAACGTCTTTGCATAGGAATTTGGCAAACTTCCCTGGAGACGCGGGTTTACATTGCCTGCCGCAGCGATAGAACCCATGCGATCTCGTATGGAAATAAACTAGATTAGAGTTCTAATTGTCGAAGATCATCCGACCGTCGTCTCCGGATGCCGTCAGCTTTTTGCAGAACATGAGAGCGTCCTGTTGTTTGACCCGTCTACGATTACGATGGCACGACAGCACCTAAAGAAGCGTACGCCCGACGTCTTCGTTATGGATGTCGTTCTTCCTGACGGATCAGGACCCGAATTCGTCCGGGGGTTGTCACGGGGATACGGCGCAACAAAGATCGTTGTGTTTTCGATAGCGGACGCGCCGGCTCCGGCGGCGCAGGCTATCGACTTCGGCGCGAAAGGTGAGGCATGTATCGGCTAAGCTGCGTTGTGGGGGCCGCGATTGCGTTGGCCGTTTTATTCTCACTCAACGCGAGGGCTGGCGATTCTCCGCCCGATGATGGAGCATCGTGGCCGAGCATACGCAAGGAAATCTTCGGGCAACGTGAAATCGCCGACGGAGCAGGCGTGATCACGCTCGACGCGCCCGATAGAGCGGAAGATCCCGCTGTCGTTCCGGTCACAATCCATCTTGCGGCACGGCAAGAAAATAAAGTGAAGTCGTTGATGCTCATCATTGATGAAAACCCCTCGCCCGTGGCCGCCACGATTGAATATGGCGAAGCCGCGGGTGACGGCGAGCGGATGATGGCGACCCGAATCCGCGTTGATCGTTATACATTCGTGCGTGCAATTGCCGAAATGACTGATGGAAAACTCTATATGGCGCGCGCGTTTGTGAAGGCTTCGGGCGGCTGTTCGGCGCCCGCAAGCAAGGATATCGAAGAAGCCGAGAAATCGATTGGGAAGATGCGGATAAAAACGGCTGCCGCTCCGATTTCCGGCGGACAGTCAAATGTTGCGGAAGTCATGGTACGGCACCCGAACATTTCCGGCATGGCAATCGATCCAATCACCAGAGGGTATCCCCCCGCGCGATTCATCTCAGAACTCTCCGTAGACGACGGAGGCAAGCTCATCTTCTCCATGGAGGGCGGAATCTCGATAAGCGAAGATCCGCACTTTCGCTTCACCTATCAAGGCAGTGTCGCCGATACTCTCAACGTCACAGCCGAAGACTCGATAGGAACGCATTTTGCTGGCCATTCCGGCAATCCGTCGTAGCGAAGACGAGATATGAGCCCTCACTAAGGAACGACTCTCCGAGTGCGGTAAGAGCTGCGCCCCTGGAGGACTCTATTTCCGCGATTCTGTGTTCTCGCCAGCCGGGCAATGACCCACATACTTCGCGGTGATCGAAAGTCCGGAGCGCGATTGGTGACCGTCGGGATCTTCAAAGGTGATCCTGGATGTCGCGCGATACCATTTTTCAAAATCGCCGGAAAACAGCATGCTCGTGAGTTGTGTTCCACCCTGCATCTTGCAGGTGACATTCACGATGACGTCTTTCGAGACCCATTTGATGTCGGGCGGCGTGCAATCTTTGTCGCCGATGCCCGGGACGATATTGTCTTCCGGCGTGATGCAGGTATTGAACCTTTTCATACCGTAACCCTCAGCGACGGTCGTGATTTCCCACAAACCGGATTTGCGAACCGGCAATGGAGCAGCAGACGCCACCCCGGGGACGACGCAGACAAAAAGACCGCACAGAAGCGCGCCGCGGACGGGTCGAAACTCTTTCATGATCGGATTCGCGATTCCCAAAATCTTTTTTCTAAGAGGTTTTAGTTTTCCGCGGTTTTGGGAGGCTCGATGGTCAAATCATGGACAACCACAAACGTCCCATCAAACAAGCGGTTGTTAGGCTCCGTCACCGGCGTCACGATGTTGCGAACCGGCAGCCCCGTCACCTTGTCGATATAAACACTTTGCTGTTTTGGCACCGTCACGGCCGAAAGACGCGGTCCCGCTTGTTTGGTATCGGGCGAAATCGGCATCGGAAGGATGCCCTGGTAAAGGGCGTACGTGTGCCCCTCGAACCGTTTATCGCCGGCACACGTGTAATCCGTCGATACCTTCGGCGCTTCAGCGACCGTTTCCTTGAGTTGCTTTGCAACGACCTCAGCGAACTTGTCCGGTTCTTTCGCCCAGCCAGAACCCTGGTTCGCCCAAGCATCCTTACCGATGACGATCAATTCCATCTCCGCGCCGTCCGTGCCGAGCATCACTTTCTGATGCATCCGATCGGGCAACACATAATCCGCATGCATTTTGAGAGTGCCCTGCTGCGGGTTCACGATCGTCGTATCAAGCTGAAAGGACTTGGTCTCCCGCAACTTCGTGAATGCGGCGTCGACCTGATCTTTGCAGCTCGGTCCGGCATATGCTGGAAGCGAAAACGCGATAAGGATGGCTATGAACGTGAGGCGCATGATGTGATTACCATTCAACTTCCGATGTGCGGAAACGCATGGCCTAAAACCCGATGCCATGTCATGCCAATTTCCGCTACCAAGTTTTCCCGACCTTTCGATCCGTTAGCCGGCGGCCCGCGATTTCGGGTAAATTGTCGATCGCCATGCGCATCAACTCGGGGAGCGACTTGACGCCGAGCTTGGTCTTTATTTGCGAGCAAGTGTTGGCGATCGTCTTGTAACTGACGTTGAGTTCATCGGCGATCGCCGCGTATTGCTTGCCGCTGGCGATGAGCTCAAGGGTTTGAAGTTCCCGCAGCGTCATGCCGTTGAGCGGGTTGGGCCGTCCTTTGGTCTCCATCACCGCAACGGCTGACGCGATGGCATGGCTGAGGAATGGCTTGCCTTGCCGCACACTCTGCAACGCGGCGAGGATGTCGACCGACGACGTGTCTTTGAGGATGTAGCCATTCGCCCCAAGTCGAAGGGCCTGACTGGCGATGATCGGATCTTCGTGCATCGTCAGCACGAGGATCGGTGTCCGTTTGTCGTGGAGACGCAGGCGCCTAATGAACGTCAACCCGACCAAAGCGGCTTTCTTGATGGCCAAGTCGATAATGATCACATCTGGATGTTCGACCCTGTAAGCACGAAATCCTTCGATCAGGTTCGATGCGAGGATTATATCGCTTATTCCCGCATCCTCGAGAACCCGGCGACAACCTTGCAGGACGATGGGGTGGTCATCGATAACGAGAATTTTTGTCATGAGGCGGCCCGGCCTGTTGTGGTGTAAGTTGCGACGCGTTCGCGATCGTGGGGTGGAGCGGGGATTTTGATGGAAACTGTCGTGCCTCGCGGCTTGTGCTCTTCGATTTCGAGCGTCCCCCCGGCCGATAAGACCCGTTCTCGCATCGCGGAAAGACCGAAGCCGACTTGAGTATCGGGCTTTATTCCAATTCCATCGTCACTGATCCTGAGGCTAATCATCGACTCGCCCGGTCGACTGGACTTCATCAGTTCCTCGCTGAGTTGCACAACAATCTTGCGCGCGTGCCCGTGACGCATCGCGTTCGTTACCGCTTCCTGCGTGGCACGATAAACCGTGAGATCAACTCTTTCGCCGAAGGCCTCCCGACGAGAATGGATCGAGGAGGAGAAATGAATGCTGGGATTGCGCGATTCGAAGTCTCTGATGAGATCCTGAATGAGCGCCGAAAGCGGGACCTTGCCAATCGATATCGGGTGAAGACGCTTGAGCAATGCTCTGTTCATTGCCTTCAGCCGGCCAGCTATCGTGAGAATCTCGTCGGTGCGCTTTTCGATCCGTTGGCGGTCTATATCGTTGAATTCGGACGCAAGAGATTTTATCAACTCCGCGCTCGCGGTAATACCGAAAAGGCAAGGACCGGCTTCATCATGAAGTTCGCCCGCGATCTCTTTGCGTTCTTCCTCCTGCAAGAACTGAATCTGACGGTAAAGCTCGCCGTTTTCGGCCCGCGTTTGATCCAGAGAAGTCGCCAGCGAATTGAACTTCGTCGCTAGGTCAGCCACTTCCCGCACGCGAGGAATTTTGAGACGTTGCGAGCGCCCGCCCGCTTGCAAGGCGACGAGCGCGCGCGCCAGTTCCACCAAAGGGTCGAGAATGCGCCCGAGGACGAAATAGAAGGCCGCGACGAGCAGGACGATGGCAACGATGGCAACGACCGCAAGGGCCGAGAGTTCATCCCACTTTTCCGCAATCTCATCGTCGGGGTCGCCCTTGAGCAAAATCGACTTCTTACTCTGAGGGACCGGAATGAGCCGGGTGTGATCGTTGCCACCCTGCGGCATCATCAGGGCCTCGAACCAATCAGGCGTTCGATCAGACGCAGACGGCCCGACGTCTGCCGCCCCTGGACTTTCGAGCATACGCGGCGGAGACTTCGGGTCTTGAACGTAAACACGTGCGTGTCTCAGATGCTGGACTTCGCGTGATAAAATATAATCGAGATCTTCGAGCCGGCCCTGCGCAGCAATGCGCTGCACGAGTTCACGAAGATAGCCCTCGGCGAAGTCCATCGAGGCTTCAATTTCGACGTTGACCGCATTTCGGCCATTGTAGACGGCGGTAGCGCCCGCAGCGAACGCAGATAGTAAAAGCATCACGGAAATCGCGAGCAGAACTTGATGGCGAATAGATCGTCCGAACCATGCGGTCTCGGAGAAGCCGTCGAAAAGCCAATAGCGCGCCGAGTGAAACAGTTCGCTAGTCATGAGATCCGTACCGCCTTGAAAGATCGTTGATCGCTTGCGGTCCATCGAAGCCCGCTTTCCGCAAATTGTAATAATATTGGCCCACGGTTCCGAACCCCGGCGCCTGCCTTGAATCTCCGATCGCCTCGCTCAAATCGGATATCAACGAGATGGCGGACTCGCCCCCGCCCAGAGGCTCCAGCATGTGCTCGAGTTGAACCGCTCGGTTTGCGATCATTCGAGAGCTTTCTCCAAACCGTAGCGCGGCCACTGAAAGCGTCTTGTGAAGGCGTTTCTCATCGACGGAAGGTTGCTTCGTCACTTCATAGGCGAAGAGCCACGCAGCCGGCTCCGTCGTGTCACGGACATCGAGCCAACTCGGTTGTTGCGCGGCTGTGAGGCCGGATCGCTTTTCGGAGCTTGGCGCGTTCTGCTGCTGGTCGCACCCGACCAAGGTCAACAAAAAGAGCGTGCTTAGAAGTGGCGGCAGCATTCGGAACGTCGGCATCGTGGCTTTTGCCCGGAGCATGTTTGGCCGCATACATACAGATCCAATTTCGAAATGCCAGGACAACGTGCGCAGCTGCTTTTGGCAAATGTTCCCGGTGTTTTTTGCTTCGTGCTCGCAAGACAGCAGACGAGAAGGTCGTTAGCGTCCCCCTCGCGTTGTGCACGAAATTGCCTCGGATCCCACCAGCGTTCCGGGAGTGTGGTGCCGCGTGACTAGAGCGGGCGACCTCTGGTTGCTTCCCTGGTTTCGGTAAACTGGCGGACGAGCAAACAGTCGTTGACCTTCGTGAATCGCCGTCAATCAAAACAAGAGCTGGGATTTGGAAACGCGAGGTTTATGGGCATGAAAAAAGTCGTTGGCACGTCACTGCTGATGTCCGCCTCCTGCATGGCGATCGCTATCGCCACGCAGGTAGGTGTAGCATCCAGCGCTTACGCGAATGACAAGCTTATCGAGCTCTCAAAGAGCGACGAGAATTATGTGATGCCGGGCAAGGATTATACCGGCGACAACTATAGTAAAATGGACGAGATCAATACTGGCAACGTCAAGGATCTCAAGGTCGCGTGGTCGTTTTCGACTGGCGTTTTGAATGGGCATGAGGGCACTCCTCTCGTCGTAAACGGGAAAATGTACATCAATACCCCGTTCCCCAATGCTGTTTTCGCCCTCGATCTCAACAATCCCGGCAAGATTCTTTGGCAGTTCAAGCCGAAGCAGGATCCAGCGGCGCGTTCCGTCGCCTGTTGCGATCTCGTCAACCGCGGCGTTGCCTACTGGCCTGGTGACGACAAGATGCCGGCTCTCATTCTTAATAACCAGCTCGATGGAAACACCGTAGCGCTCAACGCCGAAACGGGGGAGATGGTTTGGAAAGTTGAAAACTCTGACATCAAAGTCGGCTCGACACTCACGATCGCTCCTTACGTCATCAAGGACGAGGTTCTCGTTGGCTCCTCCGGCGCCGAGCTCGGCGTTCGAGGGTATACGACAGCCTATGATGTCCACGACGGCGCCATGAAGTGGCGCAAGTACGCGACCGGTCCCGACAAGGAGATCGGCATCGGCGACGATTTCAACAAGGATAATCCGCAATACGGCCAGAAGGGCCTCGGATTGTCGACCTGGGAAGGCGACGCCTGGAAGATCGGCGGCGGCACCAACTGGGGTTGGTACGCATACGATCCAAGCGTGAATCTCGTCTATTACGGGTCCGGAAACCCTTCGCCCTGGAACTCGACGATGCGGCCCGGAGACAATAAGTGGACCATGACGATCATGGGCCGCGATGTCGACACCGGTATGCTGAAGTTCGGCTACCAGAAGACGCCCCATGACGAGTGGGATTACGCTGGCGTCAACGTCATGATGCTGTCTGACCAAAAAGACGCGTCGGGCAAGGAGCGCAAGCTTCTGACGCATCCGGATCGCAACGGCTTCATCTACACACTCGATCGGACCAACGGCGATCTCGTGTCGGTTGGTAAAATCGACGATACGATGAATGAGTTCACGCACGTCGACTTCAAGACGGGCGTGCCGGTGCGCAACCCGGAATATGGTACGCACATGGACCACAAGGCGACGGACGTATGCCCATCGGCTATGGGCTACCACGACCAGGCGCACGACTCCTACGACCCGAACAAGCAGCTGTTCTTCATTGCTGCGAACCACATCTGCATGGATTGGGAGCCATTTATGCTTCCCTATCGCGCAGGTCAGTTCTTCGT
This sequence comes from uncultured Pseudomonadota bacterium, assembly GCA_963789775.1. Classification (GTDB taxonomy): domain Bacteria; phylum Pseudomonadota; class Alphaproteobacteria; order Rhizobiales; family Hyphomicrobiaceae; genus Hyphomicrobium_B. Next base: position 717,644 of record CAWBLX010000006.1, read on the forward strand.
CGGCGCGACGCTGAACATGTATCCCGGTCCGAAGGGCGATCGTCAGAACGCTTTGGGTCTTGGTCAGGTCAAAGCCTACAATGCCATCACCAACAAGTTTAAGTGGCAGGTGATGGAGCGCTTCGCAGCTTGGGGCGGCACGCTCGCCACAGCTGGCAATCTCGTGTTCTACGGAACGCTCGATGGCTACATGAAAGCGCGCAACGCTGACACCGGCGAACTGCTTTGGAAGTTCAAGATGCCGTCGGGTGCTATCGGATATCCGATGACCTACAAGCATAACGGAACCCAGTACGTCGCCATCTACTATGGTGTCGGCGGCTGGCCGGGCGTTGGCCTGGTGTTCGACCTGCAGGATCCGACCGCCGGTCTTGGTGCCGTCGGTGCCTTCAAGAACCTGCAGCATTGGACGCAACAGGGCGGCGGTCTGCTCGTCTTCTCGCTCAACGGCAAAGGCCCGTACGATGACGTGAACCTCGACGAGTACTCAACGAAGGTCGAGACGTCCGAGTAAGCCAAACCCGCGAATATCCCGCCAGGCAGCAAAGCTATTGCCTGGCGGGCCTTTGCTTGCGGCTGGCGGTGGCAGCGAACCAGATTCAACACCGGAAAAACTGCGTCCCCGCCTGCGATGCAGACTGCGTTACCAGTTATCCGCAAATCAGAGTCCGACGATGAAAATGAAATCGAACATAAAAATTGCAGCCGCAGTGCTCTTGGCGTCTTCGGCGCAAGTCATGGCGGCAAACGATCAGAAGCCCGAACAAGCTCCCTCCGATCCGTCAACACTTCGCGTGTGCTCCGCGAGCCATGAAGCACCCTATTCGAAGAGCGACGGCAGTGGCTTCGAGAATCGGATCGCCGATATTCTAGCCAAAGCGATGGGCAGGAAGGTTCAATTCGTCTGGTACAACAAACCCGCAATCTACCTGGTCAAAGATCAGCTGAACCCCGGCGCGTGCGACGTTGTTATGGGCGTCGACGATGGCGATGATCGTGTTCTTACGAGCAAGGCGTACTACCGCGCACCTTACGTGTTTATCGAGCGGAAGGATTCCAAATTAGACATCACATCCTTCGACAGTCCTGATCTCGGCAAGACGGAACACATTGCTTTCGAGCCGGGAGGGCCCGCGCAAGTGATGTTGCAGAAACTCGATCTCTATAACCGTAATTTCAATTACCTCGCCTCTCTCACGAATTTCAAGAGCCGGCGCAATCAATACGTACGCCTCGATCCGACACGCATCGTTGGAGAGGTTGAGAGCCGAAAGGCGGACGTCGGCGTCGCCTTCGCGCCTGAGGTCGCCCGTTACGTCAAGGACAAGAGTGACGACCTCAAGATGGTTGTCATCCCGGACGACAATGTGCGCTCCGACGGTCAGAGAGTTCCCTTCGCGTTCGACCAATCGATCGCAGTCCGCAAGGACGATCAAAAGCTTTTAGACGAGATCAATGCCGCGTTGGAAAAAACGGGCTCTCAGATAACGGGCATCTTGAAGGACGAGGGCATCCCGCTGCTGACGATGGGAGAACCCGAACAAAAGACAACGCCATCGAAGTCGTAGCCATCATCGGAAGGGGCAGGAATACGGAAATGAAGTCTTACATCAAAACGGTCGTTGTCGCTGTCGCAGTTGGAATGCTCCCGGCGTTGGCGCTCGGAACCGGCCAAGACCCCGCACTAAGTTCATCCCTAGACTTTCGCAATACCGTGACAGGAGAACCTCTCGACTTGAGCATCGGACCGAAAGAGGGTCGCGATACACTCGCGGTGAAGGAATTCTTTAAAAGCGGGATAGATCCGTACATCGAAGTCAAGAACTGCCTGCCCAAGGGACAGGAACTGTTTCTTGAGGCCTGCTCCGGCTGCCACGGCGAAGTTGGAGAAGGCAAGATCGGCCCCGGGCTCAACGACAACTATTGGACCTATCCGAAGAACACATCCGACAAAGGCATCTTCGAGACGATCTATGGCGGCGCGCGCTCTCAGATGGGGCCGCACTCCGATTTGCAGCTCGACGAAATCATGCACGTCATTGCTTGGGTGCGTCATCTCTATACCGGCCCCGTCGAAGACGCCGAATGGCTGACGCCCGAGCAGAAGAAAATCTTCAAACCGTACGACGCCGAACATCCCGTCGCGCTGAAGGAGAGCGGCGAATGCAAAATTCCGGAGCAGTGAGCGCGGGCGCGGCATTCGGATTACCCGTGCTGCAAACACGATCACGCTCAGGAGCACGCGGTGGAACGACCACCTAAACACCAGCAAAGAAGTGAAAAATGGAGGAAATAACCTATGGATAGCAAGCCACGATACATCGGTATCGCCGCCGGCGCGGTGTTCGCATTCGCCCTTACAGCCGGTGCGGCTCTCGCGTACGACGGAACTCACTGCAGAGCACCGGGCAACTGCTGGCAGCCGGTCCCCGGCTTCCCGGAGAAGGTCGCCGGCACCAAGTACGATCCAAAGAACGATCCGAAGGAAGTCGCCAAGCAGGGCGCGTCGGAGCGTCAAATGGAAGAGCGGAACGCAAAGCGGACCGAGAACTTCCGGAAAACGGGCAAGTGGGTCTACGACGTCAAGAAGATCCAGTAGGCACGCCCAACGGAATCCTCGGATCTTGCTACGCTTGCAAGGCCTACTTCCTCTCCGAGGGCACCTGGGGTGCTGTGCAGACAGCACCCCTTTTTGATCCGAAGCCATTCCGGTCGAAAGTCCGGCACGTTGCCTTCGGCCGCTGATGCATTGGAAGCTCGCGATGAACCGTCCGGTGACCGGGCCAGAAAAAGAAATGATGAGCTTGGAACGCATGGATCTCGCAGATTGGCGCCGCAAAGGTCTCACGTTCGAACGCGAAATCGCCAAAGCCGTCATCGGTCAGGATCGCGCAATTCGGCTGTTGACCATCGCTGTCTTCGCGCGCGGTCACGTGCTGCTCGAGGGAGATGTCGGGGTCGGAAAGACAACGCTGTTGCGAGCCGTGGCGCGCGCTTTGGGCGGCGCTTATGAACGCGTCGAGGGCACCATCGATTTGATGCCGTCCGACATGATCTATTACACTTTTCTCAACGAGGAAGGAAAACCCCGCGTCGAACCCGGTCCGGTGCTCCGCCACGGCAGCGATCTCTCGGTCTTCTTTTTCAACGAGATCAACCGCGCCCGTCCGCAAGTCCACTCACTGCTTCTGCGGTTGATGGCGGAACGAAGCATAGCGGCCTTCAATACCGAACATCGGTTTCCCTATGTTCTCGTTTTTGCCGACCGAAATCGCATCGAACGGGAAGAAACCTTCGAGCTGCCAGCGGCGGCGCGAGATCGGTTCTTGTTGGAGGTCTCGATCTCGGCGCCGACCGATGACTCTTCCCGTCGTCAACTTCTTTTCGACACCAGGTTCCACGATGTCGACACCCTCATCTCTTCGCTCAAAGACGGCATCCTCGACTATCGGGAGCTGAATGCCGTCGCCGAAGAAATCCAGGCCAAGATCGTCGTCAGTCCGGCGCTGGAACGCTACGCCCTCGACCTTTGGAAGGCGATCCGCGACCCGGCTGCCGATGGCATCGTCATTCCTGGCATCAACATCACGCGCATGGTCGCGGGTGGGGCGAGTCCGCGCGGCATGAGCTATCTCATTCGTGCGGCTCGGGTCAGGGCCTGGCTCTCGGGACGAGATATGGTCGTGCCCGAAGATATCCGAGACATCTTCTACGAGTGCATGGCGCATCGCATCTTCCTGGCGCCCGTTTACGAGCTACGGCGCGAGGAACTGGTCCGTGCATTGATCGACGCCGTCTTCGCGAAGGTGCCAGCGCCGTGACGGAAGACATAAAAGATATCGCCTATAGCATCCCTTGGAGGTCGAGCGGAATACGAGCCGGCTCACACAAGAGCTATCTTTATGGCGCGGGCGGACGGTTTCGCGACATCGTGCCGTTGCTGATGCTGCCCGACCCCCGGCGGATCGCGATCCGGGCTTCCCTGAGCGATCCGTTCGGGCGCCTGCTCGTCCGGCGAACGGAGCAGCCGACGTCCGTCGACGTCGCCGTCATGGTCGACGTCTCGGGATCGATGAAGTTCAAGGGACATTGCAACAAGCTCTCTCTTGCTTCGGATCTTGCCGAAGCACTCGCAATCTGCACCGAACGCGCCGGAGATACATTCGCGCTTCTTCCCTTCAATTCCACGCTTCGCCAAGATCTCGTTCAGCGAAGAACGCGCTCGCGCGCAGCACACTCGGCGGCCGTAGCGCGGCTTCGACGTCACGTTCCGGATAAGCCCGGGTGCGAGGGCGCTGTCGAGGCTGCCTCGGAGCTCTCCGGCGCAAGAAAGCTCGTGTTTCTGATTTCCGATTTTCTCTGGTCCGAGGACGAGGCTCGCAAAATCGGCAACGCCCTCGCCTCCCATGACGTCGTGCCGGTCGAGCTTGAAGACGGGCTACAGGCAGAGGACCTCCCGGATTGGGGGCTACTCAACTTGCGCGATTTGGAAAGTGGGCGCCGCCGACTGGTCGCGATGCGGCCGGCGCTCAAGGCGCGTTGGCGCGATCTTCGAAAAGCCCAGCATGAGCGTATCCGCAACGTCTTCGACGCGACAGCGCGCGAGATGCTGACGATACATGATCGCATCGACTGGATGCGCCTCACATCGTACCTGCTTTACGGAAGCGTCTGATGCGGAGCTTGGCCTCATCGCTGTTCATGATCATCGGCGCGACGCCCTGTTGTGCCGCCGTTCAATCCGTGGACGTCTACGAACCCCGCGCTTTCGGATATTTCATCGGGGATACGCTCGACCGTCGTGTCGAAATCGTCACCACGGGCGACACGGAGCTATTTTCATCCGCTTTGCCGCGCCCAGGTCCCCTGACCTATTGGCTAGATCTTGTCGCCATCGATGAAAGCCAACACGAGGAAGGCGACCGAAAGACATATGAGATCCGGCTCAAATACCAGATCTTCTATTCGGCGCTCGATGTGACGAACCTCGAAATCCCGGCGTTACCATTGAAGTTCAAAGGCGCCGGAAACGCTAAAAACGCGCCGAACGGATCGGACAATTCTGGCTCGTCCGCCTCAATCCCCGCATTTCATTTTTTGACGTCGCCTTTGCGCGACATAGCCCTCCAGAACCTGATGCCCGGACAAAGCGCCGAAATCACGGACGTGCTGAGGCCCGACAAGCCCGCACGAGAGATCGCGATCGGGGGTGCAGCAAGGCTTTTGGGTATCGCGGTTTTTGGCTTGGTGCTCTCGGCAGCGGGGTTGCTTTGGCACTATGCGACGTGGCCGTTCTCGCGAAGAGCGGGGCGGCCGTTCACAGTGGCGGATCGCCGGATCCGGGATCTCCTTCTGACCAGCGGTCGCAGCGATGCGGCGTATCGCGAATCTCTCATTGTCCTTCATCGCGCTTTTGATGAATCGCTCGGTCGACGCATGTTCGCAGAAGATCTCTCCATCTTTCTCGGCAAGTGCGGACGCTTCGCCAATTTGGCGCCAAATGTCGATAAATTCTTTGAAGGCTCGAGGCTCTATTTCTTTTCGGACGACAAATCGGCGGCAGAAGTCGAGTTTCCAGCGGAAGACATCGTGCGGCTTGCATCCAACCTCGCCCATGAGGAAAGGGAGGCCGCATGATCTTTACCAATCCGGTCGCCCTCTTACTCTTGCCGCTCTGTCTCTTGCCGTTACTGCTCGATCTTCAACCGCAGGAGGGATTTCCCTCCTTCGAAGGGATTGAGACAGACCGCCTGTCGCATTTGCTGGGCTACGCATTGCGGTTCCTCGGCGTTGTCGCCATCGGCGGACTCATTTTGGGCATTGCCGGCTTGTCGTTGCGCCAGCGAACCGTCGACCGGTTCGGCCAGGGTGCCCATATCGTTCTGTTGATCGACCGGTCGTCGAGCATGGATGAGACGTTCGCGGGCCGCGAGCCCAGTGGGAAGGAGGAATCCAAATCGGGAGCTGCGAAAAGGCTGCTCAGGGGATTCATCAAACAGCGCGACCACGACCAGTTTGGTATCTGCGTGTTTTCGACCGCGCCGATACGAGCCGTCCCGATCACCGATAGTAAGGACATCGCTCTCGCCGCGATCGACGCCATCGATCGCCCGGCGCTCGCCTACACCGACGTGGGCCGAGGGCTGGCAATGTCACTCAGCATGATGGACGAGGACAAGTCGCAAGCCTCACGCGCCATCGTCCTCGTCTCGGACGGAGCCGCTGTGATCGCACGCCGCGTGCAGACGTCGTTACGAGCCGAATTTGCACGCAGGCCCCTGCATCTCTATTGGCTCTACCTCAGAACCAAGGGGACAAACGGCATTTTCGAACAGCCGGCTCCAGGCGTCGAAGATACCGCCCAAGTGCTGCCGGAACGCCATCTCAACTTGTTCTTCCAAAGCCTCCACATTCCTTACAAAGCTTTTGAAGCCGAAAGTCCGCAGGCCGTTCAGTCCGCAATCGCCGAGATCGGAAAACTCGAGCAGAAGCCGATCATTTATGCCGACCATATTCCCCAATATGACCTGTCGCGATGGGTCTATGGAATTGCGGCCTTGGCCTTGATCTTACTGCTGGCATCGAAGTTCGCCGAGCGCTCGCTCGTCGCTGTCCGGGACTCGGCCGATGCCTAGACCATCCCGCTTTTCGTTGCATTACTGGCGCGGCCCGGCGTTATGGATCGCCCTCGCGACGGCGCTCGCACTCACGACCGGCGCTGCTGCTCGAGTTCTGAACGCCGAGCGCGCCAACAGATCCATAGCAGCGCTCATCGCTCATCAGGATGTTCGAGTGAACCCGCGCGTGGCGCCGCCCGAAGAAATTCTGGCGCGGGTCAACGAGTTGATCTGGCGCGACCACATTGAAGACGCTCAGGCGCTTCTCAACAGCGCCGAAACGACGCTCCCAGCCGATGTGCGCGTCGCCGTTCTTTACAACGTGGCAAACGCGCGTACGCGACAAGGCGCCGAAACGGTGCAGAAGGGCGATCTCGATGGTGCCTCCGCTCTAGTCAATCTCGCGAAGTCCGAATACCGCCTCGCGCTGACACTACGACCCGAAGACTGGGATGCAAAATATAATCTCGACGTCGCGATGCGCATCGTGCGCGACCTGCCGCTGGCGAACAATCCAAGCGATAAGACTCTCAAGACGCCGAAGCAGATGTGGTACGAGATCCCCGGCCTTCCGAAGGGGCTGCCATGAGCCTCGCTGGGATCAGTTTTGATCGCAGAATGCTCCTGCTCTTAGGGGCGCTCGCACTGACGATCGCCGCGTGGTTCGGCTTTCACGTTATCCAAGACCGCCGCATCGCCGACGCCGTGGCGATTATCGATATCACCGGCAGCATGAACACGCGCGACATGGGTTCGCCGCCGGGCTCGGAAAGCCGACTGGAAGCCGCGCGGCAATCCCTGATCGATATGATGCCGAACCTACCATGCCAATCGCGGCTCGGGCTTGGCATCTTCACCGAGCGCATTTCGTTTGTGCTGTTCGACCCCGTCGAGATCTGCAGCAACTACGACGCCCTCGCCGGTGCGATCTCCGGCCTCGATTGGAGGATGGCGTGGCAGGGGGACAGTTACATATCGAAGGGCCTCTATTCGGCGATCGATATCGCCACGAGCCTCAAGGCGAACCTCATCTTCCTCACTGATGGCCACGAAGCCCCGCCACTTCCGGTCGTTGGCGTTCCGGAGTTCGAAGGGAAGAAGGGCGCGGTCAAAGGTTTAATCGTCGGTGTCGGCGGCCGCGACAAGACACCTATTCCGAAATTTGATGATGAGGGTCGCGAGATCGGCGTCTACGGACCGACCGACGTACCGCAGGAGAACCGCTTTGGCACGCCTCCTCCGGGAATGGAAAAGCGCGAAGGCTACAATCCCCGGAACGCACCTTTCGGTGGCGCGATGCCGACGGGCGACGAGCATCTTTCATCGGTCAAAACGGCTCATCTTGAAGATCTCGCTGCCAGAACCGGCCTGACATACGTCGAACTGCAACACACGGGCTCGCTCGCGGGTCCGCTCATGAATGCGGGGCGTCTCCTGCTCGTGCCGGTCGCCACGAACATCCGGTATCTCGAGGCCTCGCTGGCGCTCGTGCTGCTGGTTCTTCTCTACGGACTATCGCTTGAAACGTTCTGGCAGATGGCAGCTGGAACGCGTTTAGGCGCGCTAAAAATCTTGCTTTCGAACACTGCATCACAAAAGGAGTAAATCAGAAATGGCGTTCACGTCTCGTTTTTTTCTTTCGCTGCCAATTCTTCTTGCGACCGTCGGGACCGCCAGTGCGCACGGCCCGACACCTCAAAAGGTCGACGAGAAGATCGATATCGCGGCGCCGCCGGCAACCGTGTGGAACGTCATCAAGGAGTTCGGTGACATCGGGAAGTGGCACCCGGGCGTTGCCAAGGTGGTGGCCCAGAGTGGGCACGCAGAGGGCGTGACGCGGACGATAACACTCAAGTCCGGAGGCGACCTCGTCGAAAGTCTCGATGATTACGATGAGAAAGGGATGAACTACACCTATCGCCTTCAGACCGAGAACGTCGACGCTTTTCCGGTGAGTTTCTATTCCGACCAAATCACCGTACAGCCCGCGGGCAGTGGCAGCGAGGTTGAATGGATCTCGCGACTCTATCGCGCCGATACGACGAACGAACCGCCCGAAGACAAGAATGATGCGGCCGCCGTCAAAGCGACGACAGATTTCCTCAAGACCGGCTTGGCCGGGATCAAAGCCAAAGCCGAGGGAAAAGGATGACGCGTATCTTACTCGGCGCCGCGGTATCGGCGCTGGCGTTCGGCGCCAGCGTCCCCACCCTTGCGGCGCCGGGCGGTGGCGATCAGGAAGTGTATGTTCTCAGCCAAGATGCCGGCGTCCTTTCGGTAATCGATACTCGGACGGACACTATCGCTTCCGAGATTGCGCTTCAGGGTAAACCCGCGTCCTTCGCCATCAGTCCGTTTTCCGGCCAAGCGCTTGTCTCTCAGCCTGACAACGGAGAGATAACAGTCGTCGATCTCAAGCGTCGCCAGGTCGCGCGGCGTTTGAAGATCGGCGGTCAACCGTTCGGCATCGCGGCCGGCAAGGACGGCCGGTTCTATGCAGGCGACTGGACGACAAATCAGGTGACTGAGGTCGACGAGCGGTCTGGCTCCGTTCTCATGCGTTTGCCGGTCGGTCGATCACCCGCGCATCTTGCACTATCGCCCGACAACTCGCGTCTCTACGTTGCCGATCGGGAATCCAACAGCATTGCCGTTGTGGATACGCAACGGCGCAAAGTCCTGAAAGAGATCGCCGTCGGCCGTGCGCCGTTTGCGCTTGCACTGAGCACGGACGGAAAACGACTTGTAGTCGCGAATGTGCAAGCCGCGACGCTCTCGATCATCGATACGACAACGTTGAAAGTCATATCGGCTCCCGCGACGCGGCCGATGCCTTATGGGCTTTCGCTGGCACGCGGCGGTTCGGAAATTCTCGTCTCGAACCAGGCGGCGGGTTCCGTGTCCGTATTCAGTACCTCCGACAAAGTTCGACAGGCAGAAATAAAAGTCGGGCGCTTTCCGGAAGGCCTGACGGCCCTCAACAATGGGAGAAAAGCCTATGTCGCGAACTGGTTTTCTGCGAGCGTTTCGGTCGTGGATCTCGCGACCAATGCCGAAATCAAGCGGATCAAGTGTCCCGAGGGGCCCCGCATGGTCCTTGCGGCGAAAAGGCAACGCTAGCCGGCTCGCGCTCTGGGGAACAGCGCTGACCCTGAGCGCGACTGCTCAGGCAGGTCTGCTGGAGATTTCAAACGGAGCAAGTAATCAAGCGTGCGTGCACGTCGGTGTCCTTTACGATATCGACCACGCGAACCGTCAGCAACTAGAAAAGATTCTTGATGACGCCAGTCGCGTCGATAACGGCCGAGCCATTCTTTGGCGAATTGAAAAGCAAGGTTTGCCCAAATCTTATTTGTTCGGCACGGTGCACGTCATTGACGAGAGCCTGCAAGATTTGTCTCCGGCCGTGCGTTCGGCGCTCGATGACTCCAAGGTCGTGGCGGTGGAGTCGATAGAGGCATCGCGTCGGGAGAATACCCTGGCCATGGCCGAGACTGCGCCGCTGATCGTATCCAACGACAAAGAATTGCAACGCATTCTTGACGACGACGAATTGATGGTGGTCGAGAAAGCTTTGACGGACGCCGGCTATCCGGGAGAAATGGCGCTCGGGCTCAAGCCATGGGCCGCCACGATGTTTCTTGCAGAGTCCGAGTGCCAGAAAGAGCTTCAAGCGCGCGGATTGAAATCCGTTGACGGCATTGTAAAAGACCGGGCGACGGCGGACGGCCTGCCCATCATGGGTTTGGAAACGATCGCCGAGCAATACCGCTCTCTGGCTTCGATTTCAGATGCCGATCAGATCGCGTGGCTAAAGGCGAGCATCGAACTCCACGACCGCGTCGATGACGTATCGCAGACCATGTCCGAACTCTATAGATTTCGCCTTCTTAGTGCCGTTTGGCCGCTGACGCAGGCGCTGGCTCCGCAAGCCGGCCTCGATGACGCGACCTTACGCTCGCTGCAAAATGAGCTTGTATCCAAGCGCAACCGGCGAATGCTCGATCGTGCCATGCCGCTATTGGAAAAGGGCGGCGCCTTCATTGCGTTGGGCGCGCTCCATCAATCCGGACCCGACGGTCTCGTATCTCTTTTGCGCAAAGAGGGCTTCACAGTGACAGCAGTAGAGTGAGAGCGCTTTTGCGTTCGATCCGCAGTGTAGCTGCGACGGCCGCCGCCGTGCGAAAGATCTTTAGATAGCGCCGCCTAAAGCTCGCTGAATGTTTTTGTTGGCTGCAGCGATCCGAAATATGTACCCGTCCATCGCTCGACCTTCTCGGGCAGGAAAACATAACTCTGCATCTTGTAAACGATGCCGTCGCGCATGACAGTCTGGTCGTTCACCGGAATTGCATGAGCCGGAAGGTAAAAAGCGCATGACTGTCTTCCAACGGCCTTGTTGATGGTATTTGCGGCGATCTCTTCGTTTTCGCCGAAGACTTGGCGTTGCAGAAATGCGACCTGCTCGTTCTTTGCGCCGCAGAAATATCCCGAAACTTGCACGGGTTCGTCGGAGCGTGCCGCTCCGGAGATGCAGGCAGCGATTGTCGCTAAAAAGCATAAAGCGCGTGAAATTTTGGCCCAAGGCATCCGACATCTCCAAAGGTTAAACGGCTCACCAACTGCGTGAACCCAAACCCAGAGCGCGCCTCCGAACCCTTCTTCAAAATTTCTCTCAAGCGTGAAGGAAGATTCGATAGAGCTCAACTGCGGCACTGCAACACGTCCCGGGAAATAAGCACGCGCTCATAAAAGAAACGGGCCACTTGCTTGCAGACCAAGTGGTCAAGGAAATTATTCAACCAGAAGCAAGAACGATTTCCCGGCGTCAGTCGCCAACTCTTTCTCTTCAAGCGTACCATCGTTGTCCGGGTCGGCCGCGGTCGGGGACGAATTCCAATCCACATCGGGGCTGTGTGCGATCCCGGACGCAATTCGCGAACCAATCGCGCCGATAGCAGTGTCGCCGTTTGAGGATGTTCGCCGATGTGCGGAGCGGACCGACACCACCCCAACGGATCGCGCAAAATCCCGCCAAACCAACGCCCCGCAAAAAGTCCGCCGATGAACCTTACCGTTCCAACTTTGGTTCCAACTTTTTGCGTTGGTTTGGATGTTTTAGCCTATGAAGCGAAATCGCATCAAAGTCGCAAACATCATTGATTTATATGAGTAAAATAGACGCCAACGGACGGTAACGGATAGGTGGTTGGTGGAGAGGGCTGGATTCGAACCAGCGTAGGCGAAGCCAACGGATTTACAGTCCGTCCCCTTTAGCCACTCGGGCACCTCTCCCCGGGCCGGCCAAGCGGCGCCAGAAATGAAAGCGCCCTGCCAACCGGGCAGGGCCTCCGGTCGCGTTATCTTCACGGGGGCCTTTCCTGTCAATCGGAAAAGCGTCAATGTGCGCCTGAGCCGCCATCCCGTGGGCTGGACCACGCGTTCAGGTCCCCGGCAGGGGCCAACAGGTCATCTTTTGAGGCAAACCCTGCAGAAACCACGTTTCAACAAGCCGTGGCGCGACAAGAAGCGCACCAGCGGGTTTTCCTCGCGCGGGGCAAATGCGTCCGCCCACCAGGCATCTCGTCAACCGGGCGCCGCCCACCATCAGAATGATGATGACGGCCCCATCCGGCTCTTCGGGCTCCACGCCGTTGAGGCTGCCCTGAAGAACCCTGCCCGCCGGGTTCTGCGCCTACTGCTGACCGAGAATGCCGAGCGCCGCATTCAGGATGCCATCGGCGCGATCGAGCCGCAGATCGAACGGGTCACCCCACGCGATCTCGATAAGCTGCTCGGCGCCGACACCGTGCACCAGGGAGCCGCACTTGAAACCGAGCCCCTGCCCGAACCAGACTGGCAGGACCTTGCGGCATCGGCGAACGGGCGTCCGCTCATCGTCCTTGACCAGGTAACCGACCCGCACAATGTCGGTGCCATTTTGCGATCGTCGGCAGTCTTCGGCGCCAGCGGCCTCGTCATGACACGACGGCACAGCCCCCCGCTGAACGGCGTACTGGCAAAGTCGGCGTCAGGGGCCCTCGAAATGATCCCGGTGGCGCTCGTCGCCAATCTTGCCCGCGCGCTCGATGAGCTGAAATCTGTAGGCTTCACCGTCGTTGGGCTCGACGGCGAAGGCGAGCAAACCATCGAAGCCCTCGACTGGTCGCAGCCGACCGCACTCGTCATGGGATCGGAAGGCAAAGGCCTTCGAGAATTGACCCGCAAAACTTGCGATTGCCTGGCCCGCATCACCACGGACGACACCATCGCAAGTCTCAACGTCTCGAACGCCGCCGCGATCGCGCTTCATACGGCACTGCTGGCGCGGCAGCACCCGCCAAGCCCCTAAAATGAAAACGCCCGGGCCGACGAACGGACCGGGCGCTGAAATCTTTTTCGGCGGTTGCGAACTCCGTCGTCCACTCACCAATCGCCGCGGCGATGCCCGCCGTAGTGACGGCGGTGCCATTCGACGTGATAGTAGCGCCGGTTCGGCGCACCCCAAGCCTCGTAGTACGGCGGCAGCGGGATCCTCGATCGCCTGATGATCCGACCACCCCACTCGCCAGAGTTGTAGTAGGGATAATAGCCGCGGGGCTCATAATCGTAGGAGTAGTACCGCTCCAGCCCTTCGTTGCGGTGGTATTCGTGATTGCGCAGGTCCGGTCTATTCCACAGATCGAAGGCCGAGGCCGGGCTGCCCTGCGCTACGCTAGCCGCCGCTGCGACTGCGATGAGCGCCGTTAAAGACCTGAAACGCATTGGCAGAACTCCTGCGAAGGACCGGGCGGGACACGACATTGCCCCGCAAAAAGTTCGAGAATCGTTGCTCCAGACTAACTTAAGATCTGTTGAAGGGCATCTCGCGATATCTGCTCCGCGGCGAAATTTCCAGAAACCGTTACATCTCTGCCGAGGACCGAGCCTCTTGGAGGTGATTGAACGACGGAAACTTCCGCATTCTCCGTTTGTTGCATAAGGCGGCGATCTTCGCAGCCGATGAGGTTTTCTTCTTGCTTGCGATAGCGGAGGGAACCAATTGCACCGCCGCGAATTCAGGTCGGCTGGGGAATCCCACAAACGGAGGTTATTTTGCGCATAGGAGCCATCGCGCTAGCTGCGGTCTTGTTCGGAGGTCTTGCTTCCGGAGCGTCAGCTATGACTGTTACAAAGCCCGCAGGCCTAACGGCTCATCCTGCTTTGCAGCAAGTCGATTACAAAAAGAAGAACAAGCATTACCACAAGCGGCACAACTATCGCGCCGGCGGCCATTATAACAAGGCGCCGTCGAACTGGCGCCACCGCTACAATAAGCGTCCGGGTGACTGGCAGCGCCGTGGCTGCGTCATCGTCGGCCCGGTCTGGTGGTGCCCGTGAGGCGCTAACCTCGTCCAACTTCGAAATTGGGAGTGGAGCCAGGCTCCGCTCCCAATTTTATTTAGGAGCGTTATTAAAGCGCGATTGCGGCGATCCGGCTCACAACATGACCCGCGAAACTCGAACCGCGCCCAGCCGATAACGTGGAACTCAAAGTTCGCGGCAAGAGACCCGCGAGCCTCTCACGAGTCCCGTCGAACGGCGTCGAGCGGAGGATGGCGCGTGTCCCCCCGGCGATTCTCCGGGCGCACGTACATGATCGTGGCTGTCGGCCTTTCGGTCTTCAATTTCAGCGCCGCGATAAGCGCGTCCTCGCCTTGAACGACGACGTGGCCGACCTGCCCCTCGACTTTATATCCCACGGTGAACCGCATCGGCGTCTCTCCTGAGCGAGATTGACACCGGCAAGCCTAGCACGGCGCACATCGTCATTGATACGCAGTCACCGACGACCGACTTGCACCATGCGCCGAACCTCTTGTATCAAAGCGCTGTTCACGCATTCGCAGGGGTGACAAAAACGTAGCCTACCGCTACGTCGCCTGACGCGCTCTCGCGTAACACATTGATTTCATTCGGCTCGCCGGCTTAGCACAGTGGTAGTGCACCTGATTTGTAATCAGGGGGTCGTAGGTTCAAATCCTACAGCCGGCACCAATGAAATTAGGGATTTTCATACAATTCCTCAGCGCGTGTTGCTGCGGTCGCGTGCTCTGACGTCCAGGTGGATTGCCGCAAATAGACCGCGGCACCCGCGGTTAGTTACCGCCTTCAAAGGCTGTAGTGGTCTTGCACAAGATCATTCCACGGCGAGGCCACTCCCTATCGCATGAAGCCAATGGAAGCATCGCAAGAGCAAGAAGCCGAGATTGTCGCATTTCTGAGCGCCGCCGGCACGTATTCGCTGCCGGGCGGGCGTGTCGACGTCGTCGAAACGCACTGTGCGCGTGTCTTTCTCGCTGGAGATGAAGCTTTCAAGGTCAAGAAGCGGGTGAAGTTTCCGTTCCTCGACTTCACGACCATCGACAAGAGGTTCGCCGCGTGCCAGCGGGAGATCGATCTCAATCAACCGCACGCCCCGTCCATTTATCTCGGGCTGCAACGGATTTCCCGAAGTCCCGATGGCCGCTTGAATCTCGACGGTGTCGGCGAGACGATTGACTGGGCCGTTCATATGCGCCGGTTCGATCAGGCTTCGGTCCTTGCCCACATCGCTGAAACCGGGTCGCTCCCGGAAACGTTGCCGCTAAATCTCGCGACCATGGTCGCCGACTATCATCGCGCATCCCCGCTTTCGAAAAGAACCGATGGTGCCGAACGCATACGCCGCCTGGTGACCGACCTCGCGGCGGAGCTTTCATCGACTGGAAGCCCATTGCGACCGGAAGCGGTCTCGGCGTTCAGCAACTTCGCAAGCCGGCATCTTACCGAGCACGCGCTCTTCCTCGACAAGCGAGCGGCGTCGGGCGCAGTTCGGCGATGCCACGGCGACCTTCACCTTGGCAACATTGTTTTGATCGGCTCCGAGCCCGTTCCCTTTGACGCTCTGGAATTCAATGAGGACTTGGCGACGATTGACGTTCTCTACGACTTGGCTTTTCTGCTGATGGATCTTGACCATCGTGGCCTGCGGTCCGAGGCCAACATCGTCCTCAACGGATACGTCACCAAACAGCCGCTCGGCTCGGAGATCGAGGGCTTGGCCTGCCTGCCGCTCTTTCTCGCTTGCCGAGCCGGTGTCCGAGCCATGGTCTCTCTTGAACGCGCGCTGCAGAAGCAAGTATCCGGCTCGGACAACATTTTCAAGCCAGCCGAGATGTTCCTCGACACGTCGCTTCGTTACCTGCGGCCGACGCCGGCGATCGCAATTGCCATCGGCGGACTGTCGGGTTCCGGCAAATCTACGCTCGGCCACGCTCTTGCGCCTTTTGTGGGTCTCGCCCCGGGCGCAATCCATTTGCGCAGCGATATCGAGCGCAAACGGCTGGCCGGCTTTCACGAGTTGCAGCGCCTGCCGCCAGAGCACTATACGATCGAATCCTCGAAAACCGTCTACGATCACCTGACGGACACGTCGGCTTCCGTCATCTCCTCGGGCCATTCGGCGGTGACCGACGCCGTCTTTGCCCGTCTCGATGAAAGGTTGGCCATCGAGGAGGCCGTATCGCGCACGGGCGGACGTTTCGTGGGCTTCTGGCTCGATGCACCCGCAGAGCAACTTATCGCCCGCGTCGAAGCACGGAAAGGCGATGCATCCGATGCAAACGTGAGCGTCGTCCGCTCGCAACTCGATTACGATCTCGGTCCGATCACGTGGCATCGTCTCGACGCCGCGGCAGGACCGCAAGGCGTGCTCGACGCGGCTCTCGCTGTTCTTCGCACCAAGGGCTATTTGAGAGATTGACGCCACCAACCGCCGACGCCCCCGGCTGCCGATCTTAAGATGCGAATTTGCGGCTCATGAACCCTGAACTCGCGATCTGATCCAAAGCGGCATTCTTGTTCCATTGCTGAAAAATTCAGCGATCGTCCACGTCAGAACAACGATTGCCGCAGTCGTGCCAAGCACCGTGGCGTTGACTGGAACCAAGCCGAGCAATTTCCCAAATGGCGCGGCGACGACAGCCAGCACCTGCAGCGCGACGCCGAAACCAACCGCCAAATGAATCCACACATTCGACGGCGGCACCGCCACAATTCGGCGACACGGATACACAAAGACCAACTGAAGCAGGGACTCATAGAAGAAAAGCGAGGTTCGCATCTCCTCCAGGGCGAAGCCGATGAGCGGCATCACCGCGATGATCGCAATCCCGCCGATAGCTTTTGCTCCGCCGCTAATGGCGACGAACCATAGAGAGGCGGCGTCCAGGAGATTTGATTGCGGCGGACGCGGCGGTCAATTCATGACACCGGGGTTCCGGTCAAAGGCCAACGCCAGCGCGGGCGGCCCGTCCGCAACGACGTTGATCCAAAGCAGCTGCACCGCGGTGAGCGGCAAGAGAAACGTCCCGCCGGTCGGATCCCTGAAGCCGAGCAGGTAGGCAATCGCCAAACCCGCCGTCATCAAAACGATCAGAGCCAGGTCCGTGGAAAAGAAGAAGCGGATGAACTTCTGAATATTCTCGTAGATGCTCCGTCCTTCTTCGATGGCGGCAACGATGGTCGCAAAGTTGTCATCGAGCAGCACGACATCTGCAACCTCCCGCGAGACGTCGCTGCCGCGCTGTCCCATTGCCACCCCGATATCCGAGCGCTTGAGCGCCGGCGCATCGTTGACACCGTCTCCCGTGACGGCAACAATCTCACCGTTTTCCTTGAGGGCTTCGACGAGCCGAAGCTTATGCTCGGGAGCCATGCGAGCGAACACGTTGACGTGATGCACAACCGCACGAACGTCCTCATCCGACATGCGCTCGAGTTCGTTTCCCGTCATAACGCGCTTTGACGCGATGCCGATCGCTTCCCCTATGGCCTTGGCGGTCGCCGGATGGTCTCCCGTAATCATCATAACGCGGATACCGGCGGCTTGCGCGCGTTTCAGAGCATCCCGTACTTCGGGACGGGGCGGATCCCACAGCATGACCAAACCCAGGAACGTGACATCCTCGTCTCGCTCCTCTTGTCGCCACGCAAGAGCCAGCACACGATACCCGTCGCTCGCGTGTCGCAGCGCTTTGGCCTCCCACTCGCGCTTTTCATCCTCCGGCAGCGTGCTTCGCTTGATCAAAACCTCGGGCGCACCCTTCAGATAGCTGACCCGATCACGATCCTCCTGAACCGTAACGCGCATAAACTTACTGTCGCTGTCGAACGGCCGGCTGGAAATTCGGGGATTGCGGATAGCCAAGTCCGCTGGGTCCGTCCCCTGCTTGATCGTGTAGTTCAGCAGGGCGATCTCGAGCGGGTCCCCTGCCCCCGTCGCAATTTCGGCGTCGTTTGCAAGAACCATTGCCCGTAGCGCCCGCTCAAGGTCGGGAGCATCGATGGCATGAACATGCATGCGATTTTCCGTGAGCGTGCCGGTCTTGTCCGTGGCGATCACCGTGACGGAACCAAGCGCCTCGACGGCGCTCAGGCGGCGCACGATGGCCTTCCGCTTCGCGAGGCGCTCGACGCCCATGGCGAGAGTAAGCGTCAGAACCGCCGGCAGGCCTTCCGGAACGGCTGCCACAGCCAAGGCGACAGAAAACAGAACAACCTGTCCGAGATGGTTCATCCCCTCGACGAGCAACCCGCCGGTGATGAGAACGATGCCGATCGCGGCAATCGCGATCGCCACTTGGTTGCCGAAGATCCCGAGCCGCCTTTCAAGCGGCGTTTGACCGGCTTCAATTCCGCCGATCATGGTGGCGAGCCGCCCCATCGTGCTGCTGGGGCCGGTACGCGTGACCCGCACATAGCCGCTGCTTCGTTGCACGAGCGTGCCGCTCAAAAGCTCCTGCCGAATATCCTTATCGATTGGCAGCAACTCGCCGGTCACGATGGATTCATCCACCAAGATCCCCTGCCCCGTCACCAGCACGCCGTCGGCCGGAATACGATCCCCGGCTTCGACGCGCGCAATGTCACCGGGAACAAGTTCACCCGCAGGAATTTGCGAGAGAACGCCATCGCGCATGACCCAGGCGGACGGCTTCGCAAGGGCTTTGAGGCGAGCCAGCGCTTCCTCGGCCTTGCCTTCCTGGTAGGCGCCAAGTCCGGCATTCAAAATCAGGATCAGCGCGATTGCGATCGCTTCGTAAGGCACCGATTGAGCACCCTCGTGGAACCACAAAACAAGATCGAGAGCGAGGGCAAACAGCAAAATGTAAATCAGCGGGCTCATGAACTGCCGCAATAGCCGACGCCAAAGCCGTTCAGGCTGAACTGCAGGCAGTTCGTTCGGACCGTATTTCGCCAGCCGAATGATGGCTTCCGATTGCGTGAGGCCTTTGTCTCCGAGCCGGGTCTCCGTTTGCGTCATCACGCGTCTCTCATGGATGCTCGCTCAAATAGAGAACGAGCGAGTTGAAGACGTAGGTCAAAACCAAAGCGAGGCTGATCCATCCGGCGATTCTGAACACACGCGTCTCGGGACGATAATAGACACCGACGACGGCCGCGCCCGTCATGATCATGGCCGATACGCCGGAGACAGCATGCACGTGCGTCACATGAGATAATAATGGTCCCTTGAGATAGGCGATATCGTCGATCGCAAGGATCAGAATGTTGAACAGATTGCTGCCAAAGAGATTGCCGATGGCGAGATCGACCGCACCGATGCGCAGCGCCCCGATCGTCGACGCCGCCTCCGGCAGAGACGTCGCGACGGCGACGAGGAGCGTACCGACAAACGATTGGCTCCAGCCCATGGCTTGCGCCAATTCCTCGGCGGCAAACGGCATCGCAAGTCCGGCGGCCACGACAACGGTGCCTGCCATCGCGTATCGGATCGCCGCTTCCCGCAGCGATACGCCGTCGTAGCGATCCTCCGCCGTCGCACCGATGGCCGAACGTTTCTCCTGGATGTAAATCGACCGAATGGCGACGAGGTAAAGAATGATGATCGTCGGCGAATAGAGGCCGATATGGCCAATTTGCAGAGTGACGGCATCTCCAGCCAACAGGGCCAGAACCGGTATACCGATGAGGATGAGCGAGAACCC
Organism: uncultured Pseudomonadota bacterium; assembly: GCA_963789775.1. GTDB lineage: Bacteria > Pseudomonadota > Alphaproteobacteria > Rhizobiales > Hyphomicrobiaceae > Hyphomicrobium_B. The sequence continues at coordinate 737,292 of CAWBLX010000006.1, forward strand.
GGCCGAAAGAATATGGCCTTGGCTGACTTTTCGATAGATCGGCATCTTCCTGTAGAGAAAGTCGAGAACGGCAATCAGCAACAAGTTGAAGACGCAGCTCCCCATCAGATCGCCGAGGGCGATGTTCGGCGCGTCGGCAACAGTCACCGACGAAAGTCCCGTCGTCAGCTCCGGCAGCGAGGTGACGGTCGCGAGAAGGATAATGCCTATCCACGTCCCCCCGAGCTTTGTCTTTTCCGCTATGACGTCGCCGTAGCGCGCCAGGAAATAGCCAGCGCTGGCAATAGCCAGCGAGCAAGCGAGAAATTGAAACCAGGCAACAACCAAACGAGCCCCCTCGAAATTTCGTTTAACGACGATAGAAGACAGGCGGAATTGGCGAGGCCATCACCGCACTTCGAGGCGACGTCACCACGCCTTGACCGCGAGAATATCGGCGGCGGCATCAGCCAGCAGATTTTCCGCCACGCTGCCAAGCACGGCGTGAGCGAGACCGGTGCGTCCGTGCGTGCCGATGACGACGAGATCGGGTCTCAATTGCGCAATTTGATCGCGCATGACGGTCTCCGCCAAACCCTGTCCAAAAATCATTTCGAAGCGCGGGACCTTCGGATTCATAAGCGCCGTCAACTCGGCAATATCCGGCGCAATCATTTTCTTGAACTCATTCTGCTCTTGGAGAACGAGATCTTTTATCGTTTCCCGGTCGATAAAAGCCCTGAACGGCTCGTGCGTTGCATGCACCAGATAAAAGTCGCCGCCTGGGAACAATTCGGCGGCAAAGCGCAGCGCGCGTCGCGAATGCACTGACAGATCGATGCCGACCAGCAGCACCTGGTACGATTTCGCCACCGGCTCGCGAACGACGAGCGCCGGGATATGGCCCCAACGTATAATCCGCTCTACAGTCGTCCCGCGAAACAGGTCGCGAGGCCTCTCGCGCGGCGTGCCTACGATAATGAGGTCGGCACCGATTGCTTCTGCCCGTTTGATGATCTCAACGTAATCGTGGCCATGAACGACAGTCGTCCGGTACGTCTCTTCCTTATGGAGATTGAGGGCCTCGATCTGGTCGCGAATTTTTTCCCTGGCGACCATTTCCAATTGTGCGCCCGCGTCACCTGAATAGGAATCATCGACGACGTGAATGACCTCGATCTCAGCGACGCATTCGTGCGCGAGAGCGACGCCGCGCTGCAGCGCTCTGTCGGAACGTCCCGAAAGATCAGTTGCAACCAAAAATTTCCTCACAAAGAGACTTTCATCGCATCACGCAGTTTTCCCGGCGCTTGATAATATGCTTGAGATCTTCATCGGGAAGCAACCGGGGCGAACCAAGAACTCATACTCACGCGCCATATCGGCGATCTTCGCCGCTGCAGTGCCACGTAGGTCAGACTTTCACTTGGATATTTGCGCGATTGCCACCGACGACCAACGATAATGAAGCCTGCAATCAAATCTTGGCAACGCTAAGAACATCGACCGCGCGCACATCGATCCCGAGCCGATCGGCGCAGTGGAGCACGGCGAGCCCTTCGGCGCTCTCCACATCGCGCGCCTTTAGACGGAAGACTTCCGGCTCTCCGCCTTCCGGACGGACATGGACCTCGAACGTGTGGACATGCCCATTGGGCAACTCGCCGAACCGGTCCGCCTCGTACCCGAGAACCTTGACCTCTGCTGGTTTCCAGCCAAATTCGAAACCCGACATGATCCGTGCATTGTCGGCAATTTCATGCTCGCTCAGGGCCTGCACGGGAAAGGTCTTCGTCGCACCTTCATACGTGGCAGTCACCTTGTAGCAATTCCACACGTCCACCATGGCCGATGTCTCCGCTTTTCTCCCGAAATCGTTGGCGCCGGAAAACATACACACCCAGGAGGGTCGCCGAACGCCGTTTAACTATTGCGCCGTCGATGCGGGCGGCGCCTGCGGAGTATCGACGATCGGCGCGTCCGCAAACACAAAAAGATAGGCGAACATTCCCAGAATGCAGACTGCGCAGCCAAAGATAACAATGTGTTTTGTGTGCACGGGGTCCACCTTTATGACATCGAAACGAGTTACGTCGCACGCGGACGGCGGGTCCGCCTCAATCCCAATAATGAATCATTCACGGTAGTAGGCGACGGGCCATATCCATCCCGCGCAATCGATATCGGCGCAAGATTATTCGACCGATGCAACGGCGCGAGGGCCGATGAACCTCGAAAAGCATTCGACGATTGTGCCGATGAGGCGACGCCGTGATTGCCGAACGCCGAGCCGATAGGCACGAAAAATGGCGGCCCCGTACCGGAAGACCGCCATTCGTTTCGCACTGTCTAGAAATTCAAGGCGCCACCCGAGATTATCGGGCGTTTTTCTATTTCTGTGCGGTCACCGATCCGAGTGAGTGCCAGAAGGCCGCGAGGTTAACGATATCGGCATCGCTCAGAGGTTTTGCCATCTCGGCCATCGTTGGGTTCGTGCGTTCTGTTCCCGCCCGATAGGCTTTCAACGCCGTAACGAGGTAATCCCTATCCTGGCCGGCGAGATTGGGAATGCCCGGAATCTCGCTTTTTCCTTGCTCGCCATGACAGGCCATGCACACCTCCGCACGCTTCCGGCCGGCTGCGATATCCGCCGCTTGCGCATACGAGGTCATCTGAAGAAGAGCGCACGCCGACACGATATAGCCGACGGCGGCGCGCCGTTTTGCCAACGCCATCTGTTTCCTCCAATCCTATGCGAGAAATGCTTCGCGAAGCCAAATCGCTACGCCGTAGACGAAAAACACACCGATCCAGACGACGAGCACCGTGACGGCAGCGGTGCCGAGACGAGAGACTCTCGTGTCCGCCGTGTAGGTCCCTTCGACCCGTCCTGCGCGATAGAGCAGTGTCAGGTAATATCCGCCGACCAGCGTTCCGACGCCCAGGACCGTCGAGAAGAACAGCACCATCGACGGCCAGTCAGGATGAACCTTGTAGGTCGACACCGCGTAACCGAACGGCTTCAGATAAGCGACGCGAACGACTTCGCGCCAGATCCCGACGAGCCCGTCCATTGCCACACCGAGCCCGACCAGCGTGTAGCCACTGAGCCGTGCATGCGATTGCGCCGCGAGCCACGCGAGCATCAGAAGGCCTACCGGGATAATCCATCCAAGAGCGTCCCACCGTAGCCCCGTCGACGCCGGCAGATCGAATTGCCACCAGACGGCCAAAAGCGCGGAGACGATACTGCCGGGCACCACAATTTTGCGGCCCAACGCCCGCGCGAATTCCAGATACTCCCGCTTCTTGTCCCGCCGCACGGAGAGATATTCACTGTAGGCGACCAAAAACAGACCGACAGCCGGAGCCGCGAGGCTCATCAGGAACAAGTAGCGAGACCATTCGATAGCGTGCAGTTTCGTGCCGCTCATATCGACCACGCCTCCGGGCGCGTACCACGACATCCACTTGCCGGGTAGGATCGCCTGATAAGCGAGGACGTGCATGATCAGACCGTCGAGCGCAAAAAGCACGAGGCTGAGCACGGCATAAATCCCGACGTGCCGTTTCGCACCCTCGTGGTTGCCCCAATAGAACGCAAACCAGAGGCAATAGGCGACGATCAGCGTGAAGATGAACCCGATCGCCCATCCGGCAGAGAGCACGTTCGATGCGTACCACTGCGGATCGTAGATCACCTGCGTAAAGAGAAGTGGCGCGACGCCGAGAACGATCAGCAGCGAAACGCCGACTTTCGCCACTTGCGTCATCGCGAGGGAGAGCTGCTCCCAATAAGGACCAGCTTTACGCTTGTAGAACGCATAGACCGCGAGCGTTCCCGAACCGAGGGCCAGATGAACGAACGCGATATGAAATACCCACGTCACAACCATCAGAACTTGGAACAAGACCGGAGACGCGGGTACGCCCGCGGGGTCGCGCATAGTGTTGAGTACGGTGCCGACATCCATGTCCGCTATTCCTTCTTGATCTCAGAATTCGGTGTTGCCGCTGCGATGGGAGTCTCCGTCTCCTCTTTCAGGGGTCCCGCTTTTCCGTCCACCGTTGCGATGTAGTGGGCGAGCGCTCCGATTTCGTCGTCGGGCAGGTCGATGCGCGGCATGTAGGGAATGCTGCCGTGTCTCAGCGGGCCCTTGAGGAAGGCCGCGATGAGGTCCTCGTCCGTCGAGCGATGGAACTTGTCGGGAATGTTTCGCAGAGGCGCGCCGGGATCGAGTGAATGGCAATTCGAGCACGCGATCTTGGCGAGTAATTCGCCGACTTCGAGCTTGTTGCTGGGCGTAATCTTTCGAAGCCGGTCCGGGATGAACGGATGCAGCTTCAGAAATCCTTTGTCCGCGATGCGATCGACTTCTTCGACGATGCCCTTGCCGGGTACGTCGCGCGCAATCACCTGGTTGCCATAGATGTATTGCCCGGCCACGTAAGGCTTCCGCATGCTCTCGCGCATGCGTTCTTCAGGCCAGACCCCGACGACCGCGATGAAAAGAAATAGCGGCACCGCGACCCAGACGCGGACGATCGACGGCCAAACCATCGCCACGATCAAGTAAATCGCCGCGACGGCTGCAACCACGACCATCGCCGTCCCATAAGACGGCAAAAGGTGCGCCTTCAGCATGATGAGCGCATTCGGCGGCAGCGTCTGCAGATAGTAGAGGAACATGATGACGGAGAAGAGCCCGCCGATCAGGCCGACCGGCGCCATCAGCTGAATGACGCTGTTGCGAAGCGCCTTGTCTTTGACCCCGGCCACCACCATGAACCCGACGATCGCTGCCATGACGAGCATCGAACCTGTCCGCACACCGAGATGCGCGAAAAAGTTGATGTTGTAGAAGGCATCGTTCGTTGACCCGGTGGTGTACCAAGCGTCGCTGCCCGGCCACATCATGAACGAGAGGATGCCGACGATAAGCAGCATCGTTCCCCATGAGGCGAGAGCGAAAGACCATGTCAGCTTGAGATGCGAGAGGGCATCGATTTTTCCGACGAGATAGACGAGCGCATAGACACCGATGACTTCAACGGTGAAGAAAACCCACTCCGCCGCCCAAACCCAGACGAAGTTATGGATGAGGCCGCTGACACCCCGTGGACTCGCGACCGTGATGGCGTACCAGATCCCCGGGCCGGTGATCGATCCGATGATGTAGGAAAAGACCAGCAGAAACAGACCGTACCGTTTGATGAAGTCCATCAATTGCGGCTGGTTGTCCCGATAGGCTTTCGTTTCGAGTAGCGCAAACAGAAATGCTGCGCCGACGGATGTATGGGACGCGACGACATGAATGACGCCGATGATTCCCATGACCCATGCCGTGCCGATGTAGGGCACGTAAAAGGTCGGATACATCCCGAGCATGGTGTCCATGAGCGGTTCCCTCAGTCCTTATCTGATAATTGGTCGTGCGGACATGCGCGGCCACACGCGGCTCCCCATGTGCGAACACACGGAGAGACGAGACAGGTTTTCACGAACGATGAGTTCGGTTGGCACAAGCCGAAAAAAGCTGCGGCCCTTGCGCCTGCAAATGCAGCGTCAGGTCAGTGTCCGCGGGGGCCCGCGAGATTGAAAGCCTAAGGGCCGGTCCGCCGCCACATGAGCGCGATACGGATCCAGCCGCGCCGCCGCGATGACATTGGTCGGGGCAGGCGGAAGCCGATGATCGTGGTCATCGAGAAGCCCCGGAGCCGCCGTTAGCAGACACGCGCTGCAAGCAGCGCAGGCATGCTTCCCGCCGTGTGCGCCGGCGCCAGATTTGCCTGCCCCACAAATGAAGGGCAGGGAACCGTCGGGCAGCGCATAGGCGGAGAGATCAGCGACGCGAACAAGCGATATCGGCTGATGCGCGAAGCCAAGCAACGCCACTGCCAGCACGTACGAGGCTAGCAATACTCTTCGCACCAGACGATTGCGGCGGAGGTGACTCATGGCGAGACGTTCACAATTGAGTGAGCACGAAGTCAATCCGCAGAAACGTCGCAATAACCCATTGAATTCATCGATTTTATCGATGGTTATAAGCTCCGCAGCTAGTTGATGTCTGCGCCACGGCAGACCACCACGCGTCAAAAAACACGACCGATATCGCATCGAGGCGTGACGTCGCCGACAACGAGATCGGCGACGCCAACCGATCAGAACGTGACGGTGACGCCGGCATTGAACGAGCGCCCCTGCCCCGGAACCGGCGAGATCAGCCCTGTACGTCCCTCAGCCGCGTAGTCCGCCCAATCGACGCCGCCGAGCGGCGGGTAATAGAGTTTGTCGAACAGATTTTCGACGCCGACATCGAAGCGAACATTCTGCCATTGATAGCTCGAGCGAAGATCGACCAACCCATATCCCGGCGTCGTCGGTTCGTGACGAAGCGCGTTGACGTCGCTCTTATCGTTCACCAGCGTCAGCTGCACTGCGTTCGACCAGTTGCCGAGTTGATGGTTGAGTGTCAGCTGCGCGTTGAGCGGCATCATGTGATAGAGCGTATCGCCGGTATCCAGGTTCTCGCCGTTGACGTAGCCGACGATGCCCGATAGCCCGAACTGGCCGAACCTTTCGCTCTCCCACAGATCGACGCTGCCCGACACGTTGACGCCGTAGAGCTGCGCCGCGTGATTGGCGAACCGCAGCGTCACGAATTCGGTGGATGACATCGCCATCCCTCCGCCCATGCCGCCCATACCACCCCCCATGCTCATGCCGCCCTGCGTCTTCAGGAAATCGGCATCGATATAGTCCTGCACATACGTGTAGTAAGGCGTGATCTTGAGATCCCACGAGCGCCGGTCACGACCGTGCCAACCTGCCGTGAAGCTGAAGGTATTCCCGATTTCGGGCTTCAGATCGAGATTGCCGACATAACCGTTGGCATCGCCGTACCAGCCGATCATGTCGGCCGCCATGTCGCCGGTGCTCCAGGCATAACGCTCATAGAGGTTGGGTGAACGCGTCTTCCGCGCGTAGCCGATTTCATAAGTTTCGGTCGCTGACGGCTCGAAGCGCGCAAGTGCCGTCACATCGAAGTTGGCATCGGTGCGCTGGTGAGATCGCGCATTGAACGCTGCCGCATCGGCCGCATACATGGCGCTGTAGCCTTTGACGTCGCCGGTATCCATCCAGACCATGTCGTTGCGAACGCCGAGCAGCGTACTCCACGCACGATCCCAGCGATGCTCCCACTCGGCGAAGGTGCCGAGCCGCTCGCGCGTTCCGTGGTTGATGTCGATGAAGGTATCCGGGCCCATCATCGGCGCCATGCCATCGACGGGCGGCCACCAATCGTTGAGCGTCTCACGATGCAACTCGTTGCCGACGCGCAGAATGTCGGCCGTCGTCAGCGGGATCTCTGCCTTGATCGAATAGCCCGCGTCCGTGCCGTCGGTGTTCATCGGCATCTCGCCGGATTTGTCCTCCAGCATATTCATCCGGTGCTTCGTCGTTTGATAGAACGCCCGCACATCAAGCGTGCCCCAATCGAAATGCGTGAGGTAGCGGGTATTGAAGAGCCAGGATTCGTTCTCGACCATATCCATCCGCTGGTTGACGAACCCTTGGTAGGGGACGGCGGCAAAGATGCCCTGGAACGTGAAGAGATCCGCACCGTTTTTCACGCCAAGCGTCAGAGCATGATTGTAGGCTTGGTAGAGCGTCGACCGGACGATTAGGCCGTCGTCACCGCGCGCATAATCGTCGGCCTTCGTCCAGGCACCGGAATACCCGAGGCTGACGTTCTGCGTCGCGGCCTCTGCATGGGCCGACGTGCTGACGCCGTCGCCGTTGCTGCGATAAAAGGCCGAAACGCTCCCCGAGGAACGCACACTCTCGCCCACATCCGCAAACTGAGGCGGCCGCGATTCCACGACAACGGTGCCACCGAGACTGTCGCCGCCTTTGCTGACGGGCGTGACACCTGCGATGACGTCGGCGACGGCCACTTGCGACGGATCGATGTAGGAGAGCGGCGGGTTCATGTGGTTGGTGCAGGCCGGCGAAATAACCATGCCGTTGACCAGAACCTTCACCCGGTCATCGTTGAGACCGTTGATCACCGGCAAGCTCGAAATGCCGCCGGACGTGAAGACGCTGACCCCGGGCACCTTCGTCAGAAGCTGCGCCGTATCGCTCGTGCTCGGAAGCTGCGATTGGATCGCCTTGCCCGAAAGCCGCGTGGTCGTCAGCGGCACCGCCAAGCCCTTCGTCCCGACCCCGTCGACACCGTCCGTCCCCGGGGGAACCAGCAGCGGCATGGATTGCGGTGGCGTCGGTTGGGCGTTTGCCGTTCCCGTATTCGGATTGACCGAAGATTGGATCTTCTTCTTACCCGCCATTTTGAGCGCTTGCTTTACGGCCCTCTGTTGCACCACCACCGGTGGCATCGGCATTGTCGCGTTTGGATCTTCCTGCGCTGCGGCTCGTCCACTTTGAAGACTCAAGGCAACGACAGTCGTGGCAGCTGCTCCGAGCAGCTGCATTCGCCGGCTACGATACATAAAACATTCCCCCGATTGACCACGATCACCGCCCGAACATGTCGGAACGCCGTCGGTCAGAACTCGAACTGATCTGAGTGAGATGTGCGGGTAGCCCGGAAGAACGGGCGACCCAATCGTCATCAGACGAGCGGCGGAGGGCCGCGGCTACGCGCTCTTACGAGGAAAACGATCGCAAGGAGCGCCACTTCACTTGCATCGATCTTTTGCCCGACGCGCGATAGCGGCCGAACGACCGGCGGAACCTCTGTCACCGCAAGCTGAAACGCGGCGAGACCTTGGCAAAATGGACAGCTCGGACCTTTTTTGCCGCCCGGCTCAGGTGACTTCGATTTGCCGCTTCCGCAAATGAAATCGGCAAAGGTTCCATAATCGGCTGCGAAGAGAAAGTGGTTGAGCTGGGAGACGATGTGGTTCGGAAGAAGAGAGGCAAAATGGAATACGCTCAGCAGCGCAAACGCTGCCGAGATAAACCCTCGCCTCCCTCTCTGAATGGTCCCCAACATGAGAAAACCGTAAAAATGGCGCTAAAGCGCGTCAACCGCGTTCGAAGAATTCGCGCGTCTACGAACTATTGCGCGTGGTCGTGCTTCATCTCGGAGTCGTCCATCTTCATGCTACCGTGATCCGCATCCGGGCTGCTCATCGCTCCAAGCGATTCCACTTTGTAGGTGACGTCCACCGCACCGGCCTTTTCGAAAGTCAACGAGCCCTTGACATTGGGCCCCTTCGCAATCGGCGTCTTCAGGCCGACGAACATCAGGTGATATCCGCCCGGGCTGAATTTCACGGTCTCGCCCGGTTTGATCTCCAGGCCGTCCTTGAGTTCGCGCATCATCATCTTGTCGCCGTCCATCTTCATCTCATGAACTTCGACATGATCCGCCCCTTCGAATGTGCCGCCGGTGAGCTTATCGGCGTCCTTGCCGTTGTTCGTGATCGACAGATAGCCCACACCGATGGCCGCACCCGGCGCGGTGGCGCGCGTCCACGGATGCTTGATCAGGATGCCGTCTTTCTCGAACTTATGGGCCGAACCCGGGGCACTGAAGGCGACGACAAGCGCCAAAGCGATCATCAACTGTTTCATGTTTCTTTCTCCATGTTGATCACATTGAAATTCTGAAATTCGATTGCGATTGGAAGATCGTGAGGCCGAAGCGGCCGCGCTCGATGCGCTCTCGCGGATAAACGCCCACTCCTCAAATCCGCGCGTCGAAGCCGAAAGGCCCCGCCACGTGTCACGGATTGCAAAGTTAGGGAGCTGAAACGTTTATCCCTGGAGCACTCGGCTCTCAGGCAAACAGGGGCGGACCCCGATTGAGGATCCGCTGCAGGCGACGATCGACGGTGACCGCGCCGCCGCCGATTTCCGAAATTGCCATCGCACGCCCGGCGGGCAGTGAAATGTGCACCCCGGGCTCGTTGACCACGCCTATGTGCAGCGCTGCCAGTCCGGAGCAGATCGGACAATGCTTCTTGGAAGACGGCTTCGTGCCGCCGAGCCCCAGGTCCGCGACGTATTTGAAGCCGCCCTGATGGCAAATCACAACGCCGTCGCCATCCGCGCGAAGCTGCGTCAACGCCACCGAAGTAATGTGGACCGTCAGAACCCAAACATTCAAAAGGGCGCCCAAAACCGCGAGGGCACCGATCGTTGCTCTGAAACTGGGGGCTCTTAGCCGCTTCATGGAGCTACTAGCAGCATTTAGGCGCCAATTAATCAATGGCCGGCCCGCCACAGTACGAAAAAAGCTTAAGGGCGGGCGAGACCAAATCAATGGGCAGCCGCCCTCCGGCCGGTCCGCCCCGTGGCGAACGCCCCGGCCGCCGCGCCGAAAACGATGATGCCCAGCAGCACACCAAGAGGGTTAAAGGAAACATCGGCCAACTCCGGCATGATGATTTGCGCGGTGTTGAAGGGGTCGATGCCGTTGCCGCATATCTCCAGCGCCGAGGCGTCCTGCACCAAGGCCAGATTGATTTCCTCGGCCAGAACATCCGCCCTGATGCGCGTTTCCTCCGTCTGCCGGAGCCGGTCGAGAAGCGCTTTGCTTCCCGCCAGATAGGCATGAGAACACGCGTTGAAAGGATTGTCTTCCTCGGAAAGACTTCCCGGCACGAGGCCCCACAAACAATAGGCGAACTGCAAGTTTACGAAGTTTTGCAGTGTGCGGGCCTCGATGCCCGGCCGGACCTGGCGATTGGCCAAGTCCAGAACAACCGGCAGATACCGGGTCATGACACGCAACTGCCCGTGCGTAAGGTTGGGAATGGAAATGCCCGACGTATCGGATCCCCTGTGCTGGTGATGAGCTTCCGCCGACCCGCTTAACGAGAGCGCAAGACCAAAAACCACAAGGTAAAGGTGAATCGCGGCAGAGAATCTCGCGCGGACCGAGGCGCAGACGCCATTTCGCAGAAATTCCGTACCCACCGATCGTTCAGCCCTCGTTGAATGTCTCCAACACTCACCACGCAGCGCCGCGAAAATCAACGTCCCCAAACCGTATACGGCATCCTCTGGGCCGGCATCGAGACAACTTTCGATCGGAGCAAGCCTATGTTATTATTCTCGATCTCCAATGAGCGACTAGCAATGAGACCAGCAAAGAGCAGCTACCTGTGGCCCGCATCCTTATCGTCGAAGACGAAGCTTTGATCGCACAGCTGTTGGCAATGTACATCGAAGACATGGGACACGACGTCGTTGGACCTGCCGCCACTGTCAACGAGGCGTTGTCGTTTCTGAATTCGGATCCGCCCGCGTTCGCAATTCTTGATTGCACCCTCGGCGATCAGGACTGCACCCCGATTGCGGAGGCACTCTCAAATGCAAACCTGCCGTTCGCGTTTGCGACGGGCCACGGGATCGACGGACTGCCTGCAAACTTCAAGACGCAGCCGATGATCAGCAAGCCCTTCATATTCGAAGACATCGAGCGCGTGCTGTCATCATTGACGCCTTAATCCCTCGATTTTCGTCATTCTGTCCCGGCCCCCATCACTTTTTCTTTCGCGCCTTTTCGTGTGCCTCACCGTATTTCATGCCCTCAAGCTTGATACCGTCAGGATCGAGAAAGAAGACGGCATAGTAGTCCTCATAATATTCATCCGCGGGATCGACGATCGTCACGTCGTTCTGCTTCAAATAAGTTTGAAGTTCATTGACGTCTTTTCGGCTCCGCAGCTGAAAGGCATAATGGTGAAGGCCGATATCTCCGCTGTGGTGCTTCCGCTCGCGGCCCTTGGCGTCCGCCTGGCCGATCCAATATCTCGTCTCACCGTTGGTCCAGCCCATGGAGTCGTCGTATTCATCCATCACCTCGAGCCCGAGAAATTCGAACAGTCCGCTATAGAAGGCCTTCGACTTCGCAAAATCGCTGACCCGCACCGAAATGTGATCTATTCCAACGAAACGCGCCATGATCTGCTCCCGAGACTTACGAACCCTTGTCTACCGAACATTCAACCCGCGGCGGTTTGAAAACTCTGCCACGACGCCGACGTTCCGGAGGCCGGACGCGCTCATCAAGGCTAAAGCGCGCGACAATCCGCGAAACTGACTTAGATCAGGCCGCGCAGCACGGCTTCTAGCTTCGTCCGAGCCTTTACGAGATCTGCCGAATTACCCTCGAAAGCAATCCTGCCCTCGATGAAACCGTCGAGCATCTGCATCCTCCGGATCGGATTATTCATGCCCTGGGATTTCTGCGAATGCCGCAGCAAGATCGTTCGGCGAATTCGGCGCGACGAACGATTTCCGCTCAACGTTTACACTCCCGTCGCGCCATCACCCGGCCGCAAAGGTTCGTGCCTTCGTGGATTTCATCGTTAATTCCGTGCGTTGAGGAAGGGCGTGCATCATATCGTGCTGGCGACATACCCCGCTCCCAGAATTCAACGCCGCCTTAAGTGTTGATGGATTGTCCTAGGCGAACCCGCTTCGAAGCCAAATCCCCGGAGATACCCAATGGCAAGGATAGCAGCCGACTTTCTGACGGAAACTCTCAAGCAGGCCGGCGTCAAGCGGATATACGGCGTCGTCGGAGACTCGCTGAACGGCTTTACCGATTCACTCCGGCGTCACGGGGGCATCGAGTGGGTCCACACGCGCCACGAGGAAGCCGCCGCGTTCGCCGCCGGGGCCGAAGCCCAGTTGACCGGTGAACTCGCCGTCTGCTGCGGCAGCTGCGGCCCCGGCAACCTCCACCTCATCAACGGCTTGTTTGACTGCCATCGCAGCCGCGTACCCGTTCTCGCCATCGCCGCCCACCTCCCGAGCAGCGAACTCGGCATCGACTACTTTCAGGCGACGCACCCCGAAATCCTGTTCGGCGAATGCAGCCATTACGTCGAGCTCGTCTCCAATCCCCAGCAGCTTCCTCAAATTCTCGAGCGCGCCATGCGCGTTGCCGTGGCAAAAAAGGGCGTTGCCGTCGTCGTGCTGCCGGGCGACGTCGCCTTGATGCCTTTGGCGACTCCCGTTCCGAAATGGCTCACGCCGAAGGCCCCCCTTTTGCAGCCGAACGAGACCGACCTCGCGAGCTTGGCGAAACTCCTGAACAGCTCGTCGAAAATCACGCTTCTCTGTGGTGCAGGCTGCGCCGGCGCACACGACGACGTCATTCGGTTGGCCGAACGCCTCAAGGCCCCGATCGTCCACGCGCTCCGCGGCAAGGAATACATCGAGTACGAAAACCCATTCGACGTCGGAATGACGGGCTTCCTCGGATTTGAATCCGGTTATTTCGCAATGGAAAGCTGCGACACCCTCCTGATGCTCGGAACGGACTTCCCATACCGCCAATTCTATCCACATCACGCGCACATCGCTCAAGTCGACGTCAGACCCGAAGCCCTCGGCAATCGCACGCCGATAGAGATCGGCCTCCTCGGCGATGTCCGCGAAACGCTGAGAATGCTGCTGCCCCGGCTCGACGCTCACAACGATCGCAAGCACCTGAACGATGCGCTCTCGAGCTACGAAGCCGCGCGGCGTAATCTCGACGCTCTCGCCGACGAAAGCGAGAAAAGCACGATCATCCATCCGCAATTCGTAACCCGCGTCGTCAGCGAAGTGGCGGCCGAAGACGCGATTTTTACGTGCGACGTCGGAACGCCGACGGCGTGGGCGGCCCGCTATCTCAAGATGAACGGCAAGCGCCGCCTGCTCGGCTCGTTCAATCACGGCTCCATGGCCAACGCCATGTTGCAAGCCATCGGAGCCCAGGCCGCATTTCCAGAACGCCAGGTCGTTTCTCTCTCCGGCGACGGCGGATACACGATGATGATGGGAGATTTCATCACCCTCAGTCAGCACAAGCTGCCGGTGAAACTCGTCGTTCTCAACAACGGCACGCTCGGCTTCGTCGAAATCGAGATGAAGGCTGCCGGCTTCCTGGATACGGGTTGCGATCTCCTCAATCCCGATTTCGCAGCGACCGCGCGTGCCATGGGCGTCAAGGGCATTCGCGTCGAGCGGCCGCAGGATTTGCGCAGCGCCCTGACCGAAGCTTTCAACCACGACGGCCCGGCCCTCGTCGATGTGGTCAGTGCGCGTCAGGAATTGGTCATGCCGCCCACGACGTCTCTGAAGGAGGCAACGCATTTCAGCATGTTCATGCTCAAAGCCGTCCTCGACGGCCGCGGCAAGCAGCTCGTCGACCTGGCGAAGGTCAACGTCACGCGCTGAAAGAAAACGACAGAGCGATCAATATTTCTGCCGGGCTTCCTGCCCGAACGACGACAGCGGCGCCGACCCTTCAGGAAGCGTGATCTCACCGCGGGCTAAGCGCTCCTTCAAATAGACGAAACTCTGCATCGTCTGAGCGAAAAGGTGTTCACCCGCCTTGAGAGATGGCCTTTGCGGCGTATCGCCAGATACGTAGCGCGGCAAAGGCGCGACGACCGTGTCATAGTCGGCGGCGAAAAAGAGCGGGAAAGAATAGCGCTCTTCGGGCACCTTGCGCACGCGGTGAGAAGTTGCCGCGAATTCGCCGTTCGTCCAGATCTCCATCATATCGCCGATGTTGACGACATAGGCACCAGGAACAGGCGGCGCATCGATCCATTCTCCGGCGCCGTTCATCACCTCCAGCCCCGGACACGTGGCTCTCAAAAGCGTAAAGCACTCGTAGTCGGTGTGCGCGCCGATACCTTGCCGGTCTTCGGCGCTTGAATCGAAGGGATAGTGGATGAGGCGCAACTGGCTCGGCGGCTTAGTGACGTATTGATCGAAGAACGTCGGCTCCTCTCCGATCGCCATCGAGAACCCCCGCAACAAGATGCGGCCGAGAGCGAAGACCGCCCTGTAGTAGTCGTCGACCGCCTTGGCGAAACCCGGCACATCCGGCCATTGGTTGGGACCGAGCAGCGGATTACCGGCGACGTAGTCCGGATCGTCCGCCGGCAAATCGATCGAAAGATCGTAGGCTTCCTTCTTATCCTTCGATCCGGAAGAGAAGACTTCCTCGCCCTCCGGCACATAGCCCCGATGGTTGCGCGAGTTGCCGATATAGACCTTCATTTTCTCTTCATATGGCAACGAGAAGAAGCGCTTGGTCGCATTCAGAACCCCATTGAAGAGTGTCTCATCGACACCGCCGCCGGTGATATAGACAAAGCCGACGTTACGCGCGGCCCGTCCAAGCTCGTCGGCGACCGCCATTTGCTCTTCGAGTGTCCCGGTGCGCAGCTTGGTGACATCGACGATCGGAATACTCGAGAAATTTCCTGCCGTGCTCATCTCCATCCTCTCAAATCCCTGCGGCACCTATTCGGATCGGGGCATGTCAGAACGGGTCCGAACGCATGATCATTGGACTCTCCCAGTCATTGGGCGGAAAAAGGAAAGCGTTCCTGCCCCGAAAAGTCGTGTCGGTGACGCTCGACGTCGATATCGACGATCGTCCACCGACGCGTGAGCGGCGCACCACTCGCAGTCACATCGCGAACCCGGATGGTCTCGCAATCGCTCGAAAACTCGGGTGCAAGATCGGACCTGACGCGAAAAGGCAAGCTCGATCGCCCGATCAGCCACAAACCGTCGCGAACGCGACCCAGCGAGATTTCGCAATCGAGCAAGCAGCGCGCGTCCTCAGGCGAACAACCCTTAACCAGATCGGCAAAAGAGCCCCCACGAGGAAGCGCGACGGCCCGGTTGCGCACGTACATGAAAATTTCGCCGATCCGGACGAAGAAGCCATCCAGACCCTGCTCATCCCGCATCCGTAGCGCAAAGTGCGGTTGAATGCTTGGCGACGTATGATGCCAATGCTCGATATAGGGAATGTCCCTTCCCCGCTCGATAAGAATGCCATCGGCGAAAGACAAGTAGCCGGCGTCGGCGGCGTCGCTCGGACATTGAAAATCGATCGCACGGCGCCACTCGAAGGCGTCTCCCGACTGCACGAACCGGCCGGCAAATCCTTCCTGCTGCGCCAGCCACTCGAAATGCCGGGCGTGCAAATCATCGAGACACGACACGTTGTCGAACGACGGCGGATTAGCCGGCTGGCGCAGATCCGCGAACAGGCTCGGACCCTGGAGCCACGCGACGAATGTTGTCCGGTCCTCGCGCCCGTCCGGCCACGCGATCAGCGACCGCTCCCAGAGGCCAAGCGTATCCTTGATTTCGATCATTCGCGCATCTCCGATGCCAACAGACTGTCATCGATGCGATCACGGCAGAAGCCATTGCATGCCGATACAGGCCATAGATCGAATCTATGGCTCCGGCGCCGCCTCTGCACT
The DNA here is from genome assembly GCA_963789775.1 of uncultured Pseudomonadota bacterium. Classification (GTDB taxonomy): domain Bacteria; phylum Pseudomonadota; class Alphaproteobacteria; order Rhizobiales; family Hyphomicrobiaceae; genus Hyphomicrobium_B. Next base: position 753,543 of record CAWBLX010000006.1, read on the forward strand.
CTCCGGGTCGACCTCATGAATGTGCATGTCGATCATGTCCAGGAGCGCGCGCGACGGTGCACCGAGGCTGGCCTCACGCGTAATCAAATAGACGGGATAGGTTGGCAGAATGTCGGGATGGAGCATTGGCCAAAGCTCACCCGTTTCGACCGCCTCCGAGGCGACGACAGTCGGCAGAAAGCCGACGCCGATGCCGATCTGAATGAGGCGCTTGACCTCATGTAAGGTTTCCGCCGATCCTCCCGATCGCTCGCCAAGCCCATGTCTTTGTCGAAAGCTTGCAAGCTCCACGGGTTCGTCCTCGCCGGTCAAAACGAAAATCTCGCTGGCGACCGATTCAGGCACCCTCGGAGCCCCGCCGAACGACGGATGTAACTTGCCGCAATAGAGCTGCTGCCATTCGCGCATCAGCGGCCGATACCGAAGCTCCGGGCTCGTCACCTGATCGCAGGCGATGCCGATGTCGGCACTCCCGTCTTTCACCGAAAGGACAACGTCACGCCATGGCGCGATATCGAAGCGGATCTCGACGTCCGGATTGGTCTGATGAAACGACACCATCGCCTGATCGAACGCCGGAGCCACTAGGTCGGAGATGACACGAAGCGTGACGACACCCTGCAACCGCCCCGACGACTGGGCGACATCGCCCGGCATGCCCGAGATCAGGGTTTCGATATCTTCCGCAGATTTGAGAAAAGATCGCCCCGCGGGCGTCAGCGCCACGCCCCGTGCGGAACGCACAAAGAGCGGCGCCCCAACGTGATCCTCAAGACGCTTGAGACCTGCACTGATGGTCGGCTGCTGTTTGTTGAGCGCCCGCGCCGCGGTGCTGATGCCGCCCGACCGTACGATATCGAGAAAGAGCCGGACGAGATTCCAGTCGAGGTTCCGCGCGAACTGCTGTCCCTTCCTCGATATCCGCAATCCGCCGGTCATGAATTCTGCGCCTCGTCAGCTCTCCGGCAGCAGCATATCGCGCAACGCAGCACTTCCAAGTGGGGCGACCCGAGAGATTCGTCCCGTACGCCTTAAATCTGTGGCACCCGGTGAACCGCTAGGACTTTTGCCACGTTCCCCCGGTGTACGGCTTCATATGGCTCGAAGAGCGTAACCGAGCCGTCGGCAAGCGGCTCCGGAAGGAACTCCGAAAGCGAGAGCGCCGCAAGGCGGTCGTCCTCCCCGACGCGCAACAGCCGCTCGATGTAAATCCGCGTCGCATCGATGAGACCACGATCGTAGCCTTGACCCGCGATCCTGTCTTTCGCCCCATGGTTTGGAAGAATGCGCGAGAAGTCCCACGTCGCCATCTTCGCAAGGTCTCGCAAATGCTCCGCCAGCCGGTCCGCCTCGTCGACATACGTCACTGTGTCTTCCAGCGTATCGCCCGCGAGCAGCGTGCCGTCGCCCGGTAAATACGCGGCGATCCCATCCCGGCTGTGTATGTCGAGCGGCCGCAGCTCGATAGCGACGTCACCGCATCTAAGTTCGTGTTCGCCTTCGAAAACGGTGGTCGGGAGAACGAGCGGCGAAATGGCGGGGGGACCATCGAGCGTCCCGGCCTCGATCGCCGCCTTCTTCTCCGCCAGCAGACGCGCCGTCTCTGCGCCAGCAATGATCTCGCAATCGCTGAAGGCGGCATTGCCCGCGACGTGATCCAGATGCCAATGACTAAGCACAACGCGAATATCGCGAACGCCGCGGCGCTCAAGCTCCTGTCGAATAGCCTCGGCGTGCGCAACCGAAAGATGCGTATCGTAAACGACCGCCGACGCCCCGTCGACGATGGCATAACTGCAAATGCCGAGTGCAAAACCGCCGTCGTCGAGCCAGTTCGGCTCATCGCCATGGTATCGCTTGCCGGCAATGCGGCCATCGTAAAAGCCCAGCAAATGCGCACCGAGGTCCAGCACCGAGAGGGTCGTTACTTGCGTCATGGCTGTTGCTCTCCCGGGGGAAGAATGGGCTGCCGTGATCGGCCCTGAGACGAACGATATGTTGGCAAAAGTGTAGCAGCACAAGGCGGTTGGCGCGGCGGCCATTGCGGCGACATAATCACCTTGCCCATGCTTGGCTTCGAGAGGCGCCACCCGTAAGGGTCGTGCATGGCAGCCGCGACCGTGATACCGTCCGCGCGCCCGCACGGGCTCTCTTTGACGTGATCGAAAGAGCGGCCGGCGAGACTGATCGAGCGCAGTCCAAACCGCTAAGCGTTCGTTCGAAAATGGAGGGTGATATGACGAATTTTGGGATTCCGCGCCGGGCCGCCAACGACGTGAGAACCGAATCCGCGTCCGCCCCCCTGAACTGGAGGCGCGGTCTCTTTCGCGTCTGGATTCTCGCGTCCGCCGGCTGGATCATGGGCTGGACGATCTACCTCCTGCTCGAGGGCGTTCAAGGCAGCCTCAGCACGCGAGGCGATTTCATCGAAGTCCCGATCCTGCTTTTCGCCCCCCCGGTCGCCCTTTGGCTATTCGGATATGCGGCGGCGTGGGCGATCAAGGGCTTTGAAGCCTAAAGATAGACGCCGCGCACGCGCGGGGCTGCCCCCGCGAAGAAAAGCCGATCAAGCTCCTGGGCGCCCCGGCCGCTCGGCCGGGCCCTTCGTTTTCCAGAACCGATGCGCACGCACTTCCTCTTCCGGCGCGCTCCCCAGCGCGATGTGATCGTGGAGCGCTTTGGCGTCTTTGATGACGTCGTTCCAGGTCAAGTTCGCAGCTTTGAGCATTTCCGACGCCTTCGCCGCAGCCGACGCGCGTTCGCCGTCGTTGGGAGACGCGAGCATCCCGCAAAGCTTCTGAAAGCGAGCAAGGTCGAAGGTCGCGGAACGTCGATCGGAAGATTCAGTCGCTTGGCTACGCCGACGCCACTTGGCCATAACACCCTCAACCCTCAGTGCCCCGAACCTTTTACGCTGTGTTTCGCGATCACGATAGCCACCGCGTCCACCCGCCGCTCAAGCTTCGGCGTTTGAGAATAGGAGGCTCGACCGCAATCGGGTGACCCTTGCCGAACACCTTTCAGTTGCAAGACCTTAGGTCCCGCTCGAAACCGCCGCCTCATGCGTGCGGAGGCGCACCTTCAACGGCCGTGGTGACAGGCGCCTTCCGTGACGCCCGCCATTCCTCGAAGCGCTGGATGATGGTGAAGAACGACGGCACGAACAAGACAGCAAGGCACGTGGACGCCAACATCCCGCTGAAAACCGTAATACCGATCGACTTGCGCGCCGATGCGCCGGCGCCCGTGGCGACGACGAGTGGCACGACGCCCAGGATGAATGCGAACGATGTCATCAGAATCGGACGGAAGCGGGCGCGCGCAGCTTCAAGCGCCGATTCCGCAATGGCCTTGCCTTCGGCTCTGAGTTCCCGGGCAACTTCGACGATCAGGATCGCATTCTTCGCGGAAAGCGCAATCAGAAGCACCAAACCGATCTGGACATAGAGGTTGATGTCGATCCCAAGCCCCAACATCACAAGAACCGGGCCAACGAGCGACAGCGGCACCGCCAAAAGCACCGCCATCGGCGTGTACCAGCTCTCGTACTGCCCCGCGAGCACGAGATAGACCAGAAGCATGGCGAGTGCGAACACGTAGTAGATCTGCCCGCCCACCAGCTTTTCCTGATAGGAAAGCGCCGTCCACGAGTATCCCACACCCGGCGGCAACGTCCGCGCCGCAATGTGCTCCATGAGCGCAATGGCGTCGCCCGACGAAAAACCTTTCGCAGGCACGCCGACGATGCTCGCTGAAGGATAGAGATTGTAAAGACTGATGAGGGCCGGGCCGACGACCGGCGTAATCGTCATGACCGTTCCGAGCGGGATCATGTCGCCGTTCTGATTGCGTACCCTGAGCTTCAGAATTTCGTTTGGCTCCATGCGGAACTTTGCGTCGGCCTGTACATAAATCTGGAAGACGCGTCCGAACTTGTTGAACTGATTGACGTAGCTCGAACCGAAATAGCTCGCCAATGTCGAAAAAACCTCATCGGTCGTGAGCAACAGCGTTTGAATTTTCGCGCGATCGATCGTCACCTTGTATTGCGGAGACGTCGCCCGGAATGTCGTCGAAGCGCGCCGGATGCCCGACTGGGTATTGGCGGCCCTCACCATGGCATTTGTCGCACTCTCGAGTTTCAGGAGATCGAAACTACTGTCACGAAGTTCGATCTGCATCGTAAACCCGCCGGCATTGCCTATGCCCTGGATCGGCGGCGGCGGCAGCACCATGACGACGCCGTCCTCGACGGCCGACATCTTCTCGTTCAACGTCGTGAAGAGAGACGCGAGATCCTCACTCTTGCCGCGCTCGCTCCAGTCCTTCAGCATAATGTAAGCGACGCCTGCACTCGAGAGCGAGGCACTGTTATCGAGTGGCGACATACCGGCGATGGTAATGACGCGTTCGACGCCCGGAACGGCCTTCGCGATCTTCTCGACCTGTTGCAGCGACAGCTGCGTGCGGCCGAGCGAAGCGCCGTCCGGAAGCTGCACCGATGCGATCAGATATCCCTGGTCTTCGATCGGCAAAAAGCCCGTCGCGACACGCGTCATTCCGAAGATGGCGGCGCCGATGATAGCCAGCGCGACAAGGAACATCGCGACGCTGTGGTGAACCATCTTGCCGATCAAACCGGCGTAGCGGTTCTCGATACGCTGATAGACGGCATTGAACCCACGATAGAAAGCATTCCGCTTCTCAAGCGGCACCGGACGCCGGAGCCAAAGCGCGCATTGCGTCGGCTTCAGCGTTGCCGCATTCACCGCGCTGATCAGCGCCGTCGCAGCAATCACGAGCGCGAATTGCGCGTACATCTGCCCCGTTAGACCCGGCAGGAAAGACGCAGGCAGAAACACGGCCATCAAAACCAGCGTGATGCCGATGATCGGTCCGATGAGCGCATTCATGGCTGCAATCGCGGCGTCGTGGCCGGACATACCCTTCTCGATGTTATGCGCAGCGCCTTCGACGACCACGATAGCGTCGTCGACGACGATGCCGATCGCCAGCACGATCGCGAACAGCGTCGAGAGATTGATCGAGAACCCCATCGCGGCCATGGCCGCAAAGGCGCCGATGATCGTGACCGGCACGGTCGTCGCCGGAACGAGCATCGCGCGCCAATCCTGCAGGAAGACGAGAATGACGATGAGAACAAGGAACCCCGCCTCGATCAGGGTCTTGTAAACCTCGTCGATCGCCTGCTGAACGAAGATCGTCGTGTCGAAAGGAATGAGGTAGGTCATACCCTTCGGAAAGTCTTTCGCGAGCGCCGTCATCTTGACGGACACTTCTTTCGCGACATCGAGAGCATTCGCCCCCGGCGTCAGGAAAATCGCCAGACCCGCCGACTGCTGGCCATCGAGATTGAAAAACTGGGCATAGGTCTGAGCACCGAGTTCGACCCTCCCGACGTCCTTCAATCGCGTGAGGTCGCCGTCACTGCCCGTCTTGACGATGACATTGGCAAACTGCTCGGGGTCATCGAAGCAACTCTGGACGTCGATAGTATATTGGAACGAAGGCGAACCGGCGACCGGCGGCATTCCCGCCTGGCCCGCCGTCACCTGCTCGCTCTGCTGCTGCAATGCCTGGATCACGTCCTGCGCATCGAGACTTCGCGCCTGCATCTTCTCCGGATCGAGCCACACCCGCATCGCGTACTGGCCTGCGCCGAACACATTGACGTTGCCGACACCGGGAAGACGCGAAATCTCATCCTTCAGACGGATCGTCGCGTAGTTACTGAGATAGAGACTATCGAAGCTGTTATCCGGCGACGTCAGCGCCACGATTTGCAGGATCGACGTCGACTTCTTCTGAACGACGACGCCTTGCACCTGAACCGCTTGCGGTAGCGACGCCATCGCCGCCTGAACGCGGTTCTGCACCAGGATTTGCGCGGCGTTGAGGTCGGTGCCGATCTGGAACGTGACCGTCAGCGTGTACGTGCCGTCGGAAGCAGCATACGACTGCATATAAATCATGTCCTCGACGCCGTTCACCTGCTGCTCGATTGGCAGGGCGACGTTATCGATGACGGTCCGGGCGCTCGCGCCCGGATAGCTGGTCGTGACCGAAACGGTCGGCGGCACCACATTCGGATATTGCGCGACGGGCAGCTTGAAAACGCTCACTGCACCGATCACGACCATCAGGATCGCGATAACGTTCGCGAGGACGGGCCGCTCGATGAAGAATTTTGAGATCATGGTCCGGCATCCGGCGCGGGCGCGCTGATCGTCTTCAACTGAGGCTCGATCTTTTGTCCCGCCACCACCGTCATCAGTCCCGAGATGACGACGCGGTCGTCGGTCGCTATTCCCTTCTCGATCACGCGGAGGTCGCCGACCTGCTGGCCAAGCTCCACCTTCCGCTGCTCGACGACGTCATCTTTGTTGACGACAAACAGATAACGCCCTGCCTGGTCGCTGCCGACGACGCGATCCGGCACCAGCAGCGCATCCTCCTGTTTGGCGCGCGGAACCCGCACACGCACGAAATAACCCGGCAGCAGCGCGTGTTCCTTGTTCGGCAAGACGCCACGCACCAACAGGGTTCCCGTCGCCGCAGTGATGTTCGGCGCCGCGTAGTCGAGCGTCCCGCGATGCGGATAGCCCTTCTCGCTCTGCAAGCCGACTTCAACCGGAATTTTCTTGAGTTCTTCGGGCGTGATACCCCGGGCTCTCAGGTTGGAGCGAATGCTCTGAACATCCGTTTCGCTTACCGAGAAGTTCACATAGATCGGCTCGAGCTGAACGATCGTCGCGAGCGTCGTCGGGCTGCCCGCGCCGACAAGTTGCCCAAGCGAGACCTGGCGCGCGGTCACGATACCGTCGAAGGGAGCCTGGACGTCCGTATAGCTGAGATTGAGCTGAGCCTGGTCGATGTCGACTTGAGACTGCTTTTGCGCGGCGACGGCCGCATCATAAGTGGCGGTCGCCGAGTCGAGCGTCGCTTGGCTCGCGATATTCTTGGCCGCGAGATCGGATTGGCGCTCAAAGTCGGCCTTCGTCTTCTTGGTGTTGGCCTCGGCGCTCGCCATACCTGCCTGCGCCTGTTCAAGCGACAGCTGATAGGGCTTTTGCTCGATCACGAACAGTGTCTTGCCGGTTTTGACGTCATCACCGTCATTATAGTCTATGCCTTGAACAAAGCCCTGAACACGCGCAACCAGCGTCGTGCTGTTGACGGCGGCGGCGTTCCCCGTCGCCATCAGATAGCGCGTGACCGTCTGCTTGAGCGGGACCGCAATCTCAACTTTTGGAGGCGGTGGCGGGACGAACGCGTTCCTGTCCCCGCAGGCTGAAAGCCCGAATGTCGCTGCAACGACGAATGCCGGGCTTGCCCAAGAGAGGCGCCTCCAAATGGGTCGAGCACACTTACGATTGGCCGCGCCTCGACAAGCCGACGGCCGCAGTCCGTAGTCATCATTCATATGAGTGCTCGCGCCGAACTATGCAGATGGGGAAGGTCAAAGTGCCTCCGACGCATACTAAGTCATCTCGCTAGATGCGTATAGCCGCTCCGAGCAAAAGACGACGACAGCCGGGCCGCCAACGAAGAGAAGGTTAGGAATGATCTATCATTTGGCCGACGTTTGCACTCGTGCCACGAATTTACGAATTCGGCGACAGAACAGAGCCCTGTCGGCATCGCGCTGCGGGGGCCGGAAGGGTTGTATCTAGGAAGCTTGCCGCTATTCGTCTGCGCGCAGGCGGACACAAGCCCGATTTCGCTCAGCCGATCCCCCACTCCCCGGTACCGCGACAGCCTCACCGCAAAAAATGTGCCGTGACGATGTAACTACGCCGTTCAGCAGAACGAATTCCCTCAATGAGAGGCAGAATGCGCTGGCGACCCCGCCCGCGCCGAGAAATTTTGCTCGCTTGAACGGAGTTGACAACAATTGAGAACCGACCAGCTGATCCGGGGCCTTGTCGCTGATCTTCCGACACCATCGGGTTCGGTTGCAAAGGCGATCACGGTGAGCCTTGCGCTCTCACTCATCTTTTCCCTCGCCGCCATGCTGCTTTGGCTCGGCCCTCGCCCCGAACTGAACGAAGCGCTGCGCTCGGCTGCTTTCTGGGTGAAGGCCGGATACACGTTCGCAATCGGCACCGCCGGGCTCCTGGCCCTCGAACGGCTCGGACGGCCAGGCGCATCAGCAACGTGGGCCTTCGCAATCGTGTCTGTCGTCCTCGCGTCGATGGCGATCGCCGCGGTGGCGGAAATAGCCATGGCACCGTCCAGCGACTGGAGCCGACTTTGGTTCGGCCGTTCCTCGTCCTTTTGCCCCTGGGCGATCGTCGCCCTCTCCATCCCTCTATTGGTCGCCGCGTTTCTTGCGCTCCGTCGTCTGGCTCCGACGCGATACACCATCGCCGGGGCCGCGGCGGGCCTGATGGCAGGCGGCTACGGCGCCTGCATCTATTCGCTTCACTGCACCGAGCAGACGCTCCCGTTCCTGGCGACGTGGTACACGCTCGGAATGCTGCTGATCGCTCTGGCCGGAATGCTCTTTTCGAGATTGCTGCGGTGGTAGAGAGGCCGTCCCTCTACAGATCCTGCCACCGCGAGGCCGAACGATCGCTCACGACTTCTTCGGCGTCAGATGCGTGTTCAGAAAAGTCCTGAGTTCACCGATCGACGCTATCGGATCGAAATCCCTCAGGATCATCGCGCGTGCAAAAACGCCGTCGAGATAGGTCGAAATGAAGCTTGCTGTCTCATCGACATCCACCTTACGGAAATCGCCGCGCGCTATTCCGGCAGCCAACGCAGCCCGCAGCACATCCCGCTCGTCGACATAGAACCGCCGTATCGCTTCATCGATCCGAACATTCCGCTTCGACGTCTTGGCGTAGTCGACGGCAATCTTGATGAGCTTCGATATCGTTTCATATTCTTTGATGTGGTTGTCGAGCCATCCGTAGATGATATCTCGCGGATGCTTTAAGCCCTCGCGAGAGACGCGGAACGGTTCGAAGGCGCGTTCGACCGCCAGCGTCACCGCATTGCGGAAAAGCTCCTCCTTGCTTCCGAAGTAATAATAGATCAGCGCCGAATTGAAGCCGGTAGCATCGGCAATGTCTTTCGTCGTAACGGCGGAAAACCCTCGCTCGGCGAACAGATCGAGCGATACTTCGCGGATATGCGTCTCGGCATCAGGCGACGCAACGTCGAGCTTGGGACGCCCGACCCGGACCGCACGGCGGCCTGCCGGCTTCTGTGTCCGCGACCGGCGGACGGCGAGCGCCGATCTGCTTGGATTAGCCAACCTTAAGTCTCCCCGAATCCTTTTTTTGCCTGCCAGCCTTCATACCAAAAGCCGAGAGGCTCTGCCCGATCGCAGTGCCTTGAGAATATGCGATCTGGTGCGAAGATTGTTCAAAAATTCCGCAGTTTCAACCGCCACGGCCGCTTGCGCCGCAATATTAATTAAGCGTTTAATTAGTCCACACGCAAGCGGTATCGAAATCGGATCCCGCGAGCGCAAGGGTCGAGACGACGAGCGTTTCGAAATGCGGACGATTGCAATGGACGCTTCACCAGCAAGGATTTCGACGGCTGAGGCCACCGCAACGAATGCGAGCCGCGGCACCCGCACACGCCAGTGGACGATCCGCGGCACACTCGGCCGGCGCCAATACGCGATCTACGCGACGCTCGGCGTCGCTGCCCCAATCCTCGCCTGGGCACTCTTCAACGAGATGGCGATCGTCCCGAAAATCTTCATGCCGGGTCCTGGGGACGTCGTGAAACGCTTCTGGTCCTGGATCGTGAACGAAGGTTTCGCTGGCGATCTCATTATCAGCGTCCAGCGCGTCAGCCTCGGATTCCTCGCCTCTCTCGTGATCGCACTTCCGCTTGGTCTTCTCGCCGGCACATTCAAGCCGGCCGAAGCCCTCCTCGAGCCGGCCATGGATTTCATCCGCTATATGCCGGCCGTCGCCTTTGTGCCGCTGATGATGCTCTGGTGCGGCATCGGCGAACTCTCGAAAGTCTCGATCATCTTTATCGGCACGTTCTTCCAGATGGTGCTGATGTTCGCGGACGATGTCCGCAAAGTCCCGATGCAGCAAATCGAAGCCGCGCAGACCATGGGCGGCACGCGACGCGAAATTCTATACAAGGTGATCTTTCCTTCCGCCGCGCCAGCCATGCTGACCACGTGCCGTATCACGCTCGGGTGGGCCTGGACGTATCTCGTCGTTGCCGAGATCGTCGCCGCGAATTCCGGCCTCGGCTACGCCATTCTCAAGGCACAGCGCTTTCTGCAAACCGATAAGATCTTCGCGGGCCTCATCGTCATCGGCTTCCTCGGCTTGCTCCAGGACCAGATCCTGCGCGCCCTCCATCACGCTCTCTTCCCTTATCTGAGGAGGCAGTAGCCGATGACGAAATCCATCGACATCAAGCACCTCTTCAAGAGTTTCCCCGGAAAACGTGGCAGCACGCTCGTGCTGGATGACATCTCGCTGTCCATCGCCGCCGGCGAATTCCTGACCATTGTCGGCGCATCGGGCTGCGGAAAATCCACGCTGTTGAGGATCATTGCCGGTCTTGAATCATCGGATGGCGGCGTCGTCCTCGTCGGCGGCCAGCCGATCGACGGACCGGGCGTCGACCGCGCCATGGTCTTCCAGGATTACAGCCTCTTTCCGTGGCTGACCGTCAAGCAGAACGTTCTGTTCAGCCGGCGGCTCGCAGCCAACGGCCATGACAATCTCGCGCTAGAGCGCGGCGCCGAGGAAGCGCGCGCCTTAAAACTCATCTCGCTTGTGGGGCTCACAAAAGCCCAGGAGTCCTATCCTTCGCAACTGTCAGGCGGCATGCGCCAGCGCGTCGCCATCGCGCGCGCGCTGATGTCGAAACCGTCCATCATCCTCATGGACGAGCCGTTCGGCGCCCTCGACGCGCAAACGCGGGAAGTGATGCAGGATCTTGTCCTGAGCGTCGTCGAGCAGGAGGGCACGACGATCGTCTTCGTCACCCATGATGTCGAGGAAGCGCTCTATCTCGGCACACGCATTGTTCTGATGTCCCCGCATCCCGGCCGCATCGACACGGTCTACGACGTGCCTCTGCCGAAAGAACGCAACGTCCTCATGCGCCTCGACCCGAAGTTTCTCGCCTTGAAGCGGACGGTCATGGAACGCGTCCGCGAAACCGTTGGCCTGTCACTCGACCGGTCGACAATGGGAAGCAGCGAAGCCGGTGCATGACGCCCGGCCCATTTCACGAAGGAGTATCCACGCATGCAAAAACTCTTGTCACGCTTCCGAAACCTTGCAATAGCCTGCGCGTTCGCGCTGGCGTGCGTCCCCTCGCTCAACACGACGAGCGCACACGCCGAAGAGCAAGTCTCGCTCGCGACCGTCGCCTGGATCGGCTATGCGCCGTTCTATGTCGCCGTCGAAAAGAAGATGTTCGAGAAATACGGCGTCAAAGTTGAGCTGAAAGATTTCGAAGACCCTGCCCTCATCCCCGCTGCCCTCCAGAGCGGCGGCATCCAGGGGGCGATGTACACCTACGATCAGGTGATCAACCTTGTCGCCAACGGCAACGCGTTTCGCGCGGTCATGCCGATCGACTATTCCAATGGCGCCGACGCCGTCGTCGCCCTGAAGTCGATCAAGACCATGGCCGACCTCAAGGGCAAGAAAGTCGCGTATCCCTTCGCGACCTGCGATAATCTTCTCGTCGCCTATGGACTGCAGAAGGCCGGCCTGACGGAAGCCGACGTCGAAGGCCTCGACACGACCCCGGAGAACGTCGCCGCCGCCCTCGTCGGTGGTGCCGCCGCCGGCGCGACTTACGAACCCAACATCAGCAAAATCCTGAAGCTCGACGTTAACGGCGGCTACCACACGATCTACACGTCAGCCGTCGCGCCGGGCCTCATCACCGATATCCTCTATTTCTCGACCGACTACATCGCCAAGAACCCCAAGACCATCCAAGCCGTCATCAAAGGCTATATCGACGGCATGGCGTTCCTCAAGGCGCACCCCGACGAGGCTTATCCGATCGTCGCGAAATACTTCTCGACGACAGTCGACGACGTGAAGGAACAGGCCAAGGGCGCCTACAATATCCCGGTCTCGGAAATGGCCGGCTATTTCACGCCGCATGACGACGCCAAGTCCCTCTTCACGTCCGGAAAATTGATCGCCGACGTTTTGATCAAGCGCGGCCAGATCAAGGCGGCGCCGAAGATCGAAGACACCTATGACGCACAATTCGTCCACGCGTTGGTCGCGTCGAAATAACGAGACGCAACACGCGGCGCGGCCGAGGCAGAACCATCCGCTTCGCCGCGCCGGCAACACTCTCTTTAGTCGATCAAGTCCCCTATCGGAGAAGAAAAGAAAATGGACGCCATCGTAAAAAAAGGGCCCACGGAACTCGGAAGCGAACTCGCATCTCAAGGCGTGAAATACTTGCTCGCCAGTTACGTCGATATGCACGGCGTATCGAAAGGCAAAACGGTTCCGGTCGCGCACTTCGACCGCATGATGGCCGGTTCCGAACTCTGCACCGGCGCCGCCCTCGACGGCATTCCCCAGGACGTGAGCGACGAAGAGGTTGCAGCCCATCCCGACGCCGGGTCCTGTGCCGTCCTGCCGTGGAACAAGGACGTCGCCTGGTTCGCGAGCGACCTCTGGTGCGAAGGCAAACCCTTCGACGCCTGCAGCCGCAATATTCTGAAGCGCGCCCTCGCGAAGGCCGACGCCCTGGGCTACGGACTGAACCTTGGAATGGAAGCCGAGTTTTTCGTTCTTCAGGACGATCCGGTTCTGGGCTTCAAACCGCTCTCGGACCGCAAGAACCTCGAAAAACCCGCTTACGACGTCGCAAGGACACTCGATAACCTCGGCTGGATCGGCGAACTCATCGACTCGATGAACAGCCTCGGCTGGGACGTCTACAGCTTTGATCATGAAGACGGCATCGGCCAGTTCGAAATCGATTTCCGCTATTTCGACGCTCTCTCCATGGCCGACAAGTATGTTTTCTTCCGCATGATGGCGCACGAGATCGCCCGCAAACACGGCGGCTTTGCCACGTTCATGCCGAAACCCTACGGCGATCGCGCCGGCAGCGGCGCCCACTTCAACATGTCTCTCACGGACAAGGCGACGGGCAAGAACCTCTTTGCCGACCCGTCCGATCCCCGCGGCTGCGGCCTCTCAAAGCTCGGTTATCAATTCCTCGCCGGCATCCTGAAGCACCTCCCGGCAATCTGCGCCGTCGTCGCGCCGACGGTGAACAGCTACAAGCGCCTCGTGCTCAAGGGCTCGATGTCGGGCTTCACGTGGGCACCGGTCTGGGCCTGCTACGGCAACAACAACCGCACCAACACGCTGCGCATTCCGCTCGGCGGCGGACGGGTGGAGTTGCGCGCGGCCGACAGTTCGTGCAATCCCTATCTGGGCGCCGCGCTTGTGCTCGCCGCAGGCCTCGAAGGCATTGCCGACGAGCTTGACCCCGGCGATCCCCACACTGAGAACATGTATTTGAAAAGCGAAGCCGAACTCAAGGAAATGGGCGTCTACCATCTGCCGCGAACGCTCGAAGAGGCCATCGACGCCTTCGAAGCCGATCCGCTCAGCGAAGCGGCGTTCGGGCCGTCGATGAAGAAAGCCTGGCTCGACTTCAAGCGTGACGAATGGCTAAGCTACATCAATCACGTTTCCGACTGGGAACACGCCCGGTATCTGAAGTTCTATTAATGGCGACGGGATGAATTGGGCGGAAAGAACCTGGAGCGAATTGCCGGGCGACTTGGCGAAAGCCAGCCACTCGGCGATCCTTCCCGTCGGCGCGACCGAGCAGCACGGGCCGCATCTCGGCACCGGCATGGACTTCATCCTTGCAGACAGGCTCTGCCGGGCAGTCGCGGAACGGACAGGCGTTCCGATGCTTCCGACGCTACCGTATGGATGCTCGCTTGGCCACAGTCGGCGATGGCCGGGCACGATCGCTCTCCAGCCGATCACCTTGATCACCGTCGTCAAGGAGATCGGCGATTGGGCCTACCATAGCGGAGTCCGTCGCCTCGTCATCGTCAACAGCCACGTCACCAATGCGGCACCGCTCCGTTGCGCGCTGGAAATGCTGCGAGCCGAGCACGACGACATGTTGGTCTCCGTGATCAACACCGCCACGATCAGCGAGCGCGTCAGAGCGTCGCATTTTGCCGACGCACAGGATTGGCACGCGAACTCTGCCGAAACCTCGCTGATGCTTTCGGTGGCTCCTGAAATCGTGCGGGCCGAACATATCTCGTCGTCGGACGACCCCGACCGTACAAGCGGCTTGGTGTTTTCCCATCCCGTCAACAGAACGAGCCTCAACGGCGTAACGGGCAAACCGAGCCTCGCCAGCGTCGCGCAGGGCGACGAACTTTTCGGCTGGATGGTTGACGACCTTTCGGCAATCATCGAACGCGGCAAATCGGAAGATCCCCCTCTCGATCAGTCCTATTTCGAGGCTGTGAGAGGATGATGGGGTCGATACGCGGTTCCTCACGATGACGACGCTTCGCTGGTTGGGATGGGAAGGCTACGCCGACGGTGCGTTTGCCTCAACATTGCGCGCCGCAACGGGAATTTCTATCTCGGGCGAAAGCCACCTGTCGGACGATCTCGCTTGTCGCAAAGTGCTGGCGAGCCGGGAAGCGTGGGACATCCTCAACATCAACACTCCATTCGTTCGAGATGCCTTGTACCCGCAGGGAGCGATCCGCACGCTTCCTGAAAGGTTTGCCGACCAGGTGAAAGACTTGCCGCCGGCGTTTCGCCGTTTCGGACCGTCGGTCGTGAATCCCGAAAATCACACGATCGGCGTTCCCCAGAGGTGCGGACCCTTCAATCTCGTCATCAATGAGAACAGGCTGTCGCCGTCGGTCGCCAGAGAGCAGGGCTTTCAGCTCGCGCTGGACCCGTCGTTCAACCGTCGTTTCGGCATCCTCTCATACGAGGATTTCAACGTGATGCACGTTGCGATCGCGGCCGGTCTCAACCCCTTCGAACCATTCGATCGCGCAGCCCTCACCTCGTTCAAGAGGACGGCCATGATCGTGTATGAATCGGCACGCATCGTCACAGACGACCATCGTCAGTTGAACAAAGCCCTGATCGACGGCGACATCGACTTCTACATCAGCGGCGGCGTTTACACAGTATCGCCCGCGCGGCTCGCCGGACGCCACGAGGTCCGCGCGATCACACCCGAAAGCGGCCCGATCGCCGGAAAGGGCGCCGTCGCCTTCGTCGAGATCAACGCCCTCATCAATCATCCCGCGGCGCAGCCGCAAGCAGGCGAAGCCTTCCTCGACTTCATCGCAAGCGATGACGGTGCGGTCGCGGCCTCGTTGGCGGCGGAAGCGTGCAATCCCGTGGTCCAAATGCACCGCGCCTCCGTACGAGACCGTTTCACGCGCGAGCAGCTCACCGCCATGCAATGGGATGATTTCGAAGAGGACATGTCGCGCTGCGCCGACTACGAGATCATCCCGGATTATCCGGCACTGATCGCGATCCTTCGCCAAATCGCTTGATGCTGCCGCGCTAACCCGAGTCCGGGACAATCCGTCGACCCTGGCCGAAATGCCAAACAGGCCGCTTCATTTTCATCGGATTGGAGCGGGTGATGGGAATCGAACCCACGTATTCAGCTTGGAAGGCTGCTGCTCTACCATTGAGCTACACCCGCAACCGGGCCAGGAGCCCGTAAAGGAAGGGGTTTTTGCCACAGAGAACTGGAACATGCAAACGGGAAAAACGGGAACAAAAGGCGATAGAAGAGAACCGATGCCGGAATTCTGCCGGACCGATTTGGGAACAAAATGACCATGAGTCGAGACCCCAAACCCATTCAAAACGACGCCGAGCACGAGGCGCCCCTGAAGGAAATTCGGCGCCTATGAAATAGTGAGCCCGGCACGCCGGAAGACGACCGGCTGGAGACTTTGAAAACGCTCGTTGATGCCTACGACGACAAGCGCTTCCCGATCGGCGAGACGACGCCCAACCCGGACCGCGCTGCCCTCCTCTGCACACGAGGAGGTTTCTGCGCATCAGGGTCGTGAGCACGAGATCGCAATGGCGAGAGCACGAGCCGCACGATGACTCTGGCCCGGGCATCTAAGGATGAGTGTGTATCAACCGCAAACGGCCGAGCCGAAGGCTGTATTCGGGAGTCGGCTCGTCACAAATTCAGCTTTGGCTCGATCGATTAGAAGAATCTAACTGCGTCATTGTTCGACGGGTAATTCGCAAATTACCGCGCTCCTAATTTCCATGTGGGCAGGCAATCGCGGATCGCCGATCGTCGGTAGTGCTTCATTTGCCCAACGCCCTAGAGTCCGACCATCATCGGAGATCGGCGCCGGCTTCCGGACAAGGGCATCAGATGGTGCATTGATCACGACATTCTCCGCTGATAGTTTGTCCCCATATTTGAAGGGGATTTTCAAGTGACATTGCGAACTGCCCTCGGTGCGAACCGAGACCAGCAGCCGCAATTAAAGAACCGGGGAATACTATGACGGATACAAATTCCGCGGCGAAGACGCCGTTCGGCGCGTGGCAACGACGCGGTGTCGAATATTCACGCGGGCATTTTTTTGAGCCAACTTCCGACGATGAAAAGCGCGCCCTCTTTTTTCAGAGCATCCAAAGCATCGGACTCGAAATAACCTCTCATTGCAACCGGCGGTGCAGTTATTGTCCGGTGTCGATCGTTCCGCGCATTCACAGCCAAGAGAGGATGGAAGACGCCGTCATCGAACGCGTCGTTCACGATCTTGCCTCGATCGATTACGCCGGAAACATCTGCTTGAACCTCTACAACGAACCAACGAGCGATCGGCCTTTTCTTTTAGAAACCGTCGCCAAAATCAGAGATCGGGTACCTAGGTCCAACATCACATTCTCAACGAACGGCGATTACCTCGATCGGGAGTATCTTGATGCCGTCGTCGACGCAGGCCTGTCTGAAATGATTATATCGATCCATACAGCACCGACGAAATCTTTCGACGGCCTCGATGCACGGGAGAGAATGGAAGCACTCGCGAGCAAATTGTCGAGCGACATAACGTTCATCCGCTCTGAGGAAGATGACATCGCCGCTAGTCTTTCATACCCCCGCATTCAGGTGGCATTATTCGCACGAGATTTTACTGTTAAAGGCGTCAGCCGTGCCGGCGCCATGAAAAATGTCGAAGTCAAGAGAACCCGCGAAGCACCATGTGATCGACCGTTCCGAACGCTTACGATCGACTATAAGGCGAACATCTTTCCGTGCTGCATGTTCTATCCAGACCTGCCGTCGTCCGACGCTTTCGTTACAGGCAACCTGATGGACTATCCGACGATATTCGATGCGTATGCCGCACAATCTCTCGCGAATTGGCGGAAAGAACTTTTTACGCACGGGCCGAAAACCGGACCCTGCCAATCCTGCACCGAAGGCGACTGGCGCGCATCAGATGCGCAAAAACTGAAGCGGTTAAACATGGCGGCGGAACTCGGACTTGAGACGGATCAGAGTCTCGCATCCAGCAAATAAGAAGCACCGACATTCGCGGCCCTGAGCGCGAAAGCGGTTTCGTGCGCCCTGTTCTTCCCTCCGCCGGCACGGGCCGCCTTCCCTAACCCCACCATCAACCACTGAAATTCGCGCCAACTGCCGAAATTGTCGCGCTGCAATGTTGATTGTGTCGCACGCGAGGTGCACAAACAGCGGAAAATCAACCGCGCCAAAGCGGCAAAGACTCTTGGGGGGAAAGAAACACATGACGGCAGCGAGTTCAGCGGAATTGTCCGCTCCCGGTTTGCTCGATCGGGAACGTATTATCGCAAAAGCCGGGTTCAACCGCTGGCTTGTACCGCCGGCCGCGCTCGCCATCCATCTTTGCATCGGCATGAGCTATGGACTGAGCGTGTTCTGGTTACCGTTGTCACAGGCGCTTGGCATCACCAAGCCGGTGACGTGCCCGGATATGACGATCGCCCAGGCCCTGTTCACGACGACGTGCGACTGGCGGGTCAGCGACCTCCTCGTGACGTTTACGCTCGGCATCGTATTCCTAGGATTGTCCGCCGCTGTCTTCGGCGGCTGGCTGGAACGGGCGGGTCCGCGCAAGGCCGGCGTCGTCGCCGCGTTGTGCTGGGGCGGCGGATTTCTAATCTCGGCCGCCGCAGTCCACATTCACCAGCTCTGGCTCCTGTGGCTCGGCCTTGGAATTATCGGCGGTATCGGTCTTGGCCTCGGATATATTTCTCCGGTTTCGACCCTGATCAAATGGTTCCCCGATCGCCGCGGCATGGCGACGGGCATGGCCATCATGGGTTTCGGCGGCGGCGCCATGATAGGCTCGCCGATCGCTATCTTTTTGATGAACCACTTCAAAAGTGCAAACTCCGTCGGCGTCAAGGAAGCGCTGGCCGTAATCGGGTGCCTCTATATTTTCGCGATGCTCTGCGGAGCGTTTGGATATCGCGTTCCGCCCGACGGCTGGACTCCCGACGGCTGGACCCCGCCCGCCGCTCGATCCAACGCTCTGATCACGCACGGACACGTGCATCTCGACAATGCTCTTAAGACCCCGCAGTTCTGGCTGATCTGGATCGTGCTTTGCATGAACGTGTCGGCCGGCATCGGCGTGCTCGCGATGGCATCTCCGATGTTGCAGGAGATTTTCGCCGGCAAATTGATCGGCCTGCCCGACATTCGCTTCAGCGATCTAACACCGATCCAAGCGACCGCAATTGCGGGCATCGCCGGCGGCTTCGTCAGCCTGCTGTCACTGTTCAACAGCGGCGGCCGGTTTCTCTGGGCGTCGCTCTCCGACCACATCGGCCGCAAGCCGACGTATTTCTGCTTCTTCGTTCTCGGAATGGCCCTTTACGCAGTGGCGCCGACGCTGGCGCACACGGGTTCCATTGCGCTGTTCGTGGCCGCGTTCTGCGTGATCCTGACGATGTACGGCGGCGGCTTTGCAACGGTTCCGGCCTATCTCGCCGACATCTTCGGAACGCAGTTCGTCGGTGCCATTCACGGCCGTTTGCTGACGGCCTGGTCGACCGCCGGTGTGCTCGGCCCCCTCGTCATCGGCTACATCCGAGATGCCCAGATGGCGGCCGGAGTGCCTCGTGCGCTCGTCTATGACCGCACGATGTATATTCTTGTCGGCTTCCTGCTCGTCGGCTTCATCGCCAATGCGCTCATTCGGCCGGTCGCCGACAAGTGGCTGATGAGCGACGCCGAAGTCGCGCGGTTACAGGCGGTGAAGGCCAAGGCAACCCACAGCAGCGGATCGCACGGCATCGGCTTCGGCGGAATGAGCGCAGGCGTGCTCATCGCGTGGCTATTGGTCGGCATTCCGTTCTTCTGGGGTGTCTGGAACACCCTCGGCAAAGCCGCCGTGTTGTTCCGCTAAACAAGAAGATTGTTCGCGGCTGCGCTCTTCGGGGCCAGCCGCCAACTCACTTCACATGAGTTGCTGTACGATCCCGGAATTCTCGTCAAATAATTGACGACCGGTCTTCCAGACTTCGTTGCCTCCGGCGATCTCGGCCCGCACCTTTCGCGTCCACGCCTGAGATACGCCTGCCGCCTCGAAGTACTTATCGAAAAGGCGGTCGGTTTCCGTGCCGATCGCGGACGCTGGTACGCTGCGATCGGTCTTTTTCGAGAAGAAGTCGCGAAAATCCACTTCATGGAACATGAACTCGGCGGTCGCGCCGGCGATCCGATGCTCCCCCTGGAGATACACCGGTACACACATCGATGCGCAAATGGCACCGTCTCCCACGCTCGTGACAAGCTCGTGTGTCTGACGAATGCGATCGAGCAGCCGAACGACCTCGGCACCTTGATCGAGCGAACCTCCGGGAGAGGACAGCGCTAGTAAGACTTTATGCCCCTCGCCCTTGTGGCGCCCGAATGCTTCGGCGATGCGGCTGGCCATTGGCGCGTCGATTTTCCCGCGCCAGCGCAAATACACGGTGTCGTCTTCGGGAATAACGCGGACGTCGAGTTTGCCGACACTCGCGAAATAGGCCGCGAAGTGATCCCGCGTCTTGAAGGCGAGGACCGCGAGAAGAACGATCATGGCGCCCCAGATGAGGCGGTTGCGCCAAACTGATCCCATCAGAAAACCCGCACCGGCGGCCGGCTCGCGGAACGCGAGCTCCTCGGCGTTTTAAGTTCGGAGCGCGGTCTCACACCAAGCCCGCGCCGACCCACCATTAGTGCGTCCAGTTCGTGGTCCGGCCGAAGCGGAAATTGTCCGCATATGACTTCTTGATCGGCTTTCTCGGCGTCGGCTCGCTCAGCGTGTACGCCAGTCCGGCGCGTGTCGCATAAGCGATGGCCTCTTCCTTCGTATCGAACTCGAGGCGAACCTGCGATTGCATATCCCGCGAGCTTGTCCAGCCCATCAGCGGATCGATATCGCGCGGGCTTGCCGGCTCGAATTCGAGAACCCATTCCTTGGTCCGAGCTTCGCCCGACTGCATCGCCGTTTTTGCAGGCTTAAAGATCCGTGCCGTCATGGTGGCTCCAGAGTCACTTTCAGATCAGTGTGATGGGGGATAAGATAAAGCTGTTCTCTCGTCAAAATCTATATTCGAGCGGTCATATGTCAAAGCAGTCTTTTCATCTGCAATTGCCCCAATGGTAACTTACCCCACTTTCTATACTTTAGATCCGAGCCGTCCTTTCTGCACGAGCGAGGCTCGCGATCGCGGGCGCAAGTTCGGGGCGCCTCGTACTGCGATTGCCCGGTTCAGCTTGCGTGTGGGAACCTTCAGTGAACAGCATTGCGAACATGAAATCAGTCTATTTTGGCGGCGACCTTACAAACCCGACATTGATACTCAGAGTTTCGTCGTTTCGTTCGGCTGGCATCGACGTCTCATCCTTCACGTTTCGCCGCCGGAAGTTTAACACCGCCTTCCAACCCAACTGGAAAAATTTTCATCTCGGCTATACGTCCGACCGCAAGTATTCGGCCCGAGTTTTCGCAATTTTGCGCGCGTGCTGGGTCGTTGCGCGAAACAGGGCGGCATTCAAAGGGGCCGATTTTCTATATGCACGCATGATCGACATGGCGCTTGTGGCGCAATTTGCAAAGTGGTGGTTCGGCCTCCAAGCCAAGCTCATCTATGAAGTCGAGGACGTCCAAGCAATCTTCTTCAAGAATACTTATGCTGGCCGCTTCTTCCGCTGGGCGGAGCGGTGGCTCCTCGCTCGGACGCAACTTCTTGTCGTGATGTCGCCGGGTTTCGTGCGGGGCTATTTCACTCCGGTGCAAGGCTACACAGGCCCCTACTTCGTTCTCGAGAACAAGCTGCAATTGCCCGAGCCAGTTGCGCCCCCGACCGCGGCGGCGCATCAGTGGCGCACAACCCGTGACCGATGGGTCATCGGATGGTTCGGAACGCTGCGATGCCCAAGCAGCATGGAGATTCTGTCGGAGATTGCAACGCGCCTCGGCGACCGGGTGGAAATCCGAACGCGCGGTTTTCCGACAGAAACCGGCCTCGACCATTACCTCACATTCGTCAACTCTGTCCCCAATTGGCACTACGACGGCGAATATCGCATCCCAAACGACCTCGAAGAGATGTATGGCGGCGTCCATTTCAGTTGGTGTCTCGACTTCCTCGACATGGGCGGCAACTCCGAATTGCTACTCGCGTGTCGTATGTACCAAGGCGGCTACTACGGTTCCGTTCCGCTGGTATTGAAGGGATCCGAGATGGACCGCTTTCTCGCCCCTTACGCCATAGGGCACGCATTCGCCGCCCCTTTTGCCGACACCATCTCGGATTTCCTCGATCGCCTGAAGTGGGAAGACTACGAGCGGGAACGGGAAAAGATTTTGAGCATGGGGCGAGACCTGTTTCTCGATACCGGTTCGGACGTTCGCCGGCTCATCGCCGCGATCCGGGATGCGCCGTCGTTGGTGAGCACGGTCGCGTCTTAGCCGATCCCACCGTCGCGCTTACGCTGCGGCGAATATTTGCGATTTATTACAGCGGAACGCATATTTTTCGACAACATCCTTGATCTCGCGCACCAATTCATCACCGAGATACTTCGATCGGAACCCGAGCGCCGAGAAACCGGCATTAGAGACCTGAAGGTCGTTGCTAACCGGCTCATCCCTGGGGTTTTCGACGAATAGCGTTTCCCTGACACCCAGGAGCGCAGCAATCATCGTCGCGAGATCGATGACGCGTTGCGTCTCCGCAACCTGATTGAGCACAATCATCCTATCGCCTGGCCGCGGCGGGTTAGCGAGCGCAAGCTCGATGCATTGCACGGTATCGGTGATGTGAATGAACCCACGCGTCTGCCCGCCCGAACCGTAGACAGTGAGCGGATGTCCGAGCGTCGCCTGCAGCACAAACCGGTTGAGCACGGTCCCGAACACCGCATCGTAGTCGAAGCGATTAATCAATCGCTCGTCGATAGCCGTCTCGGGCGTCTGCGTGCCCCAGACCGTTCCCTGAAGGAGA
Source organism: uncultured Pseudomonadota bacterium (assembly GCA_963789775.1). Lineage (GTDB taxonomy): Bacteria > Pseudomonadota > Alphaproteobacteria > Rhizobiales > Hyphomicrobiaceae > Hyphomicrobium_B. The sequence goes on from CAWBLX010000006.1 coordinate 776,093, forward strand.
TCCGTGACGCGAACGCCGTCGTTCTTGTTGTAATATTCGAGAAGCAGTTGATCCTGCGCCTTCGACAAATGATAAATCGAAACCGGGTTTGCTGGATGCAGGATTTCCCGCTCTTTGGCCACGCCATCTGACGTCATGGCGAATTTTACGTAACCGTCCGGGATGCGATAGCCGAGCGTCTCATAGCCATAAACACCGATCGAACTCAGATGCACGAGATGGGCGTCGAGCCCGCACGCCACCATCGCCGCGAGCACGTTATGCGTGGCTGCAACATTGCCCTCGAGTGTCGATCGCCTGTGATCCATCGAGCGCATCGAGTACGGCACCGAGCGCTGCTCGGCCAAGTGCACGATGGCGTCCGGTTTCTCGGTTTTCAAGAGACCACGGAGCCCATCGTAGTCGCGCGCGATGTCGATGTTGGCCCATGCAATCTCGTGTCCGCTGGCGTCGCGCCAGACGCTCAATCGCTCTTCGAGCGAGCGGATTGGTGTCAGCGAGGCGCTGTCGAGTTCAAGATCGATCCGCCGCCGACACTGGTTGTCAACGATCGTGACATCGTGCCCCTTCGCGGAGAGAGAGAGGGCAATGGGCCAACCGCAAAATCCGTCACCGCCCAAGACAAATATTTTCATAGAAATGTACGCACCGACCGCACTTGCTCGCCGACTGTAGAGACGTGAAGTTAAACTCCGAATAAATTAACACTATACGGAGCAGCCGAGCGCGGAATAAATCCACCCTTCGTCCGGGCACGCGGAATACCCCGAAAACGAGGTTCAGTAAAAACGGAAATCCTGCTACCAGCGGGAGGCGCTGCTTGGCAGAAGATTGGTCGGGACGACATAATTCGACCACGCGATGATCTGGTCCGAGCTTCGCCCGGCTGCATCGCAGTCCTTGCTGGCTTGGAGATCCGTGCCGTTATGGTGGCTCCGAGTTAAATGGGGTTGCAAGACAAACATCGCCCGTCCCTTTGCACCCCGGGAAGACAAGACTTCCATAGCGGACGGCTGCGCCTTTACAAAGGGCTTGCCCGCCGATGCTCGCGCTACCACGCCCCAGGAGACATCTGCAAAATGTGCTTTCGATAAAAATGATTTAGTCTCTGCCGCATTCCCATGGCCCCTTTGACGACCTTTTGACGCCTCCTATCGAAGTCTGACGGGCTCACCAGTCGCTTGACGGCGGACCTAAGGTCCGCGTGTCCGCTCCAGTCACCGTTTTCAAGTAGATCCCGATAGAGATTGATGGCGGCTGGATTATCGACGATGAGGCGATCAACCTCCGACACCGTCGGCCATTCACCAAGAGCCGGGATCGATGCTGCACCCGAAACCATGAAATTCAGTTTCGTCCGAACGCACTTTTCACACCGCCCGCAATTGAAGGCGTTATCGGGATTTTGGTAACAGACCCGAAGGTTTTCGAGCACGGAATGCTCTCCGCGAAGAGCCCTGGCTTTATTCGTTCTGGTATACCCGGCGCCCGTGAAATCGATTGGGAAGCCGGAATTGCCGACGAGAGGATTCGTAACGCTGTTGCTTCCCCACCCGAGCACCTCTCCAGCATAGGCTTGATCGGCGGCAATAACGCCGCGCGAAACGGTTCCCGAAAACTGTTGGAGAACGCTTGCGACACCAAACATAAACGATTGCTCCCAAGGCGCCCGAAGTTCGCGCCAATTCGTGCGAACGGTCGTTAGCGGCACATCGTAGCCCTTCAAGATGTTGCCCCCGATCTCGGCAGCCCGTGCAAAAGCCGCCAGCCGATCCAACCTGATGTCGAAGCCATGGATCATCACGGCAACCCGCAGATTGTCCTGACGGCGACCAAGCAAGCCGCGGCGATGCGCGTGAACAGCAAACGTCGCATCGAGACCGCCGGAATAGGCGACAACCGCGTCTCGATTGGCCGGCTTCGGCAGCTCAACTTCCTCGTCGGCTACGACCGAGATTTTTTGGAAGCGGTCAGGATGCAATAACGCCCAAGCATCCTGCAATTCCTCCAAACGCTCTATTTGCTCGCGGGACACGCGTCCTTCACAGCGAATATTCGCACCGCGCTGCATCGCAAATGGAAAAACGGCGAGAACGGCAAAATCATCCGTCATCGGTTTTTGCGGGAGGACCGGGCCGGAGAAATCATAGAACAGCGATCGAATAGTATCCTGGCCGCGACGAATGCCGATAACCGAGCGGCATCCGGCGGACGTCATGACGAAGGACGTCCGAATGATTATTTCTTTCATAGCGCCCTCGGAATTGCCCGGCGCCATTTGTAGATCCGTCGGAAATCGCCGACTAGATCGTTGTCAGCCGTATCCCCTATCTTGTTTGAGCAGAGATCAACCGCAGCAACGACGCAATATTAGCGGACCGCTTCCAGCGTCCCGAAAAGCCACTCGCCGTCACCGAGAGCTATCGTCTCGACGACCAGATCTGGCGAGTTTTCGGAATTGGTCGGGGCGACATGATTCGAACACGCGACCCTCTGCTCCCAAAGCAGATGCTCTACCAGGCTGAGCTACGCCCCGACTTGGGTTCTCATCTGCCGGTTTCGCCAACTAACGTCAAGCGCCACCAACTGGAGAGCCGCCGCGCCTGCGGCCGTCAGCGCACGTCCGCCCCCGAAAAAATTGGATAACGGACTTTGTCGCCCGCCTTGATGCCGAGCCGAGCCGCAGCACCGCCCGGAATTTCGAGCACGGCGAGAACCGGCGCCCCCGACGAGATGACACGGTCCGACAATGGCTCGGCACGTTCCTCAATTCGGGCGATCGTGCCGTCGGCGCGAATGAACACCATGTCGAGCGGGATGTACGTGTTGTGCATCCACATCTGCAACCCGCGCTCGGCGGCGTAAGGGAAAAGCATTCCCTGGCTGTCGCCGAGTTCGGTGCGGAACATCAGTCCAAGGGCTTTTTCCCTCTCCGTCGCCGCCACTTCGATGGAGAACGCATGCTCCGCCCTTCCGCCCGCAGAAACGATCGTCAGAGTATCCTGACGCATTTTGGCGTATGCGGCGGGGACAAGGTCCGTCACTGCATTCAAGGACGGCCATGCTGTCACGGCGACAGGCGGGCAAATAAAAAGGGCCACGCAGATCGCGGCCCCCTTCGTTGGATTCGACACGACAATCGTCATTGTTCCCGTGTCAGTTACGGGACGGCAGCCCTGTCGGCACACCATCCGGCCTGAGTTCCGCAGCCATGCAGCCCTTCGATCCATAGCCCCAGCGGACTTGGACGATCTGGCCCGGCCGAAGCTCAGTGAAGCCGAAGCGACGCAGCGTTTCCATGTGACAGAAGATATCGGGCGTGCCCTCGCCGCGCGTCAGGAAGCCGAAGCCGCGAACGCGATTGAACCATTTGACGTAGGCACGGCACCAATCGCTTTCCGGCTGCACCACGACGTGCGTGCGCTGCGGAAGCTGCGACGGATGGATCGCCGAACTCTCATCCATGCTGAGAACGCGGAAAGCCTGCATGCCCTTCGGCCGACGCAGTACTTCGCAATGCACACGTGCGCCTTCGTAAGCTGTCTGAAACCCTCCGGCCCGGAGGCAGGTGACGTGAAGAAGGATATCCGGCAGGCCGTTGTCCGGCACGATGAAGCCGTAGCCCTTCGAAGCGTCAAACCATTTGATCATTCCGGCAACTTCAAAAACTTCCGCTGCCGCGTCTTCGAGCGCTTCTGGGCTGATCGAGCCCACATCCAGAAAATCAGATAGCTCGGGACGTTTATTATCCCCCATACTGCTTACCCCGCATATACTGTGCGTCAAACCATAACTCCATGCTCCGCCGCGCCGCTGGTACGTTCCGAATTCTGGAAGAGCCCTCTTCAGAAACGGAACACCTAACGCCACCGCGAAACGAGGCAAACCATAACACCGGCTCTGCACGGGACTAGGGGCAATATTTTGGCGCATCCCCCTTGACCAGTGGTTGTGATGTTTGAATTCACATCGCATACGCCCACCTAAGCACATGATAAAACGCCGAGAAACATCGTCACGATTCGTCCCCAGTTTCGATTTTGCGCGCGCGCACGCCACCGCTCGCAAAATGTTTCCTCCACATGCGTGAATACAGAACGCACAGCGAATCACATGACGAGTGATTCGTTTTCCTGACCTTGATTCCTCAGCTCATTCGATGCAGCTCTTGCATCGCCGCCGACCGAGATCTCCAGTGCTCATCCACAGCACAGCGATTTTGCCAATCGCGGCGACCCGGTGCCGCGAGACATTTTAGGACGCACTGTGGCAGAGGAGCAGCGTTCGCACTTGCGGAACAATTTTCGCCACTGTGAGCCGAACGAATAACGCCATCAGATATCGAGCAAAAGGTGAGTGATGCGCTACTTACACACGATGGTCCGCGTCCGTGACATCGATTCAAGCCTGAAGTTCTATTGCGATGCACTCGGCATGACAGAGATTCGCCGAGTCGATAGCGAGAAAGGGCGGTTTACTTTGATCTTCCTCGCCGCGCCCGAAGACGAGGCGCGCGCGTTGAGCGAAAAAGCACCGATGCTCGAACTCACCTACAATTGGGACTCCGAGGACTACGGATCGGCTCGCAACTTTGGTCACCTTGCTTTCGTGGTCGATGATATCTACGCGACCTGCGAAAAACTGCAGGCTGCCGGGATTACGATCAACCGGCCGCCGCGCGACGGTTACATGGCCTTCGTGCGCTCGCCCGATCTTGTATCCATCGAGCTTTTGCAGAAAGGCGCCGCGCTGCCACCACAGGAGCCGTGGACGTCGATGCCGAATACGGGATCATGGTGAGCCCACAGGCCGCGGCGCACGATATTGCGATTGTCGGCGCAGGACCGGCGGGTCTGTTTGCAGCGGAGATCATCGCTCACGCTGGACACCGCGTCACGATCTACGAACGGATGCCCTCGCCCGCGCGAAAGTTCCTCCTTGCCGGGCGCGGCGGCCTGAACCTGACCCACAGCGAACCGCTCGAAAATTTCCTGCCGCGTTACGGCGACGACCGCGTCCGCACCGCCGTCGAAGCGTTCCCTCCGTCACGGCTGATTGAGTGGGCGGACGGTCTCGCAGCCCACACATTCACCGGATCGAGCGGCCGCGTCTTTCCGAAGGCTATGAAAGCCTCTCCGCTGTTGCGCGCGTGGCTGCGCCGGCTGAGCAGCCTTGGCGTTACGATCAAGACACGGCACCGCTGGTCGGGCTTTGATGAGACCGGCGAACTTTCATTCGAAACGCCTGACGGCCCGATCACGATCAAGCCCGACGCCTCTCTTTTCGCGACCGGCGGCGCAAGCTGGCCCAAGCTTGGATCGGACGGAAGCTGGACCGAAGGCTTCGCGCGCGCCGGCATCCCGTCTTCGCCTCTCACGCCGGCCAATTGTGGGGTCCTCGTCCCTTGGTCGAATGTCTTCAAGTCACGCTTCGAAGGCTCGGCGTTGAAGCGCATCGCCCTCTCGATCGGCGCCTCCACCACCCGCGGCGAGTTGATCATCACCGCTAACGGGCTGGAAGGCGGCGCAATCTATGCGCTTGTTCCACTGCTTCGCGCCGCTCTCGCCACTCACAAAAGTGCTCCACTCACCATCGACCTGAAGCCCGACGTCAATGCGATGGCCCTCGCGGAGCGCTTGTCGCAACGCCGACCCAAAGAAACGCTCACGAACTTTCTGAGAAAAGCGACCCATCTCGAGCCCGCGGCCATCGCGCTCCTCCGCGAAGGCACGGCGCGGCTCCCCGAAGACGCCGGCTCCCTGGTAGCGCGTATCAAATCCGTCCCCATTCAGGTCACTGGCCTCGCCGGTCTTGATCGCGCGATCTCGACCGCTGGCGGCGTCGCCTGGACCGAACTCGACGCTCACCTCATGGTCAAAAGCCACCCTGGCGTCTTCGTTGCGGGCGAAATGCTCGACTGGGAGGCTCCGACCGGCGGCTATTTGCTGCAGGCAACCTTCGCGACCGCCTCCGAGGCCGCAAAAGGGTTACTCTCCTGGCTTGCAGCGCGACAATGATTTTGCGCCGGATCGGCCTCCGGGCGCTAAGGCCATGCTCTGTTTTTTTAGAATGGAACACGGTCTTTTCGCCGACGTTAGGGAAATAATATCCTATTCTTATTTATCAAAACGCCTTCTCTGGAGAATGATTTTCCACTATGTATCGCGCCGGAGGTCCTCAATGACGTTATTTGAAGCACCGGCGTCCGCCCCCGGCGGCCAGCCCGCAGACGCCCTATCCGCACCGCAGCACGCACTGGCGGTAGAGCTCGATCGCAAGTTGGCGGGTATCGAGACCCTCGAAGAGCGTCTCGCGGCGATCCGCAGCGCCATCGAAGGCACGGTCGCCTTCTCGACCAGCCTCGGCATCGAAGATCAGGCAATCACCCACGCCATCGCGGTTACGGGCGCCGACGTCGACATTTTCACGCTCGACACCGGACGCCACTTCCCCGAGACGATCGACGCCCTGTTCGATACCGAGGGCAAGTACGGCATCAAGATTCGCGTCATGTTCCCGGATTCCGCCGAAGTCGAAGAGCTTGTCGAGAACGATGGGATCTATGGCTTTCGCTATTCGGTCGAAGCCCGCAAAGCCTGCTGCGAAATTCGCAAGGTGCGTCCCTTGAATCGCGCGCTGAAGGGCGCCGCGGGCTGGGTCACGGGACTTCGCCGCGAGCAGTCTCAGGGGCGTTCGCACGTTCCCTTCGCGAGCTATGATCCGGTGCAAAAGCTCCTCAAGCTGAACCCAATCGCCGATTGGTCGCTTGATAAGCTCGAAGACTATGTTGCGGCGAACAAAATTCCCGTCAATGCTTTGCATGCGAAAGGCTACCCGTCGATCGGGTGCCAACCGTGCACGCGCGCCGTCAAGCCGGGCGAAGACATCCGTGCCGGCCGCTGGTGGTGGGAAAACGAGAACGGCAAGGAATGCGGACTTCACACGCAGTCCGAAGACCCAGGATTCGAACCGAAGGACCGTGCAGCATGACGGCCTCGCCATCGCATCTCGATCTGCTCGAAGCAGAAAGCATCCATATCTTCCGTGAGGCGACGGCGCAGTTCCGCAAGCCGGTGATGCTCTATTCCATCGGCAAGGATTCGACCGTCCTCTTGCATCTCGCACGGAAGGCGTTCTTTCCGCAGGCGGTGCCGTTTCCCCTTCTCCACGTCGACACGACCTGGAAGTTCCGGGAGATGATCGCGTTCCGCGACCGCATGGCGCGCGAGCTTGGCCTCGACATCATCGTCTACACAAATCACGACGGCCTCGCGCGCGGCATCAATCCGATTGATCATGCGCCGTCCATTCATACCGACGTTCTGAAAACCCAGGCGCTGAAACAGGCCCTCGACAAATACGGCTTCGACGCCGCTTTCGGCGGCGCCCGCCGCGACGAGGAAGCGAGCCGCGCCAAAGAACGGATTTTCTCCTTCCGCGCTCCCGGCCATCGCTGGGATCCGCGCAAGCAGCGCCCCGAGATGTGGCATTTGCTCAACGGTCGTCTCGGAACCGCCGAAACTGTCCGCGTTTTCCCGATGTCGAATTGGACCGAGAAAGACGTCTGGCGCTACATTCTCCGCGAGAAGCTGGAAGTCGTACCCCTCTATTTCGCCGCCGAAAGGCCGACGATCGTCCGCAACGGCCAGCTGCTGATGCAGGACGACGAGCGCCTTCAACCCCGCGACGGCGAAAAAGTCGAGATGCGGAAAATCCGCTTCCGCACCCTCGGCGATTACCCGCTGACCGCGGCCATCGAATCCGATGCCGAGACAATTGAAGCCGTCGTCGCCGAAACGCTCAACGCGCAGACGTCGGAACGCCAAGGCCGCCTGATCGATCATGACCAGGCCGGCGCAATGGAAAAGAAGAAGCAGGAAGGCTATTTCTGATGTCGGTGCAGGCCCTGCAAAAAATTCATCCGGCCCACGGCGTGGCGCCGCACCTTGAAGTCGTCCCGAACCTGGTGCGCGACCTCGGCGGCATCACCCACCTTCTGACGTGCGGTTCCGTCGATGACGGCAAGTCGACGCTGATCGGCCGCATGCTATGGGACGCCTCCGATTTGTATGAAGATCAGCGCGAGACCGTGCGCAAGTCGGGCCGCAAGGCCGCCGGCACCGATCTCCCTGACTTCTCGATGCTCCTCGACGGCCTCGTCGCCGAACGCGAGCAAGGCATCACCATCGACATCGCGTGGAAGTATTTCGATACCGCAACGCGCCGTTTCGTCATCATCGATTCACCCGGTCACGAGCAGTATACGCGCAACATGGCGTCGGGCGCGTCTCACGCCGACGTCGCAATCGTGCTCGTCGATGCCCGCTCGGGCGTCAAGAAGCAGACGAAGCGCCACACCGCCATCCTCGATCTCGTTGGCGTCAAGCACGTCGTGCTCGCCGTCAATAAGATGGATCTCGTCGGCTGGTCGGAAGACGTCTTCCGCAAGATCGAAGCGGATTTCCGCACCCTGTGCTGGAAGTTCAACTTCTGGGATGCGACCGCTATCCCGTTGTCCGCGGTTTTCGGCGACAACGTCTCGACGTCGTCGAATAACATGCCCTGGTACACAGGCCCCACTCTGATCGAGCATCTCGAAAAAGCGCCGAGCCGCGTCAGCGAGGCAGGCTCCGTATTTCGCTTCCCGGTCCAGACCGTGCTGCGCGACGGCCGCGATTTCCGTGGCCTCGCGGGCACCGTGACGTCCGGTTCCGTCAAAGTCGGCGACGTCGTCGTAGACGCCCTGAGCAATGCCAGTGGCAAAGTCGTTCGCATCGCAACGATGGACGGCGACCTCGAGAGCGCCTCTGCCGGACAGGCTATCGCCTTGCAACTCGATGTCGATATCGACGTCTCGCGCGGCGCCGTGTTGTCGGCGCGCGAAATGCTTCCTGTCGCAGCGCAGACCATCGAAGCGCGTTTCGTCTGGCTTTCCGAGGATGCGTTCAGCCCGACGGCCGGCTACCTGCTCCGGACGGCGACCGACCTCATCCCGATCTCCAACGTCGAGATCAAGGCCCTGCTCGATCTGGAAACGATGGCATCGCGTCCGGCCAGGAACTGCAGCGCCAACGATATCGCAATCGCAAAAATCTCGCTGGGGCGTGCCGCCGCTATCGACGTCTTTGCCGAGACACCGGAGACGGGGACGCTTCTTCTTGTCGATTCCGTCACCGGCGCAACGATGGCCGGCGGCATCGCGACAGCCGTCGACTCCAAGGCCGACGACCCCATCGAAGGTCATTTCATCCTGAAGCGTGACATGCTTGCGAACGGGCTGAACCGCGACTTGTCGATGAGTTCGACCGATCGCGAAGAGTTCATGCGCCGCGCCAACGAGGTCGCGATCATTCTTCGCGCCGCCGGCGTCGCGGTCGCGATCGAACCGCCGCCCCCAGTCGACGACGGCATGGACCCGGGCCTTTAGCAAAAACCGGATGCGATGCGTCGCATTCTGTGCGGCTGCGCGCCTCCGATCTCCATCATAACGGCAGAGACTCCGAGATTGCAGACTGGTGCGATCTCGCGTACGTCAGACTGCCACGATCACTGCGGAATCCAATGCCGGAATTCGATCTCAGCACTCTCTGGCCAATGGTCGTTCTGGGCGGCTTCGTCGTCGGATTCCTTGTCGGCATGACGGGCGTCGGCGCCGGGTCGTTGATGACCCCGTTCCTCATTGCGAACATCGGCGTGCCGCCGACTCTGGCGGTCGGCACAGATCTTCTCTTTGCCTCGATAACCAAGGCATCGGCGGCGTGGCCGCACCATAACTTCGGCAACGTCAATTGGCGCCTTGTCGGATGGCTCGCGGCCGGAAGTGTGCCGGGCTCGCTGGCAATGCTCGTGGTGCTGCATCTCCTTGATCCCGATACAGCCGCCCTTGCGCTGTTCATCAAGAAAGCATTGATCGTCGCGCTCGTCATCAGTTCGATCGCGATCCTCATCTATCCCCTCGTCGTGCGCGGACGTGCAAAAGTCGGCGAAACGGCCGAATTTAAAATCCGTCACGTACCGACGCTTCTGCTCGGTCTGGCGCTCGGATCGATCGTGACGCTGACGTCGGTCGGCGCCGGCGCCATCGGCGTCGTCATCCTGACATTGCTCTATCCGACCCTTCGCACCCGCCGCCTGATCGGCACCGACATCGTCCACGCCGTGCCCCTGACGCTGATTTCCGGCCTCGGACATCTGTCGATCGGCAACGCGAGTTTCGCGCTCTTGGGATTGCTGCTCGCCGGCTCGATTCCCGGCATCGCCATCGGCACACGCCTGACCGGCATTCTTCCGGACTGGCTACTGCGCGTCTTCCTGGCGGTGATCCTCTCGTTCGCCGCCTACCAGCTCACACATAAGCTCTAAACTCGCACAATCGCAGCCGATCCTTCGTCGTCCCCTCAGCAACGTCATCCCGGCAAAGGCCGCGATCCGTCCAAGTCGACGACATGGGCTACGCAGAATCTCGGGCCGATCCCCGCCTACGCGGGGATGATGGGATGTGTGATGATGGGCTCTCGGCCGATCAATCGGCCTCAGCCAACTTCACGTCGGCATGAAATTGATTGCCCGCCGTCGTCGCCTTCACATAGCCCGAGCGGATCGCGAAATCGCCGAAGTGTTCGCCCTCGTTGCGGGTCTTCGCGTAGGTGATGAAGATCGGCTCCAGAAGCGAGACGATGCGCTGCTTGTCGACGTCCTGCGCATAGAGCTTCGACAAGCGCGAGCCGTCAAAGGCCGCGCCAAGATAGAGGTTGTAAAGCCCAGGATTGCGCCCGACGAGACCGATTTCGGCGAGATACGGCCGCGCGCACCCGTTCGGGCAGCCCGTCATCCGGATGACGATATCGTCGTCCCTGAGGCCGGCGCGATCGAGGCTCTCTTCAAGTGCCGTCACAAGATCCGGGAGGAAGCGTTCGCTTTCGGCCAGCGCGAGCCCGCACGTCGGGAGCGCAACGCACGCCATCGCGTTCCGTCGCAGACCCGATGACACCTCAAGCGATATGCCGTGTGTCTTGAGGATGCCCTCGATCTTGTCTTTCGACTTTGCCGGAACGTTCGCGAGAATGACGTTCTGGTTCGCGGTACAGACAAAATCGCAAATGCCGAGGTCGGCGATCTCGCGCAGCGCCGTGCGCAACGCATAACCGGGGCGATCCTTGATACGGCCGTTCTCGACGAAGAGCGTCAGATGCCAGGGCTTGTCGGCGCTTTTCTTGTCGGCGCCCTTCTTACCGTCAATAGTCTGCCGCCAGCCTATTCTGTCGCCCGTGCTCGCGAACTTGAAGGGCTTGGGCTTGCCGAGTTTGAAGCCCGCACGCTTCTCGACCTCCTCGCGGAAATTGTCGAGGCCGCGATCCTCGATCGTGTACTTGAGGCGCGCACGTGCGCGGTTCTCGCGGTTGCCCCAGTCACGCTGAACGGTCACGACCTTTTCAGCGAGCGTAATCGCCTGCTCGGGCGTGCAGAAGCCCAGGAGATCGGCCGTGCGCGGAAACGTGTTGACGTCACCGTGCGTCATGCCCATGCCGCCGCCGATGGTCACGTTCCACCCGACGACCTCGCCCTTCTCGACAATCGCGATGTATCCGAGATCGTGAGCGTAAATATCGACGTCGTTGTCGGGCGGCACCGCCACGACGACTTTGAATTTCCGCGGCAGGTAATGGACGCCGTAGATCGGCTCTTCGTCCTTCTTCGCCGGACCTGATTTGTCTTCGACCTTCTCCCCGTCGAGCCAGATCTCGTGATAGGCGCCGGTTTGGGGCAGCAAGTGCTCGCTGATCGATTTGCCAAGCTCGTAAGCCTGCCGATGCGCTTTCGAGAGATCGGGATTGGCCGCCGTCATCACGTTGCGATTAACGTCGCCGCACGCCGCGAGCGTGTCGAGGCAGATGTCGTGAAACGACTGCATCGTACGCTTCAGGTTCGATTTGATGACGCCGTGAAACTGAAACGTTTCGCGCGTCGTCAGCCGCATCGAGCCGTTGGCATACGTGCTCGCGATGTTGTCGAGCCCGATCCACTGCTTCGCGCCGAGATACCCGCCAGGAATGCGCAAGCGGATCATGAAGGCATAAGCCTTCTCGAGCTTCTTCTTGCCCCGCTCGCCGCGAACGTCGCGGTCATCCTGGATGTAGGAGCCGTGGAACTTGATCAGCTGTTGATCGTCTTCGGCGATGGTGCCGGTTTCGGCTTTCTTGAGGCCCTCAACGAGCGTGCCACGCAACTGATGGCTCTGCTCCTTGATGAACTCGTTCTTCGAGCGTTTGTCGGTCATTTCATTGTTCCCGGCCCCATCGCCTTGAATGCGGCGATGGGAGAATTCCAAATCAATAGACGTCGCGTTGATAACGTCCGGCCTTCGTCAGCTCCTTGAGCTTCGCACGGCCGGCGTCTTCATCGCCCTTCAGCGGCTCGGCCAGGATCTTGACGAGAATAGCGTCGACATCCTTCGCCATGCCCTTTTCATCACCGCAGACGTAGACGTGCGCGCCCTCCTCCAGCCATGCGCGGAGATCGTCGCGCTGCTCCCAGAGGCGATGCTGGACGTAGATCTTTTCCGGCTGATCGCGCGAGAACGCAACGTCAATCCGCGTCAGATCTCCGGACGCCAGATACTCCTGCCACTCCAGCTGATACAGAAAGTCGTTGGTAAAGTTCCGCTCGCCGAAGAAAAGCCAGCTCTTGCCCTTGGCGCCGTCCGCGACGCGCTCTTCGATAAACGCGCGATAGGGCGCGATGCCAGTTCCGGCGCCGATCATGATGATCGGCGTATGCCCATCGGGCGGCAGACGATAGTGCCGGTTCGGCTTCACGTAAATGCGTCCGGTTTGACCGACCTTGCGGCGTTCACCCAGGAACGTCGAGGACACGCCCTTGCGAACGCGGCCGTGCAATTCCCAGCGCACCGCGCCGACAAGAAGATGCGCTTCGCCCGGATGCGCCTTGAGGCTTGACGCGACCGAATAGAGCCGGCCCGGCAGCGGCCTGAGAAGTCCCGTCAACTGCTCCGCCGTCAGCTTTTCGGGATAGGCCAAAAAGAAATCGATGAGCTGACGGTCGGACGCGAATTTCGGGTACGCTTCGCCTTCGAGCAGCGCCGTGGCGTCCTCGCGTCCCGTCAGCTTCGCATAGTTCTCGACGAACGAGCGCGAGAGCGTCGTCACGTCATATGATTTCTGCAGCTTCAACAGCAGCGCGGCGTCCGAGCCCAACCCAACGGCATTCAGGACTTCATCGACGAGCGCCGGATCGTTCTCGGGGTAGAGCCCGACCGCATCACCCGGCTGATAGGTAAAGGCCGGATCGTCGAACGAAAATTCGGCGTGCCACGTTTCGCGCGTCGAACCCGTCCCATTCAAATTGACAAGCGCCGAGATCTCGGCTTCGAGCGGATGCTCGGCTGTATATGCCGGCTCGTCGTCGTCCGACTGCGGAAAGGCGCCGCCGAAATCGACATGCACGACCGTGCCGCCAACTTCCGTATCTGCAGGAGCAAGCTTGGTGAGCGCGCCTTCCGTCCAGTCGGCAGCCGCCTTGGCGTAGTCGAGATCGAGGTCCACGCGATCGAACGTTCGCACGCCGCCGAGTTCCTCGAGCCGGGCATCGATCGCCCGGCCGACCGCGCAAAACTGCGCATAGGCGGTGTCACCCAGCGCCAGGACCGCAAACCGCACACCATCGATGCGGGGCGCCGCATCGCTCATCAGCGCCTGATAGAAATCGGCCGCCCGGGACGGCGGATCGCCCTCGCCCCACGTCGCGGCGAACACCACAATATTCTTGGCCTTGGCCAGCAGAGCCATATCGGCGTCTGCCATATCGAAAACCTTGGCGTCGAGACCGTGCTTCTGCGCGGCTTTCTTTGCTTTGGTCGCGAGCACTTCGGAATTCCCGCTTTCGCTGGCGTAGAGGATCGTCAACGGTGCGCGCGGCTTCGACGCCGGCACGGCCTGGGCCAGCCCGCCACCCTGCGCGGCTTCGAAACCCGCAAAGAAACCGGCGAGCCAGGAGCGTTGCTGCGGAGTTGTCCGCGCAACCACCTTATTCAGCATCTCGATCTCTTCCGGCAGGAAAGGTGCGTTGCGCGGAAGCAGAGGGGTCGCGGTCACGAAATGTCTCCTCGTCAGGGCCCCGAGCCCGGATTTTTAAGGCGCGGGCCTAACGCGCCTTCGCGCCCAGGAAAAGCCCAAACCTGACAATCGAGCGGGTCGCGCTCGCCTCATGAGAGGTCAATTCCCAATGGGCCGAGCACACGCGACAGGAAGCTAAACGCCCCTCGCTGTACCCGGCGCCCTTTTATAAGCTATATTGGAACAATTTTCTACTAACATGTGGCATTCCACCCCACATATAAGAATAATATTCTAATATGTCTCGAAATCGGGTCGATAATGCCGACAATCGACCTTTGAGACGAGGAGCTGCCGGAAGCCGGCGCTCGCCGGGGCCTCGCCCCGCGCGAAATTGATCCGGAACCGTCTCGCAGATGCTTTGCGTCAGACCCACACGCAGACGTGAAGCGCATTGATTTGAAAAGCAGACTGGGAACGTGATCTTTAGCAAGCAAGAGCGGTATCGAGCCTTGACAATGAAGGGCCGATCCGCAGATTGGGCCGGCACAATAAAAGTGTCTGCACCAATCGAGTGGGCCCTCGGCGGGGTCTTCTGGACGTGGAAAGCAGTTTACCGCTTGGAGGAAACACAATGAAGATTTGGACCAAACCCGAAGTTCGCGAGCAGGAAGTTGGCCTTGAGGTCACGAGCTACCTGCCGGCCGAAATCGACCTCATCTAATCGGATGATGTCTTCGGTCTCGCAAGCTTTGTGAGACACGGGCGCGGCGGTCGGTTGGATCAATCGGCCGCCGCAGCCTTATGCTCTCGAAAAAATGAGAGCGCTGCCGGCTTCGGCGATCCGTCGGCGTAACAAAAATCAGCTTATGATCATAAAAATACTCGGGTCCGCCGCTGGGGGCGGATTCCCGCAATGGAATTGCAATGGCTTCCACTCATCCAGGGTGAGAGCCGGCGAGGCGGGATACAAGGCAAGGCTGCAATCCTCTCTCGCCGTCAGCGCTGACGGCGACAATTGGGTATTGCTCAATGCGTCCCCGGATATCCGCCAGCAGCTCAATGAGACGCCCGAGTTGCAGCCATCGAGATCCGGAGCGCTGCGCGCCTCGCCGATCAAGGCCGTCGTCGTGACGAATGCCGACGTCGATCACATCACCGGCCTTCTGAGCCTGCGCGAAGGCCAGCCGTTCACGATCTACGCCGCCGACCGCGTTCTCGCGACGCTCAATGCGAATTCGATTTTCGATGTGCTCGCGGCCGATAAGGTCCGCCGCGTCGCCTTCGAACTCGACAAACCCATCCGTCTCGAAGGAGCTGGCGTCGACCTGGGCCTTATCGTCGAGCCGTTCGCCGTTCCCGGCAAAGTCGCGCTGTTTCTTGAGAAAGGCGACGCCGGCAACAACTTCGGCAGCCGCGACGGCGACACCATCGGCCTCAAGATCACCGCGGCGGCAACCGGCAAATCGTTCTTCTATATTCCGGGCGTCGCCGAGATCGATACCCCGCTCGCTGACAAAATCCGCGGCGCCGATCTGATCTTTTTGGACGGTACACTGTTTACCGATGATGAGATGTTGACCCAGGGCCTGCTCAATAAAACCGGCAAGCGCATGGGCCACATTTCGGTCTCTGGGCCCGACGGCTCGATCACCGCCTTGAGCAAGCTCAACGTGAAACGCCGAATTTACGTCCACATAAACAATTCGAACCCAATCCTGGACGAAAATTCTGAAGCCCGTAAAGTCGTCGAGGCATCCGGATGGGAAGTCGGCTTCGACGGCATGGAGGTCCGCCTATGAACCCGGTAAGTCTCGAAAAGAAAAACGCCGAACGCCGCGGCAACGAACCGCCGATGTCGACGTCCGAATTCGAAGCACAAATTCGCGCTATCGGTCCGGAGCGATATCACGATCTGCACCCGTTCCATCA
The DNA here is from genome assembly GCA_963789775.1 of uncultured Pseudomonadota bacterium. Classification (GTDB taxonomy): domain Bacteria; phylum Pseudomonadota; class Alphaproteobacteria; order Rhizobiales; family Hyphomicrobiaceae; genus Hyphomicrobium_B. Next base: position 792,097 of record CAWBLX010000006.1, read on the forward strand.
CATGCTGCACGGGGGCAAGCTCAATAAGGGCCAGGTGCAGGCCTGGGCACTGAACCGCTACTGCTACCAGTCTGCGGTGCCGCGAAAAGACGCCGCCCTCATCAGCCGCACCTACGACCGCGAACTGCGCCGGGAATGGACGCATCGCCTTCTCGATCACGATGGTCTTCTCCCTGACGAGCAGGGCGGCATCGAGCGTTGGCTGGTCTTGACCGAGGGTCTCGGCCTCGATCGTGAATACGTGATCTCGCGTCGCGGCGCCCTGCCCGCAACGGCTTTCGCGGTCGAATCCTACGTCACGTTCGTTCGCGAACAACCGATGACCCTCGCCGTCGCCTCGTCGCTCACCGAGCTCTTCGCGCCGAAGATCCATAAGGAACGGATCGCCGGCATGCTCGAAAACTACGATTTCATCGACGATAACGTCATGGCCTACTTCAAGCGCCGCCTGACGCAAGCGCCGCGCGACGCCGATTTCGCACTGCAGTACGTGTTGAAGAACGCCAAGACCCGAGACGAGCAGGAAGCCTGCATCGAAGCCGTGCGCTTCAAGTGCAACGTCCTTTGGGTGCAGCTCGACGCGCTCTACCACGCTTATGTCGACGGGCACGTTCCGCCCGGCGCGTTTCGGCCCGAGGCCTGATTGATGATGAGCAGCGACGCAACTCGCACACGTGTGATCATAGTGCCGGCTTCAAAACCGGCACTGCCTCCCCACATTAAGTTACGCCACGATGCAGGTCGCGGACGCTGGCATGTGCTGGCTCCCGAGCGCGTCTTCGAACCAGACCCGATCGCCATCGAGATCCTGAAGCGCTGCGACGGCGCCACCTCGGTCGAGCAGATCGCAACCGAACTCGCAAAAGATTACAACGCCCCGCTGCAGGAAATCCTCGCAGACACTATATCCATGCTTCAGGAGCTTTCAGATAAGGGCGTAGTCAAAGCGGCTTGAAAAACCCGGGACAGAACGGAGCTGACGTCATGAACGAAATAGCGCCGATGGAACAATTCTCCGAAAAACCCGTCGTCGAGGCTTGTGCGCGTGCGCCCGTCGGGCTGCTCGCGGAGCTGACGCACCGCTGCCCGCTACAGTGCCCCTATTGCTCAAACCCCTTGGAGCTTGATCGCGTCAACAGCGAGTTGACGACCGAGCAATGGCAAGACGTGATGCGCCAAGCGGCCGAACTTGGCATCCTGCAGATCCACCTTTCGGGCGGCGAGCCGACGGTTCGCAAAGATCTCGAAGACATCGTCGAAGTCGCCGCTAAGGTCGGCCTTTATACCAACCTCATTACGGCAGGCGTGACGCTGACGTTTGATCGCCTGAAGCGCCTCAAGGAACTCGGGCTCGATCACGTCCAGCTCTCGATCCAGGACGTTGACGACGAGAACGCCGAAAAAATTTCGGCCTACAAGAACGGCCTCGCCAAGAAGCGCGAAGTCGGCAAGTGGGTGCGCGAACTCGACATGCCGCTCACCATCAACGCGCCTATTCATCGCCTGAACATCGAGAACCTGCCGAACATCATCAACTTCGCCGTTGAGATGGGTGCCGGCCGCATCGAGGTCGCCAACATCCAGTATTACGCCTGGGCGCTCAAGAACCGCGGCGCCCTGATGCCGACGCGCGCTCAGGTGTTGAAGAGCGCCGAGATCGTCGAGGCGGCGAAGGAGCGTCTCAAAGGCGTCATGGTCTTCGATTTCGTCGTTCCCGACTACTATGCCAAAACGCCTAAGCCCTGCATGGGCGGTTGGGGCCGAGGCATTATGAACGTCACGCCGCAGGGTCGCGTCCTCCCCTGCCACGCGTCGGAGACGGTCCCCGGACTCGTTTTCGATAATGTTAAGGATCGCCGTCTGGCCGACATCTGGTTGAACGGCCAGGCTTTCGAGAAATATCGCGGCACGGACTGGATGAAGGGACCGTGCCGGGGCTGTCCGCGCGCGGAAATCGACTTCGGCGGCTGCCGCTGCCAAGCCATGGCATTTACGGGCGATGCCGCGAATACCGATCCTGCCTGCAAACTCTCGCCATATCACGAGGCGTTCGTGGCGGCCGCGGAACGCGAAAGCGGCGAAGAGGCACCTCCGCCTTTCGTCTATCGTCGGATGAGCCCGGTGAAGGCGCCCGCAGCTGAATAAAATGTAATCTGTCGCCCGTTCTACGTGTATTTGCAGCGCAAGATAAATCTGGCGCCGCAAAGGGCGTCGGTGCGGCATTCTGTTCGGCATTGGTTCAGAAAAAAAATGCCAATTTCCCGCGACTGAGTTATGAGTTGCGACGTTTCTAAAGTATCGCTGCGGCGAAACGGGAAGGAAAATTCAGAATGCGCAAGTGGGTTCTGGCGATTGCGATGATCGTCGCTGTACCGGCAGCCGGCATGGCTGCTGACGCCGATGCTGGCAAGACAATCTTCAACAAGTGCAAGGCCTGCCATCAGGTCGACAAGAACGGCGTCGGTCCGCACCTCGGCGGCGTCGTCGGACGCAAGGCTGCGTCGGTCGAAGGCTACCACTACTCGGAAGCTCTGAAGAAGTCCGGCATCACGTGGGATGATGCGGCTCTCGACAAGTGGCTGCAGGGCCCGAGCAAGGATGTTCCCGGAACGAAGATGATCTTCCCCGGCATCCACGACGCAACGGATCGTGCCAACTTGATCGCGTATCTCGGAACGCTGAAGGCCCCCTGACACTGGTCACGGTTTGAGAAAGAGCACCGCAAAGAAGGGGTTCTTTGCGGTGCTTTCTTTTTACGTATCGAGTGGCACGACATCGCGCGCGTCCAACGCAGCGAGCATAGCGTCGAGCGTCTTGCCGCCGATCGTCACTTCCGGTGCAATGTCCTTCATTGGAACGAGGACGAACGCGCGCTCGGCGATAAGCGGGTGCGGAACAATGAGATCCGGCTCGCAGATCTGCATGTCGCGTATCGCCAGAATATCGACGTCGATAATCCGCGGTCCCCAGTGTCGCGTGCGCACCCGTCCCATGTCGTTCTCGACCGCCTGACACCGCACCAGCAGCGCATGCGGTGACAATTTCGTCTCGACACCGACACAGGCGTTCACGAACCAGTCCTGATCCGTATCGCCCCACGGCGCCGTCCGATAGAGACGAGAACGCGCGACGATCCGAACCGCGCCATCCGCCGCCAGCCTGCGAAGTGCCTCTTCGATATTTTCGGCGCGATCACCGAGGTTGGTGCCAAGCGCCAGAATGGCGTCGAACGTCGCCGGCGCCCCGCGGATCGCTCCACCGGCATACTTACTCTCGGCCATCATTCGGCTCCGAACCGTGCCTCAGTCGTATTTGATATAAGCAAACCGCATATCGCCTTGCGGCGTGCCCTCAAGGCCCTTGCCTTCCTTGCCCGGCTGCCAATGCACGACGTCCTCGATCTTCTTGGCGAGTTCGAGATCCTTCGACGTGATCCCCTTAGCCGAATGCGTCATGAGCCGCACTTCCACCCACGCATACGAGCAAGTGATATCGGGATGATGCCACGCAGCTTCCGCAAGATGGCCGACCGTATTGACGACCATCAGCGTGCCCTTCCAACTCGCCGTCTTATAGGTGCGGCGGATCCACCCATCTTCGAGCTTCCAGGCCGGAAGGTTGGCGGCCAGCCACGCTTTAACATCAGCTTCCGCCATCGGTTTTTCGCGTTCGGTACTCATCTTGCCCTCGACCTCCAATTATCGGACAACTCGGTTCCGAAATCCTAGCGCCGCCACAGCCGAGAAAGCAAACGGCTGCCTGAGCGGCCCTCCACCAGAAAGGATCGTTCTTCGTGAAGCCCGTTCCGGCGACTTCTGCCGCGCTCCGCGTCACGGCCCCGGCGCGGTTGCACCTAGGCTTCCTCGATTTGAACGGCGGCCTCGGACGCCGCTATGGAAGCATCGGGATGGCCATCGATCGCCCAAGCACCGAACTTACCATAATGAAGGCCGTCGAGAATTCCGCGACCGGCGCCGAAAACAGACGCGCCATTAAGCTTCTCCGCAAATTCACCGACGACGGAAAATCGGGCTCCTATGCCATCGACATAGCCGAAGCCATCCCGGCGCACGCGGGTCTCGGATCCGGCACCCAGCTCACACTCGCGATCGGCGCGGCTATCGCGCGAATGCAGGGCCGCGACCTTTCCGCGGCTGACCTCGCGGCGCTCGGCGAACGCGGCGCCCGCTCAGGGATAGGCCTCGAAGCCTTTGCCTCCGGCGGCTTCATCATCGACGGCGGCAAGGGCAACACGGACCGTCCCCCTCCCCTGACGCTCCGCGCCGATTTCCCGAAGCAATGGCGTGTGATGCTCCTCCTCGACCCAAGCTTCACCGGCGTCTCCGGAGAAGCCGAGACGACGGCTTTCGCCGGGCTCCCGCAATTCCCCGAGAGCATGGCGGCCCACATCTGCCATCTCGTCCTCATGAAGCTGGTTCCGGGCCTGAAGGAAGAGGACATCGACGCCTTTGGTTCGGCCGTGACCGAAATTCAGGAGATCGTCGGCGGTCATTTTGCGTCCAAACAGGGCGGCAGCCCCTGGACAAGCAAGTCCGTCGGACAGCTCGCTTCGCAAATGCGAGATTTCGGCGCCACCGGCATCGGACAAAGCTCCTGGGGACCGACCGGATTCGCCTTCGTCGACAGCCAAAAAGCGGCAGAACGCCTCTATCATTCTTTAGACGAAGACGCTAAACGCGACGGGCTCGAAATCCTCATCGCACATGGCCGCAACACCGGCGCCAGCATCGAAACGCTGCGCAATTCATAACGAACGGAGCATTGAAAAAATGAGCGACGCCACTCCAATTCTCCACATGCTCGCGCCGCAGAAGCACATGAGCCCGTTCGACGTGAACATGGCGGCTGACGCTGGCTATAAGGTGATCGTCCCCTACATCAACGTCGAGCTGAGCGAAGTCACCGGCCTGATCCAGGACGCCATCTTCTCCCGTCCGCCGAACTATGGCGTTCGCACCGGCTTCTTCATGGGCGGCAAGGACGCCCTCCTCGCGCTCGACATGATTGAGGCTGCGAAAAAGGCCATGGTGCCGCCGTTCGAATGCTCGGTCTTCGCAGACCCCGCAGGCTCCTTCACGACGGCCGCCGCCATGGTCGCCTGCGTCGAGAAAGTGCTCAAAGAAAAATTCGGCAGGACCTGGAAAGGTACGAAAGTTGCCGTCTTCGGCGCGACCGGCGTCGTCGGATTTGCATCCTCGATCATCTCGGCGCTCGAAGGCGCGGACGTGAAGCTTGTCGCCCACCGCGGCGTCGATCGCGTGATCAAGAACGCAAAAATCTCGAAGGATCGTTTCGGTGTCGACCTGACACCGGCCCCCGGCGAAACCGACGAACAGAAGAACGAAATCATCGCGAATGCAGAAGTCATCTTCGCTGCGGCCGCTGCCGGCGTCCGCGTCGTCTCGAAAGAGCAGATGCAGAAAGCCAAGAACCTTCTGGTCATGGCTGACGTCAACGCCGTGCCGCCGCCGGGCGTCGAAGGCATGGAGCTGTTCATGAACGGCGAGAAGCTCCCGGGCTCCGAAGCGCTCGGCGTCGGTCCGCTTGCTATCGGCGACATCAAATACAAATGTGAATCCGGCCTGTTCAAGCAGATGATCGATTCCGACAAGCCGTTGGCGCTTGATTTCCGTCACGCCTACGAGCTGTCCAAGCAGCTCGTTGGATTGGTCTGAGGTTGCCCGGCGACGCCGTCCTTATCGCTGCGTTTTCCGGGCGGAGCCTTGCGCAGTCCGCCCGGCGCGCGGGATATAGGCCGTTCGTCGTCGATGCGTTCGGGGATCTCGATACAAAGGAAGCCGCCGACGGCATTCGCGTCATCGACGGCGCCATGCAAACGGGCTTCCGCACCAAGCCTCTTATTGCGGCACTGAACGACCTTTCCCAATCGGCTCAATCCGCGCCGATCGGGCTCATTCTAGGTTCGGGCTTTGAGGACAAGCCTCGCCTCGTCGCGGCGCTCGCATCGCGCTTTCGCCTGCTCGGCTCCGACACAAAAACGCTCGCCGCCTGCAAAGACCCGAAGACGTTCTTCGCCACGCTCGACGATCTCGCAATTCCACATCCCGAGACGCGCAACGAAGCGCCGACGGATACGATGGGCTGGATCTCGAAACGCATCGGAGGAAGCGGCGGCCGCCACATTCGCGACTGCGGCGGCCATCCGCGCGCCCGGCCCCGCCGCTACTTTCAGAAGCGGCTGACAGGAACCCGCTATTCCATCGGTGCTCTTCTCGGGGCTGCGCAATCCCCGGCAGGCGGCATGCCTATCTTCGCCGTGACCCGGCAATGGACCTCACCTTCGCAAGCCTATCCCTACCGTTTCGGCGGCTGCGTCACGAAACCCGCAATCGAAGGCGCGCTTCTGACGGAACTAATCCGCATTGCAGGTAAGCTCGCCAATGCTCTGCATCTCGTCGGAATGGCGTCGTTCGATTTTCTAGTCGAAGGAGATGTCCCCTACCTCCTCGAAGTGAATCCACGGCCTGGAGCTTCGCTTGACGTTCTCGACGACGACGAAGGCGGTCTGTTCCGCGGCCATATCGCAGCGTGGAACGGCAGCAACCCGCCGTCACGCGTCGATGAAGCGGCGCCCGCAAAGGCCATGGCAATTCTCCACGCCGATCGCGCCCCCATAACGCTCGGCGAAACGCCCTGGCCCGATTGGAGCGCCGACCGCGGCACACCCGGCACTTTCGTGCCGCAAGGCGCCCCTCTCGCAACCGCTTTCGCCACGGGCCCTACCCCCGATGCGGCAGAAGCCCTCGCCCGGACACGCTTGGCGGAACTTGAAGACCTGATATACGGACACGCATAATCCTGACCTGACGGGAGTTCACCATGGTTAAGCAGCCCAGCGTTTCGGCACGAGCCGCCAAGCTCGTAGAAGACATCGCGACCAACGCCGATGCGCTCCGCATCGCCGTCACCACGGGCAGCGAAGGCGAACGCCTCATCGATATGGGCGCCAACGTCATCGGCGGCCTCGAAGCCGGACGCCGCCTTGGTGAGGTCTGCATGGGCGGGCTTGGTCAGGTGGCCTTTACACAGGCGTCTGGACTTCCGAATTGGCCGTTGGGCGTCGTCGTAACGTCCAACGATCCCGTCATCGCCTGCCTCGGAAGCCAGTACGCAGGCTGGTCGATCTCGGATGAAGAGTCCGGCTTCTTCGCACTCGGCTCGGGTCCGGCCCGCGCTATTTCACGGGTCGAAGCCGATCTCTACAAAGATCTCGGTTACGCCGACCGCTATCCCGAAACGACGCTCGTTATCGAAGGCGACAAATCTCCGCCAGCCAGCGCCATCAAGAAGATCGCCGAGAGCTGCGGCATCAATCCGAGAGGATTGACGATCATCTACGCAACGACGTGGAGCCTCGCGGGAATCGTGCAGATCGCGTCCCGCGTCCTTGAAGTCGCAATCCACAAGGCCCACGCGCTCCACTTTCCGCTCGAGAACATCCTCGACGGCATGGGCACGACACCCATCGCGCCGCCGATCCCTGATTTCGTCAAGGCGATGGGACGCACGAACGACGCCATCATCTACGGCGGCCGCATCCATCTCTTCGTGAAAGGCCCCGACAGCGACGCCCAGCGCCTTACCGAAAACCTGCCGGCAAGCGGCAGCGAGGCCTACGGCAAGCCGTTCGCCGAGATCTTTGCCGACGTCAAGGGCGACTTCTATAAAATCGATCCGATGCTGTTCTCGCCCGCGCAGGTGATCGTCTCGAACGTCGAGACCGGCAACACCTTCCGTGCTGGCGAGCTTGCGCCGGGAGTGGTGGATGCGAGTTTCCGCTGAAAAACTGCCGGAGTCTTTAGCAGGACTTGGCGACGGCCTTCATCTCGCCCTTCTGATCGAAGAGGGGCGGGGCGAATGGCATGCGCGCCGCATCGTCCGTTCGCTCGAAGCCATGAGCGCCCGCGTCACCGTCTCGTCGCTTCCGCACTGCGCCTTCGATACGGGCCTGGAAAGCGGCATCGACATACCGGGGTTCAAAGGCCGCTTGCCCGATGGCGTTTTCGTGCGCTCGATCTCGGCCGGCACGCTTGAGCAGATCACGTTCAGGCTCGGTCTGCTGCATGCACTGCGCGAAAGCGGCGTCAGGGTGTGGAACGATGCTCGCGCCATCGAGCGCTGCGTCGACAAATCGCAAACCACGTTTCTTCTGCACAAGAACGGCATCCCGACACCGCGCACCCGCGTCTGCGAAACCCTTCCCCATGCCCTCGAATATACCGAAGGCCTTGATCGGACTCTGGTCCTGAAGCCGCTCTTCGGCAGCCAGGGCAAAGGCATCGGCTTGATCTCGCAGCAGAGCGAACTGCCGGCCCCCGAGACCGTCGATCAGATGTACTACATGCAGGATTACGTCGCGCCGAAAGAAGGCATCTACGAAGACTGGCGCGTCCTTGCGACGAGGCATCGCGTCATTGCCGCCATGACGCGACGCGGCACGAACTGGGTGACGAACATTCATCAGGGCGGCAAGGCCCGCGTCCATCTCCCCGATGCCGAGATGACAAAAGTTTCGATAGCAGCCATGCGCGCCGTCGACGCCGACTACGCCGGTATCGATCTCATCCGCACCGCAACCGGCGAATTGCAGGTGCTCGAAGTCAATTCCAATCCGGCCTGGCGCGGCCTTCAGGGTGTCGCCGATATCAACATCGCCTGGGCGATCGCCGAGGATTTTCTGAAGACGGTCGTCTCGCACCGCACCACGTCTGTCGTTCCCGTCGCGGCCGCGCTCTGATGAAGGACGCCCGCGAACCTGCGGAAATCAGTGCGGCATTCCTTTACGCGTGCAACGCCGAACTCGACGCCCTGAAACCCGGGAACGTCCATCGCCATTCCGCCGGTCACGGCATGGAGGTTGTGCATTTCGAGCAGGCGGCCAAGGCCGCAGCCGGCCCGATCGCAGATCCTGGAGCAAGCGTCGGAAAGCGTATTCTCCGCGCCACCGAGGCCAGCGTCGCCGCCGCCGGCCTCAACACCAATCTCGGCATCGTGCTTCTCTGCGCGCCCCTCGCGAAGGCGGGCGGGGAGACAACATTCGATGTGGGATTGCGTCGCCGTCTCGGCGCCATCCTGTCGTCGCTCGACGAGCAGGATGCCGAAGACGCCTTTGCGGCCATTCGCATCGCCAATCCCGCGGGAATGGGCACGGTCGAACAGGGCGATGTGCGCTCGCAACCGCAGCATCTGACTTTGATCGCTGCAATGCATTTGGCCGCGGACCGCGACCGCATCGCCAACGCCTATGTCAGTGTGTACGCGGACGTTTTCGATTTCGCGCTTCCCGTATTCCAGGAAGCGAAAGCCATATGCGAGCCCTATTCAAGCTTGGCGGTAACCACGCTTCATATGTCTCTGTTGGCCGAATTTCCCGATACGCATATCGCGCGTAAGTTTGGCCCCGAAGCCGCTGAATCGGTTGCGCAGGACGCACGTGCGCTAAGGCCGCAGTGGTCTCCTTTTGCAACTGCGAAATCGCTTCCCGCTCTCCTGGATTTCGACGCAAAATTGAAACATAGCGGTCTCAATCCGGGTACCACTGCCGATTTTGTAGTCACGACCCTTTTCGCCGACGCCCTGATCGAGCGGAAACATTCATGAACGTCGATTGGCCCCAACTTAAGGGCTTGTCTCTCCCGATGACCTAGGGCAATACAGGCGCCGTGTCCGCACGGTCCGCGGGCCGATCCATTGTGCCGACGCTGGTACTCATGACACCTGGGCGCCGACGTGCGTGGATATTCATCGCCAGAGTAGTTCAACGAAATCCCGACTTCTGACGGGGGAGCGTTGTTGCTCATATCGTTTCATCCGTGGGAGGAACCCCCCTTATGGCCAAAATCAACAAAGTCATGGTCGGCAAGTCGCTCGTCGGCGACGGCAACGAAGTCGCGCACATCGACCTCATCATCGGACCCCGCGGTTCGGCTGCTGAGACGGCGTTCTGCAACGCGCTGACGAACAACAAGGACGGCTTCACGACGCTTCTCGCCGTCATTGCGCCGAACCTCGCCTGCAAGCCGAACACGATCCTTTACAACAAGGTCACCATCAAGGACGCCCGTCAGGCCGTTCAGATGTTCGGACCGGCTCAGTACGGCGTTGCCAAGGCCGTCCAGGACTCGGTTGCTGAAGGCGTGATCCCGGCTGCTGAAGCTGACGACGTCTTCGTCTGCGTAGGTGTGTTCATCCACTGGGAAGCTGCCGACGACGCGAAGATCCAGGACTACAACTACCGCGCCGTTAAGGAGTCGATCGCTCGCGCCGTTGCCGGCAAGCCGACGGCTGCCGAAGCGACCGCTCAGCGTAACTCGGCATCGCATCCCTTCGCTGCAAAGGCTTGAAGCGGAAACCGTCCTCAGCAGGTCGAAAACAAAAATGAAACTGCCCCTCCTATGAAGGGGGGTCTGCTGCAGCGATTGGGTAGACTGCTCTCGGGCCGTTACAGCGGTTAACTCGAGGATGAGCCCTGGCCGCAACTAGGCTTCGTTCTCAGCTGGAGTGGCTGCTGCCAATTCACTGACTGGACATTCAACGGCCGGCGACTTCTTTGAGGTCGTCGGCCGAAATTTTTCCGGCATGGAGCGCCGAAGCGATGAGGGCGCCCGCCACGCCGACTTTGCGGATCGCATCGAGATCACGCCGATCGCGAACGCCGCCGGCGGCATAAATTCGCCGCCCCTTCGCACGGGAAACAATTCCTTTCAACCGATCGATATCGGGCCCTTCGTTGGCGCCGACGCGATCGAGCGTCATGACGACGACGCGCGACGGCCACAACGACGGATCGGAAAGCATCGCCTCCGGTCCCATGAACTCGCCGTGTCTGAAATCGAGTGAGAGGACCGTCCGTCCGGGCGCCTCTGCCGAGATTTCCTCCCAGACCCGCACCGTCTCGATGCTCTCGGTGCCGACGACGAGGGTCGCGACGGGGGCTGCCAGAACCGAACGCGCCGCACCGCGCGATCCGGTGCCGGCATCGATCCATATTTCGGACCGCGGCAGCGCCCGGCTGAAGAGCGGCACAAGATGCGTATTGCGGCCTCGCCCCTCTATGCCGTCGAGATCGGCCACATAGAGCTTGTGAAACGGAAAGAGCTTCGCAAAGCCCCGCGCGACGTCTCCAGGTTCCGACGATGGCGCGAGTGGCGTTTCGATCGGCCGGTATCCCGAACGCTCGCCTTTCATCGCGCGGACGACGCGTCCGTGCGCGACATCGATAACCGGAATGACGTCCACCGCTTGCCTCCTGCGTCTCCGAGTGTATCACGGGTTTCCCTAGCGAGGCGAAGTTACAAATGGCAAAGGCCACGATCGGTCTGGACGTCGGCGGCGCGCACCTCAAGGTCGCGCGCATCGAAGGCGCGCGCCTCGTATCCGTGCGCCAGATCGCCTGCCCGCTCTGGCAAGGGCTCGACCGCCTCGACGTCGCCCTGCGCGAAGCCGAAGGCATCATCGCGGACACCGGTCTATTTGCGATTACGATGACGGCCGAACTGACCGAGATCTTCGAAAGCCGCGAAACCGGCGTTCTTACGATCATGCAGCGGCTGCGAGACAGCCTCTCCGGCGAACTCCGCATTTACATGGGTCTCAAAGGATTTGCGTCCACACAAGCCGCGAGTAGAGACCCTCTGTCCGTCGCCTCCGCAAACTTCCTCGCGACGGCGACGCTCGTCTCTGAGCGTAGCTCGCAATCCCTGCTCATCGATATGGGTTCAACCACGACGGACATCATCGCGTGTGACCGGCCGCAGGGGCTCACGGATGCCGAGCGCCTGCAGACAGGCGAACTCGTCTACACAGGACTGACCAGAACGCCCGTGGCTTCTGTCACCACGCGCGCGCCCCTCGCCGGACAATGGCAGGGCCTGGCAAGCGATCCTTTTGCCACCATGGCCGACGTGCGGCGCGTCCTTGCCAACCTGCCCGATGACGTCGACCACCATTCAACGGCCGACGGACGCGGCAAGACGCAGAAGGAAAGTCTCGAACGTTTCGCACGCGGGTTCGGTCGCGACGCCGATATGCGCCATCTCCAAACCTGGCAGGCCTCGGCGACCTATATCGAAGAACGCCAATTGCGATCCATCCACGATGGCGCGCTGCAGGTTTTGTCGCGTCCGGGAACCACCGTGCAAGGAGTTGTCACCGCCGGAATTGGCTCGAACGCCGCAGCGCAAATCGCAGCGCGCCTTGGGATGCCGGCGGTCGCATTCGGCGACCTAGTTGACGCAGCCGAAGATCAGAGGCTCTGGGCGACACGCTGCGCACCCGCCGTCGCCGTCGCTCTTCTTCAAAGCAAATAAATTCGGCCGCAGCGTTGCCGCCGCGGCCGACAAAAGTGTTGGACGTCTGTCCGGCTCAGCCGCGCTCACGCTTCAGACGAACGAGATCGAACGAACCCGCTTCGAGCATCAGGTCGTAGACATGGCCATTCTGACGACGTGCGTCGTCGATTTTCCAATAGCCGTGATCCCAACGAAGCTTGCGCCATTCGATAAAGCCCATGTGATGCAGTCTCTCAGCGACGACAGCCGGATCATCTCGGTATTCGTCGTGACGAGCGCTTGCAGGCACGGCCGAGGCAAGCGCGATAGCGGCCGTGGCACATGCGAGGCGTACGATACGGGAGACTTTAGTCATCGAATTCTGCCTTCTCTTGGGTATTGCTCATTCTGGGGGGTGACCGGAAACAAACGGATCTGATCCGGTTCGGTTCCCGTTATAGGCATTCCATGTCAGTGAGCAACAAATGAGGCGGAGCTAAAAAGTCCCATAAGACTATTCGGCATCCTTGAGTTGTGACGCGAGATGATGCGTCGAGAAGCCCATTGCTTCCTTCAATGCCCGAAATTGCTGACGCGCAGCCGAACGATCGACGCCCGCAGATTTGACCGCCGCGATCAAAATATTCTTCGACGTGTGTTCAGTCGAAACGAATTCAATCAACCTAACCTTGTAACCGGAAGCTTCGAGGAGAAGAGCGCGCCCCGCATCCGTGACGAGATCGGCCTGGCGCTGCTTCAGAAGCGGGTATTTGATCAATCCCTTGAGCCCTTCGCCCGTATCTTTGATCTGCGGCGCGATTTCATGCTGACAGCATGGCGCCGAAAGAATGAGCCGGGCTCCGGCATTGATTCCAAAAGCCATCGCATCATCGGTCGCGGTATCGCAGGCATGCAGCGCAATCACGACATCGACAGACGCCGACGAAGCCCGTGCCGCTTCCTCCGCGACAAACGTCAGTCCTTGGAATTTGAGGTCGCGCGCCAGCCGATCACAAAGCTCGACGAGATCGGAGCGAAGTTCGATTCCCGTCATCCGGCATGAACGCGCAAGCGCCGTCGTGACGTAATCGTAGAATGCAAACGTCAGATAGCCCTTGCCCGAACCGATATCGACGACCGTCAACGGCGCGCCGGTCTCGAAGGCGCTCTCCGTTATCAAGTCGTCGGCGATTTCAATGAAGCGGCAAATCTGGCGGTATTTGCCCTGCATTGTCGGTTTGATATGGCCGTCGCGGTCCGAAACGTCCAATGCCTTGAGATAAGGCCGGTCCGACGGAACAAGGTATTCTTTCTGCCGATCGTGCGGGGCGGGCGCCGACAGCTTCAATGTCGGCTTGCCGGCCGACAGATGCGGCACGCCCTTGCGGCTATAGTCGAGCCGAACATCGCGCGCGCTCGTGAAAAGCGTCGCGCTCATATATTGTTGCCCGATCACCGCCGCGACGAACGAGATGCCATCGTCGATCGCAAAGGTTTTCGTTTCGTCTTTTCTCGCAAAGCTCGTCACGAGCTTCAGACGCGGCTTGCCTTTGATCTCGACGAGCGTCGCGACAGCTTTTCGCGCCTCACCCTCCCCGCGAAATTTTCCGAGGGACAGTTTTACGAACGACATCTCATCGATTGCGACCGTCAACGCGGCGAGGAACGCGGCTCTTGCATCGTCTTTCGGCTTCATGACGTCTGCTGATCGAAACGCTCTTGCCGCCACGCCGCGACTTTTTCCATCAGCCATTCCCAGGCCTCTTCTTCGCGCGGGCCGGCGGTCTTCGAAATCGCGATTTCGAGATACTTCAGCTCACTCTCGATCTTCTCCACCGGCAGTATGTGGAGACGCGTCGTCAGTACCGCAAGCTCGAGGACGGCAGCCTGCGCGCGATTGAAGCCCTCCCAGGCCTTATGCATCTCCTCATCGACAATGGAACAGAGAAAACGCGGTCGCTGCTCGTCCTCGATGACCTTTTCGACTCTGAGCTCCCAATGCGACACGCAATCGGCAAGCCTCTCGCCCTTGATCGTCCGCGTCGGCAGCAACGGCCAAATTTTCCGCCCGGTCACGCCACCTGCAAAAACGCGGACATCATCGGTATGGCTCGCTGCCGCGAAAGGATTGATCCGCAAATTTTCCAGTGTCGTCGATGGCCGAAATGGCGCGATGACCCAGTGCTCGCCGTCATCGATCAGACCGAGCGGCGCGATATAGGCCTCGCCCTCGGCATTGAATGTCGTCACGATCGTTTCGACGATACGGGGCATCAGGCGTTTCCTTCACCAGTGAGAAGTGCCGAGAGTGCTGCGTCATCGTCCGGTCCGAAGACGGACCACGCAAGCGCGGCCCGTGCCGCTATCTCCGGGAAAAGTTGATCGACCACTCCACGCTCCGCTAACTCTTCGGCCGTAGACCCGCTCGCTATACCGACAGATTTCAAAAGCACGAGGCGCGTGTCGAGAAGTTCGGCGAGACGTGCCGATAAACTATCGGAAGTCGCCGCCCAACCTTCTGCAATCGAAGCATCCTCACCGATCATCTGCAATGGCGCCCAAACCGGAATTTGGCCATCCATGACGGCGTCCGAGATGTCGTCGAGGGAGCGGGCCACCCTCATCCCTGTTTGTTGCGAGACGATGCATTCGGCCATCTGCTCCATCGCAAGCATCGCAAGGCGATGCGCCACGGCATCATCGAAACCCATCTCAGTCTGCAATTTCCGCACGGCGTCGGCGAACGGTCCGCCGCCCGGCACGATCACGACAGGAATGCGGGCCCCGCCGATCATAGCGAGCACAGCACCGAGCCGCCCGGTCTCGGCGAGGCTGCCGCCGACCTTGACGACGAGCGGCCGGTCGCCCCTCGCGTCGCCCTCAGCCACGACCGAACTCGCGCGCCGCGGCCTTGGTTGCCGGACGGATGATCTCGACGCCCCTCAGCGGCCCGCGTTCGAGCTTTTCGAGCACCACCAGAACCGCCGTGATGCGCTGATCTGCGAGGATCTGCGCGGCAATCCGCTCTGCAAATGTCTCGACGAGCTGGATGTGCCCACCGCGCGCCAACGCAACGATAATGTCGATGATGTCGGCGTACGACGGTACTTCGGCCATCTCGTCGCCGACACTGAAGACATCGTTCGCAAGTCGCGCTTCGACGCTGAAGCGCACTTTCTGCGTCACGCCCTGCTCTTCCGCATAGACCCCGACATTGCAATCGACGACGAAGTCATGGACGAAAATGCTGTCCCCGATCTCGCGATTTTTCGCCATCGCTTTTTTGAGCTTCGCGGAATCGTCCCCGTCGTCGACCTTGGCCTTTGCCGGCTTCTTCTTGTCTTTCATGCGATCGACGCCTCCCGCGCCTGAGCAATCTTCGCCGCATCGATCCCATGCCGAACAGCGGCCACGCGATTGAGTTCGATCGCGCTCGCGCGCCCCGCCGAGCAAAGCGCGCCGCGAAAGCCGAGCATATCCGGTTCCAAGCCCGCAAGCACGGCGATGTCACTCTCTTTCAGCGACCCGGCAAGACCGACGAAAAGGCGATTGTCACGCGCCAAGTGTACGAATTCAGTTAACCGGTCGGCAGGAAAAACGGACGTCAGTCCGCCCGCGGATTTGTCGGCCGTGTCGAGCATAACGCCCTCGAATCCCGCCGTGGCAAGCTCCGTCAAGAGAGTGAAATCCGGATCGCGATCGGCCATCAAGACGGCAACCAATCGGATGGCCGCCGAACGCGCCGCGCCGAGCGCCTCTATTCCCGCACGCGGATCGTCGTCGCCGAAAAATCCGATCTTAACGACGTCGACGCCCGTCGCCGCCATTTCGGCCGCGGCCTTGGTCAGAATTTCGGGACGCGACGGCAGATCGCCGACCGTAGCGCTGACAGGCAGCCGCCCGTCGACCCGCTGAACGATCTTTCGAACCGTATCCGTACTGAGGGCTCCCAGAGCGCCGGAGGCGGGATTCTTGCAATCGATGATATCCGCCCCGCCTGCAAGCACGACTTCCGCCTCGCCCGCGTTCGTCACGCTGGCGAGAAAGGCGGGCTTGCCTCGTCTCAAACCGTCAATCATTCCGTCGTTCCGAGATTGGTATGCCGCGAGCCCGTCAGGCCGCGAAGATGCGATTTTGCTCTTCGAGGATCGCAGCGCTATCACTGCGCTGTGCCTCGGTCAGGTTGATGGTCACGTCTTGCACCACACTCGCCTTTCCGGGCGCCAAGCGCAAGATGCGCGTTCCGAGCTGAATTGCCTCCGCCCTGTCGTGGGTTACGAAGATCACCGTGGTCGGATTGCTGTGCCAAAGCTCAGTTAACAGCGCTCTGAGGCTCGACGCCGTCGGGTCGTCCAGCGAAACGAACGGCTCATCCATCAGGAGAATTTCGGGCTCCAGGATGAAACCGCGAGCGAGCGCGGCGCGGCGCTGCATTCCAAGCGAAAGCCGCTCCGGATAGGCGTTTTTCGCCTGGACGAGGCCGACGCGCTCGAGCATGTCCGGAATGCGAGCGTGGCGCGGATCACCGTCCGGCAGAACGAGCGCGATGTTTTCGTAAACGGTCCGCCAAGGCAAAAGCCGTGGCGTCTGGAAAATGAACGTCAGCCGATCCTTGGCAGGCCCCAAGTCGACCGTTCCTTCGTAATCGGTATCGAGCCCGGCGATGATGTTGAGCAGCGTCGACTTTCCGCATCCCGAAGGGCCGGTGATCACGAGGAACGAGCGCGGCTCGATCTCGAACGACACGTCCTTCAGCACAAGCTGCGCCTCACGATCCCCGACGGCCGGAAAGATTTTGCGACGAACCGATACGCGGATCGGCGCCTTTCCGTTCGTTCCATTTATCGGCGCCATGCGGTCATCCGTGACTGTAGCGGCTGCAGCACCGTGAACTCGATGATCTGCACCACCAGAATGAACGCCAGCGCATAGGCCAAAATCGTGCTGACGTCGAATTCCTGAAAAGCAATGCTCAGACGGTAGCCGACGCCGCTCGACCGCCCGAACGCTTCGACGACGAGAACGATCTTCCAGACGAGCGCCAAGCCCGATCGCGCGGCGGCCGCGAAAAACGGCGCGAGTTGCGGCAGCGTGACGTGCCGCAACGTCTTCCACCACCCGAATTTATAGACCCGCGCCATCTCATCGAGATCTTTCGACAGGCTGCGCGTGCCCTCGCGCATGTTGACGGCAACGTTCGGGATTTTGTTCAGCGCCACGGCCGTGATCGCCGCAGCGTCCGTCAAGCCGAACCAGATGTAGCAGAGCGTGATCGTCACCAGCGCCGGCAGATTGAGGAACAGGATCAGCCAGGCATCGAAGAACTTGTCCGCCGTCTTGGAACGTCCGAGAACGATCCCGATCGCTGTGCCGATGAACATCGAGACGACGAAGGCAACAGCCACGCGAGCGAGCGTCGCCGACGTGTTCTTCCAGAGCTCGCCGTTCGCACCTTCGCGCAAGAGAACGTCGAAGACCGTAAGCGGCGTCGGAAGATACCTGTTGTCGGCATAGACCGCGATGAGCTGCCAGAAGACCGCAAGCGCCAGCAGCGACCCAGCCATCCAGGCCAGCCGCTCAAGCGCTGCCATGAAGCTCGACGGCGCCGCTATCAGTCTAGGTGTGGAAGAGATTCTGGTCGAAATGGGTGCCATCACCAACGAGTTCCGTGTCGCCGAGTTCAATGAGAAGATGAGTAAGCTTCTCCGCCGCCGCGGTGTCCGCCGCACCCCACGATCCCGTGATGCCTGATCGATAATAGTCTCTGATGGCCACAAGCTCCGCATCGGATGCGGGCTTGATGAGTGGGCGCAACCGCTGCCACGCACTGTCCGACGATGCCAGCACCGCGTTGGCTTTAGCGACCGCCGCCAGAAGCGTGTTGACCGGCACGGCGTTCTGACGGACTTTTTTATCGAACCAGATGAAGCCGACGAGCGCTGGCGTCGGCGTGACACCCATGCCCTTGATGACGTCGGCCATCGTCAGCAATTCGCGCGCGCCTTCCGCCTTGAGACGCGCCGCATAGGTCCAGAAGTTCAAAACCGCGTCGACGCGCCCGTTCCTGAATTCCTCCGCCACGAGCGGCGCGGCGCCAAACACCGGCTCGGCGAAGTCGGCGATATCCTTGCCGAGCGTCTTGCGCGAATAGGCGCGCAATAAAATCCAGCTCTTATCGATGCCCGTTCCCGCAACGGCGATCCTCTTGCCGTCGAGATCGCCGAGCGATTTGATCGGACTATCCTTGGCAATCATGACGCTGCCGAGAGCCGCCGAATAGGGAGCGAACTTCAAATCATAGCCCCGCGCGCGCTGGCGCAACGCCCAGGTCCAGTCGCTGACGATGACGTCGGCCGCGCCGGAAAGAAGAGCCACAGGAGCCGCCGGATTGTTCGCCACCTCGACAATTTGGAGATCGAGGCCAAGCTTCTTGTCGATGCCTTCCGCGCGAATGGTCTCGATGAGCCAGCTCACCGAACCAAATTTCACGGAGGTCAATCGTACCGGTGTCGCCGCCGTTGCCATACGCGGCACGAACGAGGAGACCGTCAGCGCAGTCCCCGCCGCCAGAACGCCCCGGCGCGTAAGTCTTGTCATTTCTGTGGGGCCTCGACGTTGAATCTGTTTCTCCAGAGATAACGAACGCCGTGCAGCCAGAGATCGTCCGAATTGCCGTTGATGGACGCCGACATCGTCTTGGTGAGTTCGCCTGTCTTCGTATCGCGCGCAACGATCGTCAAATTGATCAACGCACCCGAAACCTTATCGACGAACCCTGTGACAGCGATATCGGCACCGGCTTCCTTGGCGATCGGCACTTCGCAGCCGTTGCATTGGTTGAACGGCGCCGCGGCTTCGATTTCCTTCTCCTTCGAGGAGAGATCGACGACGTCGTATTTCCCATCCTTTTGCATCAGGTTTCTGAGTTCGCCGGCGATAAGTTTCAGCCGCTGCAGATCGTCCGGGTTGTATTGCGGAATAAGCTCGCCGTCCTGCTGAGCGTCGTGGAAATCGAACGGGAAAACCGCAGCTTTGGTGGGCGCCGCGGCGGCGGGCACGGCGAACAGGCACGTCAAAAGCAGTGGAAGAACACGCTTAAGCAAGGGCATTTGCACTCATTTCCAAGTTACTGAGCAAACTCAGACTTCAAGGTAAGCAGGGCGCCCGGCCGAAGCGCTGGTAATGTGTAGGTGCCCGCTAACCCCCAAGCATTGCAAGAGGTTCACGGCACGTTTGCCAATCATGACTGGTCACAAACGCGCGAGCCTGGAGCCTCCAGCTTGACAAGGACAGCGCTCGCCCCCTTTTAGCAACACAGTAACATTAGAGGCCGTCAGCCGCGCGGGCCGTTCCGCGAGGTCAATTGGAGCTGGATCATTGCCAATCGCAAGCGTCGGACCCCTTGCCCGCTCTGCTCTCGTGAGACGTCGAAACACCGTTTGCAGCGTTTTTCTATCCGGCATGGCAATTGCCGGCATGGCCTGCGCCGATAATGCTGCAGCGCAAACAACGCCGAAGCCCATTCCAATTCCGACACCATCGGCCTCATCGCAACCGCAGGATGTGACCGTCCAGGTACTCTATATCAAAGAGGATCGGGAAAAGGACCTGCCGCTGTCGCTTCTCGATCAGCCCAACGCCGATGACGGTATCGCCGGCGCCAAGCTCGGCATCGCCGACGACAATACGACGGGCAGCTTTCTCAACCAGTCCTACAAGCTCGACGTTCTCGAAGGCAACGTCGACGACCTGATCAAAGGAGCTTCCGAAAAAGTCGCTGCCGGCAACTCCTTCATCATCGCCGACATGGCACCGGATTCCCTGCTCAAACTCGCGGACGCGATGAAGGGCAAGCCTGCCCAGATTTTCAACGTCGGCAATCCCGATGATCGCCTGCGCGAGGAAGACTGCCGCGCCAACGTCCTGCACACGGCACCGACGCGTTCGATGCTCTCCGACGCGCTCGCACAGTACCTCATCTGGAAGCGATGGCCGAACTGGCTCATGGTCGTCGGCCCGAGCCCCAATGACCAGCTACTCGCCGCTGCCTATCGCCGCGCAGCAAAGAAATTCGGCGGAAAAATCGTCGAGGAACGACAATTCAAAGCCAATACGGGCAATCGGCGCGCTGACGGCGGTTACGAGCAGATCCAACAGCAGATCTCGCAATTCATGCAGGGCGCCAAGGATCACGACGTCGTTCTCGTCGTCGATGAAGACGAGGTCTTTGCCGACTATTTTCCGTATCGAACCTGGATCGCCCGGCCCGTCGTCGGCTCCGCCGGTCTCGTCCCGTCGAGCTGGCATCCGGCACTTGAGCTTTGGGGCGGAACGCAGTTCCAGAACCGCTTCAAGCGCCTGACAGGCCGAATCATGCGCCCCTTGGATTACGACGCCTGGGTCGCGACCCGGGTCATCGGCGAGGCCGTATCGCGCAAACGCACCGGCGACTTCAAGGTGCTGGACGACTTCATCCATTCGCCGAAATTCGACGTCGCCGCCTTTAAGGGGGTTGCAGTCAGCTTCCGCGGCTGGAACGGCCAACTGCGGGAGCCGATTATTGTCTCAACTCCGAAAGTCCTCGTGAGCGTTTCACCGCAGCCGGGCTTCCTTCACCAGTTCAGCCTGCTCGACACACTTGGCATCGATAAGCCGGAAACGAAATGCAAAGCCTATACGCAATGATACGCCGCCAGCCGCGAGCTTCCCATCGCACGGGATATTTTCAACTGGAGTTTAGAATGTCGCGACTTTTACCGCTAACGCCTGCGCTGGTCTCTGCCGCGATGGCAGTCTTTTTCGTGACACCGGCCGACGCCTACACCGCTTACGTCACGAACGAGAAGGACAACAGCGTCTCGGTGATCGACACCGACAAGCTCGAAGTCATCAAGACGGTCAAGGTCGGTCAGCGCCCGCGCGGCATCGTCATAACGAATGACGGTAAGTGGATCATCATCTGCACGAGCGACGATAACGACGTGAAGATCTACGACGCCAAGACGCTCGAATACGTCAAATCGCTGCCGTCAGGTCCCGACCCCGAATTGCTGACGCTCCATCCCGACGGCAGGCGCCTCTACATCGCCAACGAAGACGACAATCTCGTCACCGTCGTCGACATTAATACGTCGAAAGTCATTACCGAAATTCCCGTCGGCGTCGAGCCGGAAGGCATGGGCATGAGCCCAGACGGCAAGGTGCTCGTCAATACGTCGGAAACGACGAACATGGCGCACTTCATCGACACCAAGACGCACAAGCTGTTCGACAACGTTCTGGTCGACAGCCGCCCGCGCATAGCGAGGTTCAATTCCGCTCAGACGCAGCTGTGGGTTTCCTCCGAGGTTGGCGGCACCGTCGCGGTCATCAATCCCGCGGACCGCAAGATCATCACCAAGATCAACTTCGCCATACCCGGCGTCGAGCAGGAATCGATTCAGCCTGTCGGTATCCGCATCACCAAGGACGACAAGATCGCGTTCGTGGCGCTCGGCCCCGCCAACCGCGTCGCCGTCGTCGACACCAAGACGTTCAAGGTGTTGAAATACATTTTGGTTGGCCAGCGCGTCTGGCATATGGACTTCACTCCCGACGGCAAGCTTCTGCTTACGACCAACGGCGCCTCGAACGATGTCAGCGTCATCAACGTTGCTAATCAAAAGGCTTTCAAGTCGATCAAGGTTGGGCGTTATCCCTGGGGCGTGGTGGTTTCGCCGAAGTAACGAACCGCAAGGTGCGAACAAAAAAGGCAATGACGACAATGGCATCGACAGCCCCGATGGAAGCCGAACGAACACCGGCACTCGTCGTCAGCGGCGTGAGCCACAGCTTCGGCGAACGCAAAGTCCTCGACCGAGTCTCGCTGACCGTCGAGCAAGGTGCGTTCGTCGTTCTGCTGGGCCTCAATGGCGCCGGCAAATCGACGCTGTTTTCGCTTATCACCCGTCTCTATGACAACGTCAGCGGCCAAATCACCATTCGCGGCTTCGATGTTCGCCGACGCCCCTCGCAGGCGCTGCAGCGCCTCGGTGTGGTCTTCCAGAGCCGGACGCTCGACGTCGATCTGACGCTGATGCAGAACCTCAAATACCACGCGGCGCTGCACGGCTTCGCGGGCCGCGCGGCGACGGAACGCGGAAAGCAGGCCCTTGATCTCGTCGGTCTTGCCGATCGCGGCGACGAAAAGGTTCGCGCACTGTCGGGTGGCCAGGTCCGCCGCGTCGAGATCGCGCGCTCGATGATGCACCATCCGGATCTGCTCCTGCTCGACGAAGCGACCGTCGGCCTCGACCTCGGCTCGCGTGAGAGCGTCGTGAAAATCGTCCGGGACCTCGTCGCCAAGGATCAACTCGGCGTCCTGTGGGCGACGCATTTGATGGACGAAGTCCTTCGGACCGATCAGGTGGTCATTCTTCATAAAGGCGTCGTTCGCTACAACGGCCCCGTGCCCCAGCTTCTGACTCTGACCGGAACGTCCAGCGTCCGCGAAGCGTTTCGCACCATAACCGGCGCGCAGACCACGATCGAGGAGGCCGCCTGATGTCGTCGCAAGCGGCAACGACTGCGCCGGGCGGTATCCCGATGGCGTATCACGAGAACGATGACGATGCCCGCCGCCGCCTCGGCGTCGCTGGCTACGTCGCGTGCTTCAAAGGCATCGTCTGGCGTGAAATCCTGCGCTATCTCCACCAGCGCGAGCGGTTCCTGTCGGCGCTCGTCCGTCCGCTGATCTGGCTCTTTATTTTCGCCGCCGGTTTCCGCCAGACGCTCGGCATTTCGATCATCCCGCCCTACGAGACCTACGTTCTTTACGAGGAATTCATCGCACCCGGCCTGATCGCGATGATCCTGCTCTTCAATGCCATGCAGTCATCGCTCTCAATGGTCTACGACCGCGAAACCGGGACGATGCGGACGCTGCTTGTCAGTCCGTTTCCACGCTCGTTCCTGCTTCTGTCGAAGCTCCTCGGCGGCGTCTCGGTCGCTCTCATTCAAGCTTATGCCTTCATGCTCGTCGCTTGGTTCTGGGGCATCGCGCCGCCGCCGATCACCGAAGCAAAGCTCTTCACCTTCTTTGATCCCCCGACCTGGGCCGGCCGTCTGATCCCGGCTATGTCGGACCCGATCACGACGTCGCTGTTCCCGATCCCGGCTCTCATCCAGCCCTTCGCAGGATACATCACCGTCATTCCGGCGATCATTCTAGCGGGTCTGATGCTCGGCTCGCTCGCGCTCCTGATGTCGTCGGTCATCAAGCAACTCGAAAACTTCGCCGGCGTCATGAACTTCGTCATCTTCCCGATGTTCTTTGCTTCGTCCGCTCTCTATCCGCTCTGGCGCATCCGCGAGGCGAGCCCGATGCTTTTCGAGGTTTGCCGCCTGAACCCGTTCACGTATGCGGTTGAACTGATCCGCTTCGGACTTTATGGGCAGGTCGATACGGTTTCCCTCGCCATCGTGGTCGGCTGTACGATCACGTTCCTTGCGGCGGCGGTTTTTGCCTACAATCCATCAAAGGGGTTGATCGCTCGGCGCGGCGGCCCCGGCGGTTCAGCCTGAGGTGTGGAAATGAAAATGATGAAAAATGTCTTCCGTCGCGCCGCTTTGCAAGCAGCCTTCGTCGCACTCGTGCCTCTCTGTTGGGCAGTATCACCCGCGCTCGCGGCAGATGTCAGCAAGGACCAAGCTGAATGGCCGTGCGTTTACCGCAAGGTTCCGAAACTCAGCGCTGCTACGATCTGGGACGGCCCGGCGATAACGGACACGTCGAGCTGGCGCAAAGACGAGACCATCAGAAAGCTGTCGCAATACCTGATCTCCCGTCGCGTCACGGAAGAGGACGCCGAAGCGGCGGTCAAGAAATATGCCGCCGGTCTTCCCGCCGACGCGCACGACGCCAAACTGACCGAGCTCTTTGCGGCCGTCCTGACGCGCACCAACGAGGACCGCAAGGTCGTCATGTCGGGCATCGAGCGCTTTCACAAGCGCCAGATGGAGCGCGCCAAGGAGATCGAGAAAGAGGGTCTGACGCTACCGCCCGAAAATGAAGAGGGCCTGACCGACGAATCCAATGGTCCGGCGGGCCAGATTTCCAAGCTCTCTAGCAAGCAAGAAAAGTACAAATGGGAAATCCGCGCCTTCCAGGAGAAGCAGGCGAATATCCCGATCGCTTGTGAGATCCCCCAACTCATCGATCAGCGCGCTGGCGCCATCGCCCGTACCATCCGCGCCGAGATGAAGAGCTAGGCGCGGCGGATACGCTTCAGCGTCGAACGATTTGCGGGTTGCGCCTCGAACGGTGCGGCCCGCTTTTTTTCTTTAGGTTTCGTTAGCCTTAACGCGTCCTTAACGAAGATTGACGTAGTCTCAACACATCGGCTCTCGACGCCGGCCTCTCCCCGGCCCGAAGCCAAATTCGCAAGTAGAAGTGTCGTCATCCCGTTGTCTCGCGTTGTGAGGTTGACCATGCACTATGAACTTGTTTCGCGTGCCCTTGCCTACGTCTCCTGCTTATCAACAATGAGTCTGCTCATGACATCGGTGGCGATTGCCGCCATCAATGTCGGAAGAACGCCGTCGTCGCCTTGCGTTCCGAATGCCTGCGTTGCCGGTATTCTGGTTGGCAAGACCGGCCAATTCGGCGCCCTTACGAGCTCCGCTCATGTCAATGAGCTGGCCGCAAAGCTCTGGTCCGCAAAAGCTTGACAGTCTGAAGCAATACTCTCGCCGAAACGAACGTGAGGCCGATCGCGACGGCCTTTCGGAAGCGGCGGCGAGAGGGGAATACCACGTCTCAAGACCAAACGAAGCACTGCAAGAAACGAAAATTGAAGACAACAAGCATGCCGTCCGGGCGCACGGACGGAAGTCGATCCATAAACTTGAGAATGCACTTCACGTCGGCAATTGCCCCGAACGGGCTCGGGCGATGGCTGAAAGTCAAAGACACACACGTACAGAAGGGCGCGGGTCTCAGGGCTGACTCGCGGCCTTTTGCGTTTTGATGACGTTATCGATCGCTTGCAGTTCGCCGATGAGCGCGGCGAAATCCTTCAACGCCACCATGTTCGGCCCATCCGACGGCGCTTTGTCGGGATCTTGGTGCGTCTCGATGAAAAGACCCGCGACGCCGACAGCGACGGCCGCACGCGCCAGCACCGGAACAAACCTGCGATCGCCTCCCGACGCCGTTCCCTGACCGCCAGGCTGTTGCACCGCGTGGGTCGCATCGAAGATGACCGGCGCACCGGTCTCCGCCATCTGCGGAAGAGCGCGCATATCGACGACCAACGTATTGTAGCCGAAGCTTGAGCCGCGCTCGGTGACGAGCACGTTCGGATTTCCCGAGCCGGTAACCTTGGCGACGACATTCTTCATGTCCCACGGCGCGAGAAACTGCCCCTTCTTGATCTTCACGACACGGCCCGTCTTCGCCGCGGCGACCAGAAGGTCCGTCTGCCGGCAGAGAAACGCCGGAATTTGCAGCACGTCCACGACTTCGGCCACGGGTCCGCACTGCGCGACCTCATGAACGTCGGTGACGACCGGCAACCCGTATGTCTCGCGAATTTCGGCAAAGACCGGCAGCGCTGCTTTGAGCCCGATGCCGCGGCGACCCGTGAGCGAGGTCCGGTTGGCTTTGTCGAATGACGATTTATAGACAAGCCCGAACCCGAGCTTCTTGGAAATCTCGCTGAGCGCCGCGGCCATCTCCAACGCGTGAGCGCGGCTTTCCATTTGGCAGGGCCCCGCCAGAACCGCGATCGGGGCGTCGTTAGCAAAAAGAACGTCACGGACGCGCACCTGCGCGGCGGGTTTCAGGATTTCGTGCTGAGTCATGGTTCGGCGTTATAACGGTCGCCGACGTCCCCCGCGACCCCCCTCACCGACTTCCCCAAACAAAAACGGCAGCCAGAGGCCGCCGTTCAGGAACACAAAGTTCAAATTCGTTAGATCAGGTCGATCTCGGCCGGCAGATAGCTCGTGACTTCGAGACCAACTTCTTGCTCGCGAACTGCGGGCTTTGTCCAAACTTTCATGGTGTGTCCTCCTCGTATTCCGACAGGTTTGTTCCTGTTAAGTAGTGACTTAGTGAGATAACCGCTAAAATTCCAATCTCTTTTCGCTAACGCCCGCCAAACTTTTCGTGATCACGAAATGGTGAAGCGTTATATCATTTCATCTTTTTGAACGGTCGAAACTCACCGCCGACTTTCAACCCTGCACCGCGACGACCGGAACAGCGAACCCGGCCCCTGAACGAACCGCCATCGCCACGAATCTGGAACCGATCACCGGAGCAAAAAGCAAACTCCCACTGAAGATATCGGCCACAGCCGAAAAGCGCGAATTGCTCGGTGCCGCCTGTGCCTTCAGAGCGTCAGTTGCAACTCTCGCGACTCGATCGTTGCCTGTTATTGCGTCACCAACGCAACGGACGTGCTAAGGCAACGTCGCAAGCCGCGACTCGGGAGGCGGCATAACAAAACACGTGAGGACCACTAAGATGCTCGATAAATATCCTTGGCTTGAGCCGGTCGTGATCGGCGCAGTGATCGTATTCATCCTCGATCTGATCGGCAATCTCGTCTCGTTCTCGAACCGCGTCCTGAACGCGCTCGCAACGGCAATCATCTTCGCCATTGTCTTTGGCGGACTGCTCTATACGGGCGTCCTGACGCTCGACGTGAAAACGGTCACGACCGAGACGCCTGCCGTGACGGCGCCTGCCACACCGGCGACGACGCCATAACGACGGCGCGATGATAGTCGCTCGTCGATCGAGAAACGCAGCTGATCCCGGCGCATAACGCCGGGATTTTTGTTTTACGACCGGCAGTTGGAAATCACGACAGGTCCGGCGTGACCTCGCTCACGTCCTTCGCCTTCTTG
This sequence comes from uncultured Pseudomonadota bacterium, assembly GCA_963789775.1. Taxonomy (GTDB): domain Bacteria; phylum Pseudomonadota; class Alphaproteobacteria; order Rhizobiales; family Hyphomicrobiaceae; genus Hyphomicrobium_B. The sequence continues at coordinate 819,303 of CAWBLX010000006.1, forward strand.
ACGCTGCCTTCGAATTGGGCGCCGTCGGCGACTGTGAGCCGTTCCTGCACGATGTCGGCTTCCACGACCGAATGCTCATGCAGAATGACATTCGAGCCTCTGAGCTGGCCTTTGACGCCGCCCTGAATGGCAATCGTCCGTGCCGTGATGACGCCTTTCACGTGCGCCCCGTCGTCGACCGTCACGGACTCGCCGTGAACGTCGCCTTCGATGTGGCCCTGGATCAGCAGCGAACCCTTGGTTTTTAAGATAAGCTGCTCGCCGAAAATCGAGATATCAGGACCGAGGATCGACGTCGGCCTGTCGGGAGACGCAGATGAATAGCCGGGCGACGCATTGCTGTTCGACACAACACCCATCGGTCCGGAAAATCTCGGCGGCGCCGTTACCGTCGCCGTCTGCCGTGAAGAATCCGCACGCGTCTCTGCTCTTAAATCGCGACTGAACATATTAACCCCCTGGGATTGATCCACTCTGAACATAAGAAAGGGCATATCCCGCTTAATTCAGAAGGACACGCGATTGCAGCGGTTCGAGGGCACGCGACTGGGAAATGCGGACAAACGGTGTGTAATGAATGTCTCTTTGGCATGGGCACGAAACCTTCGCTTAGCTCTTTGCCTAGCGATGCTGGTTTTACTGCTGCCGTGGTCCGTCCGCGCCGTCCGAGCCGACGACAGTCTCCAGCAAAAGATCGTCGAATATCGCGAAAAGCTCGCGGACTATAAAAGCGCGCGCGCCGCCTACGAACGCGAAGCGGCCCCCTATTGGACGTCCATCGGCGAAAAAAGAAAGCGGCGGATCGCGAAACAGCGTCATGGCGAGCGCCCGCAGGCAAGCGATTACGTCCTGGAGCAGCCGCCGCTCTACACCGGACCGCCGAAACCCCAGGACCCCGCAAAGCCGCATGCCGAGTATGAATACGTTCCGGTCGTCGCCGATTTTCTGGCTCAGGCCCAAAAGCAATTCGGCTTCACGCCCGACAGGCCCGCGAACGACGACGACTACGCCCGGGCCTATGCGAAAGCGGCACTCGCCGTAGGCCTCACACCCGAGCAGTGCGTGAAAGTCTACGCGTTCGAGTCCGGCGGCAACGGCGGCTACGCTGTCCAGGCCGGGCTCGAATACGACCGGCCGGGCGCCCGCGCCATCACGACCGCGCTCGGCTACAATCAGCTTCTCGCAACCAACAGCATCGAACTCCTCGCCGAAGTCGGCAATCGGATATTGGCGGCCTTGCACGCAAAGGCGCGTGACGCCGATGGCGCGCGGCGCGACCACCTCGACGAAAAAATCGTGATCCTGAAAAAGATGATCGCATTCAGCCGCAGCGTGCCGGATCGATGGGCCGCCCACGTCCGTCTCGCCGGAACGGACAAGGGCTTGGCAATTCACGCCTTGAACCTCGATATCGACATCGGACCCTTGCTCCAGGTCCATAAACTGCTGACATCTGTCGGGTATGCCAGCCGCAAAGGCTACACGTCGCCGCTCACCGCAGCCGAACTCGAAATGATGAACCTGACGGGCGACGGCAACGGCTTCGACATGGTCGCGATGCCGGACGCTCTCCGCAAGAAAGTCCCGACGTCGAATTTTTTCCAGCGGGGCGGCTACGAGCGCAATCCCGTCGCGATCCGACACAACACCGTCGCCGCGCTCCTCGCCGCAACCGACGCCAAGATGCTATCGGAGGCGCAGTTACCGGGCGCTAAGGCGCTGGCAGCCGCTTTTGCCCAAGCGGAATAACTCCCCGCAAAGCGTCATCCCGGCAAAGGCCGGGATCCATCCAAGTCGGAGTTAGGCGCACATTCGGATGCCTAGCCGGATGCCCGCCTCCGCGGGCATGACGTCTTTTGATGTTTAACTAGATCCCGGCATTCGTCAGTCTGACGAAGAGAAAACTAAACCAACCGGCTCTGCGTCACAGCCGCGCCTATGAAGCTCGCGAATAGCGGATGCGGATCGAACGGCCGTGACTTGAGCTCGGGGTGATATTGCACGCCGACGAACCACGGGTGATCCGGATATTCGATCGTCTCCGGCAGCAGACCGTCCGGTGAAAGCCCGGCAACGCGCAATCCCGCCCGTTCGAGATCAGCCCGGTAGCGCATGTTGACCTCATACCGGTGGCGATGGCGCTCGGAAATGTGCGTCGTGCCGTAAATCTTGGCGATGTGGCTGCCTTCCGCGAGCGTCGCCTCATAGGCGCCGAGCCGCATCGTGCCGCCGAGTTCTCCACCCTGCCTGCGCTCTTCCAGCTCGTTGCCGCGCATCCACTCCGTCATCATCGCGACGACCGGGTCCTTCGTTTCACCGAATTCGGTTGAACTCGCGTCCTTGATGCCGGCAAGGCTGCGCGCCGCCTCGATGCACGCCATCTGCATGCCGAAGCAGATGCCGAAATACGGAACGCTGCGCTCGCGCGCGAACTTTGCCGCGAGAATCTTGCCTTCCGAACCCCGCTCGCCGAAGCCGCCCGGCACGAGAATGCCGTTGACGCCTTCGAGATAGAGCGCCGGATCCTCACGCTCGAAAATCTCGCTTTCGATCCATTCGAGCTCGACCTTCACGCGGTTGGCGATGCCGCCATGAACAAGCGCCTCGTTGAGCGATTTGTAGGCGTCCTTGAGGCCCGTGTATTTCCCGACGATCGCGATCGTGACCTGCCCTTCAGGCTGCGCGACGGCCCGCGAGATCGTTTCCCAGCGCACGAGATCAGGCTTCGGCGCCCCGGTTATTCCGAACGCCGACAACACTTCGCGGTCGAGCCCTTCGCGGTGATAGGCGAGCGGCACGTCGTAGATCGATGCGACGTCCAGCGCCTGAATAACCGCCTCGGGCCGGACATTGCAGAAGAGCGCGATCTTCTTTCTCTCACCGACCGGAATATCCCGATCCGAACGGCAAAGCAGAATGTCGGGCTGAATGCCGATCGAGCGCAGTTCCTTGACCGAGTGCTGCGTCGGCTTGGTTTTCAGTTCGCCTGCCGATGGGATGTACGGCATCAACGTCAGATGGATGAAGACGGAAGACCCCCGTGGCAGCTCGTTGCCGAGCTGGCGGATGGCTTCGAAGAACGGCAGGCCCTCGATGTCGCCGACGGTGCCGCCGATCTCGACGAGGACGAAATCGACATCCTCGTTCCCCGACAGGACGAAATTCTTGATCGCGTCGGTGACGTGCGGAATGACCTGCACGGTGCCGCCGAGGTAATCGCCCCGACGTTCCTTGGCGAGAATGTCCTGATAGATGCGCCCAGTCGTGACGTTGTCCGACTGCTTTGCCGGCACGCCGGTGAAGCGCTCGTAGTGGCCGAGGTCGAGGTCCGTCTCGGCACCGTCGTCGGTGACGAACACCTCGCCGTGCTGATAGGGGCTCATGGTCCCCGGATCGACATTCAGGTAGGGATCAAGCTTCTTGAGCCGAACCGAATACCCACGCGCCTGAAGTAGCGCGCCAAGGGCGGCGGACGCTAGGCCTTTGCCGAGAGAGGAGACCACGCCACCGGTTATGAAGATGTACCGCTGCATGGGCCTTGGTTCTGGCACAGCCGACCCCGGATTCGGAAGGGGCTTTTTTGCACCTTCACCAATCGAAACGGTCGCAGGGCTAAGAAAGCGTGCAACCAGCTACGTCCTGCCGCACTGCTGAACGACTTCCTGGGTTGCTGCGGCCTGCACATCGGGCGGCACCGTCTCGGACGCAAGCTCGGATTTTAACTGCTGTGCCGTCTCGCGCGTATTTCGCGCCGCAGGCGCGATCCCGTCCCGCCCGTATGTGACGTCGATCGACACGACCCGGAGGTCGATGGGCTTGATCTTGACCTGCTTGCCCTTCTCGGTCGTCTTCGTCTTTCCGCATTTGAACGTGGTCTGCGCCGGCGTTGCGGTAAATGTCTTCTGATGCTGCTGGTTGCCGTAGTCGGCGGCCGCCGCCATGGCGATCTTGGTAAGCCGGTCAGTCGGCGTGCCTGGCGACCCGGCGGCGGTCACATGAATGCTGCCATCGCCATTAGCGGAAAAGCTGTAGCCGGCCGGCGCAAACACATTCGCCTGCTGATAGTTCGTGACCGACGCGGTCGTCATGTCACTGAGTGTCGCCCCGCAACCTGCGAGCGACAACGCAATCCCTGCCCCGGCCAACAGCGCCGCCCACCGCGGCGCGGCCGAAATACTGCCCTTGCGCGAGTTCGTCATGATTTTGGTCCCCCAAACGGCGCCCACATTTGCAGGGAACCAGTCGGGGGTCTAGGGCCTGAAAGCCCGCAGGATCGAACAACGCACATAAATTGTGCGAGAGGAGAGCCTATTGATTTTGCGGTACCAGCGGTGCCCGCGGCTGCTCAAGCTTGTCCAAAATGCCGCCGCGACTAGGCTCCGATTTAGGAGCGTTGCCGCCCGCCGCCGGAGCTGATCCGTTCGCGGGGGCCGTCGCGGCCGGCGTCGAATCGAACACCGAACCCCGGTGCGCCGAGTGATTGGCAAGCAATGTCAAAAGAATACTCGTCGTGAAGAACGCCGCCGCAAGACCTGCCGTCGTCCGCGTCAACAAGTTGGCTGTACCGCGACCTGTCAAGAACCCGCCGCCGCCTCCGCCGCCGCCGATACCGAGGGCACCGCCCTCTGATTTCTGCAACAGCACCACGCCGACGAGCGTGGCAGCGACCATCAAATGGATGACGAGAAGTACGGTAGCCATAGAAATCCGATTCCAGAAAGTCGGGGCGAAAAGCCCAGCAAGCGACGGCCTATACACCAGCCTCGTCCGGGCGACCAGCCCTCAATCCCGGATCGTTCGGAACGCCGAACGATCGTATCCAGAGGATGGGAGGTTTTCCCTCCAATTCAAGGCTCTGAGTGCGGCAAAACCACCGTTTTTCCAAACCCGAAGTTCGGCAACGACGGCTCGTCCTCTTCCGATTCCGACTGTACGATGACGGGCGGGTGCGGAGCCGCATCCGCCGCCGAGTCCTTCGATTTGGAAGCCTTGGCGGATTTGTCGCTGCGGGATTTGGGAGTGGACTGCTTGGCCTTGCTTTTCGCGGCCTTCTTCGACCCCTCCTTTTTCCCGGCCGCCCCGGGCTTCGGCGGATCCTTCGCAATCGGGAGCGTCGGGTCGGCATCCGAATTGATTTCGATGCGCGCGGCCGCCTCGCTCGCCCGCTCTGCTTCAGGCGTGAGCTTCGCGTCCCGGCAGCCGAATTTCACCTCTTCGTCGAGCTGCATGTAATGCTCGATCTCGCGCAGACGGCTCGCCGAAAGGTTGGCCTTTGCCCACGCAGCGCCCTTGCTCATATCGTCCAAAACACCGGACTGACGGAACTTGATCTGCTCCAGCCGCAGGTTCGTGCACGTCTCGGGGTCGATTTTCGGCTTTGTCGCCCAGGCGTTGAACGGCGCGAGGCAGACGGCGGCAGATACAATGGCTAGGCGTCGAAGTAGCATTACTCGCCCCCATATGTGCGAACTATGGCGAGAAAATCACTCGCCTTGAGACTAGCACCGCCGACAAGCGCCCCATCCACATTTTCGACGGCCATGAGAACAGCGGCATTGTCCGGCTTGACCGAGCCGCCGTACAGGATGCGCATCTTCGCGCCCTCAACCCCGAAAAAATCGATAAGATCGCCGCGAATAGCGCCATGAACGGCTTCGACGTCTTCCGGCGTCGGTGTCAGCCCGGTGCCGATGGCCCAAACAGGCTCGTAGGCGATCACGGTATTGGCCGACGTCGACGATTCCGGCGCCGATTCCTTGAGTTGCCCAGACACCACAGCAAGCGTCCGATCCGAAATCCTCTCGTCTTTCGTCTCGCCTACACAGATGATGGCGATGATGCCGGCACGGTGCGCCGCCTCGGCCTTGGCCTTGACCATCACGCTCGTCTCGCCGTGGTCAGCCCGGCGCTCGGAATGCCCGACGATGACGGCCGAAGCTCCCGCGTCCTTGAGCATTTCGGCAGCAATATCGCCCGTGTGCGCGCCACAGGGCTTGGGATGGCAGTCCTGACCGGCAAGCAGCACGGAATGTCCGCCGAGAGCCTCCGCAAAACCGGCGATCAGCGTCGCGGGCGGCGCGATCATCACATCGGCTGGAAGCGAAGCCAGAGGCCCCGAGAGCGCGTCACGCACGGCCAACACTTCGGCGAGGCTCGCCTTATGGCCGTTCATTTTCCAATTTCCTGCCACCAGAGGCCGAATCTCGCGTCCCTTGATCGCCATGCCGTCCCTCGTTTTGCGACGCGAAAAGGCCTCCCCCAGAGGCCCGCCCCGGTGAACACTCCGTAACCTCATCCAGGGCACGCTTGCAATCCGAAACGGCCTGCGCTTCATATCACGCCGTCAACCCCGTCTCGCGGGGTCATTCGCCACCAGAAGCTCGTTGACCCTACGCCTTCCCGCGCGGCAGCGTCACGCTTCCATTCAACGGGACGTCTTTACCCATGCTCGAAGCTCTCAGACGAGGCGCCCAAACTCGGGTCGCCAAGCTGCTGTTCGGATTGCTCATCATGAGTTTCGGCATCTGGGGTGTCCATGACGTGTTCACGGGCTGGGGCCGCGGCTCGGTCGCGAAAGTCGGCGGAACCCAAATCTCCGACGAAGAATTCCGTCGCGCCTACCAGGACGAATTGAACCGCTTCTCCCAGCAGGCCAAGCAGCGAATCACGGCAGAGCAGGGCCATGCCTTCGGACTCGACAGACGCGTCCTGGCGCAGCTCGTTGCCGGCGCCGCGATCGAGGCACACGCCGAGAAGTTGGGCCTGGCCCTCTCCGACAAGACCCTCGTCGACGGTGTCCAGTCCGACCCCGACTTCCAGACGGACGGCAAATTTTCGAAACAGAACTTCGATGCGTTACTACAGCAGATCGGACTGACCGAGCGCGGGTTCCTCGACCTGCGCCGCAAGGATGAACTGCGCTCGGCGATCATAACGACTATGGTCTCGGCCCAGACGATCCCGCAGCCACTCTTCGATTTGATGCACGCTTATAATCAGGAGAAGCGCGTCATCGAATGGGTCAAGATCGATCCCGACGCCGTGACCGTCGCGGAGCCGACGGACGCCAAGCTCAAGGAAGCCTACGACAAGGATAAAGCGAAATACATGACGCCTGAGTATCGCAAGATCCAGGTGCTGACGCTCAGTATCGACGATCTCAAGAAGCAGATCGACATCACCGACGACGAAATCGCCAAGGCCTACGAGGCGACGAAAGAAAGCTACAACACACCCGAGCAGCGTCGCATCCAGCAAATCGCCTTCAAAGACAAAGCGACGGCTGAAGCTGCGTTGAAAGCCCTACGCGACGGCACGAAGACGTTCGGCGAGGTTGCCAAAGAGACCGGTGCCAAAGACACCGACGTCGATCTCGGCTTGATTACCAAGAAGGCCCTGATCGACCCGAAAGTCGCCAACGTCGCCTTCTCGCTCGAGAAAGACAAATATTCCGACGTTGTCGAAGGCCGGTTCGCGACCGTCATTTTGCGCGTGACCCAGATCCAGCCGGGCGTGACCCGAACGCTCGCGGATGTCAAGGATCAGGTCCGCGACAAGCTCGCCTCGGAAAAGGCGAGGTCCGAGCTTCAGAATAAGCATGATGAAGTCGAGGACAATCGCATCGCCGGTAAATCCCTGAAAGAGATTGCCGATAGCCAGAAACTGTCGTTCAAGGAAATTCCGGCAACGGACGCGACAGGGCTTAACCCGGATGGCAAGCCCGTGATGGAGACGCCGGATCTCCGCAAAATCATCGGGCGTGCCTTCGCACCCGACAGCAGCAACGACGACGCCGGCATCGAGCTGGCCGATGACGGCTTTGCCTGGGTGAACGTTCTTTCGACCGATCCGCCGAAGCAGAAGCCCTACGACCAGGTGAAGGATCAGGTGAAGTCGGACTACATGTCGTCCGAGCGCCATCGCCTCATCGACGAGCTCGCAAAGAAGCTTGCCGACCGCGTCAACGCCGGCCAGCCGATGACGTCCATCGAGGCCGAAGCCAAGAACAAGGTCGAGAAGACCGATCCCCTCACGCGCAAGACCATTCCGCAGAGCATCACGCAAGCAATGGTCGGGCAGGCCTTCGCGATGGCAAAGGGGAAAGCGGGACACGGCGATTCCCCGGACCACACGACGGAAATCGTCTTCCAGGTCGCCGACATCATTCCGGCGCCGGCGGCGACATTGACGGAGAAGGATCAGCTGGACCGGCAGCTCGAGCAGGAACTCGCGAACCAGACCCTCATCGAATATACCGAAGCCCTGAAAAAACGCCTCGGCACATCCGTCAATGAAGCTGAGCTGAAATCCACGATCGGCGTTAGCGACGAGTGAGAATAACGTGAGCGCCTCAACGGCACCGCCCTCATCGGCAAAATTCACTTCGCCCGAGGGAGAAAGCGCGAGGACATCCGGCGTCGACAGTTTTCCTGCCGCCGACGCCTTCGCGCGCCTCTATGACGACGGAAAACCACAAGTCGTCTGGACGCGCCTCATCGCCGATCTCGAGACCCCGGTCTCCGCCTTCCTGAAGCTTGGCGACCGTCGTCCGATGAGCTTCCTGCTCGAATCGATCGAAGGCGGATCGGCTCGCGGCCGCTATTCCGTCATCGGCTTCGCTCCCGACGTGATCTGGAAGGCGAACGGCGACACCGCCGAGATCAATACTTCGCCCGAAGCCAATCCTGCCGCTTACCAGCGTGACGACCGGCCGGCGCTGCAATCGCTGCGCAATCTGCTGCAGGAAAGCGCGATCGCGCTGCCGGAATCCTTGCCGCCCATGGCCGCCGGGATTTTCGGCTACATGGGCTACGACACGGTTCGGCTGATCGAGAACCTGCCGGAAATGCTGCCCGACACGCTCGGCGTTCCCGACGCCATCCTCATCCGTCCGACGCTGATGCTCATTTTTGACAACGTCAAAGACGAGATGATCCTCGTGACGCCTGTCCGGCCGCACCCGGATATTCCGGCGGAAGATGCTTACGCCGCAGCGTTATCGCGCATCGGGTCGACGATCGCGCGGCTCGAAGCGCCGTTGCCTCATGCGCCGTCCGCGCCCTCCGCCAGCCTTACTCTGCAGGAGCCGCAGTCCAACACCACGGCGGCCGAATATATGGCGATGGTCGCCAAGGCGAAGGAGTACATCAAGGCCGGCGATATCTTTCAGGTCGTGCTGTCGCAACGTTTCTCCGCGCCATTCGAATTGCCGTCGTTTGCGCTGTATCGCGCCCTCCGTCGCCTCAACCCCTCGCCGTTCCTCTTTCATCTTGATTTCGGCGATCTCCAGCTCGTCGGATCGTCGCCCGAAATTCTCGTTCGCGCCCGGGACGGCATCGTCACCATCCGGCCGATCGCCGGCACGACGCACCGCGGCGCCACCGATGCCGAGGACAAGGCGCTCGCGGCGGCCTTGCTTGCCGACCCCAAGGAGCGGTCGGAGCATCTGATGCTGCTCGACCTCGGGCGCAACGACGTCGGCCGCGTCTCGGAGCCGGGCACCGTCACGGTGACGGATAAATTCATCGTCGAGCGCTACAGCCACGTCATGCACATCGTCTCGAATGTGATCGGCAGGCTTGATGAGAAAAATTACGATGCCATCGACGCCCTGATGGCGGGCTTCCCGGCAGGAACTGTTTCCGGTGCCCCGAAGGTGCGCGCGATGGAAATCATCGCCGAGCTCGAAAAATCGAAGCGCGGACCTTACGCCGGGTGCGTCGGCTACTTCTCGGCAAACGGCGAAATGGATACCTGCATCGTCTTGCGCACGGCGATCTTGAAAGACGGTATGATCCACGTGCAGGCCGGTGCCGGCGTCGTCCATGACAGCATTCCTGAAAACGAGCAGCAGGAGTGCATCAATAAGGCGAAAGCCGTCGTCCGCGCCGCCGAGGAGGCTGTACGTTTTGCCTCGCGGTCATCCAACGTTCCGCGCTCAAGTACCTGACGCTCGATAGCGCATCAGGTCATCGGGCTTTGGGTTCCGTCCGCCAGCGCTTGGCCCACGCCCTTTGCCACGGCGACCACTTCGGTCGCCACAGCAGGCTCACGATGCTATGCCAGAAAGCATAGATTGGAAACCAGAACAGCACCCGGATCGGCAAGACGCCGAGAGCGAACAGCAGACGCTGGATGCGCTTGGACGCCGACGACCCGTATTTCTGCGTCCGCGCCTTGACCCAGCCGCGCACCTTTTCCTGGCCGAGAACACGTTCGGCGACACGCAAGGCGATGAACGCGACGATCGCCAGCGGCAGCAGGAGCCACAGCACGATCCAAAACAGTTGCACGATGACCCACCAGACGATGCTGGCGAGAAGACCGAGAAGCCAAAAAAGCGGTGCCAGGAGATAATCCATTGCAGATGGACCTTGTCATCACGGCAGCGCGAATTTATGGCCTAGGCTTAACGGCACGAAGGACCTGCTATAAGGTCCCCTTATCGCGCAACGCCAGCCCAAGGCCGCAATGCTTTCTCTTGCCCTCCTCCGACACGCGAAATCAAGCTGGGACGCTTCCGACATCGATGATTTCGACCGGCCACTGAGCGATCGGGGACGCAGCGCGGCGCCAGTCATGGGCGCGGCGATGAAAGAACTGAATTTCGTGCCGGAACTCATTCTGTGTTCTCCTGCCGAGCGCACGCGCGAAACGCTGACGCTCATTTCGCCTTTCGTTAAAGACGCGCAAGTGACGTTCGATGATGAGTTGTATCTAACGAGCCAGGAAACGCTTTACGCACGCCTGAAGGCGACGCCGATCGGCATCAAAAGAGTGCTGATGATTGGCCACAACCCAGGCATGCACGGTCTCGCGCTGTTTCTTACCGGCACCGGCGACGTCAAATCCATTTCGCGGCTCGAAGACAAATTTCCGACCGCGGCGCTGGCGATTTTCTCGTTTCCGCAGGCCACCTGGCGCGAGCTGGTCCCGGCCTCCGGGCATCTTGAGGCCTTTGTCACGCCCCGCGAGCGGACCTGAGGCACCGAAACCGCCCTGTCGTTGAATCAGGGGGCCGAATAGCCATATTTTCCGTGTCGCGCAGCGTCTGTGGTCTGCTAGAAGGGGCTGCGTACAGACTAAGGGACGTCGGCAGACCAAGGGCTAAAATGCTGATCCTGATCGATAACTACGATAGCTTCACCTACAATCTCGTCCACTATCTCGGCGAGCTTGGCACCGAGAGCGTCGTCGTTCGCAACGACAAGATTTCCGCCGACGACGTGCTGGCGAAGAAGCCGAAGGCCATCGTGCTCTCGCCCGGACCGTGCACGCCAAACGAAGCCGGCGTCTGTCTCGAGCTTATCAAGAAGGCCGGACCCACGATCCCCCTGCTCGGCGTCTGCCTCGGGCATCAGGCCATCGGGCAGGCCTATGGCGGCAACGTCGTCCGTGCGCCCAATCCGATGCATGGTAAATTGTCGACCATCACCAACACCGGCAGGGGCATCTTCAAGGGCCTTCCGAAGCGCTTCGAGATCACGCGCTATCACTCGCTGATCGTCGACCGCGCGACGCTCCCGGATTGCCTTGAAATCACGGCCGAGACCGACGACGGCCTGATCATGGGGCTGCAGCACAAGTCGCATCCCGTGCACGGCGTCCAGTTCCATCCCGAAAGCATCGCCTCCGAGCAGGGGCACGCGCTTCTCGCCAACTTCCTGGAACTCGCAGGCTTGGCCCCCAAAAGCCGCAAGGCGGCCTGACCCGTGACGGCAACAGCCACAGTCACAAATCCGGCGCGCGAACTGAAGCGCCTCATGAACCGCATCGCCGACGGCGAGACCCTCGGCGATGACGGCATGCAGCAGGCACTCGATCTGCTCATGTCCGGTATCGCCCCACCGGTCGCGATGGGCGCGTTCCTGATGGGCATTCGCGTTCGCGGCGAGACGACAGAAGAAATCACCGGCGCCGCCAGATTCATGCGCAGCCGCATGATCACCGTCGACGCACCGCCCGGCGCCGTCGATATCGTCGGAACCGGGGGCGACAGCCGCGGAACTTATAACATCTCGACCGCCGCGACATTCGTCGTCGCTGGCGCCGGAGCCATCGTCGCCAAGCACGGTAACAGGGCTGTGACGTCACTCTCGGGTGCTTCCGACGTGCTAGCGGCGCTCGGCGTCAAGCTCGACGTTCCGCCCGTCATCGTCTCGCTCGCGATTGCCGACGCCGGCGTCGGCTTCCTTTGGGCGCCGCTCTATCACCCCTCTTTCAAGACGTGGGCCCCGATCCGCGCCGACCTCGGCCTCAGGACGATCTTCAACCTGCTCGGACCGCTCTGCAATCCGGCCAGCGTCACGCGCCAGATCCTCGGCGTCTACGATCGCAAGCTCGTCGAACCGATCGCGGAAGTCCTGCGCAAGCTTGGTTCCGAACATGCCTGGGTCGTCCACGGAGCCGACGGCATGGACGAATTGACAACGACTGGCGCCACCCACGTCGCCGAGCTCAAAGACGGTGACATCTTCGCCTTCGACGTGACGCCCGAAGACGTCGGTCTCAAGCGGACCGACATCGAAACCCTCAAGGGCGGCGATGCGGCGACGAACGCGGCGGCCATTCACGCGCTCCTGCAAGGCGAGCCCGGACCGTATCGCGATATCGTTCTCTTGAATTCGGCTGCGGCCCTCGTCGTCGCCGGCAAAGCCGACGGCCTCCCGGACGGCATCAAAAAAGCCGAAGCCTCGATCGACAGCGGCCGCGCCGCCCGCACGCTTGACCGTCTCGTCGCCGTAACGAACGAGCGGGTGTGACGATGGCCGACATCCTCGACAAGATCACCGCCTACAAACGTGAGGAAGTCGCGCGCGCGAAAGCACTCAAACCCTTGCGCGTCATCGCCGAGTATGCGCGTTCAGCGCCAAGGGTTCGCTTTTTCGCCGGCGCCATCGAAGCAAAACACAAAGAGAAGCGTCCGGCGCTGATTGCAGAAATCAAAAAGGCCTCTCCGTCGAAGGGCCTGATCCGGGCCGATTTCGATCCGCCCGCGCTTGCCGAGGCTTATGAAGCAGGCGGCGCCGCGTGCCTTTCGATCCTGACCGACCAGCCGTCGTTCCAGGGCGCACCGGAATTCCTGACGGCCGCCCGCGCGGCAACCTCCCTTCCCGTCTTGCGCAAGGATTTCATGATCGACACCTATCAGGTCGCCGAGGCCCGCGCCTGGGGCGCCGATTGCATTCTCATCATCCTTGCCGAGGTCGATGACGCCATCGCCCACGACCTCGCCAACGCAGCAAAGGACTGGGAGATGGACGCCATCGCCGAAGTCCACAACGCCGCCGAGCTTGAGCGCGCATTAAAGCTCGACTGCCGCCTTATCGGCATCAACAATCGCAATCTCAAAACTTTCGAGGTAAAGCTCGAAACGACCGAGGAGCTTGCGCTCCAAGTCCCCTCCGGCCGGATCGTCGTCGGCGAGAGCGGCATCTTCACGCCCGCCGATATCGCGCGGCTTTCAAAGGTTGGCGTCGATACGTTCCTGGTCGGCGAAAGTCTGATGCGTCAGGCCGACGTCACGGCGGCGACGAAAACCTTGCTCCAGCCCGCAGCTGCATCATGAGCAAGCTTTCTCACATCAACGACAAGGGCGAAGCCTGGATGGTCGACGTGTCGGACAAGTCCGTCACGGCCCGCCGCGCCGTAGCCGAAGGGTTCATAACATTGCGCCCCAGCACGCTGACGCTCGTCGAAACGGGCCAAGCGAGCAAGGGAGACGTTATCGGCGCGGCACGCATCGCCGGCATCATGGCGGCGAAACGAACGCATGAACTCATTCCACTTTGCCATCAGCTCGCGATCACCAAAGCGACCATCGACTTCGAGCTCTCGCAATCCCCACCCGGCATTCGCGTTACGGCGGAAGTGAAAGTCTCGAGCCAGACCGGCGTCGAGATGGAAGCACTGACCGCCGTTTCGATCGCCTGCCTGACCCTCTACGACATGCTCAAGGCTGCCGACAAAGCAATGACGATCGAAGGCGTGCGCCTGATTGCGAAGGACGGCGGAAAATCGGGGGTTTATCGCGCGACCGAACGTTCCGGAGGCGGTTGACGCCATGGCGCTGCTAACTGTCGCCGAAGCGCTCCAGCATATTCTGGACAGCGCATCGACGCTTGAATCAAAAACGGTCGATCTACTGCACGCGCGCGGACGCACGCTTGCAGCCGCGGTGACAGCCAATCTCGACAACCCGCGTTTTGAAGCGTCCGCAATGGACGGTTACGCCGTTCACGCCGAGGATGTTGCCGAAGTCCCTGCTTCGCTCACGGTGATTGGCGAAGCGGCGGCCGGGCAACCCTTTGCCGGCACGTTCGGCAAAGGCGAGGCTGTCCGCATATTTACCGGCGGACGCGTGCCGGACGGCGCCGACGCCGTCGTCATCCAGGAGAACGTCTCTGCGTCGGGCACGGCCATCACGGTTCAAGTGACCGCCCCGCGCGGCGCCAACATCAGGCCAAGAGGGCAGGACTTCACGAAAGGCGATCGTCTCATCGAACCGGGCCGCCGTCTCACGGCACGCGACGTTTTGATCGCCGCGTCGTGCGGGCACGGCGAGCTTTCCGTCGTGCGCAAACCGGTCGTCGCCATCCTTTCGACGGGCGACGAACTCGTCCCGCCCGGAAGCCCGCTTGGTCCGGGACAAATCCCGGGCTCGAATGCGTACGGCCTTTCAGCGGTTGTCGAGGCGGCGGGCGGCGAAGCGCGCTTCCTCGGCATCGCACGAGATTCCCTCGCGTCCCTCGAAGAATTTATCGATGCCTCGGACGGCGCCGACATCCTGGTCACAAGCGGCGGCGCCTCCGTCGGCGACCACGATCTCGTCCGCCCTGCGCTGGAAAAAGCCGGAGCCAAACTCGACTTCTATAAAATCGCCATGCGACCGGGAAAACCGCTCTTCTTCGGATCGCGCCGTCCCAACGGCAAATTGCAACACTGTCTTGGATTGCCCGGAAATCCGGTTGCGGCACTCATTTGCTCGCGTGTTTTTCTCGTCCCGCTCATTGGACGCCTGCTCGGACGCGAAACACCGATTGAATCGCTCGAAGCCGTGCTTGCCGAACCGATTGCCGCGAACGGTCCGCGCGAGCACTACATGCGCGGCGTCCTCGACACGAGCACCGCGACACCGCGAGTAACCGCGTTCAAGAACCAAGACAGCGGACTGATCAAATCATTTCAGCGCGCCAACTGCCTCGTCGTCGTCCCGGCTGATACGCCCGCGCTGGCTGCGGGAACGGTCGTAAAAGTCCTCAGACTGGATATCTGATAGCGCTCTTTGCATTCCTGCAATGTCCAAAAGCGCTAGACTCGCCGGAAGAAGTAAAGTTGGATTTGTAATCTGATCGCATCCGTTAGACTTGGCTGCATCTGGTCTTTTTGCGCGATATTTGTGCAATTCCCCGGCTTTTATTTTGGGAACATTCAACGGCTGCGTGACGTTTTTTGGCCACGACTTAGTTTTGAGGGCGTCGATTATGCTCATCCATATCGGATACGATATTGGCCTTGAACTTTCTGCACCAACCCCGCTGTTGCTGCTTCTCGACGTCCATACGAGCCGCCGTCGCGACATCATCTACGAAGATGCTCTGAATATTCCCGACATTGCTATCGAGCGCGGCCTCGATCTTTACGGCAATCGCACCCAGCGCCTCACGGCCCCCGCGGGTTCGCTCAAACTCAGCTATCGCGCCGTCGTTCGCGATTCCGGCGAGCTTGAGGACCTGCCGGTAAATGCCCGGGAAATCCCGGTCGCCGACTTGCCGAATTACGCTATGCACTTCCTCGCCGGCAGCCGCTATTGCGAAACCGACGAACTGACACAGATTGCGTGGCAACTCTTCGGCAACGTGCCGCCCGGCTGCGCGCGCGTGAAAGCCATCTGCGATTTCGTGCACAATCACATCAAGTTCAACTATCAGGCCGCGCGCTCCACGCGCTCGGCACTGGAAGCCTACAATGAGGGCACAGGCGTCTGTCGCGACTTCGCGCATCTCGCGATCGCCTTCTGCCGCTGCCTCAACATTCCGGCAGCCTACGTCAACGGCTATCTCGGCGATATCGGCGTGCCGGCCGACCCCGCACCGATGGATTTCAGCGCCTGGTTCGAAGCGTATATCGATCATAGGTGGGTGACGTTCGATGCGCGCCACAACGCCCCGCGCACCGGCCGCATCGTCATCGCACGCGGACGCGACGCCGCCGACGTCGCAATGGTCACGTCGTTCGGACAGCACACTCTCGGCGAGTTCAAGGTGATCTGTGAGGAAGTGGCGCCGCAGCGCGCCGAGCAGTTAACCTCGCGCGCTGCTTAGAGCCTGCTTCTTCTCTCGGGAAGGCACTCCGCCGCCCGCAACAAGGCCGCGCCGGCGGTCGGCTCTCCGAAGGAGAGCGCCGGCGCCAAACAAGACTCTCAATCCTTCGCGCGCTCGACATACGAGCCGTCGGCCGTCATCACGACAACACGAGTGCCGGCACCGATGTGCGGCGGCACCATCACGCGCGCACCGTTCGAAAGCTTCGCAGGCTTGTAGGACGACGACGCCGTCTGGCCTTTGACGACCGGATCGGCTTCGACGATCTCGAACGCCACGCGCTGCGGCAGCTCGACCGAGATGGGGTTGCCTTCATGCAGCGCCACAAGGCACGTCATGCCTTCCTGCAGCCACTGACCCTGGTCGCCGAGGACGTCCTTCGGAATAGTGATCTGGTCGAAGGTCTCGGGCTGCATGAAATTGTAGCCCATGTCGTCTTCGTAGAGGTAGTTGAAGTCTTTTTCATCGAGGTAGGCGCGCTCGACCTGATCCGTAGTGCGGTACCGCTCGGTAACCTTCACGCCGTCCGCGATGCGCCGCAACTCAAGGTGCGTCACCGGCGTGCCCTTGCCCGGATGGATATTTTCCGCCTGCATCACGACAGCAAGCTTGCCGTTGAGGTCGAGCACATTGCCTTTGCGGACCGAGCTTGCGATAACCTTCACCACGTGACGTCTCCGTTCTTTAATCCATGCGCTGCGGCCGCCTCAGGGGCGGCGGATGGCGGAAGCCTTCAAGGAATCTGTCGCGTCTCATACCCGCTTAGCCCCTTGCCGCCAAGTGCGGCAACCCTGTCCAGAACGCCCAATTTGCAAGCATGTCGCAGCTTTCCCCCTGGTGGGGCCCCGAACGCCACGCCGACCGCAGGCCATTCCTTATCGGCCGCGGCCGCATCAAGGCGGCAATACGGAATTGGTTTATTTCGCAAGGCTTCACGGAGGTCGAGCCGGGCCTGCTGCAGGTTTCGCCCGGGAACGAGACGCATTTGCACGCCTTCCGCACGGAATTGATCAGTACCGATCTTTCCCGCCATGAACTTTATCTGCACACGTCACCCGAACTCGCGATGAAGAAGCTCTTGGCGGCGGGCGAAACGAAGATATTCGCGTTCACCCCGGTATTTCGCAATCGCGAACGAAGCAGCCTTCACAGCCCCGAATTCACGATGCTCGAATGGTACCGGGCAAACGAACCGTATCGGACGCTGTGGGACGATTGCGCGACTATTCTGCAAATCGCCAGCGAGGCAACCGGCGCCGCCGCGTGGGACTTCCGTGGCAAAGCCTGCAATCCGCTGTCCCCTTTCCAAGCCCTCACCCTGGAAGAAGCATTCACGCAGATGGCGGCCATGCCGTTGCGCGACGACGCCACGCGCGAATTCTTCCGGCGCGACCGCCTCGCCTCAGAAGCCCAGGCAGCCGGGATCCACATCGCTGACGACGATACGTGGTCCGACATTTTCAGCCGTGTCCTCGTCGAAAAGATCGACCCCGACCTCGGAACGCCTTCACCAACCATCCTTTACGAATATCCGGCATCCGAAGCCGCCCTCGCCCGTCCCGTAGCGAACGACCCCGCGGTCGCGGAGCGCTTCGAGCTTTTCGCCTGCGGCGTCGAACTCGCCAACGGCTTCGGCGAGCTGACGGACGCCGCCGAGCAGCGCCGCCGCTTCGAAACCTGGATGGCCGAGAAAGAACGCATTTACGGGGAACGCTACCCGATCGACGAGGACTTCCTCGCCGCACTCGATCATATGCCGCCGGCCTCGGGCTGCGCGCTCGGCTTCGATCGCCTCGTCATGCTTGCAACCGGCGCCGAGCGGATCGATCAAGTATTATGGACGCCATTTCCGGAACAGCGAGACTAACGACCGATGTCCAAAGAAATCCACACAGGCGGATGCCAATGCGGTGCAGTCCGCTTTCGCGTCGAAGGAACGCTCGACGATGCCTCCGTTTGCCATTGCCGCATGTGCCAAAAAGCCTTCGGTAGCTTCTATGCGCCGCTTGTCAGCGTTCGCGGCGCAAAGTTCGCCTGGACGCGCGGCGCGCCGAAGAAATTTCAATCGTCCAATGCAGCGGCGCGAGGCTTCTGCGAAAATTGCGGAACGCCGCTGACCTATGAAGCCCCCGACGGGTTGGCGATCGCTATTGGCACCTTCGATAATCCGGCCGACATCATCCCTGTCGTGCAGTGGGGCGTCGAAGCCAAACTGCCCTATGTCGACGACGTCCCCAATCTACCCCGCCATGGAACACTCGAAGACCCGAACGCCGCGCCGTTCCTGGCAACGCTCGTTTCCTACCAGCACCCCGACCACGACACCGACGTTTGGCCGCCCCGATGACGCTGATCGAACGCAAGCTGACATCGGTCGACGATCTCATCGACGCGGGCTTCGCCGGCGCCAAAGACCGCGACGCGCTGAACAAGGTTGCGGCACGATACGCGATCGCACTCACGCCCGCCGTCGCAAATTCCATCGATCGCTCGGCGACCCATGATCCGATCGCGCGCCAGTTCATCCCAAGCCGCCACGAACGCGAACGCCACCCGAGCGAACTGGAAGACCCGATTGGCGATCACCTCAAAAGCCCGGCGCCAGGTGTCGTGCACCGTTACGCCGACCGCGTGCTGCTGAAGATCGCCAGCGTCTGCCCAGTCTACTGCCGATTTTGCTTTCGCCGCGAAATGGTCGGGCCGGCGAACGGCGAAACGCTCTCTCCGGCCGACCTCGCCGCCGCACTCGATTACATCGCCGCGACCCCGGCAATTTGGGAAGTCATTCTCACCGGCGGAGACCCATTCATCCTGTCACCCCGCCGTATCCGGGAAATCACCGAAGCGCTGTCGGATATCTCACACGTCAAAATCCTGCGCTGGCACACGCGCGTCCCCGTTGTCGATCCGGAGCGCGTAACCGCCGATCTTATCGCGGCGCTCAAGGCGACACGACAGACTGTCTTCGTCGGCTTGCACACCAATCACCCGCAAGAGTTGACGGCCGCCGCACGCGACGCGATTTCGCGACTTGTCGATGCCGGCGTTCCGCTCGTCAGTCAGACGGTGCTTCTCAAAGGCGTCAACGACGACGCCGATACGCTCGAAGCCCTGATGCGCCGCCTCGTCGAGCTGCGCGTCAAGCCGTACTACCTGCATCATGGCGATCTCGCGCCCGGCACCGCGCACTTTCGCACAACCGTCGAGGATGGCCGCAGACTGATGGCCGAACTCCGCCGCCGCCTCTCCGGGCTCGCGCTCCCGACTTATGTGCTCGATCTTCCCGGTGCTCACGGCAAGGTTCCGATCGAGCACCGTTCCGAGTCCGGAGGAAACGGCATCAGCCTCCTCACCGACCGGCAAGGCACACTGCACCGCTACGAGGACGCCTGCGCCGCGCCTGACACACCCTGATTAGGGCCGACGCCAGGCGCTGGTCAGAAATCGCTTTGGCGGCGATACGCCCTCCGCGAGATCTAGCGCATCGACTTTATCGAACCACGTGTCGCGCGCGCTTTGAGGCAAGCGCGTTCCACACCACGGGCAGCAGTCGATCAAAACGTAGGATGCCGTGCCGTCGTGGATGATGAGACCGTATTCATCCATGATCTCGTTGTAGACGACCAAGGCGTCGGCGCATGCGAACGGGTCCGCATGCTGTTCGCACTCGAAGTGAAGGGCGTCGACCATCGATGCGCAGCAGTGACGCGCGCCCTTCGTCGGAGGGGACCAATCGACGTCCAAGGGCATCCAGAGCACCCTGCGACCTGGAAATAGCGCTCTGGCCACGCCTCTCACCCCTTTCAAACCGGGCCCCCGACCCGCAGCTTCCACATGAATGATACGTAATACTTTAATCCGGCGACTGAAGATCGTCGCCCTAACACTTTCAGGCAGCTGTTGCGCCATCACACCGCCTCCGCGGCCAAGTTGCTCGGACCGCGGCGCCTACCAGGGAAACGCGATTTCGGTTGGACGCTCAGCGGCTTCGGTGCCAAACTGACGCATATCAAAACACGCTCGAGAACGGGCGGGCATCGATTGGAGGAAATAAATGAACGAACAACCGAAGCGCGAGAAATTCTTCGGCGCCTGTCCCCACGATTGCCCGGATACCTGCGCGATGATCTACGAGGTCCAAAGCGGCCAGCTCGTCGACGTTCGCGGCAACAAAGAACACCCGATGACCCGGGGCGGCCTTTGCGTAAAGCTCAAGGATTTCGCCGACCATCACGCCAATCCCGACCGCCTGCTCTATCCTTTGAAGCGGACGGGTCCAAAAGGCTCAAAAGAGTTCAAACGGATTTCGTGGGACGAAGCCATTTCTGAGATCGGCGCGCGCTGGCGCGAGATTATCGCCACCTATGGTTCCCAGGCGATCATGCCCTACAGCTATCTCGGCAATATGGGGCTGGTGCAAGGCATCAACTCCGGCGACCCCTTCTTCAACCGTCTCGGCACAACGGTGAACGAGAAGACGTTCTGCGCCTCGGGCTCGTCGACCGCATGGCTTCTGACCGTCGGTCCGACGGGCGCCGTCGATCCCGAAAGCTTCGTGCACGCGAAATACATCGTCATCTGGGCCTGCAATTCGATCTCGACGAACTTGCATCATTGGCCGTTCGTGCTCGAAGCACAGAAGCGCGGCGCCAAGGTCATCGTCATCGACGCTTATCGCTCGCGCACGGCGAAGGCCGCCGATTGGCACATCTGCCCGAAGCCCGGCACCGATGGCGCGCTCGCGATGGGCATCATCAATTCGATCATCGCTCAGGGACTGGTCGATCAGGATTATGTCGACAATCACACGCACGGTTTCCCCGAGCTGAAAGAACGCGCCGCCGACTTCACACCCGAATATGTGGCACGCACGACGGGCGTCTCCGTCGAAGACATCGCCAAATTCGCGCGTGAATTTGCGACGGCCCAGCCGTCGGTCATTCGCATCGGCGTTGCTCTCGAACGAAGCGCCGGCGGCGGTCAGGCGATCCGCGCCGTTTGCAGCCTCCCAGCGCTCGTCGGTTCCTGGCGTCATGTCGGCGGCGGCCTGCTGCAGATGCCGCTTTGGGATTTCCCGATCGATTGGGTGAAAGCCGCCCGTCCCGACTGGATCAAGCCCGGAACGCGCGTCGTCAACAACCTGCGCCTCGGCGCGGCGCTGACGGGCGAAATGAAGCTCGATCCTCCGATCAAGAGCCTCTTCGTCTTTTGTACCAATCCGGTGAGCCAGGCCCCTGAGACGAACAAGATTATCGACGGCCTGAAGCGCGAGGATCTCTTCACCGTCGTCGCCGAACACTTCCTGACCGACACGGCGAAATACGCCGACATTGTCCTGCCCTCAGCCATGGCCGGCGAGGCGGAAGACATGATGTGGTCGTGGGGGCACTTCTATATGACGTACAATCAGAAGGCCGTCGATCCGCCGGGCGAATGCAAACCGACGAGTGACATGTGGCGCCTGCTCGCCAAGGAAATGGGCTTCGACGACCCGGTCTTTAAGATGACCGACAGCGAGCTCTGCGCCGAATACATCAACTGGGCCGATCCCAAGATGGGTGGCATCGACATGGAGTATTTCAAGACGAACGGCTACTTCAAAATCGCCGTCGGTTCGGCCGATACGCGAACCCCACACGCGGAAGGCAAATTCCCGACGCCATCGGGAAAAGTCGAATTCCTTCTGCACGACGCCAAGAACTTCGTCGCCGGACCGTTCCGCGCCATGTATGAGGGCGAGCAGTCGGGCGAGCCGGTCGATCCGCTGCCGGGCTACGTCCCGCCCCGCGAAACGCCGGAAACAAACCCCGGTCGCGCCAAGCTCTACAGCCTCAACATCATCTCGCCGAAGAGCCACGCGTTCCTGAACTCGTGCTACGCCAACGAGCCGCACAAGATAAAAGCGCAAGGCGATCAGTTCGTGATGATCTCGCCGGGCGACGCCAAGACGCGCTCGGTGCGCGACGGCGATCCGGTCCGTGTCTATAACGATCGCGGTGATTTCGAAGGCGTCGCCCGGATAACCGATGATGTGCCGGACGGTGTTGTCGTCGCGACGCTCGGCTATTGGCGGTCGCTCAATCGCTCCGACGGTTCGGTCAACTGCATCTCTTCCGATGCCTGGAGCGGCCTCGGCAGGGCGCCGACGTTCTCCGACAACCTAGTCGAGGTCCAGCGCGTCAACTGACGGCCGCTTCCGGCCTGCGAAACGACCCCGGTCTGCACGGCTTCGAGCTGTGCAGACCTGCTGTTCCCTAGGTGACATCCCTTTGGGCTCCGATCGGCTAAAACTCGCGTTGGGGAAGTAGGTGGACGTTCTTCCAAGCGCCCGGAGCTGTCCGAGCGTGGGATCGTCCGCAGGCAGCGATGGAACAAATGTCACCCGTTCACGCGGCGTTGGCCGCGATCACATATCTGCTCGTCAAGCACACGGTCGCCGATTTCATTCTGCAGACGGATCTGATCTTCCGCCAGAAAGGAAACTACGGAGCGCCGGGCGGGCTGTTGCACGCCCTCATCCATATCCTCCTGACCGCGCCCGTCTTTTTGCTCTTTCCAGGCGGCAGCCCCGGCCTCGCGATTGCCCTTCTCGCGGGCGAGTTCGTGGTTCACTATCATATTGATTGGACGAAGGAGCAGATCGTCCGCAGCCACGGCTGGACGGGAAAGGACACCTATTTCTGGTGGGCTTTGGGACTCGACCAGCTCTTGCACGGCCTGACCTACGTCGCCATCCTTTGGATCTGGCTACCGGCAAACTAAACCGAAAGTTCAGTCAGGCCTTCTGTCACCTTGCGCGACCTGTTGCACCTCTGCCATATGCGCGTCGACCGGCTCCGAACGGGCTGGTCGGCATCGCCGCGTTAGTGTTATCGCACACCCACACGTAACGTTTGCCCTCAAGGCGACGAAAACAACCAAGTAGGCGCAATTTGGACCGAAAGGCTCGAGACGCTCAGTGGTCAGGGTTGATGCGCGCCGCGATCGCGGGCGACGAATCTGCGTACCATAAGCTCCTCTCCGAACTCTCGCAGGTCCTGAGAGGCGTTGTCCGGCGTGGCTTCGGAGGGATCGGCGTGCCGCGCGACGACGTGGAGGACGTGGTGCAAGACGTGCTGCTTGCAGTTCATTTGAAGCGACATACCTGGGACCAGGCGATGCCGCTTGGGCCGTGGGTGTCGGCAATCGCCCGCAATAAGATGATCGACGACCTGCGCCGTCGCGGCAGGCGGCCGGAAGTGGCGGTCGATCTGTCCGAATTCGATTTCGAAGGAGAAGACCAGCAGGCCTCAATCGACGCCCGCGACCTGGAGCGCGTCCTGAATGGCCTTTCGGAAAAGAACCGCGATATCGTCCGATCGATCAGCGTCGACGGACACTCGGCGCGCGACGTGGCGGAACGACTTGGCATGAGCGAAGTTGCCGTTCGCGTGGCGCTGCATCGGAGCCTGAAGGCTCTCGCGGAGACCTATCAAGAGAAAAAATTATGAGAACCGAGGATCTGATCAAAGCCATCGCCGCCGACGCGAAAACCGTCGAGCCGCCCATTGCCCAGACGTTGGCGATGGCCGTTGGCGCGGGCACGCTGATCTCGGTGCTGCTCTTCCTGTGGGCACTTGGGATTCGCGACAATTTCGGTGAATCGATCGCCACGTCGCTACGCTTCATCTTCAAGTTCATCCTGACGCTCAGCGTCGCGATCCCGGCATTTGTGCTTGTCCGCGGACTGGCGCGGCCGGATTTCAAACCGGACAAGAAGCTGTGGTGGCTGGCGCTCGGCCCGGCGGTGCTGCTCATCGGCGTGCTCGCCGAGCTATTCGCGCTTCCCGCGACTGCGTGGGAGGCCAATATGGTGGGCCACAACGCCGTATTCTGCCTGATCGTCATTCCGCTGCTGTCGCTGGCGCCGCTGGCCGCTGTGATTTATGCGCTGCGCCACGGGGCACCGACGCACCCGGTGATCGCCGGCGCCGTCGGCGGATTGTTGTCGGCCGGCATTTCAGCGACGCTCTATGCGTCTCACTGCCCGGACGACAGCCCACTGTTCCTCGCCGCCTGGTACACGATCGGCTTCGTTCTGATGACCGGCGTCGGAGCGTTGTTGGGCTCGCGCCTCCTGCGCTGGTAACGCCCGTCGCTACATGAGATCGCGCATCCGGTAGTAGAGCATACCCAGCGCCAGCATGTAGTTGCCGAACTGCTCGCTGAGCGGCAGGCGAACATGCTTGATGCGCGAGAAGAGATCGAAGTTCTCCGTCGTCCCGCAAATAGCATCCGAGACAACTTCCGCCGCGATGTGCGTGGCGTTGACGCCATGTCCCGAATAGCCCTGTAGATAGTAGAGGTTCGGCGACAGCCGGCCGATGGCGGGCACGCGACTGACGACGATCGCGATCGTGCCGCCCCACTTGAATTCAACCTGCGCGCCCTTGAGCTGCGGAAAGACCTCCACCATCCGAGGCTGCATCACGGCTGCGATATCTTGGGGATCGCGGTTCGTGTAGTTGCATCGCCCACCAAACAGCATGCGCCGATCAGCGGACATGCGGAAATAGTCGAGCACGACGTTGCTGTCCGCCACCGCAAGATTTTGCGGATCGACCGTCGCCGCCTCGGCCCCGGTCAAAGGCTCGGTCGCGATAATGTAGCTACCGGCCGGCAGCATCATCCCCTTGAGACCGGACTGCCCGAAGCGATTGAAAATCTCGCCGCCGATGACGACCGTTTCCGCTTCGACGCGACCCCGCTCGGTTTGAACCCAAGGCTTCGCGCCGCCCGAGAGATTGGTAACGCGCGATTCCTCGAAGATCTTTGCCCCAAGAGACGCCGCCGCTGCCGCCTCGCCCCGGCAAAGATTGAGCGGATGCAGGTGTCCGCTGCGTCGGTCGATATAGCCGCCATAATAAGAGTTCGTGCCCAAAACCTGCGGCATCTGATCGGCTTCGACGATTTCAATCTGGTCGCCGTCGCCGTCTTTCATCCGGCCTTCGACATAGGCGCGCATATGATCCATGTGGCGTGGGCGTGCGGCGACTTCCATCCAACCGTATTTCAGGTCGCACGCGATTCCGTATTTGGCGACACGCTCTTCGATGATCTCGTGGCCGCGGTAACGGATGTCGCGCACGAGCTTCGCGCCGGCCTCACCGAGCTGGCGCTTGATCGTCTCTTCCCCGCTGATGCCGCCGATCATCTGGCCGCCGTTGCGGCCTGACGCCCCCCATCCGATCCGATTGGCTTCCAGCAGCACGACGGAACGGCCGCGCTCGGCCATCGTCAGCGCTGTGGCGACGCCGGAAAAGCCGCCGCCGACAACGCAGACATCGGCTTTGACGGTGCCCTCGAGCGCCGGATAGCGCGTCTGGTCGTTGGCCGTCGCCGCGTAATAGGAGCGTATGTAATCTTGTGCTGTCACGATGGCTGGCTGCTTACCGTGAGCCGACGTCAAACACAACGTCTCCCATCATGCTTAGCCCGCCGCGCCGAAGGCTTTCCGGCGCTCGCGCTCGGCACGATCGCTCTGACGCTTCGTAATGAATGCCGCAGCGAGGACGCCAACCGTCACAATGCCGACCAGAATCGTCGAGATGGCATTGATCTCCGGCGTTACCCCAAGCCGAACCTGGCTGTAGATCTTCATCGGCAAGGTCGTCGCCCCCGGTCCCGTCGTGAAACTCGCAATGACGAGATCATCAAGGGAGAGCGTAAACGCCAGAAGCCAAGCCGAGATCACTGACGGGGCGATGATCGGCAGCGTGACCTGGAAAAATGTACTGACCGGGGTTGCGCCGAGATCCATCGCAGCTTCCTCGACGGACTTGTCGAAATCCTGCAGCCGCGCCTGCACGACGACGGCCGCATAACACATCGAGAACGTGATGTGCGCGAGCGTGATGGTAAAGAAGCCACGATCGATGCCAAGGGCAACGAAAATCAAAAGCAGCGACAGGCCGGTGATGACGTCCGGCATGACGAGCGGCGCGAAGATCATACCCGAAAATAGCGTCCGCCCCCGAAACCGCCCCATGCGAACGAGCGTGATCGCCGCGAGCGTTCCAAGAATGGCTGCTGCCGTCGCCGAGACGACGGCAACGCGGATCGTCACCCACGCCGCGTCCTTGAGCCCCTGGTTCTGGAGAAGCGATGCGTACCACTTCGTCGACCATCCGGCCCAGACCGTCACGAGCTTCGACTCGTTGAAGCTGAAGATCACCAGCAGCAGGATCGGGATGTAGAGGAACGCAAAACCGAACGTGATCGATGTCAAGTTGAACCAGGAAAAACCACGACCCTTCATCGTCCGGCCTCCCGCTGAAGTTCCTGCTGGCGCTGGAACAAGACGATCGGAATGATCAGCACGAGCAGAAGAATCACGGCCACCGACGACGCGAGAGGCCAATCCCGGTTATTGAAGAATTCGGTCCATAGCGTCTTGCCGATCATCAGCGTATCGGAACCGCCGAGCAGATCCGGGATGACGAACTCGCCGACAGCCGGAATAAAAACGAGAAGGCACCCGGCGAAAACGCCCGGCAGGGATAGCGGGAACGTCACTTGCCAGAAGGCTCTCCAGGGTTGCGAACCAAGATCCTGCGCCGCCTCGATGAGCGACGGATTGATCTTTTCGAGGCTCGCGTAGAGCGGCAGGATCATGAATGGCAGATACGAATAGACGATGCCGATATAGACCGCCGTCGTCGTGTTCATGATTTGCAGTGGCTCGCTGATGATGCCGAGCTTGATCAGGAACAGGGACAAGAAGCCTTCGGGTTTCAGGATCGCAATCCACGCATAAATGCGGATCAGGAAGGACGTCCAGAACGGCAGGATGACGAGCATCATCAGCGTCGGCTGCCACGCCTTCGGCGCCCGCGCCATGCCGTAGGCCATCGGATATGCGACAGCCAACGTCAGCAAGGTCGAAATGAAAGCGATCTTGAGGCTCGACAGGTAGGCGTTGATGTAAAGCGAGTCGCTAAAAATGAATGTGTAGTTCTCGAAGTCGAGCTGGGAGAGGAATGAGCTGATCCCCTTCGACCAGCTGAACGTCGGCGCATACGGCGGTATCGCCGTCGCAACATCCGAGAGAGAGAGCTTAAAGACGATAAAGAACGGGATGAGAAAGAAGACGAGAAGCCAGAGATACGGCGGCCCGATGACGTACCAACGCCGGAGATCAGATATCTTTGTGCTCATTATCCCCTCAACCCGTCAGAACCACGCCGGCATCGGCTGGCCAATCGAGCCAGACGTCGTCTTCCCAGGTAATTGACTGTTCGGCGGTATGGGCGGCGTTCGCACGAAGTGCGGTGACACGAGCTCCCGACGCCGTGCGCACGTGGTAGTGCGAAATCGAGCCGAGATATCCGATATCTTCAACCTTACCCTGAATGACGTTGATATCGGTCGCGGGCTTTTCCAGCCCGATGCGGATTTTTTCAGGTCGCAACGCGAGCGCCGCCTTCTGACCGATCGAGGCAGTCTCGGTGCTCTTCGTCTTGAATTTGCATCCGTCGTCGGCGGCGATTTCGATACAGCCGTCCGAGGTTTGCGAGACCGTTCCCTCGAAGACATTCACGTCGCCGATAAAGCCCGCAATATAGCGCGTCTTCGGATTCTCGTAGATATCGCCCGGCGTCGCCACCTGGACGAGAACGCCCTTTTCCATCACGGCGATGCGGCTCGCGACGGTCATCGCCTCTTCCTGGTCGTGCGTGACGATGATGAACGTCGTGCCCGTCGTCTCCTGAATGCGCATCAATTCGAATTGGGCCTGCTGACGCAGCTTCTTGTCGAGCGCGCCGAGCGGTTCGTCGAGAAGCACGATGCGGGGCTTCTTCGCGATGGCACGGGCAAGCGCCACGCGCTGCTGCTGTCCGCCCGAAAGTTGATTGGGTTTGCGTTTCGCAAACTGGCCAAGCTCCAGCATCGTCATCGCCTCGTCGACACGCTCGGCGATCTTGTCCTTCGGCATGCCCTCCTGACGGAGACCAAAGCCGATATTGCGCTCGACCGTCATGTGCGGGAAGAGCGCGTAAGACTGGAACATCATGTTGACGGGACGCTCGTAGGGCGGCAGGTCCGTGATGTCCTGCCCCGCCACGATGAGCCGGCCCGCCGTCGGCCGCTCGAATCCGGCGAGCATTCTCAGAAGCGTACTCTTTCCGCAGCCTGACGGCCCGAGCAGCGCAAAGAACTCCTTCTCGTAGATATCGAGCGTTACATTATCGACGGCGACGAAATCATCGAAGCGTTTCGTAATGCCTTCAAAACGCACGATTGCAGGAAGATCCGGATTGTTCCATGGCGCAAATCCCGTCTGCGGCGCGGCCGTGCGAGGTCCGGCACGTTGCGCAGAGGAAGTGTTCGGCTGGGAATCGCGGGCCGTCGCAACATCCATATCAAAGTTCCCTTAAACCGTTCTCGATAGTGCGCCGGAGAACCGACGACGGCGAAAGAAAAAGCCGCGCCAGAGTGTTTCTGGCGCGGCCCCGGAATTACTGGCCTGTCGTGATCTTCGTCCACATTCGGGTGACGGACCGCTGGGTCTTATTATCCCATGTGAGATGCACGAAAAGCTTCTTCATCGTGTCGGCATCCGGATAGACTGCCGGATTGTCCAGGACACTCTTGTCCATGAACTTTTGCGAGCCGAGGTTACCGTTGGCGTATTGCACGTAGTTCGAGGCCTTCGCCATCACCTCGGGCCGGTTGAGATAGTTGAGGAGGATGTGGGCTTCATCGACATCCTTGGCATCCGCGGGGATGGCCATCATGTCGAACCACATCTGCGTGCCTTCCTTCGGAATGTTGTACTTGATGACCTGCCCGTTCTTCGCCTCTTCGGCACGCGACGCGGCCTGCAGGATGTCACCCGACCAGCCGAGCGCCATGCAGGCGTCGCCATTGGCCAATGCGTTGATGTATTCGGAGGAATGGAACTTCTTGATGTACGGCCGGATCTTCAGCAACATGTCCTCGACCTTCTGGAAATCTTCCTTCTTGGTCGTATTCGGATCGAGGCCGAGATAGTTGAGCGCGACCGGAATGATGTCTTCCGGAGAATCGAGCATATAGATGCCGCAATCCTTGAACTTCGCGGCGATCTCCGGTTTGAAGATCATGTCGAGGGAATTGACCGGCGCATCCGCCATCCGTTCCTTGATCTTGCCTTCGTTGTAGCCGACCCCGGTCGTGCCCCACATCCAGTTCACGGCGTAATCGTTGCCCGGATCGTATTGCGCGATCCGTTCGTAAATTTCGGGCCAGATATACTTCAAATTCGGAATCTTGGACTTGTCGAGCTTCTGGAAAACACCCGCCTTGATCTGGCGCGAAAGGAATGAGGCCGTCGGTACGACGACGTCATAGCCGCTACCGCCCGCCAGCAGCTTGGTCTCGAGAACCTCGTTGCTGTCGAACACGTCGTAAACGACTTTGATGCCCGTTTCCTTCGTGAAATCCGTCAGGATCGAAGGATCGATATAGTCGGACCAGTTGTAGACCTTGACGACCCTGTCTGCTGCCTGCGCGCCATCTCCGACAAATGCCGCCGCAGCGGCTGCCGCAATAATAGAATACGCGACGCGACGCGCCGCCTTCCCGAGCCACAACATCCGAACTCCTCCACGGATCAGTCCCTTAACCGGCAGCGAAAAGCGGCCAGTCATCCATGCGCCACGCAGTTTGCACCGCGTTTTGCTAAACACTGGCCATACTGCGCATTTAAATTGCGAAGCACAACTGGGCTCGTCAGATAAAAGATGTTTGCAGTGCAGAGAACGATCAAACGCGCTGAGCCATTCGCGATTTTGCCCGTTCCGAAGTCAGCGAGCTGCCCTATTGGGCGGCAGACGTCCCGTTTTCTCAGTGAGATATCACGTGCGAGCGGCTATTGAGGTCCGACCGGCGAACGGGTTAAGTCTGTTGGCTGTCTAACGCACGGCAACCCGATGCTTTTGACTATACCCCGGACAAAAGTGCCAAAGTCAGGTGTCGCAAGCTCGGTTAGCTCATGTTCTCGGAACGCAAATTCGTCCATCCGGCTCGCGTACGAACGCGACGCGACGAATGACACAAGCAAATTAGATCCCCAGGTGCCCTTATGAATGCCGCTCCATTACGACCCATAAACGAGGAAAGTGAATTCGGCGTCGGCTCCACACCCGAACAGCTTCGGGACTGGCTGCGCGAACATCGTATTGAAGAAGTCGACTGCGCGGTGCCCGACATCGCAGGCGTTGCGCGCGGCAAGACGATGCCGGCAGAAAAATTCGTAAAGCTCGATGCCGTCCACCTTCCGATATCGATCTTCCACCAGACCATCACCGGTGACTATGTCGGCTTCGAAGAAGATGGCCAGCAACTTTACGCCGAAAGCGACCTGATGATGGTGCCCGACCTGGCGACCATCAGGCCGGCACCGTGGGCGTCGAGCCCTACGGCACAAGTCATTCACGACGCCCAATGGCAAAGCGGTGCTCCCGTGGAGATCGCGCCGCGGAACGTCTTGAAACACGTTATCGATCTTTACGCCAACGAAGGCTGGGTCCCGGTCGTAGCGCCGGAACTCGAGTTCTATCTCACGAAGACCAACCCGGACCCCGACTATCCGCTGGAACCGCCGACCGGAAGATCGGGCCGGCCCGGCGCTGGCCGGCAGGCCTATAGCCTTGGCGCAGTCGACGAATACGACAAGATCGTCGACGACATCTATGACTTCGCCGAGCGCCAGTATTTGAAGATCGACACGATCATTCAGGAGGGCGGCGCCGCCCAGCTCGAAATCAATCTGCTGCATGGCGATCCCGTTGATCTTGCCGATCAGGTATTTCTCTTCAAGCGGACGATCCGGGAAGCGGCCTTCGCTCAGCACTGTTACGCGACCTTCATGGCCAAGCCGCTGGCCAACGAGCCCGGCAGCGCCATGCACGTGCATCAAAGCGTCATCGATGCAAAGACCGGCCAAAACATCTTCACCATGGCGAACGGCGAACCGAGCAAACTGTTCTTCAATTTCCTCGCCGGACAGCAGTCGTATCTTCCGACCGCAATGTGCCTCCTCGCCCCTTACGTGAATTCCTATCGTCGTCTCGTTCCCAACGGCGCGGCGCCCATCAACGTCGAATGGGGATTTGACAATCGCTCTGCCGGATTGCGGGTTCCGGTATCTCCAACATCGGCACGGCGCGTCGAAAATCGCCTCGCCGGCGCCGATTCAAATCCTTATTTGGCGCTCGCCGCGAGTCTCGCCTGCGGCTATCTCGGCATGAAGAACGCCCTTGAGCCGCGCGCGGCGGTCGTCGGGAATGCATACCGGAATGCTCATCAATTGCCGCGGGGCCTCCTTGAGGCGCTCACCGATTTCGAAGAGAGCACCGCCTTGCACGACATTCTCGGCAAACGCTTCTGCCACGTTTACTTGGCGCTGAAACGCAGCGAATTCGAGGAATTCATGCGCGTCATCAGCCCTTGGGAGCGCGAGCATCTGCTGCTGAGCGTTTAAGACGCACTGCGGCAAACAAGAAGCGTCAACGCGCATCGGCGACCGGATGTTTCCGGTCGCCCACCAAAGAAAGCCGCGCAAAGAATATTTCCGGAGCTACAAATCCGAAAATGATCCAAATTTGTCTTTTTATGCGCTAGTCGGTGAGCAATTTTTAATATTGACGCCGAGCAGTTTCAATTTTCGACGAATATAGGATTGATTCCGGATACTTATTGTCGAATTGAATTGTGAAGCCACGCAATTTATATCCAGCGGCCTCCCGTAGAGAATTAATCAGCCCATCGTCGTAGCGTAGGATTATTGGCAGATGCTAAAGACCGAAGCGCCGACGGATAAGAAGATCAGAACAATCCTGTTCGTCGATGACGAACCTCTGTCGCTGAAATATTTCAAGGCCTCGGTCGGCAAATACGCCAACGTCAGAACGGCAAGCAGCCCCGACGACGCCTTGAAAATCCTGGAATCCGAAGGCGATGAAATTTCCGTCGTTGTCAGTGATGAACGGATGCCGCGCGACAGCGGCGTATCGTTTCTCAGCGACGTTCGCAAAACATGGCCGTCGACCGTCCGCGTTCTGACGAGCGCATACGCCAACATCGACAATTTGCAGCATGCCATCAACGACGCCGCGATCTACCGTTTTGTGCCCAAGCCCTGGAATCTCGATGAATTGTGCGCGGCGATGCAAGACGCGCTCCTTGTCGAACGTTCAGCCGATGCGCTTGTCGAACCGATACTTGGCACGGCTTCGGGCGGAGACGCGGAGGACGCCAATCTCGCGCTGCTCGCCATCCTGGCGAATAGTATCGAAGCGCCTTTGAAATCGATCGGCACCGAAGCTCAGCAACTGACCCAACTGGGCGGACCGGCCCTGATCGACGCGGCTCACCCCCCGACGGGACCGTCATATATCGCCTCATGGTCGACCCGGTTACGGCAGGCCAAAATTGCGGCATCTGCCGACCAGATCCAAAAAGGCGTCGAGCACTGCAAGTCGCTGGCGAGTTCCATCAGCAATCTTGCGCGTGGTCTCGCAAACCCCGCCGCCATCCAGACGTCGTCGATGGCGGACACGCTTCACGAAGTCATTGAGCAGAATGCCGTCACCACGCGGGCTGCAATGGACGTCTCGGGCGATTTCACCTACCGGGTCCCCCGCGAAATTATGAAGTTCGTACTCTCGAACTTGCTGCGCCGCGGAAGCAACGCGTCTCAGTCAGAAAACCTGCCCCAGATCAGACTGCTCGCCGGAACGGCACATAACGAAGTCAGGATCAGCCTCGCGCCGGATCAAGCCGCTGTCTGCCTCGATACCAATCAGACTTTGCGGACCGTTCGAAGCGCATTGTGGGCGTTCGGCGGCGAATTGCTCGCATCGACTGATCAAGATTTAGGCAATTCCACTCTGATTGTGTGCCTTCCGAAGGCGGCGTAGCCGGGATGTATCATCAAGGCATTGCAAAATAAAAAGCATCTCAACTATTTATAAATCACGCAGCGCAAAACTGAACGAGTATGGTAACCTTATGTTGACCAGTTCACGTTGTTCAGTCATGGAGCGAATCCCTTGCGCATTGAGCGGGATATTGATCGCACGGTTTCTTTTCGGAGCAGCCAGGGCACGATCTTTCGGGGCACCCTAAGCAAGCTTTCGCGGCGCAATATCGTCTTCGAGATTTACAATCCATTCTCGCCCGTCCAGACGAGCGAGGTTCTGAGCGATCTCAAGGTTCGGCGTGGAAAAAACCTTGTTTACCAAGGAGATGCCGTCGTAACAGGCATCGTCGCGACCAGCATCCTGGTCGTCGTCTCCGCAACGCTCGTCAATAAGTGGTCCGCCGTCGATACCATCGTTTCCGAGCCGGGCGGCCTCGAAGCCGAAGCCGGCCGATTTGTTGAGGAATGGGAGCGGGTTAATAAGCTCGATCCGGGCTACCAGCTCAAAGTCGCCGATCTCAGATCATTTCTGAGCGACTTAAGCTTTTGGCTGGATCAGGTGGACCTCGCAGTCGAAGGCGACCCCGGCACGAACAATACTCTCCTCGACGCCGCACGCTTTGAAGAGGTCAAGGCCCCCGTCATGCCCCGCTTGACGCAACTGTTCCTCGAACTGGAAGAAGCCTGCCGCCAGCTCGAAGTCGACGAAGTCGAAAATCATAAGCAGCTCGCGCAGCGTGACCTTCTGCCGCTGATGATGGCTTCGCCCTTCTTCAATCGCGTTTACTCCAAGCCGCTGGGGTACGCCGGCGACTACGAGATGGTCAACATGATGTTCCGCAAGGAGCGGGGCGGAAAGACGACCTATGGTCAAATCATCAACGATTGGTTGCTGAATGGCGGCCCTCCGGAAGCCCATCGCAACCGCATCTACATGCTCGAGAAAATGCTCGAGAAAGCTGCCGAGGATGCGGCAGCGGCAAATAAAGAGGTGCGCGTCCTCAACGTCGGCTGCGGCCCGGTGCAGGAACTCCAGCTCTTCTTTGCCAACAATAAGGAAGCCCGCCGCTTCTCATTCGATCTTCTCGATTTCAACGCCGAGACGCTTGCCTACGCAAAACGCCAGATCGAGACCATCACGGACGAACAAGACGATCCGCCTAGGGTCGCCTACATCCTCAAGACGGTGCAGGAGCTTCTTCGCCAAGCCATTGAGCTTCCGGAGAACCCAAAGACCTATGACATCATCTACTGCGCGGGTCTGTTTGATTACCTGTCTGACCGTGTCTGCACCAAATTGGTACGTCTCTTCTATCAATGGTGCGAACCGGGCGGCCGGGTCATCGTCACGAACGTCCATTCGTCAAACCCCGTTAAAGGTTTGATGGAACATGTCATGGAATGGCACCTCGTTCTGCGTGACGAGTCGGATATGGTGCGTCTTGCTCCCGATATGGGTCCGCTAAAGATTTATACAGACCAGACGGGTATCAATGTCTTCCTGGAGATAGACAAACCGCCCGCCTAGGCTGCATGGACGACCGAAACGACCTACAGAGCGCCTTCGAGGCCGAGGAACATGAGCTTCGGCTAAGGCAGTCGAAGGTCGCCTGTATTCTCGGCATCGTCCTTATCCCTGCTGGGATTACGCTCGACCACATCACGTACAATAACCAGCTCGCCACCCTGACCGTCATACGTCTTGTCGCGGCGGGGCTGATTGCGGGCCTCTATGCCCTGCATTTCTGGGAAAAAACGGCGGCCTACGTCCGCTATCTGACGATGGCTGGCCTGCTGATCGCCGTTGCCTCGATCGCGGTCATCATCGGCATCACCGATGGCGCGAACTCGACCTATTATAATGGCCTTTTCCTCATCCTGTTCGCCGTCGGCGTCCTGGCACCGATGCAGCCGTTCGAAGCAGCACTTCTCTGCATCTCGACGCTCGGCATTTACGTCATCGCGTGTTCGTGCGTCCCGAGTTCCGCCGACACGACGAATACGTTGTTGAACAATCTCTACTTTCTCGTCCTGACCTGCATTATCTCGGTCACTGCCGTTCACTTCAACTACCGACGCCGCTTCAACGAGTTTCGCCTGAAATACAAGCTGGCGTCCCAGCATCAGGAGTTGTCGGCACTCGATCGCTTGAAGTCGCAGTTCTTCGCAAACGTCAGCCACGAGCTCAGGACACCCCTGACGCTCATCCTCGCACCCGTCGAAAAACTCAAATCGGACACGGCCGAACTTGGCCCCGCCGCGCAGCAGCTGCTCGACGTCATCGAAAACAACGCGCTTCGCCTGCTGCGCCTCGTGAACGACATTCTAAGCCTCATCCGACTTGAGGAAGGCCGCGCCGCGCTGTCGAAGAAATCCATCGATATGGGGCACTTCCTGAAGCACACCGCGGCGTCGATGAAGCATCTCGCGGCGTTGAAGGGTGTACACCTCGATCTCCAGGAACCGACCGGCGATCTCCTGATCAACGCCGATCAAGACGCTCTCGAGAAGATCGTGAGCAACGTCATCGCCAACGCGATCAAGTTCACGCCCCCCGATGGCCGGATCGACATCTCGGCAGTCGGCGAAGATCAAATGGTGACCGTCAAGATTTCCGACACCGGCATCGGTATCCCGGCCGAACAGCTCCCGCATATTTTTGATCGCTTCTATCAGGTCGATGGTTCCGCGACGCGCCGTCACCAAGGTCTCGGTCTCGGCCTCGCTCTGGTTCGCGAACTGATCGCCCGTCACGGCGGCGACGTGACCGCGACCAGCGATACGGGACACGGCACGACATTCATTTTGCGCTTTCCCCATGCACTCGAGGCTACGCAATTCGACATGAGCACCTCAGAAGAAAAGCCCGATCCGCTTGCTGACGATCCATTGCGGGCGTTCGACCGCAAAGCTTCCGCCAACGCCCTTTTGGGCACCGAAATGCAGGAATACTCAGAGCCGGAGGCATTGAGCGAGCCCCAAAAGCCGGGTGATCGGGCCGAACTCCCTCTCCTGCTCGTCGTCGACGACGAACCGGATATGCGCCGATACCTTGTTTCGATGCTGCGCGAAAGCTATCGCGTCATCGAGGCCGCGGACGGCATCTCGGCGCTCGAAAAAGCCAAGGAGCAAAAGCCAGATCTTATCCTTCTCGACGTCATGCTCCCCGGCGTCGGCGGTCTTGAAGTCTGCCGCTCCCTCAAAGAGCGGCCGGAAACACGCGCCATCAAGATTATCGTCCTCACCGCGAGAGCCGACGAAGACGCCAAAATCATCGCCCTGAAGCACGGCGCCGACGATTTCCTCATCAAGCCGTTCAGCGGCCTCGAAGTTCGCTCGCGCATAGCGAACCTCATTCGGGCGTCCCAGCTCGAAAGCGACCTGCACAGAACCAACACCGAATTGAAGCAGAGCCTTCAGCAACTTCGCGAAACCGAAGCAGCCCTTGTCCAGAACGCGCGTCTCAGCTCACTCGGTACGATGGCCGCCGGCCTGCTGCACGAAATCGGCAATCCGCTGAACTTTATGGGGACGGCCCTGCAACTTGCCGCGCGCGACCCCACGATCCAGTCGGATCCCGACACCGCAGATACGCTAAAGGACATCCACGCGGGCTACGATCGCATCCACCGCGTCGTGACCGACCTCCGCGGCTTCACCGCGCCCCACCGGCCGGAGCATCCTCGCCCGTTCCACATCGAATCCGCGATCGACCACGCCCTCAGATTTACGGCACATATTCAGAAAGGAATAACCATAACAAAAAATATCGATGCCCAGGTGGAAGTCTACGGCTCGCAATCGACGATCGCCCAGGTGCTCGTCAACTTGATCGTCAACGCGGTCGCGGCTGTCCACACCATCGAAGAACAGCGCAAGCCGGAGATTGTGATCACATCCGTTATCGAAGGCGGCGAAGTCATTGTTTCGGTGCGCGACAATGGCACCGGCATCGACCCGAAAATTCAGACCCAGATCTTCGATCCGTTCTTCTCCACCAAGGACGTTGGCGAAGGCATGGGGCTGGGATTGGCGGTCAGCCACCGGATCATCGCCAACCACGGTGGTTCACTGACTGTTAAGAGTAGTCTTGGAGAGTGGACCGAGTTCCGCTTCAATCTGCCGATCTCATCTGACACAGAAAACCAGGTCTCGCATGGACTCGCTTCGTACTGACCAGCCCGTCGAGATTCTGATCGTCGACGACGAGCCACAGGCTGTCAAATACTTCAAGAAGGCGTTCGGCACGAGGTACGACGTTCTCACCGCGACGAGCGCCGACGAAGCTGAAACCCTTATCCTTTCGGGGAACCATAACATCGGCCTGGTGATCTCGGATCAGCGCATGCCGGGCCGGAGCGGCGTCAGCCTGTTGAACCGCATCCGCAACGAACGTCCGGACATCATCCGCATGTTGACGACGGCCTACGCCGATCTCGACAGCGCGATCGACGCCGTCAACAAGGGCGAAATCCTCCGCTATATCTCGAAGCCGTGGGACCTGCGCGTCCTCGAGGCCGAGATCGAGCAGGCCATCACGTTCTATTTGTTGAAGAACGAATATGACATGCTCCTGCGCGACAAGCTCAGTGCACTGCACCGCACGCTTTTGCGCGACCGCATGAATGATCTGGCCATGATGTCCGGCCTGCTGCCGTACAACAATGCGCCGATGACGATGTATCACTATTTGAAAGATTCCATCGCCGAGACGTCTTGGCGACCCGCCGTGCAAAAAATCTGGTCCCAGCTTCGCATCCGCGACCACTGGCGCATTCCCGTCGAGGAAACCCAGCGCGCCATCGACCTGTCGGGAGAATTGACGCACACGACGCTGGTGGCCGACGAAGACCCAGACAAAAATGCCGATGTCGTCTCGATCGTCTCTTATTGCGCGGAAGCCATCAATCGCGAGCTTGGTGCGCAACAGATTTACGTCAGCGCCGATCGTCCGGAAATGGTCATCGCGGCCGATCCGACATTTATGAATGATGTTATGATGCAATTGATGGAGCCGGTGAGCCAGTGGCCCGCCTCGGGCAGCACGGTACTGATCAACATCAAGAACGAAGCCGAAGACGACGGCACAGCCTCAGTCGGCATCCATTTCGAATTGCGCAACTGCGAAGCGCAGAGAGCCATGCAGGACTGTTTGCTCTTTACACCCCCGCTGCATACCGCTTCCAAACGCGCCAGCGACTACCTGAGAGCTTCTCTCGCAATTGGCCATATCGGAGGCAGCATCAGTTCGCCGCCGATGGAAAACGGCTATAAGCAAATTCACGTCACGCTACCTGTCCGCGCGAAGACCGACGCCAAGAAGATCAATACTCTCCCGAAGCAATGGCTGCAGGACCTGAGCGACGAATACGAAAAATGGGTCCTCGGGACACTCGACGTCGCGGCCTGATCGTCACAAGTCCAGGGCTTCAGTTTGCCCCAAGCCAACACGGCAAAGTCTCAGTCTCACGCACGAAGCCCATCAAGCAGGGTTGCAAGCGCCGTTTCGGCAGGCTTTGAGCCGACTTTCTCCGGAACCAATTGCCGGTCGAGTTCAAGCGTCGTCAGCCCGTGAACCAGGGCCCAGCATGCGGCCGCCTGCCCCTCTAGCGGAGCCTGCTTGAACGCGCCCGCCTCCTGGCCCCGCGCCAAAATCTCGATCAGTACCTCGAACGTCGAAAACGATGCGTCACTGAGGTCGCTGTATTCGGTCTTGTCGATTTCCGCACTGAACATAAGTCGGTAGAGCGACGCGTTCGAAAGCCCGAAATTCAGGTAGGCCTCGGCGACGGCGTGAATTTTGGCAACCGGCGACCCCTCATTTCGGTTGACGGCTGCAAGGAGGTCATCCCGAAGTTGCAGATAGCCCCGTGCAGCAAGTTCCGCCAGCAGCGCGGTCTTATCGCTGAAATGCTTATAAGGGGCCGCATGACTGACACCGGCCCGGCGAGCCACTTCGCGCAGGGTAAAGTGCCAACCTTCCCCTTCCCGAAGCATGCCTTGCGCAGTTTCGATCAAAACGCGCTTGAGATCGCCGTGATGGTATGGTCGTTCGGGGAGTTCGCGCACGGACGACACCAAAGCTGATACGGAAAACAAATGTTGACAGTAGAAACTTTGCGCCCTACATCGCCGGAAATGTTTTCCCTGTCTACATTGGAGATCGTTTAATGACTGCTCATGTGAAGGTCAAGGATGACTTCCTGCTCAGCGCCCTTCTCGACAAGCAGCGGGCCGCATTTCTGCGTGATGGGCCTCCCTCTGCGGCGCAACGCCGTGCGGATCTCCGCAAGCTGAAAAGGGCACTTCTGGCGCAACGAGCCGCATTCGAGGCCGCCGTCAGCAAGGATTTTGGTTATCGTTCGGCCTACGAGACCAGGATCATGGAAGTCATTCCGCTGATCCAAGCCATCAACTACCTGCGCCGGAACCTGGCGAAATGGATGCGCCCGGAACGCCGCCGCGTCGCTATCCACTTTATTCCTGGCCGCGCCCGCGTCGTCTATCAACCACTCGGCGTCGTCGGCATTATGTCGCCGTGGAACTATCCGCTGTCGCTCGCCCTGATGCCGCTGCTCTCGGCGATAGCGGCCGGCAACCGGGCGATCCTGAAACCGTCCGAGCGGACGCCCGCAACCACCGATCTCTTGAAATCGATGCTTCGCGACATCTTTCCAGAGGAGCAGGTGGCAGTCGTCACCGGCGGCCCCGAAATCGGAGCGGCCTTCTCGCGGCTGCCGTTCGACCATCTCGTCTTCACCGGCAGCGCCAAAGTCGGCCGCATGGTGATGAAGGAAGCTGCCGACAATCTCGTCCCCGTCACGCTGGAGCTTGGCGGAAAATCTCCAACGCTTATCGGACCCGATGCCGATATCGAGACGGCGGCCGCAAGCGTCGCATATGGCAAGCTCGCAAACGCCGGACAGACCTGCATAGCCCCCGATTATGTCCTGGTGGCCGAGAAAGACGCTCCGGCTTTCGTTGCCTCCTATGACGCAACCGCTTCGAAGCTTTACCCCGACGGGGCGGCCGATCGAAATTACACCGGGATCGTCAATGCCGCCCAATATGCGCGTCTGCGCGGGCTGATCGACGATGCGAAGAAGAAGGGCGCGCGCGTCGTCGAAGCCGGCAACGACGGCCCGGCGGCAGACGCTCGCAAACTTCCCTCTGCAATCGTGCTCAACGTCACCGACGACATGGCGATCATGCAGGAAGAAATTTTCGGGCCCACGCTCCCAGTCATGACGTATCGCACGCTGGATGAAGCCATCGCCTACATCAATCGCAAGCCGCACCCGCTCGCTCTCTACTATTTCGGAAACAACAGCGAAGATCGCCGCAAGGTCTTGATGCGCACGACGTCCGGCAACGTAACGATCAACGATACGCTGATGCACTACGTCCAGAACGCTCTTCCTTTCGGAGGCGTCGGAACGTCCGGCATGGGCGCGTATCACGGCATCGAAGGCTTCAAGTCTCTCAGTCACGCTAAGGGCGTTTTCGAACAGGGCCGATGGAATCTCGCAGGACTTCTGCGTCCGCCATTCAACAGAACGACGGACTTGGTCATTCGATATCTCCTGCGCTAGCCCCGCGGCAGGCTCTTTACTTTCGCGCGAGAATTTCAGAGAGAGAGCGATCTTGCGAACGCGCACAATGTTTTGGCCGCGGGCGACGTCCCGACGAAGAAGGCCTTAGGGGATTGGAATGCAACAAACGGTGGTGAGGGTCATCTGCGCGATCGGCCAATCCGGTCAGCTCGGCCTTAACGGTGAGTTGCCCTGGGAGGGCAATCCCGGACCCGAGTACGTCGCCGATGTCGCGCGCTTTTTCGACATTACCCGGGGCCACGTCCTGCTTGCCGGACCGAAGACGATCGAAGCTGTTCCGGAATTCGCCCGTCGCGACCGAACGCTGGTTGTCTTGCGATCCCACATGCACCCGGAAGAAACGCTGAAGCAATTCGCCGGTCGTGTCGTCTTCATCGGAGGCGGCCCACCCGTCTGGGATGTTTATGCCCGCTACGTCAGCCATTGGGACGTAACGCGCTTGCCCTACGACGGCCCCGCCGACCGTTGGTTCAATCCCAAATGGTTGACGGCGGCGAGCGGCGTTTGAACGGAGAAATGCAAAAGGCCGGAGCATCTCACTCCGGCCCAGGGCGCAAATTCGATCCCGCCTAAGCCAAGGCTGCAATCTAGTGCTGCCCGCCTTTCCGGCCAGCCTCCGCAGCGCGCTTCGGATCGTTCCGGAAGTTTCCGCCGCTCTCGTGACCGCCCTTTCGCCCGGCCATGACGGCGAGGTCATGATTGCGTGAAAAGCTGCGCTCATTGGCCGGAACGCTCGCGCCACCCTTGCGGGCGATCTCGCGCTGCTTCGCTTCATCCATCGAAGCAAAGCCGCGTTTTGATGTCCTGTCCTCTTGAGCCATCGTCGGTTACCTTTTTTCGCGCGTGTTTCGCTTTGCCCGCGACTTCGGGCAATCGTTGCCGGACAACCGAAACTGAGGCTCGGCAACTCCTTGGCCAACGTCCCCCCGCTCGCTGAGTTCCGCCACTCTGCTCGAAGTTCGAATGACGTTTTCGCAAGGATGCACGCCAAGCGAAGCTTGGCCCGAGACGGCCCGCCATTTCCGCCTCCGGTCGCAACCCGACACGGTCGGCGCGAATGACTCCGCGAAGGGACAAAAAACCCGAGGTGCGAAGAATGAAAAATCCCGAACGCCAAAGCCGACCGCCCTATCCTGCCGAAAAAGCGAGACAGGCCGAGATCATCCTGAAGCAGCCATGGCAACGCGCCGTTTTTATCGCCGCCATCGCCGCAGCCCTCCTCCTGCCGTTCATCGTGCATTTTTTTGCATGACGAACGCGAGCATGACGCGACTTATCCGAGCCTAGATGTCCAGGCCGTCGTCGTCGGCCCAAGTGTCCTCGGCATCGTCGTCCTCAGCATCCTGCATTCGGTCGAGTTCAGCGTCGTCCGCCACGAGATCTTTCTGCGCCTGATCTAAATCGTCGCGCGCATCCTGAGCCTCGTCTTGCAGATGGTCGATCGTCGCCTGATCGCTCGCGCTGGTGCCGCCGGACGCATTGGCGCTGCTTCCACCACCGAAAAGACTGCGGATGCCGTCGGCCAAAAATACGCCACCAGCGACCCCTGCAGCTGTCGACAGCGCCGACGACAGAAAACCTCCACTCCCTCCACCCCTTTGTGCGGGCGATGCCCAGGGGCTGGCCGAAGGCGGCGCCACGGGCTCCGGCGCGCGCTGAGGTTGCTGAGGCGCGGCACCGAAGCGACCGCCCGATGCCGGAACGGACGCGCCAGACAGAAAACTTCCGCTCCGTGCGGCGTATTGCGGCGGCCGTGACGCGGCCTCATCAAGTTCTCTCATCCGCACCTCGGCACGTTCTAGCGCCTGCTGCTGAATGATGACCGTCTGGGCAAGATAATACGGAGCGTCCGGCGACCTTCGAACGAGATCGCCGATAAGTGACTCCGCTTCCGGATCCTTGCCGCCGTCGCCTCCGTAATTGCGCAGGCGTGCAAACAAATCTTCGATAAGCTGCTGTTCTTCCCTGTTCATGGAACTCGCCTCCGCTACCGTTCACCGCCAATGATGAGACATTGGACAACCCCGAGGATGTAGGAAGCCGACGGAAGAAGTGACATAGGGAGCCAATTATATTTCCGCTACGTTCTGTTACGGCCGGATCCGGCCCAAACGTCACATCCAACAGAACCGGCTGGAGTTAGCGTCGTGCCGGGCGAATGTCGGCGAACTTATAAACGGCGCAAGATTTGTCGAAACGACAACCCCCATCGGCCGATTGCCCTAGGCCGATCGCGTCGACGCGGTGCAACAAAAATGGCCAAGTTCCCGGGTTTCGTGATTTCGAAATCCTCTAGGGCACGCGAGATCACCTATTTCTCGCTCAAGCCGCAGCTCCTTCTTCTCTCTTTCCGAAGCATCGTCTAATAAAAGCCACCGTTTCAAACAGGGAGCGCCCACATGGACCGAATTGCGATCACGCTTTGGTTTCTTCTCACCGTCGTCGTCTGCTTGACCGTATTTCACATGGCCGACGGACAATTCTGAGCGTCCGTCCGCCCATTGATCTCCAGAAAAAATAGCGGCGGACTTTTGGTCCGCCGCATCAAGTTTCGGGAAGAATTTGTAGATGTAGAGTGGGTTAGAATTTCACCTTCACGC
The DNA here is from genome assembly GCA_963789775.1 of uncultured Pseudomonadota bacterium. Taxonomy (GTDB): domain Bacteria; phylum Pseudomonadota; class Alphaproteobacteria; order Rhizobiales; family Hyphomicrobiaceae; genus Hyphomicrobium_B. Next base: position 862,783 of record CAWBLX010000006.1, read on the forward strand.
CGCCGTAGGCTGCGAAGGGAATCGCTGGAACAACGGTGCGCGGGTTGTTCTCGTTAAACGTTACACCGGTTGCCGGCGTCAGGTCATTGGCGTCATCGACACTGAAATACGTTCCGTAGATCGAATAATCCTTGTCGAAGAGGTTTTCGAACAAGCCGTAGATCTGCACGTGATCCGTGACATCGTAGGACGTGTGCAGATTGACTTTTGCGTAGCCTGCGAAGAGGCCGGTTGAGGTTCGCCTCGTCTCCAAAAAAGATCTGATCGCTCGCCGCAACCACATCGGTTCCGATCTTCCACTTCGGCGTCACCCAGTAGTCAATACCAGCTTTGAAAGTGTGGGCCGGAATGCCCGGCAGCCTATCGCCCTTGTGGACGGCAAAGCACTTGGCATCATCATCGTCATCACCACCGCCTTGATCGTCACCACACTCGACGGTCCCGTCACGCGGATTATTGGGCGATGGGAAGATCGCGTTCGTATCGAACGTCGCATCCGTATACGTGTAGTTGGCATAAGCGAACAGGCGCTGCGACCGATATGAGATGTTCGCCTCGACACCCTGCCGTAGCGTCTTGCCGACGTTCTGGAAGTAGCCGTGCCCGATGTCGGTCGATGCCGCGTCGAAGATGTCGTCGGTATTGAGCGTGCGGAACAGACCGACCCCCCAATCCCATTGCGACCGATCCCAATTTTTGATTGTGCCGCGGAAGCCGGTTTCCCAGGTATGAGACACGACCTGTTTCAACGGCGGGTCGGCAGTCAGGAAGCTTTCGATAAGGCAAGGATTTTCCGGATCGGCGCAGGCAAGCTCAGCAGCCGTCGGCGCGCGATTGGCTTCCGAATAACCGCCGTACCAGTTGAGCCCCGGCCCGAATTTGTAAGTCAGACCCGCTGACGGATTGAAGCGATTGTACTTATTGACGCCGTCGAGTTCCGGGTGATTGCCGCCGGTATCTTCAAGCTCGATCCGTGCGAAGTTGTAACGACCGCCGACCGTCAAGGCCAACTCATCGGTAATGTCGAAAGTATCCGTGAAGTAGGCACCGAAATAATCATTCGTGGTCGTCAGCGAACGCGGACTGAAGTCGTCCGTTCCCGTCATGATGATACCCTGCCCGTCGACCACGAACTTCGGCTCCATGAAGCCGAGCTCGCTCTTCGCCGTGTAAGCGACACGACCGTGATCGTAGCTCACACCAGTAATAAACTGGTTCGTGTGTCCGAAGAGCTTGGCATTCTCTTGGGCCTGCAGGGTAATGCCTTCGGTATCTGCATTCTGCGATGTCTGGTCGATCGAGCCGTAGACATTATCCGTGAAGGGAATGGTGCCGCCGGTCGCTGCGTTGATAACTTGATCGTCACCCGAACAGAGCGTTCCGTCCCCGCAATCACCCGGATCGTCGAACAAGTTGCCGTCAATGTGCTTCTGATTGAAGTGGCGATAATAGGTGACGCCTGAGAGCGTCAGCGTATCGGTCGCCCGAACCTTGCCGTTCACCGAGTACATCTGCAGCGTATTCTCGGTCGTCTGCGGCGACGTGAACGTCAGTCTCCGGCTCATGTCGAGAAGCTGTTCCGGAGCCGCGGCAGTGACCCCGACATTATTGTCGGCACCGGAGAAGTTGAAGTGGAACTCGGCGTTGTCGCCCTTCACCCCCAAATCGAAGTAGCCACGTCGAATTTGCGCATCCGAGAAATCACGAAACCCATCGTCGTCGATGGCTTCGAATGCACCATAAGCCGCCCAGTTGCCGCTTCGGTATCCCGCTTCCGTCGAAACCTGCTTGCGCCCGAACGACCCAAAACTCGTATCGACATCCCATCCCTGGAAGTTGAAACCGTCCTTCATGTCGACGACAACGGCGCCGCCGAGAGCATTAAGACCGAAGACGGGGTTACCCACCACGACCGCAACATTGTTGATCGCGTTCGACGGCAGGAAGTCCCAGTTGACGATGTCGCCGAAGGATTCGTTGATGCGAACGCCATTCTGATAGACGGCAAGCCCCTGAGGCACACCATTGACGGGTGACGCTTCAAAACCGCGAAACTGAATGTTGGTCTGAAAGGAGTTTCCCTGAAGATCATTGACGATCAAACCCGGGACTTGCGTCATGAGCGCATCCTGGAGGATGACCTGATCCCCCCTTTTGATGTCCGATGAATTCATCTGGTAGACGCTGCCGGGCACCTTCTCGACAGGGATCGATCCGCCGACCGGCGACATCTTGACGGTGTTCGATTCCGGAGGCTCCGAATATTGCAGACCTTCCGCCGTCACCCCAGTCGCTTCCGGAGCCTCAGGCGATGGAGACGTAGCCGCCGCCGTTGAAGGCTGAGCTTTCGCCTTGCTCGCCTTCTTCACAGGCTTCGGCTTGGGCTTCTGCTGCTGAATGACTTCGACTTGCGGAAGCGTTTGCGCCGGAGCCTGTCCCGCCGGAGTTTCGGTTTGCGCCGCCCCGCCCGCATCTTGAGCGAAGGCTGAGCCCGCTCCGCTTGTCGCCGCTATAAGCGCCACGGCCGCCGCCGAAGCCAGTAACTGACGCGTCATCCCCCGGTTCCCTTTTCTGCGCGCCGCGCGCCTCTGCTTGCCAGGCCTGAGTTGCGCCGCGAATTCCCAATGGCCTCGACTCGGACCACGTTCCCCACGGCCAGAAAATGGAATTTAGAAAAGGGGATCAATCCAGTGATTGACCTGATTTTTTCCCGACGCGCGCAATGCAAAGGCGCCCGTGATATTGAAGCAACGCCAATGGATTTTTTGGGAAAAATTCCCGTCAATCGCGGGAACCTATGCCTTCGCAAACGAGCGACGCGAACTCGGCGCCCTAAAATATCTGCGCGGGCGTGATCATTTCTCAGCGCTTATTCGACCGACCATGAGGCTGCTTCTTCACGCCCCGAATTCAATTTCATCGGTCGTCAGTCTTAGCTGTTCGCCGTCGCAGGGGCACGACAGAAAGTAATAAAAAGGCCGGCTCTCCTTCACCGGCTCGGATCGGAAAGCCCACCCTCTTTGAATAGTCGTTTATGCTCAGGTCGCCGCCTGAACTCACTCGCCCGGCGCGGTCTCGCGGCGGGTAGAAACGGAAGCCATCGCCTCAAAGACGCCGTCACGCCTCACAAGGGCGTGGAAGAACGCCGCTGCGATGTGCAGCAGCACCAGCGCAAAGAACGCGAAGGCGAGATAGTAGTGCGCCCCCCAGAGAAGCGTGTGCAGGCTATCGCTCTGCGGCAAGATCGGGGGAAGACGAAAGCCGCCGAACACCACGATTGGATACGCGGCTGTCGAAAGCATCGCCCAACCAATCAGCGGCATAACGATCATGAGCGCGTAGAGCGCGTAATGAGAAAGTTCGGCTGCAAGCTTCATCGGCTCGGGAAGATCGATGGGAAGCGACGGAGCGCCATAGCGCAGCCGCACCACCAAGCGAATGAGCGCCAACACTAGAATGGCGATACCGAGAGATTTATGGATCGAAATAAGCATCAGATATTTCGGCATGACGGTCGAAACCATTCCGACACCGATGAACAGCATCGACAGAATGCAGATCGCCATGACCCAGTGCAGCAAGCGCTGCAAAGGATTGAATTGTCCAGAGGCTGCGGTCATGGCTTGGCTCCTGTCGGCGCGGTGCGCGGATAGTCCTTGGCCTCTGCCGTGCGAAGATCATACGACTTCGCGTAGGCCGAAGACCGGGCTGCGGGGAACGGGTCGTCCGACGTCGTAAGGCCCGTCGGTAGGATGGTCGGATCGAAGTTGATGTCGCGACACGGACCATTTCGCTCGGGCTCGATTTTCTGAACCGTGAGCGTGCCGGCATCGACTTTGCGGCGACCAGCCGGCCACTCCTTGCTCGGGTCGGCCGTCGGATCGCCGGGATTGGCAACAGTCACCACAAGCTTCCAATGTTGAGGCGCCGCCGCGACACGCTGCGTGATCTCCTCCTCAAGGAAATTCGGGCCACGCTTCAAGAGTTCATCGTGCGGCACAGGAACAATTTGCGCCTCGGGCACAAGCGACCAGCGAACGACGTGCTCAACCCCGTCCTTGTTCGTCATGACGAAGCTGTCGAGGCTGTTATAGGGGTCTTCGGCGTAGCTGCCGGTCCATGGCGCGCTGCCAGCCCAGGATGCGAAATGTGCGAACTCCGGATTGGCCGCGATGAACTTTTTCATCGCGTCGGGTTCTTTGCTCTTCGAGGCTTTCAGCAAATCGTAGAAGCCTTGTGGTGTCGAAACCGGAAAGAACGGCGGATTGATCATCGCGCTGCGCCAGACTTGTCCGTCAGGCGTTTTGAATTGAATGCCGAACCCGCGCACGCGGACGGTCGCATCCGCCACATCGGGGTTTTGGGTGCCGAGGTTGAAACGCCCCATCACCGGATATTGCCCTCGCGTAAAAACGGCGGCCTTCGAAAGTTCGGCGCCGGCGCCATTGGATTCAAAGGTACCGGTGAAGCAGATACCTTTTGCGTGGTTCCTCCGGTGTCCGAGGGCGGGGCCGCCAGGGGGCGCGAACGCCGCTACCATCTTGTTCGGGGTAAGGCGGTTTGGCGAGAACCATCCCGCAGTATAGGCAAAGGCCGCGGCTCCGGCGCCTATAATGACGGCGATCAGCGCCAACGATCCGTAGGGTAGCGGTCGATGGGAATCTGGCATGAAAACCTCACTGTCTGGTGAGAGAAAATAGTCGAGTGGTCCCAGGCATAGCCGGGCCGGGTGACCCTTATCTTTCGAATATCGGCCGGGTCTTGCGAATTCGCAGGATTTACCATGGCAGCGCCTGGTTTTGCCGAACCTTGGATCGGCAAATGCCCACGCTTCCAAATACCTCTTCGACACCGAGGCCTTCGAGCGCAACCTCGTGAAAGCTGGAATGACGTGCGCCGGCCGCTGGCGCTTCGCCACTCGCGACGCACCACCTGCCCGTACGGATTGAAATTAGAAAAGCACGCGCCGGAAATGTCGCTACTTCTTAGGGTGAATCAGAGCTTGCCGAATGCACTCTTCGTCCGGCCCGGCCTCTCGTCGCGCGAAGCCCTGATGATCCTTCGCAGCCTGGGAACTTTCGACATCGCCGGCGCCGCCGTTCTTCAGCACTCCCTGGGGCTACTCGCCGAACGCAAAGCCCAAAAGCAGGCAAAGACAACGACGGCGCGCGTGCTCGCGACGTCCTCTAGAAACCGGCAACGCTCGCATGCAGATAGTCCCTTCTTCATGCCCGCGGCTGGTCTCAATCATGATCGGGTTGATTCACGAAGATGAGCACCGCCAGCACCGACACGTAAAATCGGAAGGCGGCCTGTTGCCCATTCCAAGTCTGCGACTCCCACATCGCGAACCATTCGCCTCCAACCACCATGAACCCGAAAAACCAGATGAGGAAGGCGAGGGTTCCAGCCGCGATCGCGTAACCCTTTGCACGATTGAATATCGCAGCCGGTTCACGACGCACGCGCCACAAAGCGGCCGATCCGATGACGAATAGAATGCCGGTCGCCCCCTCCGCAACGATGATGGCGCCGTACGCCAATTGCCATATGGCCGGATTGGAAATCGCCCGATACTTGACGCCGCTGTCGGGCAACGTCGTATCCATACTGAGCACATGCTGCACGAACACGTAGTTCGTCTGATAGTCCGTAATATTATCGAAAGTGACCAGCAGACAGAAGAGACCGAGAACGAAACACATCACGATCTTGGCAGTTCGCGCGATCAGCATGCGGGTGCTCTATGGGTTCTGGTTCGGTCGGCGATACGGCCCGACCGACAGGAGATGCTTTAGCACATAAGCGACCCGCTCGAGCCCCGTCTCCTAACCCGACCTCGCCCTCGACTTCCACATTTCGTATCGGATGCGTGCGAGCTTGTAGGCATCCGGGATCGAGAGCGCCCATACGAACAGCCCGCCCGCCGAGCGCCCGATGAACGACTGAGCGGGCGTGGAGAAATGCCACGTCACGATCGCGAACAACAAGGTGAAAAACGCGAAGCGCAGTCCCCGTTCCGGTTCACCGACGGCAACGTGCCCGGCTCCCGGAAACAGAATAGAAATCGCTAAAACCAGATAGGGATTGAGCGGTTGACGACCGATTGCAGTATTCATGCGGCGCGCGCCTCTTGCCCTTGCTCGAGGGAGGCACCGAGATCGTCGAGGGCCGCGAGCAGGCCCTCAAGCGCCGCTGGGTCTATTCCGGCATTCTCAAAACGGCATTGCCGAAACAGTAGATGCTCGCCGCGATGTCCTTCCGCTGCCTGCCAGACCAGGCGCAGTCCCCGCCTCGTCACGCCAACCTCTTTCGCGCGCCGATCGGCGAATATACGGCGAAGCGCCGGCGATGATGCATCAAGATCCCGCTGCGATGAGGGTCGATCGCCCTTCGCAAGCGCCTCCGCCGCGACGCCCGCAGGCGGCTCCAAAACGACGGGATGCTCTGTCGTTAACGAATAAAATTCGGTGCCGCTCGGACGAACGAGGATCGAAAATTCGCGGGCATTTGAACGGGCTTCGAGACGCGTCAGCTTCAACCACAACTGGGGCAGCCTGCGGATCGTCATGGTGTCTGGAACAAGCTCGACCCGAACGAACCGGCCGTCACGATAGCCTTCGAGCCTCGGGAATCCGTCACCTCCATAAGTGAGCAAAGATCCCGACAGCAGAGGTATGCAGCGATCCAGCAACGTTCGCCGTGCTGCGATGACCCTGCGGTTTTCGCGCGTCGCAACGATGGCAGTAGCCGCCAGCCCGATACCGGCAAAGGCAAGAGAAAGAGACATGAAAATATCCTCAAGTTTAAAAGAGAATGGCAGCAGCGGCGGCCGCCATTCTCTGTCCTATCTCAATAGCCCTGTGGGCGCGGCCACTGCATCGTGAACTGATCTCCGCGCCGCACATATTGATAGCGGTGGAAATGGAACCACAGCGACGCCACGACGAAAAAGATCAGCATCGCGACAAGCTGGGTTCCGTATCCGAGAAACACCGCGAAATACGTTGCGGAACAAAGGAGCAGAAGCACGAGCGCCGGCAACGGATGAAAGGGGTGAATATATCCCCTCTTGATCGTCCCAAGCGGCCACTTCCGGCGGAAGAGGATGACGTTGAACGACATGTAGGTGTAGCCGAGCAGACCCGACAGGATCGAGAACGTGATCACCTGATCGAGCGGCGCAAAGTAGGCAAAGACCAGCGCCACGGGAACGAGGAACACGATGGCGCGATAAGGCGTCCGGTTCTTCGGATGCACCGCCCCGAACCACGTCGGAAGGTAGCGGTCTCGGCCCATGGAGAACCAGGCACGCGACGCGTCGTTGATGCAGCCGTTGGCTGACGCGAGCGTCGAAAACACGGTGCCGATGAACAAGAGAACCATCAACGGCATCGAGTTCGTCAACCGCGCGGCGTCAAACAACGGCGTCACGGCTTGACCGAGATATTCCCATGGCATCAAGCCCGAGCAGACGTACCACGTCATCGTTGCCGCGATCAGGAGCGTCATGATGCCGGTCATCGTCCCGAGAGGTAGAGAGCGAGCCGGAGAACGCACTTCTTCCGCCGCCTGGCATGTGCCTTCGATGCCGAGGTAATACCAGAGGCCGAAGTGAAGCGACGCCAGAACACCGAGCCAGCCGTATGGCAGCCCGTTCAGCATGGCCTTGTGATCGAGCAACTCAGTCGACCACGGCTTGACCGCCGCAAACAGAACGACGATTGCGACGAATGCGATGGCCGTCAGCACCAGATTGACTGTCAGCGTCGCGTAGACGCCGCGATAATTGAGCCAAGCCAGAAACATGATCGTCAGCACAATGAACGGTTTGTCGTGAACATCCGCAAAGCCCGCCATCGTCCCGACCGTCTGCACGAGGTAGCCGAGCGTTATGGCGTTGGCGGCCTCGAGCATCGTGTAGGCGAAAACGAGATAGAGACCGACGTTGAAGGCCATGAGCGGCCCGACGATGTGTTTTGCCTGGGCGTACTGGCCGCCCGCCGCGGCGACGGTCGATGTCACCTCCGAATCGATCATCGCGACGCACGTGTAGAGCAGCCCCGCGACCCAGCAGGCGATCAACGCCGCAATCATGCCGCCTTTGCCGACGGCAAAATTCCAACCCATATATTCGCCGACGAGAACGATGCCGACGCCGAGCGCCCACACATGAGCGGGCCCAAGCACGCGAAGCAACGAGATTTTCTCGCCGTGAACGGCTGTGGTCTGTGTCATCGGTGACCTCCCTGATGCGTCGGATCGATCACGAGCGTTTCATCGATCTCGCCCTCTTTCGAAGAGGTCAGAAGGTCCTCATCGTACGTCCTGTCGGTTTTGAGCATGTCGAAGAACATCCAAAGACCTAGGATGGCCGACAAGGCCCAAGCCGCGTATTCCAAAAGCTGGAAACTGTTCATGGGCTGTCCTCACTTCTTTCCAAAGCGTTCGGCGATGACTTCGCGGTACTCGGTTCGCGAGAACAGGAACAGCAGAACGAAATATCCAACGATCACGATCGCGGTAATCGCAAGTTCGACCCAGTTGAAGCTGTAGTCGAAACGCGACGTGATGATCGACGCAGCGGAGTCCGGCGTGAAGCCGAGCTTCTCCCATTGCGCCTGTTGCACGGCGCTCTGGCCGAGACCCGACCACGTTGATTTGTCGGCCACGGCAAGATCGACCTTTCCGCCGCCGGCAAGCTTCAGATAAAGCGGCGCGAAGAGAGCCGCGAACACGAGGATCAAGAGAAAGACGCTATCGACGAACTGGCCGAAAGCGGATTGCTTCGGCGGCTCGTAATGTGAATTGGCCACGTTTCCACCCATTGTCTTGCGGATTATTTTTTGAGGTCGAGATAGTGCAGATCGAGCCCGTAGATCTCGTCGCGCTCCTCGCTCAGATGGAAGAGCATCGCCAAGATCGCCGCGGTGTTGAAAAGGATGACGAGCCCACCCGAGACGATCAGAGCCCATACGACTTCCGCCGAGTCCGCGTAGTCTTTCACTTCATAAAAGACGAACGCATAAAGCAGCCAAAGCACGACGATCGCGGTGAGCGACCACATCCGGTCGCCAGCGAACTTGCTGGCGATGCGCGGATCCGAAACGTTTCTTTGCATTTTTTCTCCCTTCATCGCTTCGCAGGACCGTCGAGAAAGGCGTTTTCGCCGCTCTCGATCTCCGAGAGTTCGACGCGACGGCCTTCTCAACGCACCCTTGGGACTGAGCGACTGGAACGTTGCTCCCTGCGACATTAGTGACGCAGGGAGTTCGCTCGCCGTCAATAATTTTTCGTCCTACGAAACAAAGATTCGATGATGCACCGCGCAAATTCATGCTGCACGGCACCGACGCGTTTCTCGCAAAATCAGTCTATTACGCGCGGTGCGGCGCAGCACGTGATGGTCTCGCAAGCGCAGCATGCACATCGCGAAGGCAAAGACGTCGAATGTTCAGCTCAAAATTTGCGCGTTCCGCCAACAATTCAGTCGGCGCGCGAGTGAAGAGAGTTTCGTGCCCGGCACCGAATTTCCTGGTTTCACAACGCGTCGCAAGGCTTCTCGCTCCTGGCATCGAAGTTGCTCATCCAGCAAAAAGATCGTTTCGCGAGATGACGGGATGTACCGCGAATTCTCTGTCGGATGCACGCCTTTGCCGCAACGAAAGCGGACGTGGCAGGATGCCGTCTCGCAAACGATCTTTCCCGTCGAAGCCTCGTTCCGGCATCCCGACAACTTCAATGCAATCTTGAGAAGTTGGGATCTTGGAACCGCGTCCTTGACCTGGATGCGCTCGGACGCAGTCCGCTACATGCGCAGGCTCAGCCACGTTCAAAGCGATAAAGAGGACAACGTTCTCGTCTCCTTCTCGTCGCATACCGATGTGTGCTTTGCGCAGGACGGCATCGAGCTTCAGTGCCCCAAGAAGCAGTTCTTCATTGAAAAGGGCCGGGAACCCTCCGATTTCCTTCAGACCGATAGCAACGAGATTTGGGCGCTCAAATTTCCCCTTGCATCGGTCAAACGGCACATCCGCTCACTTGACCCTTTCTACGGTCGGCTGTTCGACGGCGATTCCGGCGTGGGCGGACTTTTGTTCGACATGGTGCGGCAAATACCTGAGCGGTTCGGCGCAGCCGACGGCTCCTCGGCGGAAGGCATCGGCAATGCCTTCATCGAGCTCCTCGTTCTTGCGATCGAGTCCGACAATCGCGCCCTCAACAGTTCGCTGTCTTCGGTACAACGCGCGCATCTCGGCCGCGTCGAGCGATACGTGAAGCAGAACATCGGCAATCCCAATCTCTCGCTCGACATGATCGCAGGGGCCTGCAACATTTCGGTGCGCTACCTCCACACGCTCTTCCAAGGCAGCGGGACGTCGATCGCGCAATGGATTCGAGACATGCGGCTCGAAGCTTGCCGGGCGCAGCTCGCCGAAACAAATCGGAAAGAGAGCATCAGCGAGATCGCATATCGATGGGGGTTCAGCGACCAAGCCCAATTCAGCCGGCACTTCAGGTCCCGTTACGGGATGACACCCCGCGAGATGCGGGCCAGCGCCCTCAGGGGCGTCCCGACCAGGAAACCTCGGATCATCCCTTAACGCCCGCCGGATGGCTCCCGCGGCGCCGTGCAGTCTCGCGCAACGGTTTGTGCGCTCTCTTACAAATGTCTCCCGACCAGATTGCTATCGTCACCGTGGAAATGACGGGGGCTGATCCCGATGGAGACCGATGTAAAATGCCTGCAAAACGCTTTCATCTTGGCTGGTTCACGAACTTCACGGCCGATGAGTGGCTGGGCCCTTTCTCAAATGGCGGCGCCCCTTGGGACGGAAAGTTTTACGTCGAGCTGGCGCAGTCTTTGGAACGCGCCTGCTTCGATTACATCATGCTCGAAGACAAGCTTGCGATTTCGGAATCCTACGGCGGAACCGCCGAAATAACCTTGAAGCACGCCCTCGGATTTGCGCCGAAGCACGATCCCGTCCCTCTCGCAACTCTCATCGGCGGGTCAACCCGGGATCTCGGCATCGTCGCCACGATGTCGACATTGGCTTATCCCCCCTTTCTCCTCGCCCGTTTGGCGTCGACCGTCGACAGCATCACAGGAGGCCGCTTCGGCTGGAATATCGTGACGTCGGCCGAGAATGCCGCCGCCCAGAACTTCGGCCTCGACGCCCTCCCCCCGCGCGAGCTTCGCTACGAGATGGCCGACGAGTACATGGACCTCTGTTACAAACTCTGGAATTCGTGGGAGCCCGATGCCGTCATTCGTGACCGCGCAAGCAGCACCTACGCCGACTACAAGAAGGTTCACACCGTCAATTTCTCGGGAAAATTCTTCAAGTGCCGCGGACCGCTCAACACGGTCCGCTCGCCACAAGGAACGCCGGCCCTCGTGCAGGCAGGCGGCTCGCCGAAAGGCCGCGACTTTGCCTCCAAGCATGCAAATTCCATCGTCGCCGTCGCCGCCGGCGTCGAAAAGATGAAGGAATTTCGCGACGACGTACGGGCGCGCGCCAAAGCCCACGGACGTAATCCCGACGACATCAAGATCCTCTTCCTCGTTGCCCCCGTTCTCGCCGAAACCGAAGAGGAAGCCTGGGCCAAATACAAGCGCAAGTCTGCCGATCCCATGTTCCTCGAACAATGCCTGGCTCTGATCTCGGCAATCACCGATATCGACTTCAAAAAATACGACCTCGATAAACCGCTGCCTGAGAAGCTCAAGACGAATGGCGAGCAAGGCTCGCTCGATATGTTCCAACAGTGGGGTTCGAACAAAACGCTGCGTGAGCTTGTGGTCGATGCCTCCGGCGGCATCGTCGCGTCCGTCGAACTCGTCGGAACGCCGGAGCAGGTCGCGGACAAGATGGGTGAGACCATGGCTGAAGTCGGCGGCGACGGCTTCCTGATCACGACGCCGGTGCAATCGACCAACCGGCGAACCGTCATCGAGGTGTGCGACGGGCTCGTACCTGCCCTCCAGAGACGGGGCCTTGTTCGCACGGAGTACACCGGCAAGACACTGAAAGACAATCTGCTCGCGTTCTAATTCGCGCGGCCGGAGCGGCGGAGAGGAAAACGCTCTCCTCCGCCGCCTTTGCAATTATCCACCTGCAATTCCGATCTATGCCGCCTTCTCGGTGACCCGAACGAGCGCATCATCGAACTGACGGACAACCTCGGAAAGCATATCGCCATAGCGCCGATCCGTGATGACCTCGGGCGAAGCCGGATCAATGACGCTCTCGATAATAAAATGGCCCTGCACGCAATGACGTGCCCCGAGCGCGTGAAGGACGGGACGCAGAGCGTAATCGAGCATCAGCGCGTGCGCCAATGTTCCGCCGGTCGCCAGCGGCAGTATGGCTTTCCCCCCGAGCGCATGCTGAGGGAGAAGATCCAGAAACACTTTCAGCAAGCCGGAGTAAGAAGCCTTATAGGTCGGCGTAACGACGACAATGCCGTCCGCCGATTTGACGAGCCCCGACGCGTCGGCAATAGCGGGATCGGTAATGTCCGCACGAACGAGCGCTTCGGGCGGCAGATCCCGCAAACGGAGATGCCGGGCATTCCTGCCCATCGCCGACAGGCGGTTGGCAACAAACTCCGCCAACGCCGCCGTCTTCGACGTCTCCGAGGGACTGGAAGAAATAACCAGGACAGTCGGCATCGAGCCTCTCAAAAGCAATTTGCTCACAGTCTCTCTAGGCGGGAGACGATACCCGCTGCACGAGAGCGATCTTGCGGCTCAATGCATAAGCTCTTGACAATCCGCGCACGCAACCGGTGCCGACGAAGTTGGCGCTTGAATTCGCGAACGTTTCTACAGACAGTCGGCTGACGCAGAACCTAATTATCTGAAGGAATCCGAAGACAGAATGCGGATAGCCGTTTATCAGGCCAGCGCCACGCTCGGAGATAAAGCAAAAAATATCGCCGCAATCCGCACGGCCGCACGAACCGCCGCGTCTTGGCAGGCCGATCTCCTCCTGCTGCCGGAATTGTTTTTGACCGGCTACAATATCGGCGCGCGCGTTATTGACCTTGCAGAAGCGACGACGGGCCCATCCCTCAACGCGATTTCAGAGATCGCTCGCAACACGGCTTGCGCGATTGCCTTCGGTTTCCCCGAACGCGACGGCGAACAGATTTTCAATTCCTCCGCCCTCTTCGATGCTCAAGGCCGCCTTGCCGCCGTCTATCGAAAAATCCACCTGTTCGGCCCCGCGGAAAGGCAGCATTTTGCACCGGGCGCGGACCTCGTCGTTGCGCGCCTCGGCGATCGCCTGGTCGGAATGGCAATCTGCTATGACATCGAATTTCCTGAATTTGCTCGCGAACTGAAAAGACGCGGCGCCGATCTTATTATTGTGCCAACGGCGAATATGGCGCCCTACTTCGAGGTCCCCAGCACTTTCGTCCGCGCCCGGGCTCTCGAGAATGGAATATTCGTAGCGTACGCCAACCTCTGCGGGACGGAGGGCAACCTGCACTACACTGGATTAAGCGGCATAACCGGCCCCGATGGCATCGACTTGGCGAGAGCCGGTCCACGCGGCGAAGCGATGCTGCTCGCCGAACTTCCATCCGATTATCCGGACGGTTCGCTCTCGACCCAAATCGACGACCTGCAAACGCCCATTGCAAAATAGCTTTCGCGACGTGGATATTCGCGTCCGAAAACGATCCGATATTAGCGGAGAATTCTCAACTATTCGGAGTTTGTCTCATTCGAGTTATATTTTAAGAACTAATTTATACAATATGACAGTATTAATTTATCTATTCCCCTTAACCTAACCCGCACCTCGAATTTCATTGTGTGGGTTCAATGTCTCCGCGCTCATCTCGACATCGCGTCCCTTTCGCTCGCGCCAGCCGATTGCGCGAAGTGCCGGCCGCCCAATCCGTCGATTCCGCTTTCGAAGCTCTGCAGGACGCAGACTTCACGGCGAAATCGCAGATCGCCTATCTCGAAACCGCCGCAAGCCAACGGCAAGCACCGGGCACCGCCAAAAAGCCGGCGCACGAGACCGCGGCCGAGCCCGACGAACAACCAAGCTCTTCCCCCATTCTCGCGCCGCGCCGCGTCCTGAGAACGGCGACCGCCGTTAAGTCTCTCCTCGCCATCGCCGCCGCCGTTGCCCTTGGATGGGCTCCGGTGCAGCGCCTTCTTGCAACGACCAGCGCGGAAGCCGTCGTCAATGCCAGAATAGTGACGCTCCGAGCCCCGATAGAGGGCGAGGTCACGATGGCGCATTCAGGAACGGATATCGGCAGCCCGTTTCGCGTCGATCAAAATATCCTCACCATTCGCAATCCTCGCGCCGATGCATCGCCTCTGACGGGTTTGACCCGGGAGCGCGATCAGCTGAGCACGACCATCGGCGCGCTCGAAGCCAAGAAGCAGATTCTCGAGAGCAGCCTTCAAGAACTCGGCGACCAACAGGAGCGCTTCCGTCTCGGACGCATTGAGCAGATCGAGCAGCGAGTCCGTGAGGCAGACGCCGACATCGCATCGGCCGAAGCGCAATCTTCGGTGACGTCCGCGGCCTTGCAGAGGGCAAGCCACCTGCGAACGACCGACGCCGTCAGTCAGGCATTCCTCGACAAGGCGCAAGGTGAGGCACGCGTCGCCGAACAAGCGGTCCGCGCCCAGAACGAGCGCAAGAAAGGCATGCTTGTCGAACTCAACGCTGCCAAGAAAGGCATGTTCATCGGCGACAGCTACAACGACACCCCGCAATCGGCACAGCGAAAGATGGAGGTTTCCATCGAGCTTTCGGACGTCGACGCGCGCCTTGCAGGCAGCCGCGCGCAGCTAGCCTCGTTGGACGACGCTATCGCCAAGGAAAAAACACGTCAGAGCGAGATTTCTAGAGCCGACATTCAATCGACCGTAAACGGCCGAGTTTGGGAAATGTTGACCGCGCCCGGCGAGCACGTGAATGCCGGACAAGATCTCATGAAGGTTCTCGATTGCGGCAGCGCCATCGTCACGGCAAGCGTCAGCGAAACGGCCTACGAAAGATTGGCGGTCGGCCAATCCGCCACTTTCACGCCCCGCGATGGCGGTCCCGAATTGAAAGGCACGGTCGTCGGCCTGAACGGTCTCGGCGCCGTCGAGTCGAATACCGCGATCCAACAGAGCGCGCTCTCGCGCGAACCCTATCACGTGAGCGTCAAGTTCCCGGAGCTTTCCAAGACGTTCGACTGCAGGGTCGGCCGCTCAGGTCTGGTGGAATTCGACACCACCGGCCCGGCTCTAGCCACCTCGAAATCCTGACGGGCGCACCATGACATCCGCTGGAGGAATGGGCTACTTCGACGCTCTGCTGCCGGCACTTGTCGTTGCCCTGCTGGCCATCTCGATATTGCCCTGGGTCAACCGCAACAACACGGTCATACGAGCCTGCGCCATTCTTATCGGCATCGCCCTCGGCTGGCGGTACATGGCTTGGCGCATCTTCGATACCATTCCTTCGCCCGATAAGCCCGTCGATTTTATCGCTGGCGCGATTTTCACGGCCGTTGAAGCCCTGACGATGATCGGCGCGACAGCGTCGCAACTGTTCCTGACGCGCACCCGCAATCGAACGGCCGAGGCAGACCGCAATGTGCGAAAATTGCTCGCCCAGCCGGACTTGCCGAAAGTCGACGTCCTCATTTGCACCTATAACGAAGACGAGAGCATTCTCGAGCGCACGATCATCGGCTCGCTCGCACTCACATATCCGAACTTTCGCGTCTGGGTTTGCGACGACGGGCGGCGGCGGTGGCTGAAGAATCTCTGTGAAAGATACGACGTCGGCTATCTGACGCGCAGTGACAATGCGCACGCCAAGGCCGGTAACATCAATGCGGCGCTGAAGAAACTCGCGCAACTCGACGAGAAGCCCGATTTCATTTCGATCCTGGATGCGGACTTCGTCCCGCTTCCCGAGTTTCTGACGCGCGCGATGTCCTTGACGCTCAATTCCGATGTCGGCGTCGTACAGACCCCGCAACACTTCTTCAATCCAGATCCAATCCAGAGCAACCTGGCATTGACCCGCGTCTGGCCCGACGAACAGCGCTTCTTCTTCGACATCGTCATGGCCTCCAAAGACGCATGGAACGCTGCGTTTTGCTGCGGCACGTCTTCGGTCATTCGCTTCGAGGCGCTTCAAAACATCGGTGGCTTTCCGACGGACTCCGTGACCGAAGACTATCTCGTGTCGCTGCGGCTTCGCGAAAAAGGCTTCCGCACGGTCTATTTGAATGAGGCCCTCTCGCTCGGCCTCGCGCCGGAAGGGCTCGCTGAGTACAGCGGCCAACGCAGCCGCTGGGCGCTCGGCTTCGTTCAAATCTGCCGCGGCCCGAGCGGACCGCTTAAACTCAATAACGGGCTGCCGCTGGTCGATCGCATCATGCTCTGCGAGACCTTCCTTCATTGGTCGGTCACGCATCTTTTCCGCCTCCTCGGCGTCATCGTGCCGGTCCTCTATCTGTTGTTAGGAATTGAAGCCGTCCACGCCAACGTCATCGACGCCATTTGGTATCTGGCACCGTTTATCGTCGCCCAGACCGCGATATTCACCTGGTTGACGGAAGGACGAGTGCTCCCGTTGATGACCGACCTTTACCAGATGCTTTGTTCGACGGACGTCCTGAAAGCCGTTGCCTCCGGTCTTCTGAAGCCGAACGGACAAAAGTTCAAAGTGACGGCAAAAGGCGGTGACCGCAGTAAACAGTTCGTTCAGTGGCCGCTGCTGAAAATCTTTGGCTTCTTGCTGGCCGCCACGATGCTTGGCATCGCCAATGCCTTCCTCTTCTATCCGTCGCGGGCCCTCGCGGAATCAAGCGCGATCGCTCTTTTTTGGAGCTGGTATAACATCGTCGTTCTGACACTCTGCTGCTACGTGTGCAGCGAGCAGCAGCAACGCCGCACCGGCCAGCGGTTCGACGTCCGCGTCCCAGTAAAACTTGTCGCGCGCGGTGCCGTATTTGAATATGAAGCTTCCGACGTGTCGGCGAGCGGCATGCATCTCCTCGGCAATCCCCCCATTCCGGTCGGAAGCCCCGTCAGCGTACGGTTCGCCGACATAAGCATCGAAGCACATATCCGGCGCAAAACCGCAAACGGCTTTGGCCTGCAATTCGAAATGACGGAGCAAGCGAAGGCTCCCCTTCTGCAATTCATGTTCTCCGGCAAGGCGACGATGGCGATAAGCCAGATCAGGCCGCATCTCGTTGCCAAGGCCCTTGCCCTACGCATGCTGCGATAACCCAGCCGCACCGATAATCCGCCAATTTTCCGGCGATTGATTCAGTCCCCGATGCCCCGGCGACATTTGCAGAATTCACATTGACGGCTATGGTGTTTGGAGAAACATCGGGGGCCTTCCGTTTTGCGAATTCATAGTCGTTTGTCGTCACTGTCCGTCGCTGCATGGGCACGCCGCTTTGCGAGCTGGCGTCTCGCAAAGATTGCCGCGGTCGTCGCTCTTGCAGCTTCCTCGGCAACCCCGGCCGCCGCGCAGGGAATCGAGATAAGTTCGGCTTCGATCGACTTCAGCCTCTTCGCCCTGACGTTGGCCGGAATCGCGATTTTTCATCGCTATAACCTGCAAATAGCGCTGTCCGGCCTGGCGGCAATCACCCTCAAAAAGCTCTTTGTAACGGGGTTTGCCGAGGGGCCGGGGTTGACGGGCTTCGTCACCCATCTCGACCACGAATGGGTCATACTGGCGAACCTGTTTCTTCTCCTCAACGGCTTTGCCATCCTTGCCCGCCATTTCGAGAACAGCCGCGTGCCGGACTGGATGCCCGCGGCACTCCCAGACGATTGGAGAGGCGGCTTCGTCCTGCTCGTCATGGTCTTCGTGATTTCGTCGTTCCTCGACAACATCGCCGCAGCAATGATCGGGGCCATGGTGGCGGCACACATATTCAGAAACCGCGTGCGCGTCGGTTACTACGCAGCGATCGTTGCGGCGTCGAACGCCGGAGGTGCAGGTAGCGTCATCGGCGATACCACGACAACGATGATGTGGATCGGTGGCATCAACCCGAGCGAGGTCTTTCACGCCTACATCGCAGCGAGCGTGGCCCTTGTCGTCTTCGGCATACCGGCCTCGATGTCCCAGCAGCGATTTGCAACGATCGTGAGGGATGCCCCCCAACGACTGCACATCTCCATTCGCCACCTCACGGTTGTTCTTATCATTTTGTGCTCGGCCGTCGGCGCCAACGTCGGCGCGAATATCCTGGCGCCGGAGCTCCTCGATCGCATCCCGATGATCGGGCTCGCCGTTGCGATCGCAATCCTTGTCACGGCTCCGCTGGCCAAGCCCGACTGGACGATCCTCCCGTCGGCGCTGCGTAGCGCGATATTCCTTTTGTCTCTCGTCGCGGCCGCCTCGATGATGCCCGTCGAGTCCCTACCGCCGGCGACATGGCACACGACCCTTGGCCTCGGATTCGTGTCCGCTATCTTCGACAACATTCCGCTGACCGCGTTGACCATCAAGCAGGGCGGATACGATTGGGGCTTTCTTGCCTATGCCGTCGGCTTTGGCGGCTCGATGGTTTGGTTTGGGTCCTCGGCAGGCGTCGCCGTCTCGGCTCTTCGGCCGGAGTTGAAGTCGGTACCCCGCTGGATCGTGGAGGGCTGGCCGGTAATCGTCGGCTACATGGCAGGATTTGCGGTCTTGCTGGCCGTGAGGGGTTGGAACCCCTAGAGCCGATATCCGAAGTCCTCCGCCTCCGGAATTTGAGCATAGTAAAACAGCGCACATCGATAAGATGCGCGCTGTTTCTTTGTCGTCATCAGGGAGCTGAAGAAACTCAGTGTTTGATCGTGAAAGACTTGTAGATGAAGTAGCACGTCAGCAGGAAGCTGATCGCGAGCGTCACGGTCACCGAGGTCGGATGGCCGACGAAGCTATGGTACGGACCGGTCGCTCCGACGTACTCGGCAGCGGTTTTAAATGGCGAACCCATGTGAAATCATCCTCCGAAATCGAGTTGCGCTTATTGGGCCTGTAGAGTGACTTGCTCAGGATAGGCGCGGACGCCGAGGTCGGAAAGATCGAGCCCCAACTCCTCTTCTTCCTGAGTGACGCGCAGCAAGCGAAGCTTCGCCAGGAGCCAGCTGGCGATGTACCCGGGAATGAAGCCGAGGCCGATCGCGCAAATCAAAGTTCCACCAACCTGACCGAGCAGGTTGATCGGCGCTTGACCGTCTTGCGCGATATAACCAGCGGCAAAAATTCCCGGAAGAATGCCGCTGATGACACCCGTTACGCCATGCACGGAGACCGCACCCACTACATCGTCAATACCGAGTTTCTCGATCAATAGCGCAGTCTTCGGCATGATATAGGCGCACACGAACGCGATGATGATAATCAGCCCCGGATGATAGAGGTCCATGCCGGATGCTACCGCGATGATGCCTGTCAGGCCGCCCGAGATCGTAAAGAACGGATCTGCCTTCGACGACACGTAGGCACCGATGAGACCGCCGCACAACGCGAGCGTCGTATTGACGGCGAGCATCGAAAGCGTGACAGGCGCGCCGTAAATGTTCGTGATGCCGGTATATTCGGGAATGAAGATGACGCAGCAGGCCAGGAAGAAATAGAAGCCGACGAAGATCAGCATCAGACCAACCATGGTCATGCTGATGTTGTGGGGGAGAATGGGCTTCGGTGTTCCGTCGGCCGCGAACTTGCCGACACGCGGTCCGAGATTGAGCAGAACGCCAAGCGTGAAGAAACCGGAAATGGCGTGCACCACGATGGCGCAGCCGAAGTCATGCACACCCCACTCGGACGTCATCCAACCGAAGTAGTTCCATGCCCATGCGGCGCCGATGACCCACATGACACTGCCAAGCAGGATCGACAGCAAGTAGTAGCCGCCGAGCGTAATACGCTCGATGCAGGCCCCCGACAAAATCGACGAGGTCGTCATCGCGAAGAGCGCGAAGACAAACCAGAAGACACCGGTGAACTCGTCGCCTTTCGTCGGCGATAAAGCGTCGCTCCAAGGATACGAGCCCTGGACGGGAACGAACGCGGCCTTCGCGGCTTCGCTCAACGTCGAACTGTCGGTCCACGGCCCCATCAAGGGTCCGGTCATGGGCCAGAGCGCGAAGCCATTGTAGACCCACCAGCCAAAGAAGAAGAACGATAGACCCACCGTCGCAAGGGTCATCAGGTTCTTCACCATCGTGGCGAGGAGATTCTTAGATCGGGAGACGCCGCCTTCGTAGGCGAGGAACCCCACGTGGATGAGAAGCATCAAGACGCCGGCGATGTAATAGAATGCTTCGGCGGTGAATGTTTTTAGGAATGGAAGCGACGCTAGGCCTTTGGCCTGATCCGCCGTAATCATCACCATATCGGTCCCTGCTGCCATGTCCGGCCCCCTTGAAATTACTCCGGAGCCGCGCATCGCATATTTCGTACCAAACAAAATATTTTCCTGAGAGAAGATACCACAAGACCGAAAAAAGCCGTTTATTGTAAGCGTTTACGCTTTCGTAAGACCTTGGGAAGGAGCACAAGCTCGTCGTTAACGCAGAACAGGACGCCGGTTGTCCGATCCTATGCGCGCCCACTATTTGGGCAGTTGCCCAACATCGCAGCGCAGATATTCATCAGTCTTGCGAGGCAAGAAGGCGCGCGAAAACCAGCATGACCGCGACCTCGATCGCGAAGTAACCGGCGAAGAAGCTCGCCATTTGCCCGAACTCCCCGCTCGGAAGAACCGACCGGCTCAAAATCAGGGCGACGCCAATGTTGCGAACACCGCTCTCAATCACGAGTACGGGCCGCTCGGATTTGACGAGGCTATAGCCCAGCATCCATCCGCAGAGCATCGCGCCCATTATAAAGAGAGACGCGGTGAATAGGATCGCAGGTGCCATTTCCGCCAATGTCGCGCGCATCGTCAACATTGCAAGAAAGAGGATCAGCAAGACAAACCCGATCGAGATCGCCCTCAGCAGCTTGTCTCGGCGCGCCACCTGTTCGGGAAACACGCCGCGAAGGAACATGCCTCCGGCCATCGGCAGGATCATCAAAGCCAAGAGTTGGAGCAGAATGGTCGTGACGGGAACAGCCGGAATGACGGCACGATCGCCCGTGAGCGCCGGTAGGACCTTCATCCAGACCGGAATGGTGATCAGCGATAGAACCGTGCCAAGCGCGGTGATCGCCGCCGAAAGCGAAACATTCCGTCGGGCCAGATAGCAGTAGTAATTCGATATCCCGCCGCCTGGGCTGAGCGCCAGCAACAGTGTGCCGGTTGCTATCGTGGGAACTGGAGAACTGACGCCGTCGATCAGCAGCGCCAGCGGCGGCAGAAGCGCAAGTTGGCCAATCGTTCCCGCGAGAAGCGCACGCGGGTGCGCAAAAGCAATCGCAATGTGGGTAAATCGCAGCTCCGTTCCGGCGATCAGCATCAAGAGGACGACCGCGGCCGGCACGCCGTAATCGGTCAAAAGCCAGAGCATCGGGACGATGTCTGGATCTGCGGGGCCGTCGGCACGTCACGCCCCATTCTGTCCACGCACAACAAAGGCTGCAATGAATTCGCCCCAAGAAGCAGCCGCCCCTATTGGCGCACCCGTCAGTGTCCATCAACCTGCAGCGGCATCGTGACGGTGAGATAACCGGCGTCGCCCTCGAGCCTGTTCTTGACGTCGAACTCGCGAAAATATTTGAGGTTCGTCGAAACGGGAATCTTTCCTAGCTCAAAATTATAATTGACGGCGGGGCCGAGCGCCATAACGCGCCCTTCGAACGCGCCGAGCCTCGCCCCACTCCCGCTGTCGCCGGTCACCTGATCATAAAAGTAGCCGTTGAGCCCTATGCCGAAAGTCTTGGAGAAGTTTTGAACGGCCGCAAACTCGAGATGGAACTCCGTGCCGGTCTTGTAGTCGGTTGCGTAGTTCTCGAAGTTGTAAGTGAAGCCCACCGCCGTAGAAAGCTCGAGGCCCTTCTTAGGATCAAGCCATGTGAGCGCTCCCGTCGTGTCGACGGCCCAGCGATTGAACCCGATGTTTGCGAGATTCCCCTTTTGCCAGTAGCCGACCGGCACATTGACCAGCGTGCCGATGGTCCAGTGATAGTTGCCTTGATGCCATCCGAGTGAAGAACCGAGGACAGGATCTCCGAACGCCGCATCCTCGTCGTTGAGATTTGTCGCGAGCGCACCACCACCAGGCCCGGTAAGACTCACGCCGGCGTTGACATTCTTCCAACCGATCGGCGCGAGAACAGTGAAAGCAAAGTTGCCGCCAAGAACTTTTCCAGGCGCCACCCAAAGGCCGACGGGTAACGTGTAATAGACGTCGGCATCGACCCCGCCGGAAATGGTGACGCCCGCGAAATCCAACGTCTTGTCGGAACTGCCTGAGTAAAAGTAGTTCATATCCTGCACGTATGTGCCTGGCGGCGGCAAATAGCCGGCCATCGTCGTCTTGGAGCCGAGCAGATAGAAGCCGGCTGCGCCTTCGGCGGCGCGCGCGGCCTCTTGGCAGGCATTAAAAGCAATGAAGAATGCACCTAGAAAACCGAGCGCGCGTTTCATGCTGGCTCCGACTTGGAATATCGCATTTGCTTTTTTGCAGGCACCGCAACGCAACGCAAAAACTAAAATTCATAGATCGGCACCGGCGAACCCAGCGCGTATAATCAACACTCCTTCTAAAGAATCGGCACCGAAAAAAGGTTGTGCAAGCGCTACACTTACGATCCAAACAGCGATCAGCGCTCAGTATTTTTCGAGCGGAATTGCAACATTTGACTCATTGCTCGTCTTCGTAAGATCTGAGCACATCTGCATTAATCAGGCGCAGCTTACGATAGTGAAGCTCGACAGCGCCCTGCTCTGCCAAATCCGTGAGACATCGCCGCGAGGTCGCGCGCGTCACCCCAAGGAGCTCGGCCAGCTCATCCTGAGTGATCTCAACTTCCTGCCTGCTTCCCGCAAGCTTCAGAAGGCGCCGGCAAACCCGCGCCCTGACGGTGAGCGACAAAACTTCCGACAAAAGCATGATCGCCGTCGCGGTGTTGTCCGCACTAAGTGTGTAGAAACACCGCCAGTGGTCGTGAACTTCATTCAGATGCGCAGCAATTGCGCTGCTGGACAAATGCAGCAGCCGGCATTTTGTACCTGCGATCAAAGAAATGAGACGAGGCCGCCCCGTGAACTCGGCGTTGTCGCCAATCCAGAATCCGACTTCAGCACGATGAATCGTGACCGGCTCCTTCGCGACCAGCGGGAAGGTGACCTGCAGGCTTCCTTCCGCCAATCCGTAGATACCATCAGAAGCATCGCCGGCATGATATATGAACTGTCCCGGCTCGAACGTCCGCCATCGGCCCGCGCGCTCGACCCATTCACAAAAATCCTTCGGTTGGCTCGCAAGCCAGCCAACCGTATCAAGCGGTGCCAATTTAGATCCGGATTGTAATTGATTGCAGAGAATTGGCCCGCTCCTTACATGGTGCAAAAAATTCGCAATTCATGTCTTCATGAGGCGGTCATTGCTCACAATTCGTGCTCAAAATAGTTCAATATCGTTACATCCGTCGCGCAGGGTTAAATATTAGAGGCGTTCAATTTCTGAATGCTCCGCAATAACCTGATGGCGCGACGCAAAATCGTCCGCTCGTGTGCAACGTTTCGCGCGCAAGAATTCGTTTTTTCTCTCCCAATTGGTCCATTTTATCCAGTCTCACATTCTCGGCCGTGTTCTCTTCACGTCAATGGTCCGATGATCGGAATACAGGCCGATCGTTGGTTCGGGGGGCTCGAATTGGAGAGCCCGGAATGCCACCGCTGCAATACTTTGTCGGCTTTGGTCGGCCGGCAAAACATGATCTGACCAGACGTCTTATCGCGAGGGCAACCCGCACCTTAGACGGGACTGCGTTCGGCAACGCTGCATCTTTCGGAACGGCCCGACGCGGGCAATCGCGCCGGAGAAAACCCGGACAACAATTCAATCAAAACAATTCCACGGCGACGTCATTAGTGGCGCCGCACAAATCCTATTCTGACTTCGGGAGGTAAGACATGCGTTTTGCGTATCTGACGACACTTGTTTCCATGAGATCTTCGCGCAGCTACCGATGGCTAACGCAACTTGCGTCCTGCGCCCTGACAATCACCGCGGCAGGGATCGTCGGCGCGGCGTCTTTTGTGCCTTCAGCGTTTGCCCAAACGAGCAAGCCCAATATCCTCTTTATTGTCTCGGATGACACCGGCTATGGCGATCTCGGACCATATGGAGGCGGCGAAGGCCGCGGCATGCCAACGCCGAACATCGATCGCATGGCAAACGAAGGCATGACCTTCTTCTCGTTCTACGCCCAGCCGAGTTGCACGCCTGGCCGTGCCGCGATGCAGACAGGCCGCATCCCCAATCGCAGCGGCATGACGACAGTGGCATTCCAAGGCCAGGGCGGTGGCTTGCCCGCCGCCGAATGGACCCTCGCATCGGTTCTCAAAGAGGGCGGCTACCAAACCTATTTCACCGGCAAATGGCACCTCGGCGAAGCCGACTATGCGCTTCCGAACGCCCAAGGCTACGACGTCATGAAATACGTCGGCCTCTATCACCTTAATGCCTACACCTATGCCGATCCGACCTGGTTCCCGGACATGGACCCCGAGCTGCGCGCCATGTTCGCGCGCGTGACCAAGGGCGCGCTTTCCGGTAAAGCCGGTGAACCCGCCACGGAAGACTTCAAGATCAACGGTCAATACGTCAACACGCCGGTCATCGACGGCAAGGAAGGCGTGGTCGGTATCCCGTTCTTCGACGACTACGTCGAGAAGGCCGCGCTCGAATTTCTTGACACGGCAGCAAAGGACACGAGCAAGCCGTTCTTCATCAACGTCAACTTCATGAAGGTCCATCAGCCGAACATGCCGTCGCCGGAGTTCGAGCACAAATCGCTATCGAAAAGTAAGTATGCCGACAGCGTCGTCGAACTCGACGCCCACATCGGCCACATCATGGACAAGCTGCGTGAGCTTGGGCTCGATAAGAATACGCTCGTCTTCTACACCACCGACAATGGCGCCTGGCAGGATGTCTATCCCGACGCCGGTTACACGCCGTTTCGCGGCACGAAGGGAACCGTGCGCGAAGGCGGAAATCGCGTTCCCGCAATTGCCTGGATGCCCGGTAAGGTCGCCGCGAATTCCAAGAATCACGACATCGTCGGCGGCTTGGATCTGATGGCAACATTCGCGAAGGTTGCCGGAATTGATCTCCCGAAGAATGACCGGGAAGACAAGCCGATCATCTTCGACAGCTATGACATGACGCCTATTCTCTTCGGAACCGGCAAATCCCAGCGCAAATCGTGGTTCTATTTCACCGAGAACGAATTGACCCCGGGCGCGGCACGCGTCGGCAATTACAAAGCCGTCTTCAACCTGCGGGGCGACGATGGCGCCACAACGGGCGGGCTTGCGGTTGATTCGAACCTCGGCTGGAAGGGTCCCGACAAATATACCGCCACCGTCCCACAGGTCTTCGACCTATGGGCTGATCCGCAAGAGCGCTACGACATCTTCATGAACAACTACACGGAGCGGACATGGACGCTTGTGACGATCAATGCCGCCATTAAGGATCTGATGAAGACCTACGTCCAATATCCGCCACGAAAGCTGCAGAGCGAGGTCTATACGGGTCCGATTACAATTACGAGCTATCAGCGCTTCCAATGGGTTCGTGATGAAATGGCCAAGCAAGGTGTCGACATTCCGCTGCCGACGGGCAACTGATGCCCTGAGATTTCCAGAGCTGGCCGGTCATACCGGCCCGCTCCTCTCAATTCATCAGAGTTGAGCCAGAGCGCAAAGAGGCGAAGCGAGAGGAAACCATCCCTCTCTAATCAAACGCACCCCCGTGCAGCCTCATGCGCTTTGGCTCGGCCGAGTCAGAGATGATACTTAGGAACATCCGTCATGCGCGTCGCGGTCTACGCACTTTTTGCGCTGCTTCTCTCGATCCAGCCGAGCCTTGCGGACGACACTCTCGCCTCTTGGAATGACGGAGCGACCAAGCAGGCGATCATCCAGTTCGTCGAGCGCGTGGTTTCAAAAGACTCTCGCGATTACGTGCTGCCCGCCGACCGCATCGCGACCTTCGATAACGACGGCACGCTGTGGGCCGAGAAGCCGATGTACGTCCAGCTTGCCTTTGCGCTAGACCGCGTCAAAGCCCTCGCGCCTCAGCACCCAGAATGGAAAGAAAAGGAACCGTTCGCGTCACTTCTCAAGGGCGATCTGAAAGGCGCCATCGCGGGAGGCGATCACGCCATTGCCGAGATCGTCATGGCAACGCATGCTGGCATGACATCGGAAGACTTCGAAAAGATCGTCGTCGATTGGATCAGCACCGCGCGGCACCCCGAGACTGGCCGCCTCTACACGGAGATGGTCTATCAACCAATGCTCGAACTGCTTCAATATCTCCGCGACAACGGCTTCAAGACTTTTATCGTTTCCGGTGGCGGCATCGAGTTCATGCGTCCTTGGACCGAAAAAATCTACGGCATTCCGCCGGAGCAAGTCGTCGGCTCAAGCATCAAGACAAAATTTGAAATGCAAAACGGCAAGCCGGTCCTCGTCCGCTTGGCTGATATCAATTTCATCGACGACAAAACCGGAAAGCCGGTCGGCATCCAGATGCATATCGGTCGCCGGCCCATAGCGGCGTTTGGCAACTCGGACGGCGACCTCGAAATGTTGCAATGGACAACGGCGGGCTCAGGCGCGCGTTTCGGGCTGATCGTGCATCACACCGATGCCGAGCGCGAGTGGGCCTATGACCGGAAATCCTCGATCGGGCACCTCGAAAAGGCCCTCGACGATGCGCCGTCTGAGGGTTGGACCGTCGTCGATATGAAGAACGATTGGAAAACAATTTTTCCAAAGCAGTGAAACTCGAGATCGAAGCCAATGGCGCTCGACTATTTAGCTCTGGTTATGTTGATCGCCATGGTTGCGATCGTCGTCTATGGCATCGTCGCGGTTTACGGCATCCCGTATGAGATCGCCAAAGCTCGCAATCACCCGCATCTGGACGCCATTCGCGCCGCAACGTGGGTAAGCCTTTTTACTCTCGGAACCCTCTGGCCGTTTCTCTGGATCTGGGCCTTGATGCATGACCCGCACCGCGGGTGGAGCGGCGCATCGGGGACGGCGTCCGCCAGCACATCGAAATCCATCGCGCAACTTAACGCGCGCGTATCCGCTCTCGAAAAATCCCGGCAGGTGGAGTGATGGCTCTCCTTCTGCTCCTCGCCTATGCCGCCATTTGTGTCGTCGCCTTCAAGTTGCTTCGCGTACCCGTCAATCAATGGACCGTCACGACGGCGAGCCTCGGCGGCATGGTCGTCGTCGGCGGCCTGCTCCTCGCAATGAACTACAATCATCCCTTCACGACCGACGGCCGATTGTACTTCTACACCACGCCGATTGGTCCGACGGTCCAAGGGCATGTCATCGAGGTTGCCGTCGAACCGAACGTTCCCCTGAAGCAGGGCGATCTTTTGTTCCGCATCGATCCGCGGCCTTATCAGTACGCTGTCGATCAGAAGAAGGCGCTTCTTGCTGAGGCGGAGCAGAACGTAAAGCAGCTCAAGACGTCCTTCGATCAGGCATCCGCCGGCGTTGAAAAGGCGCAGGCCCAGCTCGCCCTATCCCAAGACACCTATGATCGCCAGGCTGAACTTCTTACGAAAGAAGTCGTGTCACAGGCCGCCGTGGATAAGGCGACGCGCAACCTCGAAGCGGCCCGGCAAACGCTCGTCGAAAGCCAAGCTGCGGCGGAGCGGGCCCGTCTCGCCTTCAGTTCCGAGATCGGCGGGGTCAACACGACGGTCGCCAGCCTGCAGGCCGACTTGGCGAATGCGGAGTTCAATCTTTCAGAAACCAAGGTGGTGGCACCGACAGACGGCTACGTCACGCAGCTCATGCTCAAGCCCGGCATGACCGTGAACCCGTCGACGCCGACAATGGTCTTCATTCACAGCGACAGGAACACCCTGAGTGCGTCTTTTCCGCAGAATGCCCTTCAACGCGTTCGCCAGAATGACGACGGGGAGGTTGCGTTCGATGCCATTCCCGGCCGCGTCTTCCGAGCGAAAGTCCTGGTCGTCCTCGATGCAATTTCACAAGGCCAGCTTGAGCCCACCGGTACGCTTCTCAATCCCAAGGATCGCAGCAGCGAACGCGGACGCGCAGTAGCGAATTTCCTGCTCCTGGATGATCTTTCCGATTACCAGATCCCGGCCGGATCCACGGCTCAGGTCGCCGTCTACACCGATCATCTTGCGGCGTTAGCCATTATCCGACGCGTTCTGCTGCGAATGAAGGCCTGGATGAATTACGTGATATGATCGACATTGATCCAACGCGCTGACAAACTCATCTGCTCGCCCATTCCAGTGAAGCTATCGAGGCAATGCATCGTTTCTTCCGACCATTCAAAGCCGCCCTCATCGCGATCAGCTGCATGCTGCCGTTCTTTGTGACCGGGGCCGTAGTCACCGCCCCCCGCACCAATGCAGAGAACCACCGGGAAAGCGAACCTGCCAAGGCCTCAGAACCCCATTTCGTCGGCTCTCAGAAGTGCGCAACTTGCCATCAGGCTGAGCATTCCGATTGGATGGCGTCGCAACATCACGCGGCTATGCAGGAAGCGAATGAAACCACCGTATTGGGCGACTTCGAAAATGCGAAGTTTGTCAAGGACGGGCGCGAGACGACATTCTTCAAAAGAGATAATAAATTTTGGGTCCGCACCGACGGCCACGACGGCAAGCCAGGCGATTTCGAGATCCGCTATACGTTTGGCGTCTCACCGCTCCAACAATATCTCATCCCCCTCCCGCAAGGGCGCTTTCAAGCACTCGGCGTCGCCTGGGATACGCGCCCGAAAGAAATGGGCGGCCAGCGCTGGTACGACCTTTATCCCGATCGCAAGCTCAAACCCGGCGATCCGCTGCATTGGACGGGCATCGACCAGAACTGGAACTATCAATGCGCCTGGTGCCACTCGACGAACCTCCAGAAAAATTATGATCGGCCGACCGGCGCGTTCAAGACGACCTGGTCCGAGATCAACGTCGGTTGCGAAGCCTGCCACGGCCCGGCGTCGAAGCATGTGGAATGGGCAAAGTCGAATGGCGCCCTCGCCGACGATCATGCGAGCTTCGCGTTTGGCCTCGACGAGCGAAAAGGTGTCAGCTGGCCGATGGGCACATCGGGACAAGCGCAACGTTCGTCGTCACTCAAGACAAACAAGGAAATCCAAGTCTGCGCCCAATGCCATTCTCGTCGCGAGCAATTTTCTTCCATTCCGCAAGACATCGGGCGGCTCTTCGATGCATTCCGCCCCGCAACGCTCGAAGCCGGGCTCTATTATCCCGACGGGCAACAGCACGACGAGGTTTATACCTACGCTTCGTTCCTCCAGAGCCGCATGCACGCAGCCGGCGTTACGTGTTCCGACTGCCATAACCCGCACTCGGGAAAAGTGCGCCTTGAGGGAAACGCCCTATGCGGACAATGCCACGCTCCGGAGCGCTTTGACGTTCCCGCGCACCATCATCACACGATCAACTCAAGCGGGGCGAAGTGCACGTCGTGCCACATGCCGACGACGACGTACATGGGAATTGACCCCCGCCACGATCATTCGCTTCGCATCCCCCGACCCGATCGGACCGTCAGTCTCGGAACGCCGAATGCCTGCAACCAATGTCACGCCGACAAAACGCCAGTGTGGGCCAGAGACGCAATCAAGCAGTGGTATCCATCACCAAATCCCGGAGCGCAAAGTTTCGCGGAAGCATTGAGCCTGGGTGATGAGGAAGCGCCGGGCGCACAAGAAGCGCTCCGAAAAGTCGTGACTTCCGAAAGCTTCTCTTCCATCGCAAAAGCGAGCGCGCTCGCGCGGCTAGCTCAGTTTCCGTCTCCCGGCTCAATCGAAGTTGCAGCTCAATCGTTGAAAAGCGACAACCCGATGGTGCGCACGGCCGCAATTTCCGTCGTCGCGCGGGCGGATGATGCGACAAAGCTCAAGCTGCTCACGCCGCTGCTTAACGATCCGACGCGGCTTGTCCGCATGGATGCAGCCCGAGCCTTGGCAGGTCCGCCCGCGACCGCATTGGATACGGGCAACCGCGAACTTTTCGACAAGGCCATTAATGAATACGTCGATGCGCAGCTGTTCAACGC
The DNA here is from genome assembly GCA_963789775.1 of uncultured Pseudomonadota bacterium. Classification (GTDB taxonomy): domain Bacteria; phylum Pseudomonadota; class Alphaproteobacteria; order Rhizobiales; family Hyphomicrobiaceae; genus Hyphomicrobium_B. Next base: position 893,056 of record CAWBLX010000006.1, read on the forward strand.
CGAGCGTCCCGAAGCCCTCACGAACCTTGGTGGCCTTTACAGACTGGAAGGCAAAATAGACGACGCCCGCCAAGCCTTCGAACAGGCGAGCGCAATCGATCCAAAATTTGTTGCCGCCGCCATTTCTCTCGCCGACGTCATCCGAACCGCCGGAGACGAAAAAGGCGCCGAGATCGTGTTGCAACGCGCACTCGCCGAAAACCCTGATTCAGGGCCGGTCGAGCACGCACTTGGCCTAAGCCTCGTGCGGCAGCGCCGCATGGCCGACGCCGTATCCTATCTTTCGAAAGCCGCCACGCACTCACCAGAAGATCCGCAGTTCGCTTATGTGCTCGCGGTTGCGCTCCATGACACCGGAAAACGCGACGACGCCGTCGACACGCTCAAGACGGCACTTCTTCGCCACCCCTATGATCGCAACCTGCTCTGGGCGTTGGCGTCCTATGAGTTCGAACTTGGCAACCGCGAGGAAAGCGTGAAGTCGCTGAGGCTTCTCCGTCAGCTTGAGCCGGACCGGACGGACATCACGCAGTTGCTGAATTCATTGACGAACGGCGCGCCACAATGAGCAATAAATCGGCCGCCTGTGCCCGTGCCGTCGTTTCGCGCACCGTCCTGACGCGGTGCACAGGAAGTCCGTAGACGTAGTAATTCCTCGCCCTAATGTCGAAGTCTGTCGCGGCCAGCACGCTGGTCCCATTCTAACGATATAGGCGCACCATGCAGCTACTCGCGGACATTGCGGCTTGGAGTTTGCTGGCTTTCGGTTTCATTTTGTTCGTGAGCCAAGCACTCGCCTATGAGATCGGCTATCGATTGGGGCTGCGGCGACGCGAAAGTGGTGCCACCCCGGAATCGGAAGGCGTGGGCCTGTTCGTTGGCGGCCTTCTGGGCCTTCTTGCGTTTGTACTGGCCCTCACGCTCTCATATGGCAGCGCACGTTTTGGGGAGCGTCGCCAGGGGACACTTCAAGAGGCAAACGCAATAGGAACGGCTTGGCTCCGTGCGGAGGCCATCGCCAATCCTCGCGCCAAGGAAATCGCCCGGCTGCTCGAAGATTATGCCCAACTACGCAAGGAGTACGTGAAAGCGCCACGCAATTCCTCTCTCATCCATGACATTGATCGGCAGACGTCAGCCCTGCAAAACAAGATTTGGGGTCAGATATCCGGGCTCGCGCGCGAACACCCCGACCCGGTGACCGTATCTCTGATGTCGGCCGTGAATGACACCTTCGATACGAGCACGGCGGAACGCTTTGCCCATGAATCGAGGTTCCCACCGCAGTTGTTCTGGCTATTGATAAGCATGGCGCTGATTGCGATGGCGACGCTCGGATATCAACTCGGACTTAAAGAGCACAAAGTCCGCATGCTAGCGGCACTTCTCGCGGCTGTTTGGACGGCGGTTATCGTGGTCATTCTCGATATGAGCGCCCCCCGCCTTGGCGGCATCCGGACCAACGTCGCGATTTACGATTGAACGATCCAGGGATTCAAAGGCGGGATATCGATCCCGCCGATTTCTCAGTGACGGCCCAACGGCGACCTCATCGGACGACCAACAACCCGCCCCTGCGCAGGAAAAAATTATTCTGCGACAATAGCTTAACGATTTTTATCGTTACATATCTAGATACATCTTGAATTTCGTTATATCGCAATCTATATCGACAATCATGAAAGACAAACTTAGAGGCGGCAGAGGCCGTCACTTCATGTCCCCCGACAATCCATCGGGCGAGGACCATCATCATCACCACGAACATCACGGCAGACATCACCGCCATCGCGGCGGACGTCATGGCAACCGATTGCTAGACTACGGCGAGCTTAGGCTCCTGCTCCTCGCCATCATCGCGGAACGATCGAGCCACGGCTACGAACTCATCAAAGCCATCGAGGAACGTTTCGGAGGTAGCTATAGCCCAAGCCCCGGCGTCATCTATCCGACGCTCGCTTGGCTCGATGACATGGGCTACGCACATGTCGATTCCGAGGAAGCGGGCCGTAAGCGCTATCGCATCACGGCGGAAGGTGAGGCCTTTCTCGTTGCAAACCGCGCCGCCGCCGATGAGCTGCTGACCCGCGCCGGTGCGGCCGCTGCCGAAGGTCCCTTCTCGTCACCGGCTCCGGTCGTCAGGGCCATGGAGAACTTGAAGCTCGCGATGCGTCTTCGAATGCGGCGCGCACCGATCGACCAACCCGCCGCTGAAGCCATCGCCGTCGCACTCGACGCCGCTGCACAAGCCGTGGAACGCACTTGATCAGTGACCTCTTCGCGCCTCCGTATACAGAGCGTTGCTATCACTGCAACTCCCCCGGATTTTCTCGAAATCATCTGCAATCCAGCGAATAAATTCATATCAATGACGATGCCCAATGAGCGCGGCACCGAACACGCGCTGTCAGAGATTGAGAGAAGTAGGGATTTGAGATGAAAATATCACGGGAATGGGCGACGCCGCTCACCATCGGTGCTTTCGGCTTCATGAGTGTCACCGGCGTCTTGATGTTCTTCCACCTCGATCGGGGCTTGAACAAGCTGGCGCACGAGTGGCTCGGATGGATCTTCGTCGTTGGCGTCGCCGCCCACGCGATCGTCAACTGGAAATCGTTTACACGCTATTTTCTAGCAAACGGCATCGGCCGCGCAATCATCGGCCTAAGTGCGATTGTTCTCGCCGGGTCTTTCGTCTCTCTCCCCAGTTCGGGTGGAGAGGGTCCGCCGCCCGTTCTCGCGATGAGAGCCGTGACTAAGGCGCCGATCGCGAGCGTCGCACCTCTCACGGGCCGCACCGCCGAGCAACTCATCGATCAGCTATCGAAAGCGGGAATCGCTCTCCCCGATGCGAACGCAAGCATCGACAGCGTCATTGGAGGAAAGCGCGAGTTGCAGTCGAAGGCGATGATGGTGCTTTTCAGGACGCCGCATGACTGAGGGATTTTCGGCTGGAGAAAACAGTCCGACGGCTCACGAGCTTGCGACCGGAAAAGGTTCACGAGCCGATGGCTTAGTGTTCAGGCCCTATTGGTGGGACGCGGTCGCGGAACCATCGCCGGCACCTGAAAAAGCCGTCCCACAAAAATGCGATGTCGCAATCGTCGGTTCGGGCTTCACAGGGCTATCGGCCGCGCTGACGCTACTTCGAAACGGAAGAGAAGCTGTCGTTTTCGAGCGCGGCAAAGCCGGCTACGGCGCCAGCACGCGCAACGGCGGCCAGATCGGAAGCGGCAACCAGAAATTCCGCGTGAAAAAGCTGATTGCCCTGCGCGGACGCAAGAAAGCCGAGGAGATGCTGCGCGAAGGCACGAGAATGCTCGACCATATCGCCGCGCTCATCGCGGAAGAAAATATCGCCTGCCACTTTCGCCGCTCGGGACGCTTTCGCGCCGCCGTCCGCCCCGAACACTACGAAGCGATGGCCGAGGACATGCGCGAACTTAAGGAGATCGCGGGCGTCGAAAGTTTCATGGTGCCGAAAGCCGAGCAGCAATCGGAACTTGGAACGGAGTGCTTCTCCGGCGGCTCCGTTCTTCCCAACGACGCATCGTTGCACCCTGCGCTCTATCATGCCGGGCTTATGCAGCGGATTGAGCAGGCAGGGGGTTCGGTTCTCGATCACACCGAGGTGCTGGAGATCAGCCGCGAGGGGGCTGAGTTTCGCGTCCGGACCAATCGCGGAATAACGCTCGCAAGAAATGTGATCATCGCGACGAACGGCTATACCGACGGCCTCGTGCCGGAACTTGGCAGACGCATCGTTCCGGTCGGTTCCGCCCTGATCGCAACGGGCGAACTCCCCGAGCATCTTCTCAATAAGCTGCTTCCGAAGAACCGCGTCTACGGCAACTCAAATCGGGTGTTCTATTATTTTCGCACGGCGCCTGACGCTCCCCGTATCATCTGGGGCGGGCGTGTCGGTCGTCTCGCGCCGGCCCGATCCCCTCGCGCGTTTCGCCACCTTGCCCGAGATATGCTTCACGTCTTTCCGGACCTCAAGGCGGTGCCGGTAACGCATGCGTGGGATGGCCAGATTGGCTACACCTACGACGAAGTTCCTCACATCGGGCGCACAGCGTCCGGCATTCACTACGCGCTCGGTTATTGCGGCACGGGTGTTTCGCGCGCCACGTATTTCGGCACCAAGATCGCGCTCAGGGTTCTTGATAACCCTGAGGGACGTACAGCCTTCGATGATCTGCCGTTTCCCGCGTTCCCTGCGCACCCGATCGCCCGACAGGCCGTCCCGATCGTCGAAACTTGGTATCGCGTTCGCGACGCCGCAAACGTCTAGCGGCCCGGCCGAACAGTCAACGCGTTGTAACGACCAACCATCAATTGCCGTTCCAGACTTCCCTTGCTAAACACTTGCATACTTCAACAATTGTTGTATCATATCGCCATGCAAACTAAAGAAGCCGTCACCTGCCTTGCCGCATTGGCCCACGATCAGCGCCTGGCCATTTTCCGCCTTCTCGTAAGGGAAGGGCCATCAGGTTTGGCCGCCGGCGAGATTGCCGAAGCCGTCGGCGCGACGCCGACTGGCGCGTCGTTCCATTTGAAAGAACTGGATCGCGCCGGGCTGATCCGATCCACGCGGGTCGGCCGCTACATCCGCTATGCCGTGCACTTCGAGGGAATGCGTCAGTTGCTGACGTTTCTCACTGAAGATTGCTGCCAAGGGCAGCCGGAGCTTTGCGGTTCGACGATTAAAAAAGCGAGAAGTCTGTGTAAGGGGAACGCCAAATGACCAATCAGCGACCGTTCAACGTACTCTTTCTCTGCACCGGAAATTCCGCCCGATCGATTATGGGTGAAGCCATCATCAATCGCGTCGGCATGGGAAAATTCAAAGGCTACAGTGCCGGAAGCATGCCCAAGGGCGAAGTTCATCCTCTGACGATCAATCTCCTGAACAAGCTGAACTACGACACCAGCACTCTCCGCTCGAAATCCTGGGAGGAATTCTCAGCACCCGGCGCCCCCGCGCTCGATTTCGTTTTCACCGTTTGCGACAACGCCGCCAATGAGGTTTGTCCGATTTGGCCGGGCCAGCCGATGACAGCGCATTGGGGTGTTCCCGATCCTGCCGCGGTCGAAGGCGATGACGCGCGCCGTGCATTGGCGTTCGCCGACACCTATCGCATGTTGAACAACCGCATCGGCATTTTCACCAGTCTGCCACTGACGTCGCTGGACAAGCTCACCCTGCAACGCAGGCTCGACGACATCGGCAAAACCAAAACCGACGTCGCTCGCGAGAAGGCCTAAGCATGTCGACATTTGAACGTTATCTGACGGTCTGGGTTGGCCTCTGCATCGTGCTCGGCATTGCCCTCGGGCATTTCTTTCCGGGGGGTTTCCAGGCCATCGGCAGCGCCGAAATAGCCAAGGTCAACCTGCCGGTGGCGGTGCTGATCTGGTTGATGATCATCCCGATGCTGGTCAAGATCGACTTCGCCGCGCTGTCGCAGGTGACGGAGCATTGGCGCGGCATCGGCGTCACCCTGTTCATCAACTGGGCGGTAAAGCCGTTCTCGATGGCGCTTCTCGGCTGGATCTTCATCGGCTGGCTGTTCAGGCCCTATCTTCCGGCCGACCAGATCAACAGCTACATCGCCGGGCTCATCCTGCTGGCGGCGGCGCCGTGTACCGCGATGGTGTTCGTGTGGAGCAACCTCTCCGACGGCGAGCCGCACTTCACGCTGAGTCAGGTCGCCCTCAACGACGTGATCATGGTGTTCGCCTTTGCACCGATCGTCGGCCTTCTGCTGGGCTTGTCGGCGATCACCGTGCCGTGGGAGACGCTGATGCTCTCCGTCGCGCTCTACATCATCGTCCCGGTGATCATCGCCCAGGTCGTCCGCCGCATCGTACAGCGCCACGGCGGACAACCCGCGTTGAACCGCCTACTCGGCCATCTGCAGCCGCTGTCTTTGCTGGCGCTGCTCACGACGCTGGTTTTGCTGTTCGGCTTCCAAGGCGAGCAGATCCTGGCACAGCCGCTCATCATCGCGATGTTGGCCGTGCCCATCCTGATCCAGGTCTATTTCAATTCCGGGTTGGCCTACCTACTCAACCGCGCGGCTGGCGAAGCCCATTGCGTGGCGGCGCCCTCGGCGTTGATCGGCGCCAGCAACTTCTTCGAGTTGGCGGTCGCGGCCGCCATTAGTCTGTTCGGCTTCAACTCCGGCGCGGCCTTGGCGACGGTGGTCGGCGTCCTCATCGAGGTGCCGGTGATGCTGTCGGTCGTGAAGATCGTCAATTCCACGCGCGGTTGGTACGAGGCGGGCAGCGCGGTGCGCGGCCGTGGCGCATCGCCGGAGTTGGGGGCCAAACCATGACCATCACCATCTACCACAACCCCGCATGCGGCACGTCCCGCAACACGCTGGCGATGATCCGCCAAAGCGGCGAAGAACCGGTGATTATCGAGTACCTCAAGACGCCGCCGTCGCGAAAGGAGCTGATAAAGCTGATGAAGCTGATGGGGATTGGCCCCCGGGCATTGCTCCGGCAGAAGGGCACACCCTACGCCGAACTCGACCTCGGCAATGCCAAATGGACCGATGACGAGCTGATCGATTTCATGATGGCGCACCCGATCCTCATCAACCGCCCGATCGTAGTGACGCCGCTCGGCGCGAAGTTGTGCCGGCCGTCCGAAACGGTATTGGATATTCTACCCAACACCAATATCGAAACCTTCACCAAGGAAGATGGTGAGGTGGTGACCGCAAGGAAGAAGGCACAATGAGTAAGGACGGCAAGGACGACCTGCACAACGTCATCCACGATCATCTGCATGTCCCCTCCGGCGACAAACTGGCGGCAACGGCAACTCATAAGCCGCGCATCCTTCTGCTTTACGGCTCGCTCCGCGACAGGTCCTACAGCCGCTTTCTTACGATGGAGGCCGCGAGGCTGCTCGAACACTTCGGTGCCGAGACGAAGATCTATGATCCGCATGGCTTGCCCCTGCCCGACGATGCGCCGGACTCGCATCCAAAGGTGCAGGAGCTTCGCACTTTGGCGGCATGGTCGGAGGGCCAGGTGTGGTGCTCGCCGGAACGCCACGGCGCGATGAGCGGCGTGATGAAATCGCAGATCGATTGGATTCCGCTGTCCTCCGGCGCCGTCCGTCCGACACAGGGCAAGACCCTCGCCGTGATGCAAGTGAGCGGCGGCTCGCAATCGTTCAACGCTGTAAATCAGATGCGCGTGCTCGGTCGCTGGATGCGGATGATCACGATCCCCAACCAGTCTTCGGTGGCGAAGGCATTCCAGGAATTTGCGGACGATGGCCGCATGAAGCCATCGCCCTACTACGACCGCGTAGTCGACGTCATGGAAGAGCTGGTAAAGTTTACGCTGCTGACACGGGACCGTGCCGCTTACCTCGTCGATCGCTACAGCGAGCGCAAGGAAAGCGCCGAAGAGCTCTCGCGCCGTGTCAATCTGCCGTCCGCCGCTCGATCGGGCGGCGGGACGCCCTAGACGACAGCGTCCGCGAACTCTTCGCTCAAAGCTTGAAGCCGCCGTCCACACCGAGCCTATCGCCGCTGGTTCATCGCCCCGGCCCGATCGCAGGAGGCGGGCCGACGATTGATCTCGTCATCGGCTACAGCAGGGCCAACCGCTCACCCGTATTGAAGCTTTTTCTATCGCGCATCGACGACCTCATCTCGCGAGTGGCCGAGACACGAAGTTGAACATTTGAATACGAAATCGAAAATCGCGGCAGAGCCGCATCGGTCAGCCGCCGCGGATGATGCGCTTTCACTCGCTTTTATCTGATCGAAATCGGAATTGACCAGCCGGAAAAGCGCCCTGGCATTGCAGCAACGAAAGCATTTGACGACCGCGCTCACGAGGGTCATCGTATAAGTTGGTGGGACGGGTCGGCTACTACGTAATCCGGTGTAAGTCGGACGATGTTTTGTGCTGAAAAAAATTATTGGCCCACGTACGCGCGTTTGAAAACGCAATTCAACTCCCTTCGCAGAAATAGAAGACAGTAAATCCGGGCGCGACACGCCCGTTATTTTGGTGCGCCAAATTACGATTGGCGCGGATGTTAGAGGATTGCGGCGAATGAATGATAATATTCAGATCTCAATGCTTGCGAAGCAATATCGAGCAGATGGCCGGCGTGCGCTGCAAAGCTTCACGATCGCTTTTTCAATTCTGGTCGCATCCGCAACAGTCGCATTTTCCCAGGAGATAACCGGCACGCCCGGATCGCCCTCCGCCACGACGACGATTGACGGCAAACAGCTTCCGCCTCCCGATCCGAAATTCGGCGGCGTGATCAAGGATGACGCACTGCAATCAAAAACGTGGTGGGCGCCGCGCGTCGTGCCCCCGAAAAGCGCACCGAACGTTCTTCTCATCATTACCGATGATGCGGGTTTTGGAGTGCCGAGCACTTTCGGCGGCGTAATCCCGACGCCGACAATGGACAGCATCGCGCAAGAGGGACTCCGCTATAATCGCTTCTTTTCAACCGCGCTATGCTCGCCGACACGCGCCGCGTTGATCACCGGACGCAATCATCACTCGGCAGGCTTCGGTGTGATCTCGGAACAGTCGACAGGCTTCCCCGGCTACAACAGCATCATCGCCAAGGACAAAGCCACGATCGGACGCATTCTGCTCGACAACGGCTATGCAACCGCATGGTTCGGCAAGGACCACAATACGCCCGCGTTCGCGGCCAGCCAGGCCGGACCGTTCGATCAGTGGCCGACCGGGATGGGCTTCCAGTACTTCTACGGTTTCGTCGGCGGCGATACCAACCAGTGGCAGCCGGACCTGTTCCGCAACACGACGCAAATCTATCCCTTCGAGGGCAAGCCGGGCTGGAACCTCATCACGGGGATGGCCGACGACGCCATCGACTACATTTCACGCATGCATCAGACTCAGCCGAGCAAGCCGCTTTTCATCAAGTATGCGCCCGGTGCCACGCACGCACCGCATCATCCGACCAAGGAGTGGGTCGACAAGATCCACGCGATGCACCTCTTCGACGACGGCTACAACAAGCTCCGCGAACGCATCTTCGAGAACCAGAAGCGGCTCGGCGTAATCGACAAGGATTCAAAGCTGACGCCGTGGCCCGACGACGTGCTCAAACCGTGGGACCAACTTAGCGATGTGGAGAAGAAGCTCTTCATCCGGCAGGTCGAGGTCTTCGCTGCCTATGCGGCCTACAACGATCACGAGATCGGCCGCGTGATCCAATCTTTCGAGGATATCGGCAAGCTCGACAACACACTGATTATCTACATCAATGGCGACAACGGTACCAGTGCCGAGGGCGGGCCGCTTGGCACGCCGAACGAAGTCGCGTTCTTCAACGGCCTCAACAAGCTCCCGGCCGAAGTACAGATGAAGTTCTACGACGTCTGGGGCACCGACCAGACTTACAACCACATGTCGGCCGGTTGGTCGTGGGCTTTCGATACCCCGTTCGACTGGTTCAAGCAGAACGCGTCGCGGCTCGGCGGCATCAATCAGAACATGGTCGTGTCATGGCCCGCGCGCATCAAGGACAAGGGCGCTCTGCGCGAGCAGTTCATCCACGTCATCGACGTCGTGCCCACCATCCTCGAGGCCGCCGGCATCCCCGCGCCGGACACCGTCGACGGCATCAAGCAAAAGCCGATCGAAGGCACGAGCTTCCTCTACACCTTCGACGCGACGAACGCGAAGGCACCGACGCGCCACAAGATGCAGTACTTCGAGATGATGGGTCAGTGGGCGCTTTACGACGACGGCTGGCTGCTGAGCACCAAAGTGAACCGCGCCCCGTGGGAGGCCTTCGGTCCGGCAAACCCGGATCCCCTGAACAACCAGGTGTTCCAGCTCTATGACCTGCATAAGGACTTCAGCCAAGCCGACGACATCGCCGCAAAAAATCCGGAGAAAGTTGCGGAGATGCGGAAGACGTTCGTCGAGGAAGCTAAGAAGTACCAAGTCTTTCCGATGGACGCGTCGGTGGCCGCACGCATCGTCGCGCCGCGCCCCAACATCACCGCAGGCCGCAGTGAGTTCGTCTACACACGTCCGATGGTCGGTCTGCCGCAGGGAGATTCACCACTGCTGCTGAACACCTCCTATACGATCACTGCCGACATCGAAGTGCCGCAAGGCGGTGCCGAAGGCGTGATCCTGACGTCCGGCGGCCGGTTCGGCGGCTACGGTTTCTACTTGCTGAAGGGCAAGCCGGTGTTCCTGTGGAACCTCGTCGACCTCAAGCGCATCAAGTGGGAATCCCCTGACGCGCTCACGCCCGGCAAGCACACCGTCGAGTTCGACTTCAAATACGACGGTACGGGTCCGGGAACGCTGGCATTCAATAATTTCTCCGGCGTCGGTCGCGGCGGGACCGGCACGCTCAAGGTTGACGGCAACGTCGTCGCCACCGAGACGATGGAAAAAACCTTGCCCATGATTCTGCAGTGGGATGAGAGCTTCGACGTCGGATCCGATACCCTCACCGGTGTCAACGACGCCGACTACCAACCGCCCTTCCCGCTGACTGCCAAGCTCAACAAGCTCACGCTCAAACTCGATCGCCCCAAGCTATCGCCCGAGGACATCAAGAAGCTTGAGGGCGGAATGAAAGCCGCCGCCGACGGGCCGGTCTCAGAAGATCTTACTTTGGTCCAACGCATAGAAGCGCGGCTCAAAGACAGGGAGGACTGCAGCAAGGAAGCTGATGCGCAGAAGCTTGGCCCGATCGAGCGGATCAAATTCGTTCGGAAATGTTTGCAGCAGGCGCCGCTCGAAGGCCGATAGTGAGAACCGGCGCCGCCGTCACGTGGCGCCCCTTCGAACTGCAATTTTGGAGGATAATTTGCGCGGCGCTCGGCACTCCCCATGTCCGGCGGATTTCTAAAATATTGCGCCGCACACCACCTCCTGACTAAGCATTTTGATACGTCTGAAGTGGGATTTGACGCTAACCTTATGGTAAACGCATACTCAGCTTTGTTTGGGGTAGGGAGATTTTTCCATGCGTATCGCGTTTAATGCGTCCACCTTGGCTTTGGGAATCGCAAGCATCTGCGCTCTGGTCGGACTGGTCGATCCAGCGGCAGCCTATCTTAACGCTCCTGCTGAGCCCGCGCCGGGACCGCTGATCGGATTGGGATTGCCCGCCGCCGGGGCCGTAATCGGCGCACTTTCCGTGCTTCGCTATTTGCGGCAGCGTTAGGCGTCGACAATCGAACGCCGTTCGCTGGTATTGCGCGCGGCGGTCGTAGGGGCAGCCGTTAAAGCGCAATTTTCGCCCAACGCCGCTGCGAAAGCTTCAGTGACTTATGCCTTCCGAGCCTTCGAGCTTCAGACCGGCAATGCACGGGCCGCAAGCCTTAGGCGCTGCGAATTTTTCGCCTGGATCGCCTGCATTCTTTTCATCAACGACTTGGCGCGGATCGAAGTCGAAAGTTCCTCGGGAATTTTTCCGGCACTCATCGAAAGTGTAACATCAAAGAGTATTTTCTATTACCTCGGCATATATGCGGTTATTCGGCTACTACTCGAGGGCGATGCAGACCGCCAAGTTGGTTCGCTCGATATCGGGCTTGGGTTAGCGGCCTGCGTGATCAGCGTCCTTCCTTTCAAGTCTGTCGTGTGGTTGGTCGCGACGCTCTGGGCCTTCTATCTGCTCGTCTCTGGGGGAAGCGACCGCAAAGTCAAAGCAGCGGCTGTAGTCCTTCTGGCACTTGCCACCAACAGGCTCTGGGGACCCATCTTTTTTGACTCGTTTGAGTCGGCACTGTTGCACGCCGATGCGGCGCTCGCCGGCACAGCACTTATTTTCTCCCACCCCGACTTGACGTGGCATGGAAACGTGATCGGAGCTGCCGAAGGTCATCGCATTATCATTTTGTCGGGCTGCTCATCGTTTCATAACATATCGATGGGCCTTCTGTGCTGGGCTGCCCTGACCAAGCTGGCGCGACCGACATGGGATTGGAGCGATGCCGCGTTCGCGTTCGGTGTTGTTGCTGTCGTTATCGGGCTTAACGTCAGCCGTCTCTATCTCATGGCGCTAAGCTACGATCAGTATATTTACTGGCACAACGGCTTCGGCAGCCAGCTCTATGAAATAGCTGCAACGCTCGCTGTCCTGACGATCAGCCTCTGGGGCGCGTGTCGAAATCCGGAGGCAGCGACATGAGCGCATCCGGATTGCGTTCTATTCTTGCCGCCATCCTCGCCGTGACGATCGTCGTCAAGGTCCACGCTGCAGTCGTTCCGCAAATCGACATGCCGGCAACGATTTCCAAGATTCTCGCCAATCGCGGCTTCAGTCCCGATTCCGGAAGCAAGGCGGCGCCATTCCTGTCTTTTTCTGTTCCCGGATGCCGCCTTCCTTTGCGGGTCACGACCATTAGCCTCTACCTAGGCGAGAGCCTCATCTTCGATCGGGAGGTGAGGCCTGACTATATCCATCGGTTTATCTACCTCGGGCGCGAATGGGGTCATCCCGATCGCTTTGCGATGCGCAAAGAGTGGCTGAAATACAGGGTGCTGGCGCTACTCGGCATTTCCCCATACGTGCCAATGCCTATCGCACTTCGGGTCGACCAGCCGATCGATTGTCAGGCGGCGGCGGCTGTTCAATGGCCGCTCGTATGGACGGAGAAGTTCAACACCGATCCCATTTCAGAAATTCAGGCGAGTGCGGCATCAAATTGATTTCTGGCGAACGTTGCCGCAGCGCAAAAATCGAATAGAGAAAGGAGCCGATAGAGCGCTTAATCTGCAACACCGAATACCCTTTTGCTCATATTCGGGGCTGATATTCTTGCATCCAGCAACGGGGGACGCCTACCAATTCTAATTGGCAGCAAGCACCTACAATTTTTGTACTGTTTTTGCGTATGAGGGTGAGAATGCCTTTCGATTTCAGGGCGGCCGCATGGCTGAGCGTTTGCTTAGCTGCTTGTATTTGTTTGTCGCCTCAGGCCAATGCACAGGCGCCGTGTAATGGCGGCGGCACCGCCTTTATTCCGAGCGGCGTCGCTTGCGGGGATAACGCACAGGCAACGGACGAGAATACGACTGCTGTCGGCGCTAACGCCTATGCTGGACATGAATTAAATCCGCCCGGCTCCGGCGCCAACGCGACAGCACTTGGAGCCGGCTCCTACGCCACGGGAACCAACGCGATTGGTATCGGAAACCAATACTTTCCGAATTCGGGAGCGTTCGGCACGGACTCTATTGCGATAGGCACTCAATCCGCCGCCGGCGATTTTACCAATGGGCTGCAAACGACCGGAAACAGCGCAATCGCAATTGGGAACAACGCTAAAGCGTCTGCGGATTCCGGACTTGCCTTGGGCAAGGATACCAGGGCGAATTTCACGAATTCCACAGCCATCGGCAATGGTGCCGAGACCACGCAAGACAACCAAATGATGTTCGGTACCGGTTTGAATACCTATTTCATGCCCGGGCTTCCCGACACACCGGCGGCCGTCGGCTCGCAGATCGTCAGCGTCAACTCTTCCGGACAATTGACAACGACGAAGGCGACCACGACCGCGGACGGAATTGCCGTCGGCGGCACTTTTTCTGCGTCTGGTCTCTCGACGCTCAGCGGCGGTGCTTCAGTCTCTAGCGGCCTCCACGTGAGCGGCGGTACATTTACCGACACCTTGGAAGTCGCGAACGGCACGACAACGCACGGCATCACAAATGTCGGCGACATTCAGACGGATACTGTGCACGCAACGACCGCCACGGTGACGACAGCAAATATTGGAACTGCCAACGTCACGACTGCAAATGTCGTGACTGCCAACGCCACAACCGCGAACATCGGATCGGCAAACGTCACGAACGCTCTTTCGGTCACGCCCGGCGCCTCCGTCAGCTTCGGGAATAATGTCATTCACGATGTTGCCGCGCCCATCGCCGCTACCGACGCGGCGAACAAGGCCTACGTCGATGCAGGTCTGAATTCGGCGTTCAAAAAGATTGACGAGAATACGCAGGGTATCGCAATCGCCATTGCTCTCGGCGGCATCGCCCTGCCAGAGGGCAAGAACTTCGCAGTCGCTGCCAACGTCGGCTTTTACGATGATAAGGAAGCCGTCGCTGCCCAGGGCGCCATACGACTGGACAACATATTCTCCCTGAACGGCGGGGTTGGCGTCGGCGTCGATAGCGGCAGTAAAGTCGGTGGCCGCGTCGGGATAATGGCCGCCTGGTGATCGCTTGACCTTGTAAATTCTCAAGCTACTTATCGAGAGTGGCGGGACCACCCGCCTCTTTGCGCATGGCGGAGTTTCCCGATGAGGCAGCGGATCGTGATATGCCTTGCCGCGCTGCTATTACTGCCCAATCCGAGTAACGCTCAGCAAGCTCCAAACTCGCCCTCGCAGAAAAAATCCGCTGGCCACGAAAAAAAGACGGCAAATCCCGCGGTCAGGCCGGCCACGAAGCCGGTCAGCCCATCGGCTGTGATCCCGCAACCGGAACTACTCCTGCTCATGATCCGCACGACGCTCATCGCGCTGGATCAAGCCAACAAGACCGGCAATTACACTGTGCTGCGGGAACTTGGGGGACCTGGCTTTCAAAAATTCATGTCTGCAGATCTCGGCGAGCTTTTCTCGGACTTGCGGAGCAAACGGATCGACCTCTCGCCCACCGTCGTCGTAACACCGCAAATGTTCGAAGCGCCGACAATCCTCTCTAATGGAATGTTGCGGCTATTCGGCTATTTTCCGACCCAGCCGCTGCAGATCAACTTCGAACTTCTCTTCGAGAAGACAGCTTCGAATTGGAAGCTCTCAGGCCTTAGGGTTAGCGCGGTTCCGCCGAATGCCCCAGCGACCACGCCGAGCGCGGCGGCTGGGCCTTCCACAAATGGACGGTAGAGCACGCCATTCCAAGTCTCCCGGTCTATCAAGGCCGGGAGAGATGCTACGTATTCTTCTTGTCAGGTGAAAGCTCAGCGCCGAGGCGTTTGAGTGCGTCGGATATATCCATTTCGTCGAGCATCACTTCGATCACGGCCGGTCCGTCGTTCCGGGCGCGCGCTTCGTTCAACGCGGCGTCCAGCGCGTCTTCCGTCGAAACACGACGTCCCCATCCGCCGCCGAACACCTCAGGCAATTTGTGATAATCCCACGGCTGAATGTCGTTATACGGGCCTTCATGGATGACGCGTTCGGTTGTGTAGCCATTGTTGTTCATGATCAGCAGGACGGCGGGAATGTTGCGACGGCAGAGCGACGACAACTCCTGCACGCTCATCTGTAATGCGCCATCGCCGATCAGCGCCAGAGCCCGGCGGCTCGGGTCGGCGATTGAGGCTCCGAGAACGGCTGGAAGCGCGTAGCCGATCGACAGATAGAAGGCCTGTCCGATAAAACCGACATCGTGATGCATCACGAGATCGGCAGCGGCAAACAGGCTGTCGCCGGTTTCGGCGACAACGGTCGTATCGTCCCCGATATAATCATTGACGCGGCTCATGAGCCAATTGACGGTGAGCTTCGCGCCAGGACGCGCTTCCCGTGCCTTCGTCTCGCGCTTCGAAACACTTTCAAACGGCGGATGCGAGAGCCCTCTTTTCGGCATACGGTCCGCCAGCCCCTGCACGACATCCCCGATCCAGACCTGCTCGTACACGTGCTGGCTGATCTTCAACCGGCCCGAATTCGCCAGGATCAGCTGACGCCCTTCAAGCTTGCCGGTGAACACGCCGAAATTGATGTCGCTGATCCAGGCGCCGAGGCAGATGAGAACATCACTCCGTTCGACGATATCTCGGACCGCCTTACGAGACATGGCACCTTCGTAGACGCCGATCGCCTGGGGATGGAGTTCGGAAATCACCGTCTTGCCGAGCAAGTTGGTCGCGACCGGCAATTTGCTCGTCTCGACGAAGCGCATGAACTGTTCCATCAAGCCATAACGATGCAGCTCGACGCCGCCGAGAATAACCGGGCGCTTCGCGGGCGTCAGGAGAGCCATCACTTCGTCCAGTGCTTCGCCAAGCAAATCTCGATCCGATTTCGGCAACTCCGACGACGTTGACTTTCCGGATGGCTCGCACGCCTGATCGACCATATCGATCGGGATCTCGATCATGATCGGCCGCTTCTCGGAAAGGCAGCGCGCGAGAGCGCGGTCGATCTGTTGCGGTGCGTCACCGGGATCGTCGAGCAGCACCGAGGCGACCGTGATGTGTGCGTAGGCATGCTGCATTGTCGCGAACTCGCCCACGCCGTGATGAAGCAGCATGGATGAGCGCCGCTGATGGGTGCGCGGCCCGCCGACCAGGACAACAAGCGGCACCTGTTCCGCGTAGGCGCCCGCGACGGCATTCATGGCGCTGAAGCCGCCCACGCCCCACGTCACGACGATACATCCGATCCCGCGAATGCGCGCGTAGGCATCGGCGGCGTAGCCCGCGTTCAACTCATTACACGTTCCGACGAGCTCCACTCCGGACGCGATAAGCCGGTCCATGAATGTCAGCACGTAGTCGCCGGGAACACCGAACGCATGCTCGAGGCCGGCCTGCTTCAGCCGCTCGATCAAGTAGGTGGCGACGGTCGTGGACATGGCTGAAGCCCCTTCCTGCGCTGCGAAGTGTGGCATTGGACTTAAATATGACCTGCACATTTAAGTCGTCAGTGGTAGAGTTCGGGTTGTGAGATGGCCAAGCCTCAGAAGCTTAGGATTATGGCTATGATTGTTCAAAACATCCTTAGATCGAAAAAGAACTCCCGCGTTCTGACCGTTCGGCCGGACGATACCATTTTGAAATTCGTCCAGCTTCTCCGGCTCGAAAGCGTCGGAGCGATGATCGTCAGCAAAGACGGACACGCACTGGATGGGATCATCTCGGAACGGGACGTCGTGCGTGCATTGGCAAAAGATGAGAATAAGCTCTTGATGTTGCCGGTCTCCGCTCTGATGACGCACGATACCGTTACGTGTTCGCCAAACGACACCATCGCTCACGTCTCGCACGTGATGATCGAACGCCGTGTCCGCCACCTTCCCGTCATGGAAGGAGATCGGCTCGTAGGCGTCATCAGCATCGGCGACGTCTTGAAGCACCGCGTCGATGAAGTGCAATTCGAAGCTGCTGTTCTACGCGACATAGCGATTGCAGGCCGATAATCCGCAGACGCTATCGACAATCGAGCATAACCTCGAATGCTGGCGTCTCGCAGCGTTCGTCGAGCTGGGGGGCGTGCGTTTATCGCCCCCTAAAGGCAATCGTCACATCAACAATCATAAAAGCGCATGACGAATATAACCGAAAAGACCTCTCCACCATTGTCTTACGCCGGATCGTCCGAGCCAAGCCCTTGGACCACCTATCTGGCGCAAGTCGATCGCGTGACGCCTTACTTGAAGACTCTCGCGCGATGGGTCGAGACGCTGAAACACCCGAAGCGAACGATGATCGTCGATATCCCGATTGAAATGGACGACGGCACTGTCCGCCACTTCGAGGGTTTTCGTGTTCAGCACAATCTATCGCGTGGACCCGGCAAGGGCGGCGTCCGCTTTCATCCGCAGGTATCGCTTGAAGAGACGATGGCGCTCGCCGCTTGGATGACAATCAAGACGGCCGCGATGGATCTTCCTTTCGGCGGCGCCAAGGGCGGGGTGCGCGTCAATCCGTTTTTGCTCACCGCGAACGAACTGGAAAAGCTCACGCGCCGCTATACGAGCGAGATCAGCATCATCATTGGCCCCCAAAAGGACATTCCGGCACCTGACGTCAACACCAACGCCCAGGTCATGGCCTGGATGATGGACACATACTCCATGCATGCAGGTTTTACCGCCTCGGGTGTTGTAACGGGAAAGCCGGTACACTTGGGCGGTTCGCTCGGCCGCGTCAAGGCAACGGGGCGCGGGGTCTTCGTGACGGGCCGCGAAGCGGCGACCCGCATTGGCCTCGACATCGAGGGTGCCCGGGTTTGTCTCCAGGGCTTTGGCAACGTCGGCTCGGCGGCCGCGGAACTTTTTGCGGGCGCCGGTGCGAAAGTGGTCGCGATCCAAGACCAATGGGGCAGCCTCATAAATGAAGAGGGTATCGACATTCGGGCGCTGCTGACTGAGACAACTGGCTCCGCAGGGATCGGCGGATCGCGAGATCTGAATGACGCGTTCTGGAACGTCCCCTGCGATATTTTGATTTTGGCTGCGCTCGAATCCCAGATGACGTCCGAGCGCGCCCGCCGCACAACGGCCAAGCTCGTCCTCGAGGGCGCCAACGGCCCCACGCTCCCGGACGCCGACGACATCTTTGCGGATCGCAACATCCTCGTCGTGCCCGACGTCATCTGCAACGCCGGCGGTGTGACGGTCAGCTATTTCGAATGGGTCCAGGATTTCTCGAATTTCTTTTGGAGCGAAGACGAAATCAATGCGCGGATGGACACGCTCATGGTCGAATCCTTGCGCAAGATTTGGGCCTGTGCGGACCGGAATAAAATCAGTTTGCGAACGGCGACGTATGTCATCGCTTGCGAGCGCATTCTCGCGGCTCGTCAGGAACGTGGACTTTATCCGTGAACACGAAACTCGGCCGGAGTGAACGCCGATCGGGGCGCGCCGCCCGATAACCGTTTTGCCGTTACGATCTACGGAATTGCGGCATAACGTCGGCAAGTTGTAAGCCCGCGCGGCGACGTGCCTGGAAGATCTCGATTTCGACGGGATTTATTACGGCCCATGAGATATCGCCGCGCTTGAGGTACATCGTTCCAGCTTGGCTTTGGCGCCGCAGTTTGTCCCACAAGTAAACCTTTGTTCTCGCGAGAGAGAGACCACCTCGCGACGCGAGTTCGATGCGCATCGTGCGCATCTCACCATAGTCTCTGATTGAGCGTTCAGCACAGAAGTTGGAGGTGCGCTCCAGCAACAAGCGTAGCATCCAATTGTAGAATGGATTACGCGTGTCGTGGCGTTCGGCCCTTGGATTTCTGTAACCTCTCATGTTTCGCTTATTGGAGATCGCCACGAAACAGCGCATATGCTTTGTAGCGAGAAACGAGCAGGCGCGGAGGCGATGAGGGTCAGTTAAATCGGCGAAGTGGAGATCGGGCCGCGTGGCGTTTTTGATGCCAGCCTTGAACTCACGTACCCATTCAACTGGCTTCAACTGATTTTTTTCGTGCAAAAGCACGCCGGAAAGAATCATCCATTCCGAACCGCCGGTGGTATCAATCGGACGAACAGTCTCAAATCCGTCATCGCCGGATTCATCAATGTACAAGACATAGCCTACGCGGCTCGGAGGTGCGGGCATGGCCAATAAACCGAAAAGTAAAGCCCCGTCTCAACGAGAGCGCTTTATCCAAGCTGCGCGAGAGGTGGGTGCAGATGAGCGAGAAGAAGTCTTCGACAATGCGCTGAAGAAGGTCGCTTCAATGCATCCACCGAAAGACGAACAGAAACCTAAGTCCAAAAAGCCCGCCAAATGAGCGGGCTTTTTTATTTGGAGAATGCCATGACCGATAGTGAGGCCACGCTTGCAGTATTCCGCGCTGTGGTTGCTCTAGCTGAGCGCCTGACCGGAGAGAAATTGGAAATCCTATGCGATGAAGGCAGCAAGACGTTTTGGCTTTCCAGCTCCGATAGGTGGAACTGGATCAAGTCCGAGGCCGTGTCAATCGAGACGCCATCTCGGGAGGCAGGGCAGCTTTCGCCACCACCAAATCCTTTTGTGCCTTGATGAGAATCTGAGCAAGCTTGACGAGGTTAGTGCGTATTGGCTCTGAGACGGATTGCAGGTCAATTGGATCCGGTTCGTCTATCAGTATGTGCCCGTCTGATCTTGTCTCAGCAAAGTTTGGATTCGGTCGTGCGAGACGGGTGGGATCGTTGCGCAATATCGTGGCAATTGCCGATAATGTGTCGGCAAGCTCATTGATGGACGCTTTGGCGGAATCGAGATTTTTCTCGGCAACAAGGTAAGCTTGAAATTCAGCGCTCACGACAATCTCCATTGGTTGTAATGGAGATTGATTATCCGAGTCGTGGGTGTGTCAAAAGGACAAACGTGCTCCTCCGGCTTCGACTTACGACAGGCATTTCTCATCGTCGTCACAATTTCGAGTCAGACGTTCATCACCGCGACATCGCGCTCCGTGTTCCAGCGGGAACATGTTTGACGCTCCTCACTCTCGTAGAGGCACAAGCCATCGTCGAATATCCCGGCAACATCGAAAGCGCTTTTGCCGCCTACGAAGCCATGATGTTTCCGCGTTCTCGGGAGAAAGCCTTCGAATCCGCGGCAAATCTCGAACTCGCATTTGAGCCGAATTCACCGGCGGGAATGCTTGAACTCTTTGCAAGTTACGGCGTGGCGGCGGCAGGCTCACCATAATAAAGCGCCAACCCGTGGAGTTCCTGAGGACTGAGCTGCTTCGCTATTGTCCTCATGCGCGCGTAGAGATCGTTTTTTCGCGCGCCGCTCGCGAAGTTCTTGAGCTGCCCTTCAAGGTAGCTCGCGGATTGCCCGGCGAGGACAGGCGCTTCTTCAGGCCCACTGTGACTCGAGCCATGGCAGGAATCGCAGGACGCGATACCGCGCGACGGGCTTCCATCGTGCGCCAGTTCGACGATATCCGCTCCAGCCGCCGCTGCCGCAGTATTGTTCGCACCAACCGGTTTTTGCGCAGAAAAATATGCGGCGACATCCCTCATCTGATCTTCGCTGAGTGACTGCGCAATTCCGCCCATGATATCGGAGGCGCGGGCGCCGGTTTGAAAATCCCTGAGCTGCTTGAAGATCGCTTCCTCCGTCTGACCGGCGAGATTTGGAAACTGCTCCGGGTCGGCCGAAACGCCCGTCTCTCCATGACAGGCCGCGCACGTATCCTTCACGATGGCGCCGCCGCGCGTGGGATTGGCGTCCATGAGCGCAATACGAGTGGCAGCCGACCACGTCACGCTCGAAGCGGGGGGGCCGCCAGATTTCCCGGCGAACGCCGTCGTTCCGTTGTTTTGGATTCCGATCGCCCTGCAAATCGCGCCCCACGGGTCGAACTTGGCTTCGTCCCGAAGCGGAAGAATGATGAGCCCCACCACCAAGCTTACAGCGATGAAGGTGCCGGTCGCGATGCTGACCCAAAGACGCCAAAGCCGATCCTCTTCTTGGCCGTCTGGCGATCCTTGATCATGATCCGTGGACATGAGATTCAGTTTCCAATGTCGACGCGATGAACGAGAGCGGGGTGCACGTCCATCAGAAAGAACTGACCGATGGGATAGCCGTAGGCGACGACCATCAGAAAAAGGACCAGCCAATTCCAAAGCGCGAAACCGTTGAGTGCATTCGGCACCCGCGTCGGCGGATAAACGGCCACCGCGTAGTGCATGCGCTTGTCGCCGACGGCACGCCCTCGGTAGAGCGTTGTGATATTCCAGACGAACAGGAGCGCCGAGGCGAGCATCAGATAGCCGCCGATCATGGAGACGATCGTCCAAGGCTGCCAATCGGCGATCGCGGGATTGGCATAGTCGAATGTCGCGACCCGCCGCGGTTGCCCCAAAAGCCCAAGCACGTGCCACGGGAACGTCGTGACGATAATGCCGACGAACCAAAGCCAAAGCTGCAGCCGGAGCGGCCGCGCGTCGGATGCTTCCCGCCCGAGCAGGATCGGCCAGATCTGATAGGTGATCGCGTAGTACATGATCACGACCGAGCCGCCGAAGATCAGATGAAAGTGCGCGGTAACCCAGGATGTGTTGTGGATCATGGCGTTCATGCCGTAGGCCATGTTCACGACACCGCCGAAGCCGCCAAATCCGAGAAGGACAAACGACAAGCCCGTCGCCAAGACCAAGGGACGGTCCCACGGAAGTGCGCCAATCCAGCCGAAGAGGCCCTTGCCACCGCGCAACCGGCCGGCGATTTCCATCGATGCACTGATCGTGAAAATCGTCAGCAACGTCGGCAACACGACGAGCGCCGTCAGCATCGCCTGCAGAAACTTGAAGCCGGTGCCGTGCTCAGGGTCCATGAACAGATGGTGCATGCCGACGGGAAGCGAAAAGAGAAGCAGCAGCACAAAGCTGAAGCGCCCCATGACGTCGCTGTAGAGCCGCCCGCCCGCAGCCTGCGGCGCCATTGTGTAAAAGGCGATGTAGGCAGGCAGCAGCCAGAAATAGACGATCGGGTGCAGCGTCCAGGCGAAGAGCGTACGCGCGAGGCCGACGTCGATCGTCTGCGTCCATCCGAGTGACGCCGGGATGATCTGGAAAAGAATTTCGACCGCCACGCCGCCCGTCGTCCAAAGCCAAAGAATGGCATTCGCGACCGTTGCAAACATCACGAGCGGCACCGGCCGGCCGGGATTGTTTCGCTTCCAAATGGCCATCGCCCAGATCATGAGCGCGACCCAAATCCACGATCCGATGACAACGAGAAGCACACCGAGATAGTAGAAAACACTACCCGTCAGCGGCGGATAGAAGGTGTAGAGGACCGTGGCCTTTCCCACGACGATCGGGATGATTGCAGTGACGACGCCGGCCATCGCGATCCAAAAACCCACCCACGCGAGGCGCATGCTCGGCAGCGGCTGGTCGAGCGCTGTTACGGCGACGAAGTATCCGAAGCCCATCGCAAACAGCGTCGGCATCACGTAGCCCATGATCGTGCCGTGGGCGGTGACGGAGGCGAAATATGTCTCGGGCGAAGCGAATGGCGGATCGATGCCAGCACGAACGCTCATCTGCCAGGCGCCGAGTATGGCCGCTGCTGCCAGCGTCGCGAACGCGACGCCGATATGCGCCAAGACCAGATTTTCAGCGCGGTATTTCACAGGTCGCCTTTCCGCTCGCATCGGGCTTCCAGTCTGCTTCGTCCTGGACTTTCACCAGCGCCCACATCTCACTGTGTCCTAGGCCGCAATATTCGTGGCAGGGCATCAGATAGTCGCCGGGCGTGCTGAAGACAGTGCGAACCTGCGCGACATAACCTGGAACGACCATGGTGTTCACGTTGGTGCGCGCGACGATGAATCCGTGAATGACATCCGGGCTCGTAACCCGGAACGTCACCTTCCGCCCCTGGGGCACCGGAATGCAGCGCGGCAGGAATTCAAATTGCGTCGCGATGATCCGCACAGTTACCGAGCCGTCCGGATTGACCCGGGTGCCGAGATTGCCTTCCGCGAACTCACTGTTCGTATTGAGTGTCGTCGGATCTATGGTTTCAACATGGCTCGGCGGATGAATAGCCATCGCGAAACTTGAGACGACGAAGACGGCAACGATGACGCCGACCGCCCCTGCCGCAATTGCACCCCACCGCCGCTCTGACTGAAGAATGTCCTCTTCGGTCATTCGCTGGGGCTCATTCGATCGGCCCGCGAGGCAGAAAAACGAGGAAGTAAAGGGCGAGGTACGCCAACACCAGGATGCTGACGGTGGCGCCGGCGAGCGCAAACGCGCCCTGCGGCACCGTTTTCAGAACGCGCTCTAAGTCTTCATCCTTGACGTGACCAGACGCGCCGTCATTGCTTTGAGGTGTCGATGATGGACGATCAGCGGACATAGACCACCTCGATCTGCGCACTCTCGGAAGGAGCAGAGGACTCTAAGGCTTAAGAAATCACTTCGGTCACGTCATAAGCAAGATCAATTTCGACAGACCGGCTCATATATACGAATTTTGATTGCTCGCATATGACGAATGCATCACCGACCTTTGTCATTAGCCGAATTGTCCGCAGACTTCCCGTCAGTGGCAATGGAGGAGCAATCGCCGCAATGGTTTGGGCCGCACGTGCGTTCATCGCTAAAATCGATCTTTCCCCCCTGCTGCCTATGGCGTGCAGCAGTCGCCTGCGCGGAAGGAGCGCTCAAGACGAGCGTTCAGCCTGTGGCACTCGATGCGCACTCGCGCAAGATCCTCGACTGTGACCAAGGACGCCGTGGTGAGCCGCAGAGGCTCTTCGCGAAGTCGACTGGCCACTAACTGTACCGCCACCTGAGGGTCGTCGAAAAGAACGGGGCCGCCGAACGCGTTCTCGAAGTTCCCGCGGCGGCGCGGCGATATCGAGTTCAATGCACCGCGAACGCCAATCAGCGGGCAAGAAGGAAACGCATACCGCCGGTAGCCTTTGATCGCATCATTGCGGTGACTGACATCAGCATCGAAATTTCGATGGCCGGGTGAAAATATAAAATCGAAAATGCGAGATGATTGAGAATTTGGTGGGTGATGTCGGGTCGCACTGCAAGCCCAAGCGCATACTATGAAAAAAGCTCCCGCGAACGGAGGCCAAGTCTAGGAAGACCGCCGTTCCCAGGGAGGAAACAACAGCGG
Source organism: uncultured Pseudomonadota bacterium (assembly GCA_963789775.1). Classification (GTDB taxonomy): domain Bacteria; phylum Pseudomonadota; class Alphaproteobacteria; order Rhizobiales; family Hyphomicrobiaceae; genus Hyphomicrobium_B. The sequence continues at coordinate 917,402 of CAWBLX010000006.1, forward strand.
CAATAAGATAATCTCGCGGCGCGTCAAGCGTTCCTCCGACCGATCAGACACCTTGTCGGTGCAGGGATTGAACCCTTTTCGGGGCAACACGTTCTGCTGAGGCACGCGCCCGGTGGCAACCGGCCGCAACAGGGAACGATGGACGCAGCCATTTTGCCGGTTTCTCGCTGCGGCAACAACGCATCGGTACGCGTGGACGTCTAACCTGTTCCGAGCGTGTGCGCCGTTCAATCTGTGCGGACTGAAAAGCTCGCAGCGATCTCGGTTTGCGGCTTTCCAGACTGAAGCCTCGTTTTCACCCAGTCCCTCATCAAGTCACGGCAGCAACGACGCCTGCTTCCTCGACCGCCGGCTCCCGGGCCCCGGAATCCGCTTTCGCGGAACACCCAGCACCCACGATGGGCTTAAAAACGCCATTTCGACTGCCTCGAGGTCTTTCGACGTGAATGTGATCGTGCGCGGGGAACAATCGTCTGTCGACGGCGCTTTTTTTCCATCGCTTCCCGTGATGATGGAGGAAACAATGACACGATTAATTCGACAATTTCTTGCGGCGGCCGTTGTCGCGACAGCAAGCTTCTCTGCCCTTCCCGCCTTTGCGGCGGATAGCACACAGTCGATGGATGAGCTGCGCACCAGTAAAATCGTCGGCGCGAAAGTTTATAACAATGCCAACGAAAACATTGGCAGCGTCGAAGACATCGTCCTCAAACCCGACGGATCGATGGATGAGGTGGTGCTGAGTGTCGGAGGCTTCCTCGGCATCGGCGATAAGTACGTCGCGGTCCCGTTCAGCGATCTTAAGATCGCTCACGACGGCAGTAGCCTCAAGATCACGACAAACGGCACCAAAGACTCGCTCAAAGCGCTTCCCGATTACAAGTTCTTCAAATCGTAGCCGCGAAAAGCTTTGGGCGAAAACAGTCGCGGGCATGGCAAATGTCATGCCCGCAGTCTGGATACGCGCGATCGAATTCCGCCGTTCCACGCTTCCCGTCCCGCTATTTGAGCGCGGGTTGTGCGGCAACTACGCCAACGTTTTTCAGTTATTGGCTGGTACCGAAAGGCTCGGTCCGCTTAACCGGCCAAATGAAATAGCCGTCGGAGCGAAGTCCCCTTAGGGCCGGTTCCGGATCGATACCGGCGTCCAAAGGCTCCTGGACGCCGAGGACAATTTCTTTCTGAAAGTCCCAAGACCCTCGCAGCAACGGAAGGTTTGATCCGCTCTTATAGCGCGATATCGCGTTGACCAACTCCTCGGAGTTCGTAAACAGGTAGGCATTGATCGCATCGTCCGGCAGCTCGTCCATATAGGGCGAACGCGAATAACCTGCGTAGCGTTCCGGCAATAAGTCAGCTTACGTCGGCGACCCGTTCCGTACGGGGGCGGTTTTCCGGTCCCTCCGGCGTCGGCGCCCGAAAGTCCGGCGTTTTTTTTGGCCTGGCACCGAAAAAATTAACTTTCGAAAGTAGACAACGCCATGCGCGCCATAAGTGGTGGGTAAAGCATTCCGGCACCGCAATTCCGGTTTTGTTTCGGTATCGGAACGGGGGGGCTCCGGTCTGTCCGCTTTTCAGGACAGACCTCATCGCCGCGCTCTTAATGTGCAGCAAGCCTTGCAAACAGCAGCCGGCTCGATGCGGGGTCGTCCGTTCGTTTTCGGAGCCAAGTACCGCCTTTGAGATCCGCCTCCATTGCACAGTCATCGACCCAAGCTACCAGGTTTGCAGACTGCTTGCGGAGATCTTCCAGCTTGATGGTTCGCTTAGTCTCCATCATCCGACCCGGCTGATGCGGGAAAACGGGTTTTCCATCGCGATCGAGGTTCCAACGACAACGGATTTGAAGATCGCCATCGCCCGCCGCGCCCTCTTTGACGACTTCCGCAAGAATGTCGTCGACCGGAAGGATTTCAGAAAACCCGCCGCCATAGCCGACGTACAAATGGATCTGAGCAAGGTTCTGTGAACGTCGAAGCGCATTCCGCAGCATAACATGACGGTGCACCTCCCGAAGGGCGCCTTTAAATTCGCCGCTCAAAATTTGAAGGATTGCGGTTCCGCGATCGAAATCGGCGTTCCGCCAAAGCGTTTGCTCGTCGTCGTACTCTAAGTCGATCGCGTTGGATTTGGTGTCTACGCTAATGCACATGGCGGGCTCCGGACATGCTCGGACGCTCAGTGTTCGGAGACACTTGCGCCCCATTTTTTTAAATCCCGCGGGCGAAGTACTAATGCGCAAACTGGGACAAAAGAATGTCGGTGAGGAGCATTTTCGGAAAAAAGGAATCTGGGTGGGATCCTGGTCGAGGCACTCACAATTCCAAATTGCCGTCCTTCGCTTTCACGCATCCTGTTCAATTTCGGCTGCCCGTCACGGCCTCCCCTTGCCACCGATAGGGTGCCCCATCCCACCGAAAGTGCTCCATACTTATTAGGGTCGGACGAACGTCCCTATCATGAGGTTAAGCGCCGGTTCGGGTCTCTCCGTCGCTTATGGAATGGACCTCCCATTTGCGGTCAAGCATCGGAACATTCCGACGCCGGGTGCATTTATTGCGATAGAAACGGACATCGCAATCATGCTCGCACCTGAATCAATTTTGGCGTGGATCGTCATCGGCGCAATTGCAGGATGGCTCGCCGGTCTCCTCGTGAAGGGATACGGGTTCGGCCTCTTCGGCAATATTATTGTAGGAATACTTGGCGCGGGCATCGCTGGACTTCTTGCCCCTCGGCTCGGTCTCTACACCGAGTTGACCGGCGGCAATATCGTCGCCGCACTCCTTGGCGCACTCATTCTGCTTTTCATCGTTGGCCTTGTGCGGCGCGCTTGAGGGGAGGCAGTTGAAACATGATCCCACGTGCAATGACGGAAAAAATGCTAGTGGCTTTCGCTGGCGCCGCGTTGTTCTTTCTTGCTGGGATAACCCAATCGCTCGCCGCCGATACGCCCCGGCCGATAAACCAAAGCGACCTCAAAGGGCGCTACTTTTTGGTCGTTTGGTCTTACCAGGGACCCGATGATGATCTCGTGCACGCGCATACGTTCACAAGTTTCTATCGCGGTGACGACCTTGCAAAAGGTGTCGTTCGGCCGGCGACGATCAGTTGGCTGCCGGCAACCGGCGTCGTCCATCCTTTTGGATCAGAAAGAGGTCGCAATTTCTCGCTCCGGAAAACCCTGCGGATGGCCTGCCACGCTCATCGGAAAGTGAGAGCGTGGGGGCCGTATGAGATCAGGCCCGAGCTTTATCAAAGCGCGGTAAAACGCCTCCGGCTCCTGAAATCTGGGCGTGTGCAATATTCCATGGTCAATGCCCTGCCGCGCTCGATGAATTGCATCACGGCAGCCGGAGACCTTACCCCGACGCCGCTGGATACCGGCATTTTGTGGGGCGCCGCGGCGAGCGCCGAAGTCGTTCGACACTTGTCTCCCTACTTTGTAGGCGACGGCAGAGCGCTTGAAGGACTTGTGGGCATTTCGAAATCCCAGGCTTGTCCAGGACATGCCGGTCAAATAGCCAGCGATGAAGTCAAAGGATCAATTACCAAAAGCGTAGCGTCGTCGCTCGGCCATTGAATAGAAAACGAAATTTGTAGGAATCACAGATGGCGAACTCCGTGGCAGCAAACCGTGCCAAGTCGGCACCCGCAAGAAAGTTCAAATCGTTCGATGACTTCTGGCCCTATTATTTGAAAGCGCATTCAAAGCCCGAAACGCGCGCCCTGCATATGCTGGGCACAACTTTGGGATTTCTGGGTGTCGCGGCATGGCTGAAGACGGGCCGCCCCAGATACCTCGCCGCCGGAGTCGCTGGCTCCTATGGAAGTGCGTGGATCGGGCATTTCGCGTTCGAAGGCAATAATCCGGCCGCTTTTGAAAACCCCATGTGGTCATTAGAGGCCGATATCAAAATGTATCGCCTCTCGCTGTCCGGGGAATTGGACGCCGAAATACAGCGCGTCCAACGGCTGCCTACGCATTCGCAAAAATAGCCGCCGCCAGCAGGCGAGCGAACGGCCGTCCTCGAACATCGAACCTCACTTCTTCTCGAGAAGCAATTTGGTCCGCGTCGCCAGAGTACCACCGGCAAGCTCGGCGAAACGCTGGAGCAACCACGGAAGGACGAGTTCAAGACGGACCGCGTCCTCCAAAACCAATGCCGTGCCGCTGGCCTTTTGCCCCATACCGCTCAAACTGAATTCGAGGAGATCGCCGTTCCAAACTTCGCGGTCGATGGTCACTAAGGGCAGATTGGCCGAACCCAGGCCGTTTCTCAAGCGCCGGATAGCCTCGTCTTTTCCCAGACGATGAGGGACGGTGATGATGACGGGATCGGACACGCGATCGTTCCTCAAACATCGCGCACCGAATGCGCGGATTTAGCCGTTGCCTGTCGCTGAAGCGAAGTTCGGGAGCCGTTAGATCCAAGCAGAAAGCACCGCTCCCGATCCCGAAAATACCTGGAACCTATTTTTTCGATCCGATAAATAGCGCCCGCTTTAAAACCGCCGCTTGTACCCTACATTATCGGGGTTGTGCGCACTCACCGTCTAAGGATCATTTGATGTCTCAAGTGCTTAGAGGCGGCATCGCTCGCCTCGAGGTGATGACAAAATTCACGCTCGCGACGCTCGCTCTCGCCAGTGGAATTTATACGTACATCGGCGTCCGAAGTCTTCTCGAAGGGTCTCCCACCGCGGTTTTCTTCGCCGCGATCGTTTATTCAGCCGCCGTCTCAGTCGGGATATTTGCGTTTTGGACGTATTTGATGCGGTTTCTCCCGCACATACGCCAACCTGCTTCACGCCGGCTGATGTACCTGGCGATGCTGATCGGCGGCATGATGATCCTCGCCATGTCGGCGTGGCTCAATGCGGCGGCTCTTGCTGGCTCCGCGGCGCTTGAGCAGCACATGGCAACCGCGACCGATGACTACCAGCAAAGCTTGGACAATGCCCACGGAAATGCGCTCGCGGCCCAGGGGCTCCTGCCTGACATTCAGCTCGCCTCTCAGCGGTTCTCTGCTTTATCGGATCAGGAGCGCCAATCGGGCGCGCTCACGGGAACCTCGGGAAGTGGAACCGTCGTCCAGCTGACTGCGCAGATGTCCTCACAGCTCAACGCACTTGCCGAGGAAATTCAAGCCTCGCGCGATCGCATAAAAACGCTCTTTGAATCGGGCAGCAAGACGCTTGAGAAAATGCGCCAGCTCACGTCCGGCACAAGTCCGATCGATGACAGGACGAACGAGTTTGCCGCTCAGACCGTGGCGTTGACGGGCATCATCGCCGATTTGCGGCGGACGTCGATTGCTCCGGCCGTCAAACGAACCGCCGACGATCTCTCGAAAAGCTTCATCGCGCCGGCAGCCGACGGCCGGACCGCCGATTTGGCTGAGCGGCAGAACCAAGTCGTGGGGAAGGTCGAGCAGTCGATCAAGTCTCAATCCCGGGCTCTTTCGGCCGCGGCTGACGACATCCTCGCGCGCCCGGAAGCAAAGCCCGTCCGGTTCGTGCCCCTCTCGACGGCCGAAGCCGTCATTCGCTACGCCAGTGATTTTCTGCCGAGCTGGGCAGGCGCCATCTCGCTTGACCTGATGCCCGCCGTTTTGATTTTCATCCACTCGATCGTCTTCGCGGCCATTCGCCGGGAGGAAGGCGAGGAGCGCGACGAGGATGCGATGACGGCCGGCGAAATCATGCGGGCTCTCCGGATCTATCACAACATGCAAGCGCGTGAGGCGGAGACGCCCACCGATGCGGCAGCTCATCCCGGACCTGAAAAGACCGTATCGGAGGCGCCGCAGGTTGCAGGCTCGGATAAACCGCAGGGCAATGTTGCGCCGATAAACCCCGCGATGGGATTCCCGCGATAAGCTGATGGCCGACAAAAATCGTACCTCGTGGCGTGAAGAAGGTGTGCTCGAGGGCGCCCTTATCCGGTCGATATTTGTTCTGCTTCTCGCAGCGAGCGCGGGCATCCTTGCGCTCGATCTGCGCTCACTCGTAAATCGTGCTTCCGACGAAGACGCCGAACAGACCATGCGCGTCGTTTTTGCGCCGCCATCGCAAACGGATCAGGAGCGGCCGTATTTTCCCAAGGCCTTGCCGGTCTTGCCGGGCTCCAAAAGCCCATGGATGCCTGGCGTCCCCCGGAGACCGACCCCGGAAATGGTCGCGGCACGTATGTCGTTTTACTCTGGGCCGAACGGGGACGTCTCCGCCATCGGCCGAATTGAGCTCGGCACAGCCGCCGATTTCGATGAGTTTCTCGATCAGCTCAAACCGCGCGCGAAAAAGGTTTGGTTCTTGTCACCCGGAGGATCTGTCTCCGACGCGATCGATATGGGACGCAGTATCCGTAAACGAGCACTCGATACGGCTGTAGCCGACAAGGGCTATTGCGCATCGTCATGTCCGTTGGCTTTCGCGGGAGGGGTCAAGCGCTCCGCCGGACGTCAGGCCCTCATTGGCGTCCATCAAATCTATGCCATGTCCGAGGGATCTGAGACTTGGCACGACGGACTCTCTGCCGCACAACGAATTTCAGCTCAGTGCGAGGAGCATTTGGTCAGCATGGGCGTCGATCCCAGAAGTTGGATCAAAGCGATGCAGACGCCCAAGGAACGATTATACATTTTTAGACGCGAGGAGCTTCAGAGCTTCAAGTTCGTCACGGACTCGGCGGCGTCGTAGCGTCACGAATGCCGTCGCCTTTGCCGGCCGCGAGAAAATTCGTCAGGCCGCTGCGAGACGGCGACAGACCTGAACAACCTCCGAGGCGTCGTAGGGTTTGCCGAAGAAGACCGCATCAGCCACCTGCCTCGAACGATCGCGACCGTTGCCGGAAGCGTAAACGACAGCCAATTCGGGCCGCCGTGCTCTCAGCCGCTCCGCGACATCCCATCCGCTGAGATGCCCGCCGAGTTCGATATCCGTCAATACGAGGTCGACATGATGTCTATGAAAGAGATCGAGCGCCTCTTCTCCCGTGGCGGCTTCGAGCACCGACCAGCCTCCCCTTTCCAATTCGTCAATAATTGTCAGTCTCACGAGGCACTCGTCTTCGATAACGAGGGCGACGAGAGGCGTCTGACTAGCGCACATGCTCGCCTCGCAAGTTTTGATGTTTCCGATAGCCGGGCGGGCCCTTTTCTGGCGCGTTCTGATCTCGAACGAACCCCCGATGCAGTATCAACAGTCGCCCCTCTCTTTGCGTTCCGAAGAAATGTCTAAATTCGTACAATTCCGCCGTTAGTATCTTTATGCTGACGCCGAGCGGCGTCTCAACGCTCTGTAAGCTTGCAGCTTTTTCCCGGTTGGCTGCGAAAGTATTAAATCGTACCATATTGACGATTTATCCGGTCATCAGGAGGCCTATACGAGAAGCAGTCGGCTGCCAGTCCTGGGCGGGGCCGACTTGGGAGTGTCGCGCTCTTTGGCCGAACCGGACAAAGAGTGTGGACGCTATCACCGCGAAGGCCGACAAGTGCGCTCAGAATAACATCCTGTCCCGCCTAAAACCCGACGACTTGGCGCTCTTGCGTCCGCATTTGCAGAACATTGAGCTTCCCGTGCGCACGCGTCTCGAACAGCGCAAGCGGAAGATAGAATTCGTCTACTTCATCGAGAGCGGGATCGCCTCAGTCGTTGCGGAAGGCGACCAACAAGTCGAGATCGGTATCATAGGCCGCGAGGGCATAACCGGCGTGGCGTTTATCCTCGGCGCCGACAGACCCAAAGCTCACCAGACATTCGTCCAGGTCGCCGCGACCGCGAAACGGATACGCGTCGATCGCCTGCGCGCTGCGATGGACGCCAGCCCAATGCTCACCCGTTCACTCCTTCTCTACGTCTATTCGTTCTTGAATCAGATATCACAAGCGGTTTTGGCCAATGCGCAAGGCTCGATCGCAGAGCGGTTGGCGCGTTGGCTGCTAATGGTCGACGATCGTATCGATGACAGTCGCGAGGAACTGACCCACGAATTTCTTGCTGTCATGCTGGCGACGCGGCGGCCGGGTGTTACCCTCGCGCTGAAAGAACTTCACCGGCGCGGCGCCATCGAACAATCGCGCGGCGCGATCACCATTATCGACAGGCAGATGCTCGAAAAGATCGCGGGCAAAACCTATGTGAAATCTTGCTAGTAGAATGTACGAAAGCAAACAGCCATTGCTGTTGAGACGCGAACTGCGCTCCTGAAAGTTACAGCAATAATTTTAGCTTCGCGTATCCCTGACATTTATGCGGTATTCCAATCGCTCGTGGCGTTACTGGCCCAAATCAGCGCCGAGTAGAGCGGGCATAAACGTACGGTTGAGTACCGACATCGCCGAGACCTGTCTTGTCCCCGGTGCTATATTTACCTGCGAGGAGCAGATCGAGCCATTGGAGTATCCTCATGGCCGGCGCGTATGATTACGCTGTGCTTGAACTCATGAGCCGGGCGTTTCAGGCAGCCATGAATGAGCTGCATTGTGGCCCTTATCCCGATGAGAAAGTGCGCCGGGCCATCACGTCCTCCATTCTGGCATTAGCCGATGCCGGTCAGAGAGACTGGAGATGCATGGCGAGCCAAGCGGTGTCAGCGGCCCGCATCGTTCTCGACGGGCAGCAATTCCACTCATGAAACATCCGTTGGGATAGGGCCGTATCGCGGCACACTTCCGATGTCCCCGACCATCATCGAGATTTGCCGGGCGGCAGCTCGTCGCCGTCGGACGTATAGGCCGCCGGCACATAAAAATTCAGCGTCTTCATTGGAGCTTTGCCGGTATTGCGAATCTCGTGACGGTCACCCCTTTAAATCAACATCAGCGAACCGGCGGCAAGTTCATAGCCATGCCCGTTGATCCTCGCTTCGCCGCTGCCGCTCTCGACATATATCCACTGATCGGCTCCGTGATGTCGATTGTCCGGCCCGCCTTCGCAGCCGCCCGGCTCGATAACCATCGAAGCCGCCTGCGAGTGGCGATTACCCGTGAGAACCTTGAAGCCCTTAGCGTAGGAAACCGAGATGCGTTTCACGACCGGTCACGCGCTTTCTTTCTTCTACAAGAAAATATCGAAGCCTTGCATCTGAGCATCTGACGCGCGGTGAACGCCAACATCCCGCTCGCGCCGCGCTTCGTAGTCAACTCAACCATTTTTGTGATTCTTGTGAAGGTTTGTCGGGGTGACGTTAGCGGCTTGCGGAGACGTCACCGGCTGTTCGATGATCGAGCGGTTCGCATCGGCGTCGGCTGTTTCATCACGATAAACGTGATAGGCCAACATCGCCGCGGCAACGACGAGAACGAGCAGCAAAAACCCCGCGAAACTTGCCCGCGTGCGGGCCTGATCCGGGGCTTCACGGCGCCGACCTAATTCGGGGGCAGTATATTGCGCCATGACGTACGACCTCCTCTCTCTTCTTGAGAGGTCAACGTCTCACGATAGCCGGTGTTCCAAAGTCTGATTTATTCCGCCGCGTCGTAACTTAGCGCTATCAGCGAGGCATGCCCGCATCTTGCATGACCGTCGCCCGCGGCATGTTCGGCCTTTTGTGATCGAAGAGAACCCAGCCCATCAAGACCGTGGCGACGACAAAACCGAGAACACCGAGTGTAAGGAGGCTTTCTTCCCGGATATATGCCTGGTCGTCGGACTGGTCGGAAATGCTCATTGCCTGTTCCACTTCGGTCAGGCGCAATAGCTCTCCCACGCAGCCCAGCCCAAGCGGCTGTGCGCATACGAAATGCTACCGACACCTTCTTTGATTGCGAGAGAACCCCCGAGGTCCGCTCAATTCCTTCGCCCCAATCCGACCATAGGGGTGCCCCGATCGCAACACACAATTTATTTCAAAATTTCGCACTTGACGACGTTGAAACACCGATTTCAGCGGCGCGCTCAGGAAGCCGAATCTTCTCTCGATGGCCTAGAGAATTAGGCCCGGCGCCAAACGATTATAGTCAACGCGGCGCCTGCTATGGCCGCGAGATAAAGAAGAACGCTCGGCAGCAATTCAAGTATGACGCCGATGTGAAATCCCATGAATGAGCCGGCTATACCGACGAGAGCGTAGGTCGCGTCGCCCAAACCCGTAACCTCAGCGACCTGCCTGCCGAGCCATCCGCGGCCTGCTCGATTAAAAAGGATGCCAACGACAATCCCTATCAATACCAAAAGGATGAACGTGACGATTGCTGTCGTAAGAATGGGCATTGGATTCCTTTCGTGCAATCTCCACGAAACGCAGCACCAGCGGCAAAAATTCAATCGTATTTAGTATATGCGCTCCGAATGCTGAATTGAGATCAGCGTTTGTGAGCGCGACGTTTGACCGGCTCTCGGCCTGAGGCGCCCGTTGACGTTCAGAAGCGTCAACCGACGCTGGCAGACGGCGTCTCGATGGAGAGACTTCCTCCAAAGATTCACTGTCATTATTATCTTATTTCGCAATTTATGGGTCGCAGGCCACAAACGATGGCGCAAGCGCCCACCTAGCTGCCCGCCTATAGAGACATCCGCGCAAAGTTCACTTCATTCTTCATTTGCCCCTAGCGACGAGGGTCACATGGGCAAGCAAAGCCAAGCGCCCAAGCAGGTTTTGGGTGTCGTCACTTTGCACGCGATCTGCGAGGAGTGACACGTCGTCATACTTGAGCCGTCATCGCATTTCGTGTGGACCGGGCCCTTGCCCACGCGGCCCTGCCCATAGATGACGTTTGCCAGGCCGTGCGTCGCAAAGAGGAAGGCTATATCGTGGGTCACAGCTTCGCCGACCGCCCCGACCTTGACGCAATTAGCCTGAGCTGTTGCCGAAAGTGCGAAGAAGGCCGCCGCGGCGGCTAAGCCTAGTTTCAAAGAACGCATTTGCCCCTCCAGAAAATGATTTATCCCCGTCTGGAAGGTAGTTGAGCGCAACGACCTCGACAACAGAATCGGCCTGCGGCAAGCTGGGTTATCCCGCAAGAAACCGGAAGCGTGCCGCATTTGCCACTCATCCGCCTGCCCGTATTGCCCCTGCACTAAAGGCCATCTGACTTGGACCGACTACCGGCCAGTCGAGCGATTGGATACTGTCCGCGTTCTTCACCACAAGACTGGCGAACTCGTGTGGCTGCCGCTTCCAGATGAGGACGGCTCCCTGTTCCCCAAGCTTACAACATATCTCGATGGGCTCGATCCCGCCGGCGTCCCGGTCGTTTTGATGAAGCCGAAAAGAGGGAAGTCGCAACCTGCTTCGCCCCCCGCTCAAGCTCTGCTTCTGGTATCTTCCGCGTGGCCGAGTTTGCGGAAGTCGGGCAGGCGCTCCCACTGGACGATCGAGCCGGTTCAGCGAAGTCGGCTCTTCCGTCACGAGGGGCCGTAGAGTGATCGTAAGCTGCGGGTCAGGAGGGGACGATCGATATCATCTCGTGCATGCCCCGGGGTCGTCGATCATGTGCGACGCCCCGTCGTTCACGGGATGGCAGGAGCACCTCAGGGCATCAATTGAACGGTATATTGACTATGGCCTGGAAGGTGTAGCCGGAGTAGTTGCTCGCGCCCATGCCGTCCCAGGAGGCCAGCCCGCGAACCACGGTGCCGTCAGCGGAGCCCACGTTGAGACCGCCCTCGAGCCGGCCCCAGAAGTCGCCAGGACCGACCACGGACCCGTCGACGATCTGAACGTTCGGGTTGTCCCAGTCCCACACGCCCTTGATCGCCGCGAACGGCTCGATGAACGTGTCTGCTGTATGCGCGAACCGGTAGCCGATCTCGGGACCGAACTGCAGACGGCCCAGTGACACGTCCTGGCCTGCCACGAACACCCCGCCCGAGTTCGTGAAGCTGTCCTGGTTCTCCGTCACGTACGACAGCTCCGCAGATGGCGTGATGCGCCATGCATCGTACACCCAGTTGCCGGCCAGCCTGCCCTTCACCAGCCAGCGGCTCGTATCGAACGATCCCGTCGTTGCCCCGATGCTGAGGTCGTTATCCGAGCGCCCCCACGATGCGCGAAGATCGAAGTACACGTTCTCGTGTACCTGCATCGACATGTACGGACCGATCATCCAGCCGTTGCCGTCGACACTCGAACCCAGCACGCCGCTGTCGTCCTTCGCCCAGTCGAACTGCGCCACGACACCGACGATCATGTTCTGCGTAACGCGATAGTCGCCGCCCACGTAGAGCAGCCCCACATAGCCATCGCGATTTATGTTGCCGGCATCGTCCGAGAAGCCTGAGTAGCGGCCCTCCACCCAGACGTCCCACGGCGAGTTGATCTGGTAGGCAAGAGGCAGCGTCGCGCTATCACCGGCGCCGAGCGACATTCGCTCCTGCTTCATCCGCTCCTCTGCCGCCTGCTGCCGCAAGCCCGACAGGCTCTGCGAGAACTGAATGTTCCGCGAGCCGAGCGAAGCCTCTTCGGTGTCATCGAAGTGCGCCGCATCCCGACCCGTCGCCCCCCCGAGCCCCGCACCGAGACCCATCGCGCTGGCGAACGCGGAAGCTCCACCGCCCGCATTGGCAGCAACATTCCCCGCGCTCGCCATGCGCGCTCCGCCGACCGTCGTGTTGTTACGATTGGCGAGGCTCATCGCGCCGGGCGAGTTCAATAGCATCCCGTTCATGCGCGAAAGCAGGAAGCCCTTCGTCACCGCCCGATCATAGCTCGCATTGTCCGGAGTGGGCGTTGGAGCGGGCGCCGGCACGCAGGTCACGCTGATAGCGATTGCATTTACGTTGTTGGTGTTCTCGATCTGAAAAAGCGTGCTCGGCCCGAATGGCGCGCTTACGGTGTACACCACGACGACGGGCAAGTTGCCCGTGATGGCGGTGACCGTGCTGCCGCCAGCAGAAAGTTCGGCGTACGCGCTGGTCGTGTCCGGCCCCGCATTATAAGTGGCCGTTATGGTCAATTGATCCCCAACAGCAAACCCGTCTGCACTACTCGTCTGCGAGGGGAACAGAACTGAATTGAAGTTGCTGGCATTAGTACAAGCCGCGTGCGCCGAGCCGACCGTGGCCGCTAAGACAAGCGCCAGTGACGCAAGATATGCCAGCGCACGCGCAGTTGCGGCCAGCATCGCGCGTGAGGCAATTGTGTGCAGAAGCATGGTGGTTTCACCCGGTGTGCGATTTGCGTCCGCAATAGAAGCCACTTGAGGGCGGGCTCTTAGATAAAGGCACGCCCACATCCACCACACCTCTATCGAGAGGCCAGCTACTCGTGCGTCAATCGCGACAGCCTGTGAGGCTCGGGCGCAACCCGATTGGGAAATCTTGCACACGATTCGTGTCTTCCGACCAGCCGCATGCAAAAACCGTCCGCGGCCAGGCTTGCCAAATTGTCCGCAAATTAGGCTCCACCACAGTCCGCACCCCTTGCCACCGCGACGTGGCACTGGCCCCTTAGTTCTCGACGTCGCCTATGGGTCAGAACTGCGCATCGCCTTCGGTAACTTGGCTGGTCTTCCCTGGTCAGCGGACGTGGTCAGCGACGGCCGTCACCTCGGCAATCATCGGACGACGACTTCTGCAAATTTTGGAGAACCGCCTTTGTGCGGCGCACTGCACTCTGAAGCCTGCACTACAGCTCATGGCCCAGAGCTGACATTCACGTACGAGGATCGCTATGTCCGATTTCAGAAACAGAGCTGACATTTCGCGATCGCGATTTTGTGGGTCAGCTGAAAATGTAAAACCGGCCGCGAAAATTTCTTCGAGTTTTCTGATGCTCGGTGGGTGATGTAGGATTCGAACCTACGACCCGCTGATTAAGAGACAACGCGATTTCGAAGGAAATCAATGGGGTTTTACACATCCATGTCGTCACGAAGGCTCATCGAGCGGCAAGGGTGATCACAGGCATCGCCCATTTCACGCAAATCTCCGACCCCGAATTCCGCTCCAGAGACACAAAGAGAAATTGGAGGGCCACGCCCGAACGCCTGCTTTTGACCCAATAGCGGACATGCAGATCAGCAATCAGGGCCTCCCCGCACTCGACATCCTCTAAGTCGCGTTGCCCAATAGCGTCTTGGCTTCGGCTTCATGACTTCCAAACGTCGATCTGCCGACGACATCAAAGGCTCGTGGCAAGACATTCATAAAAAAGCGGCGCATTTCGCGCCGCTGCTAGTTCTTTCACCCCACAACAATCATGTGCAAGCACTTAATACACAAGAAGGGTGTCCCAGAAATCGCATTTGTAATTAGCTCTGTATTCCGACGTGGATTCGGTCGCCAGAGGGGTATCCTCCTGAAGGAAGGGTCCTCCCGTTGTGGCCCTCGGCCACGGCGAGTTTCCTGATCCGTTAGGATTTCCCGTTTTAGCAAAATTTGTCCACGCCGCCACAAGCTTATCCGAGAGATCTACTTCGCTGCCCTGCAGTTCGCGCGGTTGGCCACTGACCTGGTCCAAATTCACGCCCAGATTTCCACCGTGCCAGTTCTTGAACAAGAACTGAATGTCGGAGGTGTGATACGCGAGTGGCCGGAAATGGCCTGTCGGCGATGACACGTTCGGCATTTGCGGAAAATAGTAAGGCGCATTCTGATAGGTAAAGTCATAGCTATAAGTGGGGATAACGGGCGCCCATAATTTTAGCACATGAAGAGCCTGGCACTTACCGGGATCTGTTGACACTCTGTCGTAAGCGATTTGTGGATCATTACCATAGTTGGATATTGGATATTGCGCCAATACGGCGGATGCGTTCGCACCATAGCTGTTCGAAACGTTAGTCTCATATTGCGCTTCTGTAATGGCGACCTGCGGCGGTCCGGAAAAGTATTCCGTGATGCTTATTCCAAAGTTTCCCTCGTCCTTGACCCTGCCACCCATGGTAGGCATTTTGTTGTACTTCCCGGTCGTCCAGGCTGCTTCCGGCGCAATCGGTATTATTGTGCCATCCACAAATGGCCCATTGATGTACGGACCATTTGCATTGGGCGTCCCCTGCAGCTGGAGTATCCGCTCGGCGGACAGTTTACGCAGGCATGAGGAACTCGAACAGCCGGCGGCCGTTGCGAACCCATTACCTCTAGACAGTGCGAGAGATGCCGTTGCGAGAGTCGGCAATGGACCGCTCTCATAAATTGCTCGGTTGAAGAGACCTTTCGCCAATGGAGATAGGACGCTCGCTCCAGTATCTTGCGCGCCGGCAGATTGGCCGCCAAGCGCCACCCTAGATGGATCGCCACCGAAGGACGCTATATTGCGCTGTACCCACCGAAGGACGGCCTGTTGATCAAGAATGCCGTAGTTACCCCAAAGATGACCCTCCGAGTTCAAATGCGATTCTGATATAAATCCAAAAAGGCCCATACGATAATTAAGCGTCACGACTACAGTGGGCGTGCCAAGCGGACCGCCAGTGGCCAACTTGCTCGCATCATAGTCGTTTGTCTCTCCGTCTACGTTTCCACCGCCGTGAATCCAGACGATAACGGGCTTCTTTTGTCCCTTATTGCCGGTCGTGAAAACGTTGAGGTAAAGACAATCCTCGCTCGTACTGGAGGGGCCGGCAAAGGCTCCGAGTTCAGTAACCTGCGGACAGGTGTTCGCGAATTTTGTGGCATCCAACAAGCCATGCCAATGCTTCGCTGGTCGAGGCGGCTGCCAGCGCAGGGTTCCGACCGGAGGAGCCGCATAGGGAATTCCTAGAAACGTGTTGACGCCACCTTGGGTGAAGCCTCGAACCGGTCCTTCATCCGTGTTCACCGTGGGTCCGCCATCGGAGTGATTTCCACCGGCAAATGCAGGCGCGGAGGCAGCTGCTGCTGCCACGATAGTGCAAAGAAGCAGGTGTCGGCGCGATGGTATCAATCGCCGGACGAGGGTAAACGAGCTTCGCATAGCGTTACGCTCCCTAATTGATTTTTCTAAAGGCGGTCGCAGCTGATCGCTGGCCTTTTCTTTTCCGCTGTAAAAAAAAAACAGCTTGGGAAGGAGCGCACCTGGATGTGCATTCAGCGCACCGAGCAAGAACGACTGTTAGACGGGAGTGCACTCGAGGAGCGCCCAGTGCACTGGCGCGTCTTTCGGCGAGCGAGCCGACGGCACTTCTCAACCAAGGGAAGCCCCGCATCGCGCTCGAAGGTCTAAGCGGCGAATAGAGCGAGTGAGATGATCCCAATCCGATACGGCAAGCCGGAAAAATCGGCTGGTGAAGATGCATACAGTTCAATGAAAGCCCATCGGCGGGCTCGGCGAGCCTCAATAGCGATCATGGGCATCGCTCGCTTTACACGAATCTCCGACTCTGAATTCCGCTCCCGAGACACAAGCGGAAATCGGACGGCCGTCACGCTCAAGGTCTGCTTTTGGCCCTGAGCTGTCATCCACAACGGAAGATCGTCTGTCTGACTCAGAAGAGAGCAGACATTTCGCGATCGCGATTTTGCGAGTCAGCTGAAAATGTAAAACCGGCCGCGAAAATTTCTTCGAGATTTCTGATGCTTGGTGGGTGATGTAGGATTCGAACCTACGACCCCCTGATTAAGAGACAACGCGATTTCTAATGAATTCAATGGGATTTTACACTTCGATGTCGTCATTACTGGTCATGGTGCGTCATGAGTGATCACGGGCGCCGCAAGTTTTACAGCTCTTAGACACTAAATTCCGCTCCCTAGGGCACAAGCGGAACTTTGAAGAAGTAATATCCCAACGCCGCTTCTGACCCGAAACGGATGTAGCTTGCCCGCGACCAGTGTTACCGGTCCTGGCTGCGAAGCCCAAACCAGCAATGAATGAAGCTCTATTTGACGAGTTCAATCTCGCTGACCCGCCAGCTTTTGTCGAAGAAAGATGGAAGCGGACTGTAGAGGCGTAGGATTGTGAACCAGCCTTTGCCGGGCATGGTTTGAATCCAATTACCGCGTGCGACTCCCTTGGGCTGCTGGGGGGAGAACCAAACAGTAGTAGTGCCGTCTTCCGCCGCCTCGGCGGCGGGTGAAGGATAGCTTTGGCTGCCGGCGCGAGGATATTTTTGCGGCGTCTGCAGCATCGAGCGAGTCTGATTATCGTAGAGCGTAAAGGACCAGAAGGCCCTTGCGGGCACATCCTTGGGTAAAGTCACCTTGTAGGTCTTTTCACCGTCAAACGGGTTGCCGTCAGAATCGAGAAACCCCATGAGGTACTGCGACCCGACACCTGGAATGCGCATGATCATGCCGGGCGAGTCGAGCGTGTAGCCGTAATAGAAGGCCGCCCGCGAGTCGAGAGTGCGCGCACCGGTGGGCGAAATGGGCTTGAACATTCCGCGCTCGAAGAGCGGCGGCGGCGTCTCGAAGAATGCGCCGCCTTCCCACAGCATGCTGCCCCAGTTTGACCCTTGGTAATAGGCCCATTCTGGATGTTTCATCGCGTAGCGCCAATTGAGCGACCGGCCGGTCGCCTGTCCAAACGCCGCCGCATCCGATAGAATCTTCTTTAGTCGATCGTCGGGCGCAAATTTCTTGCCATGCACGATTCCGATGGCGGCAAGCTGTCCCGCGAGTTCCACATCGTAACTTGTGGCGGGCTCGTTCTGGATGTTCTCGTTAATCAGCTCGAAGAAGCCGAAATCGCTCGGCGGAATGGTATTAAACGACAGCCCACTGCCCTCGATGAACTTCGTCTCGGGAATCGTCGGCTCACCTGCGATGCGCACCGTGCCTTGCAGAGCCTGCGCAATGCTCGTTCCAAACGCTCCCGGCTGATAAGGGTAGATCTTTAAATTTCTCTTGATGTTCTCGATGGCCGGATTGGGGTCGTTGTTGACGAGATAAGCGCGCGCAGCATAGAGCGCAAAGTTGGTCTTGGACCGCCCAATGAAGTAGCCGCCCTCGGGCAACGGGCCGCTATAGTCAGGTCCGACAATCAGATATTTGCCGCCGAGCCCCCGGTCGGGCCCAGGACCACCAATGTCGATAATCCAGGAGAACCACATGTCGTTGATCGTACCGACGGCATTCGACGGCTGCTCAATCACTATCGGGCCTTTGCTCAAATCGAGTCCGGTAAGGTAGTAGACGGTGTCTGCATTGGCAGTCAGGAACAGCGAGTTGGAATCCATCAGTTTAGAAAAAATCACGACGTCGCCTGGTTTGGCGCCGATACCTTCGAAGCCTTTGACGATCGCCAGCGCCGAGGCGCCTCGGAAGCTGTTGTTGTACGCATTGAGAGCTCGAGTGAAGTCCAGCGTGTCATACACCTTGCGGGTGGTTTTAGCCGTCGGTACGCCTTTCTCGAATTCGAGTGTGCCGATGCCGGTGTCGATCTTGTCGGGAGCGCCGAGCGATTTAATTGTCTGCTCAGACACATCGGCATAGGCCGTGCCCGCGACGGCAAGAAACCCCGCCATCAAGCCGGCCGCCGCTCGGCGTGAGGCACGGAAAGTCACCTGAAGCAATCTTTGCATCGATTTCTCCTATCGCACCTTGTCGTACCTTGCTCTCATTTGAGTAGGCTTGGCCTGCGCTCAAGTTTGTATGCGCGGGACCCGTCAGCGATCAAACCGTAGTTCTTGCTTCAGATCAACCACAAGCAGACAAGAGGCCGTTTATGGCCCAAAACCGCCATTCGCGAAGACAGATCATTTCGTCTGGTGTCAAAGGAGGTACAGACATTCGTCGATGGATATTCAAGAGTCAGCGGCAATTGTAAAACCGAACGAAGAAATTTCTTCGGGGATTCTGAGATTTGGTGAATGATGAAGGACTTGAACCTTCGACCCGCTAATTAAGAAACAACGTGATTTCGAATAAAATAAATGGGGTTTTACACTTCGATGTCGTCAAGAGCGATCATTAGGCGTCAAGAGCGATCAAGGGCATCGCCCGTTTTACACAAATCCCCGACCCCAATTCCGCTCCCGAGACACAAGCAGAAATCGGACGGCCTCCCGCTCAAGAGCCGCTTTTGACCCGAAGCTGACTCTGTGACTGGAGCCAGACTCCCAAGATAGATGCAAACTGCAATGGGTCTCACGCACGCATTCACTTTGATCAGAAGGACAAGCAGCGCTCCAAATTAAAGGCGGGAACGTCGTGCGGCACCAGGCCGGGGGAGACCTGGTGCCGACTATGTTGGGCTCGTTGCTTCGGTATTTCCAAAGCTATGGCTCGTTTCACGGGGGGAGTGGAAGCGAGCCTCCCAATTGGACTAACCGGTGAGGGAATAACCAGCGAGTCAATTTGCAACAGCTCTTGGATTAAAAGGCGTCGCCTTGATCCTGGTCAAGGCCAGTTTGATTTGCTCGTTGCCATCTGAATAGCTTTACAAAAGCAAACTGATTTTAGTGCGTATCGCTCTCAGCCTGCATAGCTCTCGCGGAAAACTGGATTTGCGCTGCCGACCGTTCGGCTCCGATTTGCCGACGTCATCCGAGTCACCAATGTGAGAGGTCCACGATGAGCATGGTCGTCTTGAGGTCAAGGTCCGCAGGCATTTTGAGCGCACTCGGACTGATCGCATGGTGGGCTGCAGAACCCAGCATGGCGCAGCAAATCACCGGTGTGCCGGGTTCGCCAAGCGCGACCATTACGCTTGACGGAAAACAACTCCCGCCGCCGCCGATGCCGTTCGGCGGGATCATCCAGGAGAAGGCCTCGGAGTCGAAGCCCTGGTGGCCGCCGCGTGTCGTGCCGCCCAAGGGCGCGCCGAACGTGTTGCTCATTATGACGGATGATCAGGGTTTCGGCGCGCCGAGCACTTTCGGCGGCGTCATCCCCACTCCGACCATGGACCGCATCGCGAAAGAGGGTCTGCGCTACACGAACTTCCATTCCACATCGCTCTGCTCACCGACACGGGCTGCGATCATCACGGGACGCAACCATCATTCGGTGGGTAACGGGGTGGTGGGTGAAATCGCGACGGGGTTCCCGGGTTACGATTCAATCATCCCGATTGACAAGGGTACCGTCGGCACAATCTTGCGGGAGAACGGATACGCGACCTCGTGGTTCGGCAAGGACCACAACACGCCCTCCTTCCAGTCAAGCCAGGCCGGGCCATTCAATCAATGGCCCAACGGAATGGGGTTCGAATATTTCTATGGCTTCGTAGGTGGCGACGCCAGCCAATGGCAGCCGAACCTGTTCCGTAACACAACGGCGATCTATCCCTTCCAGGGCAATCCCAGCTGGAACCTTGA
Source organism: uncultured Pseudomonadota bacterium (assembly GCA_963789775.1). GTDB lineage: Bacteria > Pseudomonadota > Alphaproteobacteria > Rhizobiales > Hyphomicrobiaceae > Hyphomicrobium_B. The sequence continues at coordinate 937,528 of CAWBLX010000006.1, forward strand.
GACGGCGATGGCGGATGAGGCCATCCACTACGTGAAGCAGCTCAAGGAGATCGCTCCCGGCAAGCCTTGGTTCGTCTATTACGTGCCCGGCGCCACCCATGCGCCGCATCATCCGACGCCTGAATGGATCGATAAAATCAGCGCGATGCATCTCTTCGACGATGGCTGGGACAAAGTTCGCGAGACCATTTTCGCCAACCAGAAGAAGCTCGGCATCATGCCCGAAAACGCCAAGCTGACCCCATGGCCGGACGGACAGGAAGCGTACGGCGGTGCCAAAATGCCCCGGTGGGACTCGCTCAGTTTGTTTGAGAAAAAGCTCTTCATCAAGCAAGCGGATGTCTACGGCGCCTACCTTGCCTATGCCGATCATGAAATCGGACGGGTGATCCAAGCCGTCGAAGACATGGGCGAACTCGACAACACATTAATCATCTACATCGGTGGCGATAACGGCGCGAGCAGCGAAGGCATGCTCAACGGCACGCCGAACGAGTTCACCACCTTCAATGGCGTTGCCGTACCGGTGAAGGCCCAGTACCTCTGGTATCCGTTCTGGGGGTCGGACAAGACATTCCCGCACTATGCGGCGGAATGGGCGTGGGCGATGGACACGCCCTTCAAGTGGGTGAAGCAGGTGCCGTCGCATTTCGGCGGAACGGCCCAGGGCATGGTCATGTCGTGGCCCGGCCACATCAACGACCTGGGCGGCATCCGTCGCCAGTTCGGCCACGTGATCGACATCGTGCCGACCATCCTCGAAGCGACTGGCATTCCGCAACCTGACGAAATCAACGGCATCAAGCAAAAGCCGATCGAAGGCGTCAGCATGATGTACACGTGGGACAAGGCAAATGCAGATGTCCCGACCCGTCACACGACGCAATACTTCGAGATGCTCGGCAATCGCGCCATCTATCATGACGGGTGGGTCGCAGCCACGACACCGGTGACGATCCCGTGGGAACTGAGCACCAAGACGCCGCCGGATGTGATCACAGGGTACAAGTGGGAGCTCTACAACGTCCAAGAGGATCCGACCGAATTCAGCGACCTCGCCGCCAAGATGCCGGACAAGCTCAAGGAGATGCAGGAGCTGTTCTATTCCGAAGCCAAGAAGTACGATGTGCTGCCGCTCGACAATACGACGCTGGCGCGCTGGAATACGCCGCGTCCCAGCATGACGATGGGACAAACGGTCTTCACGTATTCGGGCGAACTGAGCGGCGTGCCTGCCAGCACTGCGCCGAACATCCTGAACAAAGCGTACACCATCACTGCCGAGGTTGAGATCCCTGAGGGAGGCGCGGAAGGCATGATCGTCACCGAAGGCGGCCGCTTCGGCGGTTACGGCCTGTTCCTGAGTAAGGGCGTGGCGGGCATTCGTCGGGGCAAGCCGGTGTTTCTCTACAACCTGCTTGACCTCAAGCGCACGATCTGGTCGGGGCCCGAGTTGGGCGCTGGCAAACACACCATTGTCTTCGACTACAAGCCCGAGGCTCCGGGCCTGGGCAAGGGCGGCACGGGCGTGCTCTCTGTCGACGGCAAGGAAGTGGACAGGAAATCCATGGAACACTCTACGCCGGTCACGTTTCCGGAGGACGAAACGTTCGACGTCGGCGAGGACACCCGTACCGGGGTAGCGATGCTGGAATATCGCTACGATGTCCCGTTCAAGTTTACCGGCAAGATCGATAAGCTGACCTTCAAACTCGAACCGGCGCTTGAAGCAGCACAAGAGTCTAAGTCAGAACTGGGGCCCATGGCGGCACCGGAGCCGGATCCCATTGTAGAACCGAAGCCCTAGCAGCATCCGACTATTGCCAACAGAGTCGCCAGCGAAAGACCAAATGAAATGGGGACAACGCATAAGGCGTTGATTTTCGCCGCTGTCGCCGAAGCGGCTACGGGATTGGCGTTGTTGATTGTCCCCTCCCTTGTCGGGCACCTACTGTTAGGCGAGGAACTTTCCGGGATCGCAGCAGCTGTCGCACGGGTAGCGGGCATCGCGTTGATTGGTTTAGGGATCGCCTGCTGGCCAGGCCCTCCGCTCGTCGGCATGTTGATCTACAGCACGCTTGTCGCGCTCTATCTTGCGTACCTCGGCTTAGCTGCTGGGCTCACCGGCGCCCTGCTATGGCCTGCGGTTGGGCTTCACTTAGTCCTGTCAATTCTACTCAGTCGCGCTTGGCGCGCCGACGCACGATAATGGAGTAGCGCGGGTTCTTTTGCCAAGCCGAATGACTGCATT
>CAWBLX010000007.1:0-70000 GCA_963789775.1 uncultured Pseudomonadota bacterium
CGATGATAAAAAGGAAATGTTTTATATCGACTTTTTCCCCTTTCTCAATCCCGCTTCACTATGGCCGTCCCGGTGGACTTAATGAGTAGTCTTGTCCGAATTCGTCCAATTTGGCTTTGGCAACTGTAATGCGACGGTAAAGTTCCATAAGGTCTTCATCAGTTTTTGAGATCGAAGATTCCTTCAGATCACCGGACCGCGTTTTTATCTTCTTCGTGTGAATATGCCCTTGGTCGTCCTGAAACCATATTCCGTGGACCACTGTGTTCCGCTCCGTGTTGAGCAGCTCTAACTCACCTACAATGGCGTCAAATTCCCTTAAAGTGCTGGCTGCCTGTTTGTAAGGTTTCAGATGAACGTGCATGAGTGAACTCAGCATCTTGATCTTAGCCAACGAGGAGATCTCTGAGGTAACGCAGTGTCCTCTTTTCCTGTCTAATCCGCACAGCGCCCAAATCATCATCGCCATTGTTGCTTCGAGAAGGGACCATTCTCCCGCTATCAATCCGATGCACTTAATTTGAAGATCCGAAATCAGATCCTGGGTTGTCGCTATTTTGGTTCGAGCCATTGTTTAGCCTCCTAAGTTGAAATGGCTCATATCGAAGAGCGTCAACTTATCCGCGGCGTAGAAAGCTAAGGCGTCTTTGGCGTTTGGTACTTTGCCACCAAGCCAGGCATCGTGAACATGTAATGCAAGAACACTTCCGTGAAGCGGTGTAGTTGCTCCGCGTTAATCTGATCGTAGGGCAATTCTTCATGCGCGGCGTCGTTGCCTTCTAGTCGAACAATAGTCGCCCACTCCTTGATCTCGTCGGTCAACTTCCCGTTGTCGTGTAGCCATTTAATGCGGTCTCGAAATGAATTCTTCAGTTGCGCTTCGGCGTTTGGAAGTTCTGTGGTTCGAATTAATTGCTTTGTTGCAATATCGATCGCCTTTCGAAACACCATACCGGCCGCGTCGTGATCTCCTTGACTCAGAGATCTGCAGGCTTGGTCAAAAATCTTTGCGATATTCTCGGGGGTGAACTCAGGAGCCTCGCCGGGCTTGGGTTCCGCGGGTATCATTCCGAAGGCGACGCACCCTCTCTCGGCGAACTCCGGCGTCAATGACAAATTCATATTCCAGGCCTGACTGTTTGATCCCGCCCGATGGACCGTTAGTAAGACGGGTTTGCAACAATCGTTGCGCTGAAATGTCATGACATCGAACACGAGCCCGTTCTCGCCATACACATATCCGCTCATGAATGTGAAGGCTTGCTTCATCGTCTTGCAACGTGGGCAGTTCGCTTTGAGAGTCGTCGGTTTTGACATTTCGATATCTCGGAATTTCTGCTCGATATTTTGAGTGGGTGATTCTTATCCACTTGCCCCGACCCCGCCCCCCCCCACATCGAGGCTTTCCGCCTCGGCCCCTGTAGACGGAAGCCATCCACCTTCACTCTGTCTCCCGCTTGCGTCCCGTCGCTGCTCAGTTGGATAGAGCACCAGCGGGCGAGCGCAGCGAGTGACGGGGCCACGAATGTTTGGTGGTATCAGGGTGGTATCAAATCTCGATACCTGCGAATGGTTCGCAAGTAGAAATCAGCTAACTTATTGATTTCATTGGCGCGCCGGGAAGGATTCGAACCCACGACCCCCAAATTCGTAGTCTGGTGCTCTATCCAACTGAGCTACCGGCGCTTTTTTCGTCGCTTTGGGGCTGGAAGCCCGTCCGGCGGGGTGGCCGGGCGGCGAAGCCCCCCTCTCTAGTGGGTCGCGCCGCTGAGCGCAAGGCCCTTTGAACTCGCCAAGGATGGACGTCTCGCCGCGCTTTTTTCGTGCTCAGCGTCATCCAAAACGGGGGACGCGCGATGGTCCCGGCGGCGGCCTTTCTCAATCGACCGGCCGGTCCGGCAGCTCGATACGGAAGCGGGCACCTTTTTCGCTATCGACAAGCGTCAGAGATCCGCCGTGGGCCTGCACAAGCTCGGCCGCTATAACGAGGCCGAGGCCGGTGCCGCCCTTCTTCGTCGATCCCTGGAAGGCCTTGAACAGATTTTCGCGCGCCTTCTTCGGCACGCCGGCGCCATTGTCCGAGACGTCAATGATGACCTTGCGGCCTTCCCGATGGGCATCAACGCGGACTTCACCGTCCGTCTTGCCCTCGACGCTCTCAATTGCCTGGCCGGCATTGCGGATCAGATTGCTCAAGACGCGGAACAGATGCTCGTGGTCGGCGTCGATGAGCAGCGACGGTTCGATATCGGTGACGAACGCGACGGAACCTTCGCGCGGCAGACCCTGGCTGTCGGCGACCTCATCGACCAAAGGTTTGAGCGGCATCAGCTCGCGGCGCGGCGCGGCTTCCGATACGCCGCCGAACTTCAGCGACGAATTGCAGAACTGAATGGCGCGATCGAGCGAGGCGATCAGCTTCGGTACGAAGCGCTGGACCGTCGGGTCGGGAATGGCGACGAGCCGATCGGAAATGAGCTGTGCGTTAGCCAACATGTTTCTCAGATCGTGATTGATCTTCGAGACGGCCATGCCGAGTTGCGCGAGGCGATTTTTCTGCGCGAGCAGGCTCACAAGCTGCCGCTGCATGCTCGCGAGTTCGCGTTCGGCGACACCGATTTCGTCAAGTCGCCCGGTGACCGGCATGATGCGGCTTTGATCCTCGGGATTTTCCGAGAAATGCAGCATGTTCGTCGTGATCTGCGTCAGGGGCTTCACGAACAGCCGGCTCAACGCGAAATAGACGACGACGGCGGTCAGCAGCGAGAGGATGATAGAAAGCCAGAGAATATTCATCCCGTAGCGGATCATCGCTGCCTTGAGCGGCGCTTCGGGAATGACGATTTCGATCAGGTTGTTGTTGTCGGGCCCGCTGTGGCCGACGACGCGGATCGTTCGACCGCTCGAAAGGAGAGTCGTGACGGCGTCTTTCGCCTGTTCGATCCGTGTCGACAGGCTGGCCCAAAAGGAATCGGATTCAGGCGGCAAGTAGTAGACATAGTCGATCGTCAGGTCGCCGCTGGGCGGAAAGACGAGACGCCTTTCGCCCGCGCTTCGCGATGCAATCGCCTTGACCTGTGCGGTTCTGAGAAGGTCGGCGCGAAGCGCCGATGGGATTTGTCCGCCGGGAAACGCGTCCGAGGTCAGCGCCGCGAGTTGAGCCGCGGTCAGGCGCTCTTGCAGCCATGTTACGCGATAGCTCGCGATCGACGGCAGGAAGATCAGAGCTTCGGCGAGCAGAACGAAGACCGCCGTTAATATGATGAGTTTCGCCGGGAGGCCGCGGCTTTCCCAAAAGCGCGCGGTCGCATGCCAAGGCGCCATGACAAACGAAAGCGCTCCCTTGCTCTCGTCTTTGCTTTTATGGTTGGCGTTGAAAATTTCGCGCTGCACCGGATCGAGCATCTCCTTATGTGGAGATCATTAACCGAGCTTTGCAAGCAACGCGATGACTTTGCGCAAAAAGGGGTTACTCGGCATGGTTGCAAAATAACGAATGGCGGCCCTTTTGCTGATCTCGGAATAGGTCGGATAGGGCGAAATCCACTCCGTCATTGCCCTGATGTTCAGGTTCTGGGAAATGGCCAACGACCACATCTGAATAATCTCGCCCGCTTCGGCCCCGACAATGGACGCGCCGAGAATCTTGCCGCGTTTGGTCGTAATGACCTTTATGTGCCCTTCGGTCTGGAGTTCGATCTGGGCCCGGTCATTTTCATGATAGGGCCAGCGCAGGATGATGATACGGCCGTGCTTCGTTCGCGCCTCCGTTTCGCTCAGGCCGACGCTGGCGAGCGCAGGCTCGGTGAACATGACGCGTGGGGCCGCGCGTCCCTTGGGCTTTGCAGGCAAGCGAAACAGCGTCCGGCGCAAGACCACATCCGCGTGTTCGCCGGCAACGTGGGCATATCTCGGTCCTCCGATCGCGTCTCCGATGGCGAAGACCCGCTTGTTGGTCGTTCGCAGGCCGCCGTTAACTTTGATGGCGTTGCCGGCGATTTTCACGCCGGCGGCATCGAGGCCGAGGTCTGCAACGTTGGCCTTACGTCCGGCTGCGACGAGCACCGCTGTCGCCTCGATGCTTTCCGTCTCGCCATTGCTTTCGAGTTCGACGACGATTTTTCCGACGGTACCGGTGACGCGCCTTATCCGGGCGCCTTCGCGAAAGAGGATGCCTTCCTCGGCAAGCTGCGTCAGCAACACGACGGCGAGCTCTGGATCCTCGTCGCCGAGGGCGTGTGCTGACTCAAGAACAGTGACGCGCGAGCCGAGACGAAGATGCGCCTGCGCCAGCTCCAATCCCGTGGTTCCGGCGCCGATGACGATCAGGTGCGGGATCGGGTCTTTGTTGTCGAAGATCGTTTCGTTCGTGACGTAGGGGACGTCCTGCAAGCCAGGGATGGGCGGAATGATCGGCATCGAGCCGGTGGCGATGACAAACCGGCGTGCCGAGATGCGGTGTTCGCCGGCGGCGACCGTCGAGCGATCGACGAATTTGGCGGCCGCCGAAATGACGCGAACGCCCATGCCCCCGAGACGTTCGACGCTTGCATTCGGGGCGATCCGCGCAACGACGTCCGCGACGTATTGATTGACGGCCGGATGGTCGATCAGAGGCTCTACACCGCGAATGCCGAAGGGCGATGCTGTGCGCATGGTCCGGGCTCGCTTGGCGGCGGCGAGCAGGGCATTCGACGGAACGCTCCCGTAATTCAGGCCATCCCCGCCCATTTTATGCTTTTCGATCAGGACGACGCGCTGGCCGAACGCCGCCGCAGTGGACGCGAGTGCGAGCCCGCCGGCGCCGGCGCCGATGACGCAGAAGTCCGTGTCGATGCTTTGCGTCTCGCTGGGTGTGTCGACGATATCCTTGGGCATGACAGGCTATCCAAAAATTACGGGCTATCCAAAAATCGGAGTGTTGCTGCGAAGTAGCTTAACGCGCCGCTCCGACTTTTCACGTGGGAGATCGAGCCCTATCCCCTATGGGAAGCGGGTCGAGCCCTGTTTCCGGCATCTGCGGACGCTGTCCTCACGTTGACTTGCCCCCCCACGCCGACTATAAGGACGCGAATTCCGGAGAAATGCGCAATCGGCTGGGGTCTTTCGCCCAGGCGATAAGTATTTGTAAGTAGCGGAAAAATAACAGCAATATGCCGCTCGGTCCGGTTCGGATCGCGGCTTTAAGAGACTTGGACGGAGATTTCCGTGAAGCGCACATATCAACCGAGCCGCCTTGTTCGCAAGCGCCGCCACGGATTTCGCAAACGCATGTTGACGGTCGGTGGTCAGAGGGTTCTGGCACGTCGTCGCGCGAAGGGCCGCAAGCGTCTTTCGGCCTAATCAGGTCTAAGGCTTCGGCCCCCGCTGCTCGCTGCTTTTTGCGGCTCTGGAGGCTGCCATTCCGATTCTGCCAACGCTTAGGGCGCGTTCCGAATTTCTCGCTGTACGCGGCGGCCGGCGGCAATCCACGCCAGCGTTTCTGATCGAGATGCGCGAAAGATCCGCTGCCGCGACCCGTGGCGGCGGCTCTCGTGATTTGGCGGGGCCGCGCTTCGGCTTTACAATCACAAAGAAAATCGGAAATGCCGTGACGCGGAACCGCATCCGCCGCCGGCTGAAGGCGGCGTTCGCCGCGGAAACCAAAGATGCGAGCCTTGGGTCTTGCGACTATGTCGTCGTCGCGCGGCATGCGGCGCTCGACCGGCCATTTGCGCTGCTTCTTCGTGACGTTAGCCGCGCAATCGCGACATTGAACAGCAGCAGGCCCGCGCACGCCGACAGAAAAGGGTCAGCGTGACTGGGTGTCCCCTTCCCTTTATGACCAGTTTCCTCCATCGCTTCCGGGCCAGAACGGGCCTCAAGAGGCCGGCTCCCATTCGAGGATTTGATGAGCTCTCCTAGCGATCCAAAAGACCAGACCAACCTGATCATCGCCGTGGTGCTGTCGTTCCTGGTGTTGATGGGATGGCAGTATTTCTTTGCGGCCCCGCAGATCAAGCACGAGAAGGCGAAGCAAGAGTTCAGCAAGCAGCTCGATGCCCAAAACAAGGGGAAGGCGACGTCGGAAAGCCCGCCGAACGTTGCCAACGCGCCGGTCGCGGAGCCTGCTAAGAGCGTGCCCGCCATCGGGCAGCAGCAAGCGGCCGTTCCGCCGAAATCTCGCGAAGACGTTCTAAAGTCGACGCCGCGCGTTCCGATCTCGACGCCTTCGCTTGAAGGTTCGATCGATCTCAAGACCGGGCGTATCGACGATCTCGTGCTGAAGAAGTATCGCGAGACGATCGATCCCAACAGCCCGATGGTGACGCTGCTTTCGCCCGCCGGAACGTTCGACCCGTATTTCGCGGAATTCGGCTGGGTGCCGCAGGTCGGCTCGTCGATCAAGGTGCCTGACCACGACACGGTCTGGAAAGTCGAAAGCGGAACGACGCTGACGCCTGATACGCCGGTCAGCCTCGTCTGGGACAACGGCCAGGGTGTCATCTTCCATCGCACCATCTCGGTCGACAAGAACTATATGTTCAAGATCGCGGACGAGGTCGAGAACAACACCGGTGCCGAGATCTCGCTGCTTCCTTATGCGCGCGTGCATCGAAGCGGACACCCGCCTTCACATGTCTATACTGTTTTGCATGAAGGCTTGGTCGGGGTTTCCGGCGAGCACGGGCTTATCGAAGACACGTACGCCAACGCCGTCAAAGAAGCCGTGCCGAAGACATTTGATAATGTCGTCGGCGGCTGGCTCGGCATCACGGACAAATACTGGGCGACGGCTCTCGTTCCAGATCAAACCGCGCCTTATCGCGCGATGTATTCAGCGCTTCCCGCGCGCGATCCATCCGGCAGGGACGCATTTCAGACGGATTATCTTCGCGGCGCCCTGTCCATTCCGCCGGGCGAGCGCAAGGGCGTCGAAGGCCATCTGTTCGCGGGCGCAAAGCAGGCGTCTCTGATCGACGGATACGCCAAGGCGCTCAACATTCTTCGCTTCGATCGCATGATCGACTGGGGATGGTTTTATTTCATTACGCGGCCGCTTTTCCACCTGATGGAGCTCATCAACGGCATCGTCCATAACTTCGGCATCACCATCCTCGTTCTGACCGTTATCGTGAAGGCGGCTTTCTATCCGCTCGCGAGCAAGCAGTACGAGAGCATGGCGCGCATGAAGAAGATGCAGCCCGAGATGCAACGCATCAAAGAGCAGTTCAAGGACAATTCGCAGAGGCAGCAGAAAGAGATCTTCGAACTCTACCGAAAGGAGAAGATCAATCCGCTCGCGGGCTGTTGGCCCGTCCTCTTGCAGATCCCGGTGTTCTTCGCACTCTATAAGGTGCTGTTTGTCACCATCGACATGCGCCACGCGCCGTTCTTCGGGTGGATTAAAGACCTTTCGGCGCCGGACCCGACAACGATCTTCAATCTATTCGGGTTGCTTCCGTTCGACGGCCCGGCGTTCCTGCATATCGGAGCGTGGCCGCTGATCATGGGCATGACGATGTTCGTCCAGATGCAGCTCAACCCGCCGCAGCCGGACCCCATCCAGCAGCAGATCTTCCAGTGGATGCCGGTGATGTTCACGTTCCTGCTCGCAAGTTTCCCCGCGGGTCTTGTGATCTACTGGGCGTGGAGCAACACGCTGTCGATCTGCCAACAGCTCCTCATCAACAAGCGGAGCGGCGCGGAGATCCACCTTTTCGGGAACCTCAGACGCACCTTCGCGCCGCTGTTGCGATTGTTCGGGATGAGCAGTGGGCCCGGTAAATAGCTTTTTCCCGGTGGCCCGGGGTTCGCTTGGGCCGCCACGTCGGATCTGGTGATGGCAGACGCTGAAACGTTATCGGCTGATCAAATCGAGAGTGGCCGGCGTCTTTTTACGCGCGCCTGGACGTTCTCGCGCGGCACGCCGGATCTCGATCATTTGCCGCCGGACGATCGGCCCGAGATTGCGTTCGCGGGGCGGTCGAATGTCGGCAAATCAAGCGTTATCAATGCGCTCGTCGGGCAGCTCCGGTTGGCGCGCGCCTCCAACACGCCGGGCCGGACGCAGGAGCTGAATTTCTTCACCGAACCCGATTCGGAACTTTATCTCGTGGACATGCCGGGCTACGGCTTCGCCGAAGCGCCGAAGGAGAAAGTCGCGGCATGGAACAAAGTGCTGCGCGCCTATCTCGCCGGACGGCGGACGTTGTTGCGCGTCTTTCTTCTCATCGATGCGCGCCACGGGCTGAAGCCGGTCGACGATGAGATCATGGCGCTGCTCGACGGGGCGGCGGTTTCCTATCAGGTCGTGCTGACCAAGGCCGACAAGATCAACGAAACGGATCTTGCGAAGGTTTTCGAGCAAACGTCGAAGGCGCTTGCGAAACATCCCGCCGCGTTTCCGACAATCATCGCGACATCGTCCGAAAAGGGGCTGGGTTTCGAAGAATTGCGCGCGACCATCGCACAGCTTTTCGAAGAGCACGGCGGCTGACGCCTAGTGGCCGAATTTCTTCATTAAGGCCGTTGCGATCGTCATGCCGGTTTCGCCGAACGTCGCCAGTGCGCCGCCGACGACGGCAGCGATCGTCCAGCCGAACAGTCGTGCCAGCGCGCGTCCGATATTGGCGCGGACCTTCACTTCGATGATCTGGTCGGGAAGGGCCGTTTCTGCGGCAACGCCATCGGCGCCGATCGTTCGCGCCGAGACGATGATCTGCAGGTCCGACCAACCGCGCGACTGCGGTGTGATCAGGAAGCGCCAGCTTGCGAAATCGTCACTCGCGTAGCCGAGATTGCTCTCGATCCATTGCGTCTCGGGGGAGGCCGATTCGATATAGAAACCGCCTTCGGGGGCGCGAACGCGCACCGACATGGCTTTCGTCACGGCGACGGCGTGCTGCCAGACCTGGCCGCCGCCATCGAGGCCTTCGGTCAGAGCTTTGACGGATGCCTTGGCGATGCGAACTTCGGCACGCGCGGTTTTTCCGACGCGCATCGAACGCGGAATATTTTCGGCGAGCTGGCCGGTTTCGACGTTCCCGGCTTTGCTGCGTTTTGCGCTTCGCCGCTGCACCTGCGCCGTCGATTGTTTTGTCGCCTGCCCACTGATCGAAGGACCAGGACGAAAGCCTGTATCCTGGCCGAGGTTCGGTCTCGGACCGGCCGGACCCATGGGGGCGCCCATAGGGGGAGCACCCGCTGGGGCAGCGTGAGGCGCAGCTGCTCCGGGCGGTCCGAATTGCGGTGATCCGGTTTGCGATGGAGGCGGGCCGGGCGCACGGCGGGCCGCTCCGGGACCACCAAGACCCGGTGCCGGTGCCGACGGCGGTATCGGCGGCGGCTGAATTCGCGATGGCTGCGGCCGCGGAGGCAGGTCGGCGAAGATATCGCGCGGCGGGGCAGGACCGGCGCCGTATCCGGGTGTGCCAGCACCCGATGATGGGAACGGCAACGGATTGGCTTCCTGTCGTGGTCCGCCAGGCAAAGGTTGATTGATGATGGGGCGCGACGGAAGCGGCAGAGACGGCTCTTGAGGAAACGGCGCTGGGCCACGGCTTCCGCTGGGTCCGCCAAAGGAGGGATCCGGCCGGTGCTGCGGGGCCGCTTCGCCGCCCGACGGCAATCTCGGCTCTTGCGGTGCGGACGATGGCGGGAACGGCCTACCAGGCTGGGTCGCCGGCTCTGGGACGGCCGGAGACGGGCGTGGGTCGGGCCTCGGCGGTTCGGTTCTGGGTTGTTCCGTTCTTGGCGGTTCGGTCCGTTGTTCTGGGCGCGATTGCTCTGGCCGGGGCGGCGCGGGCGCGGTTTCGGGCGGCAGCGCGCTGGGTCCTTCCGCAATCTCGGGCGACGGGCGTTCCGGGAGCGGCGGCTGAGGGAATGGCGGTTGGGTGTGTGGTTCCTCAGCCTGCGGTGGTGCATGGGCTGCCGGGATCTCCGGCATCGGTATGGACGGTGCCGGCGGGGCGGGCCGCGGCATATCTTTCATGATTTCGCGTAGCGATGGCGCCGACCGCGATTGGACGCGCTCGCGGGCACGCGCAAGGACGTCGTCGGCGACGGGAGGCTGTTGGACGGGTGCCTCGCGCGGTGGCGAAAGAGCGCTTTGCAGGGCGCGGATGGCATTTTCGAAGGTCAAGCCGTGCGCTTCGAGAATCTCGGCCGCCATGCTTCTTGCATCGCCAACGATCGCGGCGAGTACAATGGCGCCGTTGATATCGCGTCGGCGGCTTCCCCGGGACGCGGCGGCGGCGGCCTCCAAAATGCGCTTCACTTCGGGCGAGACGCCGAGAGACTCTTGTGGGACGATCGGCTGCTGGGCGCCCTGGAGAACGCGGGAGATTACATCCCCCTTAATGCGCTCGCCGTCGATATGGCTCGCATCGAGCACCGCGACGGCATCGGGGTCGTCGCAGAGGGCTGCGAGCAAGTGCTCGAGCGAAACCTCCGACGCGCCTGTCGCCCCGGCGAATTCGGCGCCGCGAGACAGCGTCGTGGCAAGTTCCGACGACATGGGGATTTGCGCAATATCTGGTGCCGTCACGCCCACGACATCTCCTGAAACGAAGGCCAAGACGGGCAAGACTGGCCAGGACTCAACGGGTAGCGTGTCGAAAACACACGCGGATGGCAAGGTTATAGCAATGACACGGCGGTTGGCAGGCAGGGAATGGCTTTCGTCCCCAGGAGCCCGTATATGCCTGCGTCAGGAAAGCTCTCTGGTCACCAAGTCCGGGAAATCCATTGAGGCCGTCCACCGAGAAGCTATAAGACCGCGACAAGGCGACCGGCTCCCCGCCGGCGCGATGCATTTTGGCCATAGGGGGAGCGCGTGACGTCAGCGAAAAATCTCTCTGGAAAAGCCGCCGGAGCGCCGGTCGAAAGCCCGCTTACGGCGCATCAGCAGGCGCGCATTCTCGCGGAAGCGATTCCGCACCTTATTCTCTACGATGAGAAGACCGTCGTTATCAAATTCGGCGGCAACGCCATGGGCGACGAAGAGCTGTTTACGGCGTTCGCGCAGGATATCGTCTACCTGAAGCAATCGGGCATCAACCCGATCGTCGTGCATGGCGGCGGCCCGCAGATCGGCAGCATGCTGCAGAAGCTCGCCATCAAGTCGGATTTCGTTAATGGCCTGCGCGTCACCGACAAGCCGACTGTCGAAGTCGTCGAGATGGTGCTTTCCGGCAAGATCAATAAAGAGATCGTATCGGCGATCAACCGGCAGGGCGGCAAGGCGGTCGGCATCTCGGGCAAGGATGCCAATCTGATGATCGCGAAGAAAATCACGGAGATGCCAGACCCGCAGTCGAACATCATGAAGCATGTCGACATCGGTTATGTCGGCGATCCGGTGGAAGTTAATCCGCACATTGTCGAGGTGATCTCGAAGTCGGACCTCATTCCGGTCATCGCGCCGGTTGCGATCAGTCGTGAAGGTGAGACGCTGAACGTCAATGCGGACACGTTTGCTTCGGCGCTCGCGGCGCGCATGCAAGCGAAGCGCCTGCTTCTGTTGACGGACGTGGCCGGTGTTCTCGACGAAAACAAGAAGCTCATTCCGAGCCTGACAATTGATGAAGCGCGCGCCATGATCAAAAAGGGCGCGGTCTCGGGCGGCATGATCCCGAAGATCGAAGGCTGTATCGAAGTCGTCGAGGCCGGTGTCGAGGGCGTCGTCGTCATAGATGGGCGGGTGCCGCACTGCGTGCTGCTCGAACTCTTTACCGAGCATGGCGTCGGCACGCTCGTAAAGCGCGCGGAACGCAAGAAGGGCAAGGGGTGATGCCGGATCTGGCCCGAATACCAGACCTGCCAGCGACCGCAGCCCGACGTGGCTTCGCCCATGTCGATACATGGATTTTCGATCTCGACAACACGCTCTATCCGGCGTCGTGCGATCTCTTTTCGCAAGTCGACCGGCGTATGAGCGAATACATCGCCAAGACGATCGGCGTGCCGCGCGAACATGCCCGGCATTTGCAGAAGGCCTATTATCGTCAGTTCGGGACAACGCTTGCCGGGTTGATGAAGATCCACAAGTTGCCGCCGGGGCCGTTTCTCGAATACGTCCACGACATCGATTTATCCGTCGTGCCGGAGTTACCGGCGCTTGCGGCGGCGATCGAAGCGTTGCCGGGCCGGCGGCTTATTTTTACGAACGGTTCGCGGCGCCACGCGGAAAACGTTGCGCGCAAGCTCGGCGTGCTCCATCTCTTCGAAGATATCTGTGATATCGCCGCGCTCGACTATGTACCAAAGCCCGAGCGCGAAGCGTTCGACCGGCTCTTGAAGCTGCATGACGTTCCGGCTGCGCAGGCGGCGATGTTCGAAGACATGCCGCACAATCTCGAAGCCGCGTCGACGCTCGGCATGACGACGGTGCTCGTTCATTCCGACTACATCGACCATCCGGCGCAGCTCAAGATCAGGGAATGGCGGGAACTTCCCGATCACGTCCATTATCTCACGCGGGATCTGACAGCGTTTCTGACAGACGAAATCATCTCGGTGGCGAAGTCGGCGGAGGGGCTATCGGCCCAGCCGTAGACAGATTATATGGTTTGTTCGAACTCGCGGTTTGCGGATCAACTACGGCGAGAAACACAATAAAAATGACGTCCGCCGAAGACATCAGTTTGCTCCTGCAACGTGTCGCCAATCGAGATCGGGCAGCATTCGCCCAGGTTTATCGGGCGACGAGCGCGAAACTTTACGGCATCATTCTCCGTATCTTGCGGCGCCGGGACATCGCGGACGAGGTGCTGCAAGAGGTTTACGTGAAAATCTGGGAGCGAGCGGGCGACTTCAGGGCCGAAAAGGCTTCGCCGATCGCTTGGATGGCGGCCATCGCGCGAAACCGCGCGCTCGACGAAGTGCGGCGCAAGGCCCCCGTTTCGATTGAAGACCACCCCGAAGTTCAGACCATGGCTGCCGACGATGAAACGGGGCTCGCGAGCGTCTTACGCGCCGAGGATTCCAAGCGGCTCGCCGGGTGTCTGGATCGGCTCGAGCCCGATCGCCGCCAGATGGTCGTGCTCGCCTATTGCGAAGGTTTAAGCCGCGACGAGCTTGCCGCGAAATATAGTCAGCCCGTGAATACCATCAAAACCTGGCTTCGCCGGTCGCTGGCTCAGTTGAAGGGTTGTCTCGGTTCATGACGGACGAGAACGACATTGATGCCCTTGCCGGGGAGTACGTCCTCGGGACGCTCGACGCCGGCGAACGTGCGTCGGTGGCAGCCCGGCGATTGCGTGAACCCGCGCTTGAGGCGGCTATTCTCGCATGGGAGCGCCGATTGGCGCCGTTATCGGACACGGTTCCCGCGGTCGCGCCTCACGAAAATCTTCTCGCCCGCATTCTGGCGCGGATCGATGGGAAAGAGGCCGAACCCGCCGGTGGCGCGACGATCGTCGCCTTGCGCCGGAGTTTGAAGGTCTGGCGGACGGCCGCGATTGCCGCGTCCGCCGTTGCGGCGTGCCTCGCCGTTGCCTTCGGTGTCAGGGAATTCCAACCGAAGCCGAAGCAACAGAATTTCGTTGCTGTTCTGCAAAAGGACGCCACGTCTCCGGCTTTCCTCGTAACCGTCAATATCGAGGATCGGATCATGACGGTGCAGCCCGTGGCGGCGAAGCCCGAAGCCGGAAAGAGTTATGAGCTTTGGCTGGTGCAAGACAGTCTCGGTGCACCGAAGTCGCTCGGGGTGATTGACGAACGAAAGGTCATCACGCGTCCGACGCTTGCCGCCTATAAACCCGACGTGATCGAGAGCGCGACGTTCGCCGTGAGCCTCGAACCTGAAGGCGGATCGCCGACCGGCAAGCCGACGGGGCCGGTGGTCTTTTCAGGCCGGCTTATCCCCACGACCCGCTGATAGCGACGCCGGCGTTTTCTGATCGCCCGAAGTTTTCTGAAACTCTGCTCACTGTGACCCGTAACTCCGGACATGCCTCCATCGGGAGGTAAAAAACCGGAGACTTTCAATGGTCACATTCAATCGCGCACATTTTCTCGGCGCGGCTATTTTTGCTCTTTCGCTATCCTCGGGTCTCGTTGCCAATTCGTTTGCCAAGGAGCAGAGCGTCGAAGTCGGCGGCGCGGCAATGTATCCGACAAAAAACATCATCCAAAATGCGGTGAATTCGAAGGATCACACGACGCTCGTCGCGGCAGTCAAGGCGGCCGGTCTGGTGAAGACGCTCGAGGGCAAAGGGCCCGTTCACCGTTTTCGCTCCGACCAACGAAGCATTCGAAAAGCTTCCGGACGGCACGGTCGCGAACCTTCTCAAGCCCGAGAATAAGACGCAGCTGAAGAATGTGCTGACCTATCACGTCGTCGCTGGCGACTACTCGGCAGCGAAACTTGCCAAACAGGCGAAGGCCCACGGCGGCAAGCTCGATCTCAAGACCGTCGAAGGAGAGCACATCACCGTCGAGGGCGACAACGCGGGCGGCTGGTGGGTCGTCGACGGCAAAGGCGACAAGGCGAAGATCACCATCGCCGACGTCAACCAGTCGAACGGCGTCATCCACGTGATCAACGGCGTGCTCCTGCCGAACTGACGGCTCGACGTCGAAACTCTGCGTGCGGCGCGACGGATACTGTCTTGCCCCTGGAGCGCCGTCGCGGGGTAGCGGGCCGGCCGGAAAGAGCAACGTATTTGCTCTCTCCGGCCGGATATTTTTCCGGCGGCTAATCCGCGTCCGATGAAGGGCATAGTCGTTGCCATCAGCGTCATGAACTGGACGTTGGCGTCGAGCGGCAGGTTGGCGATGTAGAGCACCGCATCGGCGACGTGGGCGACGTCAATGCGAGGTTCGACCATGACTTCGCCATTTGCCTGCAGAATTCCGCTCTCCATCTTGGCCGTTAAATCCGTCACGGCATTGCCGATATCGATCTGGGAACAGGCGATGTTGTCGGCCCTGCCGTCGAGGGAGAGGGATTTCGTCAGCCCGGTAATCGCGTGCTTCGTTGCCGTATAGGCCGCGGAAAACGGCCGCGGCGTTATCGCCGAGATCGAGCCGTTGTTGATGATGCGTCCGCCTTTCGGGTCTTGCGCTTTCATGATGCGCGTCGCTTCGCGTGCGCAAAGAAAACAGCCCGTCAGATTGACGTCGACGACGCGCTTCCAATCCGCGACCGGCAGTTCGTCAATCGGCACACCTTGCGTGAACGTGCCGGCATTGTTGAAAAGGAGATCGAGCCGGCCGAACGTGTCGCGCGTTTTTCCGAAGGCGTTCGCGACGGCCGCTTCATCGGTGACGTCGGCGGGCGCGATGAGCAAGCGGCCACCGCCGGGCGATGCGGCCTCGGCGGTCTCTTGCAGCTCGGCGACGCGGCGTCCGAGAAGAGCGACGTCAAATCCGGCGCCCTGGAGCTTGAGGGCGACCGCCCGTCCGATCCCGGAGCCCGCACCCGTCACCAGCGCCACACGCGAATTTCCTGCCATATCCGTCTCTTGCCGCTGAACACCGGTAACGGCTGCATAACGCGGAACGCCGGCAGGCGCCAGTTTCTGACGTCATGCGCTCATGATACAAATTGGATTGATCGAAGTGGGAATCGAGGGCGGCGGTCATGTCGGAAGCTGGTACGGCGAACGCGCAGCTTTGCGCAAACTGCGGGGTAGCGATCGAGGGGAAGTTTTGCGGTGCCTGTGGCGCGCCGGCGGCAACCGCCGCCGAGGAAGCGTCGGAAGGGTGGGGCAGCCTCGCTTCCGAATTTCTGAGTTCGCGCCGCGGCCACGGCATCTTTGCCGTCGTATTGTCGTTTCTTCGCCATCCCGTCGATACGATCATCCGGCTAACGGACGACCCAACTTATCGATCGCAGTGGGGTTTTCTGACCGCGATGGTCGGCGCGCAGCTTACTCTTTCTTTCGTCATCCTGCCGCGGATCTATTCGGCACTCTTCAATGTGCCGAATACTGCCAACAACGGGGCGGTTATCACGAACGAGGTTATACAATACGTAGGCATCGTGATTCTGACGCCGATCCAATACTACCTCTGCCGCGCGCTCGGAACGCGCCGGCGCTCGCCGATGTCGTACGTGAAGCTTTGCGTGTTGAGCGTCAGTTACGGTGCGCTTCTATCGAGCGCCGTTGCGATATTCTTCTTCGTGACCGCCGTGGCCTTGCTCAAGAGCGGGACCGTCGTCGATCTCGCGACGCTGTGGGAAGGGCTCGCCGTTTTGACGTTGATTGCCGTGCTGGTGTTCGTCACGGAAAGTCACAGGCGATTCTGGGGAATGTCGTGGCCGATTGCGACCGGGCTCACTATCTGCATCGCGGCGCTATCGTGGCTCGTCGTCTATCCGGGACTTGGTGTCCTGCTCGATCGTAGCGGGATCGCCGCAGCTGTCGGCGGCATCGGAGGATGACACGTCAGCGTGTCGGAACCGGCTTTTCGCCGCGATAATCGTAGAAGCCGCGCTTCGTCTTGCGGCCGAGCCAGCCGGCTTCGACGTATTTCACGAGGAGCGGACAAGGACGATATTTGGAGTCCGACAAGCCTTCGTAAAGAACCTGCATCACGCTCAGGCAGGTATCGAGGCCGATGAAATCCGCGAGTTCCAGCGGGCCCATCGGATGGTGGGCGCCGAGTTTCATCGCCTTGTCGATGGCTTCGACGGTGCCGACGCCTTCATAAAGCGTGTAGACGGCCTCGTTGATCATCGGCAGCAGAATGCGATTGACGATGAATGCCGGGAAATCTTCTGATACCGCCGTCGTCTTGCCGAGGCTTTCGACGAAGACTCTCGCGGTCGAGAAGGTTTCGTCTTCGGTAGCGATGCCACGGATCAGCTCGACAAGCTCCATGAGCGGCACCGGATTCATGAAGTGCATGCCGATGAAATCTTCGGGCCGGTCGGTGGTCGAGGCGAGGCGCGTAATCGAAATGGAAGAGGTGTTCGATGCGAGCAACGCCGTCGGCTTCAGGTGCGGACAAAGGGCTGCGAAGATCTTGTGCTTCAGGCTCTCGTCTTCTGTCGCCGCCTCGATGACGAGATCGCAGTCTCCGAAGGCTTCGAGCGTCGGTGCGAAGGAGATGCGTTCGAGAGCGTGGTCGCGATCTTCCTCCTTGATGAGGCCCTTGGCGATCTGGCGCTCCATGTTCCTGGTGACGGCCTCGATGCCCTTGTCGAACGATTCCTTTTTCAGATCGTTGATGGCAACCGAGTAACCCGAGAGGGCGACGACGTGGGCGATGCCGCTGCCCATCTGACCCGCGCCGATAACGCCGACCTTGCTGATCGTCCGGGCAGGCTGAACGCCGACCTTGCCTTTTTCCATCAGCTTCTGAGCTTGCGGCATGAAAGCTTGTCCTCGCGGGTTGAGATGTTGCCTCAGCGTCCGGCCTTCTGCAGTTCGGCGTCGAGTTCGGGGAGCGCCTGGAAGAGGTCTGCCACGAGCCCATAGTCGGCGACCTGGAAGATCGGTGCTTCGCCGTCCTTGTTGATCGCGACGATGACTTTGGAATCCTTCATGCCGGCAAGGTGCTGAATGGCACCTGAAATGCCGACGGCGATGTAGAGGTCCGGCGCCACGACCTTGCCGGTCTGACCGACTTGCCAGTCGTTCGGTACGAACCCGGCGTCGACGGCCGCGCGCGACGCGCCCATCGCAGCGCCGAGCTTATCGGCGATAGGCTCGATGTATTTGGTGAAGTTCTCGCCGTTGCCCATGCCGCGACCGCCGGAAATGATGATTTTCGCGGATGTCAGCTCGGGGCGATCCGATTTCGACAGCTCGGCCTTTTCGAAGGTCGATATACCAACGGCTGCCGGCACGGAAACGGGCTCGATTGCGGCGGAACCGCCTTCGGGTGCGGCGGCAAAGGCAGCGGTACGAACCGTGATGATCTTGGTCGCCTCGGTCGACTGCACGGTCTGGACGGCGTTGCCGGCGTAGATCGGCCGCTCAAACGTGTCGGGCGAAACGACCTTTGTGATCTCGGAGATCTGCATGACGTCGAGCTTGGCGGCGACGCGGGGCATGACGTTTTTGCCGAATGCCGTCGAGGCGGCGACGATGGACGAATAGTCTTTCGCGATCGAAAGGATGACCGCCGCCACTTCCTCGGCGAGACCATTCGCCAGTTGTGGTGCATCCGCGGCGAGGACCTTCGAGACGCCAGCCAGCTTGGCTGCAAATTCGGCGGCGCTACCAACGTCGGAACCTGCAACCAGGATGTGAACGTCTCCGCCAAGGTCCTTCGCCGCGGAAAGCGCTTTGGCCGTTGCTGGAGCAAGCGAATTGCCTGAGAGCTCGGCGAGGAGAAGTGTTGTCATTATCAGAGAACTCCCGCTTCGCTTTTGAGCTTCTCGACCAGTTCCGCAACGCTGCCGACCTTGACGCCGGCTTTGCGGGTCGCGGGTTCGGCAGTTTTCAAAATCTTGAGCCGCGGTGCGATATCGACCCCGAAGTCGTCGGGCTTCTTGACATCAAGCGGCTTCTTCTTGGCCTTCATGATATTTGGCAATGACGGATAGCGCGGCTCGTTCAACCGCAGGTCGGTTGTGACGACGGCGGGAAGATTGAGCTTGATCGTTTCGAGGCCGCCATCGACCTCGCGCGTGACGGATACCGATCCTGCTTCCGGAACCACCTTCGAGGCGAACGTTCCTTGCGGCCAATCGAGCAGGCTCGCGAGCATCTGACCCGTCTGATTGCTGTCGTCGTCGATCGCCTGCTTGCCGAGGATGACGAGATCGGGCTTTTCGGCTTCTACGAGCGCTTTCAGAAGCTTGGCGACGGCGAGCGGCTCAACGATGGTGCCGTCGGGGACTTCGATCAGGATGGCGCGGTCGGCGCCGATGGCAAGGGCGGTGCGCAGTGTTTCCTGCGACTTGGCCGTTCCGATCGAGACGGCGACGACTTCCTTGGCGCCGCTCTTTTCCTTGAGGCGAACCGCTTCTTCGACGGCGATTTCATCGAATGGATTCATCGACATCTTGACGTTTGCCAGGTCGATTCCAGAACCATCCGGTTTGACGCGAATTTTAACATTGTAATCGACGACGCGTTTGACCGGCACAACGATCTTCATGCCTTTCGCCAGGATCCTGGCGCTCCCCTGTTTGTTGTTTCCCGCGTTTCGGACGAGCGCGGGTTTCTTTAGCAATGCGATTTCGCCGTGATCGGATGACCTGGATACGCCCGGCCGGTCTGGCATTCGGCCAAGGGCGCAATTCTCGCAACTGCGAAGAGCGAAAACTACGGGTGGGTTTTGCTCAAGTCAATCGTCGCGTGCGTCGCGGTCGGGGCGAAAATGCCGGTTTCGACACGTCTTTTGGCGCAGGCTCAGAACCTTGGATGCGGTGTCGCATAAACCATGACGGGGCGCCGAAACTGGGTGCTCCGCCGCCCGAGCGCTCAGCGATTTTTACCGGGAACCCACAGGATGTCGCCGTTGCCGCGATCGTTGACATAGCGGCTCGCGACGAACAGGAAATCCGAAAGCCTGTTGACATACTTGAGCGCGGGCGGGCTGACGGTTTCGCCCGGAAGACTTGCCAATTCGACCATCATTCGTTCGGCTCGGCGCGATATCGTACGTGCGACATGCAGCGCCGCGCCCACTGGCGTGCCGCCGGGAAGAATGAAGGACCGTAAAGGCTCAAGCTCACCGTTCATCTGGTCGATCTCGGCTTCGAGCCGGGTCACCTGGGCGTCCGAGATGCGCAGCGGTTCGTAGGGCAGTTTTTCGCCCTTATCAGGCACGCAGAGATCGGCTCCGAGATCGAACAGATCGTTCTGGACGCGCAGAAGCATGGCGTCCACCTCGGCGTCCTGGCCGGCCAAATGGGTGCGGGCGACACCGACCGCGGCGTTTGTTTCGTCGACGGTTCCGTAAGCCGCAATTCGAGGCGACGTTTTGGGGACACGTTCGCCGCTTCCGAGAGCCGTCGTGCCGGCATCGCCGGTTTTCGTGTAAATGCGGTTGAGTACGACCATCGATCTCAAGACCTAGTTTGTCTCATTTCGCCCATAATGCCTGAGACTGCGCATTTGTCGCTTGGGCGTCTGTCGCGGCCATTAGTGGGTCACAAAGACATACGCAAGAATAATGAGGATCGCCACGAACTGGAGCCCGACGCGCCAACGCATCAATTTTTGGCTCAAGTTCGGGCTGGAGCCCCGCATCATGTTCCACAAACCCAAGAGTAAAACGATGAGAACGGCAAAAACGGCAACCGTCGTGGCATGGTAGAGAAAAGTTTGCATCAGGCGTATCCGCGGCGAGGTCCAGAGGTTTGCTTAAGCCCTCCACACGGGCCGGGCAATCTCCAAGTGCCTGAGGGGGCGCGGCTGCAGAATCAGGACGCAGAGACCATCCGTCGGCAAAGCATTACGCATTTGAAATTTGCTCTCCGCTGGAAATGCCTTAATTTTTTCGCTGCATCATTCGCACATCCGGTTTCAAGACGGGCGAAATCCGTTTTTCCCGGCTATATGCCCCCTTCCACTTGAGGCCCTGTGTCAAAGAACCCACCGGCGTCACGGACTCCACGGCTTCGCATCGGCGACGTGGGAGGGAGCGTGGGTTTCGCCGGGGTATTGGCATTGTCCTTCGCGCTCATGCCGTCTCCGCTCTTCGCCGAAGACCCGCTACCGACCGATCCGGTAACGGCCAAGCGCGTGCTGCAGGAAAAAAAGCATGAGCTCGATGTCAACGCCGCCAAAGAACTCACGATCCAATCGGATGTCGCTCAGCTCGACGCCGAGCGCCAGCGGCTGAACAGCCGCCTCATCGAAACGGCCGCCCTCATCCAAAGGAGCGAGGGGCAGATGACGGCGATCGAGGGACGGATGTCGGAACTCGAAGAACAGGAACGGATGGTTCGCGGCTCGCTGGCGCAACGTCACGGTCAGATCGCGGCGCTGTTGAGCGCGCTCCAGCGCATGGGGCGCAATCCCCCGCCGGTTCTTGTGACCCGCCGCGAAGATGCGCTGAAGATGGTTCGCAGCGCGATGCTGCTGGCGTCGGCATTTCCGGATCTCAGGGATCAGGCGCTTAGTCTTGGAACGAAGCTCGCCGACCTGCAGCGCGTCATGGGCAGCATCCGAACGGAAGGCGCGCGGCTGCAAGCCGAGACGGATCGACTCAATGAAGCGCGTACGCGTCTTGCGAGCCTGATGGAGGCCAAGAAGCTGACGCTTGACGATCGCCAGTCGCAGCTTGCTTCCGTGCGTGCCGCAACCGGCGACATTTCGAAAAGTGTGACGAACCTTTCGGATCTCATCAACAAGCTCGATGTGGCCGTGAAGGAGAAGACAGGACTCGGCAGCTACGACGACGAGCTCAAAGCGCATCACCAGGATGAAGCTACGCAATCGGCTTCGGCGGCTCCGGCGTCCGGACCGCAGATCATCACACCACCTCCGCCTGAGAATGCGGGCGGTGACGGTCGCACCAAAACTGCGCAGGTCGCGGCTGCTCCACCCGGAGCGGTTAAACCCGCGGGAGCGCCCAAAGTTGGATCATCGGCGACCGACGTCGCAGCAGGAGGGGCACCGTTTACGCCGACCAACGGAAGCGGCCAGAAGGTTGCGATGGTCGAGCTGGCACCTGGCGGTGCGTCCCTCATCGCGGGTAATCCGGGTCGAATCGAACCGGCCATTCCGTTTTCTGACGCGCGCGGCAAGCTGCCGTTGCCGGCGCAGGGCCGGCGAGCTCTTGGCTTTGGCGAGCGGACGCAATTCGGCGGTAAATCCAAGGGAATCGTTATCGAGACGCGGTTTTCCGCCCAAGTCACATCGCCATGTGACGGCTGGGTTGTTTACGCTGGAGAATTCCGCAGCTATGGGCAACTCTTGATCATTAATGCCGGCGACGGCTATCATGTCCTGCTCGCAGGCTTGTCTCAGATCGACGTTCAGCCGGGACAGTTCGTCCTGACCGCGGAGCCTGTCGGTACAATGAGTGGTGGACAAAAGAATTCGACGACCGCGACACCAGTAAGCGGACCCGTCTTATATGTCGAACTTCGTAAAGATGGACGTCCTATCGATCCCGATCCCTGGTGGGCATCAGGTCAGCAGAAGGTACAAGGCTAATGCGCAAGACAGACTATGCATTCTGGACATTCCTGCTGATGACGGGTTTGGCCGGGGCGACGACGCTCCTGAACGTCACCCAAACATATTCTGCGACTTCATCGCAGAATACAGAGCTTTATAAGCAACTCGATCTCTTCGGAGACGTGCTGGAGCGCGTTCGTTCCGATTACGTCGACAAACCCGACGATACCGCGCTTATCGAAGCTGCGATCAACGGCATGCTGTCGTCGCTTGATCCGCACTCATCTTATATGAGCCCGAAGAATTTCCGGGATATGCAAGTCCAGACCCGTGGCGAGTTCGGCGGTCTCGGCATCGAAGTCACGATGGAGAACGGCGTCATCAAAGTCGTTTCGCCGATCGACGATACGCCTGCCGCCAAGGCCGGCCTGATGGCGAACGACCTTATTACGCATCTCGATAACGAAGCGATTTCGGGTCTGACGCTCGAACAAGCCGTCGAGAAGATGCGCGGTCCGGTCAACACGCCGATTACGCTGACGATCGTCCGCAAGGGCCGCGACGTGCCGTTCGACGTCAAGGTCGTGCGCGACGTGATCCGGATCAACCCGGTCAAAGCACACGTCGAAGGCGATGTCGGCTACGTGAAGATCTCGACCTTCAACGAGCAGACGCATGCCAACCTCGTGAAGGCGATTGAAGGTCTCGACAAGAAGATCGGTCCGAACGTCAAGGGCTACATCGTCGACTTGCGCAACAACCCCGGTGGTCTCCTCGATCAGGCTATTGCCGTCTCCGATGACTTCCTGGAGCAGGGTGCAATCGTGCTGACGAAGGGCCGCAACAACGAAGAGACGCAGCGTGCGAACGCTCGTCCCGGCGATATCACGGACGGCAAGAAGATGGTCGTTCTGGTCAACGGCGGCTCGGCGTCGGCGTCCGAGATCGTTGCGGGCGCTCTGCAGGATCATAAGCGTGCGACCATCATCGGCACGCGCTCGTTCGGCAAGGGCTCGGTGCAGACAATCATCCCGCTTGGCGCCAACGGGGCGATCCGCCTGACGACGGCCCGCTATTACACGCCGTCGAACCGGTCGATCCAGGCCAAGGGCATCGAACCGGATATCAGGGTCGACGAGGCCGTGCCGGAAGATCTCAAGGCGAAGATCGCTGCCGAGAAGCCGCGTGGCGAAGCGAGCCTTCGCGGTCACTTGAAGAACCCGGACGGTTCCGACCAGACGAAGGACGACGATCTCGCCGAACCGTCGGGCTCGCCGTCGTACGTCGCCAAGGATGCCGACAAGGACACGCAGCTTCAGTATGCGATCAACTTCCTGGACGGCAAAGCTGTCGGTCCGGAAGCAGCCAGTGCGACGCCGCAGCCGGCCCAGACCCCGGCGGTAAAGCCATCGACCGACGATGACAAGAAGGCGCCGGCAGCCGCTCCTTCCTCGGACGACGACAAGAAAGTCACGCCGAACTAAGGCGCGTCTGCCAAGGCTTCGATTTTTTGGAGGGCGCCCTAAAACGGCGCCCTTCATGCTATTTGAGCGCTCTCACAACGAACGGGCCTGAGAATGACCGAACAATCGAAATCGAAGGTGGACGCCGCCGACCTTCCTTACCGCCTCTGTGTCGGGCAGATGGTCATCAACTCGCAAGGGTTGGTGTGGATCGGCCGCCGAGCCGATATTCCAGGTGACGCGGAAGGGCGCGGGACCTGGTGGCAGATGCCTCAAGGAGGTGTCGATCCGGGTGAAGACCCTGCGGCCGCGGCGCGACGAGAGCTATTCGAAGAGACGGCAATCGTTTCTGTAGATCAAATTGCGGAGTTGACGCGTTGGGTCACCTACGATCTGCCGCCGGAACTGATCGGCCGCGCGTGGGGCGGGCGCTATCGCGGACAAAAGCAGAAATGGTTCGCTTATCGGTTCAACGGGCAGGACGGCGAGATCAACATCGTGCCGGCGGCGGGACTTGAGGCTGAGTTCGTCGAATGGCGCTGGGCTCGCGCCGATGACCTTCTCGATTTGATCGTCCCGTTCAAAAGGGAGGTCTACCGGCAAGTTCTCGTTGAATTCGGGCCACTCGTCCGCGGTGTCAGTGGATAGCGCGGCAAAATCGGCTGCTTTTCGATATGTATTGCCTAAAAATGCCGCTTGTGATCGATATGCCTATATATATGACAGTCTAATGTCATATACCTGCTACGTAATTCTGTAGGATAGACGAATCGAAAGGGCGACCTTCCAAGAAGGCCGTAACGGTGCTCTGAGGGATGACATTACTGCCTGAGCCATCGAGCTTGTTCCGTGATGCGCTGCCGTTTCGGATATGCGTCGGCATCATGCTGCTCAATCGGGACGGCTTGGTCTGGGTCGGTCGCCGCAGGCCGAAGTGGGCGGGTGATCATCAGGCTCATATCTGGCAGATGCCTCAGGGCGGTATCGAGAAGTTCGAAGCACCCCGGATGGCGGCTCTGCGGGAGCTGCGGGAGGAAACCGGCGTCATTCACGTCGAGGTGCTGGCGGAGCATTCGGAGTGGCTATCGTACGAGCTGCCTCAGAATCTGCTCGGGATTGCGCTCAAGGGGCGATATCGAGGCCAGCGGCAGAAGTGGTTTGTGATGCGCTTCCTGGGCGAGGATAGCGACATCGATATTACTTCGAAGGCCGGCATGAAAGCCGAGTTCGACACGTGGCGGTGGGCGCCGATCGAAACGGTGCCGAAGCTTGCCGTGCCGTTCAAGCGCGAGCTCTATGATCGCGTGACCAGCGAGTTCGCGCATTTGGCTCGGCCAGAGGTCGAGCCGCAGCAGCTCGGCTGAATTGTTCACGCGTCGTTTTGGGAAGGCTTCGTCTACCGGCGTCGCTCTTCATACCGTCAGGCCGGCTGCGGTCATGACGATGCGAATAACGCCCGCCACGATGGCGAGCGCAAGCACGCTCAGCAACCAGATCAGAAGGAGCCATCCGACACGGCGGGGCCAAGAGGGGCGCTGCGTTTCCACGTCGCCCGGCATCAGTGATAGCCCTCGCCGGCTTTCACCTTGCCGCGGAACACGTGATAGGCCCATGCCGTGTAGAAGAGGATGAAGGGGATGGTGAAGAGTGCGCCGACGAGCGTGAAGCCCAGGCTTTGCGGTGGGGCAGCGGCATCCCAGATGGAAATGGACGGTGGGATGATGTTCGGCCACAGGCTGATGCCGAGCCCGCTATACCCAAGGAAGATGAGGATCAAGGCCAGGATGAAGGGCGTCGCGTGCGTGTCACGCTGTGCACTCCAGAGGATGGCCAATGTCGCCGCGACCACAAGAATGGGGACCGGCGAGAAGAATACGATGTTTGGGAACGAGAACCATCGTGCTGCAATCTCGGGATGGGTGAGCGGCGTCCAGAGGCTGACGATGGCGATCGTCGCAAAAAGGGCAAGCACGATCGGCTTCGTGAGTTCGCGCATGCGCTTTTGCAAAGGGCCTTCGGTTTTCAGAATGAGCCACGTCGCGCCCAGCAAGGCATATGCGGCGATCAACGCAAATCCCGAAAAGATGCTGAAGGGGGTCAGCCAGTCGAGCCCGCCTCCGGCGTAGGCGCGACCGGACACTTTAAAACCGTTGATGAAAGATCCGAGGACGACGCCTTGAGAAAACGTCGCCATGTAGGAGCCGCCGGCAAAGGCTCTATCCCAGATCGGCTTGTGCGCATCATCGGCCTTAAAGCGAAATTCGAAGGCGACGCCGCGGCAGATCAGTCCGAGAAGCATGGCGATGATCGGCAAGTAGACGGCCGACAGGATGACGGAATAGGCGAGCGGAAAGGCTGCGAGAAGCCCGGCGCCGCCAAGCACGAGCCAGGTTTCATTGCCGTCCCAGACGGGGGCGACAGTATTGACCATCGTATCGCGATCGCCGCGATCTCGAATGAAGGGAAAGAGAATTCCGATCCCGAGGTCGAAGCCGTCCATGATGACATACATCATCAGACCGAAGCCGATGATCGCGGCCCAAAGGAGCGGGAGATCGATACCGCTATCCATGGTTTTCAATCTCCTTGAGAGGCTGGGAACGCCGGGACGTCGATTTTGTCCTCGACGGCCGACAACGGGCGGGCAGGACGCAAGTGCGGGTCGGTATCGGCGTCAGGCTGTCCGCCGCCACCGCCCTCGTCCGGGCCTTGCCCAACGACCTTCAGTATGTAGGCGATGCCCATGCCGAAGACCGCGAAATAAATAATGACGAACGCCGCCAAGCTGATCGAGAGGGTGAGAACCGAATGGTTCGAGACGGCATCTGCAGTTCGCATCACACCGTAGACGACCCAGGGCTGGCGTCCGATCTCCGTTGTCAGCCATCCCGCGAGGATCGCGAGAAGGCCCGTCGGCCCCATCAGCAATGCCGCGCGCAGGAACAGCTGGGACGAGAACAGGTTCTTCTTCCAGCGCAGCGATAGGCTCCACACGCCAAGGCCGAGCATCAGCAGGCCGAGGCCGACCATGATGCGGAACGTCCAGAAGACGATCGTGGAGTTCGGGCGATCTTGGGGCGGAAAATCCTTGAGACCGGGAATTTGTCCATGGAGGCTGTGCGTCAGGACGAGGCTGCCGAGATAGGGAACCTCGATTGCATAGCGTGTCGTCTCGGCGGCCATGTCGGGCCACCCGAACAGAATGAGCGGGACACTTGCTCCGGGTGTGTTTTGCCAATGGCCTTCGATGGCGGCGATTTTGGCCGGCTGGTGCTCGAGCGTGTTGAGGCCGTGCCGGTCGCCGACGAGGATCTGAATGGGTGCGAGCACCGCGATCAGCCACATGGCCATCGAGAACATGGTGCGGATCGCCGGCGTAGAGCGGCCCCTGAGCAGGTGCCAGGCAGCGGAAGCGCCGACGAACAGGCCGACGGCGATCTCGGAGGCCACAACCATGTGTGCGAGACGATAGGGGAAGGACGGATTGAAGATCACTTTGAGCCAGTCGACGGGGACGACGCGGCCGTCGAGGACTTCAAATCCTGCGGGCGTTTGCATCCAGCTGTTCGACGCCAGAATCCAATAGGCGGACAGCAGCGTCCCGAGCGACACCATGATCGTCGCGAAGAAGTGGAGGCCGGGGCCGACCTTGTTCCAACCGAACAGCATCACGCCGAGGAAGCCGGCTTCCAGGAAAAATGCCGTCAGCACCTCATAGGTGAGAAGCGGGCCGGTTACGCCGCCGGCGAACGCCGTGAAGCCGCTCCAGTTGGTGCCGAACTGGTAGGCCATGACGATGCCCGAGACGACGCCCATGCCGAAGTTGATCGCAAAGACCTTCGACCAGAAGTGATAAAGATCCTGGTAGGCCATGTTCTTCGTCGAAAGCCAGAGCCCTTCGAGCACGACGAGATAGGTGCCGAGCCCGATGGTGATCGCCGGAAAGATGATGTGAAATGAAACGGTAAACCCGAACTGGATCCGGGCAAGTTCGAAGGCAGTCAACGCCGACGCGGTCGTCATCATCTTTTCGCCCCGTCATTTCGGCGCGATCCGATTGCCGACTTCAAACCGGCCGCGAGCGGATCGTGTTGCCTAGCTTGAGCCAATGATCGTGGAATAGAAAGCTTGAACGCGACACTGGCTTAATTAGTGCGCGAGGATCTACGCGCCAAGCTATTGTCAGGAAGACAATGGCTCGACGAAATGACAGCAGGCCGCCGCCCCTCTCCAAGTAGGCAAACAATTGGCCCATGCGAAGTGGACAAGACGCCCAACCCTCGTCGGCGAAGCGATTTGCCGTGCTCATTGGAAATCGGATGGGTTTATTCGAAATCGCCTATCTGCGTCTCGCGCCGACACCTGCGTTCGGATTTCCGAACCGGCCGTAATTGTTTCCGTAACTGGCGGCAGGGTTATTAAAATCGCGAAGCGGCGCGGGATAGCTGGGTATCGGCGATCCAATGCGACCTGAATCGCCGCTGCTTTGGCCGTTGCTCGACGGCGTGCGGATGATAGATTCCGTTCCGCCGGAAGGTTGCGGGCTGCTGGTCGTTTGGGCGTAACCCGGTGCGGCGCTCACCAGTATAACGGCAGCGGCCGCCAAAATTGCTTTTTTCATCTCGGTGCTCCTTTTTCTTTCTCCGCCGCCGCGAGAAAGCGTCGATCCACTACGACTTAGGTAGGAAAGTCACGCCGAGCTGCAAGCCAAGCGTCGGCGAAAGAGGCCGGAGGCGGGGTCAGCGGACGAGGAAGATCGTCCAGGTGGCAAGCGCAACTAAAACGGCACAGAGCACCGTCAACATCACCGGACTGTGGGCCGGCGGTCTTTTCCCGTCATCGGGATCTTGGAATTTGGCCATTGATGAGATTCGAATGAGGAATGGATTTGAAGCGAGTATGCGAAAAACTTTATCGGAGTTTCCGGCGCATTGTCGGAAAGATGAGTTGGTAGTTGACGGTTCGTAAAGAATTTGGCGTGAGCTTAGCTGTGTGCGGCAGCTTCGTCCGGCTGCCATCAACATAACGCATGAAAGTGACCGATCCGTCTGAACTTTCACGATCTTCCCGTATTTTAGTATGAGGCGGGATGCTTACCGAGGGCTGAGGAGCTTTTGATAAGATGCGTCATCATCGCGAATTGCAGCTCGCGTATCTGCTCTTGCCGATCGTCGGACTTGGAATTCCCGCAATGGCGACCATCGCATTGGCGGATTCCGTTCCCGAGAGCATCCGAATCCAGGAAAAAGCGGAAAAGGCCTATGAGGTCGCGCCGGTCGTGCCGATTGAACGCGGCAACGCGCATCATCGGGAATTGTTGAATGACGATCAGGGAGGCGGAGGGGAATTCCTGCCGCCGCCGCAACCGCATCTGCCGCCGCAGCCTGCGAAAGTACGGGACGACACCAGTCACTAGCGGTCGCCCGAGCTGCCTCCTTGTCGGCATTTGCGGATCCGGAGGAGATTAAAATCCCGGGTATCGCCTGAACCGGGCCTTAAGCCATCCGGGACTAAGATCGCGGCATCGACTTCGCGGAGAGTCCATGTCGGTGTCACGTCAACAACGACGACGAGTTTTGATCGAGGCGCGCCCCTCATGGGACGATCGCGTGAAGCTCTGGTTTCACAAACTCCGCTATCCGCGCACGCGGTGGCTTTCCATGCTCTGGCCGCTCCGGACGAAGTCGCGATAGCTCAGAGCGGCCGATAACCCGCGTACGACCCACAACCTTTGTGACTGATTGGATCGTCTTCAGCCGGGATTGCGGTCGCGAGCATCGCCCGCTGGCTTCGTCTTTGAAGTAAAGTCCTGAGGAACAAAGAAAAAGGGCCGGAAGCTCCTGCTGCGGCATCGGAACATTGGACAATTTGCCCAATGCCCTCGCCGTATCTCCCGGGACAAGAAGCTAAGAGCGAGGCTCGCGAAAGATTTTGCGCGTAGAGCCGGGGCATGGTTCAAGGAGCAAGAGCGACCGATGAGTGGAGCCTCAGCCACGTTCGAACACGATGCGAGACTTGGGGATGCCCGGCACGGCGACGTGAGCCCGGGCGAGATCGCCATCGGGGTCATCATCGGGCGGACGTCGGAATTTTTCGACTTTTTCGTCTATGCCATCGCTTCGGTTCTCGTTTTTCCGAAGCTGATCTTCCCCGATCTCGATCCGCTGACGGGGACGCTCTACTCCTTCGCAATCTTCGCGCTTGCCTTCATTGCCCGGCCGCTCGGTACCGTCATCTTCATGGCCATCGATCGCCGCTATGGCCGGAGCGTGAAGCTGACCATTACGCTTTTCCTGCTTGGTACGTGTACGGTCGCGATCGCCTTCCTGCCCGGCTATGAGCAGATCGGATGGGTCTCGGCGCTGCTGCTCGCGATTTTCCGCATCGGCCAGGGCCTCGGGCTCGGCGGCGAATGGGACGGGCTTCCCTCGCTCCTCGCCATGAACGCGCCGGAGCACCGGCGTGGCTGGTACGCGATGATTCCGCAACTTGGCGCCCCGCTCGGCTTGATGGTTGCCGCGGCGCTTTTTGCATATTTCACCTTCAATCTTTCGTCCGAAGACTTCCTGGACTGGGGTTGGCGCTATCCGTTCTTCGTCGCCTTCGCGATCAACGTCGTCGCTCTTTTCGCCCGTCTTCGAATGGTGGTTACGCCGGAATACATCGAGCATTTCGAGCAGCAGGATCTTGAGCCGAAGCCGGTTGGCGAGACGCTGGAGAAGGAAGGCTTTCACGTGGTGATCGGAGCTTTCGCGCCGCTGGCGAGCTTCGCGTTGTTCCACATGGTGACGGTGTTCCCACTGTCGTGGGTTTTCCTCTTTACGGATCAGAGCCCTTCGCGGTTTCTCGTCATCGAACTCGTCGGCGCGATCGTCGGAGTCGTCACGATCGTGCTTTCGGGATACGTCGCCGATCGTGTCGGCCGTCGAAACCTGCTCTCGGCGACGGCTGCGGCCATTGCCGCGTTCAGCGGCTTTGCGCCTCAGCTTCTCAACGGTGGGGATATCGGGCAGATCATCTTCATGGTGTTGGGTTTCATCCTGCTCGGACTGTCGTTCGGCCAGTCGTCCGGCGCGGTCGCATCGAACTTCGCGAAGGCCTATCGCTATACGGGTTCGGCCTTGACCACGGATCTGGCGTGGCTCTTCGGCGCCGGCTTTGCGCCGTTCTTGGCACTCTGGCTGTCGAGTAAATTCGGTTTGATGGCGGCGGGCGGCTATCTGTTGTCCGGCGCTGTCTGCACACTTCTGGCGCTTGCGATGAGCCGCCAGCTCGAGGCGGGCGACCGCTGATCCGTTCGTTCAAAATTTGCAGCATCTTTTGAAAACGCCCGGCTCCGGCCGGGCGTTTTTATTTGCGGCGGGGCTCAGGCGAGGCCGAGCTTCTGCGCGAGACCGATGCGCTGGAGCTTGCCCGTGGCGCCCTTCGGGATTTCGGGTAGCAGCAGGATTTTGCGCGGGACTTTGAAGGTTGCTACCCGGGCAATAAGGTAGTGACGCAACTCTCGCTCCGTCGCCTGCTGCCCCTCTCTCAGGACGACGGCCGCAGCGACATCCTCGCCGAGCTTGTCGTGGGGCATGGCAAACGTCACGGCTTGCAGCACGGCTGGGTGATCCATCAGCACTTCGTCGATTTCGCGCGGCGAGATCTTCTCGCCGCCGCGATTGATGATTTCTTTCAGGCGGCCGGTGATCGTGATGTAGCCGTCGGCGTCGATGGTTCCCTGGTCGCCGGTGCGGAACCAGCCGTTGGTGAAGGCCTCGGTGTTGGCCGTGGGATTGTTCTCATAACCGCGGGTTACGTTCTCGCCGCGGATGACGATTTCGCCGACTTCGCCGGGCACGAGCAGTTTGCCCTCGACGTCCATGATGGCAACGTCGGGCCCCGCTGCGAGGCCAACAGTGCCGGGTTTCCTGACGCCACCTATCGGGTTCGACGCCATCTGATGCGCGGCCTCCGTCATGCCGTAGGCTTCTACGACCGGAGCGCCGAAGGTGGTTTCGAGCTCAGTGAGGACCTGCGGCGGCAACGAAGAGGACGAGGAACGGATGAAGCGCAGCTTGTGTCGCGCAATGATTTCGCGGTTGTGGCTGGCGCGGCTGAGGATCGCCTGATGCATGGTCGGCACGGCCGTGTACCAGGTCGGGGCGGCTTCATCCATCGCGTGGAAGAACTTCAGTGCGTTGAACCCTGGCGTGCAGAAGATCGAGCCGCCGCGCGAGAGCGGTGCAAGGACGCCCGCGATCAGCCCGTGGATGTGGAACAGGGGCACGACGTTGAGCGCGCGATCGTCGGCCTTGAGGTTCAAGGCGGCCGCGATATTTTCCGCCGATGCGGAGACGTTCCGGTGGGTCAAGGGCACGATCTTCGGGCGTGACGTCGTCCCGGACGTGTGCAAGATCAGCGCAACATCGTCCGGCTCGGCGGGGCCCGCCTGCATGGGTTGCGCGTGGCCGACATCGCCGGAGAGCGTAAAAGCGCCCGCGCCGTGCGCCGGGTCCGGTTTGAGCGCGATGATCTTGATGGCGCGCTCTGCCGCAACGGCAACGGCCGGCGATTTACTGCCTTCCTCGACGATGAGCGCCTTGGTGTTGATGTCCGACATGTAGAAATCGAACTCGTCGTGGCGATAGCCGGGATTGAGCGGTGCAGCGGTTGCGGCCGAGGCAATTGCAACAAACGCCGTCGCCATCTCGGGGCCGTTCGGGAGCACGATCGCGACGCGGTCGCCACGGCCGATGCCGAATGCGTTCAGCCGGGCGATCGTTCGAAGAACCAAGGTGTGGAAGCCGGCATACGTCAGCGGCTCGACGCCGGACGCCCGGATTGCCGGCGCCTGGTCGTCGCCCGCTTTGAGAAGATCGTGAAGTGTCGCGCTCGTCGTCATCGTCGTCGTATCTCCGTGCCGCGCCGTTCGCAGGCGTCTTCAGGCTTTTTCGACTCTCAGGCGTCCGCCCTCATGGGCTAATGTCGCCGCAAGCAATTTCACGCAGGCGTACACCGTCTCGATCTGCGGTGTGGCAACGCCCGCCACGCGTCCGAGTTCGATCACCGAGCCGATCAGCGCATCGGCTTCGATGGCCCGGCCGCCCTCGACGTCTTGCAGCATCGACGTTTTGTGGGGGCCGACCGCCTCGGCACCGGCAATGCGCTTTTCGAGCGGAATGCGGAAGCGGATTCCAAGCGCTTCGCCGACGGCCTGGGCTTCGCGCATCAGACGCGCCGCGGCATCGCGGGTCGGCTGGAATTTGCAGATGTCCTCAAGCGTCGCGTGGGTCAATGCGCTGATCGGATTGAAGCTCAGATTTCCCCACAGCTTCGTCCAGATCTCGCTTCTGATATCGGAGACCACGGGCGCCTTGAAGCCGGCTTTTTGCAATGCTTCGGAAACACGCGTGACGCGCTCGGTTTTCGAATTGTCGATTTCGGCGATCGAGAAGCGGTTGCCTTCGATATGCTTGATGACGCCGGGCTCGGTTATTTCGGCTGCGGGATAGACCACGCTTCCGAGCACACGCTCCGCGGGCAGATTATCGGCAATAACGCCGCCGGGATCGACGCTCTCGAGGCGACGGTTTTCGTGCGGCCCGCCGACGCGCAGGAAGTACCACCACGGAATTCCGTTTTGCGCCGTCAGGACGGCGGTGTCGCGACCATACATCGCGGGCAGATCGCGCACGACGGCTGCGACCTGATGCGCCTTCATCCCGAGAATAACGAGGTCCTGCTCGGAAACGTCGGCGATTTTATCGGTTGCGGCGATGCGCGAGGTGCTCTCGCGACCATCCTCTTCGATCAGCTTCAGGCCATTGGCGCGAATGGCGGCGAGATGCGGACCGCGGGCTATCACGGTCACATCTTCGCCGGACTGCGCAAGCCGCCCGGCGAGCAGGCCGCCGATGCCACCCGCGCCGACGACGCAAATTTTCATCGAACTTCGTCCCTCGATTTCTTGTGGCGATGCAGCAAAAAGCCACCTAGCGCTTCGCTTTGGTGCTGCACTTGTCGAACGTGGTTTTTCACGTTTTAAGGTCGGAGCGCTTTTAGTGCGAAATGAAAAAAAATTACAAGCCCGGGGGAAGCCAAGGATGGCCATTCAGGCGGAGTCTCGTACTCCGGCTTCGAGCATAGCGACAAAGGCGACCGGCAGGTGGCTGCAGTTGGCGCTCGGGGTTCTTTGCATGACGATGATCGCCAACCTGCAATATGGTTGGACGCTCTTCGTCAATCCGATGGCTGCGAAGTTCGGATGGGAGATGGCGGCCATCCAATGGGCGTTCACCATCTTTGTGCTCACCGAGACGTGGCTTATTCCGTTCGAAGGCTATCTCGAAGACCGCGTCGGCCCGCGGCCGATCGTGCTTTTCGGTGGCATCATGGTCGGCATTTCGTGGGTGATGAACTCGCATGCCGACTCGCTGACGATGCTCTATATCGCGCAGGCCATTGGCGGTATCGGTGCTGGCTGCGTCTATGGGACGTGCGTCGGCAATGCGCTCAAATGGTTTCCCGACCGGCGCGGCCTCGCGGCAGGCATTACCGCGGCCGGCTTCGGCCTGGGCTCGGCTTTGACGATCATTCCTATTTCAATATTGATCGCGTCGAAGGGTTATGAAGCCGCGTTTCTATATTTCGGTCTTCTGCAGAGCGTCGTCATCGTCGCGGCGTCGTTCCTGCTCAGGTCGCCGTCGAAAGAGCAGCTCGGAGCGCGCGTCGTTCTGGTTGGTGCGAAGCGTTCTTTCGCGCCGTCGGAGATGCTGAAAACGCCGGTCTTCTGGATCATGTATCTGATGTTCGTGCTGATGGCCGCGGGCGGCTTGATGGCGACGGCGCAGCTCGCACCCATCGCGAAGGACTTCAGGGTTGCGGACATTCCGGTTTCGCTCGTCGGAATCACGCTACCGGCGCTGACGTTCGCGCTTTCGCTCGATCGCGTTCTCAACGGCATCACGCGGCCGTTCTTCGGCTGGGTGTCCGACAAGATCGGCCGGGAAACGACGATGTTCATGGCCTTCGGCATCGAGGGGATTGGCCTTCTGGCGCTCGGCCATCTCGGGCACGATCCGGTCCTGTTCGTGCTGCTGACGGGCCTCGTATTCTTTGCCTGGGGCGAGATCTACAGCCTGTTTCCGGCGACGTGCGGCGATACGTTCGGCTCGAAATTCGCGACGACAAATGCCGGTCTTCTATACACGGCGAAAGGAACGGCGGCGCTGCTTGTGCCGTATTCGAGCCTGCTGACGAAGGCGACCGGAAGCTGGCATGCCGTCTTCTACGCGGCAGCGGCGATGAACATTTTCGCGGCGCTGCTGGCTCTGCTGGTCTTGAGGCCGATGCGTCAGCGCATTGCGCGCCAATCGTAACGGCGCGGCAAAGACCGTCATTTTTGAGCGAGCCGGAAACGCATTCCGGCTCGTTTTCTTTTTCAAGCTATTCGAGGCGGCCCGCCGCGCCCCCTGAAAAGATAGGCAATGGCCAAGCCCGCGACGAAGCCGCCGACATGAGCCATGTAGGCGACGCCGCCAGCATCCGCCGTTTCATCCGTCCGTGCAATCGATCCCGCGCCGCTGAACAGCTGCAGGACGAACCAGAAGCCGATGACAATCAGCGCCGGCATCGAAACGATCTGACGGATGATGAGCACGTCGACCCGGGCGTGTGGGAAGAGAAGCATGTAGGCGCCGAGCACACCCGCGATGGCGCCCGATGCGCCGAGGTTCGGAATGATCGAGCCGTTGTTGAGATAATATTGAGCGAAGGTCGCGGCGATGCCGGCAACGAGATAGAAAATCAGGAATTTGACGTGACCGAAGTTCTCTTCGACGTTATCGCCGAAGATGTAGAGATAGAGCATGTTCCCAAAGAGGTGCATCCAGCCGCCATGCATGAACATGGCGGTGAAGATGGTCGGCCAATTGGAGGCAGGATCCGCGGTGAAGCGGCTCGGGATGAAGGCCCATTGCTTTATAAACTCGTCGCCGCCGTTGAGTTCGACGAGGAAGAAGAGGACGTTGGCGACGATCAGGCCGGTGGTGACGATGGGCGAAATGCGCACCTGAGAGTCGTCGTCGCCGATTGGAAACATCGCACCCATCCCCCTTTTTGACGCGGCGCCGCCGCGCGAGCGCTATTGGTCCTAAGCGGCGCCCGGTTTCGTCGCCGACATCAGGTAGTTCACGTCGGTGTCGGGATTTCGCGACCAGACGTCTTGCAGCGGATTGTAGGTGATGCCCTCGAAACGCACGTCGTTGAGCCCAGCGGCCTTGGCATAACCTGCGAGCTCATCAGGCGTTATGAAGCGATCCCACTGGTGCGTTCCGCGCGGCAACCAGCCGAGTACGTATTCGGCGCCGACGATTGCGAGCGCCCATGCCTTGAACGTCCGGTTCAAGGTCGAGAAGACGGCAAGGCCACCCGGCCTGACGAGTGCGGCGCATTCGGCGATGAACTTGGCGGCGTCGGGGACGTGCTCGACGACTTCGAGGCAGGCAACGATGTCGAACGCGTGTCCTTCCGCAACCAGATCTTCGACGCGCGCGGGCCGGTAGTCGATCGTCAGGCCTTGGCCTTCGGCGTGGCCCTTGGCGATGGCGATATTGCGCTCGGCGGGATCGATGGCGGTGACCGTGGCGCCCATCCGCGCCAGCGGTTCGGAGACAAGGCCGCCGCCGCAACCGATGTCGACGGCGGTCAATCCGGAAAGCGGCCGGAGCGCCTTGGCGTCGCGACCGAACCGCTCGACGGCTGAATCGCGGATGAAGGAGAGGCGGGGCGGGCCGATCTGATGGAGAGGACGAAACTTGCCTTGCGGGTTCCACCATTCGGAAGCCAGCCGGGAAAAGCGCTCGACCTCTTCGGCATCGAGGGTGCGTTCCCGGGCTTCGGATTGCTGCGTTGCGGTCATCGTTGTCTCCGTCCTTAGCCCTACTCGTCAACCCGGCGATCATCTTGTCAAGCGATTGTCCGGCGGCGGTCGGGTTTCGGCGGTTGCGGGGGGGCGCGCGAGCCGCTAAGAAGCGCCGGACTCACTCCAAATCTTAATACTCGTCTTAATACTCCTCTGGCCCATGTCAGGGTCCGTTCGAATTTGCACAGGCACAGGAAGCGCTGCGAGAATGGCGACGGTGGTCATGAAATTTGGCGGGACGTCCGTCGCCAATCTCGAGCGTATCCGGAACGTCGCGCTGCACGTGAAGCGCGAGGTCGACGCCGGCAACAAGGTCGCCGTCGTCGTGTCGGCCATGGCTGGGGTGACGAACCAACTCGTGGCCTGGGTGAAGGAAGCTTCGCCTCTTTACGATGCCCGGGAGTATGATTCGGTCGTCGCGACGGGCGAACAGGTGACGGCGGGGCTTCTCGCCATCACGTTGCAGTCGATGGGCCTCAGGGCGCGATCGTGGTCGGGATGGCAGATCCCGGTGAAGACGGACAACGCGCACGGAGCGGCACGCATCGTCGATATCCCGGGCGAAGACCTCAAGACGCGGATCGATGGCGGCGAGATCGCCGTCGTCACCGGCTTTCAGGGCATCGAACCCGTCGAGAACCGAATCTCGACGCTCGGCCGCGGCGGCTCCGATACCAGCGCGGTCGCGATTGCCGTCGCGCTCGAAGCCGACGTGTGCGACATCTACACGGACGTCGACGGCGTCTACACGACGGATCCGCGGATCGTCGCCAAGGCAAAGCGTCTCGCGAAGGTTTCCTACGAAGAGATGCTTGAGATGGCGTCGCTCGGATCGAAGGTCCTGCAGACGCGCTCCGTCGAGCTGGCGATGGTCTACAAGGTCAAAACCCGGGTGCTGTCGAGCTTTGCGGCGCCAGATGCGATGAAGCCCTTCAGGGCCGACAATATCGAAGATATCGGCACTATCGTATGCGACGAGGATGAGATCGTGGAACAGCAGGTCGTGAGCGGCATCGCCTATGCCAAGGACGAGGCGAAAGTGACGCTTCTCAAGGTCGACGACAAACCGGGCATCGCTGCACGCATCTTCGGGCCGCTCTCGGAAGCCAACATCAACGTCGATATGATCGTCCAGAACGTTGCGGCGGACGGCAAGCATACGGATATGACGTTTACCGTTCAGTCGGCCGAGCTGACGCGGGCTCTCGACGTTCTCAAAAGGGCGAAGGCGGATATCGGCCATTTCGATGTCCAGAGCTCGGCCGACGTCGTCAAAATTTCGGTCATCGGTGTCGGTATGCGCAGCCACGCGGGCGTCGCGGCGCAGATGTTCAAGACGCTCTCGGAAAAGGGCATCAATATTCACGCGATTTCGACATCGGAAATTAAAGTCAGCGTATTGATCGATGCCGCTTACGCCGAACTCGCGGTGCGAGCGTTGCATTCGGCTTACGGGCTCGACAACGACTAGAGACGGCGACGCTCTTACCAGCCTCGTCTCTTTGTGAATAATTAGCGATCTGCAGGCGGCGATTTGCCGGCGAGACGATAGGCGAAGCTACGATGGTACGGCGCGATGATCCCAGACCCTTACCGAGCGAAACCTCGCTCCGGGTCATCATGCGTCATCTGCGCGAGATCATGGCCGACGGCGGCGACGGGCAGGACAAGCTCGATCGCATCGTGCGTCAGATCTCGGGCGTCATGGTCGCCGAAGTCTGCTCGATTTATCTGAAGCGCCAGGACGGGACGCTGGAACTCTTCGCAACCGAGGGTCTCAATCCGGGCGCCGTGCATTCGACGCGGCTGAAGCGCGCGGAGGGCCTTGTCGGCCGCGCGGCGGAACTTGGCGTCACCGTCAACGAGCCCGAGGCTTCGAGCCATCCGGCGTTCTCCTATCGCCCGGAAACAGGCGAAGAGATCTATCACTCGCTGCTGGCGGTACCGATCGAGCGCTCGGGCCAGGTGCTCGGCGTGCTCGTCATCCAGAATCGGACGCCCAGAGAGTATTCCGACGAAGATGTCGAGGTTCTGCAGGCGACCGCAATGGTGATCGCGGAAAACCTCGTGTCTGGCGCTGTCGCCGGAACGGTGGCCGCTATCGAAGCCTCGCGCTCGCAGCCGCTGGTTGTCGAAGGCGAACCGATTTCGGAAGGTATCGCGCTCGGCCATGTCGTGCTGCACGAGCCGCGCATCGTCGTCACCCAGTTGATGGCGGAAAACCCCGCGCTCGAGCTCGATCGCCTGGCGCTTGCCGTCGACAAGCTGCAGAAGAACATCGACGAGATGTTCGAGCACGAGCATTTGTCGAACGTCGGCGAGCACCGGGATGTGCTCGAAGCCTATCGCATGTTCGCGCACGACAAAGGCTGGCATCGGCGGCTTCGCGAAGCCGTTGAGGGCGGCCTGACCGCCGAGGCTGCCGTCGAACGCGTGCAGAATGCCATGCGGACACGCATGCTACGCCAGCACGACAGCTACTGGCGCGAACGCCAGCGGGATCTCGACGATCTCTCCGACCGGCTGCTGCGCGTGCTTTCCGGGCGGCTCAAGAGTTCCGAGGACGACGGCGGATTGCCGCCCGACGCGATCCTTGTCGCGCGGACGATGGGACCGGCCGAGCTTCTCGATTACGACCGAAGTCGGCTCAGGGGTCTCGTCGTCGAGGACGGGTCGAGCCAGAGCCACGTTGCCATCGTCGCGAAGGCGCTCGGTATTGCCGCGATCGGGCAGGCGACGGGTATCGTCGATCGCGTTTCGGCCGGCGACGCGGCGATCATCGATGCCGTAACGGGCGAAGTTCATCTTCGCCCCACCGCGGAACTGATATCAGCCTATTCCGACAAGGTGCGCTTTCGGGCGCGGCGGCAGAAGCGCTATCAGTCGCTTCGCGATCGCCCGGCAATCACGAAGGACGGCGTGTCGATCGCCATGATGATGAATGCCGGCCTTCTGGTCGACATGCCTCACCTTGAAGAGTCGGGCGCCGACGGCATCGGGCTTTATCGCACGGAACTGCAATTCATGTTGTCGGAGTCCTTCCCGCGCCTCGACCGGCAGACGCAGCTTTATAAGTCGGTGATCGAAGAGGCGCGCGGCAAGCCTGTGGTTTTCCGTACGCTCGACATCGGCGGCGACAAGGTCCTGCCGTATCTCCGTCAGCCGAAGGAAGAAAATCCGGCGATGGGCTGGCGCGCGATCCGCATGGCGCTCGACCGGCCGGAGCTTTTCCGCCTGCAGGTCAGGGCGTTGCTCAAAGCCGCGGTGTATCGTGAGCTTCGTGTGATGATCCCGATGGTTTCGGCGAGCTACGAACTCGGAGCCATTCGGGCGCTGATCGAGCGTGAAAAGGCGTTTCTGACGGAGCATGGGCATCCGCTGCCCAATCAAGTTCTGGTCGGGGCGATGTTCGAGGTTCCAGCGCTTCTGTTCGAACTCGATAACTTCCTGACGCGCGTCGATTTCGTCTCCGTCGGCTCGAACGACCTCATGCAGTTTATGTTTGCGGCCGATCGAACGAACGCGCGTGTCGCGAGCCGCTTCGACGTCCTGGCGCCGGCGCCGCTCCGGGCCTTACGGACGCTCATCACCGCGGCAAACCAGTATAAAGTGCCGGTGACGATTTGCGGCGAGATGGCAGGCAGTCCGCTCGAAGCGATGACGCTGATCGGGCTCGGGTTCCGGTCGCTGTCGATGGCACCCGCTTCCATCGGCCCCATCAAGTCCATGGTCCTCTCCCTCGACGCCAAAAAGGCGACCGCCTTTGTCGAGGACCTTTTGAAAGAGGGTGCGAAAGACGTGCGCATGTCCTTGCAGCAGTTCGCTGAAAAAGAACGCGTCGCGATCGACGGTTAACGCGGCGGGACTGCGCCGTGCGTTGGGCTTTGACAAACAAGGATTTTTAGCCAAGAGTATGCTTAACATCGGGGGCCGGCGCGTTTTGCCGGGATGAAGTATGCGTCGCGGCGTTGAGCGTAACGTTTCGGGTGGAAGTTATGATCGTGGCCAGCCTATCCGGGGGCGCTACGATGCGCAGGCACCGGCTGCGCAAGCCCAGGCAGAAAGCCGGGCGCTGATCGCGCGGTTCTTCATCGATCTCAGGCAGGCGCTGCGGCTGACCGTGCCGCAAGCGGCCCATTATCTCCAGGTTCGGCCGGAAGTCGTCGAAGCGCTCGAGACGGGGCAAGTCGAGTATCTGCCGCCCTGGCCCGAGACGGCGGCCATCATCATGACCTATACATCCATGGCAGGGGTCAATGGCCGGCCGGTCATCAGTGCCATCGGCACCCTTCTGACGCATCTTTCCGTTGCGGCCGCGCCTCCCGTTCAGTTGCCAGTCCAGCGGCCGATGCCGCAGCAATGGCCGGTCGCACCGCGTCACGTGGAGCAGGCGCGAAGGGGGAGGACCTCCGAACCGGACGTCGCGCAGTCGGGGCTGGCGATGTCGAGCCGCAATCTCCTCAGAGCGGGCTCGGCGATTGCAAGCGGCGCGCGACGGCTACCGCAGGAGGCGCTCAATCAGGTGCGCCGACGGCCGCAAAGGGCGCTTTATGCGCTTTCGCTACCGCTCGGTCTCCTCGTCATTACAATGCATTCCTCGATTTTGGCGACGGTTTCCAAGCCTTTTGAAATGACCGTACAATTGGTCAGCACCTATATTCAGGAGCATTACGGCCCGGTGCGGGACGGCATGCGCTATATTGAAGTCGACGACCCGCGAACGCGGCGGGCGGATAAATTGCAGATCGGCAGCGGTTCGTATTAGATGCTGGCCTCAATACTGGGCGCCTGATGCGCGGTGATGCGCACAACGCGCTCTAGCCGCTCCCTCGCGGCCCACCATTTCGAAAACTCATCGGACACATGTCAGCACTGCCGCGCGATAAACTCGACCGTCTATCCGAACGCTGGATGGCCATTCAGGACCAGCTGAACCACGGTGTTCCGCAGGCGGAATACGTCAGGCTGTCGAAAGAATTCTCCGAACTCAGTCCGGTGGTGGCGCAAATCGAAGCGCTGCGCAAAGCCGAGGCCGAGCGCACGGACCTCGAACAGATGATCCGCGATCCGGGCGCCGACAAGGAGATGGTCGATCTCGCCTATGCCGAGCGCGCCTCGTTGTCGGAGCGGATTACCGGTCTCGAGCAGCAGCTTCGCATCGCGCTTTTGCCGAAGGATTCGGCGGACGAAAAGAGCGCGATCCTGGAGGTCCGGGCGGGGACAGGCGGCGATGAGGCGGCACTGTTCGCGGCCGACCTTTTCCGCATGTACACCCGCTACGCCGATCTTAGGGGCTGGAAGACGGAAATCATTTCCGTCTCCGAGAACGATCTCGGCGGATACAAGGAAATCATCGCGTCGATCACGGGATCGGGGGTTTTCGCGCGCTTGAAGTTCGAGTCCGGCGTGCATCGCGTTCAGCGCGTTCCAGCAACAGAAGCGAGCGGCCGGATCCACACGTCCGCCGCGACCGTGGCGGTACTGCCGGAAGCAGAAGACATCGATATCGATATCAAGCCGGACGACATTCGCATCGACACGATGCGAGCGGGCGGCGCCGGTGGCCAGCACGTCAACAAAACGGATAGCGCGGTGCGCATGACGCATTTGCCGACCGGTATCGTCGTCGTTTCCGCCGAGAAGTCGCAGCATCAGAATCGGCGGCTCGCAATGGCCGTGCTGAAAGCCCGCGTTTATGAGCTTGAGCGTGAGAAGGCGGCGACCGAGCGTTCGGATGCGCGCAAATCGCAAGTCGGTTCGGGAGACCGCTCGCAGCGGATCCGAACGTACAATTTTCCTCAGGGGCGCGTCACCGATCATCGCATCAATCTGACGCTCTACAATCTCGATGAGGTTCTGGCGGGGCCGGGTCTCGATACGCTGGTTGACGCTTTGATTACGGATCATCAAGCGACAATGCTTGCCGAATTGAGCGCGGCGTAACGATACTCGCGGCTTCTACAAACGAGTTGGCAACCATGCACTTCCGCCCGGAACAAAGCATCGCGGATGCCTTGACCGTCCTGACGCGGATGCTCGATGAGGCTGGACTGGACACGCCTCAGCGCGACGCCCGCTTCCTACTGCAGGGGATCCTCGGGCTCGATGGGGCGCAGATGATTTCCGGCTCGCGCCACGCGCTCGGAG
Organism: uncultured Pseudomonadota bacterium; assembly: GCA_963789775.1. GTDB lineage: Bacteria > Pseudomonadota > Alphaproteobacteria > Rhizobiales > Hyphomicrobiaceae > Hyphomicrobium_B. The sequence continues at coordinate 42,534 of CAWBLX010000007.1, forward strand.
CCGACGCCGATCGTGTCAGCGAGGCGGCTCGCCGCCGGGTGGCGCATGAACCGGTTTCGCGCATTCTCGGCCGGCGCGAATTCTATGGGCGCGAATTCATCGTCACTCCTGTCGTGCTCGACCCGCGTCCGGATACGGAAGCCGTCGTCGAACTGGCGCTCGACGTCGTCAAATCGTGCGGGCTTTCGGGACAGGCCCTTTCGATTGCCGATATCGGAACGGGTTCGGGCATTTTGATTGTGACGATGCTTGCGGAGCTGCCGAACGCGCGCGGCGTGGCGACCGATATCAGCCCTGGCGCCCTCGCCGTTGCCCGGCGAAATGCCGAGATGCTGGGTGTTGCGGACCGGGTGAGCTTCATTGCGACAACTGGTCTCGACGGCTGTCAGGGGCCATTCGACCTCGTGATTTCAAATCCTCCCTATATATCCACAGGAGAGATCGCCGGGCTCGAGCGGGATGTGAAGGATTTCGATCCGCCCCTGGCGCTCGATGGCGGTGCTGACGGGCTCAGCGTTTACCGTGAAATCGCTCGCAATGCTTTGGAATTGAAGCGGTCTTTGCGGCTTGTATTGGAAGTTGGTTCGACACAGGCCGACGCGGTCGAGAAGATCTTCGTGTCGCTCGGCGCCCGGCTCCTCGGGCGGCGCTTGGATTTGGGCGGCCACACCCGGGCTGTTGCGCTGGAGATACATCTTTGAGCCAAGCGATCATTTCTATTTGCGGAATTGCGTTTCCGGGGTAATATCAGGATCGAAGAGTTTGATTGGATGTGCGCGGCCCTATTATACCGCTGAAGCGGTTAGCGAGCCGGCCTTCCCATCTCGGATCATCAGCACAAACTTTCGCGGACCGCTCTGTCCGTTGATTGGCAAGTGTCGGGCCTAACTTTCGCGGCATGTGTGCTGGGCAAAAAAGCTCCTTTGAGGACGGCTCTGGTACCTTTGCAGGCGTGATGACCGAGATACTGCGATTTTGCCTAAAGCTGCAGGGGCATGATCCTGGGCTTGCGATCCGTGGGATGGTGGTAATTTAGAGGCAACCTTTTGAATTGGATCAGAGGATCCAAGCGCCGTCTCGCCAATGAGCGTGCGCAGGTGGTTAATACCAACGAGCATGAACGGGAGCCCATGAGGCAAGGTCAACAGAACCGTCGCGGTCGCGGTCGAAACAACAACAACAATAATAATAACCGCAAATCGCAAAATCCCCTGATGCGCAGCTTCGAGAGTTCGGGGCCCGACGTGAAGATCCGGGGCACGCCCTCGCATATCGCGGAGAAGTACATCACCTTGGCGCGCGATGCCCTGTCGTCGGGCGATCCGGTGCTTGCTGAAAACTATTTGCAGCATGCAGAGCACTACAACCGCATCATCCTGGGCTATCGAGAGCAGATGGCGCAGCAGGGCGGCGTGGACCCGATAGGCAACGGCGCCGCGCGGACGCATTCGCTTGCCGGTCCTGAAGGCGCCGACAGCGAGGAGTTCGGCGACGAGGAAGGCGACGATTTCGGCCAGCAGCCGCAGGTCGGTGGTCAGGGTGGCCAACCCGATCTGCCGCAGCAGCCGCGCAATTTCGACAATCAGAATCGTTACGACAATCGTCCGCCGCGTCACGAGCGCTTCAATAACAATCGCAATGACCGCGGCGACGGACAGCGCTACGACCGGAACGATCGCGGTGATCGGCAGGATTTCAGAGGCGACCGTGGCGACCGTTTCGAGCCGCGGAGCGGCTCGGGTGGCGGAGAGAACCGTTACCGCGACGATCGCCGGCCGAATAATTCCGGCGGCGAAGGCCAGCAGGGCGAAGGCGGCTATCGCCGTCGCGAGCGCTATCAGGGACCCAACGGCGGCAATCCGAACGGTGCCGCTGATCGCGAGCATGCCAATGGCGGCTTACAGCCGTCCGCAGCGTCTCCGCCGCAGCCGCCCGTCGAGCGTCCTGCACCTCCTCCGGCAGCCGCTCCCATCCCCCCTTCGGCGCCCGTCGAGCAGCAGGAACAGCCGGCCTTCTTGCGGCGCCCGGTTCGACGTCCGCGTCGCGAGGAACCGGCCGCGGCTCCGGTTGTGCCGCCGGCCGCCAATGAAGATACCGAATGAAAGCAAAGAGCTCCGTTTTTCGGGGCTCTTTTTTGGGCGCGTGCGACGTTCTTTGGTGGTCCCCGGCAACTCCGCTTCGCGGAGCCGGCCGCCGGGGACGGCATTGGTGCTTCTTTCTTTTCAACCGATGTCGGGGCGTGCGCCTTGGGCTCCTGTAAGCTGTTCATGCGCAAAGTCACCGTCATGCCGACGGAGGTCGGCACCCAGACGAGCTTGGGTCCGACGCATTTTTGATAATTTCCGGGTTCCTGGCCTGCCGGGATGACGAAGCTTCAGGAACGACGTGTTTTCTACGCCAACGGTTACGGAGATGCCTGCCGCCGTTGTGCGAGTTCATAAACGCGCGCGAAGATGGCAGCGATATATCGGCCCGCGGGACAGTAGGACCAGTGCGTCCCGGCAAACTCGAACCCCGCCAAGCTACCCGGCCGCAGCGCTTGGCGCATCTTGAGCAGAAAGAGGGAATTGCTGGGGACCTCGTTGGGCATGCCCGGCACTTTACACGGCACACTGTTTTGCCGTGTGACGACTGCCGGGGCGGTGCGTACCTTGTTCCAGTCGAAGGGTAGCGCTTCGGCCTTATCAGGCAGGCGATTGGCGAAGGCGGCGCGGAAATGCTCAAGGATGAGCACGGAATTGTCGAGCGTGATGCCGACCGCGTGCAATCCGTAATCGTCGCCGCCCGTGATTTGCAGGATTTCTCGCGCGGCGCGTTTGTCTACGCCAAGGAGGCGGTGCGGAAGCCCTTTCACGCGGTTTCGAGCCAATCGGAGGCCTTGATAGAGTTCGAAGAGGTGGCGAAACTTCGCCGGCTCGAATGGCAGTGCCTCCTCGGCGTCGTCGGGCGCGAGAAAGGGATAGGCCGTGGCATACGTCAGAGCGGCAAGGGCGCCCTCCCGGTCCGTTCCCTTGACCACGTAAGCTGCCATTGCGGCAATCGCTTCGTCGGCCCAAGGGCTACGTTGTGCGAGCACGTCGAGGTGTTTCGCTAAAGCGCTTTGGGCGGCCGCGCGCTCGCTATCCTCACGCGGACGAAACGAGAGAAGCGCACGGCCGTCGCGAAAGAGCGCATGCCGCAGCGTGGAGATCATCAGCCGATTGAGGACAGGGCCCGCGACCGCGTATGTGCGATCGAGATCGGGATGGTCGAGGAGGGCATCAACCTCATCATCGCTGTCGACGATGACGATCGAAGCAAGACCTGCAAACCGGAGGTAACGCGCCATCGGTCGAGCTTTCTTCCCAACTCTTTTACGTGGTCGTCAGCTTAACCCAATCTCCCTAATCGGCCACTTCGAGAGCGTCGCCCACGTGGATGCGACCGCCATCGAGGGCGCGCGCATAGACGCCGAAATCCGTATGACCGAGGGTTTTCGATAGGAAGGAGGGAATTTTCATGTCGCGGGCGCCGGTTTCCGGATCGACGTTGGTCGCGGCGCAACGCTCCGTCCGCTTGAAGATTTCGAGTGTCGTTCCGTTGCTGCGCAACTTCTTGCCAACGAGATCCAATTCGCTCCAGGCGTCGAGCCCGTCGAGCACGAGGTTCGGACGGAAGCGCCGGGCATCGACGGGGGCTTCCAGCATGCCTTCAAGCGCGTTGAGGCTCTGGCGGTTGACGATGTGGATGCATTTGTCGGGCACGTCCGAGAAGCTGAAGTCGGGGCTCGCGACGATCCTGGGCCTGCCGCGGAGGCCCGTTGTGACGAGCTGTACAATCGCGTCTTCGATCGCCGCGCGGCCAGCCTCGGTTCTGAGATCGCCGCGGGCGATTTCGTGGCCCGATTTGGAAATCACGAGGGTTTGGGTCGTCTCGTCGAACCCGGAGCGGAGCGTTGCCAGCTCCTCGTTCCGCATCAGCATGACGAAATGGATTTTCGCGAGATGGCTTGGATGCTCCGGGTCGAAGGGGCCTGGGCCATTCTCGATGGCATAGGCCCGGTCGAAGGGCAGGGTTTGCATCGGCGTCAATTCAACACTTTCGAGAGGTTCCGGCGTCAATCCCTTAACCGGATAGCGGTAGAGGGCTTCGATCCGACCCGTCAGGGACGTTGCCATGCTGCGAAATTTCCTTGGGTTTTGTTGCTGTTGCCTCTTTTTCGGGCGGCGCCCGATCCTATATCGCAATCATCGTACGGGCGGGCGGGGACGCCGACCATCGGGTTTTTGGCCGCGCTTGGATGATAAAAATCAAATCGCATGGCATTCTTTCCGGGCCTCATAGGGCGGAAGGAATGTGCTGGAGGACGCGACATGAATTTCGAACGCTACACGGACCGCGCCAAGGGCTTCATCCAATCGGCCCAATCGCTTGCGCTCCGTGAAAACCATCAACAAGTCACCCCCGACCACCTTCTGAAAGTTCTGCTCGACGATCCGGAAGGTCTGGCGAGCGGGCTCATTCAGAAAGCCGGCGGGGATTCGCGCGCGGCGCTTCGCGGGGTCGAGGCCAGTCTCGCCAAGAAGCCCAAGGTCTCGGGCGGGTCCGGGCAGGTCTATGTTGCGCCGGAAGCGGCGCGGCTTTTCGATGCCGTCGAGAAGCTTGCCGACAAGGCGAGCGACAAGTTCGTCACCGCCGAGCGGTTGCTGCTGGCGCTGGCGCTCGACACATCAACCGATGCAGGCAAGATCCTGCGCGACGCGGGCGTCACCGCCGACAAGCTCAATGCGGCCATCAACGATATTCGCAAGGGCCGCACCGCCGATACCGCGAACGCCGAACAGGCTTATGACGCCTTGAAGCGCTATGCGCGCGACCTTACCGAGGCGGCGGCGACGGGAAAGCTCGACCCGGTCATCGGGCGTGACGAAGAGATCCGCCGTACCATCCAGGTGCTGTCGCGGCGCACGAAAAACAATCCCGTTCTCATCGGTGAACCCGGCGTCGGCAAAACGGCGATCGCGGAAGGTCTGGCGCAGCGCATCGTCAAGGGCGACGTGCCGGAGAGCCTGAAGCACAAGAAGCTTCTGTCGCTCGACATGGGCGCGCTGATCGCGGGCGCCAAATATCGCGGCGAGTTCGAGGAGCGTCTGAAAGCCGTGCTCTCGGAAGTCGAAGCCGAGGGCGGCAACATCATTCTTTTCATCGACGAGCTGCACACCATCGTCGGCGCCGGCAAGACCGAGGGCTCGATGGATGCAGGCAACCTGTTGAAGCCGGCTTTGGCGCGCGGCGAGCTGCATTGCGTCGGCGCGACGACGCTGGATGAATACCGCAAGCACATCGAGAAGGACGCGGCGCTTGCCCGTCGCTTCCAGCCGATCTTCGTTTCGGAACCGACGGTTGAGGATACGATTTCGATCCTGCGCGGCTTGAAAGAGAAGTACGAGCTGCATCACGGCGTGCGGATCACCGATAGCGCGCTCGTCGCGGCGGCAACGCTGTCGAACCGTTACATTACCGACCGCTTCCTGCCCGACAAGGCGATCGACCTCGTCGACGAAGCATCGTCGCGGCTCAGGATGCAGGTCGATTCCAAGCCCGAAGAACTCGACGCCATCGATCGCGATCTGATGCAGCTGATGATCGAGCGCGAAGCCTTGAAGAAGGAAACCGACGCGGCGTCGAAGGATCGCCTCGGCCGCATCGAGAAATCCATCGCGGAGCTGCAAGAGAAATCGCAGGCGATGACGGCGCGCTGGGAAGGCGAGAAGCAGAAGCTCGGTTCGGCCCAGAAGATCAAGGAAACGCTCGACGGTCTCCGCAACGAGTTGGAACAGGCGCAGCGCCGCGGCGATCTCGCGCGTGCGGGCGAGCTTCGCTACGGCAAGATCCCCGAGCTTGAGAAGAAGCTCTCCGACGTCGAAACCCATGAGGGCAAGGGCGCGCTGGTCGAAGAGGCCGTAACGCCGGATCAGATCGCGGCCGTCGTGTCGCGCTGGACGGGCGTTCCCGTCGATAAGATGCTCGAAGGCGAACGCGACAAGCTCCTGAAGATGGAAGACGCTCTATCAAAGCGCGTCATCGGCCAGAAGGAAGCGGTCATCGCTGTTTCGACGGCCGTCAGGCGCGCACGCGCCGGACTGCAAGACCCGAACCGGCCGATCGGTTCGTTCATGTTCTTAGGCCCGACCGGCGTCGGCAAAACCGAGTTGACGAAGGCGCTCGCGGGTTATCTCTTCGATGACGATACGGCGCTCATCCGCATCGACATGTCGGAATACATGGAGAAGCATTCGGTTGCGCGTCTGATCGGCGCGCCTCCGGGCTACGTCGGCTACGAAGAAGGCGGCGCGCTGACGGAAGCGGTTCGCCGCCGGCCGTATCAGATCATTCTTTTCGACGAGATCGAGAAGGCGCATCCCGATGTCTTCAACGTGCTGTTGCAGGTTCTGGATGACGGCCGACTGACGGACGGCCAGGGCCGCACGGTCGATTTCAAGAACACGCTGATCGTGCTGACGTCGAATATCGGCGCGGAATACCTCGTTAACCAGAAGGAAGGCGAGGATACGGAAGCCGTGCGCGATCTCGTGATGGCGGAAGTGCGGACGAAGTTCCGGCCGGAGTTCCTGAACCGTCTCGACGACATCATCCTGTTCCACCGTTTGCAGCGGAGCGAGATGACGAAGATCGTCGATATTCAGATGGTGCGTCTGCAGAAGCTGTTGGCCGATCGCAAGATCAAGATCGAACTCGACGACGCTGCGCGGACATGGCTCGCCAACCGCGGCTACGATCCGGCGTACGGCGCGCGGCCTTTAAAGCGCGTCATCCAGCGCAACGTGCAGGACCCGCTCGCCGAGCAGATCCTCGCGGGTGGCGTGAAGGACGGGGACACGGTGAACGTCTCCGTCCGCGACGGCGAGCTGACGATCAACGGCTGGCCGATTAAAGCTGCGGCTTGATTGATTGTCCCCGGCGACTGCGCTCCGCGCAGCCGGCCGCCGGGGACGGATTTGTTGCATCGTGCCTCTCAAAGGCGCAGCTCATATTCTGGGGAGGTCAGCGCTTAAGTTTGCGCCTTCTTTGTCTTTCTCCTGCTCGCTTGCGAAATTGTTGGTCGGTCTTGAGATGGTCCGTGTGTATTTCATCGATATCTTCCGTTCGTGGCTTGCCCCTGCCGTGGGTAAATTGATAAGAGATGCCACGGTATTTTCGGCCTATCGTGGCCGCCCATTCCGCCTGAAATCTATAAAGGCTCTCTCGTTCCCGCCGCTCTCTCTCTTCGTTTTTGTAATCCCGGTCCCAAGGCCGGTGTCCATACTCGTTAAAGGCATCCGATCTGCCATTGCTGTAACCGATCAATATTTCGCCGCCCATGTGTACGTGGCGTGGATCCGGCATGAATAGGTAACCATCTCCGAGCTTCCTCCAGTGTGGGTTTTTGAGCCGTCGTTCTGGATACAGCCATTCTTTTTCCGCGGCGGCTATGTAGCGATGGGCTCTACGCTTGGTGATATAATTGATTTCTAGAACTTCTTGTTCGGACAATTTTCGATCGGTCTGTATGTCTAGAAAATTGAAGATGGCATTTCGAACCAGCTCAGGATTAGGACGCATCGTCAATTCGCTCTGATACGGATTTCTTGCCCACGAAAGATTTGTAAGAATGAGCACTCGGTCGAGCGACAGCGGAAAGTAAGTATGCGTGGCCGCCAACCGAATGTCCGGGTCGTTGAAACCGGAACAATGGTCGGACATTGGGAAACATTCGCGGTTATAAACTGTAACGGGGTGATCGGAGATTATTAGTTTTGTGGCAGAGTCTTCGATATCTGCAATTTGCCAGACAGACTCGGTCCAGATCGCGCAATGAATGTTTTGGAGATGCTGGAGCGCGAGTAGCGTGCGATTCTTATCGCCACGCATCAGTGGCTTGAGGAAGCCCAACCCTTTTGGAGTCCGGAGCTTTTGGACGCTCATGTACTGCACGAATTTCTGAAACAGGTCGCCATCTGCCGACGGATGCCCGAAGGAACCAAAATATTCGACTGCCTTTTTGCCTTTGTTGTCTAACCCTCCGAAGAAGAATTGTTCGATATCTGTATTTTGAATACCGCCCCATTCAGTTGTGTACAGGTCATGTTCGGCAAAGCACAGTGCGGGTCCCCAATTTAAGAGATCACGTCTTACGTATCGAACCTTGCCATTGACGACTTCGTCAGGCTTTAAGTCCAAGTACCAATATCTATGCTGGCCCTGTAGCATGAAGCGCCGCTGGTACCATTCTGGAACGTAGTGATTGTGTTGATATTCTTGGTTCGTCGTCTTCTTTGACATGGTGGTAATATAACGCCGCGGGCGATTCGCCCCATGCTTTAACCTCATCGGCGAGAGACTTAGAAAAACTTATCCCCGCTCCGAAAACCACTCGCATACTCGCTCGCATCTTCCCGCGCTGACAAAGGGCATGAGCTCGTGCCGCGAGACGTGGGTGGGAAGAGCATGTGGGGCCGCGCGGAGAAATCGGTATGCCGCGGGTTTTCTGCCTGTCGCGCTCGGGCCTCTCAAGAGGCAGCGTGATGAAATGCTTCTTGCAAAGGGATGCGGGAGCGGATGGCGGGTTCGACGGCTCAGGGATCGCTTCCCGAAGCGATCCGCACTCATACGAGAGGCGCCGGACATATGGGCCGGGGCCGAGGCGGAGAGTTGGCATGCGCGGGGCGGCAATGGTCCGCATCCCCAATCAAAATACAAAGCGCGAGGCCGTGCCGTCCCGTCTCTTTGTTTGGCGCAACCGACTCCGCTGCGCGGAGCCGGCCGGTTGCGCATGACTCGCAGCGCCGGCCGCCGAGCGCGTTCGCTATCGCCTTAGTGAATTCTCTCGCCTCAACTCCGTCATGCCGACGAAGGTCGGCACCCAGACAAGTGTCTTCATCTCGCATGTCTCGGCTTGGCTGGATCCCGGCCTTCGCCGGGATGACGGTGGTGGCGGGAACGCTCGCTCTAAACCGATATGCCACGTGGGGCCGGTGGCATCGCTGTGCGGGGGTGCTATTCGCAGCTGCTACCCTATCAATCGATCGGTTCGACCCACTTGGCGCGTCCGGGCCAAGGCTGGAAGGGGTCGCCGAAGTACTGCGTTTCGCGGAAGACCTTGCCGTCACTGAAACTCCATGATGCTGACGACGTAGGACGGTTTGCCGTCGTAGCTGATCACATACTCGGTCACCCAAACATCGCCGCCTCCGATCACTCGCCGGACTATGAAGTGTTTGTTGGGAAGCCGTCCGCGCGTCGTGCGGATGGCGAGCCGGCCTCGGATGCGCTCGCCGGACTGAGGATATTCCAGCACGACGTCGTCGTGATAGATCTGGTCCTCGGCATCGTCGTCACCGGCCTCGGACGCGGCCCAGTGCCGGTCGAGCGCAGCTCGGATGTCTTGGTCTCCCATTTCGCTCTCCTTTCTGTCCCTCTACCGGAGGCATCTCTCGGCGCGAACGCGGCGTGGGAATCAACGGCTTGGCCGGAGATCGAAAATGAAATCGATGGCGAGGGCGAGAATCATGGCTGCGGCGCCGATCATGAAGAGGAGCTGATAGTCTCCGCCACTCTTCGCAAAAACGAAAGAGAGCCCGTAGGCGGCGGCCGCCTGGCAAAGCGCGAAGGCGATGGTTGCGACGCTCCACGCGGCTTTCTGTTCCTGCGGATGATGCGGCAGAAGCTCATGGATGCGTCCGAGCACGAGCGTCACGGTGCCCGTCAAGAAGGCGCCGACGACGGCGCTCGAGGCCAGCAGCATCGGCAGATTGGTGACGTTCAGAGCGGGTACGGCAATGGCAATGATTTCGAGAGCGAACGCCGCGCGCAAGGCGGGTCTGAAACCGATGCGGTCGGCGACGTGTCCCGAGAGGATCGGTCCGAAGGTGGCGCTGATGCCGAAGACGACCCAAAACATCGCGCCGACCTCGACGCCCTTGCCGAGGCCGCGCGAAATGAAGTCGACAAGGAAGATCATGTGCGGCACCCAGCCGGCCGCATTCAACGCATATTCGGCGTAGAGGGCTCTCAGCGCTGCCGAGTGCGGCGCATGCGCATGCTCCGGGGGCGGAAGCTGAGGCGGCGGATTGTTGGGCCAGCCCGTCCAGGCTATGGCTGTCAGCACAAGGGAGAGCGCGCCGAGGCCGAGCCACGCTTCCTGCAATCCGATCCTCAGAAGAAACGGAACGAGTGTTCCGGATGCGATAATGCCGGAGCCTACGCCCATGAAGATCAATCCGCCCGCGAGTCCCCTTCGCGATGGTGGGACATGGGCGAGGACCGTCGGCGCTGCCAGAACCATCATGGCGCCACCGGCAAAGCCCGCAGCGAAGCGCCAAGCGAAGAACCAGGCGAAGCTCAGCGGAAAGCCGCAGGCGAAGAACGATGCCGTCGCGAGCAGCATCATCGCCCGCAACAGGCTGACGACCGAGAAACGCGCGGAAATCGGCCGTCCGAGCAAGGCGCCCGCGAGATATCCGGCGAGATTGGCGGCGCCGAGATATGCGGCGTCCGACGGGGAGAACCAATGGGCGTTGATGATGGCGGGCAAAAGCGGCGTGTAGGCAAAGCGCGCGAGGCCGATGCCGATCAAGCCGGTGCAGAAGGCGCAGGCTATCGCGCGGCCCAAGTGGGACCCGATTGCAGGGAAGACATCGGCGCGCGTCATGCTTGATCCTTGTTCGTCAGATCATGGCATACGTCATCCAAGCTTCGTTCGAAAATGGGGGCGCGGGGATAGCACCGTTGCGTCGCGCGGGATTGACGTCGGCTCCGCCCTCGATGACGGGGTGGGATTGCGCGCTTTAACCGCGAAGGGAACAGGTCGCCGGGGGTGGCTGAAAGATATCTGAAATCTTTTTGGTGCCAGCCTCAGGTCTGGGAAGGGCGACTTAGTTCGTCTCCGAAGCGAAGCGAGTTTTCGTAGAGGATGGTGTTCGCGGGTTCCGACGGCGGGGCTTGATGATCCGGCGGGGCCCTTTGCAACTCAGCGCAGACGCGCGCTGCGTCCTGTATCTTAGTGACCACGCGTTCAGCCCCTGTTGCCTCGCGCCATTCTTCCGCCAAGCCAGGGTTGTCGGAGAGCGACCACAGACCCAAAATGATCGGCCTGCCGGGTAGCAGGCTTCGCACGCGCCTAGCCAGCAGGCTTAGGAACGCCGGCATCTTATCGGCACCCAGATAGCCAATGACCACAACTTTTACCGCATCGTGCCGCTGGTCGAGAGATTTCAAGCGGGCGGTCGCATCGTGAGCGAGCGATGTGGAATGAAGCCCTTCAACTTGCAGCGCTTGATCGAGCATCAACAGCGGCCCTTCGTCCAGGACGCGGCGAGCCGGAATAGAGAGAATCTCGGAATCCAAGCCGTCACTGCCAGCGGCTTTCTCAGAGCCTTTTGACTTTCCGGCATCTTGATCCAAATGTTCCGAAAGGCCCTCAACCACGTCTTCGATCGCGTCTTTGATTTCTACGATCTCTTCCCGGGTGAGCCGACCGCTCGTCGCGTCTTCATACGCCATCGACAGCGCCTTGATCGCGATGTTGTCGTAGTATTGGATCAGCGGCATATCCTTGACGCTCTGTTCCGCGAGTTCGATCGCCTCAATTCCATCGCCCGCGAGAACACGCTGATAGAGCCTTTCATGCGGTTCCAGCGCCGGTTCGTCTCCGAACAGAATGTCTAGGAAACTCAGAGCTTCGACATGCTTGCCAAGGACCATCAGACAGACCGTAAGCGGCGTCGCCAAAATCAAACCGACGGGGCCCCACAGCAAGGTCCAAAACAGGGTCGCAACCACGACCGCGACAGGAGACAAACCCGTGTTCCGGCCGTAGAGCATCGGTTCAATGACTTCGCCCGCGAGGACCTCGGAAACCACAAACAAGACGGCCGTCCAGATCACGAGCGACCATCCTGGATCGATCGCTGCGGCGAGGATGATCGGAAAAACGCCGGCGATGATTGAGCCGATGAACGGAACGAACCGCATCAGGCCTGCAAGAAATCCCCAAAGGACCGGATTGGGGAGGCCGAGCGCCCAGAGGCTGGCGCCGATCACAATACCGAACGACGTATTGAGAAGTCCTTGGATGATGAAAAATCGGCTGAGCCGATCTCCGGCGTCATCGAGCGCGACAGTCGTGCGTTGGAGATCTCCCGTGCCCGCTAAACGAAGAAAACGATCTCGCAAGTCTTCTCGCTGAGCGAGAATAAAAAATAAGAAGAGGATGATCAGTCCCGTCGTTGCCAAGGGTGAGACCAAGGGGTGGATCAAAGCCAGGGTCGATTCCAACACCGGCTGAGGTGGCTGATGGATTTCGACGGGTATGGGCTTGATGTTCGTCGGCCTATTCTGAGGATTTAGCGACGGCGCTTTGTTGTCGTTGGCGCCGCTCGGTGCGAGTTCGGCCTCGAGATCCTGGAGCGTGGCTCGGGCGTGCTCCAGCGCACCGGACTCCACCGACGCCGACCGCAGTGACGAGACTTTTTTCAGGAGGTTGTATTCGTAGCTCGGGAGCCGCGCGAGGAGGTCGGAGATCTGTTCTCCGACAACGAATCCGACGCCGCCGATCGCCGAAATTGAAACCATCACTACGAGGACGACCGCGATCAATTTCGGAATGCCCGCTCTTTTCAAAACGCGAATTGCGGGGGTCAGCACGAAGCTTAAGAGGCTTGCCAATGCCAATGGCATAAGCACGCTGCTTCCATAGTAGAGAATGAGAATAGTAATGGCGAAGATGGCGATATACGCCGCCGCTTCGACGACGGTCATACGCGTCGGTGACGCTATCGGCGTGAACATCGGCTGGCGTATGCGTCGCCGCGTTGCAGGCAACTTCTTTGCGAGTTGCACCGTTCAAAGCCCCCTTAAAAAGAGAAGGCCGGCGCAAGGCCGACCTTCTATGAGCTTCGTTTCTCGTTAGAGTTTCTTGTTGATTTCTTCGGCGGCTTTATTTGCGCCGTCTTTTACGGCGGCCTTTGCTTTGCCGATGTTAACCTGGGCTTCGCCCTTTAATTCCTGGACGGCGCCTTCGACTTGCATTTTGTCTGAGCCGACGACTTTGCCGACGTTCTTCTTAACATTGCCAGCGGCTTCATTCGCGTAGCCGGAAACTTTGTCAGCTGTGCTGCCCATAATCGAACCTTCCTTTTTCGGATTGCAGCTTTGAACGCGCCGGAGGCCGATTGGGTTCCACGACGTATTGTCGGATGAAACGCGTGCTGAGCAAAGGAAAGGGTTCACGTCCAAAAACTTGTCGCGCCGCTATAGACTTACATCGTCCGCCAACAATCCGGGCCTTTCGGGTCTTATGTGCACACATTGAGTTGAAACACTCTGTGCCGATGACGCGCGATGCGCCAATAGCTTGCGTTGAGTTTGAAGTTGCTGATAGTTCCAGTGGTTGTCGCCACTCGAACGTGGGTATCAAGCCGAGGAAGTTAATGTACGCATCGAGCTGGGCGAAACGCTTGCCGGAGATCTCAGCCGGCATCCTCATCATAATCGTCGCGTTTGCTTATCTCCTTGATTCCAAGCTTCGCGAACAAAACGAGTGGATACGGCACACCGTCGAACTGCAATCCGCGTTGAACGATTATGAGGCCGCAGTGTTTGCCGCGGAGAGCGGGCAACGCGGTTTCATTTTGTCCCATGACGATAGTTATTTAGATGCGTACCGAGACGCTCTGGCGGATTTGCCGGGAATTCACGACAGAATACAGAACCTAGTAAAAAACAATCCTGCTCAACTCGCTGATTTAAAACTATTGTCGACAGACGCCACCGCGCGCCTGGGTTACTTGGCGCGAACGATCGCTGCGCGAAAGGCTGGCGATGAAGCGACCGTCAGAAATGCGTTTGCAACGCATCACGGTCAGGAGGTGATGGTTCGTGTTCGAGCGACTCTCCGACGAATGGCCCAGGGCGAAAAGTCGCGTCTTATTTCTCGCCAGATCCAAGCGGATCGACTAGCCGCCGCTTTGCGAGTGGTCATTATTCTCGGACTTTTCACGCTCGTTGCTACGTTGACGTACTGGATCATATCCGCGCGTCGGCAGAACGCTGCATTGCTCCAATCGATCGGCGAAACAGCCGCCGCCGCTGCCCAAGTCCGTCAAATGCAGAAAATGGAAGCCATAGGGCAGTTGACGGGGGGCATTGCGCACGACTTCAATAATATGTTGGCGGTCATCATGGGCGGGCTCAACCTTGCGCTTCGTCGGCTGGCGAAGGGCGAAGCAGGTATCGAGCAATATTTAAAAGGCTCTCTCGATGGTGCTCAACGAGCCGCAACGCTCGTAAAACGCCTGCTCGCATTTTCAAAACAGCAGCCACTCGCCCCAGGCATCATCGACGTAAACAAGTTCGTGACGGGGATGTCCGAGTTGATCAATCGCGCCCTAGGCGAAGACATTAGAACGGAAACATCACTCAGCGCGGGCCTTTGGAAGGTCAACTCCGATGCTTCACAGCTGGAAAGCGCAATTCTCAACTTATGCGTCAACGCGCGAGACGCAATGCCGAACGGCGGTCGATTGACGGTGGAGACTGCCAACGGTTTCCTGGATGACCGATACGTTCGCGAGCATCCTGACGTTCCGGCCGGGCAGTATGTATTGATTGCGGTCACCGATACCGGGGGCGGCATGACCCAGGACGTTATGGCCAAGGCGTTCGATCCATTTTTCACGACAAAACCTACGGGTAAGGGATCGGGCCTCGGCCTGTCTCAGGTGTATGGCTTCGTGAAGCAGTCGGGAGGTCATCTAAAGATCTATTCGGAGATAGGACAAGGAACGACCATCAAAATTTACCTGCCGCGCTACTCCGGCGCGACCGACGGAGCCGAGCGGTCAGCCGCCGTCCCCATGCGCGAATATCACGGAACGGGTCTCATCCTCCTCGTCGAAGATGAGGATGCCGTCAGAGCTTTCACTGCTGCGAATCTAAGAGAGCTCGGCTATGAGGTCGTGGAAGCGCGAAGCGCCAGTGATGCGATGGCAGAACTTCACAACGGCCACGTGTTCGATTTGCTGTTGACCGATATTGTCATGCCCGACGTGAACGGACGACAGCTGGCAGACCAAGCACTTGCTATCCGTCAAGATTTGAAGGTTCTCTTCATGACCGGCTTCACAAAGAATGCGGTCATCCATAATGGCGTCGTCGATCCTGGCGTGCACCTGCTCACGAAGCCCTTTACTTCCGAGGAGCTCTCTCTAGCCGTCCAAAAAGCTTTGAGGTCCTAAGAACTGAATTCTGCTCGGGCGCTCAGTTGACGTGAAAAAATCTCCGCCGCTTCAGGGGCCTGCACCCATTCCGGTTTGAGGCTTCTTCGTTGCTGAAAACTTTGGAACGCGGTGCGAGGACTCCGCGTTCCAACTCCTGCTACTGGCCGGTGCCTTTGCTTGCGGCCTCGGCTTCGGCCATCCGCTTCGTCATCTCGGCTTTGACTGCGCTGAGATTGAAGCTTGCGCCCTGCTGCATCGGCGGGAAATCGATGAAGGTCTGCAGTTCCTTGCCGACGACCTGCTGGACGAACACGAAGCGCCAGAATTGGAACTTGAACCAATCGAAGTATTGCTGGCCGCCATCTTTCGTCCCGTTGTTTGGCCAGCCCGTGCGCTCGAAAGGATCTAGCCGCAGGTTCGTAATGTAAGGAATGTCCGGGTGGGTCTTTTCGCCCACCCAGCCATTCGGCTGATCGATGAAGCGGAACTTATAATCGTCAATACGCACCGCGCCGACCGTGCTTTCACCGAGATAGAAAATCTCGTGACGCGCGGACGGGCCTTTGCCGGTAATGCAATCCATCTGGTTGTAGCCATCCAGATGGTTCTTGTAGGTCCGGTCGCCGATCTGCTTACCCTTCAGCAATTCGTCGGCGATGTTCGGATTACCGGCGGCAGCCACGAACGTCGGCAACCAGTCGAGGCCGGAGAATATTCCATTCTGCACCGAGTCCGCTGCCACATGACCCGGCCAGCGAAGGATGGCGGGCACGCGGAAGCCGCCTTCGAGGACCGTTCCCTTGGACTGGGCGAATGGCGTCTGACCGCCATCGGGCCAAGTAAAAACTTCGGTACCATTGTCGGTTGTGAAGACAACGATGGTGTTGTCGTCCACGCCTAAATCCTTGAGCTTTTGCATGACGAGGCCGACGTCATCGTCGAGCTGGGCCATGCCAGCTTCCTCTTCCGACCAGCCATTTTCTGCATTGCGCATCGCTTCATACTTCGGAGAAAGATGCGTGACGATGTGCATACGCGTGGGATTGAGCCAGACGAAGAACGGCTTACCCTCTTTCTTGGCTTTATCCATGAAGTCGAGGGCGAAGTCGCGAATTTCGTTGTCTACTGTTTCCATGCGTTTGGGGTAAAGTGGCCCGGCGTCTTCGATCTTCTGCTTCCCGACCTTGCCCCAACGCGGCATGTCAGTCTGATCATCGGTGTCGGTGGCCCAACTGTGGACCATGTTTCGCGGGCCGACGACGTTCAAAAGGTTCTGCGGATAGTTGGGGTGGGCAGGATCCTCCATCGCATCGAGATGATACAAGTAGCCGAAGAATTCATCGAAGCCATGGACGGTCGGTAGGAACTCGTTCTTGTCGCCAAGGTGGTTCTTGCCGAACTGCCCGGTGGCGTAGCCCATCGATTTCAAAACCGTTGCAATGGTGACGGCCTCAGCAGGAAGGCCGACCGATGCGCCTGCCTGGCCAACCGTTGTCATGCCGGTGCGGATCGGAAGCTCCCCCGTGATGAAATTGGCGCGACCCGCCGTGCAACTCGCTTCAGCATAATAGTCAGTAAACAGCATTCCTTCCTTGGCGATCTTGTCGAGGTTCGGCGTTCGCCCGGCCATTAATCCCCGGTGGTAGGCGCCGATGTTCCACATGCCGATGTCGTCGCCCATGATGACAACGATGTTCGGCTGAGTTTGCGCGAGGGCGGGTGCGGCACACAGCAAGGGAAGAGTGAGGACTGCCGCCGCGATGAGCTCCGCTAGCTTATTTGATTGCCGAATAGCGAACATGGAATGTCTCCTCGTTCCGACGGCATTTTCAATGAATGAAAAGAAAAAATGGAGTGGGCCTCGTCTGATGCCCGACGAGATAGTCACCTAAACAAAATAAAGGCGGCATAGCCTCGCTCCGGCTTCCCCGGAACACGTAGTGACCATTCCCCATCTGCCGGGGGACGCTCTACTCAATGCGCTACGACGTCAAATGCAATCGTCGCTGCGTTGCGGCGCCGGAACGGTTCACCGCGAAATTTACTATCATCTAGCATACGGGAATTTACCCCTTCTGCAGATCGTCATGCTGGATCAGGGGCCTGCGCCCATGCGGTTCCAGGCGTCGAGGGCGGCAATTTTGTAGGCCTCGGCGAGCGTGGGATAATTGAAAGTATTCTGCACGAAGTAGTCGAGCGTGCCCTTCAGGTTCAGCACGGCCTGGCCGATGTGAATAAGCTCGGTGGCGCCTTCGCCGACGATGTGACAGCCGAGCAAGCGGCGCGTCTTCAGCGAAAACAGCATCTTCAGCATGCCCTTGTCGAGACCCATGATGTGGCCCCGCGAGGTCTCGCGAAATCGCGCGATGCCGCTCTCGAAAGGAATGCCGCGCTTGATGACCTCCTCTTCGCTCATGCCAACGGTTGATATCTCCGGAACCGAGTAGATCCCATACGGGAAGAATTCGGGCGGTTCGTGCGCCGCCGCTCCAAAGGCGTGGCAGGCGGCGATCCGTCCTTGCTCCATCGACGTCGATGCGAGGCTCGGAAAGCCGATGACGTCGCCCGCCGCATAGATGTGCGGGACGGATGTCTGCAGCGTTCTGGGCTCGACGCTTACGCGACCGCGGTGATCGACGGTCAGGCCGCATGCCTCGAGGTTGAGGGTCTTGGTCGCGCCCATCCGTCCGGCCGCGAACAGAACCATTTCGGATCGAACTTTCCGATTTCCCGCCAACAGGATTTCGCAACCGTCGGCATTTCGCGTCACGCTTTCGACTTTCGAGCCGAAGCGCAGGCCCATGCCGCGGTCGCGCAGTTGGAAGGTGAAGTCCTGCAGGAGTTCGCGGTCGATGAAGTCGAGCATGGAGTCGCGCGGCTCAATCAACGTGACCGGCACATCGAGTGCGCTGAAGATCGTCGCGTATTCGACGCCGATGACACCGGCACCGATGATCGCGATGGAGCGGGGCAGCTTCGGCATGTCGAGAATATCGTCGCTGTCGAAAACCAATTCGCCGTCGAACGGAATTGTGTCGGGGCGAAAGGGCACGGTGCCGACGGCAATCAAAAAGGCATCGGCCGTGAATGTCGTCGTTTCGTTTTCGGCGGTGGTCACTTCGACGGTCTTGGCGTCGAGAAATCGGGCCTCGCCGTGGATGGTCTTTACCTGATTGCGCGCGAACTGGTGCTCCAGAACCTCGACCTCGTGATTGAGGGTGATATGCAGACGGGCCCGGAGGTCGTTGGCGCCGATGTCCTGCTTTGCGCGATAGGAGCGGCCATAAAAACCGCGCTCGCGCCAGCCGGAGAGGTTCAGTGCGGTCTCCCGCAAGGTCTTTGAAGGAATTGTTCCGGTGTGAACTGAGACGCCGCCGACCCGGCGCCCGCGCTCCACGACCAGGACGTTTTTTCCAAGCTTGGCGGCCTGAATGGCGGCGCGGCGCCCGGCCGGTCCGCTGCCGATGACAAGCATATCGAAGTGGTTCACAGAGCCCCCGCGGTGATCGCCATTGCTTCGCGCTTTCACCATGGGCCCCGGCGCAGTGCAACTCATCTTTTTTGGATCGCGTTCCGAAGTGGGTGCCTTCGCACGCGCTGCACGAATGATGGGCAGGATCGCCGCTTATTTCCGCAGCATTCCGGCCTGCCAATTCTCAGTCAATCCGGTATGAGCGCGAGACGGTAGTGGAGGAAGCCCTCAGTATAGTGTGTTCGCACGAAGCCCGCTTTTTCGTAGAGCAATCTTGCGGGATTTTCCGATTGCACGCCGAGCGTCGCTTTTTTCGTGCCGTGGTCTTTCGCGTCGGCTATGAACCGAAAGAGAAGCTTTCGGCCGATCCCTTGGCGGCGGTGGCTGGGCGCAACGTAGAGCGATGCCAGGACGGCTTGGTCGCCGTGCTTTTCCCAGAAGCAATAGCCGACGATCTGATCGTCAACTTCGGCAACGAACATACGGTCGAGCGCGGCGGTCCACTGCTTGAGGTGAAGAGGAAACGCATCTTTCCAACGCGCTTCCTGCTCCGGCTCAATCTGGCGAATGTAATCAAGCTCGCCAAGACAGACCGACGGCAGATCGGTATCGCGTCCGCGGCGGATGAACAGTTGACCTGTCATGTTTTTTGTTGCCGCGGACGACATTTTCGATGGCCGGTTAGCGTATCAGGGCGCCGCTAGGTTCAAGTCACCGATATCGACTTTCCCGGCGCCCGCGGGTGGCGAAAATTCGAACGTCTGTGGCGCGAAGGCCGGGGTCGTTTTCCAGGTGAACGTGTTCGTCTGAGCAGGGCCATCGACGCTCTGGTAGACGAGTTTGCAGAGCAGCGGCTTGTCCCCTTTCTGCAACCAGACCTGCCACGTGTCGTCTCCCGAAGATCCAATGACGGTGAATTTATCGCATTGCTGGCCGGCGATCATGTCGGAGCCCGCTGCCGTGGCCTTCGTGCCGTCGGAGCCCGAGACGACAATATCGACGATGTCCATAAAATTCAGGACTTGCGAGTCGATGCCGAGTTCACCGGTGAAGAACCCGAACGCAGCCGCGAGCGACTGCGGCGAGGCCGTTTGGGAATACTTATGCTGCTGCACATCATAGATCGTCAGCACGGTTCCGTCGGAAATCACCCAATAGGTATTTTGGCTCAGAGTTATTTCCGAATGCAGCTGGTTGGGCCGCTGAATGAGGAAGTGGCCGGTTCCGCGATAGAGCTCATTTCCATCCGAGGTGGCATTGAACGAGGTTTCGAAATCGAGCGGATTTTTCTGCAGATAATCGTCGAGATTCTTGAACGCCACGGCGGCGGCGGCGTCGTTCGTTTGGGCTTGGGCGACGCCAGCGTAGACGAGCATCAAAGCCAAGACGGGATAGATGAGCAATCGATATAACATTCGGTGGTCTCTCCACTGTTGAGGGTCTTGTATGCCCGTTCAGTGCGACAGTTTAGGAATCCTCGAATCTACTCCCTATTGCCGTTTCGCCACATCGTTAATTTTGAGTGGCTGGCGATCGTCGCCGTTGTCGTTTGTTTTCTGGTTGGATGTAAAAGTCGACGTCACGGCGCGACAATAGCCTGACTTCGTGCGAACGCTTTCATCAATCACGCTTGTACTGCGCGTCGCTGACGTGTTCGAGCCATTCGACGGTCTTGCCGTCGCGTGCCTCCTGGATCGCGATGTGGGTCATGGCTGTCGTTGCCGTGGCGCCATGCCAGTGCTTCTCTCCGGGAGGAAACCAGACGACGTCGCCGGGACGGATCTCCTCGACCGCTCCTCCGTCGCGCTGTGCCCAGCCGGCGCCGGCGGTGACGATCAGGGTTTGCCCGAGCGGATGCGTGTGCCAGGCCGTCCTGGCGCCGGGTTCGAACGTGACGCTGGTGCATGCGACGCGTGCCGGATCGCTCGCCTGAAAAAGCGGTTCGATGTTCACGGAGCCGGTGAAATAATCCGCGGTTCCCTTATTTGACGGGCGTGAGCCGTTTCGCCTGATGTCTATTGGAATTCTCCCCAAGTCACGCGATCGTCACTGATCGCTGGCGTCTTGGCGCCAGCGTGCGACGAATTCGTTCAGCTCGTTCTCGGCGAGGTCCGAGACGACGACATAATCGAAGTCGCTACCTTGCCATTTGATTATGAAATATCCGTCTTTCGTCGTCTCAAGCGCCCGTTCGGTCGAAACTTTCTGGCCAGCCCGGGGAATTGCAACGACACTGATGACGTGTGCGCGTCGATGGTAGACGAGGACCGGAACAGGTTTTCCATCGATCACCTCGACGCGACCGCCCGCGAGCGGAAAGCCGTCGCTCGCAAGATCGAAGACTTGTGGCGAAAGCGCGAGCTTGCTGTCGAACCAGGGTTTCACCGTGTGGCGATCGCTGGAGGCGACGTCGAATGGCGCCGAGGCCAAGAGGGCGCGCTGATGATCCGCGACGATGGCGGCAATTTCGTTTGTAGAAGAATTCTGATCCAGCATTCCGTACATGCCGCCCGCCGTGACCGCGGCTGCCAAAACTGCAGCTGCGGCCAGGTGGCGCCAGTCGAACGTCCGAGTTGGCCGAAAGGCAAACGGGACAACGTCGGAGTTCGGTGTTTCTGCAACCGGGGAATCGGCAATCGCGGCAATGCGTTTTCGAAAGTCGTCGGACACGTGATGTGACGTCAGGTGCGAGGCCAGTGCTTCACGCAATTTAGAAAGACGGTCGTGTTCGGCGCGGAGTGCGCGATCGGCTGCCAGCCGGCGCTCGACGTCCAGCGCGGATGCCGCGTCGAGTTCATTGTCGAGATAGGCGTTGAGCAGAAGAAGCGACTCTTCGCGCGAGGACCATGCCGAGGGCTTAATCACGCCGCACCTGCCTTTCCCTTGCTCACCATGCCGATACGCTGAATGAGCAGATTTCTCGCGCGCGCCAATCTCGACATTACGGTTCCGATCGGAATGGATAACGCTCTGGATATCTCCTGGTAGTTGAGCCCTTCAATTTCTCGCAGCACAAGCACCTCACGGTAGGAAAGCGGTAGTGCTGCGATGGCGCGATGCAGATGTTCGGCATCTGCTTTCTCAATGAGTATCGCTTCGGGCGATGCTTGCGGTTCGATCATTTCAAGGCCTGCTTGCTCGAAGACCCCTTCGTCGTCCGTCGTCACGACAGCCTTGGGCCGGTTCTTCGCGATCCATGTAAAGGCCGTGTTTCGCACGATGGCGAGGAGCCAAGCGCGTGCGTCGGTACTTCTGATCGTCTGGATAGCGCCGAACGCGCGGACGCAAGCATCTTGGACAACGTCTTCAGCGTCGGTCGCGCTACCCGTTAGCCAACGCGCCAGGGACAAGGCGTCATCGACGTGCGGAAGCACGATTTCGCTAAATCGCTGTCTGTCGTCCATACAAACGTCTCAGGTGGGTCGGCGGGGCCGAGTTATTCCGGCGGGCGTCGATTATTTTGCTCGTTCCTTCAAATATTCGATAACGTCGACACGATCCTGCGCATTTTCGAGATGAAAGAACATCTTCGATCCCGGCACGAGCTTTTGCGGATCGGTGAGCCATTTGTCGAGGGTATCGGCATCCCACTTGATACCCGAGTTCTTCAGTGCTGGGGAGTAGCTGTAGTCGCAGACTGTGCCGGCTTTTCTTCCGAATACCCCGCGGTGCATTGGGCCGACATCGTTGGTGTCAAGCGAATGGCAATCCTGACAGCTTTGGTAGAGTTCTTCGCCGTGCGCCGCACTTGGAGCAGCGCACGCCTTCGGCACAAAAAAAGCCAATCCAACCGCGATGGCGCTCAGGGTCTTTGCAGTGGGTCGTGATTGAAATTCCATCGAGCTATTCCGCTAGCGACGTGTCGGTGATGGCGAGGGCCGAATCGTTTCTTTTGAACACAACGCTCGTCAGCCCGAGGAGGCTGCGAAGTTTGTCGGCAGGTACAAGCATCGGCCCGGGCGAGGGTGCGGCCCCGGGCGCCGGTTGCGGAAATGCCGTCGAACGCGCGGTATGGAACGTCACGTTGCCTTCGACCTTCTGCATGAGCTGATGGATGTGCCCGTTGAGGACCGTTACCGAGCCGAAGCGCTTCAGGTATCCTAGAGCAATTGCGGCGTCGTCCGTGCCCCATCCCCAATTCGGATAAACCGACCACAGCGGTATGTGCGCGAAAACGACAATCGGCGTCGACGATTTGAGGGGGCGAAGATCGTCCTCCAGCCATTCGATCTGCTCTTTGCCGAGATAGCCGAGCCCGAACGATCTCAAGTTGGTGACGTTGTTGAGACCGATGAAGTGCACGCCGTTCTGGTCGAAGCTATACCAGCCACCGCCTTTTGCACCTTTGCCGTACCGCTCCAGATAAGCTTTTTCGGTCAACTCGTCGGTGATGTCGTGCTCACCCGGGACGTATTGAACGTCGACGCGGGTCGATCCTATGATCTGGTTCGCATTATCGAATTCAGACGGTTTGGCGCTATGTGTGATATCGCCCGTGTGAAGCATGAAGGACGGCTTCGCGGGAAGCGCATTGATCCGCTCGATGGCTTCCTTGAGCGTATCGAGCGCGTGCGGATTGGCGGGTTTGTTGAATCCGACATGGCTGTCGGAAATCTGGAGAAAAGTAAAACCGCTTGCCGTGCCTTCAGTCGCTTGTGCTTCATCGAGCAAAGACATTGATTTCGGGACGCCTCCAGATACCGTCCAGAGGACTCCCGTTCCTGCCCAGATCATGCATTCGAGTGCGTGCCGGCGACTTACGCCGTCGTCGTCTTTTTTGTCGCGCATGAAAGTCCCCTTCTAAGCGGCCACAGAAATTTCGCGTACCGAAAAGAGAGACTCGGCGTTTGAACGGATTATTCCCAATCTCGTAGAAAATTTTTGATTGTATGGGGCCGACAAGCAGGGATTCGGATTTTTATGTAGGATTTGTAACGCGAGCGGCTGCAACCTGACCTACGCGGCTTGCGTTTTAGCGGTCAGAAAATAGAGAAAGCTCTTCTTTGTCATGAAAAAATTCGCCTCTCTCACCTCGTATTTGCCCTCCGCTCTCGTCATCGCCGCTTTGGCCGCGTGCATCGGTCTGGTCGCCACAACAGCGGCAGTCATGGCGCAAAGCAATCCCGACGAGGATCCCGAGCTTGCCTTCAACGGGCACTGTCGCGAGTGCCACGCTTTCGACAAAGGCGACAATCGCATCGGGCCGACACTTTACGGAGTCGTCGGACGTAAGGCCGGCACGGTTCCGGGCTTCGACTATTCCGAATCGCTCAAGGACTCGGGCATCACGTGGAACGAGAAAAATCTCGACGCGTGGATTACCAATCCCAATGCGGTCGTTCCCGGCAACAACATGGGCGCCATTTTTTCCGGTCTGTCGGATGCCAAGGAGCGGGCGAAAATCATTGCGTTCTTGAAAAGCGATACAAAAAAGCCGGGCAGCAAATAGCCGGCCCGCCTTCTTCAATCTTGGAGACGTGATCTCTCATGGGCTATCGGAGCGGGCGATCGCGGTCGCGGCGGTGGCGCGCATGACGGTGGCAGCGCTTCGCACCGATCTTGCACGCGATATGCGGCCCGGCCGTATAGCCGATGATACCGCCCGCGACCAAGCCAACAGGGCCGAACGCGACAGCTCCTGCGAGGCCGCCTAAAGCACCGTCGGTGAGGCGTTCTCCGGCGGCGGCGGCGGCGGGCGCGAGGACAATTCCAGCGGCGACAATAAGATATGCTGCAAATGTTTTCATGGTCTGCTCCCTCGTAGTCGTCCCCCCGCGGACATCAATGAGGTCTCTATAACATCTTTCGCGATTCGAATTTTGCTCGCGCGCTCGAGAATAGAATCCGAACTTTCACGAATGGTTCCCAAAAACTGCTGCGATCAGCGTGCGGACCGGCCGCCGCGCACTTTTGGTTTGCGTAACCGGCTGTCCGTCATCGAGCCAGCCGGTTGCGCAAACAGGAATCAGCTTTTTACGAACGCGAGCAAATCCGGATTCAGCACGTCGGCATGGGTCGTGAGCATGCCGTGCGGATAGCCTTCATAGATCTTGAGTGTGCCGTTCTTCAGCAGCTTCACCGACAGGAGCGAGGCGTCCTTGTACGGAACGATCTGGTCGTCATCACCCTGCGTGACGAGCGTCGGCACGGTGATCGCCTTCAGATCCTCGGTCTGGTCGGTCTCGGAGAAAGCTTTGATGCCCTCGTAATGCGCCTTGGCGCTGCCCATCATGCCCTGCCGCCACCAATTGTCGATCACGCCCTGCGAGATCTTCGCTCCCTCACGGTTGAAACTGTAGAAGGGGCCCGAGGCGACATCGATGTAGAATTGGGCACGGTTGGCCGCCAGCCCGGCGCGGAGACCATCAAAAACTTCGATCGGCGTGCCGCCGGGGTTACTCGCAGTCTTTAACATCAGCGGCGGAATCGAGCTGACGAGCACCGCCTTGGCAACGCGGCCCTGGGGCTCGCCGTACTTGGCGACATAGCGCGCAACCTGGCCGCCTCCCGTGGAGTGGCCGATATGGACGGCGTCGCGCAGATCCAGATGCTCGACCACGGCCGAGACGTCGGCTGCGTAGTGGTCCATGTCGTGGCCTTCGCTGACCTGGGACGAACGTCCGTGGCCGCGACGGTCGCTGGCGATGACGCGATAGCCTTTGCTCAGGAAGAACATCATCTGCGTGTCCCAGTCGTCGGCGGAAAGCGGCCAGCCGTGGTGGAAGACGATGGGCTGGGCGTCCTTCGGACCCCAATCCTTGAAGAAGATTGAGACGCCGTCCTTCGTTGTGACTGTGTCGGTCATCATGGGTTCCTTTTGCTGAAGTCGAGGGGATTTTCAGAGATGTTTCGGCAGATTGATCTTGTCGGCGGGGAAGCCGCAGCGGTGAAGATGCGCGGCGTCACGTGCCGGCACAAGTCCGGTCAGCGAAATAGGTCGTGCGAAATAGAAACGAATTCAGAATCTCTGTTTCCGGCGTAAACCTTTAAGCGCCGGATTAATGTCTGGAGATCGTGCATTTCTGATTGTTATATTCCGCAAACAAATGCCTGCTTAAAGATGGCAGCGGTCCAAAACGTCGGGGGGGAAATGCCGGAGACGTCGAAAGGCGAGCGGTTTCGCTTCAACGGGCTCAGCATTTTTGGCTGGGTATTAGGCGGGTTAAGCGCGCTCAATCTCATTCACGATTTGAGCCCTGTGAAGCTCTACGGTCTCGTTAAGGATTGGGCCGATGGCTATCAATTTCTTGTCGAAAAAATAGGCAATTTTCTTTTTGGCTGGATCGATTGGCGCTGGGTGACGATCGACAAAACCGAAATGCATGTCGTCATTCTCGCCATCCTACTCGGATCGGCGACCATGCGGGCAAGCCGAACGGCGCATCTTCAGGCCGGCGTTCCTCCGGCTGCTGCTTTCATCGGTGCGGCCGCCGCTGCGGTCCTCGTTATCGTTCTTCCGGTTCTTATCATTGCAGCATTGCTGCCTTCGCCGTGGGGGCTCCTCGGATCGGCGGCTTATTTGCCATGGGCGGCCTACGAATTCGGATTTCGTAACGAAGAGGCGGACGAGGGCGTGCCGGCGGCAAAAGACGTTCAGCAGGAATTTCTCGGCGTCACCGCAGTATTCGCACTGCTGATTGCGCTGAACTACTCCATGTCGTTGGCGGGATAACGCTCAATTGCGAGGTGCTATTTGTTCGCCGTCATGACGGGGGCGCGGCGCATCAGCTCTTCGATGCGCGCCCGCTCTTTCTCGAATTCGGCGAGGTCTTTGCCTTCAAGTTTGCGCTCCCGCGGGACCTGAATCGACATCGGGTCGACGAAGCGGTTGTTGACAAGGACTTCAAAGTGCACGTGCGGGCCCGACGACAGGCCGGTCGATCCGACATAGCCAATGACCTGGCCCTGGCGGACCTTGTCGCCAACATGAAATTTCCCGAAACGGCTCATGTGCCCGTAAGCGGTTTGATAGCCATTGGAATGACGGATGCGGATGTAATTGCCGTAATAGCCTTTGTGCCCCTCTTCTTCGATCGTGCCGTTGCCCGCGGCGATGATGGGCGTACCCAACGCACAGGCCCAGTCGACGCCCGTGTGCATCTTTCGGGTGTTGAGGAGAGGATGGAAGCGGATGCCGAAGCCTGATGTCAAACGCACATTTTCGCCGCGGACGGGCTTGCGGATGAGAAACTTTTTCGAGTTGTTTCCATCTTCGTCGTAGTAGTCGACGACGCCGTCGGAGGAGCGGAAGCGATAGAATTTGTAGGTCGCGCCTCCGCTCGCAATCGCCGTATAGAGAAGCTCTCCCGGCGGCCCGTCCGTCGATTGATCGTCCTTCATGTCGAAGAACATCTCGAGTGTATCGCCCGGGCGTACGCGACGGCGGAAATCGGTATCGAAGGCGTTGATGCTCAGAATTCTTTGAATGGTCGCCGGCGTAAGGTGTTGCGTGAGACCCGCGAGATAAACGGCGGCATAGAGCGTCGCGTCCTGCGGGTCGTCGTCGCCGTTTGCGACGTGCTGCAGCTGTTCTTCGAATGGCGGTTTCGAGGTGCCGACAAACTCGCCGGCGGCGCTGCGGCTCACGGTGACGAGGTGTTCGTGGCCGTCGGAGAAGATTGAATAGCGGGCCGGCTCCATCTTGTTCGGATCGGAAAGAGAAGGAACCAGAGTGATGCGAACCTCCTGGCCGGGAGCGAGGCCGTTTTCTGGAAATATGCTATGCCCCGCTTCGATCA
>CAWBLX010000007.1:75000-239163 GCA_963789775.1 uncultured Pseudomonadota bacterium
GGGCCCCTACAGGGTTACCAAACCTAAGTAAACTCCGAATACCTGGAAGTACTATCTGGGAGACACACGGCGGGTGCTAACGTCCGTCGTGAAGAGGGAAACAACCCTGATCGCCGTCTAAGGTCCCCAAATCACTGCTAAGTGTGAAAGGATGTGGGAACCCCATAACAACCAGGATGTTGGCTTAGAAGCAGCCATCATTTAAAGAAAGCGTAACAGCTCACTGGTCTAAACAAGGGTTTCTGCGCCGAAAATGTAACGGGGCTAAAGCAGTGTACCGAAGACGCGGGTGTACAGCAATGTACGCGGTAGCGGAGCGTTCCGTAAGCCTGTGAAGGGAGACCCGTGAGGGCTCCTGGAGGTATCGGAAGTGCGAATGCAGACATGAGTAACGAAAGAAGTGTGAGAAACACTTCCTCCGAAAGTCCAAGGGTTCCTGCGTAAAGTTAATCTGCGCAGGGTTAGCCGGCCCCTAAGGCGAGGGCGAAAGCCGTAGTCGATGGGAACCACGTTAATATTCGTGGGCCAGTGGGTGTGTGACGGATGCAGCAAGTTGTTGAGGCTTATCGGATTGCCGAGGCAGCGAATGTGTCCCTGGAAATAGCCCCCACATAGACCGTACCCGAAACCGACACAGGTGGACTGGTAGAGAATACCAAGGAGCTTGAGCGAAGTGTGCTGAAGGAACTCGGCAAATTACCTGCGTAACTTCGGGAGAAGCAGGCTATCTCTTCGGGCAACCGGAGGGGTAGGGCACAAACTAGGGGGTGGCGACTGTTTACCTAAAACACAGGGCTATGCTAAGTCCAACGACGACGTATATGGCCTGACGCCTGCCCGGTGCTGGAAGGTTAAGAGGAGAGGTTCACGCCTTGAATCGAAGCCCCAGTAAACGGCGGCCGTAACTATAACGGTCCTAAGGTAGCGAAATTCCTTGTCGGGTAAGTTCCGACCTGCACGAATGGCGTAACGACTTCCCCACTGTCTCCAGCACACACTCAGTGAAATTGAATTCCCCGTGAAGATGCGGGGTTCCTGCGGTTAGACGGAAAGACCCCGTGCACCTTTACTGCAACTTTGCACTGGCAATCGTGACTGCTTGTGTAGGATAGGTGGTAGGCTATGAAACCTGGGCGCTAGCTCGGGTGGAGCCGAAATGTGAAATACCACCCTAGTGATTATGGTTGTCTAACCGCGGTCCGTTATCCGGATCCGGGACAGAGCATGGTGGGCAGTTTGACTGGGGCGGTCGCCTCCTAAATCGTAACGGAGGCGTACGAAGGTTGGCTCAGATTGGTCGGAAATCAATCGTCGAGTGCAATGGCATAAGCCAGCCTGACTGCAAGACTGACAAGTCGAGCAGAGTCGAAAGACGGTCATAGTGATCCGGTGGTTCTTTGTGAGAGGGCCATCGCTCAACGGATAAAAGGTACGCCGGGGATAACAGGCTGATGACGCCCAAGAGTCCATATCGACGGCGTCGTTTGGCACCTCGATGTCGGCTCATCACATCCTGGGGCTGGAGCAGGTCCCAAGGGTATGGCTGTTCGCCATTTAAAGTGGTACGTGAGCTGGGTTCAGAACGTCGCGAGACAGTTCGGTCCCTATCTGCCGTAGGTGTTGGAGAATTGAGAGGATCTGTCCTTAGTACGAGAGGACCGGGATGGACGTACCTCTGGTGGACCTGTTGTCGTGCCAACGGCACAGCAGGGTAGCTATGTACGGACGGGATAACCGCTGAAAGCATCTAAGCGGGAAACCCACCTCAAAACGAGTTCTCCCTCGAGAGTCGTGGAAGACCACCACGTTGATAGGCCGGGTGTGGAAGCGCTGCAAGGCGTGTAGCTTACCGGTACTAATAACTCGATTGGCTTGATTGCTCTCATTTAGCAATGCTCATCGTTTCGCCTCGTGCCGCATGTCGCGCAAAGAAACGCGACGCGGCTCCGGCAGGGCGGCACTTGTGCCGGCGATCATTGATCGCCCGCGCTTTAAAAGCGCGAAGGGCATGAGAAAGCTCCCGACGATGAGCGTAGGCAAAGGTTACAGAAAGACAGAAACAGAAGTCATATGACGTCTCCGCCGACCTGGTGATTATGGCGGGGTGGCTGCACCCGATCCCATTCCGAACTCGGCCGTGAAACGCCCCTGCGCCGATGGTACTTCGTCTTAAGACGCGGGAGAGTAGGTCGTTGCCAGGTCTGCCGAGACGTCATGTGAACTTTTCGTTTGCGCTTCAGATGCCCACGCGGCATCCGCGCATAAGAAGTCAATCACCTCTATCGAAGTTAAAAACGCGTCGCTGCGCCTTGTGCCAGCGGCGCGTTTTTGTTTTTTTATCCATTTTCTTCGCCAAGATCGGGACCGATCCAACCTGCGGCGAGTGATTCGGCGCCAAAGCTGGGCGGGTGTGATAAGCTGGTCCTGTAAAAAGGAAAAAATCGCCCATGGCCGTTACCTCAAGAAAAATCTCTCCCGGCGCTAAACCGAAAGTCGCTCGTCCGAAAAAGGTGGCCGTTGTGCCAGCCGAGATCGAATACGTCAGCCCTTTCGTCGTCGGCAACCGCGTCACACACACGTCGTTCGGTGACGGTGAAGTTGCGGAAGTTTCCAAAAATCAATTGTCGATCCGCTTCGACGATGCGGGCTCCAAGGTCATCCTTGACAGCTTCGTCACACGGCAAAAATCCTGAGCCGCCTATAAATCAAATGCGCTGCTGTGCCTTGTGCCGGCGGCGCTTTTTCATTTTGTCGGGCAGCGCGTGCATGAAGCAGCTCCGGATCGGGGCTTCGCCGATCTGAAGTTCGGCGACCGAGTTTTCTCATGCTGTCGGCAACACTTCGAAGCGGTCGTAAGCGCTCACACCTTCACCGAGGATTTCGATTTTCGTGACGTGTGCGTCGGGCGGACCGTGTGCGCATCTGTGCAGCATATCTCCGACGTGTTCAGCCGGACCCTGTAACACCATCTCCACCGAGGAATCGCGTCGGTTTCTGACCCAGCCGGTGAGGCCCATTGTTCGCGCCGTGCTTTCAACCCATGCGCGATAGCCGACGCCTTGGACACGGCCGTCGATGCGAACGTGAACTGTGCGGACGAGGCTCATCGATCACTCATACTTCTGATGTTACGTGGATTTCCGGAAGAACGAAGTCAACGCTCTCTTTCGATCCAATCACAACTCAACATTTTCCGGCACGGCCGGTTTTTGTTTCTAGGTCCGCCAAGGAGTTTGCTTTGCTCTCGCGGAGCGCTGCGACTAAAACGTGCGGGCCGACAAAAGGAAGCGGGACCGGGCGCCTGCGGAGCAGGGGGCTCGCGCGATATGCTGCAATATGTTTGGTCGAAGCTTTACGCCCGATGGCTGCGGTCCCAGCTCGTCCGGCCGCGCCCGCGCATCGATATGCGGCATGGGACGGGCACGAATCTCATTCTCGGCATCGGCCGGAACTACAGCATTTCAGATCTCAGACCCTTCGTCCGGTCGGCACGGAAATTCCACGACTGCCGGATTCTTATGGTCGTCAATAACGACCCGGAACTCGGCAAAGCGCTTGAAGCGGAAGGCGTCGACTGCCTGCTTGAGGATGTTTCGTCGAGCCTTGGCCGCCCGCACATGAATTTTGCGCGCGTCGCCGATTATGTCGCGGTGCTGCAGGCGGTCTCCGGCCAGGTCGATCGCGTGTTTCTCGCCGATACGCGTGACGTCGTTTTTCAGGCCGACATTTTTCAAGCGCTGCCCGACGTTCCGATGATTTTTTTCGAAGAGGGAAAGGATTTCTCTCTCGAGTTCGCCGGCTGGAACGGCAACGCGATCCGGAGAACTTTCGGTCTTGGTGTCTACGAGCAAATCAAAAATCGCGAGGTGATTTGCAGCGGCACGGTGCTTGGGCGGCATGACGTTACGCTGATGTATTGCTGGCAGAAGCTTCTGTTCGGCCAGATGGTTCGGCGGCGGCATCACATGCGGTCGGGCGTCGATCAGGCGACGACGAATGCGATTGCGCGTCTTGATCTCGTGCCGTCGTCGGTCGTCATGCCCTACGACGGCGCGGTGGCGACGCTTTCGGGCCGTAACACCAATTTTCTCTCGGTGGTGGACGGCCGGTTGGTGACGGCTACGGGCGGAATTCCGGCCGCGATCCACCAATACGATCGCAATCTCGCGGTCCGTGACTTCGTCTACGCAACGTATGACGGCCCGAAGAGCGGAAAGGCCGGCGATAAAGCCAAGGACTCGACGCTGCAAAAAAAGCTTCGTGTCGCGTTCGGTCTTCAGGGGCCTTGAGCGCCGCGTTCGAATTTACTCGATCGACTTTTCCTTGCCGGCGCCGCGAACCGCGACTTTCACGCCACATTTTTCCATCGGCAGAGCCGTCGACGTCCAACGGTCCTTCGTAATCGTCACGACATAGCGGCGGCAGTCGCGAGCGCCGCCTTGCACGAAGTGGACATTAAACACCGCAAGTCCGGGCTTGCGCGCGCGGGGCCAGGTAAAGTCTTTGTCGTCGGGCACCGTTTTGACGGCTTTCTGAATGGCGTACGCGGCATTGCGATAATCCGCCGGCGTCAATCGCTTCAGGACCGCACGCGAAAGATCGGGATGAAGCCCGACAGCTTCCGCCTTCTTGCGATACGGATCTGTCGAAACTTTCGGCGGCGCATAGGCATCGGAGACGTTTGTTTTCGCTGGCGTGCCCGGATCCGACTCCGGCTTATCGCCGGGTGCGTTGGAGACCGTCACTTCGGGCAAGGGCTGCTCGATGGCCACGGCTGCAGGGGCGGCCGGAGGCGGCAGGGAGCCGACGCCAGGCGTTTCGACGGACGCCACGTCCTTTGCTGGCTGCGTCTCGGGCACCGGCGTGGATTGTTCCGGGGTCGTCAGCGACGACGCCATGCGTTCGAGCTTCGACGTCCACTCCTGCCTCGTCGTAGCGTCGGTGGCGAACGCGCAGCCGACGGCGAGCGCCAGCAATAGAAAAAGAGTGGTGTAGGGGACGACTTCGATGCCCCTCGCATTCTGGGGACAGACCGGATCGCCCGCGTAAAAGGGGTCGGATCCGAATTCCCTATCGTCGTCGGACACGACGTAGGACGGAAACTCTTCGGCAACGTAGGACGCACGGGCATACATGGCCAATCCTCGATTGGTTTTCGTTTCCCGCTCTGCATATGCACCGCATCGCCCTGGCCAAAAAAAGGCGAACCGAAAAATGTGAAAAATCATCGACTAAAGCCCAATCCGTTGAAATCGATTGAACTCTTTCCGGCCTCCCGAAAATTCTTGACTCTTTTAAGCGTCTTGGGTCAGTTGGCGGCTGACCTGATCTCGGGATTTTGAATCCTGAACTATTAGGAGCTGCAATGAGTACTTCGTTTTTCGCGCGGAGCATCGCGCGTAGTCCAACGCTTTTTTCCGTTTTTCTCGCTTCGCTTCTGGCCCTCGGCGGCGCATCGATCTGGCCTTCGGGCGCCGGTGCCTCCGAGGAGGTGCACGAGGTCGAGATCTCCATCAAGGATCACAAGTTCGAACCGTCGGCCTTGAAGCTTCCGGTCGGCAAGCCGATCAAGATTTCAGTGAAGAATCTCGACGCCTCGCCGGAAGAGTTCGAAAGCCACGATCTCGGATTTGAAAAGGTGATCGCGGGCAACAGCAACGCCATCATCCGCGTGAAGCCTCTGAAGCCGGGCACGTATATCTTCTTCGGTGAGTATCACCAGGATACGGCTTTCGGCCACGTCGTCGCCGAGTGACCGCCGATGCTTGCTGCACTTGTCATTGTCTTTCGTGAAGTTCTCGAGGCCGGATTGATCATCGGCGTCGTGCTCGCGGCCTCGCGCGGCGTGCACGGACGCAACGAAGCCGTCGGTGTTGGTTTGCTCGTCGGCATTCTTGGCTCGGTCATCGTGGCGATTTTCGCTGCCAGCATTTCGAATGCGTTCGACGGCCGGGGCCAGGAGATTTTCATCGCGGCGATCCTCCTCTTCGCCGTTCTGATGCTGGCTTGGCACGTCGTGTGGATGGCGCAGCACGCGCGCGAGATGACGCAACAGCTGCGCCAACTCGGCACCGATGTCACTGCCGGCCGGCAATCGCTGTTCGCACTTGGCGCGGCGGTCGCGATCGCGGTTATGCGGGAAGGCAGCGAAGTCGTGCTGTTCATGATGGGCATCGTCATGCAGGGAACAGATACGATGAGCGAACTTCTCATCGGCTCCTGCATCGGCCTGATGCTCGGCGCCGCCGTATCGATGGTTCTTTATTTCGGACTGGCTGCCATTCCGCTGAAGCGGATGTTCTCGGTCACGGGCGTATTAGTGACGCTGCTTGCGGCGGGGCTTGCTGCGTCGGCCGTCAAGCAGCTCTCGAATGCGGGCCTTCTCAATATCTTCGATACGAGCCTCTGGGATACGTCATCCATTCTCTCGGAAGACAGCTGGCCGGGCCGTATCCTGCACGTGCTTCTCGGCTACATGGATCGTCCAACCGGCATGCAGTTGATTGCCTATGGCGTTACGGCCGCGACCATTTTCCTTCTTAGCTACGTTCGGAGCGCACCGCAGAACCGACCGGCTCTCAGCGCCTAAAGGGATGGATAGGCGCCGTTTCCGGCGCCTTTCTTTTAGAGACCCAGATCGGATAGTCCCGGATGATCGGCGGGGCGCGACCCGAGCGGCCAATGGAATTTGCGGTCGCTTTCGGCAATGCGCATGTCGTTGATGCTGGCATAGCGGTGGTGCATCAGTCCATCCGGCCCGAATTCCCAGTTTTCGTTGCCGTAGGAGCGATACCATTGATTGCTGTCGTCGCGGTATTCGTAGGCGAAGCGGACGGCGATGCGGTCGCCGGTAAAGGCCCAAAGCTCTTTGATGAGGCGATAGTCGAGCTCGCGGTTCCACTTGCGTGTCAGGAATTCGACGATCTGCTCGCGGCCGACGGGAAATTCGGCGCGGTTGCGCCAGACGCTATCGACTGAATAAGCCAGCGAGACCTTGTGCGGGTCGCGGGAATTCCAGCCGTCTTCGGCGCCGCGGACTTTCTGAATCGCCGTTTCGCGCGTGAAGGGCGGGAACGGCGGTCTGCTCTCGGACATTTTTCGTCTCCTTCTCGTTGGCGTTAGAGGGATCGCTTGACCCGGGACACAAACGTCATGAGGCTTCGCGAGAGATGGTCACGGTTCGATGAACCGCCGGATGGAGGGAGCGCCTAACATGTACGACATCGCCAATCTTTCGAATTTGCCGCATCTTCGGAATCTCTCTTCAACGACAATGTCGGCGTTCGAAAATTTCGATCGTGCGGCGATGGCGGCGGGTGCCATTCCGCGTCGCTACAAGGAATTGATCGCGCTCGGCGTCGCGATCGCAACCCAATGCCCGTATAGCCTCGAAGTTCATCGTACGAATGCAGAGAATGCAGGCGTGACCGAAACTGAAATAGCCGAGGTTATTTATATCGCCGCAACGATGCGGGCAACGGCGGCCATCGCTCACGGAACGCATCTTGTCGGGCCCCGCAAGGGAACCGTTAAGGCTAAAGGCTGAGCGTGGGACTTGTCAGGCCTACAGGACGCCGAGCAGCTTGATGGCGATCACTGCGAGGCTCACGGCGCCGATCCAAATCGCGGCGTCGGCGGCGCGGGTTCTTTTCGAACGGGCCGCAATTTTCTCGACCGTTTCGTCATCGAGGCGGACGCCGGAATTCGCCATTTGAGAGAAGCCGGAAATGGCCTGTGCGACGTTTTGCAAAAGCCCTGGGGTTTTCATCACGACGTCGCCGATGGTCTCGAAGCCGCGGCCGGCTTCGCGCAGGCGGCCGAGCGGAGAAAGATTGGCTTCCATCCATTCTTTGGCAACGGGTTCGGCGGCGACCCACACATTCAAGGTGGGATCGAGGTCGCGCGCGACGCCTTCGACGATGACCATGCTTTTCTGAAGCAGGATCAGCTCGGGACGGGTCTGCATGTCGAAGACTTCGGTATAGGCGAAGAGCTGGCCGAGAAGGTCGGCCATGGATATTTCTTCCGCCGTTCGCCCCTGAATGGGCTCGCCGATGGCGCGCATCGCTTGGGCAAATTCCTCGATGCTGTGATGCGGCGGCACGTAACCGGCTTCGAAATGGATGGCGGCAGCGCGATAATAATCGCGCGTGATAAGGCCGTGCAGGATTTCCGCGAGAAACCGGCGCTCCGCCAGGCCCAAGCGTCCCATGATGCCGAAGTCGACGGCGACAATCGTGCCCTTGTCGTCGACGAAGAGATTGCCCTGGTGCATGTCGGCATGGAAAAAGCCGTCGCGCATGGCGTGGCGAAGGAATGAGCGCAAAACCGTCATGCCGAGGGCGGCGGTGTCGAAGCCCTTTTCGCTGAGCTTGTCACGCTGCGCGATCGGCGTGCCGTCGATCCACTCGACCGTCAGGACGCGCTTCGCCGTGCGCTTCCAATCGATGTCGGGAACGCGAAGGCCTTCGTCGTTCTTGATGTTCGACGCCATCTCGGAAATGGCAGCGGCCTCGAGGCGCAGGTCCATCTCGAGGTCGGTCGTGTGCCTCAGATTATCGACGACGGCCAGCGGCTTTAAGCGCCGCGCCGGCGGATAGAAGCGCTCGATCATGCGGGCGGCGAAATAATAGCTGTCGAGATCGCGGTAGAAGCGCCTCTCGATGTTCGGGCGTAGGATCTTGACGGCGACGGCTTTCTTGATACCGGCGTCGAGCACGTAGGCCTTGTGGACTTGCGCGATCGATGCCGCCGCGACGGGTGGCCCGAACTCGACGAAGTGATCTTCGAGCTTGCCGCCGAGCGCGCGCTCTACCGCTTCGCGGGCTTCCGCCATCGAGAAGGGCTCTGCCTTGTCCTGGAGATTGCGCAGGTCGTCGGAAAGCTCGGGGCCGATGACGTCGGCGCGGGTCGCGAGAAACTGGCCGAGTTTCACGTAGCTCGGCCCGAGTTTCGTCAATGCGGTCGAGACGCGCGCCGCCGCCGGCACCTCTTTGCGAAACGGCGCGGCAAGGATTTGGACCGGCAGCGTGGCGATACGAGCGATTTTCAGCGGCAGGGGCACCGGCATGCCCTTGGGCACAAACCGCACGCCATACTGCGCAAGTACAAAACCGGCGCGCGCGAGTCTTAGCGTGTTCAGGAGCGCTCCGGGCATGGTCTTGACTTCGTCGTCCTAAATTCGGGCAGGCGGGGCTTCGGCGCACATTGCGCCGCAGCGTGCTTGGGTCAAGTGTAGCCGGTCCAAGCGGTAAAAACGGTTAAACGGCCTGCGTCATAGCAAGGCGAGACGATGAGGTTCCCCATACAACTTCTGACAAAAGAATAGCGCCCGCGGATTGCCGCGGGCGCTATCTCCAAGCAAATGCTTAAATTGATCTATAGCTTACAGAAGGTCGCGCGGCCGTGGCAGGTGACCATGCCGCCGCTCGGGCTGCAGCGGTAGCGCTTATTGATGACCTTGTAGCCGGCGACCTGGCCGTTCGCGAGGAAGCCCGGCCAGAGGCCCCAGCTGACGTTCTGGACCATCGTCTCCATTGCAAACCACTTCGCCGAATCGGCTGACGTGGATGTTGCGACCGCACCCTTGGTCATGCAGCCGGCGTTCGCAGCCCCGGCACCGAGCGAAACAACGGCGGCGGCCACTGCGCATGTCAGTATTTTCGCTTTCATGAGTCCCACCTCGTCGAAAGAAGAACACGCACTCTTCCCGTCCCCGTCGCGAGGCTATGAATCGTCGACGCCAGCGTCAATGAAACTTGCACTGACAAAATAAAAACGTGGTTCAGATGTGGCCGATCAGATCTTCCAGCCGCCGTGGATGGCTGCGATGCCGCCCGTCAGATTGCGATAGCTGACGCGCGCAAAGCCGGCCTTGCGAATAAGTTCTGCAAAAGCTTCCTGCTTCGGAAAGCGCCGGATGCTTTCGACGAGATAGCGATACGACTCTGAGTCTCCGGCGGCCCATTGGCCGAGGCGAGGGATAAGTTCAAAAGAGTGAAAATCGTAGGCACGGTCGAGGATGGGAACGCGGCATTCGGAAAACTCAAGGCACAGGAAGCGGCCGCCCGGCTTCAACACGCGGTAGGCCTCGCTCAGCGCCTTATCGATGTGGGTGACGTTGCGAATGCCGAAGGCAATCGTATAAGCGTCAAAACTTCCGCTCTCGAACGGCAGCTCTTCGGCGTTGCCCTCCACGCAGCTGATCCGGCTGTCGAGGCCTGCTTCGGTAATGCGCCGGCGGCCGACGTCGAGCATTTCCGGGCTGATGTCGCAGATGATGGCCGTGGCGTTCAATCCGCTGTCCTTGGCGTAGCGGATGGCGATGTCGCCGGTGCCGCCTGCAACATCGAGAAGCTTGAACGGCCGCGCGCTGCGCGGCGCGTTGAGCATCGTGATGAGCTCGCGTTTCCAAAGGCGGTGCAGGCCGCCCGACATCAAATCGTTCATCAGGTCGTAGCGGTCGGCGACGGACGCGAAGACCTTGTTGACGAGGCCTTGGCGCTCGGCCTCGGGGACCGCACGGAAGCCGAACGTGGTTGTGCTCTGGCTTGCGGTTTCTGGGTTCTGATCCATATGGCGAGAATAGCGTCTCGGGCGCGGCCGCGCTATCGTCGCCGTGTCTCATTGTCAATTTCAGGTGTCCGTCCCTCATGCCCGAGCTTCCGGAGGTCGAAACCGTGCGGCGGGGCCTTGCGCCCGTGCTCGTCGGCAGCCGCGTGGCTGGCCTCGACGCGCGACGACCGGATCTCAGATTTCCGCTGCCCGAGCGGTTCGGCGAGCGGATCGTCGGGCAGGACATCGTCCGGCTCGACAGGCGCGCAAAATATCTGATCGCGACGCTTTCGGGCGGCGAGGATCTCGTCATGCATCTGGGCATGACCGGGCGCTTTACGATTCTGCATGGCGGTGTCGTCGATCGGCCCGGGGAATATATCCACGCGACGGGGCCTGATCCGACGCACGATCACGTCGTGCTGCATCTCACCGGCGGCACGCAGGTGATCTACAACGATCCGCGACGTTTCGGATTTATGGTCATGATGCCGCATGTCGAGCGTCCGGAGCACGCGCTCTTTCGCAGTCTCGGTGCCGAGCCGCTGAGTGCTGAATTGACCGCCGACTATCTCGCGTCGCGGGCGCTGGGAAAGAAGGTCAATCTCAAAGCATTTCTGATGGACCAGCATGTCGTGGCCGGGCTCGGCAACATCTATGTTTCCGAAGCGCTGTTTCAGGCGGGGTTGTCGCCGAACCGGGCGGCGGCAAGCCTATCCAATCGCCGCGGTGGCCCGACGGAGCGCGCAGGCAAACTCGTCGATGCGATCAAGGATGTGTTGGAACGCGCCATCGCCGCCGGCGGTTCGACGCTGCGCGATTATCGCAGTGCGGACGGAAAGAAAGGCACGTTTCAGGAGCGATTTGCTGTTTACGATCGCGACGGTGAGACGTGTCTCACACCTCGGTGCGGCGGCGTTCTACGCCGCGCGGTGCATGCGGGCCGCGCGACGTTCTATTGCCCGCGTTGCCAGCGCTAACGCGTTTGTCAGTCGGTCGTCGGCCGCTCGCTCAGTGCGACGTTCGTTTTGATGAGCAAGACGCTGATGCACATGATCGTGAAGCCGCCGGCGAGGAAAAGGTGGTTCGCGGCCCAGTCACCTTTGTGAGTTATGAGTTTTCCGGCGCCGATGAGCCAGACGAGGCCGATGCCGATCAGGACAGCCTGATAGCCGGCTATTCTCGCCATGCGATCGATCGCGGGCGGACGCGCCAGTTTGTCGTCCGGGTTCGATAGGCGCGTCATGTAATACGCGTAGGCGCCGGCGATGAGGATGCAAGCCGAGCCATATTCCCAACCGTGCTGCCAGCGGATGCGGGTGCCGAGATAGACGGCATAGAACGCCAAACCGCACCAGAGAAAGGCCAGCATGATCAGCAACGCATTGGTGATCAACGCTTCGCGCGGCGCTATTGCGCTGCCGGACGCGGGTGCCGAGCGACGCCAAGCCGGCGCATTCGTCCGGATCGCGGTCGCGCACAAGACGACGGCAAACACGGCGGCGGCAATGGCGGTTTCGACCTTTTGAAAAGATCGTGCGGCCAAGAACATGGCGAGGAGGGCGGTGGCGAGCGTCAGGAGTAGCCAGGGAAGCGACGGGCGCAATGTCATCTCGGCGGAAGGTCCCCCATGTGAAAGATGCGAAGCCCCTCAATCACACGGACGCGCGAGAGCGTAAAGCATCCAGGCTGATCACGGCGATGGCGAGTGCGCCGAAAAAGAAGATGTTGCAGCCGGCCCAATCGGCGTGCGTCGCGGCGCGCGGAAATTTGTTGTCGACAAAGAGACTGATGATGCCCGCTACCATGC
Source organism: uncultured Pseudomonadota bacterium (assembly GCA_963789775.1). Lineage (GTDB taxonomy): Bacteria > Pseudomonadota > Alphaproteobacteria > Rhizobiales > Hyphomicrobiaceae > Hyphomicrobium_B. Next base: position 87,365 of record CAWBLX010000007.1, read on the forward strand.
CGATCAATTGCGCCTGAACGAGCACGCGACCGACTTTGACAAGCGTATCGTCGACGCGCCCGGCCGCGCGGTCGCGATCGAGCATCGCCGAGAAGGCGAGGCTTACAATGGCAGCGAAAGAAAAGCCGATGAAGAACTGCCACCATTCCGGCCAGCGCTTGTCGATGACGAAAACGTAGGTGATCAGCAAGGTCGATGCCGCCCACGCCCAAACCAGCGCGAGATAGCGCGCCGTGGAACTGGCAATGGCATTGGTGGGAGCACCGGTATCCATGAGCTTTCGATGTTCGCGGATTGCGATCAGGGTGATCGCGACGCAGACGACGGCCGCGGCGGCCAACTGCAGCGCCGGCTGGTCTGCTGCTGCTGCGATGATCGTCGCGAAAATTGCGGCCGCCAACGAAAAAAGCCAGCCCGTCAAAGACATCATTCTCTCGAGAGCTCCTAGGATATGGGACGGATTTTGGATCTTGACCGGATCGGCTTAAAGCAAACGGCGACGTAAAGCGCTGCGACCGGCCGTCGGCATCGGTCTTTGGCCCGGATTTCGCGCGCTTTTCCGTATGCGCTTCATTGACCGAAGCTCTCAGTGCGGCTATACCCCCGGCAAACCGTGCCTGGAGCGAAAATCCCGGGCCACGATTCCTTTTCTTCAACCCTCTGCCTCGCCTTGGCATTTTGCGATCGCGACGGCGCATTTGTAGCAAACGTAAGGACACCCTATGGCTAATACGTCGTCGGCAAAAAAAGCCGCGCGCCAGATGATCAGCCGCACTGCAGTCAACAAAGGCCGCCGCACGCGCGTCAAGTCTGAGGTTCGGACAGTCGAAGAAGCTATCAAATCAGGGGATCGTGCGCAGGCGCTCGCCGCTCTTGCAGCCGCTGAGCCCATTCTCGTCCGCACGGCGCAGAAGGGAATTATGCACAAGAAGACCGCGAGCCGGAAGGTTTCCAGGCTTACGCAGCGTGTCAAGGCGATGAGCGCATAACGCATTTGTGAATAAGGGGAGCCAATTTTTCTCCCTGTTGCGTATTCGTCACGGTAAAGAGCGGGCCCGATTTCGGGCCCGCTGTTTTTTTAACGTCATTAACCCGCTGGAATCCGGCCCGTCCGCCGTCTGCTCCCGATTTAGGGATTGAGTCCGGCTGCGTTCATCCGGGGGCGAGATCAAGCGAAAATGACGCGTGGGTGACGGTCGTAGCGAACGTGCCACGCAGGCCTGTCACGCTTCGAAAAACGCGAATGGAGTCAGGACGCTTATGCACAGATGTTGCGATATGACTCGCGTTTTCACCAGTACTTGTGGACAACTTTTGTCTGACCCGCGCGCCTCCAATCGCGGCTTAGAGGCGCTTGTCGAAAAGAAGGTTAAGGGATAGTAAATTCCTAGTGGATGGCAGCGGGGTAAAGCGGTCGTTTCCACATGTAGGTAAGGCGAGCGTAGCGTTTGGGTCCTTCAAGACTTGGCGACCCGGATCGCATCGTCAAATAGATAAAGACCTGCGTTTCGACTTTGGCGTTGCTTGGTTTGCGCCGAGTGTGGCTGAATATTCTCTAAGTATACTTAGAGATGGTTGCGTGGGTCTTTATCGATGCTGCGTGGCGCGTGAGGGGAACTCGTGGAAAAAATTGAGGCTTCCGGCGTCGAGGACGTGTCTGTCCTCGAAACTTGGAAGCGTCTCGAAGGCGATCCGAAGGCTGTTCTTGTGGATGTTCGTACGCGTGCCGAATGGGCGTTCGTTGGCGTACCGGACCTTTCGAAGATCAATCGGGGCGTCATGCTCATCGAATGGCAGACGTTTCCAGACAGCCGGATCGCCCCGGATTTTACCGAGCGATTGAGCGCGGTGCTGGCTGAAAAGGGTGTCGAGACGAATTGCGAGATTTTTTTTATTTGCCGCTCGGGCGGACGCAGCCGGATGGCCGCGGAAGCGATGACCGAGGCGGGATATTGCCACTGTCGAAATGTCATGGAGGGCTTTGAGGGACCATTGGACGCTGCCAATCACCGCAGCCAAGTCGCCGGCTGGAAGTTCGCCGGTCTCGACTGGGTGCAGGGCTAGCGAAAAATTTGCGGAAGGCACGGCACGGCATCGGACGGCAGAGGGCAATGCCGGATGGTGTAAAGGGGGGACGCTTTCAGGCGTCCCGCGTTATCAGCGGGAGTAAATTACAATGCAGGCAGCACAAAAGGCAGAGTCCCTGGGTGCAGGGAATGGGAATGGCGCAGAGACTCCGACGAGCGCGGTCGAGGGCCGCGGTCACAAGGTCCGCGCGATGCTGAAGGTTCAGCTCGGCGATGAGGTCTATTCGAGCTGGTTCAAGAGCCTAGAATTCGAGAGCTTCGACGGGCGGATCGTCAAAGTCTCGGTGCCGGTCAAGTTTGTGCGCAATTGGATCCAGGAGCACTATTCGGAACATCTGCTGCGGTGCTCCCGCCTCGAATTTGTGACCGCCGAGCGCGTCGAAGTCGTCTGGCGCCAGCCGGGTGCCGTTTCCCAGAAGTCGGGCGAACTGCGTTCGGGCGATGCGCCGCATGCTGCAATCGCGCCGCCGGCGCCGGTCGCGCAGGCGGAGATGCCTCAGCGTCCGTTGGCGGCGCTGCGGACACCCATTCTTCCGGTACAAAGGACGTCTGCCGGTGGTCTTGAAGGATCGCCGCTCGATCCGCGCTATACGTTCGAAAGCTTTGTCGTCGGGTCGTCGAACCGCATGGCGCATGCCGGCGCAACGCAGGTTGCCGAAACGGTTCTGACGGGTGCAGCCGGATACAACCCGCTCTACCTCCATTCGGCCGTCGGCCTCGGCAAGAGCCACCTTCTTCATGCCGTCGCCTGGGAAGTGAAAAAGCGGGCGCCAAACGCGCAGGTGCTGTACCTGACAGCCGAACGCTTCCGCTATCAGTTCGTCGAAGCGCTTCGCTCGTCCGATCCGCTGGCGTTCAAAGAGCGCTTCCGCAACATCAACATGCTGCTGATCGACGACCTTGAATTCCTGCAGGGCGAGCGCACCGAGCAAGAGTTCGATCACATCATCAATGCGTTGCTCGACGGCGGCAAACAAGTCGTCGTCGCCTCGGCACGGGCACCCAATCAGATCGAACGTCTCAACGAGCGCATGCGGTCGAGGTTGCAGCGTGGTCTCGTGACGGAGCTGCAGCCGCTCGACCACGAGCTTCGGCTCAAGGTTCTCGACAAGCGTTTGGCCGAAAAGCGGATGGCGGATTCGTCATTCTCGCTGTCGCGAGATGTCGTCGATCTTCTGGCGCTCCGGCTGACGGAAAACGGCCGCGAGCTCGAAGGCGCCGTTACACGGCTTTACGCGACGTGGCAGTACATGCGGACGCCGATCACGCTCGACATCGCCGAAACGGTCATCCGAGATCTCGTCCAGAATCTCGAGCCGCGCCGGATCAAGATCGAGGACATCCTCAGGATTATTTCCCGTCACTATGGCGTATCGAAGGGCGATCTCCTGTCGCAGCGCCGTCATCGTTCCGTCGTTTGGCCGCGCCAGATCGGCATGTACCTCGCCAAGCATCTGACGGCCCGCTCGTTGCCGGAAATCGGACGGCGGTTCGGCGGACGCGACCATACGACCGTTCTCCACGCGATCCGCAAAATCGAGGGGGAAATCAGCAAAAATCCGAACCTCGGAGACGAGCTTGAGGAGCTGAAGAGGCTTCTCAACCACTGACCGCAAATTCACCCCTTGCGGCCTGATGCGACCGTGAGGCCGGCATTTCATCCCCCTGGAGTGCCGGCCTTGCCCTGGGATTAGGGGCGCGGATCGCGGTCTGACGCGGATTATCCGCTAGCTCATACATCTTACTTGAAAAGCGGGCCTCTTTCGGGTCTGATCCGGCTCCGCGGGCGATTCCGCCCAGATGGCGCGCTCCGCGCCAAATTCGTTCTTTTGCGTGTGATGCTGCGGCGGCCCTCGACCGCCGCTCCACGCGCACTTCCATAGCTGAGGACAGACATGCGTCTCGAGATCGAACGTGGGGAACTCTTGAAGGCGCTCAGCCACGTCACGAGTGTCGTCGAACGTCGGACCACCATTCCGATCTTGTCGAACGTCATGCTGAACGCCTCGGGCGACACGCTGATGTTCAAGGCGACCGATCTCGAGCGCGAAGTCAGCGAGAGCATCAGCGCCAAAGTCTCGGCGCCGGGTACGCTGACCGTTCCGGCGCACGTTCTGCACGACATCGTGCGCAAGCTTCCGGACGGCGCCGAAGTCGAGATGAAACGCGACGGCGACAAGGAACGTCTGACGATCACGTCGGGCCATTCGCGTTTCAGCCTCCAGACGCTTTCCGCTGACGACTTCCCGGATCTTGCGGTCGGCGAGATCGGGCATGAGTTTACGATGGAAGCCGGCGACCTAAAGCGGCTCATCGACAAGACGCGGTTCGCGATTTCGACGGAAGAGACGCGCTATTACCTCAACGGCATCTATCTGCATCCGGCCGAGTCGGAGGGTGCCAAGATGTTGCGCGCCGTCGCGACCGATGGACACCGTCTTGCGCAAGTGCAATTGCCGCTGCCGAAAGGCGCGGAGGGCATGCCCGGCGTTATCGTGCCGCGAAAGACGGTCCACGAGCTGGCGCGGCTTCTCGAAGATACGAGTGCGAAGGTGAAGGTCGGCGTTTCGCAGACGAAGGTGCGCTTCGAGATCGGGCCCGTCGTGCTGACGTCGAAGCTGATCGACGGGACGTTCCCGGACTACGGCCGCGTCATTCCGCACAACAACGACAAAGAGATGAAAGTGCCGAACGCGTCGTTCAAGAGTGCCGTCGATCGCGTGTCGACGATCGCGAGCGAGCGTGGTCGAGCGGTAAAACTCAACGTCGGCAAGGACAAGCTGATCCTGACGGTGAATAATCCGGAAGGCGGCAGCGCCACCGAAGAGATCGACGTCGGCTATTCCTCGGGTCCGCTCGAGATCGGATTCAACGCGCGCTATCTGCTCGATATCGCCGATCAGCTCGAGAGCGAGGACGCGCGGTTTTTGCTCGCCGATCCCGGTTCGCCGACAATGGTGCGCGACGGCGGCGATGGCAGCGCGCTCTACGTTTTGATGCCGATGCGAGTTTGAGGTTTGGGCCGAGGCACTCCCCCCCGCAAGGGGGAGGGGAAATCAAGCCGGTTCCGCCGAAGTGACCGTAGATCATACTCACGCTAACGCGCTGTGGGTCGAGCGGCTGGCGCTGACGAATTTTCGAAGCTACGCCTCGGCCAGCATCACGACCGATGCCGGTCCGCAGGTGATCGTCGGGGCGAATGGCTCGGGCAAGACGAACCTTCTTGAAGCTTTATCGCTGTTGTCGCCGGGGCAAGGGCTCAGGCGCGTGCCGTTCGTCGATCTGGCGCGCGCTTCCGGCGATGGCGGCTTCGCGGTTGCGGTGCGCGCGCATACGCTTGCGGGCCCTGCGGATCTCGGCACCGGGCTCGCTGCGGGTGCTCGGCTCAGCGAGCGCGGCGAACGATCGGGACGCATCGTCAGGATCGACGGGGACGCGCAATCGGGTTCCGGCATTCTCGCCGACTATCTCGAAATCGTCTGGGTGACACCCGCCATGGACGGTCTCTTCACGGGACCCGCGTCGGAGCGGCGGCGATTTCTCGACCGGCTTATCCTCTGCTTCGACCACGGCTACCGGACGATCGCGGGGCGGTTCGAGCGGGCGATGACGAGCCGAAACCGGCTGCTCGCGGACGGCGTCCGCGACAACGCGCAGCTTTCGGGCTTCGAACTGGTGATGGCCGAGACGGGGATTGCCGTCGCGGCGGCGCGGCTCGAAGCGGTCACGGCGATGGGGAAAATCGTCGAGAAGCGGCGGGAGCGCGATCCAAACTCGGCGTTCCCGTGGTCGGCGTTCCGGCTCGAGGGGACGATCGAGGACGATCTCAAGCGGCTTTCGGCAGTCGAAGCCGAGGACACTTATGCGCGCACGCTACGCGAAACCCGCGAGCGTGACCGGGGCGCCGGCCGGACGCTCGATGGGCCGCATCGCTCGGACCTCATTGTCGCGCACGGGCCGAAGGCGCTCGAAGCGCGTCACTCATCGACGGGAGAGCAGAAGGCGCTGCTTCTCGGTCTCGTGCTGGCCCATGCCGAGCTTTTGACGGAGCGTCAGGAGGGCGCGGCGCCGATCCTTCTTCTCGATGAAATCACGGCGCATCTCGACGTGCATCGGCGGGCGGCGCTGTTTGAGGAAATCCTGCGGCTGGGCGCGCAGGCGTGGATGACGGGAACGGACTCGGAAGCTTTCTCCGCACTCGCCGGAAAGGCCCGATTCTGGGGGGTAAACGAGGGAAAGATCGAAACCCTTTCCTAAGTCCGACAAGGGGGACAAACGGCCACATCCAAAATGCTGAAAAACAAAGGCTTTTTGGCCTCAAATTCTGTCGATTTCTTGCGGTTTTCCGGGGCGATTTGTGCTATAAAAAAAGATCGATTTTCCGCCCCCTGAGAAAGCCCGAAAATGAACGCTCAACCGCTTAAGAAAACGCCCGCCGAGGACTACGGCGAGGACAGCATCAAAATGCTGAAGGGGCTGGACGCGGTTCGTAAACGCCCGGGCATGTACATCGGCGACACGGATGACGGGTCGGGTCTCCATCACATGATCTACGAGGTCGTCGACAACGGCATCGACGAAGTTTTGGCCGGTCACGCAAAGTCGTGCACGGTCACGCTCAATCCCGACGGTTCCTGCACCGTTCGCGACGATGGACGCGGCATTCCGACCGGGATCAAGAAGGATGACGATCAAGTTCCGAAGCGTTCGGCTGCGGAGATCGTCTTCACGGAGCTGCATGCCGGCGGCAAGTTCGACCAGAACTCCTACAAGGTTTCGGGCGGTCTGCACGGTGTGGGCGTTTCCGTCGTCAACGCGCTTTCGACTTGGCTCAAATGCCGAATCTGGCGCGAAGGCAAGGAGCACTACATCGAGTTCCACAACGGCAACGCCGTCGCGCCGCTCAAGGTCGTCGGTGATGCGAACGGCGAGCGTGGGACGGAAGTGTCGTTCCTGCCGAGCCCCGAGACGTTTCACAACGTCATGGAGTTCGACTTCGCAACGCTCGAGCATCGCCTGCGCGAACTCGCCTTCCTGAACTCGGGCGCAAAGATCGTTCTGACGGATGCACGTCATGCCGACGTGAAGCGGGAAGAATTTAGCTACGATGGCGGCACAGCGGCCTTCGTGCGGTATCTCGATCGTTCGAAGTCTTCGGCGCTGCCGGAGCCGATCATGATCCACGGTGAGAAGGACGGCATCACCGTCGAGGCGGCGCTGTGGTGGAACGACAGCTACCACGAGACCGTGCTTTGCTTCACCAACAACATTCCGCAGCGGGACGGCGGCACGCACTTGGCCGGCTTCCGCGGCGCGCTGACGCGTATCGTCAACAAGTACGCGGAAGAAACGGGCCTTGCGAAGAAAGAGAAAGTCGCGCTTTCGGGCGATGACGCACGCGAAGGCTTGACGTGCGTGCTTTCCGTCAAGGTTCCCGATCCGAAGTTTTCTTCGCAGACGAAGGACAAGCTTGTTTCGTCGGAAGTGCGTCCGGTCGTCGAGTCGGCGATCGGCGACCAGCTCGGCGCCTGGTTCGAAGAGCACCCGAAAGAAGCGAAAGTCATCGTCGGCAAGATCGTCGAGGCGGCGCTTGCCCGAGAGGCAGCGCGCAAGGCTCGCGACCTGACGCGGCGCAAGGGCGCGCTCGACGGGCTACGTCTTCCGGGCGGCCTTGCGGAATGCCAGGATCGCGACGCTTCGAAGACCGAGCTTTTCATCGTCGAGGGCGACTCGGCCGGCGGTTCTGCGAAACAGGGCCGCAAGCGCGAGTTTCAGGCCGTGCTGCCGATCCGAGGTAAGATCCTGAACGTCGAACGGGCGCGGACCGACAAGATGCTGTCATCCGAGCAGGTGACGAACATCATCGCGGCGCTGGGCACCGGCATCGGCACCGATGAGTTCAAGCTCGACAAACTTCGCTATCACAAGGTCATCATCATGACCGACGCCGACGTCGACGGCGCACACATCCGCACATTGCTGCTGACGTTCTTCTACCGGCAGATGCATGAGCTCGTGGAGAAGGGCCATGTCTACATCGCGCAGCCGCCGCTCTACAAAGTCGCAAAGGGCAAGGCGCATTCTTATTTGAAGGACGAGCGGGCGCTCGAAGATTACCTGATCGATCAGGGGCTTGCCGATGCGGTGCTCATCACCGGAGACGGCACGGAACGCGGCGGGCGCGATCTTCGCGACATCGTCGATCAGGCGCGGCAGATCGCGGGCGGCATCAACGGCTTGCATTCGCGCTACAATCGCAATGTCGCCGAGCAAGGTGCCATCGGCGGCGTGTTCGACGCTTCGATCCTGGCTACGCCTTCCGCCGAGAAAGCGAACGCCATTGCGGAGCGCATCGCGAAGCGTCTCGATTCCATCTCCGAAGAGATGGAGACGGGTTGGGAAGGCCGTTACGGCAACGACGGCTACATCTTCAAGCGCGAGGTGCGCGGCGTGACGGAGGTCCACGTGCTCGATCGGGCGCTGCTCGGTTCGCTCGATGCGCGGCGTTTGAATGAACGTCACGCTCATCTGGTCGAGGTCTACGACACGCCTGCCAAGCTCAAGCGCAAGGACAAGACGGAGATCGTCACCGGGCCTCGCTCGCTGCTCGACGCCGTCTACGAGACCGGCCGCAAGGGGCTCGATCTGCAGCGCTACAAAGGTCTGGGCGAAATGAACCCAGAGCAGCTTTGGGAGACGACGCTTGATCCGGATGTGCGCACTCTTCTGCAGGTGAAGGTCGGCGACGCTGATGAGGCGGGTCAGATCTTCTCAATGCTGATGGGCGACATCGTCGAGCCGCGCCGCGATTTCATCCAGGAAAACGCGCTGAACGTTTCGAACTTGGACGTTTAACCACGAGCGTTGGATCAGTCGATCACGGAATACGTCGTCTCGATGGTGCGGCGGCCGTACCGGGCGCCGTGCTTCTCGGCGTGGCGTTTCAAAAGCGCGACGTTCTTGAGGTTCGATTTGTAAGCGACGTCGAAGATATCACCGACGACGGGAATGCTGCCGACAAGGGTATCGAGCGTGGTGTTCATGGCCATGCGCGTGATCAGCCATCGTGGCGCGCCAAGGCGGCGGGCTTCCCAGATGATATAACTTGCGATTGCCGCAGAGATGGCATCACCGATGACCGGGACGAGGCCGAGCATCGCATCAACGCCCATCACGACTTTGGTGCCGGGAATCTGGATGGCGCTGTCGAGCATCTTCGCCAGGACTTCGATGCGGGCGAAGCTCTCCTCGAATTCGCCAGCGGGAAGCGTGCTCGCGGACGACGCTCCATAGCGCGGATGATGCAGTCTTTCGAACATTGACGACATTCGTCCCGATCGTTGCTTCAAACAGGAAACGTGCTTTGGGGACGACAAGTTCCGGCGATGCGCGAACGTCAGTTGGATGGATCCCAGCCTTGGCCTTCGCTGGGGGGCGGGCTCTTCGCCGGGATGACGGGTTGAGTTGCTCTGGGTGACGGGTCTCGCTATGGCTCGCCCTCGATGACAGCCTTGTTTTTTCGCTAGAGCGATCAGACCCGCTTGCGCCCCGGCAGCGCGCGCGTTTCGGTCCCGGCTTCCTTCGCGGCGCCCTGTAGCTCGGCGCGGAACTCGTCGCGCTTCTCGTGGATCGACGCGATGACGAGGCCGGTCGGGATGCCGAGACCGACGAGTGCGGCTTCCGAAAGCTGGAGACTTGCTTCGATCGTTTCGGGCACGGCGTCGTTGACGCCGATGTCGTAGAGGTGGCGCGCGTGCGCCGCATCTTTGGCGCGCGAGACGATGACGAGGTTCGGGTGGCGCGATCGCAATGCCTCCACGATGCTATCGATCTCGGACTGCATATGGATCGTGATGATCGCCGCTTTTGCGGTGTCGAGCCCGCAGTGTTCCAGGAATTCGACGTGGCGAACGTCACCGAAATAGACCGGCTTTCCTTCGCGCCGGGCGTTGGCGACCAGCCCGGGCGCGCGATCGACCGCGATGTAGGGCACATTGTGTTTCGCCAGTAGGTCGCCGATCAATTGACCGACACGGCCGTAGCCGACGACGAGTGCCCTGACGTTACCTTCGCTGCCCGGAACCGCGGTGAGGGCCGGATCGACCGTCGCGGGTGGCGCGTTGCGCTTGGCGAGCCAGCGTCCGAACTTGGCGGACGCCGGAATGAGCGCCATCGTCAATGCGACGGAGGTCAGCAGGATGCTGGTCAGTTCGCGAGTCACGAGATGGGAGTCGAGGGCGAGCGTCAGGATCACGAAGGCGAATTCGCCGCCGGGGGCCAGCAGGGCGGCGATTTCGATTGCGGCAGGGCGCGCGATGCCGAACAGGCGCGAAAGGCCATAGATGACGACGGCCTGAAGAGCGAGCAGGCCAATCGTCGTCAAGCCGATGGCGGCCGGGTCGGATACAAGCGATTTCAAATCGAGTTGCGAGCCGACGGAAAAGAAGAAGACGCCGAGCAGCAGGGACTTGATCGGTTCGACGGTCGTCTGAACGGCGCGGCGATATTCGGTTTCCGCGAGCAAAAGTCCGGCGACAAAGGCGCCGAGGGCCATCGAGAGGCCAGCTGCGGCGGTAACGAAGGCGGTGCTGACGGCGACGAAGAGTGTCGTCGCGATGAAAAGGTCTTCGTTCTGAGTTTGCGCGACGATCCGAAACAGGGGCTGAAGCAGGTAGCGGCCGACGCCAACGATCACGATCAAGGCGGCAGCGGCCTGGATAATGGCCGTCAGAATGCCGACCATGAGCGAACTCTTGTTGTCCGGCTCGAGGATGCTGACCAAGATGAGGATCGGCACGACGGCGAGATCCTGAAACAAGAGGATCGAAAAGCTGGTTCGGCCGACGGCGGTCGCGAGACGTTTTTGTACGGCCAGCAGCTCAATGACGATGGCGGTCGAGGACAGGCAGAGCGCGACGCCGATGACGAGCGCGATGGCCGGCGGCTGGCCCAACGCATAGGCGACCAAGCCGATAAGCATGGCCGAGACGACAACTTGCGAAGCGCCGAGGCCGAAGACCAAGCGGCGCATCGTCGACAGGCGTTCAAAGGAAAGTTCGAGGCCGATGATGAACAACAGGAAGACAACGCCCCATTCGGCGAATTTCGAAAGCCGGTCGGGGTCGGTGATGGTGAGATAGGAAAGCTGCGGAACGAGCGGCGTCAGGGCGCCGAGGCCGCCGGGACTTAGGAATGCGCCGGTGAGCAGGAACGCAAGAACGGTGCTGACGCCATACCGATGCAGCAGGGGTACGACAACTCCCGCCGTACCAAGAACCAGAAGCGCATCTTTGTAGTTCGCCAGATCACCTGCGGCCGACATCACCTCTCCTTAACATTTCGTTTGAGTATGGCGGTCTGCGCCACCCGACGCCACAGGGCATTTCGCTCGTAATTCCGCATGCGGAAGGATTGCGCGCCTACAACTCAGTGGTGTCGATCAGGGCCAATTTTGGGCCGAACTTAACGCGGTTTTAGGCAACGCCGGATAACAGTCTCAGAGATTGTTCCGCTTCAGCGCAGGTCTTCTGAAGCGTGGATGGCAGGGGAGGGGGCTCCGCGCCTTCGAGGGTCTGACGGTGTTGCGTGCCATAGCTGCTGCTCTGCGTTTTGCGCTGTGGCTTGTCCGCCGGGTTCTGCTCGGTCCGCGCCGCAAGCGGCCAACCGCGCCGACACGGACGCTTCCGGGATCGTTTCAATCCGTCGCGTCGCGCGCCTTCGAACCGGGCGTTCACCCGGACGACGGTTCGAACGCGCAATCGGCACCGGCCGGGAAGCGCAAGCGTTTCCTCAAATTGAATCTCAAATATCGTGTGGCGCTTGGCGGGGCCGTTCTCGGCACGGGTCTCACGATGCTGATTTTCGCCTTCATGATGGTCTACTACACCGTTGTTTTTCCCGATCCGCTGGCGCTCAGGAACTCGGCGCACGCGCCTGGCGTCCGCGTGCTGGCGCGCGACGGCTCGGTCCTGGCTGAACGCGGTGCGCCACAGGAATTCATATCGCTCGACCGGATGTCCAAAGCGCTGCCGGCTGCCGTCGTTGCGACGGAAGACCGGCGATTTTTCGAGCATTATGGTGTCGATCCGGCCGGCATGATCCGGGCAATGTTTGCGAACCTCAGGGCCGGGCGTTTCGCGCAGGGCGGCTCGACGCTGACGCAACAGCTCGCGAAAAACCTGTTCCTGACTCAGGAACGAACACTCACACGCAAAATCGCGGAACTCGGGCTGGCGCTCTGGCTGGAGATCCGGCTCACGAAGCAGGAGATTCTCGAACTTTACCTGAACCAGGTCTATTTCGGCGGCGGCGCCTACGGCGTCGAGGCGGCGAGCCAAAGATATTTCGACAAGTCGGCAAGCGAACTGACATTGCCGGAGGCCGCGCTTATCGCCGGCCTTTTGAAGGCGCCCTCCAAATATTCGCCGGCGGCGAACCCCGGAGCGGCCCGCGCGCGTGCCCGCGTCGTCATCAAAAAGATGTTCGCTGCCGGATTCATCTCTCAGGCGCAGGAGACGCAAGCGCTGGCTCAGATGCTCGTCTTCAACGCGCAGAAGGCCGCCAAGACGGCAGCGGATGCGGGATATGTTGTCGATTATGTGCTCGATCGGTTGCCGTCGGTCGTCGGCGACGACCATGACGACCTGATCGTCGAGACGACAGTCGACAAGACTTTGCAGCGCCGGGCGCAAGAGATCGTGACCGAAACGCTCACGCGCAAGGGGGCAGCATTCGGTGCGAGCCAGGCGGCGCTCACAGTGCTCGACGAAAGCGGCGGCGTCCGCGTGATGGTCGGCGGCAAAGATTATGCCGAGAGCCAATTCAATCGCGCGATCAGAGGAAAGCGGCAGCCCGGCTCGGCGTTCAAGCCATTCATCTATCTCGCGGCGCTGAATAAGGGCATGTCACCGGGCACGCTCATCGACGATGCGCCGATCACGATCGGCGGCTGGTCGCCGAAGAACGACAACGGAAAATATGCGGGTCCGATTCCGATCCGTCGCGCGCTTGCACAGTCGATCAATACCGTCGCAGTGCGGCTCAATCAGGATATCGGGCGCGGAACGGCGGTCGATCTTGCCGAGCGCCTCGGCATCAAGTCCGAATTGCATGACGGGCCGTCGCTGGCACTTGGAACTTCGGAAGTGACGCTTCTGGAAATGGCGGGCGCTTATACTGCGTTCTCGAATGGCGGCCATGTCGTCGCGCCGCATGTCATCACCCGCGTCATGACGAGCGACGGTCACGTTCTCTACCAATACGCGCCGCCCTCCGGGGATCGGACAATCGCAGAAGCCGGCAGAATCGGGGCCTTGAACGACATGCTGAACGCGGCGGTCGTCTATGGCACCGGGCGCAGAGCCGCGCTTCCCGATCGACCCGCCGCGGGTAAGACGGGTACGACGCAGGATTTTCGCGACGCCTGGTTCATGGGGTACACCGCTCAGTTTGCCGCGGGGGTTTGGGTCGGCAACGACAACGGCACGCCGATGAACCATGCGACGGGCGGCAGCTTGCCGGCAGAGATCTGGAAGCAAGTCATGCGTATCGCCCACGAAGGGCTGCCGCCTCTGCTGCTGCCGGGGACCGTCGTTGCCAACCCCGAAGCTGAAGCCGCCGCGTGGGGCGGGATCGCTCCATCATCGCGCCTGCCGCGCGTCGTCGAGGCGAAGGAAGTGTTGCCGTGGCTGCATGCGCCGGGGCGCGAGCAGGCCAGATTTTCGGCGGAGGTCTCGACGGAGGCTGGCGCCGGTTTGCCGGCTCCGCGTGCTCCGCACCCCGCAAACAGCATCGGGGAGGACTTCATCGAGAAAGCGCTCGCGACGACACCGGGTGACGATGCCAAGGCCGTTGCGCATGCGACCGCGCCCGCAGCATCGAACGCGCAAAGCGGAAATTTTCCGTTCAGCAACTGGTGGCAGTAACTGGTGGTGAAGCCGCTAGTGGCCGTGGCCGTGCGCGGGGCCGTAGCGATGGAGATCGGGTCCGAGCACCTGCAACCATTGCTTGGCACTTTCGAACTCCGGGCAGATCTTTTTGACCAGCGCCCAGAAGCGCGGTCCGTGGTTCATCTCGATCAGGTGGGCAACCTCGTGCGCGGCAACATAGTCGAGCACGAACGGCGGCGCCAAAACCAAGCGCCACGAAAAGGACAGCGCGCCGGTCGTCGAGCAGGAGCCCCAGCGGCTCGTCTGGTCGCGCACGGCGACGCGTTTGGCTTGAAGGGATAGCGGGTGCGTGTGCTTCTCGACGCATGCGATGAGATCGCGCTTTGCTTCTTCGAACAGCCATCGCGTCAGGCGATTTGCGGCGAGGTTCTTGTCGCCAGGAACGACGATCGAAGAACGCTGGCTGCCGCCGCGCTTCTCGATCGAGATCAGGCGTGAGCGCGTGCCGCCGGTGAACGTGATCGTGTGCGGCACGCCGCGAAGCGGCATGGCTGCGGCGTGCTCGAAGGGGACGTGGTTCGGCAGGCTATCGAGGCGAGCGCGAACCCAATCGATGTGGCGATTGAGAAAGCTGCCGGCTTCGTCGAGGTCGCACTGGAGAGGAAGCGTGACGATGACGGCGCGCCGCGTGCGGCTGACGCGGAGCGTCAAGCGCCGCGCACCGGGATGCCTGCGCACTTCCAACTGTGCGCCGATGTCTTCAAGGCGAACGGATCGCGTTTTGGAACTCAGGTCGATGACGCGCCGCCCGTTCATGATCCTCATGCGCTCTGCCCCCAACAGCCGACGCGCATCCAAGTGATGCAACGAAGTCCTGATCGCGTTCGCTGGATCAATACAGCACTATGATGACCTATCAAGGTTCGCGTCGTCGCTCCAGTTGCAATGTCAAAAGGATGTTCCAGCATGTGAAAGTGTGGCCCGCCGGTCTCAGGAACAAATCGCCCCGTGCGGGCGGCTCGTCATTGCGAAATTGCTTTGTCGATTGAGAGGGCGAGTTGGTCGACGTCGTTGGTGTGCGCGATCGGAGCGAGCAATGTTCCATCTTTCCCCATCAAATAGAAGATCGCGGAGTGATCGATGGAGTAGCGGGTGGGATCCTTGTCGTCCGGAACTTTCTGATAATAGACGCGATAAGCCTTGGCCGTCGCCTTGATATCGCTTTCGCTTCCCGTCAAACCGATAAGCCGTGGGCTGAACGCCTTGACGTACGTCGCCATCCTCTCCGGCGTGTCCTGAGCGGGATCGAGCGTGATGAAGATCGGGATCACGTCGGCGGCGCGCTTGCCCAGCTTGTCGAGCGCGGCCGACATGACTTGCAGGCCAGCAGGGCAGACGTCGGGACAATTCGTGTAGCCGAAAAACACCAGCATGTAGTGCCCGCGGTAATCCTTGTCGGTTACGTGTTTGCCGGTCTGGTCGATGAGGCTGAACGGGCCACCGACAGAGGGTCTGCCCGAGACAGTGGTTTGGCCGTCGAGGGACGGCCCGGAGGCGCGCAGCGCAAGAAATCCGAGTGCGGCACCGGTCAGAATACCGGCAAAGGCGAGGGCTATCGTCGTTCGATTCATAACCTTGATGTCTCCATCTCTGGCATTGACTAAAGATGTTCTCTGGCGCCGATGGCGCCGCGGAAATGAGAGACGCGGGCCTGGCGCGTCGGAATCTCAAGCGAAGGTATCGACATGCCCATCGCGATCACTGCTCTGTACTCCTTCGGCATGCTGGCGATCACTGTCGTCGTCATGGGGATCAATGTTACGATTCACCGTTTCAGCGCTGCTCGCGGGTCTCTATGAACGCGATGGCGGCGATAAGATGGTGCAGCACGCGGCGGGCATCGCCCTGATTGTCGGTCGGTTGCTCTTCGCCGGGCCTTTGTGGTTACACGATGGTCGGAGCCCCGTCGGGGTAAGTGGAATGGCGCTCACATGGGTACTACCGCTCTTCTGCCAATGCTAGATATTCTGCAGTTCTGGTAATATCGCGCCCAACGCAAGCGTGACCACTGTGCGACCACAAGTCACGATATTTGAAATCGGATTGTCTCTCTCATGGGTACGTCAATGGATCGTCCGCCGGCGACGCCGCTTTTCAAGGGCATCGTCAACGAGCGCGAGAGTCAGCTTCGCCTCGTGACGAGCGTGCGCCTTCGCTGGATGGCGGTTCTCGGCCAGCTTGCTGCGATTGCCGCAGTGACGCTGCTTTATGGCTTCCCGCTCAATATCGGAAGCTGTCTCGTTCTGATCGCAATGTCGGCGTGGCTGAATGTGTTTCTCGTCATTCGCTATCCGGCGCGCCACCGCCTTACGACGCCTTTTGCATTCGCGCTGCTCGTCTACGATCTGCTGCAGCTCGCCGGACTTCTGTATTTGACGGGGGGCATTCAGAACCCGTTCGCGGTTTTGCTGGTCGCGCCGATCACGGTTGCCTCGGCGACGCTGCCGCCGCGATACACGCTCTTTCTCGGCGGCATGGTCATCGTCGCGGGCATGCTGCTCGTCAACTATCATTATCCGCTGCCCTGGTACGAAGGCATGCGCTTCGAGCTTCCGCGCGACTATAAGATCGGCGCGCTGCTGGCGCTCATCGCATCGATGGGATTCATGGCCTTCTTTACGTGGCGCCTGAACAAAGAGTCGCGGCAGATGTCGGCAGCCTTGGCGGCGACGGACATGGTGCTCGCAAGCGAGCAGCGTCTGCATGCGCTCGACGGATTGGCAGCGGCGGCGGCGCACGAACTCGGCACGCCGCTCTCAACGATCGCGCTGGTCGCGAAGGAACTCGAATACGAACTCGGCAAGGACAGTCCCTATCGCGAAGATCTCCAGCTCTTGCACAGTCAGGCGCGCCGCTGCCGGGAAATCCTACAGAAGTTGACGCGCAAGCCCGACGAGCAAGACCCGATGCACGCCAGTCTCACGGTCGTCGAGCTATTGGAAGAAGCTTCGGCGCCACACCGCGCCGCGGGCAAGCGCATCATTATTTCCGCTGGCCCGCTGCCGGGGCTCGATGACGAGGTTCGGATCGAGCCTGTCGCGCATCGGCGTCCAGGGGTGATCTACGGGCTCGGCAATCTTATCGAAAACGCCGTCGGCTTCGCGGCGTCGGAAGTGCAGCTTTCGGCCCGATGGAACGGATCGCACGTCTACTTTACGATTACGGACGACGGGCCGGGATTTGCGCCGGAAATGATGGACAGCATCGGCGAGCCCTACATCACCTCGCGCCGGTATGAGGACAAGGGGGACCAGGGCCATTCGGGGCTCGGGTTGGGCCTGTTCATAGCAAAGACGCTTTTGGAACGGTCCGGGGCCACGGTTTCGTTCTCGAACCTTGCTCCGCCCCGCCGGGGGGCCAACGTTCAGATCTCCTGGCCGAGAAACGCCTTTGAGCTGCCGCCGGGGGCTTTCAATTGGCCGGGACGGCGTGGTATGCCCCTAAACGCGGCCTAAGTTGGCGATTTTCCGCAAAAGCCCTATCTGTTTTTGCTCCAACAGTAACCTTTTCGGCTGCTTTTTGCTTGCTTAGGGGGTTGCAGCTCGTTAGGCCGCATTAGATTATGGCCAGTCATGAAAAAAGCAAACGGATGAAACCGTGATCCGGGAGGCTACTTTGGTTACCGAAGACCTGTCTTTCAAGCAGGATGAATTGCCGGCTGACCGTTCATTGGTCATTATCGATGACGATCGGTCATTCCTGCAGCGTTTGGCGCGCGCCATGGAGCTTCGCGGCTTCGAGGTGCGTTTCGGCCATTCCGTTGCGGAAGGCGTCGATCTGATCCGCGAGAAGGCGCCGGCTTTCGCTGTCGTCGACATGCGGCTTGAGGATGGCTCGGGCCTCGATGTGATCGCCGAACTGGCGAAAGTACGCCCCGATTCGCGCGCCATCGTTCTGACGGGCTATGGCAACATCGCGACGGCCGTCTCGGCCGTGAAGCTCGGCGCCGTCGATTATCTCGCGAAGCCCGCCGACGCCGACGACGTGACCGATGCACTTCTGGCTCCGACCGACGCTAAGGCTCCGCCGCCCGAGAATCCGATGTCGGCGGATCGTGTACGCTGGGAACACATTCAGCGCGTTTACGAGCTCTGCAATCGAAACGTGTCGGAGACGGCCCGGCGGCTCAACATGCATCGCCGCACGCTGCAGCGTATTCTCGCGAAGCGCGCTCCGAAATAAGCGACGACCGTTTTTTTTACGACTTCATTCGATGGCCAGGCCCGGATCGATTTGCGCGTGGAGCCGCATCGATGCCGTGCGCGCGATCGCAAGCGTCAATGCCTTGCGCCGTGCTGCGGCTAACGGATGCTGCGGTGGGGTGCGCAGCAATTCGCCAGCGTAAGCGTCGGCCAGGATCAATCCAGCAGCGTCTGGCAGGATCTCGGACGGGAAATCGGGCGCGACCGCAAAGAGCAGCGCGTCGCAGTACTCGCGGTACTCGGGCCACTTCTGGTCGGCGCGGAAGTCTGCAATGCTCGATTTGATTTCAACAATCCAAATTTCGCCGTTGCGGCGGACGGCCAGGACGTCGGCGCGACGGCCGTTGCCGAGCGTGACCTCGCTCAGACTTTCGAAGTCGAGCGATCTTAAGAGACGCTGGGTTCCGCGGAGGATCGTTCGGGCACGTTCATAATCGCGCGCCTTGTCCGCAATCGGGACGGGGGGACAAGGATTCATTGAGGAAGAGGAACCGTCGGTCATGGTGCCGCCATTATGACCGTGCGAGACTTACAGGCAAGCAGGCAGCGACGGCGCTTTCTTCGTCGCCCGCAGCGCCGTTCGAAGGGTCGAAGGTCCCAGGGGGGAGAGCGTGCGAATGGTCTTCTGGCGCAATAGATCGGAGAAGAAGGTCGAAGCGCCGATCACAGTCGAGGCGGAAACGCCGCCTCCGCTCGCAGCCAAGCCGGCGACGGCTGAAGTAGCGACCGCGGATGCTTCAACCAATGTCGTGACGCTCGTGACGAACCGGCTTGCGGATCGGCTCGCGGATGTGGCGACGCTCGGTGATCGCCGCGAGGTCGGCGAGGTCAAGGACCAGAAGACCACTCGGGACTGGGCACAGGTCAAGCCCGTCGAGCAGACGCATTTCTTCGGTCAGAAGAAGGCCATCGGCAAGATCAGAACGGCGCTCGGAGCGGGGCGCGGCGAGCATCTTCTGATTATGGGGGAACCGGGTACGGGCCGCCTCGAACTGGCGGAAGCTCTCGGCATCGAAGTCGAGCGGGCGCCGGCGCAGGATTGGATTTACATCGTCGATCCCGACGCGCCGTCGCGTGCGAAGGGTTTTGCGTTGCCACCGGGCGAGGGGACGCGATTCCGGCGTGACGTGAGAATAGCCCTCGACAAGGCGCGCACGGCGTTCGGCCGCTACCTAAAGAGCGAAGAGCATCGCATCAGCCTGGATCTTCTTGAAGAAGACATGCGCTACCGCAGCGAGAGAGCCGTCGAGCCTATACGGCGCCGGGCGGAAGCGCAGAATATCGCTGTCGTCAAATCGCTCGACGGCTATGTGCTGGCCCCGATGCATGAGGGCCGCGTCGTCAGGTCCGACGTTTTTCGGGCGCTGCCCGAAGCATTGAAGCGTAATGTCGAAGCCAAGATCACGGTACTCGAAGACGAGTTGCAGTCGATCGTTGCGGCACTTCCCGATGCGGAATTCGAAGCCGGTGAAAAGCACGACGCTCTCGTTCGCCAGGCGGCGCTGCGCGCGGTTCGGCCGGGACTGGCGGCGATCCGGCGCGCCTATGGTGACGGCGTTTCCATCGGAGCGGCGCTCGACGCGCTCGAGGAGGTCTTTCTTGCGGGAGCCGCGCGACACGCGGGCGCCGAAATTTTCGCACCGGTCGTCTTCCTCGATTCCGAAGACGTTCATTTGTCGGATCCGACGGTTCCGACCAAGGTCGTCATCGCGCGGCTCGCGTCGGCCGCTGATCTTCTCGGTGAAGTCAGCCGCGATGCTCTCGGCCTTCCCGTGCTGATGCCTGGGCACCTGATGCGTGCAGGTTCGGGAATCGTCATCGTCGAAGCGTGGAGGTTAGCGGCCGATCCCGCGGCTTGGCTGGCGCTCAGTGCCGCCATTCGAAGCAAACAGATCGTGCCAGTCGGCGCACCGGGCATCGGCATCAAGGTCGATCCCATTCCGCTTGCCGCGACCATCGTTCTGGTATCGGATGCGCAATCGTGGTCGAAGCTCGAAGGCATCGAGCCCGGTATCGCGCGGCATTTCCCGCACGTTGCGAAGCTCGCCGACACGGTGCCGATGTCGGAACTCAGCGAAGACGATTTCGCGAAGGGCGCGGCGCGGATTGCCGCCGATCGCGGGCTCCGGCCGATCAATTCGGCCGTGGCACCGCTCATCTACAAGGATGCGGTCCGCCGCGGCGGCGGGCGTGTCTCGCTCGCGGGCATCAAGCTTTTGCATCTGCTGCAGGCAGCGGACGCCGTCGCTGCCGATCATTCGGCCTCGCAGATCCGCGTTGCCGATCTTAACGAGGCGCTGTCGCGTCGCGCCGATGGCGACACGCCGTGATCGCGCACGTGGCAGAGGCGTCGGAATTGAGTGGGCGCGTCGTCCTGTGGCTCGATCCGGAAGCCGACTATCCCGTGTCTCGCCTCGAAGCCCCCGTTCGTCTCGCCGCCGCCTACGGAGCCGAAATCGAAACGGTGGTTATCGCCGACGCGAGCGGCGATCTGACGGACGATGTGCCGCTTCGGCTTATCGGTCCGTCGGGCGCCACAGGTGAGAGAGATATTTCTTCCTATGACCGGCGCTTCGAGCTGCTCGTGACGCGATGCCGACGCGCCGTCGACGATGTCGGAGCGGCACACGGTGTTCGCGTACGTCATTCGCTTGCCGCAGGCGACGCGGTCGACCGGATTTCCGAGATGTGCGTTGAACGGGGACCCTGGAACATCGTTGCCTTGACGCGCCTGCCTGCTGCGGGGAGCGATACCGTCATCGGCGCGCTTCTCGCGAATGTGGGCGGTGCCACCGGGTTTCTTCTCTGCGGGCGGCAACGAACGAAGGAGCCGCGCGTCGTTGTGGTGGTCGAGGATGCGGAGCGATTGACTTCGATGCTGCGGGCGGCGGAGCGTCTCTCGGCGCCGAAAACGCCGGTGCATATCGTGATCGGTGCCGACACCACTGAGACTTACGCGGAAATCGAAGCGCAATCGCGGCTTCTCGCCTCTGAAATTCCGGTGCCCGTCGTTTTCGAGGAGGCGGGCCCGACGTTCGGCGTGCCGGAAGCGTTGACGGAATTCGTGGCGCGGTTGCGGCCCAGTCTCATCATTGCGGTGTTCGGAGGCTCGGCGGTCGCGGACGGCCGCGAACTGTCGCGCACGTCCGTCGTGGCGCGTGCGCCCATCTTGCTGGTGCGCTGAGGATCCCGGCCGATATCAGGCCTTTCAGATGTGCGGGTGCTCGACAGCCGTATGGGAAAACTCGGGCCCCGAGCCGATGATCAGCGGATCATGCGGGCCGATCGCATCGAGATCGCGGCCTTCGTACTCGATCGCCAGTAGGACGTGGCGGACGGTTTCGAGGCGGGCCCGGCGCTGGTCGTTGGCGCGAACGACGATCCACGGTGACGTGGCCGTGTGCGTGAAGCGGAACATCTCGATCTCGGCGCGAGTGTAGTCGTCGTAGCGGTTCAGCGACGCCAGATCGACGGGCGACAACTTCCACTGTTTCAAAGGGTCTTGGGCGCGGTCGTGGAAGCGCTCGATCTGCATCTCGCGGCCGATGGTCAGATAGAATTTGAAGAGCTTGATGCCGTCGCGGACGAGCAGGCTTTCGAATTCGGGCGCTTCGCGCAGAAAGACGGCGAGTTGGTCGTCGGTGCAGAAGCCCATCACGCGTTCGACGCCGGCGCGGTTGTACCAGGAGCGGTCGAAGAGGACGACCTCACCCGACGTCGGCAAATGCACGGCGTAGCGCTGGAAGTAGAGCTGGCCGCGTTCGGTTTCTGTGGGCTTCGGCAGGGCGACGGTGCGCGTGTTGCGCGGGTTCATGTTCTCGTTGAAGGCCTTGATGCAGGACCCTTTGCCTGATCCGTCGCGGCCTTCGTAAAGGCACAGGATGCGGTTGCCGACGTTCAGGTTGTGTTTCTGAAGCTTTATCAGCTCGATCTGCAGGGCGAAAAGCTGCGCTTCGTAATCTTCGCGCTTCATGCGCTTGTCGTAGGGATAGCCGCCTGAGCGCATCGCGGCGTCTTCAATCTCCTTGGGGAGCTTCGGGTCTTTGAGGGAGAAGTTTTTCGGCAAAGGCGAGGAATGCTCCGGCGCGTCTTCGCTGTCGGCCCGACCATCGCGAGCGGAGATTGCCGTTGCCGCCTCGTCGAAGAGCGGTTCGGTTTCGAGACGCTTGCGCTTTTTGTCCTTGTTCTTGTTGTTCGCCATTTCCCATCTCCGGCCGCGTTGACGACGGCGCGCGTAGCCTAGCACGCTGCCTCCGGTGCCGATCAACCCGCGCAGCGAACGGTCGACGCTGTGTCAGACATGGAAAAGCCAGCAGCCGCCCCCGCGACTGCTGGCTTTTCCTCTTCTTCCGCCAGCCCTGCCCCCCAGCCGACCGGCGGTCAATCCGTCAAGATCTCTGCTTGGTGTCGGAGCCTGCGATCGCGGGAGCAGGAAGGCTCGTTGCGACAGGGGCTTCGACTTCCGTGCGCTCGCGGCGGCGCGGTGCCACCGGCTGGAACGCGCGGCGGGCGTGGACCTCACAATAGGGCAGCGCCGGTACCTTCGTGCGGCCGCAGAAATGGAATTCGGCCGTCTGGGGGTCGCCGATCGGCCAGCGGCAGCTGCACTCGCTCAGAGTTTGGATGGTCTTGCGCTCGGCGAGCGGAATCTCGATTTCCTCTGCAGGCGCCACGTAAGCTTCGGCGTCCATATAGAGGGCGCGCACGGCGGGGTTGCCGCTTTGTGCAAAACGCGGTTTCACCGGACGCTTCACATTGGCCAGCCGTGTGCGTGGCCGATGCGACTTCATCCGCGAGGTGGTCGCACGGCCGGAAAGGCCGAGCCGGTGAACTTTGCCGATCACAGCGTTGCGTGTCACGCTGCCGAGGCGTCCGGCGATCTGGCTGGCGCTCAGTCCTTCCGACCAGAGTCTTTTTAAAAGGTCCACGCGCTCATCAGTCCAAGACATCCGTCGATTGCTCCCTCTCGAGCCGCATTAGCGGCGGTGCACCCCCCGGTGCCCGCAGTTACCCGGCCGCAATCGAGCCCAAGCCAAGCGTGCGCAAACGAACGCGGCGCGCGGCGAAGGACGACGGTCCCAACCGGTTACAAACGCAAGAAAACTTGAGGAGACGCGGAACTGATACGCGCATAAGACACGGGCAATCGCTGACTAGCTGCTGCCCAAAGCGCGGTCGAGGCCGATACACAACCGACGAAAAAGCGGCAGGCGCCGCCATATCTCGTGGCCTGACTTGAGGAGATTACAACATGCTGAATCCCGCCTACAAGCCGGAGCTGCAATCTCGGGGGGTATTGACAGGAAAAAGTGGCAACTCAGCAACAGACGATTCGAGGCAGGGGATATGTGCGTTTTCGGTGCATGGCTCAGCCCGATTCAACCATTGGCATGTGGCGTTCGTCGCGGAGCCGGCAATCTCAGCCCGAAGTCAGGGCTTTTATTGACAGCCCAGCCCCCAAGAGGTATCAGGAGTTGTGATCGAGCCGCCGGAACCGGGCGGCTTTTTGATTTTCTACTCAGGGTTATCCACGCACCATGTCATCTTCCCCTGCTGCGCTGGGGAAAGCTCCCCGTAGCGCTTTAGACACAGGCGGGCCGTCGGCGGCTGTGATGGGCACCTATGCCCGTCAGGATATCGTCTTCGTGCGCGGCGATGGATGCTGGCTGACCAGTGACGCGGGCGAGCGGTATCTCGATTTCGGCTCCGGTGTCGCCGTCAACGCTCTCGGACATGCGCATCCGCAACTCGTCGCAGCCCTCAAGGCCCAGGCCGAGAAGCTTTGGCACACCTCGAACCTCTATCGCATCGAGGGGCAGGAGACGGTCGCAGAGAAGCTGACGCGGCTGACATTTGCCGAGCAGGTGTTCTTTTGCAATTCCGGAGCAGAAGCCTGCGAGGGCGCGATCAAGGTCGCGCGGCGGTATCATTATGTGTCGGGTCAGCCCGAGCGGCAGCGGATCGTCGCGTTTCGCGGCGCCTTCCATGGCCGGACGCTGGCGACGCTCGCCGCGGCGGGCAATGAAAAATATCTCGAAGGCTTCGGCCCGACGGCGGGAGGTTTCGACCACGTCGATCTCGGCGATCTCGAAGGGTTGGAAGCAGCGATCGGGCCCGAGACGGCTGCGATCATGCTCGAACCGATCCAGGGCGAGGGTGGTGTGCGTCCCGCTTCGCCGGACTTCCTCAAGGCCGTTCGCGCGCTTTGCGATCAACATGGCCTGCTGCTCGTCCTTGACGAGGTTCAGACGGGCATGGGGCGGACGGGCAAGCTTTTCGCGCACGAATGGGCCGATATCACACCGGACGTGATGGCGATCGCGAAAGGTTTCGGCGGCGGGTTTCCGGTCGGTGCCGTTCTAGCGACGGCGGAAGCCGCCAAAGGAATGACGCCTGGGACGCACGGTTCGACCTTCGGCGGCAACCCGCTCGGGATGGCCGTTGCGGCGACGGCGATCGATGTCATTTCGGAGCCAAGCTTTCTCGAAGCGGTTCGGAGCAAGACGTTGCATCTCAAGCAAGGTCTTGAGGGTCTCAAGGACCAGCATCCGAGCCTCGTCGAGGAGGTTCGCGGTGCGGGCCTTCTCATGGGGCTGAAGCTCAAGCCTCACGTCACGCCACCGCAGGTGGTCAAGGCGGCCAACGAGGAAAAACTTCTGCTCGTCGGTGCGGGAGACAATTGCGTCCGCGTGCTTCCACCCCTTATCGCAACGGACCAAGAGATCACCGAAGGGCTCCTCGCTCTTTCTCGTGCGTTCACGCGCGTGGCTCGCGAAACATCCTGATGTCCGGCTCAACGAAAGAGCTGGAGAAAGCTCCGCACTTCATGACCTCCAAAAAGTCCCCTCGGCATTTTCTCGATATCGCCGATCTCGACAGCAAGACGCTGCGCCGGATCATCGATGCGGCGCACGCGATGAAGAAGGCGGGAAAACGCGTTCCGAAAGATCTCAGACCGAAGGGGATCGAAGATCTGGTACTTGCGATGATCTTCGAAAAGCCATCGACGCGGACGCGGGTTTCCTTCGACATCGCGATGCGCCAGCTCGGCGGTGGCGGACTGGTCCTCAATCATACGGACCTGCAGCTCGGACGCGGGGAGTCGGTTGCGGACACGGCGCGGGTGCTTTCGCGCTATGCGGACGGCATCATGATCCGCGCCAACGCGCACGCAACGCTCGCGGAACTCGCGAAATACGCGACGATCCCGGTGATCAACGGTCTGACGGAAAAAAGCCATCCCTGCCAAGTGATGGCCGACATCCAGACGTTCGAGGAGAACCTCGGGCCGATCAAAGGCAAGACGGTCGCCTGGGTCGGAGACGGCAACAACGTCGCCGTGTCGTGGATGCACGCGGCGGTGCGTTTCGGCTTCGAACTCCGGCTCGCGTGCCCGAAGTCGCTCTTTCCCGAGGATGAGGCCGTCGAGTGGGTCATTCGCGAAAAGGGCGATGTCGAAATCGGTACGGATCCGGAGCGGGCGGTCAAAGGCGTCGACTGCGTCGTCACCGATACGTGGGTTTCGATGGGCCAGTCGGATGCCGCGAAGCGCAAGAAGATCCTGGCGCCCTATGCGGTCGATGCGAAGCTCATGAGCAAAGCCGCGAAAAACGCGATTTTCATGCACTGCCTGCCGGCCTATCGCGGCCATGAAGTTACGGAGGACGTTCTCGAAGGTCCGCAATCGGTTGTTTTCGACGAAGCCGAGAACCGCCTGCACGCTCAGAAGGCCATTCTTGCGTGGTGCTTCGGCGCCTGATGGAGGGTTTCGCCGATGCCGGTTGATGCCCCATCATCGGGGCGGCCTTCGATCCCCACGGACGATGTCGTCGTCGCGTTTCGCACGCAGAACTCGAAAATACGGGGACGCCTCGTCCGGCTCGGTGCGACCGTCGATGAGATCGTCGCGCCGCATGCGATGCCGGATTTGCCCGGGCGGGCGCTATCGGAAGCGCTGGTGCTCGCCGCCCTTTGCGGATCGGCTCTGCCGCAAGGGGGAAATCTCAATCTCATGATGCGCTCGGACGGCGCCGTTTCGATTCTCGTCGCAGATTATACGGGAAGCGGCAAGCTTCGAGGATACGCCCGCTACGATGCCGCGACGCTGCAAGACTTCGTGCAAAGCGCGGCACGCCCGAATGCTGCAACGGCGCTCGGCAACGGCCATCTCGCGATTACGCTCGATTCAGGTCCAGGAGAGGAGCGCTATCAAGGCGTCCTCGCTTTCGAGAATGCGTCGCTCTCCGCGACGGTTGCCGCCTATTTCCAGCAACGCGAAAGCCTGCCGACGTTCATTCGGTCGGCCGTCGCCGAGCATTACGTGGGTCCGCGCCGTGAACCGCAGCCGCTGACGCGCTGGCACCGGCGTGCCGGGGGCTTGATGGTGCAAAGTCTCGGCACCTCGATCGATGCGGGAGGCGAAGCGAGCGACGACGATTGGCAACGCGTCGAGATGCTGGCGGCGACGGTCGAAGATCACGAACTCCTCGATCCGGCCCTCACCGTCGAGCGGCTTCTGCTGCGATTGTTTCACGAGGAAGCCGTTGCCGTCGAGCGCGTCATTCCGCTGTCGTCCTTCTGCCGGTGCAGCCGGGAGAAGGTCGAGAACGTGCTTCTGGCGTTCGGTGCGGCTGAGCTTTCGGACATGCTCGACGACAATGGACAAATCGTCGTCACGTGCGAGTTCTGCACGAAGCGCTACGTCTTTTCGCTCGACGAACTGCGGGAGGCCGGAGGCTAGCTCGTCGTCCCGGCGCCCGGTGCGTTGGCGTTATTGTCCCGGGAGAGCGCCGTTTGCGGCCTGGCCTTGCTGACCGCCCTGTTCACGCGGGTCGCTGTTTTGCGGCTTCGAGCCCGAGAGGTCGTACTCCGTCTTGGAGCGGGCGCTGGCGATCTGATTGGCGTTGAGCTTGCAACTTCCAGCCCTATCCATCAGCACGAACGCAGGGTTCGGTTTGTCGACAAATTCTTGTCGCGAGACTTTGCCGTCGCCATTGGCGTCGAAGTACTTGATGTCGGCGGTGACGAACATCTTGTCGATGTTTGTGATGTTCTGCCACTCGGAGGCTTCGAGGAAATCATCGTGGTTGGCGTCGGCGCCGTTGAAGAGGTCTTCGGCGTAGGACTTCCACTCGTTGCAGGTCACGACGCTGTCGTGGTTGAGATCCCAGCTTCCAGCGGCCTGGAGATAGGCGCGGTCAACTTCGGAGATCGTGCTGCCGCTGCTGAATGGGTTGATCGAGCCGATCGTCGGTACGGATGCCGTCGAGCATCCGGACACCGCCAGCGCCGCGGACAATGTGCAGATCGAGGCTGTCAGCAGGCGAAGGCATTTGGGCATCGGCGCTTCTCTAATGATTGCGAGTCTCGGCAGCTTGCCGGATTGGTACGCCAAACACTGGGTCGGAAGCACGGCGGTGGCGCAAAAAAGTCGTTAGTTCGCTCACTTGTCGCATAAGATGTCGCAAGCGGGTCACACGGCGGGTGGCCATTTAAACGATTGCTGCCATTCGATATTTTTGGTTTTGCAGCGTCTTTTGGCGAGACTGTCTCTCGGACCCGCGCGATTTTCATGTTTCGGCCCAGTCTCCGAGCCGGCCCAGGAAGTCCATGCATTTCCCAATTTGACTCTCGGCAACCCATTCATCGGCAGTGTGCGCTTGGGCGATGTCGCCGGGGCCGCAGACAACGGCCGGGGCGCCGGCTTCCTGAAAGAGGCCCGCCTCCGTCCCGTACGATACGCCATAGGTTTCGTTCTGGCCGGTCAGCTTCAGAGCAAGTGCGACGACCTCGGACGTGCGCTCGGCGCCGAAGGGCGGGACGGCGTTGACGCGCTCGATCTCAATGTCGGCTTCGGGTGCGATTTCGTGCATTTCGGGAAGGCAGCGGTTTTCCGCGAAGCGGCGCAGGCGATCTTCGACCTCGTCGGGGTCGAGGCCTGGGAGCGCGCGAATGTCGAAGACGAAACTGCAGCTCACGGGCACGATATTCGTCGCCGTGCCGCCTTCGATCTTGGTGACTTGAAGCGTCGAGTAAGGCGGCTCGAAGCGGATGTCGATCACGCGTTGTTTAAGCTCGTGTTCCATGCGCTCAAGCTCGCTGATGAGCCGGGTGGCAAAGGTGACGGCGTTGACGCCGAGATGCGCCATGCTCGAGTGCGCCGCCCGTCCCGTGACATCGACCTGCCAGCGAACAGGACCTTTGTGCGCGTCGACGACCTGCATGCTTGTCGGTTCGCCGACGATTACCATGCGCGGTTTTGGCAGCTCCTTGCCGAGCTCGGCGATCATCGGGCGAACGCCGATGCAGCCGATTTCCTCATCGTATGAGAACGCCAGATGGATCGGCTTCTTTAGCTTGCGTTTGGTGTATTCGGGAACTGCGGCGAGCGCCGAGGCGAGGAAACCTTTCATATCGGCGGAGCCGCGGCCATAGAGACGGCCGCCCTCGGCCCGCAGAGTGAAGGGATCGGTCGTCCATTTTTGACCGTCGACGGGGACGACGTCGGTATGGCCCGAAAGTGCGACGCCGCCTTCAGTGCCGGGGCCGATCGTGGCGTAAAGCGAGGACTTCTGCCCGTCATCGCTGAGGATCCGACGGGACGGGACGTCGTGGCCCGACAAATAGTCCTCGACGAAGGCGATCAGGCCGAGATTGTTTTTGCAGCTCGTCGTATCGAAAGCCACGAGGTGGGCGAGCAGTTCGACGGGAGAGTAGATCTGGCCTCGTGCTGCGCTCATCTCCGGCTTGCCGGTCAGTTCATGCTGCGTCGGGTATAGGGGCTATCAAGCGAGAACGCGGGAATGGCGACATCGAAAAGTTTGCCGGCCTCGTCGGACATCTGATAGCTGCCAACCATGATGCCCTGCGGCGTCTTGAGGGGACAGCCCGACGTGTAGTTAAAGGCTTTTCCCGGCTCAATCACCGGCGTCTGGCCGACAACGCCAGCACCGCGCACCTCTTCGGTGCGGCCGAGCGCGTCGGTGATGCGCCATATCCGCGATTTGAGCTGTACGGTCTCGGTGCCGTCGTTGGAGATCTCGACCGCGTAGGACCACACGAAATGGCTGTCCTCAGGAGAGGACTGGTCTTCCATATAGCGCGGCTCGACGCGAATGCGGATGCCCCGCGTCGTGGCCTCATAGGGATGGAAGGCGGCAGCCGTCGCCCGTTTTGTCGTCGCTGTCGGCGTACTCTTACTCATGATTCCCGTCACCCCGTAACCATCCTCACCGCATTTGCGAGATCGTCTGCCAAATCTTCCGCGGCTTCAAGTCCGATTGAAAGTCGAATCATACCATCACTAATGCCCAGTTCCGAGCGCTGCTCGGGAGTCAGCTTGAAGTGCGTCGTTGTGGCTGGATGGGTCACAAGGCTTTTGGCGTCGCCGAGATTGTTCGAAATGCGGATCAAACGCAGCGTATTCAGGCAGCGGAAAGCCCCCTGTTTACCGCTTTCAACCTCGAAGGCGACGATCTGGCCGCCGCCCGGCATCTGTTTGGCCGCAAGCGCCGCTTGCGGATGATCGGCGCGGCCAGGGTAAATCACGCGCGTCACCCCTTTGAGCCCTGTCAGGATGTCGGCGATCTGGGCCGCTGTCGCGCATTGCGCCTTGACGCGAATGGGCAGCGTTTCTAGGCCTTTAAGCATCACCCAGGCATTGAACGGGCTCATCGAGGGGCCGGTCTGGCGAAGCCATTCCTGGACGTATTTCCCGACGAAATCGGTTTTACCAAGAACAGCGCCGCCGAGGCAGCGGCCCTGGCCATCGATGTGCTTCGTCGTCGAATAGACGACGATGTCGGCGCCGAGGGCCAGCGGTCGCTGCAGCATCGGGGTGGCGAAAACGTTGTCGACGATGGTCAGAATTCCGTTGTCGCGCGCGATCTTGCAGACGGCCGCAATATCGACGAGTTCGAGCGTCGGGTTCGAGGGCGTCTCGAAGAAAATCATCTTCGTGTTGGGGCGAATGGCGGCGCGCCAGGCGTCGAGGTCCTTGCCGTCGACGAGGGTCGATTCAATGCCGAAGCGCGGACAGAGCGTCTCGACGATGTAGCGGCACGAGCCGAAGAGCGCGCGCGCGGCGACGATATGGTCGCCGGTCTTCACATAAGACAGGATCGCGGCCGTGACGGCAGCCATGCCGGTGGCCGTGGCGCGGCATTCTTCGGCGCCTTCGAAAATCTTCAGGCGATCTTCGAACATCGAGATCGTCGGGTTGCCGAAGCGCGTGTACTGGTAGCCCGGATCTTCCTGCTTGAAGCGGGCTTCCGCTTGCTCCGCGCTTTGGTAGACGAAGCCCTGCGTCAGGTGCAGTGCTTCCGACGTCTCGCCCCATTCCGATCGGGTGATGCCGGCGTGCACAAGCGCCGTTTCCGGCCGCCATGCCGGATTGTTGTTGGGGAACTTTTCGTCAATCGCCATCGGCGGGGCCTTTCGCGCAATAAAAATCCCGGTTCCGATGCGCCGGCTGACGAAAGGCCGGGCGCGGGAAACCGGGTGCGCACACGGCCTCTTTAGCAACTTGTTTAACGTGGCTGCAAGCCGGCCGGCCAAAGGACCACGGAAAAGTGGATCGGGATTACCCTTGGTGCCCATTGGCGTCAAGAGGCGGGGGCGTCAAGAGGCGGGGGCGTCAAGAGGCGGGTCGACAAGCGGCCGGCTCGGCTGCGGCGCAACAGCGTGTATGGTGGTGAACGTCGCTCTTGGCGAGGCCCTGTGGCTCATCTAGACCGGGGTCCCGAGGGGCAGGGCCAGTCGAATGACTAAAGCAGAGAAAACTATTCTGGCGTCGAAGCGGCGCGACCGGGCCATCGGCATTCTGCCGTCGCAGGCGATTTCGCGCATGATCGGAAACGGCGAAGTGGCCTTGGCGGAGCCTGCTGCCGAGGGGCAAGTCCAGCCAGCAAGCCTCGACTTACGTCTCGGCGCCGTCGCTTATCGCGTGCGGGCAAGCTTCCTTCCGCGGCCGGGCGGTCGCGTGCAGGGGAAGCTCGACGATCTCGCGCTTCACACGATCAGCCTGAGCCAGGGCGCCGTGCTGGAGACGGGATGCGTCTATATCGTGCCGCTGCTCGAGACGCTGGCTCTGCCGCCGGACGTCGAAGCGTCGGCGAATCCCAAAAGCTCGACCGGCCGGCTCGACGTTTTCACGCGCGTCATCGCCGATGGCGTCGGCGCCTTCGATCAGATTCCGCGCGGCTATCAGGGCCCGCTTTATGCGGAGATCTGTCCGCAAACATTTCCCATCGTCGTGCGGAAGGGCTCGCGGCTGTCGCAGATCCGCTTTCGGAATGGTCCGGCGACCGACAGCGACGCCGTGCTGCGCGAATTGCAATCGCGGGAGCGTCTGGTCTCTGCCGAGAACGCCGACATTTCAGGCGGCATTGCGCTGACCGTCGATCTTGCGGGCGACGCCACGGGCCTTGTCGGCTATCGCGCGCGGCGCCATACGGGCGTCGTCGATGTCGACCGGGTCGGTGTTTATCCGATGGAGGATTACTGGGATCCCATCCACGTCAAGGACAAGCACCGGCTCATTCTCGATCCGGATCAATTCTATATTCTGGCATCGAAAGAGGCCGTGCATGTGCCGCCGACGCATGCGGCCGAGATGGTGCCGTTCAATCCGCTCGTCGGCGAATTTCGGGTGCATTATGCGGGCTTCATGGACCCAGGGTTCGGGCACGCGGCAGCCGGAGGGCACGGCTCGCGCGTCGTTCTGGAGGTGCGCTCGCACAAGGTGCCGTTCATTCTCGAAGATGGGCAGATCATCGGCCGTCTCATCTACGAGCGCATGATCGAGACGCCCACGACGCTCTACGGGCAGGGGTTGAAATCAAACTATCAGGGCCAGGGGCTGAAGCTATCGAAGCACTTTAAGTAGCTTTTGGTTGCCGCTGGCGACTCCGCTTCGCGGAGCCGGCCGCCAATCGCTGCATGATGTTGGGAGCGCTGCTGCTTTCCTCACCGTCATGCCGACGAAGGTCGGCACCCAGACAAGCGTCAATATAATGGACGTCGATCATTGGCTGGATCCCGGCCTCCGCCGGGATGACGGATTTGGTGGATACTTCGCTGCACGAACGCCGCGCTCGTCCGGTCAAGGATGACGGAATTCACATCTCGACGATCGGTTTGAAGCCACCGTAGATCATGCGTCTGCCGTCGAACGCCTTCATCTTCATATCTACCGGCATCCGCGGATCGCCCATGACTTTCTTGAGCACGGCGTCGCGATGGCTGCGCGAATTGTAGACGATCCAGGAAAAGACGACGACTTCGCCGTCCTTCAGTTTGACGGCCTTGGTGAACGACGTGTGGTTGCCGGGCGGGACGTCGTCGCCGACGCATTCGACGTAGGCGAGGGCGCCGTGCTCGCGCCAGATCTTGCCGGCACGCCTGGAGAGCTTGCGGTAGTCTTTCAAGTGTTCGAATGGCACCGGCATAACGAAACCGTCGATGTAGCTCATCGTTCTTTCTCCCTGCGGAACCTCGGCGTCCGGTCCTGCAGATAAGGATGAAGCCTCTGCAGCCAAAGAGCGGTGTAACGAAAGGCGCCGATTTAGCGCTTTTTTGTCTTCTCGCTGGCTTTCAGGATCGAGGCGATGACGCCGGGGAAACGCTTTTCGAGTTCGGTACAACGCAAGGAATTGACGACCTCCGTGCCGCGCCTTTCGGACCGGATGAGCCCAGCCTCGCGCAGCACCTGGAAA
The DNA here is from genome assembly GCA_963789775.1 of uncultured Pseudomonadota bacterium. Lineage (GTDB taxonomy): Bacteria > Pseudomonadota > Alphaproteobacteria > Rhizobiales > Hyphomicrobiaceae > Hyphomicrobium_B. The sequence goes on from CAWBLX010000007.1 coordinate 120,316, forward strand.
TGGTGCGACTGCGTCGATTTGGGCAAGTCGGCAGGAGCCGCCATCGAACAGTTCATGGCGCACGTGCCGCTTGCGAGCTTTTTCACAATCTCCAGGCGCGTTGAATCGGCGAGCGCATAAAGCACGCTCTCAAGCGTCACGTCCTCGACTGCCGGATGAACAAAGGGTCGTTGCATGCCCTGGAAGATAGCCACGAGAATGTGAAGTTTCAATAGTTCGAAAAACTTGAACTACCGTATAAGCGTACTATCTCCCGTCTTGTCCGGGGCGCCTGTCGGATGGGCCGGCCAACCTGAGCAGGACGGAAGAAGCAAGCATTCACGAGGACAAGTCATGTCAAAGCCTCTCACCGGTAAGATCGCCGTCGTCACGGGGGCCAGCCGCGGCATCGGGCGCAGCATCGCCGAAACGTTGGCCGCCGAGGGCGCGCTGGTCGCAATCCACTACGGCAAGAACAAAGCTTCGGCCGATGAGGTCGTTACCAAGATCAAGGCCGCCGGCGGAGACGCTTTCGCGGTCGGCGCGGATCTTTTGAAGAAGGGAGCAGCGCAGGCGCTTTTCGCAGGGCTCGATCAGGAACTTACGAAACGCACCGGGGACGTGAAGTTCGATATCCTGGTCAACAATGCCGGCATCGCACCGTTCATCGGTTTTGCCGAAACGACCGAAGACGTTCTCGATGAGATTTACAACGTCAACGTCAAGGCGCTGTTCTTCATCACGCAGGAAGCGACGAAACGGTTGAAGGACGGCGGCCGCATCATTTCGACGTCGAGCATCGCCTCGCGCCTGCCGCTCGGATCGGTCGCAGCTTATTCCATGCTCAAGGCGCCGCTGGACAACCTCGCGAAGTCTCTTGCCGTCGACCTCGGCCCGCGCGGCATCACCGTCAACATTGTGGCGCCGGGCGTCATTGAAACGGACATGTCCGCCGACATTGTGGGCAATGCCGACGGGCGGGCATTTGCGGAGAGTAAGCAGGCTCTTAAGCGCATAGGTCAACCTCAGGACGTGGCCAACGTCGTTGCCTTCCTTGCGGGGCCCAAGGCAGCCTGGGTCACCGGTCAGGTTGTCGAAGCCAGCGGCGGCGCCGGACTTACGTTCGCCTAAGCGTTCTTCGTTCCTTTTCCCCACTGTCGTCCTCGACTTGCGCCGGAATCTTCGCGATTCCGGCGTTTTTTTTCGTGAAAGCCATATGTTGCGCTTGCTTTCGGGCCACAAATGCTGCTCTTTTCGCCAACTTCATTCGAAAAAGGCCCTAAAACGGCGTGTTTTTGGGTTTCGACGATGTAGTGTTTGATCGGAAAACGATTCGCATTCGCATAAGAGGGATGACAATGGCAAAGGCAGCTGCGCCGGCTAAAGCCGCTAAGGCACCAGTTAAAGCTAAGATTGATACCGTTACGTTGAAGCATATGGCCGCGACGCTCGCGGAAGCACACGAGATTCCGAAGAAGCAATCGGTAGCGCTGCTCGAGGATCTCGTGGCTCAGATCTCCAAGCACCTCAAGAAGGGTGCCCGCATCCGCATCGGCGGTCTCGGCGTCCTGCAGGTTCGCAAGCGCCCTGCTCGCATGGGCCGCAACCCGGCGACGGGCGAAGCCATCAAGATCAAGGCTTCCAAGAAGATTGCCTTCCGCGCTGCGAAAGAGCTGAAAGAGTCGGTCTGAGGCCAGATCGACGGAGTTTCATTTCGGAAAGGTCGCCGGGGTCACGGCGGCCTTTTTTGCTGGCGCTGGCAACTCCGCTTCGCGGCGTCGGTTCAACACCACCGTCATGCCGACGGAGGTCGGCACCCAGACAAGCCTCACTATGAAGGGCATGATCACCGACTGGATCCCGGCCTGCGCCGGGATGACGAAGTTGAAAGGTGTCGCGGTGGCGGCGGAAGGCGCTTATCCGTTCCGAAAGTAGTTGCTAATGAAGCGCTCGTAGATGGCCGTCAGCGTTTCGAGGTCGGAAACGCTCGTGTGCTCGTCGACCTGATGGATCGTGGCGTTGACGAGCCCGAACTCGACGACAGGGCAGATGTCCTTGATAAATCGGGCATCCGATGTGCCGCCGCCGGTGGTTAGCGCGGGGACACGGCCGGTGATGGACTTCACCGCATCTTTCAGCGTCGAGACGAGCGGGCCGGGTTTCGTCAGGAAGACATCGCCTGTGCCTGAAAATTCGAGATCGTATTTGGCGCCGACTTCGGCGGCAGCACTCGCCGTCGTTTTGCGGACCCAGTCCTCGATGGCCGGGCGGGTCCAGGCATCGTTGTAGCGGATGTTGATCTTCGCCAACGCGCGGCCGGGGATGACGTTCATCGCCGTGTTCGGAACGGAGATTACCGTCACTTGCAAATTAGACGGCTGGAAGTTTTCCGTGCCGTCGTCGAGCTTCGTTGACGAAAGGCGGTCGATGATGCGTGCGAGCTTCGGGACGGGATTGTCAGCGAGTTGCGGATAAGCGGAGTGGCCCTGCTTGCCGTGCACGACGAGATCGATCGTCAACGAGCCGCGGCGGCCGATGCGGATTTCATCACCCAAGGCTTTGGGGTTCGACGGCTCACCGACGAGGCAGGCATCGACAACTTCATCGCGCGCCTTCAGCCAGTCGAGAATTTTCATCGTGCCGTTGATCGAGGGGCCTTCCTCGTCGCCGGTGATCAGGAACGACAGCGAGCCGCGCGGCAAGCCGTTGTAGTGATGGAGATACTTCATCGCGGCGGCGACGAAGGCGGCGACGCAGCCTTTCATGTCAACGGCGCCACGGCCATAGAGGATACCGTCACGCACTTCGCCCGCGAAGGGCGGCACCGTCCAGGCGGCTTCGTTGCCGACGGGGACGACATCCGTGTGCCCAGCGAAGCAGAGATGGGGACGGCCGTTGCCGAGCCGGGCATACAGATTGTCGACGTCGGGGGTGCCGGGCTCCGAGAACACGAGGCGGTGACACGTGAAGCCCGCGGGCTCGAGCACGTTCTGCAGCAGCGTCAGGGCGCCTGCTTCATCGGGCGTTACACTTTCGCAGCGGATGAGCGCCTGCGCGAGCGCGACGGGATCTGTCGGGATGATGGTCATTATGCGCTGGGATTTCTATAGATCTGCTCGATGGATGGCAACGGCACGTCGCGGCCTTCGAAGCTTTGGACGATGGTGATCTTTTGCCAGATCTTGCCCGAGAGGTCAGAGGTCAGCCGCTCGATATCGCCGACGGCTTCGAGCACGACCGGATCACTGAGCTTTTCGGCATAGAGAGAGGCGAGTTTTGCTGTCAGCGACAGCATCTCGGAACAATAGTCGAGATAGCGAACGAGTTCGAACGGGGTGAGGTCGCGATCGGGCGAACTGGAGGTTCGCGCAGCCCCCATCATGTTCGGGTCTTTCGTCAGCTGATGCATGTCGATGACATGGACGATCGAACGAAACTCGTGGATCGCTTTCAGCGCCGTGCGTTGCTTCCAGCGGGTCTCGAGGGAAGAGACAAAAAACATCGTCGCGCCCATCAGGACAACGATGTTGAAACCGGAATCGATGCCTTGCAGCGTCCCGAAGAGGTCGTCAGTTGCCTTGGTGCCCGCCAAAATGAGCTGTGCAACCGCGATGAGAAGCGCGAGACCAGCCGTGATCGCCAACCAGATGATGAACCGGAGGAAGAGATGCGGGCGGTTGATCTGCTGGGCGTGGACCGTCGTTTCCTTGGAGAGATCGACGAGGTCGCGGCAAACGTTGGCGAGGCCCGCTCCCGGAAAGCGCTCCTCGATGCGGCGGACCAGGATCTCAAGACTCTGGATGATCCGCCGTGGATCGAGCGCGCGATATTTCGGGGGCGTTGCCAATATCAATCCCGCAGAAGCTCGTTGATGCTGGTCTTGCTGCGCGTCTTCTGATCGACGCGCTTGACGATGACGGCGCAGTAGAGGTTCGGACCCGGTTCACCGTTCGGCAATGGCTTGCCGGGCATCGTACCAGAGACGACGACGGAGTAGGGAGGGACCTTACCGAAGAATTTTTCGCCCGTCGCGCGGTCGATGATGGTCGTCGAGGCGCCGAGATAAACGCCCATCGAGAGCACCGATCCCTCGCCCACCTCGACGCCTTCGGCGACCTCGGCGCGGGCGCCGATGAAGCAATTGTCCTCGATCACGACCGGGCCCGCCTGAAGCGGTTCGAGGACGCCGCCGATGCCGGCACCGCCAGAAATGTGACAGTTCTTTCCGATCTGGGCGCAGCTTCCGACCGTCGCCCAGGTGTCGACCATCGTTCCGCTATCGACGTAAGCACCGAGGTTGATGAAGGCCGGAAGGACGACGGCGCCGGGCGCGATATAGGCAGAGCGGCGAACGACGGCGCCGGGCAGCACGCGGAAGCCGCCCTTGCGGAAATCGGCTTCCGTCCAGCCGGCGAACTTCGGCGGGACCTTGTCCCAGAAGAAGCTGCCCGCCGGGCCGCCGGAGATCATTTCCATGTCATTGAGACGGAACGACAAAAGAACGGCCTTTTTCAGCCATTGATTGACCGTCCAGGTGCCGTCCACCTTCTCGGCGACGCGGGCTTGGCCGTTATCCAGGAGACCGAGGGCCGTCTCGACGGCGTCGCGGACGGGGCCTTTGGTGTCGAACGAAACGGCGTCGCGCGCCTCCCATGCCGTCTCGATCGTGGATTTGAGCGCGTCGTGGGCCATGGGAAAAACATCTCCGGTGCTGCGTCGTCAATTCGAGACGCGCCTTGTCGCCTCTCGGCGACGGGGTGTCAATTCACGCTAGGCAGGGATGGCGACGGGTCAGGACCGACCTGTCCGACGCCTGCGGAGCATCGGCGTACGAACATCGAGAAAAGCGGATGAATTCGCGTTCAGCGCGATTTCGTGGTGTATTCGAATCTGGCATGGTGCCGACCCGTCAGGATCGCACCCTCGTGGTCCTCGGAACAAGGAAAGCGACGTCCATGGCGAAATCCGAAAGCACCAGCAAGAAAGTCGCGTCGGCGGCATCGAAGGTGTTGCACAGCAAATCCGCGACCAAAGCTGAGAAATCGGTTGCAGCTTCGGCGCTGACGCAAAAGGGCAGCACCGAAACGACGAGTGCGAAAGTTGCCTCGTCTGCCTCGAAGATCCTGCGCAGTAAGACGGCCAGCAAGGCGGCCAAATCTGCGGCGGCCTCGGCGCTGACGCAGAAGGTCAAGGCGGCGAAGAAGAAGTAATCGTTTCGACGGTTTCCTTTTATCCGCCGTCTGGAGTTCGAAATGGCGTCATGCCGACGGAGATCGGCACCCACGACAAGTTTCAGGTGTTCGATGCGGGCCGCATCGAGTCCTCGAAATTCGGCTTGCCATGGATCCCGGCCTGCGCCGGGATGACGTTTTTTTATCGGCGACACTCGTCCCGCGCGCCGGCCGTCGACGTTAGTTGATCGCCGTCTCGATCAGCTTTTTGGCGTCGTCGGAATCCCACTTCGCCGATCCGGCCAGCCGTCCGATCTCCATGCCGTCCTTGTTGATGAGGATCGTGGTCGGCATTCCGATCAGCTTCAGCGCCATGCCCTGTTTTGCGGTCGGGTCGGCATAGAGATGCACGTCGTTCGCTTTCAACTCGTCGAGGAACTTGCGGGAAGCTTCGTAGCCGCCGCGGTCGAGGCTCAAGGCGACGACCTCGAACTTGTCGCTGCCGATCTCTTTCTGGAGCTGGTTCAGCGCCGGCATTTCCTCACGGCAGGGCGCGCACCACGTCGCCCACAGGTTCAGGAGGATGGTCTTGCCCTTGAAGCTCGAAAGCTGGACTTCTTTCCCGGACGCGTCTTGGAAGGTGATATCGGGGAGTGGCTCGGGCGTCGCTTTTTTGACGAACGCGGCCATGGTCCCAAGCTCAGATGATGGTCCGCTCGACGGTTTTGCGTCCGAAGCAGCTGAATTCTGGGCTTCGGTGCCAGAATTTTTAGAGCCTCCGTTGTCGAACCGGCCTCCGATAACGTATACGGCGCCGAACCCGATCAGCGCAGACAGCGCCGCAATCCAAAGTGCCTTCTGCGGCTTTGCCGTGCTGTTCGCTGCCATCTGGTAACCCTGTTTGTTTCTCTGATACGGAGCCGTTCGTGACCGACAAGCCCGCCAATGCCATGTGGGGTGGCCGTTTTGCAATGTCTCCAGCGGAGATCATGCAGGAGATAAATGCCTCGATCGGGTTCGACAAGCAGCTTGCGCCGCAAGATATTCGTGGTTCGAAGGCGCATGCCGAGATGCTGGCGGTAGCCGGCATCATCACCAAGTCCGACGCCCGCGAGATTGCAAAGGGTCTCGACAAGATCAAGGCGGAGATCGACGCGGGGACGTTCACGTTCTCGCGCGCCCTCGAAGACGTCCATATGAACGTCGAGAGCCGGCTCAAGGATATCATTGGCGCGGCGGCCGGGCGGCTTCACACCGCGCGCTCGCGTAACGACCAGGTTGCAACCGATTTCCGGCTCTTCGTGCGTGACGCCATCGACGGCATCGATATGGCGCTCGACGCCGTGCAACAGGCGCTCGCCGAGAAGGCGGAGACGCATGCCGCGACCGTCATGCCGGGGTTTACGCATCTGCAGCCCGCCCAGCCTGTGACGTTCGGCCACCATCTGCTCGCCTATGTCGAGATGATCGCGCGGGACCGCGGCCGCTTCGCGGATGCCCGCAAGCGCCTCAACGAAAGCCCGCTCGGATCGGCGGCACTCGCGGGGACATCGTTCCCGATCGATCGGGAAAAGACGGCCGAAGCGCTCGGCTTCGACAGGCCGATGGCGAACTCGCTCGACGGCGTTTCGGATCGCGATTTTGCGCTGGAGACGCTCGCCGCCGCGACGATCACGGCGGTGCATTTCTCACGGCTCGCGGAAGAGATCGTGATCTGGATGACGCCGCAGTTCGGTTTCGTGAAGCTTTCCGACCGGTTTACGACGGGCTCGTCGATCATGCCGCAGAAGCGCAATCCGGACGCAGCCGAGTTGGCGCGCGCCAAGGTCGGGCGCATCGCGTCGGCTTTCCAGGGCCTCGTCATCGTCATGAAGGGGCTGCCGCTCGCCTATTCCAAGGACATGCAGGAGGATAAGGAGGCGACGTTCGACGCGCTGTCGAGCCTGCGGCTCGTCATGGCGGCGATGGCGGGCATGATCGCCGATCTCGAACCCAATACGGAAGCGATGCGGGCGGCGGCAGGGCGGGGCTATTCGACAGCGACCGACCTTGCCGACTGGCTGGTCCGGGAACTCAAAATGCCCTTCCGGGAGGCACATCACGTCACCGGATCGATCGTCAAGGTGGCCGAGACCAGGGGCATCGACCTCTCCGAGCTTTCACTCGAAGAGATGCAAAGGGTCGAGCCGCGCATTACGAAAGCCGTATTTTCGGTGCTTTCTGTCGAGAATTCGGTGAAGAGCCGGACGAGCTATGGGGGAACGGCGCCACAGAACGTCGCCAAAATGGCGCGTCAGTGGCTTCGGCGGTTGGAAAAGGCCCGGGGGAAGGTCTAAAAACTTCAGACGGGTGCCCGCGTCTTGCGCGGGCTGAGGGGTTTTGGAGTGATTTTTGGCATGGCCGCGCTTTCGCGCAGCATGAAAACCTGGGCGACCGTTGCGCTTCTCAGCGTCGCGGGGGCGGGATTTGCCGGCTGCGGCGTCAAAGGACCTCTGGAGCCGCCTCCGAGTGCCAAAGCTGCCGGCGAAGCCAAGTCGTCTGAGGCTGCCGATCCGGGCAAGAACTCGGATGCGCCGCCGAAACCGCACGAATCCTTCTTGCTCGATCCGCTGCTGCGATAGCGGCCCCGTTTATCGTCGTTTGACCCTTTCCAGCATTTTCCGGTGACGCGGGTGTTTTCGATCCGCTAGAAGCGCTCCCATGCATCATTTCCATTACAAGTCCGGCCTCCTCCACGCCGAGGACGTGAGCCTCGCACGCATCGCCGAAGAGGTGGGAACGCCCTTCTACTGCTATTCGACCGCGACCCTGGTGCGCCATTATCAGGTTCTGGCGCAGGCATTCGAAGCTCAGAAGGCGCTTATTTGCTTCGCCGTCAAAGCCAACTCCAACCAGGCCGTGCTGAAGACGATGGCGCGTCTCGGCGCCGGGATGGACGTCGTGTCCGAAGGCGAGCTTCGCCGCGCCCGTGCCGCGGGCGTTCCGGCGTCGAAGATCATCTTTGCGGGCGTCGGCAAGACGCGCGCCGAGATGGCGTACGCACTGGAGGAAGGTATTCTCGGTTTCAACGTCGAGAGCGAACCCGAGCTTCGGGCCTTGAGCGAAGTCGCGAGTTCGATCGGCCGTACGGCGTCGATCGCCATTCGCGTCAATCCGGACGTCGATGCGAAGACGCACGCGAAAATCTCGACAGGCAAAGCCGAGAACAAGTTCGGCGTGCCTTACGCCGACGCGCGGCGTCTCTATGGCGAAGCGGCGAAGCTTCCGGGCATCAAGATTTCCGGTATCCACATGCACATCGGCAGCCAGATCACCGATCTCGCGCCCTTTCGCGATGCGTTCCGGCTGCTCGCCGGTCTGGCGCGCGACCTCAAGGCCGACGGTCTGGCGCTCGAGCATCTCGATATCGGCGGCGGTCTTGGCGTCCCCTATCGCGGCGCCAACGACATTCCGCCGACGCCCGAAGAATATGCTGCCGTCGTCAAGGAGACGCTCGGAGATCTCGGCCTCAAAATCGTGCTCGAGCCGGGACGCATGATCGTCGGCAACGCCGGCGTGCTCGTGACGAAGGTCATTTACGTCAAGGAGGGCGTCGACAAGACGTTCACGATCGTCGATGCGGCGATGAACGATTTGATCCGGCCGACGCTCTACGAGGCCTATCACGATATCTGGCCGGTGACGGAGGCGCGAAGCGAGCTATCGCCGTTCCAGCAGGACATCGTTGGACCGGTCTGCGAGACGGGCGATTTCCTGGCCGAAGATCGTGCACTGCCGCCGTTCGAGCCGGACGATCTCATTGCGGTAATGACAGCGGGGGCTTATGGCGCGGTGATGTCGTCGACCTATAATAGCCGCTTGCTTATTCCCGAAGTGCTCGTCGATGGCAATAATTATGCCGTTGTCCGGTCTCGTCCGACTTACGACGACTTGATCGGTGCCGATCATCTGCCGCCTTGGCTTTCCTCGTCCGAACGGTAAGGCCGGGGATCAGTCGCTCGCGATATTGTATTGGGGTAGCGGACCCGTGCTGCAGCCGGGGCACCTGCGAAGCGCGGGTGGGTATTTTCTAAAAGCGGTCGCCCCATCCAGGACGCGCTTGCAGATCTCCAAAGGTGGTTCGGTATCGATGGAAACGCCTGAAAAGCCGATGACCTCTCCAGCGAGATCAACGACCCGCGTGCAAATCACGCGAAGATGCCTTTCTCCGTGGACGTAATTTTCTGTGATCGGTTCGTCGCTTAACATGGACCGACCGAGGATGCGTTTCACGGTCGCCAAAGTCGGTCCACTCATGACATCGGAGACGGTCCTCCCCTCCAGTTCGGCTCCCGTCAGGTTATGGATGCTTGCGAACCTGTCGTTGACGCGCACGTGCCGGTGGTTCAGATCGAGGAAACACAAGCCGACGGGCGCTTGCTTGTAGAGCGTGGCGAGCTGGTGCAGCTGCTGAAACGGTGAAACGTCAAGCGGTAGGCCAGCGTCGTCGTCGGAATCAAACATTTCAAGCGTGCGTCTCGCTTCGTCTTTCGTCTTCGGTTTGCCGTACAGCCACCCCTGTCCGAGGTCGCAACCCAGATCGCGCAACACCGCTTCCTCTTCGGGAGTTTCGACCCCTTCGGCCACGACGGTAATGCCGAGGCTCTGGCCGAGCCCAATGATGGCCGCTGCGATACGTCGTTTGCTGCTGTCCCGGTCGAGTGCTCGGACGAAGCAGGCATCTATCTTGAGCTTGCGAAAAGGGAAGGCCTCAAGCCGTGCGAGGCTCGAATGCCCCGTGCCGAAATCATCGAGCGCAACCTTGACCCCCATGTCGTCGAACTCGCGCAGGTGGGCATAGGCCCCCTCCACATCCGAGATGAGCGAGCTTTCCGTGATTTCGATTTGGAAGCGCTGCAGGGGAAAGCCGGTGGCGCGAACGGTTTCCGAAAGCTCGAGCGGCAACGCTTTGCCCATCAATTGTTTAGGTGAAATGTTGAAAGCCAGGAAGAATTGACCAGGCCATGTCGCGGCGACCGGACATGCGGTCTGCACGAGATGGTTGAGTAGAGGGTCGATCAGATTGTGCTGTTCTAGTACCGGGATGAAATCGGAAGGGCTGATCTCACCAACCTGTGGATCCGTCCAGCGGGCGAGGACTTCGAACCCCCTCAGGCGACCGGACCGGATGTCGACTATCGGTTGAAATGCAGGCCAAATATGCTCATTCTCGATCGCGGAGGTTAGGCACGAGCGAATGCTCAACTCAGTTTTGCCAATGAATTGAACGAGCATATCATCCCCTCATGGCGCGAGTAGACGACCTCTGAACATCGGTGTGCGCCGGAATAAAATCTGGATACCGGCTTTTGAAAAGTGGTCAATCTCAGGTTGCCAATCTTCGCCGGTTTTAACAGAGGCGTATTGACACGTCTCGCGCAACTCTTAGTGGAATTACGGCTTGCAAGGTGTCGGACGCAAGCAGTTCTCTCTCAGATGCCAAGCTGGGGCGGCGATAGCAGAACGCGTCATCGGAGGTTCAAGTTGCATTTTGTTAACGTGCGGGGTGCGGACCCCATGCTAGCTTGAGGCATATGGTAGAACCCCAGAACAGGGACTCCGGTCCCGAGATGTCGCGGTCTTTTGCGCGCAAAGTTCGCCTCAGTACGCTTGCGCTGTTTTTCGAGCGGCTGTGGCCACGGCTATGGCTCGCTTTCGGCGTGGCCATGCTGTTCGCCATGCTGTCGTTCGTCGGGCTTTGGCCCTATCTCGACCCGCTGCCGCACAAGATTTTGCTCATCGCATTCGGGGCGGCGGCCATCGCGGCCGTCATCTACGCCGTGCGCATACCGTGGCCGACTCGAGACGAAGCAGTGCGGCGCATCGAGCGCCGCTCGGGCGTTCCGCATCGGCCTGCAACCTCTTACGAGGATACGCTGACATCGGGGGCGTCGAACGCGGCGACATCGGCGCTGTGGCAGGCTCATCGCGAGCGTCTTGCGAAGGCCATGCAGCGCCTCAAGGTCGGGAACCCTGCCCCGAGAACCGATCGGTTCGATCCCTGGGCCGTTCGCGGTCTCCTTCTGATCCTCCTGATCCCCATCGCGGTGATGGCGACCGGAAACCTGGGTGACCGGCTGGCGGCCGCGTTCCGGTTTGCAACCGGCGACCAGGGGCCGCCTGCGCGCGTCGATGCCTGGGTGACGCCGCCGCCTTACACGGCTCTGCCTCCGGTTCTGCTTGCGGACGGGGCCAAGCAGGTCGTCGACGAGTCACGCGGCCAAAGCCGGTTTTTCGAAATTCCGGATCACAGCCTTCTTACGCTCAGGGGCGTGGGCTTCGATGCGCCTGGCGTATCGCTTGAGGTTTTGAGCGACGGCGCGACCGAGCCGCTCAAGGTCGCGGCGGAAAAATCCAAGGACCATGACACCTCGAATGTCTCGGAGGTGCGCTACGAGATTCGCAAATCGGCGCGTGTTCGCGCGCTTGCGGGCTCGCGTGAGCTTGGACTTTGGACGTTCGACGTTATCGCCGACGAGCTGCCGAAGATTTCGATGACGAAGGACATCAGCGGAACGCCGCGCGGGTCGATGCGGGTGTTCTACAAGGCGCAAGACGACTATGGCATTCAAAGTGCGGAAGTGAAGTTGCGCAAGCTCCCTCCGGAGCCCGTCGATCCGTCGAAGGCGTGGGCACAGCCGCCGCCGCTGACCGGTCCGCGACTGCCGCTTGAACGTCCTCCGGTGCTGACCCTCAGAATTCCGCGGCCGGGCGCCAAGAAGGTCGAGACGTCGACGCTGCTCGATGTCGGCGAAAATCCACTCGCTGGACAGCATGTCCAGCTCTGGCTCGAAGCAACGGACGTCGGTGGGCAGGTGGGGCGGAGCAAGCCGATCGAAATCGTGCTGCCGTCGCGGCGCTTCAAGAAGCCGTTGGCGCGTGCCGTCATCGAGCAGCGCCGGAAGCTTGCGGAAGATTCACGCTACCGTGCGACGGCGGTCCGGGCGCTCGACGCGCTGACGATGGAGCCGGAAGGTTTCATCACCGACAACGGCGTCTATCTGGGCTTGCGGACGATTTATCATCGCCTCGATCGCGAAGATTCGCGCGAAGCCATCAACGAGTCGGTCAACGAGCTCTGGCAAATTGCGCTCAAGATCGAAGACGGAGATCTTTCGCAGGCCGAGCGTGCCTTGAAGGATGCTCAGGATCGTCTCTCGGATGCGATCGAGAAGGGCGACGACAAGGAAATTCAAGCCGCGATGGCCGATTTGAAGAAACGGCTCAACGACTACCTCAATGAAATGCAGAAGAACGCGGAGAAAGAAAATCCGTCGGGAAATCAGCAACAGAACGATCAGCAGCAGGAACTCGGCCAGCAAGATCTCGATCAGATGATGAAGGATCTTGAGAAGAGCGCGCGGGAAGGCTCGCGCGAGGACGCCGAGCGGATGCTGTCGGAATTGCGTGAGCTGATGGATCGCCTGCAGGCGGCTAATTCGCCGGAAGCGCGCGCGCAGCAGAAGCGCGCAGAGCAGATGATGAAAAAGCTCAACGAGCTGAGCGATCTCACCGGCAAGCAGCAGCAGCTTATGGACGATACGTTCGGCGAGCGGCGGCGGCAGGGCGAGGGCGGCTCGCAGCAAGATCGAAGCGGTGAGGGTTCGCCTCGCGCAGGCAGCAAGGGTCAGCAGGGTCAGGGCCGCCAGCAGGGTGGTCAGAGTGGCATGCAGGCCGATCAGCAGGGCGGCGGTCAGCAAGGTCAAGGCCAGCAGGGTCAAGGCGGGCAAGCCGGTGGCCAAAAGCAGCGCGGCAAGGGCAGCTTGGAAGACCGCCAGGCCCAATTGCGCAAGGAACTCCAGAAACTCAAAGAAGATCTCGAGGAGATGCGGGCCGGCGATCCGGATAAGCTCGGCAACGCCGAAGATGCCATGGGCAAGGCCGGGGACGCGCTGAAACAAGGCGATCTCGACGAGGCTTCGGAGCAGCAGGGTCAGGCGCTCGAACAGATGCGCCAGAGCGCGCAACAGATGGCCCAGCAAATGCAGCAGAACGCGCAGCAGCGGCTTGGTCGCGGCGGCAGTTCTCCGCGCGATCCGTTCGGGAGGCCGCAACGCGCGCAGGGCCCGGATCTCGGTACGTCCGTGAAGGTGCCCGATGCCATCGACGCGCAACGGGCACGCGAAATCCTCGAAGAGCTTCGCAAGCGTTCGGGAGAGAACCTCAGGCCGCAGGACGAACTTGAATACATCGACCGTCTGCTGAAGCGGTTTTAGGTGGAGTCGTCCTGGGACTTATTTCGATGACTGTTGTTACTGCTCTCGTGACGTCATCCCGGCGAAGGCCGGGATATCGGTCCAATGAGATCGTCAACAGATTTTGTCGGGCCTGGATAGATCCCGGCCTCAGCCGGGATGACGAAACTTATGGGTCATTCGTCAGCAATGTCGTGCCGACGAAGGCCGGCAGCAAAGACTACCATCGTCCATTTGCGAGGCTTGCTTTGGATCGCCGCCACGGCCTGGGCCGGGACGACATGACGGCGCTTGGGTACGGTCGATCCTCATCGTTTGCCGATGAAAGGGCGCCGCGACGGGTAAATAAGGGTTTCGATCCGCTCGATCAGGTGTTCGATTACACGTAGCATCTTAGATCTCCGTTCTCGAATTTGCTGACGAGAACGGTGCGCTTCGCGCGGGCGCCGGACAAACGGCATTGCTTTACACGACATGTAAGTTTTTGTTACATGTAGGCATGGCTCGGAGACTCCCACCGCTCAACGCACTCAAGGCCTTCGAGGCCGCGGCGCGGCTTTCGAGCTTCTCGCGCGCGGCGCAAGAACTCAACGTCACGCACGCCGCGATCAGCCGGCATGTGCGCGCGCTTGAAGCCGAGTTTCGAACGCCGCTGTTCGAACGCACGGGGCGTGGTGTCGAGCTGACGGAAGCCGGCCAATCGCTCGCTGTCGAATTGACGAAGGGCTTCGATCTGATCGCTTTGGCGGCGAGCCGGTTTGCGCGTCCCTCGCGTCGTCGCCGGCAGCTGGTCGTGACATGCGACGTCTCGTTTGCGATGCTTTGGCTCGTACCGCGTCTCGGCAAGTTCACAGCTTTACACCCGACGATCGATCTCGTTCTCGATCCCAGCCACCGGATCGTGGATTTTTCAAAAGAGGATGTCGATCTCGGTTTGCGCTACGGTGACGGCGAATGGACGGGCGTCGCTGCGCGGAAACTCGCGGATGCCGAACTGATGCTGGTTTCGAGTCCGAAATTTCTGGCCGACAAACCGCTTTCCGCACCCGCCGATCTGGACGGCAGTCTTCTCATTCAGGAGACTGCGAAGGAGTGCTGGGAAGCTTGGCTCGCCGCGGCGGGAATTTTGGATTGCGTCGTCCCGTCGGGCCCGACGCTCAATGGCGATCTTGCAATCGCCGCTGCGGAAGCGGGGCAAGGCTTCGCGCTCGCCGATCAGATCCAGGCCGGCGATGCGCTGCTTGCAAAGCGGCTTGTGCGGCCGTTCGATATCATCGCTTCGCGAAGGGGGTACTATCTCGTTCGCCGCGCGGGCGCGAAGACCTCGGATGCGGCCGCGGTTTTCGAGACGTGGCTCATCGCCGAGCTTCGGACGTTCGCCGCAAGGCTTGCCGCCGCGCGAAGACGGCCCTCAAGTGCCGTGTCGTCAGCAACGATAACGAAAGCCGAGAGGGGCAAAGCCGCCTCTCGGTCTCGCATACCGGCGTTGAAGCGCCGAGCGTCTTAAGGCGTTGCCACTTTCGGGACGAAGCGCGTCAGGAAGCCGCCGATCACCTGATGGCTCGTCAACTTGGCGCCCGCCCAGCCGTCGCGCGGCGGCTTACCCGACCACCAGCGCGAGAACTGATGCCACATGTCGATCGGGAACCACGTGCCGTCGCGGCCCGTGAGCGGTCCCCAATAGTCGGCTGTCGTGAACTTGTATTCGATGAAGACCGACCCGGTCCTGAGACGCAGCTCGAAGCCGAAGAGCGCTTGGCCGATGGGGCCGGTGTATTGGTATTCGTAGGTCCGCGAGGCATCGCCCTTCTTAAAAATTTCAGCGTGGGGGAATGACAAGCCCGCGCCGGCGCCGAAGTAGGGCGAGACGATACCGATCGACGGCAGACGCATCAGGCCGTTGAGCGTCAGCATGTTGTGACCGTGCGACCATTGCAGCTTCGAGAAGTAGTCGCCGACCTTCCCCTTCGATGGAACCGGTTTGCCGTCAACGGTTCCCTGCATATCAAACTGCTCGTCATCGAAAGGCGCCAGGACCTTCGAGTGCGTGAAGTCGAGCATCGTGCCGAAGCGGCCGCTGAACCAGCGCTGGATACGGACGCCGTAGTAAAGCGGGTTTACGAACGGCCGCGTGTACCAGTCGATTTTCTTGATCGTCAAATCGGTGACGCCGGGCTTCACGAGGTGAAAGTCACTCGGGTAGTGGTAGGGCGCGCCGAGGTAGGCGCCGAAATCAGATTCGCGGCCCGGCTGAAGAGCGGTCGAAATCGGAGGGTTCGCGGAGGCCGCCCGCTTGTCGGAATCATCGGGCAGTGCCGCCGCCATCACGAGGCATCCAATCGTCGCGACGGTGGCCGTGATCTCGAGGGCGCGGCCGGTTGTCGACGACGATGGCCATGGTAACAATCGGGGCAACGACCACAGGGGCGCAAAAAGGCGTTCGCGTGCGAGCATTCAAATTCCCCCGTTCGCCGCGTCGAATGAGCGGCAGTCTTATCGTTGGCCTGCCGTGCACCCCGGTGCTTGGCCGCCGGTAGGCTTTAAGCGCCTCCGCCGGACGCTTGCAAGGCATCGAGCATTTTGTTGACTGCGGCAATCTGCGGCGCGTCGCGAGTCAAATACTGCGGGCCGGTATAACCCCACCAGTCCCAACAGCCTTGCGGATTGATCGATGAATCGGCGATCTGTGGAAAAAGCACGATAATCCGGTTCGTATCGGCCCATCGCGCGAAGCCCGATTCCTTGATGAACGTATCGCCGACCGCCTCGCGATTCTGCGCGCAGCCGTGAAACGCAATGTGGACACGGCAGCCGGGCGTCTCGGTACAGGACTTCGGGACATAGACGACGCCGGTTTCCGCAAGTTCGGCACTATCGTCGGAACTGACGAATGGGCGTTGATCGAAATCAATGAAATTTCCGGTCAGCGTTGCCGCGCGCGGTTGCAGATTTCCGTAGATGTGCTTCAGCAGCGCGCCCGCCTGATCGTAATCGCAATCGACGACGTAAGGTTCGCCCGAGACGCCGCACGCACTTCCCTCATCGTCGGTTACGAAGGCGTGGCCCGCGGGGAGATCGGAAACGAATGCGATGTTCTTTTCCGGTACGCCAAGCTTCTCGTAGAACTGGGCCGCGTGCTTGACGATCGACGGCGCGACGGTGTGATCGGCAGTTCCGGTGAACAGATAAACGCGATCGTTGACGACGTCGGCAATCGGATCGATCTCGCCCTTGCGGGCGCGTTCCTCTGCTTTCGTCGCGAGGTCTTGCGGATCGGACACGCCCCATAACCCGAGAAGGTCGAGCATGCAGCCGTTGACGGCCTTGCTGAGGTTCAGGATCGCGGTGCCGGTGCCCGGCATCGTATTGGCAAAGATGCTTTCGGAGCAGCCATAGGGACCACCCGCAATGATAGCGGCTCCGACGACGCGCTTGGCATGCGCCATCTGAAATTGGCCGGCCATGTAGGCGCCGGATGAGATGCCGGAGACGGACGTCGCGTCGACATTGGCGCCGAGGGCCGGAAGCGGCCGATCGGAGGCGGTCTTTTTTCCGCTCTCATTGCAACCGCCGCTGACCAATGCCGCAGCGATCATCGCAGCGGTCAGCACGAAGCTCGAGATTGATGTGCGGCGGCTGCTCATGGGTCGTTCGCATTCCAGATGGCTAGAGGCGGGAAAGGGAATTTCGGCGAGCCTTGCGGGCACATTGCACGATCGGCGGACCGCATCCAAATGAGACTTTCGCTCCAATTGAACGCCGAGTCGCATAATGAGTGTTGCGCGCCCGTTCGTGCAGGGAAACTATCATTCGTCATCCTCGGCCGAGCGCACCGAAGCTGGATTGAAGGCCGGGGATCCAGCACAAGACTCGTCGCAGACGTCGATAATATGGAGCCTTCGGCGCTCCCTACGCAGGACCCCGAAGGTCCTCGCAATGCTCGTCCATTCGAGGATGACGAATAATCCTGTCACCGCACCCGGATCGAAGACCGGTCGGTGCGGCCGTTGGCGTCGATCACCGTCAGCTTTGCGAAGCCTTCGGTCGGTTGCCAAGTGGCTTCGCGCGTGTGCGCGTCCGAGGCGATGGGCTTGCCGTCGATGAGCCAGGTGAGGGGCAGTGCACCGCCATCGGCCTTCAGGATCAGCGGTTCGCCGTCGAGATCGGATTCGGCGATCTCGGACTGATCGGGAGGGAAGGAAATTAGGACGGGGGGCTTGAGGAATTTCCCAGCGACAGGGTCGTCGCCAGGATCGCGCCAACGCTTCAGAGGCGCGGGAAGCTCGGCGTTCGTGGCGCGGATGGCGTTGGCAGGCGCACCTTGCAGTGGTGTGCGGGGGCCCGGAACGCGTTCGAAGGCGTCGAACAGCATCGGGGCTGCGGCGCTGCGGCCGACGAGGCCGGGAATGCTCGAATTGTCGGGCCGTCCGGCCCACGTCGCGATTACGTATTTGCCGTCGTAACCTATGGCCCAGGCATCACGATAGCCGTAGGACGTTCCGGTCTTGTAGGCAAAGCGTCCGCCCTTGGCATTGAGCGGCGGCGGGGCATCTTTCAAAATATCGGTCACATACCAGGCAGCGAGCGGCGACATCAGGCGGTGGGCGTTGACGAGCGGCTTCACATGCGTCGTCGCCCAGACCTTGCCGCGCTCGCTCCAGCGGTGGGTCAGCATGATGCTATCGCCGCCACGAGCGAGAGAGGCATAGAGCTGCGCCATCTCTTCGAGCGTCAGGCCGGTGCCGCCGAGGGCCATCGCAAGTGTCGGCTCGGATTTGTCGGGAAAGCGTGCCGTGACACCTGCGCGGCGGAAGCGGCCCGCGAGCTTTCCAGGTCCGACGCGCGCGAGCACCCGAACGGCCGGGACGTTGAAAGACTGCTCGAGCGCTTCGCGCATCGAGACCGTGCCGTGGTAGCCCTCGTCGAAGTTCTTCGGCGCGTAGCTTCCGAAGCGAACGGGCCGGTCTTCGATGAGCGTCTCGGGATGTGCGAGGCCGGCTTCGAACGCGAGGCCGTAGATGAAGGGCTTCAGCGTCGAACCCGGCGAACGAACGGCGGTTGTCATATCGACGGCGCCTTGGCTCGCCTTGTCCATGTAGTCGGCGGAGCCCACCTCGGCGAGAATTTCGCCGGTCTGATGATTGGCGACGACGATGGCGGTCGAGACGTTCTCGCCGATCATGCGGGCGTGATCTTGCGCCAGCTTTTCGAGGCTTGCTTGCAGATTGCGG
This sequence comes from uncultured Pseudomonadota bacterium, assembly GCA_963789775.1. Lineage (GTDB taxonomy): Bacteria > Pseudomonadota > Alphaproteobacteria > Rhizobiales > Hyphomicrobiaceae > Hyphomicrobium_B. Next base: position 138,931 of record CAWBLX010000007.1, read on the forward strand.
TCGAGCGTCAGTTTGATGACGCTCTCGGCCGGATGGGCCGCGACTTCCCTTTCCGACAGATGCGGTGCGAGCATCGGGAACGCGCGGCGGACGGACGGGATGCGTTCGGCTTTTGCGCGTTCGGCTTCGGCCGCGGTGATCACGTGGGCGGCGACCGCGCGCATCAAGACACGGTTGCGGGCGCGGCGCGCCGCCTCGGGATAGCGATCGAGGCGGCGGACTTCGGGCGATTGCGGAAGCGCGACGAGCAATGCGCACTCTCCGAGCGACAAGTGCCGCGGCTCCTTGCCGAAGTAAGCGAGGGACGCGGCGCGCGCGCCTTCGAGATTGCCGCCGAAGGGCGCGAGGCGGAGATAAAGCTTCAGGATTTCGGTCTTGGACAAGGCGCGTTCGAGTTCGATGGCGCGCGCCATTTGGCGAAGCTTGCCGCCCGGCGTGCGCTCGTGCCGGCCGTCGAGAAGACGTGCGACCTGCATCGTCAAAGTCGAGCCGCCGGACACGATACGGCCGTGGCGAAGCATCTGGAGAACGGCGCGGACGACGGCTTTCGGATCGACGCCGTGATGGCTGTAGAAGCGCTTGTCCTCGAAGGCAAAAAGCATTTTGAGGTAATGCGGATCGACGTCTTTCGGGGAGAGCGGCAGGCGCCACATGCCTTCCGTCGTCGTGAATGCGCGCAGCAGACGATCATCGCGATCGACGACCGTCGTCGAAACCGCTTTGGCGTTTTCGAGCGGCAGCGGACCGGCGTCGGCGAAGGCTTTGACGTAGACGCCGTAGGCGACGCCCGCGGAGACGAGCAGGGCAAGTCCTGTTGCGATCGCTACGCGGCGCCACGTAAAGCGCGGCTTTGCGAAGTGCCGGAGGAGGGTGGCTGACGTTGGGGGCACCGACGGTTCGTCACCCCCGCTCCGGCCCTCCCCCTTTCGGGGGAAGGTTTGGAACGGAGTCGCTCTCAGACGTTTTGCGAGAAGCCCCAGCCTCACGTCACATTACTCCTTTGCCGAGACAGTCAGCGTGCCGGCAGCGGTGCGTGCGTAGCGCTCGGGCCGGTACATGTCTTCGACCGTTGCCGCCGGATGGACGAAGGTGCCCGGCGTCACGGCGCGAACGATGTAGGCAAGCGTTGCCGTTACCGCGACCGGCTTCTGCTGCACCGTGCCGTCGGGAAGCATGAAAGAGCCGTCGTTCGGTACCTCGCCCGAGTCGTTATTTTCGCTGGTCAACGATGTCTGCACGTTGGCGAAGTTGAAAGCAGCCACGAAGCGGTCGTCGCGGAACTCGGTATGCTCGGGTTCTGCCGTCGATTTGAGCCATGAGAGGCCCGAGATCGCGCCGCTGTCGACAAGATGCGGGTTTTCGATCTCGAAGCCTGCCGGCAGGCGATCGACGACCATGACGCGGCCCGCGGGATTGTCCGACGTCACCTTGACGGTCATGACGAAGCGATCGTTCTGCTTCACTTGCGCCTTGCCGCCGGTGAGGCTTTCCAGATCGATTTTCTTGCCGTCGATCGTGTAGGCCTGACGTTCGATCTTGAAGCCTTTCGAGACGGGCGGCTCCGGTGTCAGTGCAGAGCCGATGACGGAGATGACGGCATCGACGGCGGTGTCGCCGTTGTTGGTGATCGTCAGCGCGCCGCTCTTCAGCTCGGCCGGTGTCAGGCCCTTCATAAACGGACCGTTGACAGGTTTGCCGTCAACCGCCAGCGCTGTCGCCTTTACTTCATCGTTCAAAGCCTTCGCTGCGAGCAGCATCCACGCCTGTTCCTGCGTCGACGTATAAGTCCGCGTCTCGTAGGCTTTGGCGATGACGGTTGCGAGCTTCGGCTGCTCGTCGCGGGCGATGCCGGTTTCTGCGGCGAGCGTAACCAACGCTGCACCGTCGCGGAGCGTGGAGCCATAGTCGCTGCGATAGCCGGAGTCGGGTGTGTCGGGCATCGCGGCGAGCGCGGCGGCGAACGCCCGCTCGGCGCGTTCCTTGTCGCCCATCATCGCCAGCGCGGCGCCGATCTGCGCTTTGGCCAGCGGCGTCGAGAAGCGGCCGATGCGTTCGTCCGCATAGTAACGAAGGTCGCCGATGGGCGCGCGGGCGTTGCGGGCCAGCACGTAGAGCGCATAGGCACGATCCTCGCCGCCCTTCTGGAAATCGGAGGCGTAGGCGATGAAGTTCTGCAGCCGGTCAAGAGCGCGATTAAAGTTTTCGCGCGGCACGTCGTAGCCTGCTTCCTTGGCACGGGTCAGGAAGTCGGTGACGTAGGCCGTCAGCCAGAGATCGGTGCTGTAGGGACCCCAGACGCCGAAGGCGCCGGTGGAATCCTGCATCTCGAAGACGCGGCCGATGGCATTCTGCACGCGTGCTTTGAGTTCTTTGTCCTGGGCAATGCCGATCTGGGCGGCGACTGCGTTTGCGACGACGAGGGGCATAGCGCGCGACACCGTCTGCTCGGCGCAACCGTAGGGATAGCGGTCAAGCTGGGCGAGGAGCGTCGGCACGTCGAGGCGGGCTGCCGGTCCGACCGACAGATTGATGCGCGTCCGCGACGGGATCAGATCGTAAGCGATGTCGGAAGAGACCGTCAGCTTGCCTCCGGGTTTCAGCGACGAGATCGTCGTGCGCTTGATGTCGCCCGCAGGCGGGAAGACGTTGAACGTCATTTCGCGCTTGACGGCGATGTCGTTCGGGCCGGTGACGACGGCTTTCAGCGTCAGCTCGCCAAGCTCGGTCGGCTTGAACACGATGCGCTGCATCGTGCGTTCGCCTTGTTTGAGGTCCGCGGTCTTGTCGGTAATCGACGTCAGAGTTTCGTTCGTGTCGTCGCCTTGCTTCTCAGACAGCGTCAGCTTGTAGGGTGCTGCCGGGCCGTCGACGTTGTGGATGCTGAATCCGAGGCTCACGTCGTCGCCGAGCGTCATGAAGCGCGGGACGGCGACGGTCAGAGCGACGGCGTCGCGCACGATCAGATCGCCGGAGCCGTGGCCGACCTTGTCCTTGCTCCAGGCAACGGCCATGAAGCGAACGGTGCCGTTGAAGTCCGGCAGATCGAAGCTGACGCTTGCGGTGCCGTCGTCCTTCACTTTGACGATGCCGGAATAGAGCGACACGACCGTCTCGACTGTCGGGTTGCCCTGCATCGCAACGCCGCCGTCGCCGCCCGAACGAAACTTGCCACGATCCGCGCGCATGCCGTCGATCAGTTTGCCGTAGAAGTCGCGGATCTCGAACGACAGCTTCTGCTGCTGGGAGAACCAATTCTCGGGTGCGGGCGTTTCGAAGCGTGTGAGATTCAGGATGCCGAGATCGACGGCTGCGACGACGACGCGAGCGTCTTCACCGGGCGCGAGACCTTCGATTTTCAGCGGCACATCGACGTGCGCGCCGGATTTCACCTTGTCGGGAAGTGTCACGGCAACTTTCAGGTGCTTGCTGCTCTGGTCGATCGGAAGCCAGCGGATGCCGATGGCACGGCTCGGCATGCGCTTCTGGGCTTCGTCCATCGGGCGATAGAGGATCGCGGTCGCGTAGGCGCCCGGACCCCATTCGCCGTTGACGGGAATCTCCACTTCGCCGCCCCCCTTGGCGATATCGACTTCCTTCATCAGGTCGAGACCGGTGCCGAGCACGGCGATGAGCGCTTTGCCGCCGAACTTCGACGCGATGCGCAGCTTGGCCGTCTCGCCCGCCTTGTAACTGTCCTTATCGAGGGCGACGTCGAGCTGCTCGGGGCTGTCGATGTCCTCGCCCGTCGTGTACCAGCCGGCGTTGAAGATGACGCTCGATGCCGGGCCGTCGGCGTCGTTCGAGGCGACGTCGAGGCGGTAGCGTCCCCACTGGATGGGCTGCGAGATCTTTGCTGCGCCGTCGGCGGTGACGGTGAGCGGTCCGCTGCCGATCTTGCGCTTTACGGTTACGGCCTCGTAGGTCCATGCGCCGTCGCGACGGTACCACTGCCAGTTCGTGTCGAGGCGCGTCAGCGTCCAGCTGAGATTGCTGCTCGCTTCGGCTTTCCCGTCGGCACCCAAGAGCACGACGTTGAACACGGCATTCTGATCTTCGGGCGCCGTGAAGTTTTCAAACAGCGGCTTGATGCCGACACGCTCAAGTTTCAGATCGACCGGCAAAGTGAGATTGCGCTCGATGGTGCGGCCGCCGTCCTCGCGAAGCTTGACGGTGATTGCGGCTTCGAGCGGCTTCGGCGTCTTCGGCATTTGCGGCAACGTGATCGGGATCGCGACCTTGCCGTCCTTGTCCATCGCGAGGTTGGCTTGCAGCGGTTGGCGCGCCGGGGTCACGAACTCGTCGGCCTCGCCGAAGACATAGCCGGCATAACCGGGCACGTCCTTGTTCGATGCCTTGACGACGACATCGCCTTCAAGGCCAAGTCCGGCCGCCGGAGGGCCGTAAAGATAGCGGCCGTCGGCATTGATCGACTGGTTCTCGTCGGGCGACAAAGCCTTGATGTCGGCGGAGAGCGTCATGTCGAGACGTTCGGGAACGAAATCCTCGACGAGGAAAGAGCGCTCGGCGATGGGCTCGGCTTTCGGGTCGGTGTAGAGTTTCGCGCGCCAGGTTCCGGTCATCGCGGTCTTCGCGAGAGTAACGACGCGTGAACGCCCGCCAAGGCCCTGATCGCTCATGAGAAGGCGCGTCTGCTCGACGCCGTCCGGGCGGAACACCATCAGGGTGGTCGGCACCGAGGATGCTTTGCCGAACTGGTCGCGGACGAGGGCAGTAAAATTGACGTCTTCGCCGCCGCGGTAGACGCCGCGCTCGGTGTAGACGTAGGCGTCGACCGGCCCCGAGGGATCGCGGCCTTTCACGCCGCGGTCCGACAGATCGAAGGCGTTGAGCGTCAGATCGAGGAAGGCGTATTGGCCCTCGCCCTTCTGCGCGACGAGGATGGCTGGCGCAGTGCCGCCTTCGCCCTTCGTGATCGCAGCGTCGAACTTGGCGTAGCCGCGATCGTCGGTCGTCGCCGTCGCCAGCACTTCGTTGTTGCGGGCGATCAGCTTGACGGACGTTCCGGCGACGGCCGTCGCGTCGCTCAACGAGCGGACGAGAGCGTGAATGCCATCATTGCCGGAGAATGCGGTGAGGCCGAGGTCAGAGACGATGAACCACTGCGTCGCGCGCTCGTAGCTTTCCTGCTTCTGCTTCTCGGAAGGCTTCGCGACCATGACGTAAACGCCAGGTTCGAGGTTGCCGGTGGCATCCGTGACCGGGACGGCGGTCGTCACCTCTTCATTGAGCTTCGACGCGATGTCCATCTGGCCTTCGTAGACCTTGATGCCGGAGCGATCGCGGATGTTGTCGACGTCATAGCTCGAAAGCTGGCGCTGCATGTCGCCGTTCTGAAGCGTCGTGGCAAGGTTGCGGTCGCCGATGCGGTAGACCTCGACGTCGATCTTGCTGGTGTTGGTCGTCGTCACAGGAATGCCTTGCTGACCGCGCGAGGGCAAAACATAGGCTTTGCCGCCGAAGCGGACGAAGGCCGTGCGATCGGGGATGTAGACAGCGATGTCGGATGTTTTGAGCAGCTTTTCTCCAACGTCGGAGGGAAGGCCGGCGCGGATTTGAACTTGGTAGCGCTCGCCGTAGGTCAGGCCTTCGAGGCAGAGCTGCTTGCCGTCCTGCACGAGGTTCTGCGGGTCCTTGCCGCCGACGGAGATGAACTTCGCGACATCGGTTTGCGTGCGCGAGAGATCTTCCGAGAACTGCAGGCAGAGGCGCGGCGGCGTTGCGTCGTTGTCGGTTTTGTAGTCGGTCATGCGGAAGCCGTACTGGCGACGAAGGCGATCGTACATTTCGCGCGTTGACTGCTTATCGGCGAGCGCGAGGCTCAAACTCAGTGCATCGATGGCCGGGCGCCAATAGGAGCGCGCTTCAAGCGTGCGGCCGAGGACGAAAAGCGCGTGTGCCTTATCGGCGTCGCCGTTTGCGAGCTGATATCCCCGATAGGCGGCGCCGGACGCGTAGATCGGAAGATCGTAGCGCTCGCTCGAATTGTTCGGATCGGGCGCGATCGCAAGCAGGGCTTCGGCGAGGCGTGTCCAGGCGGCGGAATCCTGGTCGTTCGCCGCGACGACGTTGGCAAGTGCACGGGAAGCCGCGCGCGGATCGCTGGCGAAGACTTTCTCGGCTTCGGACTTCAGGACCGCGGGCGGTTTGCCGTCGGGTTTCCAGTTTGCCTTGAGGTAGGCTTCGTAGCGTTTGGCATCGGCGGCGATGCCCTGATGCAGGAAAGGTTTCTCGGCCGCGCCGGCGGCCGCAAAAGTCGCGAGCATGAACGTTAGAAACACTGCAAGGCGCGCGAAGGAGAACATGGGGGGCATCCTGTGTGATTGCCTCGATCAAAGAGCGCATGAGCGGCGCAGCGCGCCCTCAGCTTAGTCTCGGCGGAGTATCGCCAGCCGGCGCTTGATGCGAAAGACCAACAAGCCCCAAGGGCCGAAGCGCGGCGACAAATTGCGAAATTCCGGTGCTTGCGCGTTCTTGCGGACTTTTTCCAACATCCGCGTGACGCACACTTTATCACGTGGCGAAGACGCGGGGATAAGTTCCGGATTGGTGAATTTTGAAAGCAGTTCGGCAGGAGGAAGTTCTACTTCCTCTCCTGCCGTCATGCCGACGGAGGTCGGCACCTAGACATGCCGTTATCATCTCGCATGCGGAGACTTGGCTGGATCCCGGCCTGCGCCGGGATGACGGAACGGGATAGGGGAGGGTTCGATCCTCGCTCGTCCGTTATCGTCATCCCCGCCTTCGCGAGAATGACGGCTTTTCAGCTACGTCTCCTCGCCCTAGTGGCGCGGCGTGCCGGGGAGCACGTTCGAATCCTCGGACTGAGCGGCGATGATCTCGGGCGACAGGGGCTCCGCGTTCGCCGGCTTCAGAACTCTTGCGCGTGCCCAGAGCTTGTTGAACGATGCGATTGCGAAGACGCTGATCGCGGGATCATTCGGATGGTAAAGCTCGAAGGCGTCGCGTTTCGCGGGATCGCGGCGGAGACAATCGCCGATCCAGACATGCGTCGGACCGACGGTGAGCTGCTCATGAGCGGTGGCGAAGCTCGGATCGGCAAGGACGCGGCATTCGGCATTCGAGATATCGAGCACCGAAGGAGCCGTCGGCTCGTCGGCGTTCGTATCACCCATAAGGATGAGAATCCCGGCGTTCTCGGTGAGGCCTTCAGACCATGCGGCGTAGAGCGCACGCGCGGCCGGGCTATCAGGATTGCGGACGAACAGCGTCAAGCAAATCTCACTCTCCGGATTTTCACCGAGGGAAGCGATCGCCTCGCCGATGAATTCCTTGAGCCGTGCTTCCTTATCCGTTCGAGACGTCATCATCATCATAGGCCGCGAAGGTGAAGCGATGCGCATTTATAATTTCCCATTTCGAGCCGACGTTCGTCATATCGAACTACCCCCCGCCGGGCACTCGGCAACGCCATTAAGCCAAGAAGAATGTTAAACAAGCGTTGCGGGTCGGCTCGATTTAAGGCGAACACGGTTATCCCTTTTTCTTTCCAAGCCTTTTTCATTCGGCGGCCGGGGGGGCGATGCGCCGGATGAGGGCGCGGTCATCGTCCGAGAGCTGATCTTCCGACTTGATCGCATGACCCAACCCATCGTTCGGGAGTGGGTTAGGCTCCGGGTGAGTATCGGCATTCACGACGCGGATTCCCGTGCCGCGCCCATCGAAGGCCCGCATGACGGCTTTTAACGAATCCGGCATAACGGCTTCGCTAACAGGAACCGAGAACGTTGCGGTCTCGCGCTGCAGGGTCACGCTGGCGCGGGGCTCAGGATGCGGTGCGACGGTATCTCCGCCCGATTGGGGTGCGGCCGGGTGCGGCGGGGTGTTGCGCGGAATCATGACGACGGTCGCGGACCGGAAATCGGGCAGCGGCGGTGGGGCAATCGGCGCTGCCTTTATCGTGTTGCTGTTGGCTGCCTTGACGCTCACGTCCGCTTCCGGATCGGGCTTCGGCACCGGGCGCTTCACGCGCGGCGCTTGCGGCGGGGTCAAGTCCGGGTCCGGACGATAGACGTTGGCGTAGGGACCGAAGCGTGCCGCGTGGTCCGGGTCCATCGCGAGATTCGGCCGGGCTGGACGGATGAGGCGTTCGAATTTCGGTGGAGGCGGGGGATCGTTACGATCTTCGACATCCGCATCGATCGTCTGAGGCTGGCTCGGAGCATGCGCCGCGTTCGGCAACGGCGCTGCCGGAGCCGAGGGATCGGATTCTTGTTCGCTCGTGCGGGCGCCACCGATTTCATTTCTCGCTGCACGGCGCGCGGCGCCCATCACGGCGCCGAGGATGATATCGGACCAGGCGCCATTCGTGAACTTGTAGACGCGGAACGATTCAGAGCCCGCGAATTTCGAGCCCTGACGGGCCAGACGCTTTTGGATGCTGCCTGTCGTCGGCAAGAGCGTGCGCTTGAAAATCTTCTCGCGTTCGAAGCTCGCAAAGAGATTGGCGAGAAGCTGGGCTTCGACGCGCAGGTTTTCGCGTTCTGCCGGATTCATGCGCGGCGGCGCGTCGAGCGGCACGGCGACGTAATAGTCACCGTTCATGTCGAAGACGACATGGCGAAACAGCTCGAAGTTCTCACGGATCTGCTTGTCGCGATGAATGTCGTTGAAGCGTGACAGGATCTCTATAACGGGTCCGCGCTCGGCGGCTTTCATCTTCGGCACCAAGCCGTCGAGACGGCTGCCGGGACGCTGGCCCATCGAAACGAGGAAGAGGCAAAGATCGACGAATAGCGCGACCGCGAGCGGAACGTAATCGCGTTGGGAGAGACCCGAGGCTAGGGCGTCGCCGTCGCGGGCCTCGGGCGGGTTTTCGACCGATTGGATCGCCTTCTTCTGCAATTCCCGCAGTTCGTCCGCCGACGGCGGCATCTTGAAGGAGAGCAGGCCGTAGAATGTCGTTGTCAGGCGGCGGAAGGCTTCGATGGTTGCCTCGGGGCCTTCGACGGTGGCGATTTCGGGCCTCTGCAACTCCGGCAGCTGGTCAATCGCCTTGACGACACCGCGAAGGGCCATCTGCAGCTGCGGGTCGGGGCAGGAGATGGCGCCATTCTTGCCGTCGCCGAACGTCGTGCGCTCGGCGCGGTCGGCCAGATCGGAGCGGATCTGGCGAAGCTGCGGGTCGGTGCGAAAGGCGTTGAAGCCCGTCGCGGTCAGGTCGAGCTTGCGGCCAAGGGCCCGCATAAACGCGTTGCGCGTTCCGGTCTTGGGGTCGAAGGTCGAAGGGTCGGCGGAGACGATTTTCGCGAGGTCGCCGTTCAAGCCGGCAATATCGCTCTTTACAGCGCCGATGCGGCCCTTGACGAAGTCGGACGCGAACGAGAAGCGCTGGGCATCCTCCTCCCGCATCTTGCGGCGCGGGCCGTCGCCGGGCTTCGAATTCGGGCAGGACGTTCCTTTGGTCCGTTCAAGCTCGGCTTTTTCGGTCGAGACTTGCGTCAACTGCATTAGCGTCGCCTGAAGCTGGCCAAGGCGCGTTTCGGCGCCGTGCAGCGCGTTCTGTACTTCGGATACGGCGCTTTCCGCCGAGCGCGAGGCTTCGCCGCGGCTTTCAAGGACCTTCCAGTAGAAGCCGAAACCAAATCCGATCGAGATCAACGACAGGAAGATATAGCCGCCGGCATAGAAGAGCTTGGTGACGAACGGGTGCGGCCGGAACAGCTGGTCGAGCAGCCAGATGATCATCGTCATCAGCATCGCGACCGAGAATCCGACGATGACGCGATGGACGATCGGCAGATCGCCCATGTTCGATTCGATCAATTCGAGCATGCCGACGTAGGTGGCGACCCACGACAAGGCGCCGAGGCCGACGATCAAAATCGTGCGCTTCCAATCGCGCGCCGGCTTCTGCGGCGTGTCGGCGTCATCGCGCACGTCGGCGTAGAGGCGCATCGCGCCCGTACCGCGTCCGAGTTCAGGGTCTTCCCCGTTCATTTTCGCCAACCCTACCCAAGAGAGGCGTGCAGACTCCGCGCCCAGTCTGCGTTTTTGATGGTTGAACTGAGGCTGAGCAATGTCGGACTTCCGGCGGTTTTCCAGCGCACGGATGAACGACTCTCTTTCGTCATCCTCGGCCGAGCGCGTTGGGTACGTCGAAGGCCGGGGATCCAGTGCAAGACTCGTCGAAGACGCAAATTACGCATCTTCGGTAGCTTTGTGCTGGATCCCCGACCATCATTCGCTTCGCTCATTCGGTCGAGGATTACGAACTCGCTCTCAGTTCGCCGTCAGGGCGCGGAGTTGTTCGGCGGCTGGGAAACGATCGCGGATCGCAGTGTCAGCGATTTCCTTTGCAGGGGATCGCATCGTGGCGACCGGCGCCGGGCGTCGCCGGGGAAGGAAATCGCGGCGGGGATGGGTCTCTGCATGTTCGGCGAGATCGTGCAGCAGAACGTCGAGCAGCGGCGCCGCGATCTGGGCAGCATGAAGGTGACGCGCCCAGGGTCGCGACGCATTTCCTGTTCCGACGAGTACGACATAGGAATAGGCGGCGCCGTTCGAAAATTGCAGTCCGCCGGACGCCCAGGTATCGACGGTCGCGTTCGGGTCGAGCGTGACGGAGGTTCCGGTTTTGGCGAAATGCAGTCGGATGTCGCTGCGGCGGCGGGCGCACCATGAGCTGAGGCTTCTCAGCGTGCCATACGATCGGCCGCCCGTCTGATAACACAATGGGGCTTCGAGCAGGCCACGGATCAGTCCGGCCGCTCGATGACGGATGAGCGACTTCGGTATGATTGGCGGGCGTGCTTCGGCTGTGACGCCGCCGCCGTCCTGGCCCTTCTGAGTGTAATCGTAGGCGGCAATCAAAGTCGGAGGGCGGACGGGTTTCGTGCCGCGCCCCATGAGGGACGCCAGGATCACGCTCGACATGAAGTGGACGCGGCGTGGAGCGGCAGCGATCTGTCCGAGGACGACGGCGGTCGATGGCGGCGTGCCGCCGAGTGCTGCTGCGGGCGGCATCGTGAAGCCGAAACCGTCGATCAGCCGCTTGATCGGTGCTTGGCCGAGTTGTGCGCCGCGGGTGATCAGCGGGGCGTTGAGTGAGCAGGCGAACGCCACGACGGCCTTGCGGTTGCCGACGCTGCCACCCTCGGCGCAGGTCTCTAAGCCGTGCGCCGGCGCTTTGGAATCGGAATAGAGGCTCTCGGGACTGTCGCGTCCCTGATTGGCAAGAGCCACCGCCAAGATCATCTTGCCGGTCGACGCGACCTGCCGGCTTTCGCGTGCGGCGTCGTAAACGCCGGTATCGCGGCGGCGCGCGGGCAACGAACCGAAATAAGCCGCCGTCTCCCCCGATTCGTAATAGCGCACGATGTTGCCGTCGCCGTCGGCTGCAACGACGATGACGTTCGGCAAGGTTTTGTCGGCCGTCACTTTCTTCGGATCGAGGGTGAATTCCGGATCGATGCGGGAAGCCCATTTTGTGTCGAGGGCTGCAAGCGCGCCGTCGATCTTTTCGCGGAAGGCCAGATTTTCGCCGATGTCGAATGTCGTCGTCACGCCGCGCACGTAATCGCGCCAAGCAAAGCCGTAGCTCTGCTTCATCTCTTCGCGAATGCCGAAGCGCGCCGCCGGAAGAAGCAGATTGGCGCGGATGACGGGGTTTGCTTCGGCGCGTTTCACCTCCGTCGGCGCGAAACGTTCGAGTGCGGCTGCGAGCTTCGGCTTCACCTTCGGGTCGGGTGGGCCGCCGGCAAGCGCCATCAACTCGAACACGACCTTCCTCTGCTCGGCTTCGTCGGTGATGAGTTTTTCCGCGCAGGTTCGCGCGCGGACCTCGGTGATGTAGCGCCAGCGGTCGATGCGGACGGCATTCAGGCGGTCGCTGCCTTCGAGCAGAATGATCGGCTTGTTAACGGCCGACGCCAGGACGAATTGCTCGGCCGTCGACAGATCCTTCGCTTCCTTGCCGAAGACGACCTGGCTCGTGACCTCGACGCCGTGAAGCGGCTGGCCTCCGGTTCTTTGCGCGAGCCAGATGTGGTTCGCCGCCCATTGCTTCAGGAGGGTGTCGTCGTCGCCGCGTGTCAAATCGCGGTAAATGACGGGCGCGAGCCACCATTCGCCAAGCTTGCGCTTGAGCTTGTCGAGGCCGCTTTCGCCGGTGCTCGGTGGGGTTTTGTAGATGACGCGCGCGAACTGCATCGGCAGCGTCGAGCCGCCGACGCCGAGGGATGGCCGGTGGGCGGCGATCGAATGCGTGATCGCCGTCAGCGGAATCTTCAGGACACCGAGGAGGTCGATGCCGAACGGATTGAGCAGGCCGCCGAGATAGCGATCCTCGTGATAGGACAGGCACCGCCAATATTGCTCGGGCACATCGCGCACCGGGATCGACTTGTGATCGGGGTTGGCGACGTAATCGCCAAGGGCGATGGCGCTGCCGGTATAGTTCACATCGCGCAGGCTATCGAGGCGCGGATCGAAGGTGCCGACGAAGCTGCCTTTCGGATCATAGATGGCGGTCGCGAGCCAGCGCTCGGCGTCGTAGCCGAGTTTGTCGTGCATAGAGAGATCGCCGATGTAGCCTCTGATAGGCGCTGCGATGTAGACAAGGACGAGCGCGAAGAGGACGTAGAAGATCGCCGCGGTAAAGACGTGGCGGAGCGGCCCGAGTTTCGGATTGAAGGCGACGGCCATCATCAGCCAACGCGAAATCCAACGCGGCGCCCAAAGGCAGAAGTCCGCGAGGGCGGTCAGATGCCGCAGAAGACGTAACATCGGTGTCGCAATGCCGCGCTAATGCCGACGCCGGAACGGGCGGAAGCTAAGCGTTGGACATAGTTGACCTTTGCGGCGTCAACTCAGCGAACTCGGGGCAGCTTCCGCTCCCAGAGGCGGCAAATGTGTGGCCGTCGCCGGCAGCTACGTGCTGCAGGCGATGGCACGACTTCGTATTCCGGCAAAATGTGCCGGCGTCAGAAGTTGTTCATCAGAATGAAGAGGCCCACACCCACGGCTGGACCAATGAGGGTCGCAACGACCATCATGACGAAAGGCTTCGCCATCATAACACTATACCCCGCACTGAACTCTTAGGTTCACTCCGCTATGACTCACGGCCCTAAACGATGCTCCGACCGGTTTGCCCCCTCGGTCAGTCCATCTCAATATTCACTGAAAGGAGCCGCCACCCCTCAGCGTTGCTGAGCATAATCCCCTTCTCCCAGCATCGTCAGAATACAACTTCGCAAAAGAACTTGACAGAGCCTGCCGGCTTTTTGCAGGCGGCGGCGTCGAAACGAAATCATACGCGACGGGAGGCTTAACGCATACGTCAGGCAAAGACGTCGCGAACATCGTGCTGTTATTATTCCGCAATAATTACAATATCCTGCGGAAATCTCGTGCGTCGGCTTTCGCGTTCGCGCCCGCAACGTCTGGCCGCGCAACATCACAGAATATGTCAGTGAGTGAAACGCGAATTGAAGTCTAGCGAAGATCGAAGAGGCGCAATTGGCGTTCGTCGGTACCGCGTGTTTCGGCAGCCAATTGCTCGATCCGGTCGAAGGGCACCTGCTCGGCGGCGATAAGGGACCGTTGCGCTTTCATCGGCCTCACGAGGCCTTCCTGAACAAGGTGGAATTCGCCGACCGTCTGGCCCGGCAGCGCTGTTGCGGGATCAAGTCCCGATTCCGACTGGAAGGCGGCTTTCAGCTTGCGTAACGCCGTATCTTCGCGAACGCGACCGATGAACCAGCTCGTGATCTGGTCTCGGCTCTTATAGTCGAGGTCGCCCGGCGACTGGGTTGCGAGCATCATGCCGAGGCCGGCCGAGCGGGCTCGTTTCAACAAGCTCTGCAGCGGCTCGGCGGTAGCGGGCTTCGAGTTCGCGGGAATGTAGAGGTCCGCTTCGTCGAACATGACGACGGCCTGGAGTTCGTCGTTCGGGTTGCGCTGGCAGAAGCGCAGGGCTTCCGACAGGAACTGCGAGACCCAGAAGAGAATATTTTCGTTGTCGCCTAGGAAGCCGGTGTAAATGACGGAAAGACGCGTGCGGTTCGGACGCTGATAGCGGCCGAGGCCCAACAGGCTTTCCATGCGCAGGCTTTCGCCACCGCCTTCGAAGAGGGCGGCGTTGCGAAGACGGAGCGAGTCAAGCTGGGCGACGAGGTCGCGCCGCAGCTTGCCCGACGGGTCCATGCGCTGGGTCTGATCGGTCAGCTCGGGATGCTCATCTTCCAGGAGGTGGATGAGGTCGGCAAGCGTCACTTCGCTGGTCGAGAGCGAGCCCAAGATGCGCAGCGCCACCGCAAGCACACCCGACTGTTTCTGGTGCGTTGCCGAGTTTTTGAGATGCAGCATCTCGCCGAGCGCCGCGGCGGAGAGGTTGGCGAGCAGCTGCTGTTCGTGATCGGGCAGCTCGTTGATGCCGTTCGGAAGCAGCGTGATCGAGATCGGGCGCCCTGAGGCGCGGCCCGGCGTATAGACGGCGACGTCGATGGCGTCGGCGAGCTTTTCGCGCTCGGCGCGGCGCTCGGGCGTCTCGGTGTCGTTGGCGCGCCAGACTTCGGGGTTCGCGTAACTTGCGAGGTCACCTTTGCGGTCAATGAGGACGGCGGGGACGCCGCGCAACAGCAGCTGCTCGATGAGCGACAGGGCGAGGGTCGTTTTACCGGAGCCCGAGCCGCCGAGAAATGCCGCGTGGCGTTTCAGGACGCTCTTGTTGAGGGTCACCGGACGGGCGCGCAATCCGTTTTCGCGGCCTGCAAGAATGCTGGCGCCGTAGGTGCCGTTCTCGTCGAGGATGACTGACATCGGCAGATCATCATCGTTCGCGGGCAAGCTCGAGTCGTTCGCTTCGGGGTTCGCGGCGCGCGCCTGCTCGGCGGAGAGCGTGTCGAAGCCGTCGAGCGACGATTGCGGATTGTCCATTTCCTTGGCAACGAGGCGCGGCACCGGACGCCCAAGAAGATCGAGGCGCAGCAGGTGCGTGATCGAGATGAGGCTCGAAAGCGGCTTGGCGCCTTCCAGCCATTGTGTCATGCCGGAGTCGCCGCGATGATGGGCGGTGAACTCGCGCACCGTCATCATGCGCTCCCACTCAGGGATCGGAACGAGAAGCTGGCGGCCGCCGCCGTCGCGGAATTTGCGGAAGGCCTGGGCGGTCTGGTTCTTTTTGTTCGGCGGAAAGTCGCTCGCCCTCAGCATGAAGCAGGGCTTTCCCTGCATCGCCGTCAGCACCTTGTCGAGCTGGCGCTTCAGGCCGCCGCCCTGCGTCGGGCGATTGCACAGGAACACGCGCACGTCGTTGGCGAAGCCGCTGCGATGGCGAACCGTCAGATCGAAGGCCGGAAGATCGTCGCCAAGTTCGAGGCGCTTCACCGTCACTTCGATGGCGCGGCCCCACTCGTCGCGGGCGAGCAGAAGTGCCGCCGAGAGGACGTCGACCAGTTCCTGGTCATCGGCGGGCATTTCGGCTTCGCTCTCGTTGGCGAAGCGCTCCCACATCTCGCGGAACTGCACGGCTGAAATCGTCGACGTAGCTCCGTCGTCGCCACCGCTGAAACCGACCGCCTGGCCGAGCGCCTGCGCGAGCGTCGAGATGAACGAAGGCCGTTGCGGTTCGGGCTCGCGCTCGTCGCCTTCCGTCGAGGTCGCCTCGCGAAGGCGCGATTGCGCGTGTTCGAGCAGGCGACGTGTCGAGAGACCGCCGAACTCCTCGAAGAATTGCGGTCCAAAGAACTGCGAGGCGTCGGGGAAGCTCATGCCGTCGCCGCTCAGCTCGGCCTGGTAGGCGAGGCGCTTCGAGATGATGAGGCGGGCTTCTTCCGGCGTTCGGCTTTCGCGCAGAAGCACGGGACCCGACTTCTCGATGCGGTCGATATAGGATTGGGCGACGAGGCTGCGCACCTGACCGTAGAAATCTTCGAGGCACGAGATGATAATGATCGCGTTGGTCAGCCGGTTAGCGATCTGGATGAGATCGCGGACGGCGCGCTGGAAGCGATCCTCGGCATTGTCGAAGAAGCGCAAGTCTTCGACCTGGTCGATACAGAAGACAAGGGCCGCGCGTTCGACGGTCCAGACGAGGGCGCCGATGGCAGCGATGATCTCGAAAGCGCGGTCTTCGCCGTCGTTGGGATCGAGCGCGCTGACGGCCTCATGCGCGATCGGGGTCAGATTGCGGCCGTTGAGATATTGGCGCACGCGCTGGTCGATGCGCGGATCGCGGCGCTGTAGATAGAGAAGCGCGCGCACGATGTTGATGTCGAGTTCCTGAGTTTGAAACTTGTCACAGGCGACGATCTGGTCGGCGAGGCGGAGAATGAGACGCGCCAGCTGCTTGTCGTCGAGTGTTGCATCACGCAGCTTGTCGAGGTCTTCGGAAGAAATGACCTCGGAATCCAG
This sequence comes from uncultured Pseudomonadota bacterium, assembly GCA_963789775.1. Lineage (GTDB taxonomy): Bacteria > Pseudomonadota > Alphaproteobacteria > Rhizobiales > Hyphomicrobiaceae > Hyphomicrobium_B. The sequence continues at coordinate 155,326 of CAWBLX010000007.1, forward strand.
CACCATCCGGTTGGTCAAACGCGACAGCGCCGATTCTCCGAAACGATCGGGATCGTAAGGCTTTTCGAGCGAATGAACGAGGCGGCGGAGATAGAAGTCGGCGTAGTTCGATACGTCCGGCGTCATCTGCGCGTAGCCGAAATAGCTTTGGCCGCTGCGATGGGAATCGGTTCGCAGCGCGCGCAGCAGATGGGTTTTTCCGGCGCCGGACTGGCCGTGGAATAGCAGGATGCGATCCTGCACGTGATAACCGCGGCCGGCGGTTACCGTCGTCAGCAGGTCACTGAATTTCTGCCGCGCCTTAGCGTGAATTTCGGGCACGTCGACGGGATCGGCCCGCCAGAGGTCGTCTTCCCAGGTGATCGAATGCTCGAACGCCTCGCTCAGCTTATCGGGCGCAAGCGCGGAAGCAAAACTCGGCTGTTTGAGGGAAGCGCCTTCAACACCCATTTCGAACCGGAATGCCTTCAATCTTGAACGCGCACAAAGTGCCAGACGGTGTTTTTGTAGAGGATTTTGGAATCCTCGAGCGATTTGAGGTCGCGACCGTCTTTGAGATCAGCGGTCGCCAGTTCGAGCTGCCCAGAACGATGGGCTTCCGCGAGCATTCCCTTGAACGCAATCTCGGATAAACCCCAGTCGGGCCGCTCGTTGCGAATCGCCTTCCATACCAAAGAGATAAACGCCTTCCGGTTGCCTGGCCAGCCCTCAGAGACAGGTCGTGCCGCATCGAGCACAGCCTGACAGAATTCCGGCATGTCGGGTGGAGAAACAACTCGGGGCGCCGCTGGTTGGGTTTCGTCGAGCGGCAGACGGTCGTTTGCGGGCTTCGGCGTCGGCGTACGCGGCGACCGCTTTGCAGGTTCCTTGCGCTGCGGTCGAGGTGCGCGGCCACGCGCAATGTCATCCCTCGGGACCATGAGGGCGCGCAGCAGCGCCAGCTCAAGTGCCGCGACACTGCCCTCGCGCGCGCCGGTGATTTCGCATGCAAGCTGGACGATGAGCTTGCCGTCGCTTGCGATCTCGCGCGGCTCCTTGAAGAGCTGGCCGGCAAGAAGGCGCCCCGGCTTTGCCGGCAGCCCCGCGCCTTTGCTCAATCCCGTCTTGATCTTATTGCCGAAGGCGCGTTCGAGGGCGACGATCGCGAGTTCGGCGCGAAGATTGGCGGGCGACATCACGCGGGCGGTCGTTTTGCCGAAGTGATGCTGCAACACGAGGGCGGCGAGACCTTCGGCTCGCCCGATGGCTTTGCGGACCGACGGCGTGTCGGCGGCGGAAAGCGAGCCAAGAAGAAGGGAGACTTTGGCATCGCTCCAGGTAGCCGGAAAGGACCGCGCGGTTGCAACGTGTGACTCTGCAACCTGCCGTCCCATCTCGGTGACCGTCAGCCGGCCCTTGGACTCCGTCGTCAGATGCGCGCCCGCGAGCGTGCTCAGCGCCAATTCGGCGGAGCGGCGAAATTCCGCCCCCGAGACCTTCGGGGTCAGCAGGGGCGCCACATCGCGTTGAAGATCGGCTCGCGTCGCGCCGCCACCAATCGCAACTCGCAGAAGCAACAAGTCTCGGACCATGAGCGCCGAGGAATGTTCTTCCCCGGTCTTCAATTCAGAATGTTCGATGGCTGCACTCATCGAATTGTCTCCCCGCGCGAATCAAATGCGCTGTCGCGACAACTTTGATGATTGGCTCTGCACTTCCAAGGCCTCCGGGGTATTGACCCACAGCGTGCGGCCGAGCGGCGAAATGCTCGGGAGCATCCATGGCGCCAGTCTTTCGCCGTGGCGGGGTCAAAATCGCGACACCTTGTTGGCGCGATTATTGGGCCGGGGCGGGGTCAGAGTTCGTGAGGGTTTCGGCGTCATGTTTGACTCTCCAGAATCGCGGCGGCGGCGGGCGACGGATCGCGAGTCGCATTTCGTTAGCGTTAACGTCCAGTTAACGGATTTACGGCAATGCTGATTTCAGCGGCACGTCTCGTGTCGGGAGTTGCCAAAATGTATCGCGTTGCGCTCACTGCCGGGCTCGCCACCGCCCTCGCCGGTTGCAGCCTCGGATCGACGTCTATCTCGTCAGGTTTTACCGAGCCCGAAACGACATCGTCGGTGTCGCCGTCGTCCTATCTGTCGAGTTCGAAAAGTGTGGGGCTCGGCGGCGAACCTTCCGCGCCTCGCAGCGGCGTACAGGTCGCTATGCTCGACAAGGCGCCATCGGGGACGTTTGAAAGGGCCGAGCCGGGCGTGCTCGCCAACCGGGATTATTCACACACCGCGCTCAACGCCGAAATGGCGCGCGACGTGATCAATGCATATCGCAAGACGCACGGATTGAAGCCATTGCGGCTCAATCCTGAACTGACGGAAGCAGCGAAGGCACATTCGCGCGATCTCGCGAAATGGGATCGCATTTCGCATTATGGCTCCGACGGATCCAACCCGTGGGATCGGGTGAAACGCACGGGTTACAAGGCGCGTCTGGCGGCTGAAAACGTCGGCACGGGCCAGATCAACTTCAAGGAAGTGATGAAAGGCTGGGAGGAAAGCCCCGGTCACAACAAGAACCTGCTGACGCCCGACGCAGTCCACATGGGCATCGCGCTGGTTCAGGATCCCCATACCGAATTCAAATCGTTCTGGACGCTGGTTATTGCGGCGCCGATGTAGGCGTTTTTGATTGGCGTTTGCGACTCCGCTACGCGGAGCCGGCCGCAAACGCCGATTGGAGGGCTAATTGTCCTCGAGGCGTTCGCGTTCGCGGTTGCGGACAAGCTCGGCTATGCCGGTCCAAGCCCATGCCCTCGGCGCATCTCCTTTTTGCCCGTGGTAAAGTGCAAAGAAGTCCGCCACCCCTGCCGCATGCGTTCCGTGCTTGCTTTCGAGAACCTCGGCCATCGCGCCAAGGTCCTGAGGAGGCGGTATGAAGTCCGGGTCAACTTTGCATGTTGCGCGGTGCGGAAAGGTCATCGTGAATTCCTACTCAAGTCCTAATTGAAGGCGGTCGGAATTCACAAAAGCAAGTTTGACGCCACGATGCGTGCGGATGCTTTCCACACGTCCTAAAGTTTGGTTAAACTGAACACCTTTCGGTTTGCTGCGCGCCGTTAGGCGCAAAAACCTAGGACGGAAGGCGTATGATCAGGGTTTGCGGAGCGTCGGCGTTTGTCGCCGTAAGCGTCATATTGTTCACGACGACCGACGTTTCGGCCGATAGTAAACGTACCGTTTTGTTCGGTTGTACCGGAATGAAACTCGTTCAAAGCGCCGCACCTGATGATCGCGCACCTGACGCGAATTCCGGCGCGCCGCCCGACGACGGGTCGGTCGACGGCAACTCCCGATCGCCCGGCGATGATGACGGGACGGGGGATGACGACGGGGCGAATTCCGATCAGGCCTCGCCTCCCGATTCGGTACAGCCGCCCGGCTGCATCTTTCGAAATGAACCGCTCGAGCTGCTCGTTTAGCGGGCATTGGCGGATATGGCGTTAGGCCTAATCCGCCGTCGCCTCGGAAGCGGCTTTCGACGAAGCCGCACCGGCCGACTTCTCCGCCGCCTTCTCAGTTCGGTCCCTTCAGCGCGGATCGGGCGCCGTCAGCCGTCGCATCGTGCATCTTGGAGCTTTTCTGCTTCGACGCGCTCAGCTTTTTTCTTTTCGGTTTGTGCTTGCGGACCTTTTTTTGGCGATGATGGGCGCCGCATCCCCATGCCGCTACCGTATCGCGGACCGACATCACGGTCTTGAAGTTCGAATCCATCGGATAGTTGGTGATGGTCGAGGTATTGAAGATCTGCTTCCAGTCGTAATTCTGGAAGCCATATTCCAGCAGGCTTGCGGCGCGGATGGCGCGTTCGTTGCCGGAGGATTCACCGAGGATGACGGCCATCAGGCGACGGTTGTCGCGTGTAGCGCTGGCGACGACATTATAGCCGGAATCGCACGTGAACCCGGTCTTCAGGCCGTCGGCGCCGGGAAACGTTTTCAGCAGAGCGTTGTGGCTGCCGAGGCGACGCTTACCGATGTGCATCGCCGGCATCGCCCAATAGCTTGCATATTGCGGGTACTCGCTGGTGACGGCCGTTGCGATTTTGGCGATATCGCGCGCGCTCGTCAGCTGACCCGGGTCCGGCAGCCCATTGGTATTGACGTAACCCGTATGTGTCATGCCGAGACGCTTCGCCGTCGCGTTCATGCGATCGATGAATTTGCTTTCGCTTCCCGAAATGGCTTCGGCCAGCATCACCGTAACGTCGTTGGCGGACTTGATGATAATCGCCTTTAAAGCCTGCTCGACCGTCAAGGTCTGCCCGACTTTCAGACCCACCTTGCTCGGCGGCTGGAGCGTCGCTTCCAGCGAGCAGGGAATCTTATCGGTGAGATGGATCTCGCCGTTCTTGATCGCTTCGAACGCGATGTAAGCCGTCATCAACTTGGTCAGCGATGCGGGATGCCAGATGTCGTCGATGTCTTCGGCGTAAAGGACTTTTCCCGTCGAAGGCTCGAACAGCAGCGCCGGGCCGGCCGCGGCAGGCGAAGCCGCGAGCCATATCAACACCGCCGCAACGATGGCCGTCGTAGTCGAGCGCATACACGTCCTCGAAGTTTCTCTGGGTTCGGCTAGCATATTCGAGCCAATGGGCCAACCGAGCCGCGTTTGGCCCGAACCTTATGACAAGTTGTGTTGCTTATGCGGCGCTACTTTACGGAAATCATGCCGCATGGCCGAGATTCGGCGATCAATCATCCACTGTTCTATTAATCCCCTGATGGGATACCAACACAATATCCACGCGTTCCCTGAACAGGTCGCGCTTCGTGTTTGTCGTCGCGCGGCGCGTCGCCGAAAAAATGCGAGGTTGGCGTTTCGGTAGCATGCCAGGTACCCATTCCGAACAACAGCCCCCGCCGGAGACCAGCGCGCGTGAGCGACTCGCGATTTTCTCGGCGCTTGCGCTGGTCCTTCTGCTCGCGTCGCTCGATCAGACGATCGTTTCGACGGCGCTTCCGACAATCGTTCGCGAGATCGGCGGACTGTCGCACCTCTCGTGGATCGTCACGGCGTATCTACTGGCGACGACGATCGTTGTGCCGCTTTACGGCAAGCTCGGCGATCTTTTCGGCCGGCGCATCGTTCTGCAGGTGGCGGTGATCATTTTTCTGATCGGCTCGGCGCTGTGCGGCATCGCGCAAAATCTTCCCGAGCTCATTGCATTTCGCATTCTGCAGGGGCTCGGCGGCGGCGGATTGATCGTCACCGCGATTGCGGTCGTCGGCGACGTCGTGCCGCCGCGCGAGCGCGGACGATATCAAGGATTTTTCGGCGGCGTGTTCGGGCTTTCGACCGTGCTCGGGCCGCTTATCGGTGGCTTTATCGTCGACAATCTGTCGTGGCGGTGGATCTTCCTGATCAATCTGCCGTTCGGCATTTTGGCGCTGGCCGTCATCAACCGGACATTCCGCCCGCATCGGAAAAAATCGAAAGTCGAGATCGATTATGCCGGCGCCGTGCTGCTGGGATTGTCGCTGACGTCGCTCGTGATCGTCACCAGCCTCGGCGCGACGCTTGCGGCCGAAGCGCCGGTCAGCCTCTTTGCCTTTTCTCTGCTTGGGGTCGTGTCACTTGCATCGTTCATGTACATCGAAAACAAAGTGGCCGATCCGCTTCTGCCGCTGTCGCTTTTCAAGAATCGCGCCTTCGTCATCGCGACTGCGATCGGCTTTATCGTCGGACTCGCTCTCTTCGGGTCGATCACACTGCTGCCGCTCTACCTTCAAATTGTGAAAGGTCTCGATCCGACGAGCGCGGGCCTGCATCTAACGCCGATGATGCTCGGCGTGTTCGTCAGTTCCATCACGAGCGGGCAGATCATCAGCCGGATCGGGCGCTACAAGATGTTTCCCATCATGGGTACGGCCACGATGGCGATTGCGCTTACGCTTTTGTCGCGGATCACGGCCGATACGTCGGCTTTCACGGCTTCCGCTTACATGCTGCTGCTGGGCCTCGGTCTCGGCATGGTGATGCAGATCCTGGTGATGGCGGTGCAGAATGCCGTCGCCTATGAACAGCTCGGCGTCGCGACGTCCGGCACGACGCTGTTCCGGTCGATCGGCGGCTCGGTCGGCGCGGCGCTCTTCGGTGCGATCTTCGCTTACACGCTGAACCGGCAGATCAATGCCAACGCGCCGAGCCTCGCCGGGACGATGAGCGATCCGGCCGCCATCAGCGCGCTGTCGGGCGCGGTGAAAGCTACCTACAACGATCTCTTTGTGTCGTCGCTGCATCCGGTTTTTCGAATGGCGTCGGCGCTGGCGTTTCTGGCGTTCCTGCTGTCGTTCGCGATCAAGGAGGTGCCGCTCAGGACAACGCTTGCGACCGAGCCGTCGAACGATCCTTTGCAGATGCCGCGCGATGCGACGTCGCTTGAAGAGCTGGCGCGGATCGTTGAGCGTGTGACGGCGAAAGACAATCGCTGGCATTTCTACGAGCAGGCGGCGAAGCGGTTCGATGTCGATCTTCAACCGGACGAGTTCTGGCTTCTGGCGCGGATCGGCGAAGCGGGTGGCCGGGAGAGCAAGGACGAGCTTCGCAAGCGGCTCGGGCCCAGGGAGACACGTCAGCCCAAGCTCTTCAGCCGGCTTGAAGCCGCTGATATGGCGCGCGACGTGTCCGGCGGTTTCCTCGAACTGACGGATCGTGGACAGGCGCTCTACGGGCGGTTGTTGCGTCGGCGTGAAGAAAATCTTGCACACATGCTCGCTGACTGGGACCGCAACGAGCATCCGGAAGTGCGTGCCTTAATGAAAGAGCTGGCAAATTCATTCGCCAGCTCTCCACCGGTGCAACCGGCGTTTACGCCTTCGCCTTCGACAGGTCACTAAGCTCCGCAAATTCCTTGTCGCTCAGCTTGATGTTCGCACCGGCGACGTTCTCTTCGAGGTGCTTGACCTTCGACGTGCCGGGGATCGGCAGCATGACGGGGCTGCGCTTCAAGAGCCACGCGAGTGCGATCTGGCTTGGGACGGCATCGTGGCTTTTCGCGATCGCCTCGAGGCGCGATCCGGGCTTGGCGAGATCGCCAGCTGCCAGTGGGAACCACGGAATGAAGCCGATGGCGTGCTTCTCGCAGAAATTCAGCACGTCTTCGCTTGAGCGGTCGGCGAGGTTATAGAGGTTCTGAACAGTCGCGACCTTGAAGAACTTGTGTGCAGCTTCGATTTCCTTGATGCTCACCTGGCTCAATCCGACATGGCGGATCAGTCCTTCCGATTGCATCGCCTTGATGGCATCGAACTGCTCAGCCTCGGGAACTTTCGGGTCGATGCGGTGCAACTGCCAGAGGTCGAGCCGTTCGACGCCGAGCCTGCGAATACTGAGAATGACTTGCTGACGAAGGTATTCGGGACGTCCGAGAGGGATCCACGTGCCGGCGCCGGGGCGGACGAGCCCCGCTTTCGTCGCGATGGTGATGCCGCGATAGGGATAGAGCGCCTCGCGGATCAGGCGCTCGCTGACCTCGGGACCATAGCTGTCGGCGGTGTCGATGAAGTTGATATCAAGCTCGGGCAATTTGCGGAGTGTGCGCAGAGCCTCTTCCTTGTCGGCGGGCTCGCCCCAAATGCCGTTGCCGGTGATGCGCATTGCGCCGAAGCCAAGTCGATTGACCGGTATATCGCCGCCTATCGAAAAGACGCCGGAATGATTTTTTTCAGCGGTGGTCGTTGCCATGGCTGCCTGCCTTTCTAGTTACCTAAGGGAATGGGCATTGGGGGTAATGTCCGCGCGGGCGCGTCGGGCCGGTGGTGATTGTGCTCATCTTAGTTGGTGTGTCGGGTATTGGCGGAAAAGCCCAGCCATTCGGCCGATATGTAAACAAAGCGTCGCGATGATCGGTCGCATTCGATTGAGCCGATCACTGCGACGCCAATTCCTGCATTCCCTAGTACGAACCCCACGGGGTCGGGTCCACTTCGGAACACGCCGTCTGGACGCGGATATCGTCGCCGATATAGCGGCAGATTTCTTCCTTGCGCGAAGGATTGTTGCGCATCGTGGCAGCAGTCGCCTTGAAGCCGTATTCGCGAGCCACCTGCGCGAGGTAGCCGTCGCGGCAATAGGGCGTCGAGATCGGATGCCCTTGAACGATCTGGTAATTTTCCCGGCATTCGATGGCGCTGGCGCTGGTCGCGGCGGCGACCAAGAACGAGCCGGTCAGCAAGCAAAGCTGTGCGGCATGGAACTTCAACATGAAGCATCTCCAACTTGCGCACGTGCATGCGGGCACGCCGCAGGGGCTAAAACGGAACGTCGGGCCGCCGGTCTCGTTCCGGTTTCGATATGGGGATTTAGCGTGAAATGCTCAATACGGTCCGCGCGACGCGATGTTCGCTATGACTTTCTCAAGCGTGCGAATGCGTTGATCGTAGGCGGTCGCCAGGCAGGCCGTGTTTTTGCCGCAGGCTTCCCGCGCCGTGAGCCACTCGCGCTGGGCGTCCTGGATATCGCCGCGCTGACCCATAGCGACGAGTGACGTCGCGACAGAGAAGAGTGTCGCCATGCGCGCTTCACTCTGGCCGAGCGCATAGGAGTTGCAGATCGCGTGCTCGGCGGGTGAGCGGGCTTTGTTGCAGTTGAGCGGGGCGTACTCGCCGGCATATGCCGCGCCCGAGCCGTACGCGAGCGCTATGGTCATCACCGCCGTCGCGCGCCAATGCATCTGTCATCTCCCTTTCGGAACGCTAGAACATCGACGCGATCGACCGCTGCAGGGACTCGAACCCCTTGCTGATGGTCGTCTGGACGTCGTCATATTTGGCGCGCCGGCGCTTTGCCGTCCTCGTCTTTTTGGGCTTTGCCGGCGCCGCTACCGGAGCTTCAGGAGCGGGGTCCGAAGCGACGGGCGACGGATCGATCGGCTGCGCGGCCGCCAACGGTTTGTCGCCCTCGAAGTGGATGGTGGCCGCGGATTTTGACACTGGCTCGGGTTCAACAGGCGCCGGGTCGTTGCTTGCGGTCATTTCTGCGATCGGTGCCGGCGTGGTCGCGGGCCTGATCGGATGCTCGTCAGCGGTCGCGTCCTTGGGGGGAAGCAGCATTTCGGCGGGGGCCCAGGGCCGGCCGAGCATCGTCGATTGATTGCTCGTTCGTGGCGACGTGTCGGACGGCGGTGCCGAAGGTGGGGGAGAAGATCCTAGCGCGCCGGTCGAGATTGCGCGCCCGGTTATGCATTTTGCCGCTTCGTTCGACTCGACCAATGCGATCAGTGCTTCGTCGGGACGATCGACCGGAAGCTCGGCATTTGCGGTCTGGACGAAGCCACGCATGGCGTCTTTCGACGCGTCGCTCCAGATGCCGCTGATCGGACCATTGTAGCATTCAGCCCGCGCGAGAGCTTTCTGTAGCTGACGGATGCGGGCGCGACGGTTGGATACCGGTGCCGGTGCATTGAGCGGCCTGGTCAACGCAGTCGATGCGACCCATGCAACCCGTTGCCGCGGTGCTGCCGTCGCTTCCGCTCTCATGAGCGGACGGGCCGAAACGGCATCAGCATCGGCGGGAGGCAACGCGCTGTCGGGTGCGGTTGCGAGGTAGATGGCGAAGCCTGCCCCCGCGGTGAGTGCGAGGAGAAAGAAGCCCCCGAGAGCCGTGAAAAGGCCTGCCAGGATTGTCCGAACGCTACTCACAGATACGATACTCTGATTTCAAACTACCGAAACGCGTCCGGGCATGATCGTGATGTGCATAAGCCACCATTTTTCATGTCGCGGACATAAACCGCAGTCGAGAAAAACCATCTCATCTGCGAACGATCATGGGGCTTTTTCTTAGGCCCTCGACCGTCGGCCGCCTAGTGCCAAGGCGCAAGTTCGAGCGCAAAATTCTACTGTTCAGCAAGCGCGGCCCGGGGCGCGGCAAGGCGGCAACAGGGGCTGCGGCCCGTTGGCGGCCTTTGAAGCCTCGCGTCGCCGTCCGATGTACCGTTTATCACGGTGCGCTTGCCATTTTACATTTCATCTATCATTTATCCTTCCGTTCGGAGGCCGGGGTCTGCGTGGCATGATAGAGAACTCCGAACATCAACGGTGGAAAGGAGCCTTTGTGGCAGATCGCAGTCATGGACGCCCGCGCATTGTCGTGACCGGCATGGGGGTCGTCTCTCCGCTGGGAGCGGGCGTCGAGCCCACTTGGCGACGTCTCGTTGCGGGTCAATCGGGAATACGGCGCCTCGACGATGCCATCGTTCCAGATGTCGACTGCAAGGTCGGAGGTGTCGTTCCCGATATTGGCGAAGATCCGCACGGCTTCGACATCGCAGGCGCCATTCCGGTCAAAGACCGAAGGAAGATGGATCGCTTCATCCATTTCGCGGTCGAGGCGTCGCGTCAGGCTTTGGCGCAGGCCGGATGGCATCCGGAAGAGGAGAGGGCGCGAGAGCGGACCGCCACCGTCATCGGGTCGGGCATTGGTGGATTTCTGACGATCACGGACGCCGTGCACACAGTGGACAGGCGCGGGGCGAAAAAGCTGTCGCCGTTTACCGTTCCGGCGTTTCTCGTCAATCTCGCAGCGGGAAATGTTTCGATCATGTTCGGTCTGAAGGGGCCATTGGGGGCGCCCGTGACGGCGTGCGCCGCGAGCGTACAGGCGATCGGCGATGGCATGCGCCTGATCCGCAGCGGTGAAGCGGACATCGCGCTTTGCGGTGGAGCGGAGGCATGCATCAATCGCGTTGCGCTCGGAGCCTTCGCGGCGGCGCGTGCGCTTTCGTCGGGGTTCAACGATGAGCCGACGCAAGCGTCGCGTCCGTTCGATGCGGCCCGCGATGGCTTCGTGATGGGCGAAGGTGCCGGCATGCTCGTCATCGAAACCGAGGAACACGCACTGGCGCGTGGTGCCGCGCCCCTCGCGGAATTGGTCGGTTATGGCACCAGCGCCGACGCCTATCATCTGACTTCAGGCCCGCCGGACGGGAACGGTGCGCTCCGCGCGATGCGGGCTGCTCTGTCGATGGCCGGCATTCAGCCCGAAGCGATCGGCTACATGAACGCGCATGCAACATCAACGCAGGTGGGCGACGCGGGAGAACTCGCGGCGATGCGCGCTCTGTTTGCCGGCGGGAAGAGCGCGGCCATTTCATCCACAAAGTCGGCGACCGGGCATTTGCTCGGCGCGGCGGGCGGTCTCGAAGCCGTGTTTTCCGTCATGGCGCTCCGCGACGGCGTGTTGCCGCCGACCCTCAACTTGACGGATCCCGATCCGGAAGCGGCAGGCCTCGATCTCATTGGTCCCGAAGCGCGCAAGAGTGATGTTGAATATGTGCTCTCCAACGGCTTCGGTTTCGGCGGCGTCAATGCCTCGGTGATTTTCCGGCGCTGGGCCGAATGAAACGACGTCGCGGCGTGTCAGTGGCCCGCAAGCTGATCGGCCATCGCTGCGATGGTTCGGTCGTAGACGTCGGCTTTGTTCCACTCGGCAATAACGGCGTAGTTGGCCGATCCCGGCTGCCAGCCGGCGCCGCGCTGCCATCCGTGGCTCGCGAGGAAGTTGGCGGTGGAGGCGAGGACGTCAGCGGTGCTGTTGATCAAATCCTTGCGGCCGTCGCCGTCGAAATCGATCGCAAATCGAATATACGGCGTCGGCAGGAATTGCGTCTGGCCGATCTCGCCCGCCCAGCCGCCTCGCAGTTGCGCCGGTGACAAATCACCCTCTTCGACAATTCGCAGCGCGTCGAGCAATTGGCCGGTGAAGAACGCGCTGCGGCGGCAGTCGTAGGCCAGCGTCGCGAGTGAGCGGATGATCGAATAGTGCGCGCCGAGGTTGGCGCCGTAGTTTGTCTCCAGACCCCAAATCGCAACGATGACGGCTCCGGGCACGCCGAAGCGCTTTTCGATGCGGTCGATCAATCCGCGATGCCGCTGCATCAGGGCTCGGCCGTGCCTGATCATCGCGTTGCTGACGCGGCGGCCATAGAACTGCCGAAAGCTCAGCTTGAACGATCGTTGCGAGCGGTCGAGACGGATGACTCTTCGATCGTAGGTGACGTCGGAGAGAGCAGACAAGACGGTTCCCGACCGGATGCCTTGTGCGGCCGCCTGCAGGCGAAACCGCTGCAGCCAAGTGTTGAAACCTGCTGGGCCGTTGCCGCACTGAGCGACGGCAGTACCGGCAGTACCGGCAAGGAGGAGACAGACAAGGCCGGCAACTATGAGCTTGGCCTTCGTCGATGCAGGGGATGCGGGCGGCATAACTCTGATTCCGGCGAAATTCGAAAGCGGACCGCGGCTCAGGAGCCCGCGGCCGGGCATTCATCCTTACTGTCACAGATTGATCGCGCCGCCAAATGTGTTCTCCGCGATCAAAAAGGTGGATGCGACCGCGGCGAAAGCTCTGTTCCGCAGGGAACAGCCGGAATGCGACCGGCATGGCATGTCGTGATCCCTTATCGAAAAGGCGGACGCCTTCACTATGACTATGGACTTATATTCGCTCGGCGGCCTCGGTGGGCTTCTCATCGGGGCAGTTGTCGTTGCGGCGCTGATTTTCTGTATTGCGATGGGCGTCGACGACCCGCAGGACTTTTCTGGATTTCTACGCCGCAGGCAGATCAAAGGGGACGCAGCCCCGGGCTTCGATCGCCTCGATGCAGTTCGGACATCAAGATACGAGAGCCAAGTGGGAAACGGTGCGAGGCCTTTGCCAATGGCAGCAAAATCCGTCGAGAGAGAAGAGGTTCGGGCGACACTGGAGCGATGATAGCGGGCGCTCTAAAACCGTGTATGAGGTCTCCGATTCGGCGTCACGGCTTCATATCGTCTGCCGCGAACAATTGCGAAGGGACAGCCCTCACCTGCTGCCACCTTCGCCGGCTGGTCTCAAAAACTCAGAGCTTGCAGAGTGTCGCTTGTGCGTGGCAGGTCCACGTCAGGCCGTCCTCTGAGCAGTGGTACTTGCGCGGGCTGAAGGTGTAGCCCGGTGTTCCGGCGCCGGTCATCCAAACAGCCCAAACGCCCCAGTCGGTGGCTTGGAGGAGCGCTTCGTCAGCCTGGAATTTTGCGGTGTCTTTGGTGAGCGATTCGCCCATCGAATACTTCTTGAAACATGAAGAATGCGACCGGGCACTCGCCGGAGCGGCGGCAAACGTCGCGGCGGCGAGAACGGCCAAGGTCAATCCGGTGGTCTTGCGCATTGGCTTCACTCCTGAATGTGAAAAGCGTTCAATGGTGCCATAATCTTCCGAACGTCGTTCATGACAAATCCCGCTGGACTGTCGATTTCTGTGGAATCGCGGCGTGCGTGCATCACTTGCGAGCGCTGCTGAAACTCACTCCGGTTGCATCGTTTTCGCGTTTTAGACAACGCTTCTCTAGGGTGATGGCGCGGGTGAGGATTTCTCGATCCACACGGTCATTCCCGGTTCGATGCCGTCGCTCGATGCGGTCGGTTCGACGCGAACGAGGAAGCTGTTGAGGTCGTGGTCGTTCACGGCGCGGGCCGCTCGCCGCACGGAGAATTCGCCGAGGGGCAAAAGCTCCGTCACCCGGCCAGGCACACGGTGGCCTGTTGAGGTGAGAAGCGTGACGGGGGAGCCGATCGCGATATTTCCGAGGCGATCTTCCCGCATCGTGAATGAAAACCAGCGTTCGTCAGGGACGTCGAGTGTCAGGATTGTTTCGCCCGGCGCGATGACTTCTCCGGAAGAGGCGACAAGCAGCCCGACGACGCCGTCGGCCGGCGCCGTGATCTTGATTTTGGCAAGCTGGGCTTCGATGTCGGCTGTCGCTGCGGCGGCGAGAAAGACTTTGGCGTCGGCGACGGCGCGTTGCTCTGTGGTCGGACCGGCCTTGCTTTCGGCCAAAGATGCTTCGAGCTCCGCGAGGCTGCCTTCCGCTTTCTTGAGGTGTTGACGGTTTCGTCGAGTTTTTGCTGACTTGTGAAATTCTGTGCGGCAAGAGCGGCGGTGCGATCGTATTGCTGCTTTGCGCGCATGACATTCGAATTGGCGATTTCGACGTTATGCGCCGTGATGGCACGCTGCTCTTCGCGGACACCCGCATAGACGTTGTTGCGGTCGGCGCGCGCTTCTTTCTCGGCGGCTTTGGTCTGATCGACGGAGGTGGTGAGTTCAGGACTGTCGAGCTTCGCGAGGACTTCGCCCTTATGGACGTGGTGGCCGGGCTTCACGGAGATCGCATCAAGCCGCGCGATGATTTATATGAAAAGCTGCCGGTCCATTGGATTGACGCGGATGCGCGTGACGAACCAGACTGGATGGAAAGCGCCAATGATGATGTTTCGGAAAACAGCGGTTTTTGGTGCCATCCTCATCGCGGGCTTTGTCTCGTCGTTGCCGGTCTTGGCGGAGGAAATGAGTTGCCCTATTCCGCCTCCGGACCCGCTGGTCAAGCTTCTTTCCCCGCCACCGTGCGATAGCTGCGCGCAAACCAAAGTGGAACTCGACGAGCTTCAGACGCTTCAGCGCAACCGCAGCGAAGCCCAAGTGAAGCACGCGCTCGCGGACTATGAAATTTCTCTCAAGCAATTCATCGAGGGTGCCGGCATCGAGTTCGACGTGGCAGCGCTTGCCAAGTGTCAACCTATCTTCGACAGGTTGAGCGAAAGGACGAAGTCGGCAGCTCAGCATGCCAAAAATACCTTCTGCCGGACACGTCCCTACAATCTGCCGAACAGCGGCCTGAAGCCCCTAGAGTCGGGAAAGTACAGTCCGTCATACCCGTCCGGGCACACGACGTACGGCACGGCGGTCGGAGCGGTTCTTGCTCACATGGTGCCGGAGAAGCGCGACGCGTTTTATGCGCGGTCGGCGGACTACGGGCATAGCCGCATGATCGCGGGCGTGCATTACCGTAGCGACGTTGAAGCCGGGAAGCTGCTTGGCATGGAAGTCGCTGCAGAAGAGTTCGCCGACGGCAACGCATTCAAGACGATGCTGCCCGAAGCGACGAAATGCGTGCGCGGAGCGCTTGGCCTCGCAGCGGCGCTTCCAGTGCCGAACGAGGCACCCGCTGCGAAGCCGTAGCTAACTTCGGCGACGTTATCCTTTTAAGTGACCGGCATTGAGTGCGGGCGCTTCTCGGTTTTGCTCCGAGCGATGACCGGAAGGGCGTCGCTCGCCATGCTGGTCGGCTTGTGGCTTCGCGACAACAGGCTTTCTTCATTCCATTCCCGCGACCGTAAGGATGCTTGAACGTCGAACCTCGTTCGCTCCTTATATCGGATATTATAACATACGGATGGAATGCGCGGATGGCCGTTGTCTCGAAGTTGCGTGGTCTTGTCATTGTTTTGGGTTCGGGTGCGGGGGTCATGCACACCGACCTGGCGTTAGCGCAAATGGCGCCATCCGGAACGCAAACCTCGTCGCCTCCGGCGCATTCCGGCGCTCCTTCCGCGGCCACGTCGCAATCGCTGCCGGCGGTTGTCGTCGCTGAACCGCAAGCGAAGCGGGCGCCGAAGAAGGCGAGAAAATCTCAGCACGCCAGGGCAAAGCCGCAGACTGCCAACGCGTCTCCTTCGCCGAGCGCTGCGCAATCGGTTGACGCTTCCGAAGCGCAGAATAATCCGCTCGTCTTTCAGAACAACGCGTTTAACGAGGCGCGCAATCAGATCTTTACGCAGATCGGAACGAACGAGTATTCGTTCGGCGAAGAGGCGATTCAGTCCCTTCCGCAGGGAACGCAAACGCCCGTGAGCAAGGCGCTATTGCAAGCGCCGGGCGTCAGCCAGGATTCGGCCGCGAGCGGACAGCTTCACATCCGAAACGACCATGCGAACGTGCAATATCGGATCAACGGCATCCTGCTTCCCGACGGCGTATCGGGGTTCAGCGACGTTCTTGAGACGAGCTTCGTCAATAATCTCTCCCTCGTAACAGGCGCACTGCCCGCGGAATATGGGTTGCACACGACAGGCCTCGTTGACATCACGACACGGTCGGGCGCGCAGGAGCCGGGCGGAACGATCAGCATGTATGGCGGCAGCCGTGGAACGTTGACGCCAAGCTTCGAGTATGGCGGCAGCACGGGGCCGGTCGATTACTTTTTCACTGGGCGCTATCTCATGAACGACGAAGGCATCGAGAACACGACGTCGAGCTGGGACGCCATTCACGACCATACCGATCAGGAGAAAGGCTTCGGTTACGTTTCCGCGATGTTGGACCAATCCACGCGGTTGAGCTGGATCTCGGGCGTATCGATCCAGAATTTTCAAATCCCGAACACGCCCGGCCTGCCGGCGCAGTTTGGCGTTCCGAATGTGCCGGGCTTTAACTCGTCACTTCTCAACGAAACGGAGTTCGAGCAGAACTACTACGACGTGATCGCGCTACAAAGAAAGGTCGAGAATGGGGACTTTCAGATCGCGTATTTCTCACGCTACAGCGATCTGCATTTCAATCCCGATGACGTCGGTGATCTCGTTTTTAACGGCATCGCGTCCGACGTTCAGCGCCGGAGCTTTCTCAACGGCGTGCAGGCCGACGGCTCGTATCGGCCGACTGCCTACAATACGCTTCGGGCAGGCTTTAGCGTCAGCGCCGAGCAGACGAAGGCAATCAGCAATTCTTCCGTCATCGCGGACGACGGCTCCGTCGAAAACGGTCTGCTCGACGAAACGTCGAAGCTTGGGTGGCTGATCGGCGTTTACGCGCAGGATGAGATTCGCCTGACCGATAAGCTGACGTTGAATGCGGGCCTGCGCTTCGATCAAATGTATGAGTACGTGGACGCCAACCAGTTGAGCCCGCGCGTCAGCTTGGAATACCGGCCTTTCGAGGGAACGAAACTCCATGCCGGTTACGCGCGGTATTTCACGCCGCCGCCACAAGTCGCGGCGGGGCCGACGAATATCGCGCTCTTTAACGGAACGACGGCGGCAAGCGGTTGTCCCGACGGAGGATGCGGTTTGGTGCAGCCGGAACGATCGCACTATTTCGATGCTGGTATTACGCAGACGATTTTTCCTGGGCTCGAAGTTGGGGTCGATGCCTACTACAAAATCGCGCACGATCTTCTCGATGACGGCCAGTTCGGTGCCGCGCTCGTGCTCGATGCTTTCAACTATGAGAAGGCGATCAACAAGGGCATCGAGATCACGACCAAATATAATTTGGGCAACTTCAGCGCTTACGGCAACGTCGCAATCGGGCAGCAGAAGGGCAAGAACATTATCTCGAACCAGTTCTTGATTGATCCCGACGATCTCAACTTCATCAAGGGTCACTACATCTTTACCGATCACTCGCAGACCATCACGGCTTCGGCGGGCCTGTCGTACCTTTGGGATGGCACGCGGTTTAGCGTCGACATGATCTATGGCAGCGGTTTGAGGACCGACACGGACGAGGTTCCGAATGGTGCGAGCGTGCCGGCCTATACGCAGGTCAATCTCGGCATTTCGCACGAGTTCGACAATTGGTTTGCGCGGCCGACGACGGTTCGCTTCGACGTCGTCAACCTCTTCGATGAGGTCTATGAAATCCGGGACGGCGACGGCATCGGTGTTTTTGCGCCGCAGTTCGGGCCGCGACGGGGATATTTCGTCGGCGTGTCGCAGAAGTTCTAGAACGCAGAAGAGCTCGCCTTTGTCAGGCGAGCTCTCTTTTTAGTCTGCCGTCAGATTGCTTACTGGTTAGACGGGTTGGACGGGGCGGGGGTCTCGCCGGCTGGGCCGTTCGTGCTGCCTGGCGCACCCTGGACGCCCTTCGAGTCCTGCGAAGGAAGGGTCGACTTGTCGATGTTGGTCGTATCACCGCCAACGCCCGTGTTGCCCGATGATGCGCCTGTCGAGGAACTGCTATTTTCTGGTTGAGCCGATGCGCCGTTCTTGCCGCCCGTCGCACCTTCGACGCCCGGTCCCGAGCTTTGCGGTGACATCGTCGTTTTGTTCTCAGCCGCGTTGGTCTCGGCCGGGGTGGTCGGCGTCGTTTGCGCCGCTGTGGATGGGGTCGGCTGTTTTATGTCAGCGACGTTTTCGCTGCTATTGTAGAAGTACCAGCCGCCGACGGCGATGGCGGCAAGCAAAACGACTGCGATGATCAACGACCCCGTGGAACTGGCGGCATCGTCTTGACCAAGATTGCGTTCACGACCGCTTCGCGGATCTTCGTATGTCATGTTTTTTCCTCCGGATACCTGCCGAAGGAACGATGAGACGAGCCTTCTGGTTCCTGTGCGCCTTGAGGGAATTCTCGGCGAGTGCACGCGTACGTTTGCTATCGATGTCTTCCCATTGGTTTTGCTTGCGTTTACGCAAATTCTGAGGGTTGGCGCAGGGTGTTACACAATATCGCCGGACGCCACCTCGCGCGCACGAAAACCACGACGGTTGACACATTTCTCACGGGCCTCATGCGTGTTTGCAACGCACGCTCCTTGGCGTATGTGGTGCAATCTTCAACGAGTACACCATGACCAAGCAATGGACCGCCAGCTTCCCTGGGCTCAAGGGCCTTGAGCCTGAAATCACGCAATTGCTTCTCACGACGAGCAAAGTCGTCGATCTCCCCGAGGGCACGCGCATTTTCGGGCCGGGGCAGTCGCCGGAGAGCTATCTCTTGCTGCTCGATGGTACGGTGCGCGTTCAGCAAGTCTCCGATAGCGGGCGCGAGATCGTACTTTACCGCGTCGCGGCCGGTCAGAGCTGTGCGCTGACGACCGCCTGTTTGATGGGCTATGAGGAATACCAGGCGGAGGGGATCGCGGAGACGGGAGTCAAAGCGGTGGCTATCCCGAGATCGACGTTCGACGAAGCGATCGCGCGGTCGGCGGCTTTTCGGAAGTTTGTCTTCACTGCCTTCAGCGTCAATGTCACGACGCTTTTCAAACTCATCGAAGAGGTGGCGTTTTCGCGGATCGACGTGAGACTGGCGCAGCGCCTTTTGCAACTCGCGGATTCCAACGGACGGATAGAGCTCACGCATCAACAACTTGCTGCCGAGCTTGGATCGGCGCGCGAGGTGATCGGCCGGCAACTGAATGAATTCCAGCGTCGCGGTTGGCTCACGACGTCGCGCGGAAGCATTGATTTGGCCCAGCCCGAGGCCCTGCGGCAGCTCGCCGCTGCGCATTAGTTTTTTGCTATGTGACTTGGTCACATACGTCAAAATTTTTCATGGCTAGGCATTTCTCTGGAAAGTTTTTCCTGAGGCCGTTATGAATTTAAACGTTGGGATTCTGGATCGGACGCTGCGCATCGTCGTTGGTCTGATCCTGTTGAGCCTTGTGTTCGTCGGTCCGAAGACCCTCTGGGGACTCATCGGGCTGTTGCCGCTTTTGACCGGCTTGGCGCGCTTCTGTCCAGCCTATCGGCTCGCGGGCGTCAACACTTGCGACGGGCGTGGCAGACCGGCGGCAAAGAGCAAATAACAACGCGCCGCGAGATGCGCGGCTTGGGAGTAAGAAATCATGGAGACAATTCCTCATCCTGTCGATCTCACGGTCAAGCCGGAGGTTACCGCCTTTTTCGACGAAGCAACGAGCACGGTCAGCTACGTCGTGAGGGACCCGGCGTCGGACGCCTGTGCGATCTACGACAGCGTCATGGATATCGACTACGCGGCGGGCCGTATCAGCTATGAATCGGCGGACAAGATCATTCAGTTCGTGCGCGATCATCATCTCAAGGTCGAATGGCTCATCGAGACGCACGCGCATGCCGACCATCTTTCCGGTGCGCCCTATATTCTAGGCAAAGTCGGCGGCAAGCTCGGCATCGGTGCAAATATCAAGATCGTGCAGGAGGTCTTCGGGAAGATTTTCAACGAGGGCACCGAGTTCCAGCGCGACGGCAGCCAATTCGACCGTCTCTTCAATGATGGCGATACCTACGCGATCGGCGGCATGCAGGCCTTCGCCATGCTGACACCAGGACATACGCCGGCTTGCATGACGCACGTCGTCGGCGATGCGGCGTTTGTCGGGGATACGCTTTTCATGCCGGACGGCGGCACCGCACGAGCGGATTTCCCGGGCGGGGATGCACGCGTGCTCTACCATTCGATCAAGCGCGTGCTAGCGCTACCGCCCGAAGAACGTCTCTTCATGTGCCACGACTACGCGCCAAACGGCCGCGACATCAAATGGGAAACGACGGTCGCGGAAGAGCGGGCGAATAACATTCACGTTCGCGACGGCGTCAGCGAAGACGAATTCGTCAAGATGCGCACGGCACGCGACGAAACTCTCGCTTTGCCGAAGCTGATCATTCCTTCCATTCAGGTCAATATACGTGGCGGCAACCTTCCCGAGCCCGATGCGGGCGGCAAGCGGCAGCTCAAGGTGCCGATCAATGAGCTATGACGGCTCTTCCTCTCGGCTTTCGGCATAGGATCTCGTGATGGCACCAAAGACGCTTACGGACGATCTCTCGGTCGCGACGCAAATCCTGCCCGGCGATGTCGTGCAGCTGGCGGCGATGGGTTTCAAATCGATCATCTCAAACCGGCCCGACGGAGAAGGTGCGGATCAGCCTTCATTCTCGGAGATCGAGCGGGAAGCTAAGGCGAACGGACTTACGGCTCGCTATCTGCCGGTTGAATCCGGGAAAGTCAGCGATAGCGATGCAGCGGCGTTCGGGACCGCGCTTGCCGAGATGCCGAAGCCCATTCTCGCCTATTGTCGTACCGGTACGCGGAGCACGACCCTGTGGGCTCTTTCCGAGGCGGGCCATCGGCCGATGGCCGACATTCTCTTGAAGGCGCGCGAGGCGGGCTACGACATGTCCGGCGTCGCGAGCCGGATCGCTGCCGGCGGGACTATCGCTTCCAATGCGCCAGTTGAAAAATACGACATCGTCATCGTCGGAGGCGGGTCTGCCGGTGCTGCGGTCGCCGGAAGTCTTTTTGCGCGCCAGGGCAATCTCAATATTGCGATTATCGAGCCCGCGGATGTGCATTACTATCAGCCGGGTTGGACTCTCGTCGGTGGCGGCGTCTTCACGCCCGAGCAGACCGTGAGACAGATGGGCTCGGTCTTGCCGCGCAAGACGACGTGGATCAAGGCTGCAGTCGCGGGCTTTGATCCCGACAACAACTCCGTCGTCATCGAAGGGTGCCGAACGATCCGCTACAAGCACCTTATCGTCTGCCCGGGGCTGAAGCTCAACTGGGGCGGCATCGAGGGATTGACCGAGACACTCGGCAAAAACGGTGTCACGTCGAACTATCGCTACGATCTGGCGCCGTATACTTGGGAGCTGGTCAAGGGACTTAAGTCGGGGCGAGCGATCTTCACGCAACCGCCGATGCCGATCAAATGCGCGGGCGCGCCGCAGAAGGCGATGTATCTCTCAGCCGATCATTGGCTTCGCACGGGATGTCTCGACAATATCGACATTGAATTCGATAACGCCGGCGGTGTGCTGTTCGGCGTTCCGGAATATGTTCCGGCGCTGATGAGCTACATCGAGCGCTATCATGTGAAGCTCGCCTTCGGGTCAAATCTCGTTGCGATCGACGGTCCGGCAAAGCGCGCACGTTTCGTGAAAGCGTCTCCCGACGGAACGAAGGAGACGATCGAAAAGCCGTTCGACATGATTCATGTCTGTCCGCCTCAGATCGCGCCGGATTTCATTCGCGCGAGTTCGCTCGCCGATGCGGCGGGATGGATGGACGTCGATCCGGCGACGCTGCGCCATAAGACATACGAGAATATCTACGGCCTCGGCGACGTCACCAATACACCGAATGCGAAGACGGCCGCAGCGGCGCGGAAGCAGGCCCCTGTCGTCGCCGAGAACGTGCTCTACGACATGGGTTATCGGCCGAACATGTGCGTCTACGACGGTTATGGGTCTTGTCCGCTCACCGTCGAGCGCGGAAAGATCGTCCTTGCCGAGTTCACCTACGGGGGAAAAGTCGCGCCATCGTTTCCGACCAGTCTCCTCGATGGAACGCGGCCGTCGCGCGCGGCTTGGATTCTCAAAGAGCGTATCCTACCGCCGATCTATTGGCAGGCCATGCTGAAGGGTCGCGAGTGGATGGCTAAGCCCAAAGTCATGGCATGATGCTTCACGATTTTCTCGCCGTCTTTTCGGGATCGCTCGTCGGGTTTGTTCTGGGATTGATCGGAGGCGGCGGATCTGTTCTCGCCGTCCCTCTTCTGGTCTACGTCGTCGGCGTGAAATCCCCCCATGTCGCGATCGGCACGAGCGCAGTTGCGGTGGCGCTGAGCGCCACGGCGAACCTCGTCGATCACGCCCGGCACGATCACGTCAAATGGCGGTGCGCGATGGTTTTCGCAGCTGCCGGCATCATTGGGGCGGTCATCGGCTCGTCGCTTGGAAAGCAGGTCGATGGGCAGAAGCTCCTGCTGCTGTTCGGCGTCCTCATGCTCGTGATTGCCGGGCTGATGTTCATGAAAAAGCATACGGGCGGCGACGCCGCGGTCGAATTGACGGCCATCAGCGCCCCTAAGCTTTTGCCTTATCTGTTGGCTTATGGCGTCGCCGTCGGGGCACTCTCGGGCTTTTTCGGTATAGGGGGCGGATTTCTCATCGTTCCGGGCCTCATGGCGGCGACCGATATGCCGATGATTTTCGCGATCGGCTCGTCTCTGTTCTGTGTCGCCGCCTTCGGGTTCACGACGGCGGGCAGCTATGCAATGTCGGGTCTCGTCGATTGGCCCCTGGTCGCAATCTTCATCGGCGGCGGTATTCTCGGCGGACTTGCCGGCCGCCAGGCGAGTACGGCGCTCGCGAAGCGCAAGCACCTCCTGTCGCAAAGCTTTGCGGCCATCGTCGCCGTCGTCGGAATTTACGTCGTGGCGCGCGGACTGCCCGCGGTGGTCGGTTAAGTGCGCGCGTCGCCTTCCGATTGCGTGTGCGTCGGTTCTCCTCTTGCGGAAACTCGGCTTGCCGGTTGAAGATGGCCGCCGTTGTCGTCGCCGGCAGGGAGCACGGGGTGGATGGGTGAGCAGAAGACGGTCGCGTTTTTTCCGGAGGCCGCATACGGGCCGGCGCTGAATTCGGTAGGCATTGCGCAGGCCGTCGAGGCGCGAGGGCACAAGGCGGTCTTTCTGTCTGATCCCGGTTTTATCGACGTCTACAAGTCATACGGATTCGAGGCGCACCCTGTAAATCTGTCGGAGCCGATGCCGCCCGAGGAGATGGCGAAGTTCTGGGTCGATTTCATCAACGGGCATATCCCGAACTTTCGAAAGTCGCCGTACGATCAGGTCGACAACTACGTCAAGGATTGCTGGACCGCGATCGTCGACAGCGCCAAGTGGGCGCAAAAGGATCTTCCCGGCGTTCTGGAGGACCTTAAGCCGGATCTCATCGCCGTCGATAACGTCATCCTGTTTCCAGCGATCAAGCAATCCGGCAAGCCCTGGGTCCGGATTATTTCGTGCTCGGAGAACGAGATCGAGGATGCAGCTATTCCCCCGCATCTTTCGGGCTGTGCGGAGGATGACCGGGACTGCCATCGGCGCTATCGCGATCACTTCAACACGGTGATCAGGCCCATCCACGACGACTTCAATGGGTTTCTCGCGAGTTGCAATGAGGCGCCCTATCCGATCGGTCAGTTCTTCGAAGCTTCGCCATTCATGAACCTTCTCCTTTATCCGGAGTCGGTAAAGTTCAAGCGCCAGGAACCGCTCGAGCCATCGCAATTTCAGTATCTCGAAGGTTGCGTGCGCAAAGAGCAACCTTATGACGTGCCGACATTCGCGGCGAACAATGACAAGCCGCTTATCTATGTCTCATTCGGCAGTCTCGGATCGGGTGATACGGAGCTTCTGAATCGGATCATCGCAACGCTTGGAAAATTGCCGTACCGGGCGCTCGTCAATGTCGGCGATTATATGGATCAATATACCGAGGTGCCGCCGAACGTCGTGATCGACAAATGGTTTCCGCAGCCTTCGGTCATTCCGCTGGTTGATGCCGTGATCCATCATGGCGGCAACAACTCGTTCACGGAATGCCTCTATTTCGGCAAGCCCGCGATCATCATGCCGTATGTCTGGGATGGTCACGACAATGCCACGCGCGTTCAGGAGACGGGACACGGATTCAAGATGCCGCGCTACGAATGGAGCGACGACGATTTGGCGGGCAAGCTCGACGCCTGTCTTCACGATCCGGAGATGCAAGCGAAACTTGCGGCCACTAAGGCTCACATGCAGGCCCAAGACGGACCTGTCAAAGCGGCGGCAATCATCGAGGCGCTGCTTGAGAACGGCCGTTACGACGCCTGATTCCTCTCATCAACAAGGACCGCTTCGTGCCCACACCCATCATTCGAAATCCGCTCGACGTCACCGATCTCACGGACTGGGGCGTCATCCCGACCATGATCGAAGGGCTATCGCGAACGTCGGGAAAGCTTTTGCATAAAAACGCGAACGGTGAATCCGAATGCGGAATCTGGGTTTGCACGCCCGGCAAATGGGAGTGTCACGTGACCCGCGACGAGTTTTGCCACTTCCTCGCCGGGCGATGCACTTACGTGCGCGACGATGGAGAAGTGATCGAGATCACGCCGGGCACAGCTGCATTCTTCCCGCAGGATTGGAAGGGCATCTGCACGGTTCATGAGACCATACGAAAGGTTTACATGATCCGGTAAGGCCGCGCCGTTTTCCGCCTTGAGCCGTGCGAAACGAAAACGAGACCTTCGTTTCGGAAATACCCGCGTGAACTCGTGCGTTAGCTGACGTATTCGACGCAGCAAATAAACGCTACGACTTTAGGGGCGACGGCGATGCTCAATCAGATGGATGCAGCAGATCTCGAACATGACTCGGCGGATGATCATGCGCTCGCCGCCGGCAGCTCAGTTACAGCCAAGCGAAAGTCGTTGCACGGCCCCGTTCCCCTGGATCCCCGGCATTGCCGTGCCGCCAGCGGCCGGCGGAAAGCACCGTACCATTCTTCGACGCATTCTGGTGACGGCTCTCATCGTTGCAGCAATTTGCGGAAGTGCCTATGCCGGTTGGAAGTACTGGACCGAGTGGCGCTTCGAAGTTTCGACTGACGATGCCTACGTTCAAGCCGACGTCGTTGCGATTGCGCCGCAAGTCTCCGGCAACATCGTATCGTTGCTCGTTAACGACAACCGGCGTGTGAAAGCAGGACAGGTTCTCGCCGTTATCGATCAAAGCGACTACAAAGCTGCTGTCGATCGGGCAAAAGCCGGTGTCAAGCAGGCCCAAGCAGCAATCGAGACGACCGAGGCGCAGATCGCGCAGCAGAAGGCCGTCATATCGGAAGCTCAAGCGACGATTTTGTCCGACAAGGCTTCCGAAACCTATGCCGAGCAGAACAATAAGCGGTTCGGCACGCTGGCGAACGAGGGATACGGCTCGGTCCAGGACGAACAGCAAGCGGCTTCTCAGATTGCCAGCGCAAAAGCCACCGTCGCGAAGGACGAGGCGGCGCTCGACGCGGCCAAGAAGCAAATCACAACGCTCGATGTGCAGCTCAGGCAGGCGAGCGCCATGCTGGCGCAGAACAAGGCCATGCTGGAGCAGGCGCAAATCAATCTCGGCTACACGACGATTACGTCGCCCGTAGATGGCGTGGTCGGTGATCGCATAGTTCGCGTCGGTCAATATGCCGAACCGGGCACGGAGCTTCTCGCGGTCGTTCCGCTCAACAAGGCTCAGCCGCATGAATCAGCCGACCGGTTTCGATTGTCCGGGCTGTGCGTGGCCCGACCCGAAGCATACGTCTTCCTTCGAATATTGTGAAAATGGAGGGAAGGCGGTGGCCTGGGAAGCGACGGCGAAACGCTGCACGCCCGAATTCTTCTCCCAGCATTCCGTGACCGAGCTTGCAGGCTGGTCCGACTACGATCTTGAGATGGTCGGACGCCTTACGCATCCAATGGCCTATGATGATGCGACGGACCGCTACCATCCCGTGAGCTGGGAAGAGGCTTTCGCGATCATCGCCCTTCATCTCAATGCGCTTCCGGATCCGAACATGGCCGAGTTCTACACCTCTGGCCGCACGTCGAACGAAGCTGCCTTCCTTTATCAGCTTTTTGCCCGAGAATACGGCACCAACAATTTTCCGGACTGCTCGAACATGTGTCACGAGGCAACCAGCGTGGGGTTGCCGATGTCGCTCGGGGTCGGCAAGGGGACCGTTCTCCTCGACGATTTCGACAAGACCGATTGCATTTTCATTTTCGGGCAAAATCCGGGAACGAACAGTCCGCGCATGATGACGAGCCTGCGCGATGCGTCGCGTCGCGGAGCCAGCATCATTTCTTTCAATCCGTTCCGCGAGCGCGCCCTCGAGCGCTTTCAGTCGCCGCAAAGTCCGGTCGAGATGGCGACGCTCACGTCGACGCCGATCAGTTGGCGACTGCATCAAGTTCGCGTCGGCGGAGATATTGCCGTCGTCAAAGGCATCATGAAATTTCTTATCGAAGCTGACGATCGGGCGCTCGCCGAGGACGATATCGAAGTTTTGGATTGGGACTTCATCCGCGGCCATACGGTTGGGATCGAAGCTTTGGCCGCGGATCTTCGCGCGGCGAGCTGGGACGACATCGAGCGCAAATCGGGACTTACGCGCGGGGCAATCGAAGAAGCGGCCGACGTCTACATGAAGGCCGAGCGGGCCATCATCGTCTACGGCATGGGTATTACCCAATACAACACCACGATCTATTCCCTATCCGATCGCTATCGCGGCGTTTACGGCCAGCGCGACGTGCTGTTTCTCAATCCGAACGAAATCGAGAAGCGCGGTTTAAAGCCGGACGACCGCGTCGATCTCTTCACGCATTCTCTGGACGGTGTCGAACGTGTCGTCCGGAATTTCCGACTGGTTCCGTACGAATTTCCTGCGGGTAGTTGCGCGGCCTACTATCCGGAAACGAATCCTCTCGTCCCGCTCTACGCGTATGACGAGATGAGCTTTACGCCGTCTTATAAGGGCATTCCGATAAAGATTGTGCGCTCCGGTGCAAGCGCCGCGGCGGCTCGGCCGGCGTTAGCGGAATTATTGAAATGAAAAGTGACCGTCGGTTGTTTCGCGCATCGGGGAACTCGGAGCTATTTCCAATTCCTAATGAATTCGGCATTTGCCAATAGGCAATCACCGTCGATTGCCGTGGCGATTACAAAGGAGGGAGTATTTCTCGAACCAATTTTTGCCATTCTATCAGCGCGTTGTTTGGAAGGGGAGACTTCGCTCGTAAAGCGCATTCGGAATTGGGGGCGCTAAATGTGGAATGACGCGAGGTTTGTTGCGCTCTCAATGAGCGCAAGCGCCGGTATACTCAGAAGATATCATTGGGACCGCCACTATTTGCACGGATTGGCTAGCGGCGCTCATGGCGTGTCGGCTGCCGGCGTCTTCGGCAACGATGTTCACGCTTATGCTGAAAAAGGTTCCGACAGCGTCGGCGCGGATAACGCACTCAATTCCTCCGTCCAGCAACCAACTGACGCGGCCGGTAATGCCAGCGGGAAGAGGGAGAACGCGTGATGACAACGTTTCTCGACCTGACAGTAATGCTCTTCTGGCCGCTCGTTCTGTTGGCCGCCGTTTGGGTTATTGCTATCAAAGCGCTGGCTGAGCGAGACGAGATCTCAGACGTCGTTGAGGCCCTGACCGGGCCGGATGATGGTGAGGAAGACGTCAATCTTGGGACTGCTGTTCTCCTCCGCAGGGATTCGACTGAGATCGAAGGTGGGGATGGAAGTTGGTTTCAGATTCATTTCAGACGCACGCGGGGCACGGCCCGAGCGACGAAAAAAACACGGTTTCGCAACGATGTTCGCCGGGGCGGTCGCGTCTCGGTCGCGGGCGTATCGCATGGTCGCGGCCTCTCAGAGTATACGTCGCCAGTCACCGGGCCGGCGTCTCTGCGCACGGCGCTCATCGTTTTGCTCGCGGCAGACCTGATCGTTACCGCTACGCCGATCGCGCACGCAGGCCGATTTGTATTCGATCAGCGCCGCACCGAGGTCCGCTTCGCCTACACGATGGCCTATTCGACGCAGCGGGGCCGCTTCACGAAGGTCAGCGGCACGCTCGACTACGACGAAGCCGCGCCGGAAAAAAGCAAGATCCATGCTTCGATCGCTGCGGCGAGCCTCACGACCGGGGAGGCGCTCGTCGATAACGAGCTCAAGGGCGAGTCGTTTTTTAACGTCGAAGCTTCGCCCGTCATCACCTTCAAGAGCCTCGGGGTGCGATCGGACTCGCCGACGGCGGCAGAAGTTTTAGGCGAGGTCACCGTCAACGGCATTACCAAGCCCGTGACTTTTGAAGTCAGCATCAAGCCGCACGACGACCCGGCGCTCAAGTACGACGCCGGCGCCCGCAAATTTATCGCCACCACGCGCATCCAGCGAAGCGCGTTCAATATGACGGATTACCAGTCGATGGTCGGCGACGACGTCGATATCGAAATCAACGCGATCGTCCGGCCGAGAAAATAAGACGCTCCGGACATTCGGGCCGCTAACTCGGCGGATACCCGGGCAGGTTTCGTCCTCGCAGGACCGCCGATACCCCTCAAACGCTTTGCTCGGCGTCCGCCCCATGCCGGAGCCGGCATCTGCGAAACGGTCAGAACTTGCTGCGAAGCTCCGTGCGAATCCCAAAGTTGTCCTCGGTTCCCTCTTGGATCTGATAGGTCGCATCGGCGCGGAGCAGCCAAGACAGGGTGAGCGGGATCTGATAGCGAACACCAAAGCCGTATTGCGGGTTCCGGGCGCCGACGCCATCGTCTTCGTAGGGCTGCACTGTCGCCACTTCGAAGACGAGCTGCTGATCCAGATTGAAGAGATATTCGACGCCAAGCGCACCGCCGAAGGTGTTGGACGCGGTGTCGTCGAGCTTCGGATAGCCGGTCAGGGCGTCGGTTTCGAAGTTGATACCGACATTCTTCAAAATGCCGGCGTTGTTGCCGTCGACCAGGGGCTCGGGATTGCCGACACCGACAAAGAAGTTGGCGTAGGGAAGAAGGGTACTCGGCAACGGTGAGATCAGGCTGTTTTCCGAAATGATAGCGAGGCCGTCGCCGTTTTTGCCGTTAGCCTCTCCGAAGTTCGTGAACACGCGCGTCGAATTCGAGATGGTGTTGGCGTAGCGCCGGCTATAGGCGGCCGTAAGGAAGTGCTGCTGAACCCCCTCGTCAGGGCCGGTGCCCTGCAAGTAGCCATAACCCGCTTCGATATAGCCGTTGAATGCGTCGATGAAGGTCGTCACGCCAAAGAGGTTGGCGTTGTCGTTGTCGATGTTGCCATTGGCTTTGACGAAGCTGGCGTTGTCGACATTGTCGAAAGCGGCGAAGAAGGTGATGTCGAAATTGGAAAGACCGAGTATCGGCGAGTTCTTCGCGGGAAGGGTCACTGCGCCGCCGAGAATCGCGTCGTTTGCCCAGATCCCATTCTGCAGGAAGAGCGGGAAAAGACCAACGGTGAAGGGTAGGTCGAAACTGGCTTCGTTCCCGGAGAAGCCTGAGTAGAGAGAGCCGACGTCGCCTTCGAAAAACAGCGTTTGAGGATTGAGGTCGATCTCGTCGTTGAACCTCTGATCGCCGTCGCCCCCGCCGAACTCGAAGCGGGAGAATTTGTTGTTGTCCTGGAACGGCGTGAAGAAGGCATGGATGCGTTCGGTGCCAGTGAGCTTCAAATCGACGTCGAGGTTCAATCGGGTCGCGATTTGGGCGATATCCTTGCCGTTGTTTTTGTTATACGCGACGGCTGTTCGCCAATCGCCGTAGACGGCGAGGCCCGGGAGCAGAGGGTTCAATTTGCCGAGCCACGTGCTGCTCGGGTCGTAGACACCAGAGGTATATTGCTCGCGACCCAGCTCGAGTAGTGGGCGCGGCGGCACGATCGCAGTCTTCGCACCGTAGATGTCTTCCTGCTCGTCGGCATCGTACGTCGTTTTATACTTGGGACCGGGTCGGAACGCATTTTGGATCGAGTTGCTGTTCCTGCGGGACTTTTTGGTGCTTTTCGATGCCACCGTCGACTTTCCGTCTTCGCCGGCTTCGACGTCGGCCTGGTCATGCGCACCGTCTTTGTCGTCGGACTCTGCACCGCCGAGATAGGATTTCGTGATCCATGTCTCATTGGCGCCGGGCCTGCCCGCGCTTTCGCCTGACGCAGGATCTGCAATCGAGCGGGTCGTCACTAAGTAACCACCGGCCACCAGCGCGATGAGGGCGGTTGCTGACCGGGCAATCGGCCGGAAGTCGGTTTTTGAATTACAAGTCAACAAGAAGCTCCCACTTCATGCCTCCGACCTGCGAGATCGCTCGGTCGGCAAGAGGCGTCGGTAGAGGCTTCGGACCCGCTTTTTGGGACCCTTGCGGGTACCAAATCCGAAACGCTCGGCTTTTTCGGACTAGCCCTTTACGTCGAGGTCTACTTCGAAGGTATGGAAGTCCATGATCCGCTCGTTCATGCTCTGCTCCATTGATTTGGTCGCGCCCACGAAGCGCATGAAGTAGATCGGCTCGGCGCGACTCCGCATGCGGAACGCCAGGTGATACTTGCCTGGCTTATTGATCAGATTGCCCGGTACTTCATACTTCGCGACCTTCTCCGCCAGCGGCGCCAGCGAGTGGTTCTCCATGCGCACCAACGGCGGGTGATTGAGAACGGTCGTCGGGATCTGGGGCGGACGCAGTTGCGGAAGCGGATCGATGTCGAAGTTCACCGGAAGATACATCTCGCGGTCGGTGCCCTTGATGTTGGTCGTCAGGAATTTGGTCTGGAAGTTCATGAGCTGTTGGTCCGTTTCGATGCGCCCAGCAGCGACGTCGAGGCTGTGCAGATCGGCCATGTCGCCATTGCTGTCGACGTAACCCGACTCCCAGATGTTCTCGCCGTCGGGATCGATGAGGGCGACGTTCACCCAGAGCTGCGGCTGCGCTCCCAGGGAACCGGACGGCAGGTTGTGGCCGGTATTGATGTTCTTGATCTTGTAGGAGAACGCCAGATCCGTGCCGACCTTCGGCGTGCCCTCGATGTAGGGACCGTCGACTTTGCTCGAGTTCTCCATCACCCGGCGCCTGAGCTTGTCGCGCTCGTCGAGCTTCTTGAGATTCGCGTCGATGATCTCGCGCGCGTCTTCTCGGTCGACCGAATCCGCCCAGCGTTTGGGAAATTTGACCTTGATCTTGCCGTCGGCGACCTTGTCCTCGAACTTGGTCGTGCCCCAACCGGCACGCCAGTCGAACTGCAGCCAATCTTCGATGCTCGTGGACTGGGCCTTCGGGTTGTGGGGGAAGATGCCGGGGTGGGCGATCGAATATCCCGGGCCGATAAATCGGTGATTGGCATGCTTGCGTCCGGGGTTGATCTCTTTTCCGCCGACGATCGCGGAAGGTGCGGTCGCATAGCCCGACGGCTTTCCGGGGACCTTTCCCATATGGCAGTTCTGGCAAGTGACGCCGGCTTCGCGTGCCGGGCTGTCGCGGTACTGATCCCAAACGATCTCCAGCTTAATTCCGAGGTTGACCGCCACCTGATGGCAGCTGACGCAGAATTCCGATTTGGTGATCTGGTCGTTCGTGATCATGCCTTTGTGAATGTCGTTGCCGCGCCCCTTGGCGCTGGTTTTGACGGAATAGGTTTCCTTATTGGCGAGGACGTTTTTGAGCGCGCTCTTTTCGCCGCTGCCGTAGACGGGCTCGTAGATTTTGCCCGGCTCGACCCGGCGCTCGCCGTTGACCTTGCCGTACTCTTCCTTGACTCTGTGGCAGGTGATGCAGGTCACGCCCTCGCGGGAAATCTGACTGCGGTCCCAAAGCGGCGTTTCGCGTTTTTCGCCAAGCTGCGTGCCGACCTGCTGGTGGCAGCGCACGCAAAAGGTGCCGACGGTTCCTTGCGTGAGGCCCGTGAACTTCTGTTCGAACTTATGGAACATCGGCGAGATCGACGCATAGGCGTGCTGGGATGAAGACCACTCATCGTAAATCTGTTTATGGCACTCGCCGCATTGCGCGGCCGTGGGATAGAGCGCGAGGGTCTGCTTGCTGACGGTAGAGGCCGAGGCGTCTTTGACCGCCGAGGGCGCGGCATCGGTCTTTTCGGTCTCTCCTTTTTTCTCGGTGTCGCTCGGTGCGGGCGGCGCCTTTACGGTTATGCTCCACCCGTCTTCGTTGGCCCCAGCAACAGCATTGTCTTCGGAAAACGCTGCAGATATCAGAGCGCAGCTCGCCAAGGCGGAGGAAAGCACCGAAATACCGATTAATCGTTTCATGCCTTATGCTCTCAAATAACTTCCGGCTGGCATTTCGAATTTGCGTCGATAAAGGAAAGCGCGCACGGAATTGGTGATGGGGGAAATTGGCCGTGATGTGTTCTTTCATATTGAAATAAATGAGATAACCGCCGAGCCCATATTGATTTCGGCAAATGCTCCGCACGCGTTTTATATTTTTCGAAATGAATGACGTTCCACTGCGATCGAGATATCACCGCTCAGTGTGCTGAAAAGCTGCGCAATTCTCTTATTTTCGCTGCAAAATCGCGCGACGGCTTACCAATGTGCATTCCTCGGCAGATCGCTCATTATCGGAAATAGAATGTGATTATCCCGTCAATTTCGGCCGTTCTCATTCAGGCGATATCACCGCCAAAAGGTCATTGTCTGACCATGATGCAAGAATAAACCGCTGCCGATGTTCAAGGTGTATCAAGCCCGTGGGGATGGAATTGGAATGCTTGGTATTGGCCGTCGAAACGAGATGGGGGTGGCAAAGTGGCGAACGATAGAAATAAGTTGCCGATTGTTTTGCTCAGCAATGAGGACGGCGATTCAGATAAAGATCGATTGATTTATTGAGCGGGCCCGGAAGCGCAGCGACGGCGGCCGGCAAACAAGCCGCAAATCAGGACCCTGAAGCCTTCCCGGATCAGACAATGTCAAGAAGCCACCAAATCACTGTCAATGGCAGCAGCTTTCTGGCGCGCCGCGGCGAGTTGCTGCTGGACGCCGCTTTGAGCAACGGCATCGACCTGCCCTACGATTGTCGCTCCGGCCACTGTGGCACCTGCTGCGTGCGCCTGGTGTCCGGCGAAGTGCAGGGCGGCGAAGGCTCAGAGGCGGGGATCGTCCATGCCTGTCAGTGCCGGATCGCCGGCGACGCGGTGATCGAGAGAGACCAGCCGTCGGCCGTTCGCACCGTCGAAGGGGTGCTCAGTTCGTTGCTCCCGCTATCGCCGGACGTCATGGAAGTCGGCATCACGACAGACAGCGCACTGCCCTTTCATGCCGGCCAATATGCTCAACTGCGATTCCGCGGCTATCCGAGCCGTCCATTCAGCATGACGCATCCCTTGCGCGGAAATCCCAACGGCGGGTCGGTTTGGTTTCATGTCCGGCGCATGGCGGACGGACGCGTCACCCCGTCGCTCGGCAAGCGCATCAAGCCGGGCCATCGGGTGAAGTTGACCGGGCCCTACGGCTCAGCGCACTTCCGGCCCAACGTTGGCGGACGGATTATACTCGTCGCCACCAACACCGGCTTTGCGCCGATCTGGTCGATTGCCGTCGCTGCGCTGCGCGAAAACCCGGCGCGCAGGATGATGATCATCGCCGGCGGCCGCACCATCGAGTCACTCTATATGGCCCCGGCTCTCGCGAAACTCGCAAGCTTCCCCAATGTGCTCGTCGCGCCCATCTGCAGCACGCCGCAGAATTTGACAAAGGCGGTGATGCTGGGCCGGCCCACCGACTTTCTGCCGCGCTTGTTGCCGACCGACGTCATGTACGCCTGCGGCGCGCCGGCGATGGTCGATGCCATCAAATCGATCGCCGCGCACGTCGGCGCCGCCTGTTATGCGGATCCATTCATAGCGACCACCGGTGACGCTGCGGAGGGAGGGCTTCTGACGCGCGCCGCGCAGTGGCTCGCGGTGCCCACCGTCCGGCAGAGCCGCCGCCTCGCTATCGATCGCACGCGCGAGGAACGGGATCTGCCGATGCCGTCCAACGGGGCGGCGGAAGCAAGTTAGGGTGGTTGACGTAAGGATGAGAAATCATCATGGCCCGCAGTGGGTAGCCGTCTGTCGATCGGGTAGGCGCTGTGCCTCTTTCCGATCATCTCTGCTTCATCTCTGCAGTTCGCTGATGATTTTCGGTTTTGCCGCGTACGGCGCAGCCGCGTCCGATGCGGGCAAGATCGTTGGGCCCAATGCCTGTGCCGAATGCCACAAGCAGGAGGTGGCGGCCTGGAAGGGGTCGCATCATTTCAAGACGTTCCGTGAAATGCCGCGCGACGCCGAGGGGAAGGAAATTGCAAAAAAGATGGGTGTGCGGCGTATCAAGACCGACAGCTTATGCCAGGGCTGCCATTTCACGGTGCAGCGGAAGAACAACGCGGAAGAAGCGGTCTCGGGTATCTCCTGCGAATCTTGCCACAGCGCCGGGCGCGATTGGATCAAGGTGCACAGCGGCTATAGCGGCAAGACGGCTAAGACGGAGACCAAGGCCGAGGCGGCGGCGCGCTGGAAGCTCGCCGATTCCAAAGGGATGATCAGGCCGAAGTCGCTCTACCAGCTCGCGAAGAACTGCTACGGCTGCCATGTCGTGCCGCGAGAGGACCTCGTGAACAAAGGTGGCCATCGTGCCGGCAGCGCCTTCGAGCTCGTTTCCTGGTCGCAGGGCGAGGTCCGGCACAACACCTGGCATTCGAAGGGCAAAGAGAACGTTCCGGCCAACGCCGCGCGCAAGCGGATGCTCTATCTCGTCGGTCTCGGCGTCGAGCTTGAGTCTGCGTTGCGCGCCGTCGCAAAAGCGACTGTGCGAAAGCCCTATGCGTTCGAAATGGCCAGACGCGCCGACGTCGCGCGCAAGCGGCTCGCCGTCGCGGCGAAAGCATCGCCGAACGTGCCTGAAATCGCAAAGATGATCGAATTTGGCAATTCGGCCGGGTTGAAGCTGAACAATGAAAAGCCTCTGACCGCTGCGGCCGACGGTGTTTCCAAGCTGCTCGTGAGCATCACCGAAAAGTACGACGGCAGCACGATGGCCGGGCTCGACAGCCTGATTCCCGGACCGGACAAGTACAAGGGCGTGGCAAGAACGGCCAGCGCCGTCAGCGCACCCAATTGATCATAGCGGGCCGGCAACCTGAATGAGCTTGATCGGGAAACAAATACCGCGATGGGGGGGCGCCGACCGCTCGATCGGCGGACGTCGTTCGGGCGGTGCGGGATATGTCGCCAGACGGACAATTCATGGATTTCTGATCGCGGCGATTTCCGGCGGCTTGTTCTGGCTCGTCTGGATCTATGGCAACGGCCTTCGCGATCCGCGTTATCTCGACGGCTGGATCCTCGCCGGCGGCATGGGCCTGCAACTCGGTTTCCATATCGCGGTCAAGGTGGGTGGCCTTTCGCCGAAGTCCGCAATCCGCTGGCGGAAGATCCATATTTTTGTCGGCTATCTGCTGATCGCCGCGTTCCTCTCGCATACGGATTTCTCATTCCCCGAAACGGGCCTCGAATGGGCGCTATGGGTCGGATTCGTGCTGGTGACGCTGAGCGGCGTTTTCGGCACTTATCTGGCGTGGTCGTTGCGCGTCAAAGGCGAGATCGACGAGGGAGTCGTCTACGATCGCATTCCCTCCCTCCGCGCCGGGCTGGCGCGCGAAGTCGAAGTCGCCGTAACGAAGACCGATCCGGCCGCCGCCGCGATCGCGTTACCCGCGCAGCCCTATGACGCCTGGATCATGGATCTCTACACCACACACCTGCGCGACTTTCTTGAGGGACAGCGCAATGTCACAGCTCACCTCATCGGCTCGCAGCGTCCGCTCAAGCGCCTGACGGATGAGGTCGACAACCTGTCGCGCTATGTCGACCAACGGAGCCAGGAGAAGCTTGCCATTATCAAAGGTCTGGTGGTCGAGAAGGACCGGCTCGATTTCGCGCGTGTCTATCTCGGGCTCACCAAGGGCTGGCTGTTTATACATGTCCCAGTCACATATTCGCTGATCGTGCTGACGGTCCTGCACGTCCTCGTCGCCTATGCCTATTCGTCGGGGGCTTGGTGATGTGGCGGGCGCCATGGAACGGTTCGGCTCGGCCGCCGCAGACGGAAAGGCCGGCGGCATCTCTGCGTGATCGTCTGGCGAAGCTGTTGGCGCTCGCGACCGTCCTCTGCCTGGGCGTCGCCTTTATTCTCTCCAAAGGCACGCAGCTCCTGATGCCGGGACCGCTGACGAGCGCGCACGGAGCCATCGAGAATTGTACTGCCTGCCACGCCAAGAGCGGCAGCAGCAAATTGAGCTGGGTTCACGGCCTCCTCCCAGGAGATCGTCTCGCCGACAGCAAGGCCTGTCTCGGCTGCCACAAGATGCCGGAAACGGCCTTTAACGCGCACGGCGCGTCAGGCGAAGTGCTGCTAAAGAG
This sequence comes from uncultured Pseudomonadota bacterium, assembly GCA_963789775.1. Taxonomy (GTDB): domain Bacteria; phylum Pseudomonadota; class Alphaproteobacteria; order Rhizobiales; family Hyphomicrobiaceae; genus Hyphomicrobium_B. Next base: position 191,687 of record CAWBLX010000007.1, read on the forward strand.
CGCCAAACGACTGAGCAAAATCGCCGGGAACATACCTCAGCCGATATCCGCCCGCGCACAGAGCGTCGCCTTCCCGACGCACGATATGGTCACGCGCGGCCTCGCCTGCGCGACGTGCCATCAGGAGCATCAGGGCACCAATTTCAAATTGAACAAGATCTCCAACGAGCAATGCCGCTCGTGCCATGTCGTCCAGTTTGACAGCTTCGACGGCAACCATCCCAAATTCGATGGCTATCCATTCAAGAGGCGTACGCCGATCGTTTATGATCACGCCGCGCATTTCGGCAAACACTTCCCGGAAGTGGCGAAGAAGGATCCCGCGAAGCGCATCCCCGCCTCTTGCTCGGCTTGCCACAATAGTCGCGACGACAAGCGTATCATGGCCGTGGCGCCGTTCGAGCAGACCTGCTCCGCCTGCCATCTCGACCAGATCACCGGCAAGGAAAGGGCCAGCGGCCCGAAAGGCATCGCGTTTCTGACTCTGCCCGGCCTCGATTTGCAATCGCTGAAGGAAAAGAAAGCCGCCATCGGTGAATGGCCGGAAGATTCCGAAGCCGCGCTCACACCGTTCATGAAAGTGATGATCAGCCGCAATGAGCAGGGCCGCGCTCTGATCAAGACCGTCGATGGCCTGAACCTTCAGGATCTCGCCAGCGCGAGCGATGTCCAGATCAAGGCAGTGACTGATCTGGTGTGGGAGATCAAGGCGCTGTTGCAAGCCATGATCTTAGGGAAAGCGTCGGATGTGCTGGGAGACCTCAATCTTGGCGGCGGCGTAAAGCTCAGTGCAGATCTCGTCGCCGATCTGACCGCGAGCATTCCGCGCGATGTGCTCATCAGTGCGCAACAGCAGTGGCTGCCCAATCTCGCCACCGAAATGGCCAATCGCTCGGGCACAAGCGAGCAGCAACAAAAGGGCTGGGCCGCGGTGAAAACGGAAACCAACTCGGACGGATCGGAGCCTCACGAGGCGGTATCTGGTGGTGACTCCGATGGCCGCGCGGCCGAGCCTGAAAAAGCGGCCGCGAAAACCGAGCCTGAAACTCCGAAGACCGACAACGACGACGAAGCGCCCTCCTCGGAGGGGGCGGATTCGGCTGCGGATACATCGGACTCCACCGACGAGGCGTCTCGTAAGGACGCGCGGCAGGCAGACCAACTCGATCCACCAGCTTGCCTCGTGCGCGTTCTTGGTCAGTGTCTGGTGCCCAAGGTCCAGGAGAGTGATGCGACATCGGCAAAGGCCGACAGCGGTAAAGATACGTCTTCGCCTGACAAACTTCCTCCCGCAATGAGAGCGGGTCTTAGTGGCCTCGCGCCGGTCGCGCGAGCCGCAGGAGATGGCAAGGCGACGCCCGTCGCCGACAAACAGCCCGAAGCCAAGGCAGCGAACCAGTCCGACGATTTGCTCTCTCCAAACGAGGAAGAGCTTCGTGAGATCAAAGCTCACAACAAGAACTTCAAGAGCTCAGTCGAACCTGGAGTTTCCGCAGCGGGACCCAATGCTCCGACCGGTGCGCCGACGAACGCGGCGGCTAGCCCGCAGCCGCGGGCGGCGCCCGTGGTCAGCATCGAAAGCGACGTTGATCCGGAAAGCTGGGCCGAATACGGCGGCTGGTACCGGCAGGATTACGCGATCCTCTACCGTCCGACAGGCCACAAGGACAAATTCATCTACTCTTGGCTCTTTTTGACAGGTCCGCGGGCTCCCAAAGGCGATGCGAGCCCGATGGCGGCGGTCTTCGATTTTCTGACGAGCAAGGACGCACAGGGATCATGCACGAAATGCCATAGCGTCGACGATATCAAGGGCAAGGGGCGTCTCGTCAATTTCTCGCAGCCTTCGGCCGAGACGAAACGGGGAAGCTTCACGACGTTCGTGCATGAGCCGCATTTCAGCACCTTGGGAAATCGCGGCTGTCTGACCTGCCATAACCTTGAAAAAGGCCGCCCTTATCTCAAGAGCTACGAGCAGGGCAATCCGCACGTTTTCGCATCGAATTTCGGCGGCGTGAAAAAGGAGCTCTGCCAGACTTGTCACCAGAGCAACATGGCGCGCCAAGACTGTCTCGAATGCCACAAATATCACGTGAATGGTGTCATCGCGCCAATCATGAATACGAAGATTCCAATGCAATAGCCGAGTCCATCAAAGTAGTTCGCGAGGATTTGACATGACGCAGCTCTATGCATCGGTTGCCACCGCCACAGCCGCAACATTGATGGCGGCTACTCTGCTGCTTTTGCGCCTCAACTTTCAGGGCCGTCGGCCGGCCGTGGCACTGATGAGGCGGTGGGTTGCAACAGGCCCGCGGGCATCCGGCGTTGTTTTGGCCCTGATCGCCGCGATCGCCGTTTTCAGCTTCGCACGTATTCCCGCGTATGAGCTGAGCCTGTCGGACGGCGTATTGGCTCCGAACGTATCAGCTCCGTCTATGGAGAGCACGGCCAACGACTCGGATGATAGTTCGCCTGGTGATCAATCCGATTTGCAGGCTCTCCGTGCGTATGCGGACAAGATCGGTCCCAACGGCCATTCGACAGCAGCTGCATCGCCGGCGTCGGAGACTGCTTCGCTGCCCGACGTCGATGTGATGATTGCAAAGCTCGTCGCACGGCTCGAGAAGGAGCCAAACGATGTGAAGGGCTGGAAAATGCTTGGATGGTCCTACCTCAATACCGAGAGACCCGAGGAAGCCGAACACGCCTACGAAACAGCTCTTAAGCTCGCGCCCGACGACAACGAAATCAAGAAAGGGCTGGAGGTGGCGAAAGCAGCGCGGACCGCGACGACCGGAACTCCGCCGTCGGACCCGGCAACGTCGCCTGTCGCGGACAATACAAACGCCGCAATGAGCTTAGCAGGTTCCCCGCAAGAGCGCATGATTCACGGCATGGTCGACCGGCTCGCCGCGCGGCTCGAAGCCTCTCCGAACGACGAAGATGGCTGGCTGCGTTTGATGCGCTCGCGCGTGACGCTTGGAGAAAAGGATGCTGCAAAGACCGCGCTGACAAAAGCCCTCGAGGTCTTTGCTAGCGATGACGCCGTCAAGGCCCGCCTGACTGCCGTGGCGCGCGAACTGGGCGTCGAGAATTAATTTATTGGGGAGGTCGGCGTCTCACGCAAATTTTGTCACTCGGAATTCTCCGAGAGGACGCATGAGTTTACGGTCTTTTCTCAATTCTCGCTCTGCAAATGTTCTTCTTTTTTAGATAGGCAGCGCTTCACGTTTTCAGCAATGCAAGCGGATCGGCGTTGATGGATTCCGCTTCAGCGTATCGCGCCTCGATCTCTTTCATTTTGAGGGCGACGTCGGTCGGCGTCAGAATGCCTTTGCGGAAAAGGATATTGGCGAAGGCGACGATCCATCGCTCGTAGTAGCTGAGCTTGCCGACCATTTCGGCTCCAAGAGCCTCGACCCCGCAGCGCTTCTCTTCCGTGTTGAGGATCTTGTGGAAGTCTAGAACGTCGGCGAGCGCGTGGCAGCGCTTCTCCCAAGGCTCTAGCTCATGGTCGATGCGGTCGATCGGATCGGCCGGCAAACCACCAATGTCATTGGGAAGGCGCGTTACCAGCTCAGAGCTATCGGTCATTGCGTGGCACTCCGGATCTCGAGGCTCGGTTCGACCACACCAATCATGGTGTCGCGCGTGACGAGGCTAGCGAGTTCTTCTTCGGTGAAGTTTTCGGTGCCGTTAGGCCGTTTGGGTAGCACGAGGTAGCGAACGATCGCCGTCGAATCGCTGACTCGGACTTCGACGTCATCAGGAATGCTCGTTCCGAATTCTGCGAGCACTTTTCTGGGTTCCGACACCGCGCGCGCCCGATAGGGCTTCAGCTTGTACCAATCCGGCGGCAGACCGAGCACAGGACGGGGATAGCAGGAGCAGAGCGTGCAGACGATAAGGTTGTGAACCTCATCGGTGTTCTCGAGCACGATCAACTCGGTATCGTCGTAGAAGGTGATCCCGAAATCCTTCTCGCAAGCCGTGCGGCCGTTGGCCAGCAGTCGCTTCTTGAAATCGGCGTCAACCCATGCGCGTGCGACGACCTTGGCCCCGAGCGCAGGCGTACGGGAATCGATGACCTCGATCTGGCGCCTGATCTCGTCGGCGCCGATAAGCTTTTTCTCGATCAGCAGCTCGCGGACGGCGGTCTCCAGCATATCGTAATAGCTCGGCCTTGCGTTCTGGCTTATCTCGGCGTGAGGGTGGTTGTGTCCGTCGGAGTCATGATCGTGGTCCGCGTGCGACATGCTCAAGCCCTCTCAAGCCAGCTCTCGAAAACCTCGATGCGCAATCCGTCTTTCGGCGACCCGGAATAGTCGGGCCACAGCTCGGTCATTGGGAATGCGATGCGGTAGTAATGCCGCTTCGAGCCCGCGTTGCGACCGTAGCCTTCTTCCTCATTGTCGACGAGAACCGGCTCGATGATTGCCTCGACGCGCCCCAGTTTTTTGCGAAGATAGCGAGGAACGCGATAGTGTCCGATGGGCGTTCTGTCGGCGACGCGGATCCGGTCGCCGGCCCTGAAGATCGGCTCTTCGCCCAATGCTGTTACGATGTGCGAGGGATGAGGAGAGGATCGCGTGGTCATCGCTGTCTCCTTGCCGGCAAAAGCCTGTCCGATCAGTTAGCCGCGAGGTTGCGATCGAGGAAATCGTGGATCAAGGGTATCATCTCGTCGGCCTTGTCTTCGAGCGCAAAGTGGCCGGTGTCGAAGAGATGAAATTCGACCTTGGGCAAATCCCGCTTATATGGATAGGCGCCGTCAGCCGGAAAGATCGTATCGTTCTTGCCCCAGACGATGATGGCCGGCGGCTGGCGTTCCCTGAAGAATTCCTGGAATTTCGGATAGAGCGGCACATTCGTCCCGTAGTCGAAGAACAGGTCGAGCTGGATATCCTTATTGCCGGGGCGATCCAGCAGCGGCTGATCGTGGCCCCAATTGTCCGGATCGATCCTCGTCACGTCGCTGACGCCGTCGGTATACTGAAATTTCGTGGTTTCCGGTTTGACCAGAAAGCTGAGCGCTTCGCGATTGGCCTTGGAGGGATCGGCCCAATAGGCCTTGATCGGATCCCAGAATTTTTTCAGGCCTTCATCATAGGCGTTGCCATTCTGGATAATGAGTGCCGTGACGCGCTCGGGATGCTTCAGCGCCATCCGATATCCGACGGGAGCGCCGTAGTCCATGAGATACATGGCGTATTTTTTGGCGCCAAGCTTATCGACCAGGCCGTCCATGAGATCGGCATAGTGGGCAAACGTGTAAGCGAATTTCGTATGGTCTGGCGCGGCGCTTTCACCAAATCCCGGATAGTCGGGAGCGATGACATGGTAGCGGTCCGCGAGCGCCGGGATCAGATTTCGGAACATGTGGGACGACGTTGGAAATCCGTGCAGCAGAAGCACGACGGGCGCATCGGCGGGCCCGGCTTCGCGATAGAAGATGCTGACGCCGTCGATGTCGGCGGTACGGTAGTGGGTCACGGGCGCGGCCGCCTCGGCCATCCCCGTCCCCATCATAAGGGCCAACGGGATCATCCATGTTCTGGGGTGACGCGCGCACGCTGGCATGATGTATCTCCTTGTCGGGATTAATCCGAACGCGGCTCAGACGCCTTCGTAGACCAATCGCGTGAAAAAACCGGGGTCGATAACGAAATTTCCGTACTTGCCGTCGAACGCCGCGGTCGGCTTTGCAGCGACGGTTTCGTCTTTGCTCCGGCCTTGCTTTTTCAACGCGGCGACGTTCTCGCGCACGGCGACGAGCATGTCGCGGAAGTCTTTCAACTCGGCCTTGTTGCTGACGGGCTGACCGTGGCCGGGGATGATGATCGTCTTATCGGTGGTGACTGCGAGATTCGCGTCGCACGCCGTTATCATTCCGTCGATGTTGCCGCCCGTCGAGTAGTCGATGAAGGGGTAGACGCCGTTCCAGAAGGTATCGCCGACGTGGACAATGTCGGCCTCGGCGAAGTGCACGGAAATGTCGCTGTCCGTGTGGGCTGGACCGTAATGCTTGAGGTCGAGTGTCGAACCGTTAAGCTTCAGCGTGCGGTCGGACGCGAAAACGTCCTCGGGAATGCCACCGGGACCAAGAGCCAGAAAATTGTAGTCCCAGTCTTCGACACGCTGCACCTGCGACAGGTATTTGCGCGTGTTCTCCTGGGCGATGATTTTGGCACCCGCCGCGTGCAGCCACTCGTTGCCGTCGGCGTGATCGAAGTGCCAGTGCGTATTCACGAGATGGGTGACGGGATCGGCGCCGAGACTCGCGAGCGCCTTGGTCATTTGAGTTTGCGATACCCTAATGCCGGCATCGATGAGCACTTTGCCATCGGACCCCGTCAGAACCGCGACGTTGCCGCCGGAACCTTCGAGTGCGCTGACATTGCCGCGAAGTTTATGAATCGTAATCGGCGTGACGGCGGCGCTGTCCTTGATCAGGCTGACGAGACCGCGCGCCTCGGCGTAAGCCGCGCGCGGCGTCAACCAGCCTGCCAAGCCTGCTTGCGCTGCACCGATGCAGCACAAGCAGAAGCCGCGTCTCGAGAGACTATTATTGCGCTCCATAGCACACTCCGCGCTGGCGCGTCGAGATCGTGCGGCGTGCGCGTGGCGTTCGCTTAATGCACATTTCTTGGGCATCCTTGGCGAGGACAAACAGTCGAACAGCAGGTGTCAGATATTCGTCATACTTGTCCCGGGCGCGGTGACCGTAAATTCGCGTGATCGCCGATCGGACAACCCTTGCCAATCGACACCTTAGATGACTTCATCGACATGTACTCTACTTATGTTGAAGTTCCGAGGATCTTTCAGCAATCCGCGAAATTCGAGATATTGTTCTCGATAATTGGAAAGCACGCGCCGATGGACCGTCTTGACGCGATGTCGGTTTTCTTGGCGATCGTCGAGGCGGGAAGTTTCTCGGAGGCGTCCCGCCGTCTCGGCATGCCGCTCGCCACCGTCAGCCGAAGGGTCGCCGAGCTTGAAGCACACCTAAAAACGCAACTCATCAAAAGGCCCGCGCGTAAATTGGTGCTGACGGATGCGGGCCGCTCCTACATGTTGGCATGTAAGCGGATCGTGGAGCAGGTGGAGGAAGCCGAAAGAGATGCTTCGGGCGAGTATCGCGTTCCTGTTGGCGAATTATCGGTAACTGCGCCGAGCCCCCTCGGCCACATGCATCTCCTGCCGGTCGCATTGGAGTTCATGGCGGCCTATCCCGATATTCATCTGCGTCTTTTACTCAGCGACCGTGTCGTCAACATGCAGGAAGAAAATATCGACGTTGCAGTCCGCATCGGCGAATTGAGAGACAGCAGCATGATCGCGACCCGGATCGGGTCCATCCGCAACGTTGTCTGCGGAAGCCCAGGCTATTTCGCGGCGCACGGACGGCCGCAAAAGCCGGAGGACCTTTCCGAGCACGAGTGCATCACCATCGACGGCGCCCCATCACAGCGCGGTTGGGTATTTGCGAAGGGAAGCGAAGAGGTCGTCGTACCGATCAAATCCAAAATGGACGTCAGCTCTTCCGAAGCCGCGATTACAGCCGCCATCGCCGGCGTCGGAATTACACGCGTGATGTCCTACAAGATGGAGGAGGCGAGACGTGCAGGGCAACTCGAAATTCTCCTTGAGGCTTTCGAGCCGACACCGTGGCCGGTGAACATTCTCTACACCTCTCGTCGTCTCGTGCCTTTGAAGTTGCGCGCGTTCATCGATTGGACGGTGCCAAGGCTTCGTGCGCGGCTGGCTCGACAAGAACCGGTGTGTCCATCGGACGGTGGCTCGGCAATGATCGAGGCCGACGGCCCGCCGAAGGGCTAGAAGACACAGCGCGTACAATCGCCCGCTCAGCCTATTTTGCTCGACCGGCGGCCGGCGCGACCAATACGGTGCTCGCGTTTGTGGCGCTTGTGCAGGATCAAATATCGTCAGAGCATTGTGAGTGGATCGCGCTGCGCAAGATTGCCCCGGGTTTGGAGCGATTTAAAACCCTGAAGTCGCCGCCGCGCGCTTGAAGCTGCGGGCGCGCCCTAAAATCAAGATGGCGGATAGGCCGAGCTAACTTATTGGAAATTAATGGTGCCCCAGGAGGGAGTCGAACCTTTGAAAATATACCCCGTACTCCTTTGATAATACTGGCATTTTTCCGATGTGCCAAAACTAAATGTTAGGCCCAATGTTAGGCTTTTTGGGGCTTGGGGCCGCAAAAACTGCGTTCAAGATCCCAATTTTTTCGTCAAATGCGAGCCAGGACGCCTGCCGGAGAGGATGCGGGCGGGCCCGGCGCGTCAAACTGCGATGCGCTCCACGTCGAGTTGAGGCGCAGGTTGGGCTCGACAATGCTCGACATCAAAGCTCTGCGGTCCGCCTGTCGCGTGTGTATGCGCAAGTATCAGCTGAACTGATCTGTATGGCTGATATTGCCGTTGGAGCGCGGACGCGCGCGCTCCAGGGCAGTCGGCGCGATTCGTCTGCTTTGCAGAGATAGCGGACATCGCCCAGATAAGCGAAAGGCCAGCGCACCCTCAAGAGGAGCATGTCCGGTGTAGTCCGCTAAGCGGACAAAGCGGCTTCTTCTGCTTGGGGCCAGGAGCGGAAATGAGCTACTTTTATCCGAGGTTCGTTACCGAGATGAAGAGGCGGGCTGGTGGATTACTGGCAGCATAGTACATTGGCTAATCCGGAGGAGATGGCGATGACGGACCGCACGACGATCCGAACAACTTGCCCTCGGGACTGCTATGATGCCTGTGGTATCCTGGTGAAGACGTCGGAAGACGGCACAATCAACGTGATGGGGGATGCCGAGCACGGTGTCAGCAGGGGAGCGTTGTGCGGCAAATGTTCGATAGCCTACAACGCGACTTGGCGTGATCCGGGTGAGCGCCTTACCCGGCCCTTAAAGCGGGTCGGGCGAAAGGCCACGGGAGCCTTTGAGGCTGTAAGCTGGGATGATGCGCTATCCGATATCGCAAGCCGCCTCAAGGCGATCCGCGACCGCGATGGCGGCGACGCCATTCTGCACACGCATTACACAGGAACATGCTCACTGATCGCCGGTATGTTTCCGATGCGGTTCTTCAATCGTATCGGCGCTACCGAAGTCGACCCGGACACAGTGTGTAACAAGGCAGGGCATGTCGCATTGCAGCTCATGTATGGGGAATCGACGCGCGGCTTCGACCCGCGCACGATCGATGCCTCAGAATGCGTGATGATCTGGGGTGCCAATCCGTCGGCATCAGCGCCGCATGTCCATCAGTACTGGCTCGCCGAGGCGCGAGCGAACAAGATCGTCGTAGATCCCATTCGCCATGAGACGGCGGCAGCGGCCGATATTCATTTGCAACTCTATCCAGGGACAGACGGCGCGCTAGCGTTCGCGATGCTGCACGCCATTCGGGCGGCGGGCGGCATAGATCGGGCATTCCTAGCGGCGCACTCGCTCGGCTGGGAGGAAATTGATTGCCAATTGGATGAGTGCACGCCGGCGTGGGGTGAAGCGATGACGGGCGTGCCCGCGCGCCTGATCCAAGACGCGGCACTCATGTACGCAACGGGACCTTCATTGCTATGGATGGGACAAGGCTTCCAGCGCCAATCCTTCGGCGGCAATGCCATGCGGGCCGTCGGAGTTCTGCCTGCGGCCACCGGGAACATTGGAAAATATGGGGCAGGTTTTCTCTATCTCAACGGCTGGGACACGCGTGGCGTCGATGCGGAGTATTTGGCGGCGACACACATCAATCAAAAGCCTGCGTCTTCGATCAGCCATATGGATCTTGCTAGCCGGCTCGAGTCGCCTCAGACGCAGGCGCTCATCACCTGGAACAACAATATAGCTGCCTCCAGTCCCGAGCAGCGGCGACTGAGGCGAGCCCTCGAGCGCGAAGATTTGCTGCAGGTGACGCTCGACCTATTCCAGACAGATACCGCTAATTACGCTGACTATGTGCTGCCGGCAGCGAGCTTTCTCGAGTTCAACGACGTGGTCATGTCGTATTTCAACTTCTCCATTTCGGCGCAGGTGAAGGCGATGCCTGCGCTCGGGGCGGCGTTGCCTAACCAGGAAATTTTCAGACGTCTTGCGAAGGCCATGGGCCTTACTGATCCGGAGCTCTTCGAGACGGACGCCAGGATGATTGACAAGCTCCTTGAGCAGGCAAAGCCGGGCTTGAAGTTCGATGAATTAGCTGAATTCGGAACGGTATTTCATCCGGCCGAACCGGTGGTGCAGTTTGAACATCATGATTATAGAACGCCCTCAGGCAAAATTGAATTAATCGGCAGCGCTTTCTGCGAGGCGGGACTGCCGCGTGCGCCCTTCCCGTCGGCGGAGGCGCAGCCCGAGGGTGGGGAGCTGCGACTTTTGTCTCCGGCATCGAAATGGCTCATGAACAGCAGCTTTGGCAACGATCCCAAGATCATCAAACAGCTAGGGGTGGAAGAAGCCTTTATGCACCCCGATGAAGCTCGGAAGCGTGGACTCGCGAGCGGCGCACGCGTCAGGATTATGAATCCCACCGGCGAGATTACACTAAGGCTTGCTCTCTCCGCCGACGTACCGAGGGGCGTCATCCTTGCTCACAAGAGCCGTTGGGCGGCTAAGGGCAGCGAAGCAAACGTTAACGCGCTTAATCCAGGTAAAAAGGCAGATCTCGCCGAGAGCTGCGCAGTGCACAGTATCAATGTGTCGGTTGTCCCCGCCTAAACCGAGCAGTGCAATGGTACACCCGTGCACCTTCATTTGGAGCTGACGACGAACGCCGTCGGCGACAACTCGACGTTCGTTATCGCGGGCGCGATGGTCGCGCCTGACTCTCTGCTCTTCGATGTGGGGATCGATATCGACCTCGCATACAATATCAAAACGGCTGGCGGGGAAAACTGGCTGTGCGGTTTTGAGCGAACTTCTGCGTCGTATCGAGGTCGACTAGGGGTCATCAAAGACAATTCAGCGATGATCAATCATTGTCCACTAACCCCGTGATGGTCACCGTTGGCGCAGACATTTTGCGACCGCCGAGTTGGCTAGGAACGTAACTTCAACCATGCAAATTACCGAGCCCATTCCAGGCGGTCGTCTTCAGAAGCCGCGATCAGCGGCGGTCCTGTTGGGCCTCTTATCCGGCCCTCGCGAATTGAAAGTATCTGCCGCAGCGCACATAAAGATCAGAACTCGAAGGACGCTTACGCTGCTTGACAATGTCAGAAACTGGGCGTCATTTTCTCCCGATTGAATTTCATTCTGTTCGCAAAAAAAATATCGAACGGACCACGGTAAGTGATAGTTGCCGCGGATAACTGTGAGGTTCTAATCCCAGAGACTTCGCGAACAGAGAGAATAGTCTGAGGCCGAATATTTGCCGCTGAGCAGACCGGAGATTAATGTCGTTGTGTAGACGGGAGAAGCTACATGGAAGGCAATCTCAATGCCCTGACGATGATCTTTACGGAATTCTACTACTGGGTCACGATTGTATTTATGTTCCTCATTCACGTGGGATTCTGCATGTATGAAGTCGGCGTTAGCCGCCGACGCAATCACATTCACACCCTGATGAAGAACACGATGGCCATTCCGCTGGTCACAGTGACATTCTTCTTTTTCGGCTGGTGGATCTATTTCCAATTTCCCAACGGACTCGGCTTTTTCAATTTTGTCGACTCACCTCTGACTTACGATCCGACAAAGGTCGCGGCGCCTTGGAGTCCACTGATGGCGACCCATCTTTCGGGCGTCAACGCGACTGACACCGCTATGGGAATAACCGCCGACGGTGCCTCCGGCGCCTTGACTTGGCATCGGCTGAACGGGGTATTTTGGGGTGCATTCCTACTGTTCTCCATAACGACGGCTTCCATTATATCGGGCTCGATTATCGAGCGCGTACGTTCGGGCGCCTTCTGGCTTATTGCCATACTCGTCGGTTCCGGCACGTGGATTCTTGATGCTGCGTGGGGCTGGAGCGCGTCGGGCTGGATGGTCAAACTGCTCGGTTATCACGACGCCTATGCGTCCGGCGTCGTTCACGCGATAGCCGGCGGTTCGGCTTTGGCCGTGTTGATCGTTCTCGGACCCCGAATAGGAAAGTTCCGGCCCGATGGCACGCCACGAGATATTCCACCGCACAACCCGTGGCTTGTTACGATCGGCCTCTTCCTAATCTACACAGGCTTCTGGGGCTTTTATGCAGCTTGCAATATTCCGATCATCAGCCCAGCAGCGATCGGTGGTCAGATCACTGGTGACACGTGGACAGCAACCAACATCTACCTCACGCCAACAACATTGAGCGCCATCACATTCAACTTCCTGATGTCGCTCGCCGGCGGTCTAATGGCGGGATACGTCGTTTCAAAAGGAGATGCCTACTGGACCTACTCTTGCGGGCTGGCTGGGGTGATATCGGCCTCTGCAGGCAATGACCTTTATCATCCGATACAGGCCATGTTTGTCGGCGCATTGCTTCCGGTCATCGCCTACAAGATGCATTACTGGGTCGAGCGGAAGTTCAAAATCGACGATGCCGTAGGAGCAGTCGCTGTCCATGGCTATTGCGGTTTTATGGGCGTTGTTGCTGCTGGCTTTCTGCTTTGGGGTGCCCCGAGCTCGCCCTATGAGGGCTACGCAACCATTTCTCCGTTGGGCAACTTCATCGGCGCGATCATTATGTTTTTCGTGCTGGGCTTCATTCCGGCTTGGATTCTGTCGAAGGGTCTGAACGCGTTCGGCCTGCTCCGCGTGCCGCGCGAGGTGGAAATCGCCGGTCTCGATATCGTTGGCCAAGAGGCTTATGACGCGGCCGTAGATGAGGTCCGGGAGGTGGAACTCAAAGCGCTCGACGCACTTCCGGCTCGCTGATCGAAAGGACAAAGGACAATGTCGACAATTGGCTTATCGAATTGGGCCGTAGACTTGAAAGACGTGGGCGCAATCTACCCGTTTCAGGGTTGGGAAGTTCCGATGGTGATTGCTGCAGTTGCCTTCTGGGTTCTGTGGCACGTTTGGCAATTCCGTCACGAGAGCGCGGAACTCAAGGAGAAGAGCGACCGCGTCGACGTGAAGGAGTCGAGATCGGCGATCGAACGGTATTAGCGCTCATCGTTGGCTGAAAGTTGAAGATGAGAGAAAGATGCGTGGCGCCGGAAATGGTTTGAGTTCCGAGTTGGTGTCCCGCTAGGTCCGTTCGGGCCACCTGCCACAAGAGCAGAATGTCTGCACTGGGTCATCATTGTCGATCCCGAGATGATCAACGATTGTCGGCTTAGTTCGTGACACTCGCCGTCGGTGCCGACATGTCTGATTGCTGAGTTGGGCCATGATAGGAAATTGGGATGACCAGGTTGAAGGCATTCGTGGCACTAGCCCTGCCGCACGAAGAATAATGAAAGGTTGTTAGCCGGCATCTCCCTGATTAGAGGTTTCGCGAATCCGCGTGCCTCGGCCAGTGCCGTCACCGCTTCGATGTCGCGCACGCCCCAGGATGGGTTTCTTTTTCGGAGGTCGCGGTCGAAGGCTTCATTGCTCGGCGCCGTGTGGCGGCCGTCTCGACGGAAAGGACCGTAGACGTAGAGCATGCCGCCCGATGGCACCACCTCGGCGGCGCCGCGCACCAGGCCAACGGTTGCAGTCCACGGAGCGATATGGATCATGTTTATACAAAGGACGCTGTCAGCATATGCGATGGGCCAAACTTCTGACTCGGCATCGAGCCCGATTGCCTTCTTGATATTTTGCAAGCCGAGTGCAGCGGTCCAGGCATCAATGCTGGCACGGGCAGCGGGGTCTAGATCGCTCGGCTGGAAGACGAGTTCGGCAGCACTCGCCTTCGCGAAGTGCGTGACGTGCTCCCCCGTGCCGCTCGCGACCTCAAGAACCAGGCCGCGTGAAGGCAGGTGGGGCTGCAGCACCTTGAGTATAGGCTCCCAATTGCGGGCCACGGCCGGTGCGTAGCGTCGGGCATCCTCGTTCATATGTGGTTTGTCGCCTAGGTCGCACCGCGGTCGATGCTCTTGTGCCGCATTGGTTCGACCGTACGTTCTCCTTGGGTCGATGCTGTCGAAAAACTCCACCGGGAAAGCCGCGCGGCGTGCCCGACGCGCTCGCGAGCTGGCCAGACTCTATTTGTCGGTTTTGGCCAACCAGTCCTCTGCTTCCTCGAGCGAGAACGCGAACTCGGAGCCCGGGACGTTGGAAGGCATGCGTGAACCGCTGGCTTTATTCACGATAGAAAATCGACCGTGGTGCGGGCCCTTTCCCACCTTCTCCAGATAGTATCCCTTATTCTCAGCGGCGCGGCTGACGCGCCTCTCCTGTGCATTTGTCATGAGTTAATCGCCTCCTGACGACGAGCAGGAACCAACTATACACGAGGGACTTCGTACTGACACGTCTCCAAGCATAGTGCGGTTGACAGCTGCTTAGGGTCATTAGTAGACGTCGCCCATCTTTGCCTTTGGCGTCGTTGTTTCCTCAAAAGCGGGCATCGCTCGGGCCGAACTTGAGTTCTGCTTGGGGCCAGAAGCGGTCATTGCACGATAGAAATATAGATCGTCACGGCCTGCCGGCTCGTCATAAGCGCCCAAAGATTGACCGCACACCCAATCGCCGTCACCTCAACAACAGGTGCCCGCGCGGACGTTGGGGCCGAGCGCGATGGTTTGTATGATGAAATCTGTGTGACGAGGCCAGGGGAACAATCTAGTGCTTTTAAAATTGGCGTCTGATGATTGGGTGCGATTAACGACAAATCGGACTGTCGAAGCTCTCGGATGTCTGATACCAATATCGGCCTAGACGGAGGGTGCTGCCTCAGCAAATGAGGCGTCCCATGTTTGCTCGCAGGAGATTAGCCCGGCTCGTTCTTTTTTCGATATTAGCAGTTTCCTCTATTGCCACACCTCGATTTGCCCACGCTCAAACCAGTAAACCCAACATCGTCTTCATCATGGGCGACGATATCGGCTGGATGCAACCGAGCATCTACCATCGCGGCCTGATGGTCGGCGAAACTCCCAACATCGATCGCATCGGCCAGGAAGGTGCGATCTTCATGACCTACTACGCCGAGCAGAGTTGCACCGCTGGGCGCAACGCCTTCTTCACTGGAATGCATCCGCTACGCACGGGCATGATCCCGCCACAGCTACCTGGAAGCCCATCTTATTTGCGACCCGGCACCCCTGCGATCGCCAAGTTCCTGCGCGACCTAGGCTACAACACCGGCGAGTTTGGCAAGAACCATTTGGGAGACCACACGGACGCCCTGCCGACGGCACACGGTTTTCAGGAATTCTGGGGCTATCTGTATCACCTCGACGCGATGCAGGGTGTGAGCTTCCCCGACATCAACAAAACGCCGACCCAGCAAGCCATCGTCCCACCGTGCAAGAACACGCCGGTTCGCGGCCTCTCCGATCCTCCCGACGCCGTGGACCCGAAGACCACGACCTGCCTGACGCCGCCACGCCCCGTGATCTGGTGCAACTCGTCTGACGGCACGGAAGCCAATCAGACCTGCAAGGACGAGGGCCCGCTGACGCTGGAGCGGTCGAAGACGGTGGACGAGGAAATTTCGTCCAAGGTCATCGACTTCCTCGACCGCAACGACCCAAAGAAGACCAACAAGCCGTTCTTCGTCTGGTACAACCCGGCGCGCATGCACATCACGACCGTTCTGTCTGACAAATACATGGCGATGGTGGGCGAACCCGGCGGGAAAGACTGGGGTGTCAACGAAGCCGGCATGAAGCAGTTGGACGACAATATCGGCTACGTCATCAAGAAGCTCGAGGACATGGGCCAGCTCGACAACACCATCCTCGCCTTCACCACCGACAACGGCGCCGAAGTGATCACTTTCCCCGACGGCGGCAACACCCCCTTCAAAGGCGGGAAGTTGACCACTTGGGAAGGCGGCATGCGCGCACCGCTGGTCGTGCGTTGGCCGGGCCATATCAAGCCGGGCTCGGTCAAGAGCGATATATTCGCGTCTCTCGATTGGTTGCCGACGCTTGTTAACATCGCCGGCGGCCCCAAGGGCGACGAACTGAAGAAAGAGATCGAGGCCGGCCAATACCCCGGCATCGTCAAGACCACGCTCGACGGCGTCGATCAGCGCGACTACCTCGAAGGTAAGTCGGAAAAATCAGCGCGCGATACGTTCTTCTACTATACCGGCTCCAAACCGTCCGCGGTGCGCTACAAGAACTGGAAACTCTATTTCCAGATGGCGGGAGCCTGTGCGAGTTGCGGCCTTGCAGGGGTCCAAACCTATAAATGGCCGCTGGTCGACAACATCAAGCGCGATCCTTTCGAGGGCGCCGTCGGCGATGAAATGAAAACTCTCATCGGCGAGGGCGGCGCGCTTGCCGGGCCGGTTAGCGCCTATCTTTACGACTGGAACATCATTCCCCTCGGCCAGATCCTTTGGCTGAAGGAACTTAAATCCTACCGGGCATACCCGCCGATGCAGGATCCGGAGACCTACAATCTGGATCAGGTTATCCAGCAGGTCAAAGAGCAGCGGGCGATCAGCCACGGTGGTGACTAATGTGAAGCGATATTGATGATTGAGCGGGCGGTCCGGAAGGTCCGCCCGATAGGCGAGCTATCGGAGATCGGGACCACGCAGAGCTATGCTAACCGCTTCGGTCCACCTTTTCTGGCCTTTTGTAGGTATTCGCGGCTCTTCTTCTCCTGCCATCCTTGGCGCTCGCTCAGACCTCCGATCCATTAGCCGGCTTGTCACGACGGTCCGGCGAAGACGGCCATTCTCGAATTCGAGACAGCCGCTACCGACACGGCCAGCCCCAAGTTCGTGCCGCAAGAGGCGCGAATCAATAGACGAGCGGCGCTACCCTGAGCAGAATAAGGATTTCAGATGCACATGAGACATCTCTTAAAATTGAATCGTCGTTCAATCGTCACCGGTTTCAGTGGTGTCGCGCTTTCGGCATTTGGGATTTCTGTGTCTCGCGCAGATTGGGATGGGCCTCTCTTTAGCGCCGTCGAGGGCGGTGAAGAATTCTGGCTGGCGACTGACGCCTACATCTATGGCTACCCACTCGTCACGATGGAGATGACAAGAAGGGTCCTAACGAACGTGGCAGCCCCGGAGGGGACGCATGCACCGATGGGCCAATTGATCAGGGTGCGGCAATATCCGAACGCGTCCTTCAAGGATGTTACGGCGCCCAATGCCGACACTCTCTACACGACCGCATTTATCGATGTCGATAAGGAGCCGTGGGTCATCAGCATCCCCGACATGAAGGATCGCTATTTCCTGCTGCCGATGTTGGACGGGTGGACAAATGTGTTCCAGGCGCCTGGGAAGCGTACCACTGGAACCGGTGCGCAGGCCTACGCCATCACCGGTCCGGGCTGGCAGGGTACGCTTCCGGCCGGCGTCACGGGGTACAAGTCGCCGACGAGCATTGTTTGGATACTTGGCCGTATTTACTGCACGGGAACGCCTGAGGATTACGCGGCAGTTCATGCGGACCAGGATGAATTCAAGTTGGTTCCGCTCAGCTCCTACGGAAAGCCTTACACGCCTCCCGCTGGAACGGTCGACCCTTCGATCGACATGAAGACGGCCGTGCGCGAGCAGGTCAATCGCATGACTGCCGTCGAATATTTCACGCTGCTCTCACAGCTTATGAAGACCAATCCACCGGCAGCCGAAGATGCCCCAGAGCTTGCTAGGTTCGCAAAGTTCGGCCTTGTTCCCGGCAAGGATTTTGACGCGAGCAAGCTCAAGGCGGACTTTGCAAAGCGCATTCCGCAAGTCGCGAACGACCGCATCATGGTGCAATTCAAGATTAACAAGGATGTGAAGGACATCAACGGTTTTGCTTATACGACCAAGACCGGGCTCTACGGAACGGACTATCTCATGCGAGCGCTCGTCACCGCCATCGGCCTCGGAGCCAATCGCCCTGAGGATGCCGTCTACCCTACCTCTGAGAAAGATGCTGACGGCAACCCCTACGACGGTGCCAACAAGTACGTGATGCATTTCGACAAGGGGGAACTGCCACCGGTCAAGGGCTTCTGGTCCCTGACGATGTACAATAGTGAGTACTTCTTCGTCGAAAATCCGCTGAACCGCTACTCGATCAGCGCAAGGCAAGATTTGAAACCCAATGCAGATGGTTCTGTCGACCTCTATATACAGAACCAGTCTCCCGGAGCTGACAAGGAATCGAACTGGCTGCCAGCCCCGGCCGACAAGTTCATCCTTATGCTGCGCCTATACTGGCCAAACCCGGACGATCCCTCAATCCTCAACGGCTCGTGGAAGATTCCAGCTGTGAAAAAGCAAGCGAGCTAATTCGCGGCGGCTGCGAAGCTGGTGGCGGCGCACAAAGCTGCCACCGTTGGCCGCAGATGCGATGCCTCCAGTAAGTGAATGTCCGATTTGGGTCAAAAGCACGCTTTCGAAGGTCGCCCGTGTAGAGGCCGTAAGTTTCGAAAGTGATGCTAAATACGAGAGCCGACAAAGGCGTGGTGTCGGCGCCCTTGCATGGCGCGATGTCTGCTCGGAACGGAAATGCGACGGTGATCTCCCTTTCGCGCAGAACGCCGCTCTTTTAGATTATTATTTACATCTAAAATGCGACACAAACGCCTTTCATCCCACCGCCGAGAATTGGGCTTGATCATTTGGATGTCGAATAGCATCTATAGTGACAGATGATAATCGTCATCTAAACGGGTCGCCGACATCACGTTGGCGGCAAAGCACAGAACCGAATGGAGAATGAGAATGAAAGCTCTGATTATTGCTGCTGTTGCTGCTGCCGCTCTTTCCGCAGCCACTGTCGGCGTCCAGGCCCAGGATGAAACCGATCGGGCGATGGGTGCGGGCTCGTATGTCAATCCGAACGGACCGGCCAGAGGTTCTTGGGTCGAGTCGTCGCCGCAGGTCAGTCATGCCGGTGCCGTCGTTCCCCGCAAGAAGCGCTGAACGGTCGGTCCAACAAGATCAACGGGGACCGAGGGTTATCTCGGTCTCCCATTTGTTTTTGGAATGCAATCTCAAGCGAAACCTTGACATTTGGATTTCATTCAGCATCTAACTCTATCATGGAGCCAAATCATGGAACCCGATACCTCCAAAGCCATTTGGAGTCGCTTCTGGAACTGGCTCGATCGCTTTGCGATGGCCATCGAGTATGTCCCGCTCGAAGAGCTTCGAGCGCATGTTTCGCGCTTAGAAGATGAGATAGGCGTACTTCGACGAGACCATGCTAATGGGCTCCCGGCACAGCCGGGTGATCCTCCGTTCTGATTTGCCTGAAGATGGTGGCGGAAACCAATATATCTATGCAAATGCACGCAACAGAGGGCTGATGATGCGAGTGTCTCGAGAGGTCATGGCCCAACGGCACGAGGAAATCATTGCTGAAACGTCGAAGATGTTGCGGCGGCGTGGGATCGTCGGCACGAGTCTCGCCGATCTGATGGCGGCGGCCGGCCTTACACATGGCGGCTTCTACAAGCACTTTGACTCGAAGGACGCGCTCGTCGCGGAGGCGACCGAAAGGATCTTCGCTGAGATCAACGCCCGTTTTGAGGAAAGAGTTCAGTCGAAGGGTGCCAAGGCGGCACTCTTAGCCTACGTCACCGACTATCTTACGCTGGCGCATGTCAAAAAGCCCGAGCTGGGCTGCCCGATAGCGTCGTTCGGTTCCGATGTCAGCCGCGAACAAGGGGCCGTGAGGGGCGTATTCACGGGCGGGCTGAAGACCACTCTTTCGCTTATCATGGAAGGATTGTCGTGCCCTCCTGCCGACCGCCGGGAAAAAGCCGTTGAACTTCTATCGCTCCTATCCGGAACCGTGTCGATGGCTCGGGCTACAGACGATGAGAAGCTATCTGTCGAGATCATTGCCTCTGCACGCAAGCGGGCAAATCAAATCATCGAAGCGCGTCGATAATCAAAAAATCGTCTTGCCCCTAGCTCTATAAGCCTAGTGCCTCGCATGGCTGGGCCGTCGGCGCTTGCCGGGTGCTAGCGCTGTCTGGACTAAAGCGCGGGGCCACGTCAGCGCGTCCTTAGATCCAGCCAACTCTCCACGCCCACCTGATCGTCATAAGCCTCTCCTACAGCGGACTTTTTAGCCGCCCTCTAAAAAGATGTCGATTGGCATCCTTTTCTTCTTGCAAATTTTAGATGTCAGTCATACTCTATACTTGCAAGGTCAAATTCAAGGGTCTGCGAGCGCCATTGGGCAGTGAGGTCATCATGGAAACTCTGGAAAGAGACGCCGGGCATTTCCGTTCAACCGGCACATCGTGGCTGAAAACGTCGGTAGCCGTGGCGGTCTTGGCGCTTGTTTCGGCCGGCGTTTCCGGCTGCAAACCATCGGAAGCCGATCCGAGAACGGGCGTTCCGCTTGTCCGCGTCGCGACAGTCCATTTGGCAAATACCGCCGAACGTTCTTTCACAGGCGTGATTGCTGCCCGCGTTCAGAGCAACCTCGGCTTTCGCGTTTCCGGAAAGATCATCGAGCGCCTCGTCGACACCGGCCAGACCGTCACAGTTGGGCAGCCGCTGATGAAGCTCGACCCGGTTGACTTAAAGCTCACTATCGTTGCTCAGACCAACGCCATCAATGCCGCCCGCGCAACGGCGATTCAGGCGCGCGCGGACGAAGCGCGGTATAGAAAACTTGCGGGTGAGGGCTGGATATCCCACCAGCGCTACGAACAGGCCAAATCCGCTCTCGATAACGCGGAAGCCCAGCTGGCGGCCGCCGAAGCCAATGCGCAGCTCGCCCGCAATGCCGAAAATTATTCTATTCTGGTCGCTGACGCCGACGGCGTGGTGATGGAAACGCTTTCTGAGCCGGGCCAAGTCGTCTCGGCCGGCCAAACTGTTGTGCGTCTTGCCCACGCCGGCCCGCGCGAAGCCTCCGTCGATTTACCCGAAACCGTTCGGCCCGCAATCGGCTCGGAGGCGACCGCCACTCTCTATGGCGATCTCAAATCGCGTTCGGGGGCGCGTCTGCGCCAACTTTCGGATGCGGCCAATCCTGCGACGCGCACCTATGAGGCGCGGTATGTGCTGGGTGGCGCTGCGGCAAATGCCCCCCTCGGAGCGACCGTAACGCTCCACATCCCGCAATTCAAAGCGAACCACGTCGTCGAGGTGCCGGTAAGCGCGGTCGTCGATAATGGGGCTTCCTCCGGCGTATGGCTGCTCGATCAGCAGAAGATGGCTGTCGATTTCCGGCCGGTAACGCTCGCCGGTGTCGGCGAAGAAACGGTTCTCATCAGCAACGGCGTCGAGGTCGGCGACCAGGTCGTCGCTCTCGGTTCACGGCTTTTGCACGAGGGCGATAGCGTTCGCGTCGCGGGCGAGGAGACGGCATCGCAATGAATTTCAACCTCTCAGCCCTCGCGGTCCGCGAACGCGCCGTTACGCTGTTCCTGATTATCGCGATAACGCTGGCGGGCGCTTACGCGTTTGCCAAGCTCGGCCGGGCAGAGGACCCTCCCTTCACCATCAAGACATTGACGGTGACCGCCATGTGGCCCGGAGCAACGGCGAAGGAGATGCAAGATCTCGTTGCAGAACCGCTTGAAAAGCGCATGCAAGAGCTTCGCTGGTATGACCGTGTCGAGACTTTTACGCGCCCCGGCTTGATGTTGATGAAGCTGGAACTCAAGGACAAAACACCTCCATCCGATGTCCCAGAACAATTCTATCAAGCGCGCAAGAAACTCGGCGATGAGGCTCCCAAGCTCCCGGCCGGCACCATAGGGCCGTTCATCAACGACGAATACGCCGATGTCACCTTTGCACTCTATACCGTGCAGGGAGACCGAATGCCCCCCCGACAATTGACGCGAGAGGCGGAATCGCTCCGTCAGCGTCTGCTGCACGTCGCAGGTGTTAAGAAAGTCGATATCCTCGGAGAGCGGTCCGAGCGCATCTTTGTTGAATTCTCTTACGCAAAGCTCGCGACTCTCGGGATTAGTGCACCCACGATCTTTGACGCCCTCAATCGGCAGAATGTCGTTACGGCGGCCGGATCCATCGACACAAATGGTCCGGAGGTATTCGTGCGCGTCGAAGGCGCCTATGACGACCTGCAAAAGATTGCCGACACGCCGATTGTTGCGGGTGGCCGCGTTTTGAAGCTTTCCGACATCGCGGAAGTGAAGCGGGGCTATGAGGATCCCGCTACCTTCCTCATCAGGCATAATGGCGAGCCGGCAATGGTGCTTGGCGTCGTCATGCAGGATGGCTGGAACGGTCTTGATCTCGGCAAGGCGCTCGACGCGGAAGAAGCCAAAATCGCGAAGACCCTTCCTGTGGGTCTTTCGTTCACAAAGATCATTGATCAGGCCGAAAACATCCGCGAATCGGTCGACGAGTTCATGTTGAAGTTCTTCGTGGCGCTTGCGGTCGTAATGATCGTGAGCTTCTTGAGCCTTGGCTGGCGCGTCGGCATCGTCGTGGCTGCGGCGGTGCCTTTGACGCTCGCCGGCGTGTTCGTGATCATGCTGTATACAGGTCGAAACTTCGATCGTATCACGCTTGGCGCACTGATCCTCGCCCTTGGGCTCCTCGTCGACGACGCGATCATCGCCATCGAAATGATGGTGGTGAAGCTCGAAGAAGGCTACGAACGCACAAAGGCGGCGGCCTATGCTTGGAGTCACACGGCAGCCCCGATGCTGTCAGGGACTCTGGTGACTGTCATCGGGCTGATGCCCGTGGGCTTTGCCAAATCCACGGCGGGCGAATACGCCGGCAATATTTTCTGGATCGTGGCGTTTGCGCTCATCACATCCTGGATCGTCGCCGTCGCCTTTACCCCCTACTTGGGCGTGAAGCTCCTCCCGAACATCAAACCGGTCGCAGGCGGACATGCCGCAATTTATTCAACGCCCAACTACGAGCGCTTTCGGCGATTGGTCAGTTGGTCCGTCCGCCACAAGTTCATCGTTGCCGGATTCGTGGCACTCCTTTTCGTGGCGGCTGGAGTCGGCATGGCTGGGGTGAAGCAACAATTCTTCCCGAGTTCTGATCGGCGGGAAATGCTTGTCGAGGTGCAGTTGCCGGAAGGATCAAGCATCAAAGTCACAAGTGCCGCCGTCGCCAAGGTAGAAGCGTGGCTGAAGGCGCAGCCGGAAGCCAAAAACGTGATTTCGTTCATCGGTCAGGGCGCGGCTCGCTTTTTCCTCGCCTACAATCCGGAACTTCCTGATCCGTCTTTCGCGAAGATCGTCGTGCTGACGCCAAGCTCGGAAGCCCGCGACGCCCTGAAGTTGCGCATTCGCCAAAAGATCGCTGAGGGCTTGGCGCCTGAGGCACGCGTGCGTGCTACTCAATTCGTGTTCGGCCCGCCCTCCCCTTTCCCTGTCGCATTCCGGGTCATGGGACCCGATCTCACCAAGTTGCGGGGAATCTCGCAGAAGGTCGTCGAGATCATGCGTGCCAATCCGCACACGCGCGATGTCAATACAGATTGGACGGAGCGAACGCCTTCGGTACGATTCACGTTGGATCAGGACCGTTTGCGCTTGATCGGTTTGTCCCCCAACGATGTCGCGCAGCAACTGCAATTCCTGCTGACCGGAGTGACAGTGACCGGCGTCCGTGAGGATATACGCACGGTTCAGGTCATGGCCCGCAGCGCCGGCCCCGACAGGCTGGATCCGACCAAGCTCGGAAACTTGGTCTTGCAAAACGACAGCGGTCAACTGGTGCCGTTGAGCCAGATCGGACATATCGAAATCGTTCAGGAAGATCCGATCCTGAAACGGCGTGACCGAACACCCACGATCACGGTGCAGAGCGACATTGATGAAGCCATGCAGCCGCCTCCGGTTTCGCTCGAGGTGGAGAAGGCCCTACAGCCCCTCGTCGCATCGCTTCCTGATGGCTACCGCATCGAAATGGGCGGAAACATCGAGGAAGCAAGCAAGGCCAACAACGCTCTGCTCCCAGTGTTTCCGCTCATGTTCATCCTGACCATGGTCGTCATCATCTTCCAGGTGCGGTCGTTTGCAGCGATGTGGCTGGTTCTCGCTACCGCTCCGCTCGGTTTGATCGGCGTGGTCCCGACGCTGCTGATCTTCAACCAGCCGTTCGGCTTCAACGCCATCCTCGGTCTGATTGGCTTGTCGGGGATCTTGATGCGCAACACCTTAATCCTGATCGAACAGATCAAGAGCAACAAGAATGATGGCCTCGATGACTATTACGCTGTGGTGGAAGCCACGGTGCAGCGGGCGCGCCCTGTCGTGCTTACCGCGATGGCCGCCGTGCTCGCCTTCATCCCCCTGACGACATCCGTTTTCTGGGGTTCGATGGCCTACACGCTCATCGGTGGAACCGCCGTCGGCACGTTGCTGATCCTGCTCTTCCTGCCCGCACTGTATGCAATCTGGTTCCGCGTTCGTCCGACAGAAAAAATGCAGTCGAACGCCGCTGAAGCGCCGGCGATGGCGTGATTGGCCAATAAGAGAAGAAGGAAACACGTCATGAGACTATCGCGCGAGGCCAAAGCCCAGCATCATGAGGCGATTACTTCAGCGGCATCGAAGATGTTGCGCGAACGCGGGATCGAGGGGACGAGCGTCATCGATCTCATGCGGGCAGTGGGACTGACCCACGGCGGCTTCTACCGCCACTTTAAATCGAAAGACGAACTCGTCGCTTCGTCGGCGTTGAAGGCGTTCGAAGAAGTCGTTCAACGGTTCGAGAAAAGGACGGCGGAAGCCGGGCCCCAGGCTGCGCTCATCGCCTATGTGCTCGAATATCTTTCCGATCAGCACCGCGATGATCCCACAGTCGGCTGCATGATTTCGGCATGCGGAGCGGAGGCGTCCAGGCAGAGCGGAATAGTCCGCGAAGCCTTCACAAACGGCATCAGCAAACTGCTCGACCTTGTGGCAGAAGGATTGTCTTGCCCGGAGGGAAAACGAGTTGAGCGCGCCATTGAACTCGGAGGGCTGATGTTGGGTGCGCTCGTCATGGCGCGCTCCACGAACGATGCGGACTTATCGGAAAGCATTCTTGCAGAGGCGCGACGGCGCGCACTGCAAATCATCGAAGAGAAAGCGTGACGCCTTTGGTGTCAGGCCGATGCCACATCGCGCCGGTCGATCTTCAAACCTTTTCAGCGGCCGGGAAGCCAACCGTTTTCGCTCATTTTAAACCACAAAGGATAACTCGAATGCCAATTTCGCTGAACGCCGAACCAAGCCTGCTTCAAATTTCGGATACGCTTAGCCTGCGCTATCAGACGAGCGGCGAGGGGCCGCCGTTGGTCCTCATGCACACGATCCGCACGCAGCTCGAATATTTTCGAAACCTGGCGCCTGTCCTCGCCAAATCGTATACAGTTTACGCCATCGATCTTCCTGGACACGGCCGTTCGCCGATCGATCCGCGTGCCCGCTTAGATGAGCCTTATTTCCGGCAAAGCGTGATCGGCTTCATCGAGAAGCTCAACCTTACCGACGTGACGCTCGTCGGCGAGTTGATCGGGGGCGCATTGGCCCTGACGGTCGCGGCCGGCATTCCGCAACGCGTGAAGCGGGTTTTTGCAATCAACCCTTATGACTACGAAACCCGCTATGGCGATGGTATCCGGCGCGGCAACTGGTTCGCGAATTTTATCATCGGAAGTTTGCAAATTCCGATTCTCGGCGCATTCAATGCTTCGTTGGAAAATAGGATGGTCCTGGGAAAAATCATGGGCGGTGGATATCACGACCCTCGTAAACTTCCCCCCGACCTTCTCACAGAGTTCGATAAAGTTGCGCATCTTCCTGGTTACAAACGCGCCGCACGCAAAGTGCTGGCGGGCTGGCGATCCTGGAGCAAGGCGCCCGACCAGTACCGGAGAATCACTGCGCCCGTAACGCTCATATATGGCGACACCGATTGGTCGCGCCTCGATGAACGGGAGCGAACGCGTGCATTGATCCCGCATGTGCGCATGGTCACACTTAAAGACACCGGGCACTTTTCAGCAGTTGAAAATCCGTCGGAACTTGCGCGCATTATCCTGGAGAGCTAGTGAGGCAAATCGGAACGTCGGCCCTAGAGGAAGACAAGATAGGGCGGTAGTTGAGATGAAGGCTTTCGGCCCGTTCGGCAACTCCCTCCAGCGCTCATCTGTTCTCCATTGAGACAATGTCGACTGACGGGCGAATAGCAGCCATTCCCTCTTGGACGGCAAGTATGACGGCCAGAGGTCGCCTTGATGTCCGCCCCTCTGCGTCGCGTCGGTGCCGAGCTTAGTGTTCCTCAGTCCGCCAAAGTCGGCTTTGGGTCAAAAACGTCGCGCAGTAACCTTCTGACCGAAGATCCTCTCCGAAACCGGACATCGGAACAACAACTCGGCCTGAGCGGGCGCATGCTGGTTTGTCTCTCTAACAAGGAGACAACCCATGGAAGAACATCATGAAGAGCTGAACCACTCACGGCGTCTGCCCTGGAACAAAGGCAAGCTCATTGGCGCGAAGCCGCCCCTGAGACCCAGCCACGTCTGGTCGATAAGAACCAAGCTTCAGATGACGGGGCGAACGCGCGACCTCGCCCTGTTCAATCTCGCCATTGACAGCAAGCTGCGTGGCTGTGACGTCGTAGCCGTTCGCGTCGATGACGTTGCGCCGAGTGGCTATGCAATGGATCGCGCGACCATCAAGCAGAAGAAGACCGGCAGGCCAGTGCGCTTCGAGCTAACCGACCAGAGTTGTCTGGCGATTGATGACTACTTGCGACTGACGGGACGAAAGCCGGGTCAGTTTCTGTTCGCCGTCCGAAGCGATCGCTCGACCGGTCTGACCACTCGACAATATGCCCGGCTTGTACACGAGTGGGTGGCCAGCATCGGACTCGATCCAGCCAAGTCCGGGACCCACTCCTTGAGAAGGACAAAGGCGGTGTTGATCTACCGGCGCACCGGCAATCTGCGAGCGGTCCAGCTCCTTCTCGGGCATTCCAAAATTGAGAGCACCGTTCGATACCTCGGGATCGAGGTGGATGATGCAATCGAAATCGCGGAGAAGATCGACATCTGACGAGATACCCTCAATAGCGGAAGTAATCGGCGATGGCTCCCGCCTCGCCGATCATGGGGCAAGCGAGTTCCACTTCTGGGATCTTGCGCCATGCCACTAATGCGCGCGCTGAGAAATGCCGACGCGTAGGTTCGAGTCCCTATTTCAGCATCCCAATGTTAGGCCAAAAAATCGATCTAACACATTGTATTATTTATAATTTTTTGTTATCGACAACGCAATTGGTGCCCCAGGAGGGATTCGAACCCCCACACCCGATGGATAGCAGATTTTGAGTTTGCCGCGTCTACCGTTCCGCCACTGAGGCAAGCCGCCCAAAGGGCGAAGCGGCGTCTTATACCGGTCGAAGTCGCCGCGTCAACGCAGGAAGAGACTATCTCAGGGTGTGCGTCACCCGGCCCGTGGCGTGGTGGTGCTCGACGACCTGAATTTTGTCGCCGATCTTGAGCCCGCGGGATTTGTAGGCGAGCACGCGAATGAGTTCGCCGTTATCCAGCCGGACGATGACGTTCTCGCCGTCGGCGGAATTCTGCTTGGAGACCAGGGGCTCGAGATCGGTCACGGTCCCGCCGACGTTTTTGTTATCGACCTTCATGTCGAGCTGTTCGTAGCCGAATGCCAAGCCGACCGCCGCGACGACGGCGAGGCCAATCCCGACCTTCTTTGCGCGGTCGATCCAGAGTGCCCTTTCGAGCCGCATTCGAGTTTCTTTGCGCAACGGCCCCTCCCTAATCGCGCTGCGTGTACCAGACCTGTCCCCAGGGTGTCACCCATTCCGTGATGGATATCCCGTCGCCGGCTGGAATACCGCGGTTGTCTTTGGTTGCGACATCGACCAGACGGCCGTCGGGCAGACGAACCTTATAGCGCGGCGGGGTGGCCGGAGACCATTTGGGAATGGCGTTTCCGGGATCGAAGCTGACGACGGTGCCGGTCAGTGTGCCACGTTGCCGCGAAAAGAGGTCGCGTGCGAGCCCCCAAGCGATGCCCGCGGCGAGCAAAACGAGAAAAAGGGCGACCCAGGTTTTCATTTAGGACTCAACGTGTTGGGCCCCTCTCTCCTTGGGGTGAGGGAACATGCGCTGAGGTTTGCCCGCCCCCTCACCGGCGATTCGCGCCTGCCTCTGCCCGAGGGGAGAGGCGAAGGAGGTCACGCGGCCTTGGCGTAGCGGTCCACGAGCTTGACGATATCGGCCATGATGTCGTTCAGCTGAAAGTCCTTGGGGGTGTAGACCGCTGCCACACCGAAGGCTTTCAATGTCTTAGCGTCTTCCGGGGGAATAATGCCGCCAACGACGACCGGCACGTCGTCGAGCCCTTCCTTGCGCATGCGTTCCATCACGTCCTTGACGAGGGGAACGTGCGAGCCCGACAGGATCGAGAGGCCAACGACGTGCACGCCTTCGTCGACCGCGGCGCGGACGATCTGGGCGGGCGTCAGGCGGATCCCCTCGTAGACGACTTCCATGCCGGCATCGCGGGCGCGGACCGCGATCTGCTCGGCGCCGTTGGAATGACCGTCAAGGCCCGGCTTGCCGACGAGGAACTTGATACGCCGGCCGAGGCGGTCGGACACTTCCTCGACGGTGGCGCGAACGGCTTCGAGCTCAGTGCTGTCGCGGGCGACGGCCGCCTGCGCGACACCGGTCGGGGCGCGATACTCGCCGAAGATCTTGCGCAACGCCGTGCCCCATTCGCCGGTCGTGACGCCTGCCTTGGCGGCCTCGATCGAGGATTCCATGATGTTGCGACCCTCTTTCGCCGCGCGTTCAACTTCGGCCAATGCCGCCGCGGCTTTTTTGGGGTCTCGGCTTTCGCGCCATGCCTTCAGCTTGCCGATCTGCTCGGCTTCCATAGCCGGATCGACAACCATGATTGCGTCGGTGCCGCCCGAAAGCGGCGACGGTTCGGATTCGGTGAAGCGGTTGACGCCGACAACAGTCAGCTCGCCGCTTTCGATCTGCGAGAGGCGTGCCGTGTTGCTCTCGACGAGGCGACGTTTCATGTAGTCGATGGAGGCAACGGCGCCACCCAGTTTCTCGATGGTCGCGAGTTCGGCGAGGGCTTCTTCCTTCAGCGCCGCGACCTTTTTCGCGATCTCGACGGAACCGTCGAAAATGTCGGCGTATTCGAGCAGGTCCGTTTCGTAAGCGACGATCTGCTGCATGCGGAGCGACCACTGCTGGTCCCACGGGCGCGGAAGCCCGAGAGCCTCGTTCCATGCCGGCAGCTGCACGGCGCGGGCGCGGGCGTTCTTCGACAGCGTGACGGCCAGCATCTCAAGCAGAATGCGGTAGACGTTGTTTTCGGCCTGCGGCTCGGTGAGGCCGAGCGAGTTGACCTGCACGCCGTAACGGAACATGCGGTGCTTGGGGTCCGTCACGCCATAGCGCTCGCGCGTGATCTCGTCCCAAAGTTCGCCGAATGCGCGCATCTTGCACATCTCGGTGACGAAGCGCATGCCGGCATTGACGAAGAACGAGATGCGGCCGACGACGTTACTGAACTCTTTCTCCGGCACTTCGCCGGAAGCTTTGACGGTGTCGAGCACGGCGATCGAGGTCGCGAGCGCATAGGCAAGCTCCTGGACCGGCGTCGCGCCCGCTTCCTGCAAATGATAGGAGCAGACGTTCGTCGGGTTCCACTTCGGCACGTTTTTCGTCGAGAAGACGATCGTATCCTTTATGAGCCGGAGCGACGGCTCGGGCGGGAAAACGTAGGTGCCGCGCGAAAGGTATTCCTTGATGATGTCGTTCTGGATGGTGCCCGTCAGCTTGTCGCGGGGGGCGTCCGTCTTGTCTGCGACGGCGATGTAAAGCGACAGGAGCCAGGCGGCCGTCGCGTTGATCGTCATCGAGGTGTTCATCTGGTCGAGCGGGATGCCGTCGAGCAGCGTCAGCATGTCTCCCAAATGCGAGACCGGGACGCCGACCTTTCCGACCTCGCCGCGGGCGAGCTCGTGATCGGAATCGTACCCTGTCTGGGTCGGCAGATCGAAGGCGATGGAGAGGCCCGTCTGCCCCTTGGCGAGGTTTTTCTTGTAGAGCGCATTCGACTTGGCGGCGGTCGAGTGTCCGGCATAAGTCCGGAACAGCCACGGCTTGTCGCGCACGATTTTGTCCGACATCGAAAGGGCGCCCCCAGGCTTTGATCAATGACACAGGGAATACCGTAAAGTAACCGAACGCCCGGAAAAGGCAAAATCGGCAGTTCGCCGCGCTTTGCCCGGGCGTCGCGGTACTCTTTCGTGCCCGAGCCCGCTATCGACGAATGCGGGGAGCGCGTGTCGGCAGGGCGGAGAGCTTGGTGCGACTGACGCGGTATTCGACGAAGAGTGTCCAGAGCCAACTACAGACGAGGATCGCGAGCAGCGTCGCGAGGGTGCCCATAGCCGTCGCCGAGACCGCGTTGATGGTCTGATCGTACGAAAGGGTGATCATTTGCCGGGCCAGAAGGGTGGGGCCGAGGATACCCCCCAATGCTAAGAAGGGGGCGGAGACCCAGGCGAGCGTGGGCGTTCGGATGATCTCGTGCATAAACCCGCATACGGCGGCGGCGAATAGGAGCGCCGTGTAAAGGGTGAAGGAATCAGTAGCCTGGAGCTGCCACCAGAGATCTTGCATTGCGCGCGTTCCAATGGGCCAAAATGGCCGAAACTGGCCAGTAAAATAACGCTCCCGCGTTAAAGAGGAATTGCGGAGACGTTAACCGCGGACTAACCCTCTTCATTGCAGCGCAAAAACGTGCTTCATACGTCGATCCCCTGCTGGGAAGGGGACAAACGCGAAGAAGATGAGCCATAACGGCCCTCGTCGCGGGGAAAGTTCGGGAGACGCAACACCAATGTCGAGCCAGAACTTGGCAGCTAAAAGCGACGCATCCGATGCTCAATCGGGATCGGCTGGAATAAGAAAAGATCTTTACGAGATCGGCGAAATCCCGCCGCTCGGGCATGTTCCGAAAAACATGTACGCGTGGACTATCCGGGAGGAACGCCACGGCGAGCCCGACAAGGCCATGCAGATGGAAGTCGTTCCGACGTGGGAACTCGACAGCCACGATGTGCTGGTTCTCGTCATGGCGGCGGGCGTCAATTACAACGGCGTCTGGGCGTCGCTCGGCGTGCCGATCTCACCGATCCGGGACGTTCACAAGTTCCCCTATCACATCGCCGGTTCCGACGCTTCCGGCATCGTCTGGGCTGTCGGCTCCAAGGTGAAGCGCTGGAAGGTCGGCGACGAAGTCGTCATTCACTGCAACCAGGACGACGGCGACGACGAAGAGTGCAACGGCGGCGATCCGATGTTTTCGCCGTCGCAGCGGATCTGGGGCTACGAGACGCCCGACGGTTCGTTCGCGCAGTTCTGCCGCGTGCAGGATCGCCAGCTTCTCGAACGCCCGAAGCATCTGACGTGGGAAGAAAGCGCCTGCTACACGCTGACGCTCGCAACCGCCTATCGCATGCTCTTCGGCCATCGTCCGCATGTTCTGAGGCCCGGTCACAACGTTCTAGTTTGGGGCGCTTCGGGCGGGCTCGGCAGCTTCGCCGTGCAGCTCTGCGCAACGTCGGGTGCAAATGCCATCGGCATCGTTTCCGAGGATGACAAACGCGATTACGTTCTCCAGCTCGGCGCCAAGGGCGCGATTAATCGCAAAGACTTCAAATGCTGGGGACAGCTCCCGAAGGTCGGCTCGGAAGAGTACAACGAGTGGCTGAAGGAGATGCGCAAGTTCGGAAAGGCCATCTGGGACATCACCGGTAAGGGCGTCAACGTCGACTGCGTGTTCGAGCATCCGGGCGAATCGACGATCGCCGTTTCCGTACAGGTCGTGAAGCGCGGCGGCATGGTCGTGATCTGTGCCGGCACCACAGGCTACAATCTCACGATGGACGCGCGTTACCTCTGGATGCATCAGAAGCGTGTGCAGGGCTCGCATTTCGCCAACCTGATGCAGGCGAGTCAAGCTAACCGCCTCGTGATCGAGCGGCGCATCGACCCGTGCATGTCGGAAGTCTTCTCCTGGGAACAGATTCCCAAGGCGCACATGCGCATGATGAAGAACGAGCATAAGCCGGGCAACATGGCCGTGCTCGTCTCGGCGCCGACCACGGGTCTCAGGACGCTTGAGGACGTTATCGAAGCCGGTCCCAAGCCGCGCTGAGATCAAAGCCATAAGCTGAAATCGAAGCTCCTGCCGGGAAACCGGGAGGAGCTTTTTCTATGTGCATTTTAAGTGCGCTCAAGATTGGAGCGACGCAAGGCATCGGCACGGGAGGCTGCTCTTTCGGCCGCTTCCCGACGCATGCGCTTCATTTCCATGATGCCGCGATTGAGTTCGGCGCCGAGCAGGATCGTGATGGCCGTAAACTGGAAGAAGATCAGCGCGATCATCAGCTGCGACAGGCCGGCGTAGAAAAGCGAGTAGTTCGTGATTGCGAGATAGTTCGACCAGAGCCCGGCGAGTGCCAGCCAGAGCACAATCGTCAGGGCAATGCCCGGCCAGACGTCGGCAATCCGCCGCTGTCCCGCGGCGAGGAGCAAGTGAAGGGCGAAAAGCTGTGCGGCCATGACGGCGCCCGAGAGGCCGTAGCGAATGCCCGGTCCGATGTCGCTTGAATCAAAAAGCAGCCGGACCCAGTTGTCCGGCAAGTGCGACGCGATGGCGGGGCCGACGACGCTCGGACCGACGACCACCGCCCACGTCAGCACGAGCGTCGAAATGCCGTTGACGAAGACGAACAGCATGCTGATCAGCAGGCAGAGCGGATACGGACGCTTCTCTCGCACGCGATAGGCGCCGTTCAGAGCGGCCCGCAATGTCTCGACGGCGCTCGTTGCGAAGAAGAGGGCGAGAAATCCGCTGAGGGTCGCAAGATCGATGCGCCGCGTTCCCATCACGGCTTCGATCTGGGGAGCGATGCCTTGGGCGACCGGCGCGGGCAGAATGGCGAAGAGCTGGTTGATGGCGTCTTGCGCAAGCTCTCGGCCGCCGAAATAGCCGGAGAGAGCGCCGAGAAAGATGCAGAAGGGGAAGATCGAGACGACGAACGAG
This sequence comes from uncultured Pseudomonadota bacterium, assembly GCA_963789775.1. Classification (GTDB taxonomy): domain Bacteria; phylum Pseudomonadota; class Alphaproteobacteria; order Rhizobiales; family Hyphomicrobiaceae; genus Hyphomicrobium_B. The sequence continues at coordinate 224,826 of CAWBLX010000007.1, forward strand.
AACGCCACCGCGCCGGCCATCGCGAAGCCCGAATGCTCGTAAACCCGGTAAAGGGCTTCGACCAATCTCCGCATGCGCTTCATAGGTAACTTCTGCTCCCGACGCTTATTGGTTTTGTGGCGCGGAACCTAGTGTTTCGATCGATCCGGGTCCACAGTGGCATAACCTGCCAGACCGGGAGGCGGCAATTTGGACACAGGCCAAAAGACGGGAACCGGGACGGTAAACGTGCGGAACTCTACGTGGTTCAGTGCGCGGCCGAACACCAGTTATTTCGGTCCTTTTCGCGCGGATAGGTCGCGTGGGCTTTTGTTGCGGTTCGAGACCAGTTGACTAATCATTCCCGAGAGGTGAATTGGTCGCGCAACGCATCCGATTGGCTCGGCGTTCTGCCTCGCGTGTTGATATTCCTCAGGAGAAACGTATGTCCGTCACGCCCATGAAGGCTGGAGCAGATCTTCTCGCCGCCGGCCCCGCGAAGCTCATCGAGCGCTGCGGCGAGGCTGTGACCGGGGCGGACAAAATTCTGCAAGCGGCGAAGGCCGGCGTCCGGATCAAGATCCAGGAAGAAGGCGGCGTCGACCAGGCTCAGCACGTGGCGCATGGGCTTGCGTGGCTCGCGACGACGGTCGAAGGGCTTCGCCAGATGCACGACTGGGCCAGCCGTCTTGAGGGCGAGGGCCGCTTCGGCGAATTCGAGCAGCTTCTTCTGATCGCGGCCTTTGGCGAGTATGCGGCGCAGATTGCGAACGGCATTCCAATGAGCCAGCTCGAGATTGCTCGCCCTGACGCTCTCGGCGTTCCGAAGGCTGATATCCGGCGGTATGAGGATTCGGTCGCGGATCTCGTTGCCGAAGGCGGCTCGGAGGCGGTCAAGGCGCGGCTTGGCGAATTGATCTCGGCTCAGCCCGATGCCATGACGTTCGGCGATACCGGCCTCGATGAGACGCACGCGCAGATCCAGGATCTGATGCGCAAGTTCTCACTCGACGAGGTTATTCCGTACGCCCACGAGTGGCATCTCAAGAACGAATATATTCCTCTCGAAGTCATCGCGAAGCTCGCGGAGCTTGGCGTTTTCGGCTTGGCGCTTCCGGAAGAATTCGGGGGCATGGCGCTTGGAAAAGAATCCATGTGCGTCGCGTCGGAAGAGCTTTCGCGCGGGTATATCGGCGTCGGATCGCTCGGAACGCGGGCGGAAATCGCAGGCGAGCTCATTCTGCATAACGGTACGCCGGAGCAGAAAGAGAAGTATCTGCCGAAGATCGCGTCGGGCGAAATGCTGCCGACTGCCGTCTTCACGGAGCCGAACACGGGTTCCGATCTCGCGTCTCTTAAAACGCGCGCGGTGAAGGACGGCGATGTCTACAAGATCACGGGGCAAAAAACGTGGATCACGCATCCGGTCCGCGCCGACATCATGACCGTTTTGGCGCGTACCAATCCGAACGAGGCGGGCTACAAGGGCCTGTCGATGCTTCTTGCCGAGAAGCCGCGCGGCTCGGATGAAGATCCGTTTCCGGCGAACGGCATGACGGGCGGCGAAATCGAGGTTCTCGGTTATCGCGGCATGAAAGAATACGACATCTCCTTCGACAGCTTCGAGGTTCCGGCGGAAAATCTTCTCGGCGGTGTCGAGGGCCAGGGCTTCAAGCAGCTCATGAACACGTTCGAGGGTGCGCGCATCCAGACGGCGGCGCGCGCGGTCGGCGTCGCGCAGTGCGCGATGGATCTCGGGCTCAAATATGCGCTCGAACGCGTGCAGTTCGGCAAGCCGATCTACTCGTTCCCGCGTGTTCGCAACAAGATCGTGATGATGGCGGTCGAGACGATGATCGCTCGTCAGCTCACCTATTTCTCGGCTCGGCAGAAGGATGCGGGGCGGCGCTGCGACCTTGAAGCCGGGATGGCGAAGTTGCTCGGTGCGCGCGTGGCGTGGGCGAACGCCGACAACGCGCTGCAGGTTCACGGCGGCAACGGCTTCGCACTCGAATACCCGGTCAGCCGCGTGCTCTGCGATGCTCGCATTCTGAACATTTTCGAGGGTGCCGCGGAAATTCAGGCGCAGGTGATTGCCCGCCGCTTGCTCGAAGGCGCTAACTAAGCGCGGCATGGGGCAGAGGAGGAAAGCCGAGATGCGGTACGTCAGAGCGATCGCCTTGGGTGCGCTTGTTCTTGCGGTCGGCTTTCCGGCGATGGCGCAGGAAGACGATGACGGGCCGCTGACGGCGCGATGGATTGCAGTGGAACTCAACGGCAAGCCGGTCGAGGGCCTGACGCTCGACTATACGACCGACAGAGTGTCCGGTACCGGCGGCTGTAATCGCTTTAACGGTCCGATTACGATCGAAGACGATGCAGTGCAGATCGGGCCGCTCGCGTCGACGAAGATGATGTGCGAGGGCAAGTCGGAGATCGAAGCGCAGTATTTTTCGGCGCTCGAGGCCGCCCGGTCTTTCGTCGCCGTGGATGATACATTGACACTCAAGGGCGAGGATGGCCGCGACCTCGTGAAGTTCAAGAAGTGATCCCGCGGGCGGCGAGGGAGCCGCCCTCTCCGGAGCGCCGGATATATCCAGCTCTTTCGGCATATCGAAGAAAGACGAGACGCGCAGGCTCGTGGTAAGGCAGGCCTTCACTTGGTCTCGATCACGGGAGCCCAATGACACGTTCAATTCTTATCACGGGATGCTCCTCCGGCATCGGCCTCGATGCGGCTCGCACCATGAGCGAGCGGGGCTGGAGGGTGATCGCGACCGCACGGAAGCCTGAGGATCTGGCGCGGCTCAAGAATTTCCTGAATCTCGAAGTGCTGCCGCTCGAGCTTGCGGATTCGCAGTCTATTGCGACGTGCGCGATCAGGGCGCTGGAACTTACGCGGGGCAAGCTCGACGCGCTGTTCAACAATGCTGCTTATGGGCAACCGGGTGCTGTCGAAGATCTGACGCCGGCGCTTCTGCGCGAGCAGCTCGAGGTCAATCTCGTCGGCACGCACGATCTGACGCGCCGTCTCATTCCCGCGATGCGCAAGAACGGAGCCGGGCGGATCGTCAATTGCTCGTCCGTTCTGGGGATGATCGTTGCGCCGTACCGGGGCGCCTATTGCGCTTCCAAATTCGCGCTCGAAGCGTTGACGACGTCGTTGCGGCTCGAACTCGAAGGATCGGGGATCCAGGTGTCTCTCATCGAGCCGGGACCTATCCGTTCGCGGTTTGTCGAACATTCGGTTGCGCGGCTGCTGGCGACCGTCGATATCGACAATTCGCCCCACCGCGACGTCTATCGGACGCGGCTCGAAGCCATGAAGGCGGGCGGGCAACAAACATTCAAGCTCGAGCCGGAAGCGGTGACGAAGCGGTTGATCCATGCGGTCGAGAGCACGAGGCCACGGCGGCACTATTACGTTACGACGCCGACGTACCTGGCTGCCGCTATGCGCCGACTTCTGCCGCAGTTCGCGATCGATTATTTCGCGTTGCGGTTTTGACGGCCGGTGGGGATGTAGGGTGCGAGCTTGGTGCGCCAAAGACCAAGTTTTTCCTCGAAGGACTTGGTGTAGAGGGGGCTCGATGACGGCAGGTCGATCGCGGTGAACCGGTCTTTGCTAACGATGCCCGGCTTTAGTATGTAGCGGACAAAGAGGTCGCGGGCCTTTTGGCCGTTGAATGCGACCGTCTCGATTTCGGCATGCTCGGCGAAGAAGTCGCCGAACGCGTTCACCGTCGGGTTGCGGATGGCTGCGTCCGAGCTTCCTATCCGCTCCGCGCCTTCGAGCACATCCCAGAGCGCCCACCGGTTGTCTTTCAGTAGAGCTACACGCTCGGTGAATGACGAGGGCAAAGGGCTTTCCGAGAGCGCCGCGATCAACGGCCAGAAATGATTTCGCGGATGCGCGTAGTACTGCTGGAGCCGAAGCGACTCTTCTCCCGGGAGCGTGCCAAGTATGAGCAGGCGTGCACCATCGGGGACGAACGGCGGGAAGCTGTATTTGATCACTGGGGGCGGCGTAGCGTTTGCCATTAAGATCATGCGCGGTGGTAGGGATGGCCGGATAATATCGTGGCCGCACGGTAAAGCTGCTCGATCAATACAACACGCGCAAGGCCGTGCGGAAGCGTGAGCGCTCCGAGCGACAGCTTCAACGTGGCAGCGCCTAACGCGGCCTCGCCGTGGCCATCCGGGCCGCCGATGAGAAAAATGCAGGCCTTGGCACCATCGTCGCGCGTGTCGCGGACGAAGGCAGCAAACGCTTCGCTGGTCAGTGGTCGCCCAGTCGGTTCGAGCACGACAACTGTGTCGCCCGCGCCGATGTCCTTCAGAAGACGCGCGGCTTCATCGCGCTTGCGTTCCGCGGCATCGGTCGCACGGCTTTCGGGATATTCCCGGATATCGAGAGGGCCGAGGCCGAGCGATTTACCGGCGCCGTTCAAGCGTTTCGCATAGCGCTCGACGATTGCGCGCTCTTCTGCATCTTTCAGTTTGCCGATCGCGGAAATTGCGATGCGCATTAATGAATGCCTCGCGGCCGAGGCTCTCGGCCGCGTCTGATCGAAAAAGGTCTCAGTCCCCGCAGCTAGTGCTGCGAGGAGTTGCCGCGTGATGCGTCCGGCGGGAGCTCCGCCTGCCACATCTTTTCGAGGTTGTAGAATTCGCGGACTTCAGGGCGGAAGACGTGGACGATGATATCGCCCGTGTCGATCAGCACCCAGTCGCAGGCGTTGAGGCCCTCGACGCGAACGCGGGCTTCGCCGCGCGCCTTGAGCTTTTCGCGCAGCTGCTCAGCGATGGCGCCGACGTGCCGGTCGTTGCGGCCAGAAGCCACGACCATGAAGTCGCCCAATGCTGATTTGCCTTCGAGGGGAATGGAGATGATTTCCTCTGCCTTCGCGTCATCGAGCCAACGCACGATGTCATCGAGGAGAGCGGCCGAGTCCGGCGCCTTGGCGGCGGACGGGGCGATTGAGGAGCTCTTGCGAGCAGCCTCGGTTGTGGTTCGGATCAAGCGGCGAGCGTCCTTTGCTGGTTTGTCCCGCATGTCACTAAGGTCCGGGTACCCCGGACAACGCATATATTAATGGGCGTCGCGCCAAGCCGCAATTGGAAATCGGATGCCGCTTGTCGCAAAAGTGTTATGCGAGTCAATGGCTTAAGTCTTCGCCTGTTGGAATCGCGGTGCTGCGTTGCGCAATACGGTGGAGGAAAGGCCCGAAAGCCGGATGGTCAGAAGCATCCAGGCAGGTGGTTTTCTAACGGCCAAAGAGGCGGCTTCGGACTCCGGCAGCCGGTAGCGTTTCAGCGCAAGGGCCGCGGGTGATGACAAGCCGGCGTGCCGCCAGCCCGGCCGGTCGACGACGGCAATCGGCATGATGGCCGCGATATCCCGCCAGTGCTGCCAGCGATGGAATGACGCGAGATTGTCGGCGCCCATGATCCAAACGAAGCGCACGGCCGGATAGCGGCGCTTCAGGAACGACAGCGTCCCGGCGGTGTAGCGGGTGCCGAGCTGACGCTCGAAGCCCGTAATTTTCATCCTGGGCCCGCGTGCGAAGACCTGCACGAGCTTCATCCGGCCATCCAGCGAGGACAGCCCATCGTGCGATTTCAATGGGTTGCCGGGCGTGATCAGCCACCATACCTGGTCGAGATGGAGCCGCTTCATTGCGGCCTCGGCGGCGATGCGGTGCCCGTCGTGGGGCGGATTGAATGTGCCTCCCATGACACCGATACGCTGCCCTGGCAGGCAGAGAGGCGTGTGGACGCGAAGGGAGCCAAAGCTTTGCAGCGGAATCTTTCGCGTCAACTCAGACGTGCCTCATCCGCATGCATCACTTCGGCCGGATCTGGCCGTTGCCGCGCACCTTGTACTTGAAGCTCGTCAGCTGTTCGACACCGACCGGACCGCGCGCGTGCATCTTGCCGGTCGCGATGCCGATTTCGCCGCCAAAGCCGAACTCGCCGCCGTCGGCGAACTGCGTCGATGCATTGACGAGGACGATGGCCGAATCGACCCGGTCGAGGAAGCGGTCGGCGGCGGCCGCATCGTCGGTGACGATGGCATCGGTGTGCTGCGAGCCATAACGTGCGATGTGCTCGATCGCGCCGTCGACGCCGTCGACAAGCTTGACGGCGATGATCGCGTCGAGGAATTCTTTGCCGAAATCATCGGGCGAAATGGCTTTGACGCGCGGGTCGGCGTTCTGGATCGCCGTGTCCCCGCGAACCTCACAGCCGGAGTCAAGCAGAGCCTGCACCAGCGGCGTGACGATGTCACTCTTGGCGTTCTTGTCGATCAGTAGGCATTCGGTTGCGCCGCAGACGCCGATGCGGCGCATCTTGGCGTTTACGACGATCGGTACCGCCATGTCGATGTTCGCGGCTTTGTCGACGTAGGTGTGGCAGATGCCTTCGAGATGCGCGAAGATCGGCACGCGAGCTTCCGTCTGCACGCGCTCGACGAGGCTTTTGCCGCCCCGGGGGACAATGACGTCGATGGCACCGTCGAGGCCGCGCAGCATCGCGCCGACGGCTTCGCGGTCGGTCGTGGGAACGAGCTGAATCGCGGCTTCAGGAAGCCCTGCCGCGCGCAGTCCTTCGACGAGGCAATCGTGGATGGCGACACTCGAGTGATGGCTGTCGGAACCGCCGCGCAGGATCGAAGCGTTGCCCGCCTTAAGCGACAGGGCCCCGGCATCGGCGGTGACGTTCGGGCGGCTCTCGTAAATGATGCCGATGGTTCCCAAAGGCACGCGGACGCGCTGGAATTTCAAGCCGTTGGGCTGGGTCCATTCGGCGAGGACGGTGCCGACGGGGTCCGGCAGCCCGGCGATCTCCTCAAGGCCCTTCGCGACGCCCGCGATCCGCTTTTCATTGAGAACCAACCGGTCGACAAACGCTGCGGGACGGCCGGCGGCTTTCGCGGCCGCGACATCCTTGGCGTTGGCTTCGAGGATTTTCGGCGCGGCCGCGCGTAAGGCTTTTGCGGCCGCTTTCAGCGCCGCGTTCTTTTCTTCCGGCGTGGCGATGGCCAGCCGTCGGCTCGCGGCTTTGGCAGCTTCGCCGATGCCGCGCATCAATGCGGCGGTATCGTTCTCGATGCGCTCCGGTCTGTTCATCGGTCAAGTCCTTGTCAGCGCCATGTCGTCCCGGTGGATGAGCGTATCGCGCCCTTCATAGCCGAGGATCGCGGCGATCTCGCTCGAGCGTTTTCCTATAATACGACGGGCATCGGCCGCCGCATAGGCAACCAGTCCGCGGCCAAGTTCGCGTCCTTCGGCGGATCGTATAATAACGGCATCACCCCTGTCGAACGAACCGTCGATGCGCGTTACGCCCGCGGGCAGCAGGCTTTTGCCGCTCAGCAGGGCCTTTTCGGCGCCTCGATCGAGGAAAACTTGGCCGTTGGGGACGAGCTGACCGGAAATCCAGCGTTTTCTCGCCGTCACCGGATCGGACTTGGCGATAAACCATGTGACGCGGGCGCCTTCCGAAATGGCGCGCAACGGATGGTGAATCTTGCCGGTCGTGATGACCATGTTGGTGCCGGCGGCGAGCGCGATCTTGCCCGCCGTGATTTTCGTCTTCATGCCGCCTTTCGACAGCTCGGTCCCGGCGTCGCCGGCCATGGCCTCGATCTCGGGCGTGATTTCGGTGACAAGCGGGAGGTGCTTGGCATCGGGATGCTCGTTCGGTGGTGCCGTGTAGAGCCCGTCGATGTCGGATAGCAGGACGAGGCAATCGGCAGACAGCATCGATGCGACGCGCGCCGACAGCCGGTCGTTGTCGCCGTAGCGAATTTCGGTGGTCGCGACGGTATCGTTCTCGTTGACGACAGGGATAGCCTTAAGGCCGAGCAAGACTTCGATGGTGTTGCGGGCGTTCAGATAGCGCCGGCGTTCTTCGGTATCGCCGAGCGTGAGCAGGACTTGCGCCGCCGTCAGGCCGCGCGCCGCCGCAAGCTCCTGATAGGCATGGGCGAGGCTGATCTGGCCGACGGCAGCGGCGGCCTGACTTTGCTCCAGCGCCAGGGGCCCTTTCGGAAGTTTCAACGTGTGACGACCGAGCGCAATGGAGCCCGACGAGACGAGAATGATCTCCTTGCCGGCGCCGGCCAGCACCGCGACGTCGTCCATCAGCGAATTGAGCCAGGCGGATTTGATGCCGCCGGTGGCCCGATCGGTCAGCAGGGCCGAGCCGATCTTGACGACGATGCGCTTCGCCTCCGCCCATTCGGGGCGTGCGGTCAGCGTCGTGGCGTCAAAAGTCGGCGTGGCGGCCATATCCGTCTCGGTAACAGGGTTCGAAGGCGCGAGCTTTCGCGTGCCTTATCTGCAAATGCTGGCCTTCCGGCAAGAGGAGCCGATGGCATATCGGCAATGCCGGCCGGATTTTTACCAAATGCGCGTCGAAAGTGTCTCGAAACGCCCCTTTACGGCACGAATGCCAGGAACAGGAACGTTCCGAAGATCACCAAATGCAGGAAGCCGAACAAGACGTTGGTCCTTCCTGTTCCGAACGTCAGAATGCTGGCCGCCAGCGTCATGACGACGAGCACTTCATCGCCCGGCTCGAGGCCGAGAATCAGCGGCGTGTGAAGAAAGATATTGGCGGCCGCAATCGCGGGGATCGTCAGGCCGATCGTGGCGAGCGACGAGCCGAGCGCGAGGTTCAAGCTTTTCTGGAGGTCGTCCTTTTGCGCGGCGCGGACCGCCGCGATCGATTCCGGCGTCAGAACGATCAGCGCGATGATGACGCCGCTGATGCTCGATGGCGCGTCGAGCGTCGAAACGCCGACGTTGATCACGACAGCGATGAGTTTGGCGAGCAGAACGACCGCCGCTAATGCAACACAGAGAAAGAATGCCGAAAGAGCAAGTTTTCCTTCGCCGGGCGTCGCGTCTTCCGCATGCGGCTGCTCTCCGATGAAGTAGCCGCGATGGAGAACCGTCTGCGTGTAGAGGAACACGAGATAGAGCGCGATCGTAACGATGCTGACGTAAGCCAGTTGGCTATCCGAGTAGAGGCGCCCTGGCGCTGTCGTCGTGTAATTCGGCAGGATGAGCGTCAACGTCGCCAGCACGATCAACACGGCGAGATAGATCTTCGTCGACGTGACATCGAAACTCTGCTCGCGGTAGCGAATGCCGCCGACGACGATGCACAGGCCGACGAGGCCGGTCGTCACGATCATGATCACGGCGAAGACCGTCTCGCGCACGAGGGTCGGCGTCGCCTTGCCGGAGAGCATCAACGAGATGATGAGGGCAAGCTCGATAATCGTGACGGCGACGGTCAAGACGAGCGTTCCGACGGGCTCACCCATGATGTGGGCGACGTCCTCGGCATGATAGACGGCTGCGAAAACAGTCCCGATCAGAAATGGGATCAGAAGAGCCGTGTTCACGATCCCCAAAGTATGGGACGCAAAATCGTCGCCATAGCCCGTTGCGGACGCTTCGATGAAAAGCAAAAGTCCAAGAACCGGGACGACCCATGTCCAAACCGGTGTGCGCGCCGAATGGGTCATGTGAAGGCTTCCTGGCTATGGGGGAAATGTTTTGGCGTCAGGCGGCCATTGTGAGCGAGTTGGCGGCGGCCAGCAAGCCGCCTAAACGCGATGCCAAAGCATTATGGTTGCCAGGAACCAGCCTCTTCGCCGTCGTCACCTTCGTCTGCTGAATGCGCACGCGTGATTTCTCGCGCAAGCGCGTAGAGCGCGTCTTTGACGCCTTGCCCCGAGACCGCAGACAAAATGAGCGGTGTTTTACGGGCCGCTTTCTTCAGGCTGTCACGGCGTTCTGCCAGCGTCGCATCGTCGAGCGCATCGCACTTCGAGAGCCCGACGATCTCCTTCTTCTTCTCGAGGTCGTTGCCGTAGGCTTTCAGCTCGCGGCGCACTGTTTTGTAGTCGGCTGCGACATCTTCCGACGTCGCATCGACCAAGTGAAGCAGAACACGGCACCGTTCGACGTGGCCCAAGAAGCGATCGCCGAGACCGGCGCCGTCGTGTGCGCCTTCGATCAGTCCGGGAATGTCGGCGAGGACGAAATCGGTATCGCCGGCGCGGACGACACCCAGGTTCGGATGGAGTGTCGTGAAGGGATAATCGGCGATCTTAGGCTTCGCCGCCGATACGGCCGCGAGGAATGTCGATTTGCCCGCGTTCGGCAAGCCGACGAGGCCAGCGTCGGCGATCAGCTTGAGCTTCAGCCAGATTGTCAGCTCTTCGCTCGGCTGGCCCGGATTGGCATGGCGGGGCGCCTGGTTGGTTGCGCTCTTGAAGTGCGCGTTGCCGAAGCCACCGTTGCCGCCTTTGGCAAGCCGGATTCGCTCGCCCGGCGTTGTCAGGTCGGCGAGCAGCGTCTCGCCGTCTTCCGCGAAGACCTCGGTGCCCGGCGGTACCTTGATCACCATATCCTTGCCGTTCGGGCCGGCGCGGTTCTGCCCCATGCCCGGCGTGCCGTTGCCGGCAAAGAAATGCTGCTGGTAGCGGTAATCGATCAGCGTGTTGAGGTTCTGGACGCATTCGACCCAGACGTCGCCGCCGTTGCCACCGTCGCCGCCGTTGGGGCCGCCGAACTCGATGAACTTTTCGCGTCGGAACGCGACGCAGCCGTTGCCGCCCGCTCCCGACCTTATGTAGATTTTCGCCTGGTCCAGGAACTTCATGACGCGAGCGCCCGGATGGCCATGGCCCAGGGGCGGCGGCGCTCGTAGGTCAGCGCGGGAAGTTCGCACTGACGCGCCTCGCACCATCCGGTGGCGCTGCCGGTATATCTGAAGCCGAGCTTTCGAATGACATGCGCGGACGCATCGTTGCCGGTCAGATGCTTGCACATGAAGCGGCGAACGCCTGACTTTGCGAAGCCATGGGCCATGACGGCGCGCGCGGCTTCCGTTGCGTAGCCCTGGCCCCAATAGGGCTTGCCGATCCAATAGCCGAGTTCGGCGTCGCCATCTGTGTCGAGCGTGAAACCACAGATGCCGATCAGCTCGCCGTTCAGCTCGACGCCGAAGACCTCTTCCCGTTCGGCGAGGCCGTCGACCCAATGGTGAGCGGCTTCCTCGGAATAGGGAAAAGGGATGCGGCCCGTCATGCTCGCAACGTCCCAATCGCCGGCGAGCGCGGCGATGCGTGCGGCATCCCCGTGGGTAACGGTCCTGAAATTGAGGCGGGCAGTCTTCATAAAAAATCAATTCACGATGTGGGTAGGCAGCACCAAAGGCAAAAAGGGACGGCATAGCCGTCCCCGTATTTCTTACAACCTGGCGTCGGATTCGGACGGACTTATTCCGCCGCGACCGGCTTTTCGGGCTTCACCGAAATATAGATCCGGCCGTTCCGCTTGGTGTTGAATTCGACGGTGCCTTCTTCGACGGCGAAAATCGTGTGGTCGGTTCCCATGCCGACACCCGAGCCCGGATGCCATTGCGTGCCGCGCTGGCGGCAAAGGATGTTGCCCGGGATCACGCGTTCGCCGCCATAGCGTTTGATGCCGAGGCGTTTGCTTTCGGAATCGCGGCCGTTACGTGTCGAACCGCCTGCTTTCTTTTGTGCCATTTCAAAATCCTCGAATGGAGCGGCGGTTCGTTACGCGCCAGCGATGTCGGTGATACGCACGACAGAAAGGTCCTGACGGTGGCCCTTCTTGCGGCGCGAGTTCTTGCGGCGACGCTTCTTGAAGGCGATCAGCTTCGGTCCGCGCGAGTGTTCGACGAGTTCGGCGATGACCTTGGCGCCGGACACGAAGGGAGCGCCGATCGTGACGTCGGCGCCGGCGCCGACCATCAAAACTTCGCCGAATTCCACCGTGGCGCCAGCGTCACCCGCCACCCGCTCAATCGTTACGACATCGTCTTTGGAGACGCGGTATTGTTTGCCGCCTGTCTTTATGACAGCGTACATGGCTCTCGTCCTTTCGGCCTTTTAGGCCTGTTGCCGCGCCCTGTGGCGTCACCGAAAAGAGGTGAACTTTCAGAGGGTTGCTAGATTGTTACCAGCAAAGAGCCTCGGGCAGCGCATTCAGCGCGCAATTTTCTCGCGCGCAGGTGGCGGGCTTTATTGTCGAACTGAGGCCGATTGTCAATTGCCGTGCGGCGTTTCGGCCCTATGTTTTGGAGCCGATAAGTCGTGGCTCAGGCATGGCAAACGCCATCCGATCTTCCCAGTTTATCTTGCTTAGTCAGGTGAGGGTATGAGGCATTGATGGCGGTCCCCGCATTGTCTTCAGTGCATGTCCCAAAAGCTGCGTCTCTTCCCGCGATCCCCGTGATCGAGGCGGGTCCGGACTTTCCGCTCGCGACGCTTCGGGCATGGGGAGACAAGACGCATGCGCTTCTGGATGTTGCGACGCGCCGCTATCCGAAGCGTCTTCTTGCCGGCCTCGACAAGGTCTCGCGGGCGTGGCTCGTCCGGTCGAATAACGGGCATCTGGCCGAAATCGACACGATTGCCGGCGTTATCGGCCGTCCCGGCGCCTATTTCTTTTCGGTCAACTACGAGTGGGCGTGTACCTGTCGCGCGGCTCCATCTCCGGATCAAACTTCGGCGCGACTGGTCCGTGTGCTCGATTGGCGGACACCCGGTCTCGGCGCCAATCTCGTTTGTGCGAAAGTCGAGGGCGCGCCGGCAGGGCCTTTCGCCGTTTTGACCTGGCCCGGCTATACCGGCGTCTTGCAGGTGATGGCGCCGGGGCGGTTTTCGGCAGCACTCAATCAGGCTCCGATGCGTGATCCGACCGGGCTTTTCTATGTGGATTGGGCCGTCAATCGCCGCCGCGTCTGGACGATGCCGCATCCGACGCCCGCGCATCTTTTGCGCCGGGTCGCGGAGGAGGCGCGGGATTTCGGCGAGGCTTCCAGAATGCTTGCCGATGCGGTGATTTCAACGCCGGGCATCTTCACGCTGGCGGGTACTGCAGCTGATGAGACAGTCGTCATCGAGCGGACGGAGCATGAGGCGCGCGTGCGTCGCGGTGCGGATGCGGTGGCGGCCAATCATTGGGGCGAACCCGGATGGAAGGGGCAGGCGCGCGGCGACAGCAGCCATGAGAGGTCGCGCGCGATGACGACGATAGAGCCAAGTTTCGACGGCGATTTTGCGTGGCTCGTCGCGCCCGTACTGAACGCCAAAACACGGCTCGCCATGGTGGCTGACGCAAGGGCGGGCCGATTGGTGGCGCGCGGATACGAAGCGAACGGGCCCGCCACGCAATCCCTGGATCTTGAATGGCGTGCGGCGGTCTGAGCCGCCCGTGAACCGATGCCGAAATGTTTGGCAGCGGCGCGGCGCTTTAAGATGCTCCTAAAAACCCGCACGGTTCGCTATCAGCGTATTTTGGCGTTTGCCAATTCCTCGATCAAACCTCGAAAGTAACGGCCCAAGCTGCTAGGGGTCGTAGAGCCGCCTATAAATAAAACTTGGAGGAAGCGACCGATGAGGAGATTTTTTGCCATTTCCGCTGCGGCACTCGTTTGTGCCGGGGCTGTACTGGCAGCAACGCAAGCATCCGCTTACGACAAAAAGCAGCATCAAGGAAACAATCAACAATACCATAACAACAATGGCAACAACGGGCACCATCATCACAATGGCGGCAACGCCGCCCTTGGCATTGCTGCTGGTGCGGCCGCACTCGCGATCATTGCCGGCAGCAGCGCTCGCCACCATCATGATGACGATGATTTCGAAGGCCAGTGCCGGCACTGGCACTATCGGTGCAGAGAAGGCAGCGACTGGGCGTGCGAGAAGTTCGACCGCCACTGCTGATGGCTGCCTCGCGGTAGCAGTTGGGGTTGAGATTTAGGCACACGCAAAGGAGAGGTGGCTGGCTGTTCACCTCTTTTTTTTGTTCGAGACGGGCCGACTTTGGACGGCCGGCACAACGTGCGCCTACCTGACTTTTCGGAGCGCTCGCAACCTGCATCGTGTCGTCTGGGGGAACTGCTCAGCTTCCAGCGTCTGCTCCGTTGACTGGCACGTTTGCAAACCGGCCCGCCGGTTCTCGTGCCTCCTCATTTGTCACGTGTGGATCGTCGCCGTTTGTACCCCGTTCCTGGTCCATGAATCTTCACTCAGCGGAAGCTTGCACGCCAGCACTCGCCCCTGTATGAGAGCCGCTTCGCCGGTCCTGGACGCACGTTGATTTGCTCGACCGAGGTCAACGAAATCTGGGGTTTTGATCACTTTTTGGCCCACTCTTGGCCCACCGCCTCAAAATGGCAGACAAGAGAAATCGTCAAATAAGTTCATCAAATCAAAGGCTTGGAGAGGTGGCAGAGTGGTCGATCGCGCCGCACTCGAAATGCGGAGTACTCGCAAGGGTACCGGGGGTTCGAATCC
>CAWBLX010000008.1:0-323850 GCA_963789775.1 uncultured Pseudomonadota bacterium
CGGCCGCAACCAAGGCCAGATCAGCATGCCGCTGCAATGATGCCACGCGTACCGGATCGTCCTCACAAGTGACGACGGCGGTGAGAACCTCCATGATGCGAATGATTACGGAAGGCTTTCCAGCGGCGTTTTGCCTGAGCATGTGGAACATGGCATCGACGAGCCCGGAATATTCGATGCTGGGAACAACGAGAACGGTCCGGTCTTTGCGCACATAGACGCCGTTGCGCAGGTGCAACGGAACGATCTCGCACAAGGCTGCCCCGAGCCGATCCAGGACGCTTATAGCCGTGTGGGGATCGTTGATGCCCGGAGACAGCGCTCTGACCGCAACCTCGACCAGCTGACGGACGGCAAATTCCAGGTCATCTGAGCTTTGCCGCTCCCCTGCTAGCGCGATCGCATTGCGAATTTCGGCTTCAGCCCCGTCGACCGGCGGCGTCATTACCCCGATCGGGGCCCCGGGGAAGACGTAATCGCCCGGCCTAACCAGAAGCAAGATCGAGGTCTGGTGCTCGGCCGCCCATCCGGCGAGTTCGTCGCCAGCCAGATGCTGGAGATAGCCGCGTCCAGGGTTCCTTAGTATCCGGCCGTGACGCCAGAAATCGCTGTCTGGCGGCGCCGGCTGCCTCTCATCCGTCGTAAGCCGCTTGATCGCAGCGCTGAGATCCTCGCTCACCAACTCGACGACCGTGTCAACATTGATACGACCTGCCATGTGGCCCACGAAATAGACCAGGGTCGCGACGCACGCGAATGCAAGCAGGATGGCTATGCCGAGCGAAAGATGCGGGATGAACTCGCCCTCGGTCTGGGCACGCACGCTACGCAGCACCATAAGCGCGTAACTGAAGGTGCCAAGAAAGACACCGAGAGTAATCTGGTTGCCGCGGTCCCGCGTAAAGTTGCGCAGCAGTCTGGGTCCCATCTGGCCAGCCGCCAGAGCCAGTGCGGCAATGGTGATTGAGAAGACGGTGCCAGCAACCCCGATCGTTGACGAGGCCACCGCACCCAGCAGCGTGCGCGCCCCTGTTGCCCCGCCGTTGTAGAGCCAGGTGCTTTGGAGCATGCTTTGTGGGATGAGCCCGCTACGATCGAGATCGACGAGACCGATGCCCGCAATCACGCCGGCTATAACCATGCTGCCCGGCACGATCCAGAATGCGTCGGTCAAATCACTAAGCAGCTTCTGAAAACGTGAACGCACTTTTATTTCCTCGTATCTGCGCGCCCTGCGCGATGTAAGTCCAATGCGCGCCTACGGCCCTGCCGTTCTGCTGCGGCGACGGCGCTAGGACTGTGCTGCCTTAAACAGCTCTACCGGTCGTTATCAGAAACATAAGAACCAAGGTCGCGGCGCATTCAATTATTTGACGACGAACAGTGCAGCTTGGCGGCAATCGTGTAGGTGCCCGTCACCAGCGCCAGCGAGATGAGGACCTTTGGAGGAGCTGATCAGATATTACGGGATCAGAATTGCGCCTTCGACATCCACATACCTGGCCAATGCCATAAGCTTAGTTCGATCATGAATCGTCACCCGATGGTCGTGGAACGTGAGTAGTTCTGCGTCGCGCAACTCTCGCAATACCCGGTTCACACGAATGGAGCTAAGGCCAAGACGTCTGCTAAAACGGGCTGACTGAGCGGGCAGTCGAAGCCCGCGTCAGTGGCGAGCCCGACTAATCGAAGGCGCGCACAGAGTCTCCAGAAAAAAGTGTGCGGTCCGCTCGATCGCTGTTCGGCGACCAACGACGGTCGACGGCAAGCACCATGTGATACGATATGTCCGCTATCAAAGCGAATACTAAAGAAGTCCCTATAGACGAGAGGGCGGCACATGACATGGCGCGGGCCAGGCGCCCGCTAGGGCCTGGCGTTCAATCGCTCAACATTATCTTGGACCGAATGCCTGATAGGTGCCATTGCTGCGTCCTGGGCCGTCAGCCCAAGCATTCCCATCGCGGCGAAGTTCGAACTCGCGCGAGCGAACCACGCAAGCACCAAGCTGGTTTGCACATCAACAAGAGCCGCCGGGCTAGCACAGGTGGCCATCGCAATCGTGGCGCGTACCGTTGTCATTGCTTCGTCGTGTGCCAAGCGCGACAACTGCCGTAATGTATCGGCCGACCGGTCGAGCATGATCATGCTGGCGTTCGCGAACGCCTCCACTTTCTCGGGAACAATGCGTGCCAATTCATCATGATCCGCTCGCACAGGGTCGAGGGCGCCCACCATTCCGAGTGCTACTCTTTTTGCGATTACGTTGCCGGCGGCCATAATGAGGTCGCAGTCCTGGCCGCGTTTTCGCTCCGCAGCGGCGAACATGGCGCCAATTGCGCCGGGCCCAGATATATCGTCGCTTGATGCTCGCCGTTGATCAGGGTCTGTGGCTTCGAAGCGTGGGTCACTTTCTTCATAGGATGCTGGTTCGGTCGATTCGAAGGTTTCGATGTCTGGAATTGACGATAGGCAAACTGTCTTTGGTATGGTGACGTGCACCAGACTAGGAACCTCGTGCCGCAAAAACGGAATACTGCGATTGATGCGCGCGAAAAGGAGCGGCAGGCCACGCGGTATGCTGTAGTCGAGAAACGCGAATGACGACAGACGCGCGTTCCAGCGCCGCAAGGTTGGATCGACTTCGTCTCGATTTATGCCCCAGGGCATCGGCGGAAGGCGGTAATGCGGGGTTTGTTTCAGCCCCAATATCGTCAAGCGCGAAAACCAGCGCGGTACCACGTCGAAAACCATCTCGGCACCCGGAAAACGGTCGGCGATATCGGACAGCAGTTGACGGACCTCTTCCGGCTCAAGGTACATAAGAAGCCCTTGGGCGACGATGAACACGTCCGATGACAAATTGGCCGCATCCATCCACGCGCGGTCGAGGGCGCTCACAGAAACATGGGAGAAGCGATCTGTCGGCTGGAGGAAAATTTCGCGCATCCGGATTGCGTCGGGCAGATCTACGGACAGCCAGCGCATCCGACCATTGTCGACCCGCCGAACTTGTGTTTCGAGTTCCCTCCCCGAGCGATACGACCAAGCCATCGGGATGGCTTTTGAGCCAGCGCCGTATCACTCGGTCGATTTCGGCGGCGCGGGTCGACAGCGAGCCCATGGGCTCGCCGAAATGGTGGGCAAAATCGTAGTCGATGGCATCGTGAATGCGGACGCAATCTGGATCGATGAGGGCGCCGTCGACCCGACGTGCCTCGCTTGCGCGGTTGTGCAGCCCCCAAAGCATTGTCTCGGATACCCCGGCAAGTTCCGGCGTAGTCTTATAGCTCGGCGCGTTTGCGGGCACGATGACATTGTCACCTGTTTGCATCGAATTCTCCTCGGGGTTCCGTCTCATTTCGTATTCGTCGCGATCGATCTCACCTTTCGAGAATTGCTCATAGCGGATCACGCGCGTCGTTCCGCCGACCTAAGCATTGCGATGGTATTTTGGTGGGATAAAAGCGCGCCGATGGCTTCGGGGGCAAAATCAAAGTGCTCAGAAGAAGCCAGCATTATGGGCTACTAAGTAAACTGCAACTGCGGTGCCTAGCATCACGGCTAACAGAACATAGAGAACGCGGCGCCCTTCAGGTCCGCCTCGCGCGCTATCGTCTGTCACTACGATTTGGCCATGGCTGCTCTCGCGCGGCGCCCCGACGCTCGCGTCACGTTCAATAACTGACATGCTTTTTCTCCTTGTTAAGCTCACCATACGACGCACGAGCTTGCTCGATATTTTTTTCGGCCAACTCGCGGACCTGCTTAAGCAGTTGCGGGCGGTGTTCGGCGCGGGACAAAATCGTCTGCGGCTCGGTTACCGCGACACGCACAGGGCGATACCGTGAGGGACAATTCTGATTGAACCAGAGTGAGCCTGCGCAATCGAGCCTCGGAATCTACTCACAGGACATTTCAATTGGCTTCTTTCTTCGGCTGCAGATTATCGGGTTCCACCTGTTGCTGGCCGGATGTCCATGATGGTCTCCTCGGCGCTTTTCGGGCCATTCAAACTGTCTGGTAGGTCCTGACGACGAATACGAGGGGGTCCGTGCATGGCCCTGAGCGGGCCTTCACCGTCAACGCGGCCGGCGGTGGTCGACAGCATTCGAGCAGAATGAAAGAAATACAGCGCATACCGCCTCCGAGGTTGAGGAGCGCCGCGACTGAGTAGTTTCCGTCTCTAGCTGCGATCTATCTTCTTTGGTTGTCTTCACTTGCATCCTTATGCAGCCTAATTGGCCGAACCCGTCGCCTTGAGCGCCACGCCGATTTCGGCGGAGTGACGGCATTATCGGCCGGATCGTTTGCCGAGGTTGGAAGTTTAATTCTTTTGAGCGCCGCGATCCCCGTAGAGCTAACCGGAGTACGCAGTATGTCGGCAGGACAAAGCAGTGGAACTGGTGCGATGACCGAGTTTGAAGATGAAAAAGTGAGGAAGAATGACATTCTCAGCAATCGCGATAAGTCGCAAAGGCTTCCCGGGCAAAGTTTGGATGGCAAGGGGGTCCAAGTAGATGAATACAAGGACAACCCGGCTAATCGTCGCCCATCGAGCGGCGACGACCCGCTACCCGAAGTCAAGGTTGCCGAGGAAAGGCCGAAACCCTCATCCAAGAGTCATATGCCAGAGCCGGCGGCCCGCTCGGAGCAAGTTGACCGGCCCGGTTTTGATCTGGGCGGATCGACCGGAGAGGCGCGTGCGGGCAAAGGCCTCGGGCTAGGGGACGATGCAATGAAGAACCGAAAGGGGTGGGGATTACCGAAGTAGGAGTGCTCCTGACCCATTTCGACATCGACGTTGACCAGGGCATGTGTGAGCGTCAATAGCGCCGTCAATGCATCGGGATGATTCCGTTGAAGACGTATTCTCCGATGCAATAAAGCGGAGTTTTGAGAATGGATGACCTGAAAGCCCAACTAGCACGTCTCAAAAAAGACCTCGCCGAGCATCGTCAGCTAAACGAGACTACGCTGCACGGCGAAGATGAAGTAGCCCGCTCAATCGAGGCTGACATCGAGCGAAGGATAGCGACTATCGAGGAGCTTTTAGACAAGGTCGAGCGCTCATGACCAGTCCATCAAACGCGCATTGACTGGCGCGTCAAAACTCAAACTCAGACAACTTTGCGCCCTACTTCAAACGAGCTACGCGCCAGTACGGGGAAAGCTAGTCGCGGTTGCGTCTTTCCGGAGGGGAATTCTTCGCCCGTGCGTCGCCCTCCCGAACTAATCGAGCGGCTCGCAAACGTGCCGTCTTGGCAAGAACGGCGAGCTTTTCAGCTTCACGATCCTTCACATCTTGCACAACTTCGCGGTCACGACGTAGCTTCATCTGAGCCGCAATAGAACGGCTCGCTTCAAGATCGCGTTCGAACTTCATCGCGTCGATCGCGGCTTGATGTAGACGGCTCTTCGGGTAATGCCACATGGATCCCAAGTTGGGGTTACATTCTCATTTCACAAGTCCTTAGTCAGAGATGTCGGATATTCACGTATCTTTCTCCGGTTCAAAATCGTATTGTCCGACGATCACCGGCCCGTCGAAGCAGGCGCCAGTGATTGAGAGTTACGAAGTGCTCCCGCCTGCAAAATGCAAAGGTGGCTGCCGTGAAAATTCCCCATAGAGACTACCGCAACGAACAGATCAATGTTCTGCTGTCGGCCTTCAACCTTGCCTGCGAAGAACTTAGAATAGCGGACTCTGATGTGTTGCGGAGAGACCGCGTCGCAGGAATTTTGATGTCTCTGTCGAGCTCTGGCCAACATAGCTCTGAGATGCTGAAGACGAACGCTATCGAGCGGTTTGAGGGTACGAGATGACTCGCCGCTATTATGGAGAGGTCCGCGAGACTGAGGTTGAGGACTTTCCGTTTGTGGCTGTCATTTCTGATGGTCGCGGGAAAGACATTGCCGTCTTCCCGTCTCGTACTTGGTTAGAGGCGGAATGTTACATCAACGACGCCTTCGCCGCCGTGGAAGCTAAGCTCGAAAGATTTCGCCGCGCAGTCCGCCATTGATCCAGCAAGCTTGCACGCAGCGCATAATCGGCTTCAAATAGAACTATTCCACTAGCCAGCCTTGCGAGCTTGCGCGACATTCTGAGACGTGGCTGGCGATCTATGTGAGAGGCGTCGGATTTATTCCTTCGGTCTGCCCTTCGACGAGCTTGCTATAATCCAAGTTTGAAAGCAGATCATCTGATGACACGGGATGTTCAATTTCGACAGATGCTTTGGTTTCACGTTCGATCAAGACCAAGTGGTTGTGGTAGAACGCTGCGTCGCCGTCCCAGTCGATTTCGCTCGGCATGACGCTGTGATTTATGATGTAGCGGCCGCCCCGACCATTTTCCACGATCGTTGCTGAATAGTATTTCTGATCGCGCTTCGACCAAACCCGCTCGCCGACGGAAAATTGCTTCATTGATAAAGTCTCACAGCTTGCTGAGGTCAGGTGAGAAGCTTGGTGCACGGACGATCAAGCCTCTCAATTGCTTCGCAAGCTGCGGCCCTTCGACTTGGGAGTAGTCATACCCTTCCGACCGCATTCTGCGTCGAATGTCAGAGATGGTCAGGCAGCTACCTTCCTTCGCCAGTTCGAAAGCTCGCTCAAGCGCGGATTTGTGATAGTCCATTGTTCGTCCTTTGACCGTAAATCTTCGTGGTCCATGCAAGGGAAGAAGTGTTGGACGGCGTAGTCTTTCAATTCCGCGGCATCGGCATAAGTCGCCCTGTGGTTCCGCGCGATCAGAATTGCAACACGCTCGCGTTGCCACTCGTCGGCTCGGTTGGTGCCGAGTTCTAGACACGCTAGGCGAAAGGCGCTCTGAAGAACGTTCAACTGCGCGTTGTCGAAGTAACCTTTGGAAAAGCCCATGGCATCGACGCTCACTTCACATCGCAGGCGGGAGCGAACGCTACTCTCAGCCACCGACGCCCGGGGGATGCCTATCGGTGGTTCTTCATCATCGCGCGGAATACGTGGACGCGCGAGACTCGGAAAGTACTTAGACCATGTAGCCGCCCTGCACCTTTGGATGATGCAGCTCTAAAACTCAGAATGTCAGTTTTGGCGCCCGACTGTTTGAAAATAGGACGGTGTCGCTATCGCCCCTTTGGCCGCTCGCGCTCAGCCTCGAACTCGTCCCAGAACTATGCCCGCTATTGCGTCGAACGAACGAAAATAGGCCCGTGAGCGGATTGCTCGCGAGCCTTCGATAGTGTCGCGGATTTACGAATACAACGAGACAAAGCCGCTTGTTACGGCTTGGGCTGATCCGGGCTTGAACTCGGCGGCGCAGTGATCGGGGCTACGGGAGTGGGGACTGCAGCGTTGCCCGCTATAGGGCGTTCGTGCATGAACAGCGAGACAAGCCCGAAGCCGATAACGAAAGCGATGCAAACGCCAACTAGCGGTATGACGTTGTTACTCGACCGTATGCGGGGCGGTGCATTTGGCACGCCAATAGGGCCTCGGTCTGGAATTATTGCCATTTATTTTACTCCAATAGACCTTTGAATGCTAACGGCTCGCGTCGGATGACGGTTCCGGACCAACCTGCGAATAACTCAAAACGTGCCGCAACTAATTCGTCCTCTTGGTGGTTGTGGCTCTGATGACCGAGATGCTTGCGGGCGTGTTATCGTCATGGCGAAAACCGAACCATTCGAACCCAAGGAAAAAGATGAGAAAAGCGATCAGCACGATTACGGCGCTTTGTGCCGCCCTGTCGTTTGCAGCGTTCGTTCCAGTAGCCGAAGCTCGTGACCTCCATCGGCATAGCGGCCACGGTCACGGTCACTACGCACACAACGGATACCACGGCGGCCACCACAGGGGACGCGGCCATTGGCATAACGGTCAATGGATCGCTCTTGGCGTAGGCGCAGCTATTCTTGGAGCGGCGGCTGCGAGCAGTGACAATTGCTATCGGCGCAACGGCCGTCGCTACTGCGATTAGTTTCGAAGACAGAGTTTGCTCGGAAAATTGTCCCCGTCCGCGCAAGTGGCCGGGGGTTCATTACATAAGTTCCCAACTCCGCAGAAACGGCTGCTGCGGTGACCATCAGGTCTCAGCGGAAAAAGCAGACGCCGACTGCTCGACCAGGACGTAGCGGGTCATGGATAGCTTGGCGGTATTCTGCGCGCAGCTTCTCGAAGTGTCCGTTCTTCAAGTGTTGTTGTCGTGCGTCGAACGGGCGTACGGGAAATCGCATCAGCTTCCATAGCGCGCCGGGTGCAACTTCTTTGACGAGCGAGGCTCCGGGTCGAGCCATCGCTTCTGGCCCATCGCGTCTCTTGGCCAATGTCCGGTTAAGGGGGCGCTCCCGACATTCCAACTCTGCGCTCAGGGACACTGCTGAATGACGCGTCGATGTCTGCAAACTCGGCAATGCAGTCGTAAACACGAGGCAGCAATGCCGAGAAAGCTGACATCGGATGACGCCCCCAATTGTCGCCTCGACCCGTCATTGCAAAGTCCGCATTGCCTCGAAGAGTGGACATCGTTCACCTGAGGCGAAAGACCCATTACGCGTCCCGCATGCGTAGATTGATCTGTGCGGACGGTCGCGAGAAACGGATCGGCATTTTCGTCAAGATCGATATGGCCGAGACGGCAAACACCATAAACTTCGAAACACTGCCGTTTAGACGCTCACGCCGAAGAACTTCCCAATCCCGGCCGTAACGGCCATAGCAAAGATTCCCCAACCGACAATGCGAAGGAGCGAGGGAGCAATTGGCGCGCCGCCAACTCTTGCTCCGAGATAGCCCAGAAGAGCCAGCGTGAGAACCGTGACTGAAAGAACGGCCGGAATGATATATGCCTCCGGCGCGAGCAATGCGGCCAGTAACGGTATCCCGCCCGCTACCGTGAAAGTGGCGCCGGACGCAACAGCCGCCTGAAGCGGATTGGCAGCATGGATCTCAGAGAGGCCAAGCTCATCGCGGACGTGGGCAGCCAATGCGTCACGCTGAGTTAGCTCCTTGGCAACCAGTTTCGCCGTGTCGTGAGACAGGCCTCGATGCTGATAGATTGCGACGAGTTCCGCGTATTCGATATCAGGATCGCTTTCAATCGCCTGCTTTTCGCGCGCGATATCTGCTTGCTCGATGTCGGACTGCGAGGAAACAGAAACGTACTCGCCGGCTGCCATTGACATTGCGCCTGCTGTGACACCAGCCACTCCCGCAATTGCAACAGCCCGAGCCGATGGATTTGCAGCCGCGACCCCGACCAACAGCGACGAAATCGAAACGATGCCGTCGTTCGCGCCAAGCACCGCTGCGCGAAGCCACCCGCTTCGCGTTATGAAATGGGGTTCGTTGTCGTGGGCTGAAGGTATGGCCATCACTGATCTGATCCTTATTTCGTTGGGTGCAAGACGAAGCGACTTTCTATTGTTGACTTTAGAGCGCTGCGGGTCGACGCCAAGCAAATGACGATGGCGACGAGTATCAAAACACAACATGCAATCCGCCTAGCGATGAACTCTCCAGCTTTAGTTGGCGGCCATAAGCTTCAAGCACTTCCTGCACGATGGCGAGGCCCAATCCCGTGCCGCCAGGGATTTGATCGAGCCGTTGTCCTCGAACGAGAGCTGCTGCCCGCATCGCCTCGGGAATGCCGAGGCCGTCGTCGTCGATGGCCACGCGATCGTCACCCACCATCCCGATGCGAACACGAGTCCGCGCGTGCCGCGTCGCGTTTTCCAGAAGGTTGCCGAGCACTTCTGCTAGGTCAGCCTTTTCCATCGGCAGAGTTGCGCCGGGTGCCACGGCTACCTCGAAACAAAGCCGCTTTCCAGGGTCCGTGCGCTTTAGAAGGGCTGTCAGCTTTTCAGCCAACGGCAGCAATTCCGTCTGCGTTATCGGACCAGCCAAACGCGCGCCGCGAATGCGTGTCCGCGCAAGTTCCCGTTCAACATGCCGTCGGATGGTTTCCGCAGCCTCCTCGATCTGGACCGCGATCGCCTCCTCGCCGCTTTCCTTCAAATTGCGGACGTCTGCCGCCAGGGCGGAGAGTGGTGTTTTGAGGCCATGCGCGAGATCCGCCGCACGACCGCGCGCCCGTTCGAGATCGCGCTCCTGTGCGGTCAGCAGCTCATTGATCTCATCGACAAGCGGCTGCACTTCGCTCGGTGCATCGCCATAAAGGGCGCTGGCTCGTCCGCTCCGCACGGCGGAAATCCCGGATCGAACACGCGCAAGCGGGCGCAAGCCAAGATCGATTTGCACCGCCGTCGCCGTCGCCAGGATCAATCCCAAGAGGATCAGTGCGGGTACCAGGTCGCTCGAAAACGCCCGCCGAGCCTCGATGATATTGGAGACGTTGGCGGCGATCACGACGCGGACAGGAATCACAGCATTTGCGTGACTGAATCGGACTGTGCGCTCGACCGCGAGCAGTTCCTGACCCGCCGGGCCCGCAATGCGATGCTCATGGACGTCTCCTTGAGAAAGCAGATCGCGGGGCAACGGCAGCGTAGTGTCCCATAGCGACCGGGATCGGGTCAGCGCACCGGTATCGGTCGAAAGCTGCCAGTAAAGGCCCGACAGCGGATCGGCGAAGCGCGGATCGGATGGTTCCTTGCGTAGGCGCGGCCGGCCTTCCGGATCAAGCTCAACAACAGAAAGCACTTGCTTCAAGTCGGCATTGAGCTGGTTAGCAAGCGAGCGCTCGGCATGACGCTCGAAGAGATACGTTAGAGCGAATCCGGCAATGATCAGCGCAAGCCCGATTACGCCAGCGCCGCCGACGAGCAGACGCAGGCGCAGCGAGCGTGGCGTCATGTCGGCTCCGCATCCACGACGTAACCGAAGCCCCGGCGCGTCTTGATGCGGTCGCCACCGATCTTCCGGCGCACCCGAGCAATCAGTGCTTCGACGACGTTTGAGTCATAGGTGTCTGAGGTACCGTGGATGTGCTCACTCAGTTCCCCCTGGGAGACGATGCGACCCTGATTGTGCATCAGGTACGCGACGGCGCGGTACTCAAGCGGCGCAAGATCAACGGGAACACCTGAGACGCTGACGCGCATCTGCCTCTCATCAAGCATCAGATCGCCGACCTCGAGCAAAGCCGAAGAATGGCCGCTAGAGCGGCGCACAAGCGCGCGCACGCGGGAGATAAGTTCCTCCATGCGAAACGGCTTGGGTAGGTAGTCGTCTGCGCCGGCATCGATGCCCTCGACCCGCTCCATCCAGCTGCCTCGCGCCGTCAACGCGATGACGGGCATCGCGCGCTTGGCCTCTCGCCATTTCTTGAGAACCGCCAAGCCATCCATATGCGGGAGCCCGAGGTCGAGCACGACCGCGTCGTAGTCTTCAGTATCGCCGCGAAACCACGCGTCTTCGCCATCGGACGACGTTTCTACGAGATATCCGGCGGCGGTCAGCGCCTTGGCGACGTCACCAGCAATTCTCGAGTCATCTTCCACGATAAGGATGCGCATCATTCTTGCTCGATCTTCAGGATCTCGGCAGTCGCCGCGTCGACTGAAACTTCGTAAAGCCGTCCGGACGTATCGATGACGCGAAATTCATAGAGCCACCGTCTTCCCTTTTGCTCCGCCTCGACACCAATAACCTTTCCCGGAAGCTGCTTTTGGATTTCTCTCAGAAGCTCGGATAATGGCTTGATATGGCCCTGCTCGACGGCAGAACGGACAGCCTCGCGACGATCAGATTCGGCCTCGTGCTCGTCGTCCTCGCCAGCGGCAGCCGCAACGGGGTAGGCAACCGCCGCTACGAGCAACAGTGCACCTAGTTTTTTTATGAACCGTGCCATGGCCAAACTTGATCTCGCGCAAAGTCGCAAGCGCAAACACTGAAGAATCGAAGCTGACGAAACGCTGACATCAGACATCAGGCACCGGTCACGCATCATCCGCGAAGATCTCCTCATCCGCCCGAAAAGAAGACTGGGCGGCAACCAAAGAGGAGAACCCATGATCCGATATGCCATCATAGCAGCCTTTGCCGCTGTCGCGGCAAGCAGCGCAGCCTACGCCGAAGAAGACGAGGCCTGCACCAAAGCCCCCAAAGAGCAGTGGCTAACGATCGGTCAGATCGAAAGTAAGCTTAAGGGAAGGGGCTTCACGGTCAAAGAGGTCGAGTTCGACGACGCGTGCGCCGAGGCCAAGGTGATCGACAAGGACGGCAAAGCCCGTGAAGTCCGACTTGACCCGATGACCGCCGATGAGATCAAGCGCGACGACTGACTTCTCGGCTCAATTCCCAATGCAACACACTGAAAAAAGGATCATCCAATGAAGAGAATTCTTATTGCAACCACAGCGGTACTGGCCTTCGCGACGACGGCCTTGGCCGGCAGCTATGGCAAGCCATGCACCACGGAGCCGAACGAGAAGTGGATGTCGCTCGATGCGATCCAAAAGATCGTCAAGGACCACGGCTACAAGGTCGCCAAGGCCAAGATGAAAGGGACGTGCGCTGAGGTCTACGCTTTGGACACCGATGGCAAGCGCATCGAGTTCTTCATCGATCCCGCTACCGGTACCTCAGTCGGAACGAACTGGAAGGCGCCGGAGGCCAAGGGTGGCGCTTGATGCCTAGCGAGAGGACATCGGCGCTTGGAGCCGGCGGCGCAATGCCGCCGGCTTCGGCCCCGTCGACGACCAAGGTCTGGGACCTGTTCGTGCGTATCTTTCACTGGAGTCTTGTTGCCGCCTTTGTCGCCGCGTTTCTATCGGGTGAAGGCAACGATACGGTTCATCAGACCTCCGGCTATGCCATCGCCGCACTGGTCGTGATGCGGCTCGTCTGGGGGCTCGTTGGCTCGAAGTATGCGCGGTTCTCGAACTTTTTGGTCGGCCCGCGCAAAGTGGGCGCGTTCGCTATGCAAAGCATGCGCCTCAAGGCACCACGCCATATCGGCCACAATCCGGCCGGCGCGGTGATGATCATCGCGCTGCTCGCTACCCTGATAGGATTAACGATCACCGGTCATCTCATGACCACCGACGCTTATTGGGGCTCGAAGGCGATGGAGGAAGTGCATGAGGGCCTCGCTTACTTTGCACTCAGCCTTGTTCTTTTGCACGTTTTCGGCGTGATCTTCACCAGCGTCGAGCACGGCGAAAATCTGGTCAAAGCCATGATCACTGGAAGAAAACGAGCGTGATCGTCAATGCTTCGTGTGCAGCAGTTGCCCTGGGAAAGCAGCTGCTGCGAACGGTGATTTATAAGCGCTCAGCCGTCCTGGCGATGATCGGCATTGAGCGAAATCAAGTTCGTCGGCCGTTACACGCGCCATCCCCGACCTTAGCAGCTCAAGCAGATAGGAAGCTTAAACATGAGGCCTCAATAATCATCCACATAGTCTTCGCCGAGGCCTCATCTCGCGCGCTCCTCATTATGGCTAAGAGGCATCGGGAGGCCGACGTGAAAGCAATTTCCGGCCGGTGAACATCGCTGATGTAATGCTACCGCCTTCGTGGATCTCGGTCATCACAACGGCGGCAAGATGAAGGACAATCATGAGAACCAATGCATAGAACCCTATTTCATGCACTTCGACGAACGGCTTACGAAAAGCTCGCATGCTTGCATAAGACGTCTTGTCGACGAGTTCGGGCACACCGGGAATAACCGTCGTCGGATCAACGCCCGGAGCCGCAACCCAAGTAGCAAACCAGTGTCCGAAGGGCGGCCAAAAGAGATCCGTTCCAGCAATAATTAGTCCTGTACCCAACTGAAGCAGCAGCAACAAGAAGAGTATCGATACCCCTAGACGCGCGAGTGGATTGTGTCCCACATACTGTTGCGGTGCACCGGACAGCAAAGATGCGACATAGGCCTCCAGTGAAGCAACGTAACCGCGTCCGCCAGGAAGAATGCTACGCCATTGCGAGTAGTGGCCGCCAAAAAACGCCCAAACAAATCGCCACAACAGATTTAGCGCCATGACATAACCGAACGAAACGTGGATGCTCTTGAGTGTTATCTTGCCTGCAGCCGACAGGCCGAGCTCGTTATCGAACAGGACAACAAGCCCAGTAAATATGAGACCGACGACTGCGAGCGCATTGATCCAATGAAACCAGCGCGTCGTGGCATCCCAGGCGACATATTCTTTATATTCGGTCATCACACTGCCTTGGCCAAAATAACAGGCAGGTCAGAGACTTGCGTAGCGTGAATTTGCCGACATTGATGTGTGTCAACGAGGCCTTGGCGATTGGCACGCCATAAAGTCGGCGAAGCGCAGATCATATCGAGAGGCTTGTTCCATGAAACGTCCAATTTTTTGGGGAATGGCACTCGTCGTTATTTTTGCTGGGGCGGCTAGCGCCGATCAGGCTGCGCCGACGCACCCCGCGCTAAAAGAATTTGGCGATAAAGTCGATCGGGCAATCGAAGATGCCGCGCAGTCGACGAAGTCGGCCATCGATTCCGCCAAGGAAGCCGCGATCAAAGCAATCGAGAAAGCGCGGCGGGCCGTTAAAGACGCATTGGAAACAGCCAAACCTCACATCGGTTCATCGATCGAAAAAGCAAAGCGGGCGTCGAGTGAAGCTTTGGATAACGCCAAGCGGGCGACCGAAGAGGTCCTAGATAAGGCCAAAGATGCGACCGACGATGCATTGGGGAGCGCAAAGGAAGCGGCCGATACAGCGCAGGATGCCGAACGTTCCGCTAATCCTGCAAGCGCGGGCGAAGCAACCTACATGGCCTACTGCGCATTATGCCATGGAACGGGAACTGGCCCCGGTATGTTTGCAGATGCGCTAAACAAGGCTGCTCCTGACCTTACCAGAGTCGCAAAACGCAACGGCGGAATGTTCCCACGGGCACGCGTCGAAGCCATCATTCGTGATGGGGGCATAACTGGTCACGGAACGATGCGCTTACTCGCGTGGGAGCAATATTTCCGACAGGATGTGCCGCCTGAACGCACCGATCAGATCGTCGAGGATCTTGTTTCCTATCTGGAGAAGCAACAAACGCCTTAACCCTAAACGGCGAACAGGTTATCGGCCACCACCTTGCTGGACCTGCTCTACTCTCACGCCGGGGCGAATGCTGTCGCTCGGATAGAGATTACTGTCCCTCCGACTGCTAGACCCGAAGCAAGCGCGGCCGAGCGGCCTGATTGCCGCAGCACCTCCGCCGCCCGGCTTTGAAGCCGACCAAAAACTTAACACGTCAAATATAGTTGTTCCGGGAGACTGATGGATAGCCACTCTCTGTTGGCCATACGCTTCGGAAAAAATGAACGTACCGTTTCTGAAGGCCTTGGATGTGACGGCCCAAACATCGTCGGATGCCTCGATCTGCAAAGCCCCAGACTTGGTCGGCGATAGTGTTGAAGTCGCCGATCACGGGCGAGTTGATGACCGCTATTGGGACGAAGCGCCTAAACCGCTCTCAATCGACGCCACGGAAGCGATGATCCGATAGCTGCCGTCGATTCCACAACGCTTCGGGCCAGAAGCAGAAGGTCGCATTGCGCGCGCTCTGGCCACCTCAGAAAACCGCCTTGTCACGGTTCCGCGCGTGGTCCAGCCCTTTCGCGCTTTCCAGACCCTTCGCGTTTCTGAATACCGCGCCGTAGATATTAGCGTCGGTAAAATCCGCGCCCGCAAGCTGCGCCCCGCTGAGGTTCGCGTTCGACAAATCGGCCCTTACCAGGATGGCCCCGGTGAGATTGGAAGCCGCCATGTCCGCGAAGATGAGATTTGCGCCTGTCAGGTCGGCGCGCGTGAGATTTGCTTCGCCGAAGAGCGCGCCGGACAAATCGGTCTGCTTCGGCATCTTGAACTGGTTGCGTTCGGTGCCGAGACGCGCGCCGGATAAATTCGCCTTGCGGAAATCCGCCCGGCTCAAGCGGGCGAAGATGCGCGCGCCCGAAAGATTCGCGCCCGCGAATGTCGGCGCATTGGCGGCAGGCTGCTCGAATGTCAGCGAGCCGACGGCATCGAACAGTGTGGCGCGCGCAAGGTTCGCGCCGGTAAAGTTGGCCCGCGCCAGCGTCGTGCGGTCGAGCTTTGTGCCAGCAAGATTGACGTAAGAGAGATTGGCTCCCCTCAGATCGTCGCCCAGCATGTTCGCGCCCGCGAGGTTCGCCCGCTTGAAATCAACGCCGCTGAGATCGAGAAGCGAAAGGTCTTTTCCGGAAAAATCAAGCTGCACGCCCGGCTTCGCGTTGAAAAGCTGCTCGACGATCTGCCGGAGCGGCAATTCCGCGCCCGTAGCGGAGGCAGCGACGCCAGCCGCAACAACGAGGCCGAGGCCAGACCCGCGCAGCAACCTCAATTTCATCCAAGCGCCTCCGAAGTCTAGCCTGCCACGGCATCCTCCCGCCGCTCGGCCCATGCCTGCCGGAGTATCTGCGCCGAGGATGTGAGGAAGACGCCCGCCATGATCCCGGCAACCAGCAAGTCCGGCCACGCGCTTTCCGTTCTCCACACCGCGAGCGCCGCGATCATGACGGCAACGTTGCCGATGGCGTCGTTGCGCGAGCACAGCCACACCGAACGCACGTTCGCATCCCCATCCTTGTAACGCAGCAGAAAGAGGACGCTGGCAAGATTGGCCGAGAGCGCCAGAAGGCCGATGCCGCCCATGATTTCTGCGTGAGGAAGGCCAAGGATCAGGACGTTATAAAGAGTATGTCCGAACACCCACATGCCCATCAGCAGCAGGCTGCCGCCTTTGAGCAGCGCTGCGCCCGAACGCACCTGAAGCGAACGGCCAATGACCGCAAGGCTGACGCCATAGGTGAGCGTGTCGCCGAGAAAGTCCAGTGCGTCGGCCTGGAGCGCCTGCGATCCGGCGAGCTGGCCAGCGCCCATCTCGACAAAGAACATAACGGCATTGATGGCGATCACGGTCCACAACATGCGCTTGTAGCGCGGATCGACGCCGTCGAAACGCGGATTGCCGGTGCAGCCGCAGGCGGAGGATTCACAGGTTTCGGTCATCGGAAGCTCTTTGATTTCCATCCTCCGCAATCTACAATCTCTAGTGGCTAGAGGAGCAAGAAATTTATGCGCGAAGTCATGGCCATCGGCGGCCTTTCCCGTAAGACCGGCGTAAAAGTGCCCACTATCCGTTACTACGAAAGCGTGGGTTTGTTGCCTGCGCCGAAACGCAGTGAGGGCAACCGGCGCCTTTACGGGCTGAGGGCCGTGGAGCGCCTGCGCTTTATCCGTCACGCGCGGGAGCTGGGCTTTGAGGTCGGCGCGATACGCGAGCTGCTGGGACTTGCGGAGCAGCCGCAACGTTCCTGCGCAAAAGTGGACGCGCTGGCGCGGGAACACCTCCAGGCCATCACCAGCCGGATTGATAGGCTGGAGGCGCTAAAAGCCGAAGTCGAGCAAATGATAAAGGCGTGCGCGAAAGGCCGCATCGCCCAATGCCGGGTCATCGACGTCCTGTCGCATCACGAGCACTGCCTGCACGGTGGGCATTAGCGAAGTGCGGACTATGGCCCGTGTCATAACGCTAAGTCCCGAGGCGGGTGCTATCTGCGAAGGTCGCGGCGGCGCTCCTCGTATTCCTCGCGGTTGATTTCGCCCCGCGCATACCGCTCGTCCAGGATCGCGAGAGCCGATGATGAGCGCCCGTCCGAACCCTCGCCGCCGGATAACCGGCGAACGACCGAGACGAGTCCAAGGAAGGCTAGCACCAGAAACGCCAGCCAGAAGATACCGCCAAAGGGCCACCAACCATGCCACCACCACTCATGCATTGGACCTTGCATCGGCGCAGTTTGCGCCCATGCAGCCGTTACGGCGAGCATGGGCGCAACGACAGCCGCAATTATCTTTCGCGCATGAAGCATCGCTCTGAGCCTTCACAGGGACCGGATTACCTTTTCCAGCCTGCCACGGACAAGTCCTGCCTTCTCCAGCAGCGCCGGATTGTCTATCGCGGCCATAGACGCGACGGGATCGATGGCGGCGACTTCCACCTGTCCCGGCGCGAGTTCCTGCACGATTACATTGCAAGGCAGCATGGTTCCCACTTTGTCTTCGAGTTTTAGCGCTTCAAGAGCAAGCGCAGGATTGCATGCGCCGAGAATGCGGTACGGACGAAACTCCACGCCGAGCTTGCTCTTGAGCGTCTTGGTCACGTCGATTTCGGTAATGATCCCGAAACCCTCGGCCTTGAGCTTTTCGGTCACGTCCGCCACTGCCGCGTCGAAGCCGAGCGAAAGCACTTTGCTGAAATAATAACTCACGACCGCCTCACATCATGCAGCAGCCGTTGCCGAGCAACAGGTCTGCTTTCTTCTTCTGATCATCGTTGAGCGCTTTATAGAGCGTCTCAGTCGCGGGCCTGACCGCCTTCATGCTGTCGAGCATCCCCTGCATGGCCTGGAGGTGCGCGTCCATGCGGTCGAGCGCTGTGCCGGACTGCCAGGCCTGCATCATCGTCGCGTGCATCCCCTGCATGGCCGCAGATCGCGCCTGCACCGCGCCGACATATCCGTCCCAGGCGGCTTTCTGCGCGTCGGTGATGCCAAGCTCGGCCTTCAGGTAGGTGAGCTGTCCCTGCATCATCGGGCCGTAGCCCATCATCATGCCCGGACCCATCATGCCGTTGCCCATCATTCCGGGGCCCATCATGCCGTTACCCATCATGCCCGGGCCCATGCCGCCGTATCCCATCATGCCGTAACCGTTGCCCATCATTCCCTGACCCCAGCCGCCATTGCCCATCATGTTGTTTCCCATCATTGGCGCTTGCGGGCTCTGCGCCTGCGCTTTTGCGACCGTTCCTGTTGCGGCTATTGCCAGCAATGCGCTGACGATCAGCAGTTTCCGCGAGATTGTCATGCGACGTTCCTCTGGTTATGCCGCACGAAGACGAAACTCCGCTCCGGCTTGTTGTGAAAGCCCTCAGGCGCGCCGCCGACGGGCATTCTTAAAAACTATCGTAGTTTTGCGCGCCTGCTTTGCTCTTGACGAAGATCAAGAATTGTCGAATTCCGCTATTCTAGAATCTCCAGCCACTAGAGGTTCAAGAGGATTCGCCGGTGCATGATTTCGGAATAGGCAGGCTTGCGGCGCTGACGGGCGTCAAGATTTCGACAATCCGTTTTTATGAGCAGATCGGATTGCTGAACGAACCGGGCCGCACTGAGGGCGGGCAGCGGCGATACGACAAGCGGACCGTCAGGCGGCTGAGCTTCATCCGTCACGCGCGCGAACTCGGCTTTGACGTAGACGAGGTGCGGGAGCTGCTCACGCTCGCGGACCGGCCCGACGAGCCTTGCCAGAGCGTCGATGCGATTGCCCGCCGGCAGGTCGCGCGCATCGACGCCAAGATAAAGAGCCTGCGCGCCATGCGCCGCGAACTCATGGCAGTAATCACCGGCTGTCACGCGGCGCGGGTTGGGGACTGCCGTATCATCGAAGCTTTGTCGCTGTCTTCGCCGAGATGATGTGAGAGCCGTGGCGATTGCAGGGATAAGGACGCGGAAGTTTCGAGGAGAACGAAACCGTCTTTTTGTCGGCTTCGGGTCAGGAGCGCTGGCCGCTAACCAATCCCATGAAGATAGTCGCCGAAACCAGACATTAAATCAATGTAAGGGGCTGGGGAGGTACATGCTTGTTTGTCTCTCGAACAGGAGACAAACCATGGAAAAGGAACAAGCATGCGAAGCTGAGATGCGGACGACACGTACACCTTGGAACAAGGGAAAGCTGATCGGCGCAAAGCCACCTCTGAGGCCGAGCCACGTCTGGTCGATCCGGACCAAACTCCAGATGCAGGGCAAGATACGTGATCTTGCCCTGTTCAACTTGGCGATTGATAGCAAACTTCGAGGCTGTGACGTTGTCGCGGTTCGGGTTGATGATGTGGCGCCGAGCGGCTACGCGATGGACCGAGCCACCATTCGTCAAAAGAAGACGGGCCGCCCTGTGCGGTTCGAGCTGACCGATCAGACACGACAAGCGATCGACCAATATCTGAGGTTTACCGATAGGAAGGCGGGGCAGTTCCTGTTCGCCGGGCGAGGTAATGCCGATCGGCGACTAACCACGAGACAGTATGCCCGGCTTGTGCAGGAGTGGATTGCCTGTATCGGCCTCGATCCCGCAAAGTTCGGTACGCACTCGCTCCGCCGAACCAAAGCAGTGCTGATCTACCGTCGGACCGGCAACCTTCGCGCTGTGCAGCTACTGCTTGGACATTCGAAGATCGAGAGCACCGTGCGCTATCTCGGCATCGAGGTCGATGATGCAATCGAGATCGCCGAGAAGATCGATATCTGATGCAGCATTACACCTGTGAGCAGACCTAGTCGGCGAGAACATGGGGGACGCTAGCTACGGCCCCGGCAATGACCGCTATTGGGACCGAGCGGAAGTCATTGCGCGGTTCGGGTAACATTCCAAATGTTCGTTCCAGGCCCAAAGCAGAACATCGGTCGAATTTCAATGGATGTTCGCTAATCGACACAAAGCGGTCGTCAAAAATCGCGGACTAAAGAGCCTTTTCGAATCTCCGAAAATTATATCGCAACTTCAATTACATAGGCGTTCGCACTTTCATCCTGTCCGGCGCGCCATTAATGCCGTTTAGCGCGTTGAAAATGGCCGAAAATTCGCGAAGCGCGCCGACCTTACCCTAAAAATTTCCAGCAAATCGAGCCACGCTTGGAATGTTTCCGGGTGTGCCGCGAGCATGAACGTCCATAGCTGTTTGTGGCCGTCAACTTGGCGACAAAGACGCAAGGCGTTCGGCGTCACGCTTGGCGGATTTGAAGAGTCGCTCCTCTAAGCTGCCTGAGCTTACTCGATCGATCAGCGAGCCGATCTTGGCGACGAGGGCCTCACCTTCGTTACCGTCCTTCGGCGGAAACTGCATCAGGTCATAGGCGTTGGCCACGCTTCCGGCGTCCCATCATCGCCCATCTCCGTCGCTGCCCTTGCAGACGAACGGAATCACGGTTCGCAAACACTCTCAACGATGAGTTTTGCAACACAATCGGCCAAGAACGGACGATCGCATCAAACGGGACTGTGCGCTGCACGAGGTCGTAATATCCCACATGCGGACATCGAACTTGCTCGAGAGCATGGTTCCTATGAGCTATTGAGGACGACCGCTTCCGAAGGGTAAGCCGCCATGGAGACCGGTTCGAGATCGGCTCCTTATGACCCTAAGCCGTCATTCTGAAATATGTGGATTCGCTATTGGCTTGGTCTGCTTTTGGCCCTCGGATGCTACAGACCAGAGCTGAAGAGGACGGGGCCAACACGGTCATGCAACTTCCTTGCGTAGCAAATCGGATATGGCTGCTGCTTACTGGGGACCGATCAGGGGGTGACGCCGAGTTTCTTCAGTCCCCGCTTGGAATATTCGTCCGACGGGTCGATCGCAAGCGCGCTACGGAAATCACGAATGGCCTCGTTGCGGCTGCCGCGATGGCCGGCAAATACGTTGGCACGATTGCTGAGAGCCCAGGAGCTACGCGGATTCAAAGCTATCGCCTCATTGAATTTCTGCAGGGCCTCACGCTCGTTATTGAGAACATCGAACCAGATGAGCCCCATCTCGACGAGGGCTTCGCCGCCCCCTGGGTTGAGCGCGTAAGCGGCAGCAAACGATTGAAGGGCTTGCTGGGGCATGTCGGCTGCCTTCTGCAGCCGGCCTATGTTGTAATGCGGTGGCCCGTACGCTGGGTCCTTGGCGATGGAGGTTGTGAAGTCTTTGAGAGGTCCATCAAAATCCAACGGCAAGCTGCACGCGCTGCCGCCGATCACGCTTGAGCTATCGGGATGTTTGCCCCGAGCATTATTAGTCTCCTCCGCGCAGGCAGCTTTGCGCTCAAGAAGCTTTTCGAGCTGCACCCGGCCACGCTGGTTCCAAAGTGTCGCATTGTCGGGCTGCAACTCAATGGCTTTGCTGTAATCCATCTCCGCGTCTGAGTAGTTCTTGGCTTTAAGATAAAGTGCTCCGCGTCGATCAAAGTAATCGGCGACCTTATCGGATATGCCGATGGCCTTGTTGAGTTCGGCCATGGCTTGACCATCCTGATCCCGCAGACTGGCCACCAGCGAGCGGTTGAAGTAGGCGTAGCCGGCGGTCGGGTCGATGCTAAGCACTTCGGTAAAATCAGCGAGTGCGGCGTCGTAAGATGAAGCGCCCTGACGCAAGAATGCCAGCCCGCGGCTGTTGTAAATTTGGGCTAGGCGAACGCCTTGCCGGATCAATTCGCTATAGTCAGCGATGGCCAGCGGGTAATTCGCCTGCGCCAGATAGGCATCCGCACGCAGCATCGTCGCGCGCTGGCTACCTGGCGCAAGACCAAGAGCCTCCGTTGCCTCGGTTATGACCTGTGGCCAGAGCTTGAGGTCGGAGTAGGCATCGGCCCGCACCTGATAGGCATAGGCGAGCTTTGAGTTGAGTGCGATGGCTTTTGTGGCCGCTTCGATGGCGTCCTTCGGCTTGCCGAGCTTCTCCAGTGCGCCACCCTTGCTGGCATATGATAGTGCGGCATCGGGTTTAAGCTTGAGTGCCGTATCGAAGTCGTTGAGAGCTGTCTGATACTGCTCCAGACCGAAGTATGCGGTACCCCGATCCTGGACCGCGGAATAGTATGTCGGATTGAGCTTGAGGCTGTCGTTGTAATCCGGGATGGCCTTGGCGATTTCGCCGGCTGCATGCCGCTGGAGTGCTCTCGCGTAATAGGCCAAGGCGAGTTGGGCCGGTGGCAGCCTGCTCTCAGCTATGACGCGGTCACACGCAGGCAAGCGCCGCGCTGTTGCAAGCAAATCGTTGCGGCACAGGTCGAAATCAGCGCTCACCGGCGCGGATGGCGCTGTCGATGTTTGCACGGGCGGAACCGGGGTGGCGCTCTGTCCACTGCTGCTGGCGCTCCGCATCGCCGTCGTAATGGCCGCGCGTTCCTGCTGGGCGAACGGGAGGCCCGGGTTGATAACGAGCGCCTTGTCAACGTCGGCCGAGGCTTCATTGAGCCGACCGAGCAGCCGCAAAACCTTCGCACGGTTGGCAAGCGCGATGGCATTGTTGGCATTGACGCCTATGGCCTCGTTCATGTCCCTTAAGGCGGAGCTGAGATTCCCCTTGTTCGTGTAGAGAATGCCGCGATTGACCAGCATCGCAACGTTCCCGGGGCTGACCTTCAGAGCCTCTCCATAGTCGCCGATCGCGAGGTCGATCTGGTTCTGACCCTGGCGCATGTAGGCACGGCCGAAGTAGGCGGCACTCAAGATCGATCCCTGGACATTGCCGGCTTGTATCAGACGGTCGCAGGCTTGGCCGCGCACCGTCGCATTCAGGTTCACATTGTTGCAGACCAGGACATCGGTCTGCGGTGATGCGGAGGCGGGTGCAGCAGCCGCCGAATTCGCCCACGGCGCTGTCTTGGGTCCCGCATCGTCCGCAGGCGAAAAGATCAATGCCAACGCGGCGAGTGACGCAGCCTGCGGCCCGGCAAGCCATGCGAGGCGATAGCCGCGGTCGTTGGCCCAGAAAGCTTGGTGCAGTGTGGCTGTGCGGCTGAGTACCGACTTCATAGCTCAATGTCCTGGACCAGGAACGTATGTTGTGGCGGCGATCGACGGCTTGGCATGCACCTAGCTTTGTGTGGCAATGGCAGAGTCGACATCTGCGGCGGTGAGGCGGGAAAGATCGCCACTGGGGTCGCTGCTGAGACGGACGGCTTGAGCCTCTCGCGCAGCTTCGAGCACGGACCGAACCGAGCGCGCATTACCCCAGCCTTCCGACTTGCGGCTACGCTCGACCCAGGGTCTCAGTCGGGCGACAGCGTCATCGTCGAGCTCATAACCGGCCTGCAGCGCCATGGCGCTGAAGATCGTGGCGAGCTCGTCCGTGCTATAGGAGGGGAAATCGATCGTCTTGGTGAAGCGGCTCTGCAGACCAGGATTTGCATTTATGAACCGGATCATTTCGTTTGGATAGCCGGCGACGATCACGATGATGCGGTCGCGGTTGTCCTCCATGAACTTCAGCAGCGTATCGATCGCTTCCTTGCCGAAGTCGCCGCCATTACCGCCGCCGGACGCAAGCGAATAAGCCTCGTCGATGATGAGAATGCCGTCGAGTGCCGACCTGCACACTTCGGTTGTTTTTATCGCAGTCTGTCCGATGTAGCCAGCCACAAGACCGGCGCGATCCACCTCGACGACATGACCTTTTCTGAGAACGCCGAGCGAGCGGTAGATGTCGCCAAGCGCCCGTGCCACGACAGTCTTTCCGACTCCAGGAGGCCCGGTGAATACCATATGCCGGCTTATCAGCTCGACTTTGAGGCCCTGGTCGCGGCGTTTTTTCTCTAGGTCGAGGCTCGCCAGCAGTTTGTTGACCTCGGCCTTCACGGGGGCGAGGCCGACCATGCGCTCAAGGGTGGCCAGTGCCTCGTCGGCGGAACGTGCCTCCACGGGCTTGACCGCTACGGTCAGGCGTTTGCCGCCCGAGAAACTCTCGCCTTGCCCACTGTTGCCGATCTTCGCCCCGAAATCAACGAGCTCCAGGCGCCGCAAATCGGCGTTGGGATCGATGCTGGTGCGCACGGCGTGGGCGTCACGCGCATGTTCGAGCAGAGTGCGCATTTCGCGGCCGTTACCCCAGCCGTCGCGCTTATGGTTGCTGTCAATCCAGGGCTTGAGCGCGGCCTCAATTCCGTCAGGGAGCTCGTAGCCGTCGCGCTCTGCCATCACATGCAGGATCTCTGCGAGTTCACTTGCGGCATAGGGCGAAAACTCAATGGTGCGCGTGAACCTGCTCGATAGGCCCGGATTGGCGTCGATGAACTTGCGCATTTCGTTCGGGTATCCAGCGACAATCACGACGATACGATCACGGTTATCCTCCATGAACTTGAGGAGCGTGTCGATCGCCTCCTTGCCGAAGTCGTTGCCGCCACCCTGCGCCAGGGCGTAGGCCTCGTCGATGATCAGGATGCCATCGAGCGCCGACTTGCAGACGTCGAGCGTCTTGATTGCCGTCTGGCCGATGTGACCAGCAACGAGGCCCGCGCGGTCGACCTCGATGACGTGGCCTTTGCGCAGCACGCCTAGCGCCCGGTAGATGTCGCCGATAGCGCGGGCGACGACTGTTTTTCCCACCCCAGGGGGTCCGGTGAAAACCATGTGCCGGCTGCTCGTCGCGACTGGCAGGCCCTGGTCACGGCGCTTCTTCTCGACCTCGAGGCTGGCCAATAACTTATTGACCTCCTCTTTGACTTGGCCAAGCCCCACCATTTTCTCGAGATCGTCGAGGGCATCGTCGGCCGTCCGCATTGTGGCTGCGCGCGACGTGGTGGGCAGACGCCGGCCGGGCGTATAACCGGGCCCCGCCGCGACGAGCCCGAGAGCCTCGGGGCCGGCGGCCGCCCTGAATGCGATGTATGTCACCGCCCCTCCGGCAGTGACGATCAGCAATCCCGTCAGCACCTTCGCAGCGGCTGCCGATGCCGACGCGCTCATGATCAGCGCCAGAGGACCGACGTTAGGGTTCAAAAGCCATGCGGTGATCATGGCTGCTACAACCGACACGATCACAAATGCCATCATCGGCCGCTTAGCCATCATGTCTTTCATGGATGAGACCTCGATACCTAACAACGCTTGCCAGGCGACCAAACGACATTGACCGGAGCTACGCCGGCCAGTTTCGCTGTGTGCCAGGAGGGATTAAGCCAAACCGTCAAACCCTCTGCATAACCCTCGAGGTTGATCACGCCGTGACCAGCCTCGTAGGGAGCAGGAAAGGGAACGGCAATGCG
Source organism: uncultured Pseudomonadota bacterium (assembly GCA_963789775.1). Taxonomy (GTDB): domain Bacteria; phylum Pseudomonadota; class Alphaproteobacteria; order Rhizobiales; family Hyphomicrobiaceae; genus Hyphomicrobium_B. The sequence continues at coordinate 25,760 of CAWBLX010000008.1, forward strand.
TTGCGGCGTGCTCGTCACCACCAGCGAGGGTGACAGATATGAGCCGGATTGAACTCGGATGTTGCCAGGCGCCATGCCAGGCGCGGTGCTCACAGTAACGTATGCCAGCGGCGCCTTGCACGCCAGCGCCTCGGCAATGGCCGACGTGGCTGTTTCAGGGGCCAAGGAGGCACGTGAGGCTTCGAGATCGCTTGCCTCAATCGCCTGAATTGTCGAGACACCGACACCGTCGCTGATGGGAAACGCGTTGAGCAACACGGCGGCTATCAATCCCGTAATTGCGCCTCCACCGAGCACGGTCACGAACGGCACTAGTCCGAATGCCGTTTGCAACGGGATTGGCGACAGCGCGGCATCGCCGCCGTCGGAAGCGGCCGACTGTCCTTGGGTATCCATCAATCCCGCTTCCCCGAGCATGCTGGAGACTCTGGTATCATTACATAGATATCTATCACAATCCTCTGCGCGCTGCATATCGGCAGCTGCATCGACTTCCGTTCCCGGGATTGCTACCAATACGCGCGCATGAGGTGTCTACTGAGCATCGGTAAGCGGCCCTCTCCGAGAAGGCAATGTTGGCGCTGCCTTCCGTCATGACCGATGTCTGCTGTTGAGGATGTTTCGGACATCTTCGGAGGGGAACGGTACTTGTGAGCTAAGTCCGCTCCTGGCCCGTCGCGTCAGGTGGCCGATGTCCGCTCTTCGAGGCAATACTGACTTTCTAATGGCAGCTCCAGACGACGATTGGGTGCGCCGCCTGATGTCACCTTTCTATGCGTTTCAGAAGTCGCGCGACACGCGCCGCTTAGAGCTTGATGTCTGCTGAGGGTCTTGGTCGTGTGAAAACGCTACGGCGGACCAGTGGGCCATTTTAGCGGAACCGGCGGGGCGCTTCACGTCCTGATAGTGGCCAGTAGCGGCTTGACGCCCATGATGTTCATGACGCGGGTCAGATTGTAGGCCAGCACGTGCAGCGCCATCTCGGCGGCGACCTTCGGCAACGTCTTCATCAGGAAGTGCGTGGCGCCCATGCGGGCCTTGAGCGTTCCGAACGGATGCTCGACGGTTTCGCGCCGCCGCCGCATCGCCTGCGGGTCGGCGTCGAGACGCGCCTGCACCGCTTCAAGGACATGCTCGTGCTCCCAGCGTGGGATGCGCCGCTCAGGACCCGTTGTGCACTTCTTCTTCAGCGGGCAGCTGCCGCACGCCGTCGTCCAATAGCGACGCATCGCCTTGTCGCCCTCCTGCGTCGTCATGCGATAGGTGAGCGCCCGGCCCGCCGGGCAGATGTAGACGTCCTGCGTGTCGACATAGACGAAGTCCTGCTTGCCGAAGCGGCCTTCCGACTTGGCGCCCGAGGTCATCGGCTTGGGCAGCGTCACCGTGATCCCGGCCTCCTGGCAGGCGAGGATCTCCGGGCTGTTGAAGTATCCGCGATCGGCAACGGCATCGAGAGTGTCCGTCCGCATAACGGCCTTCGCGGCTTTGCCGACACGCGCCAGCTGTGCGCGGTCCGATCCCGAGGTCGTCACCTCGTGCGTGACGATCAGATGGTTCTCGGTCTCGACGGCCACTTGCACGTTGTAGCCGACGACGCCCGAGCCGCGCCCGCTCGTTGCCATCGAGCGGCTGTCGGGATCGGTGAGCGAGATCTGCTGATCGGGTGAAGCGAGCATCTTCTTCTCGTAGGCTTCGAGGCGCTTCATCTCTCTATCGAGCCTCACCAACTTTTCCTTGAGATGCTCCGCCTTGGCGACAAGCGCCTCCGTCGGCTCCTGCCGGTCGGCTGTCTCGAGCTGAGCGAGATAACGCGCAACGCTCTCTTCCAGCTGTGAACGACGGCGCTCCACCTTGCCCTTCGTGAAGTTGCGGTCGCGATTGTTGACCGCCTTAAACTTGCTGCCGTCGATGGCGACGGTAGCCGTCGCGAGCAGTCCGAACTCGCGGCACAGCTCCACGAAGCGTGCGCAGACCTGGCGTAGCCCGGGGCCGTTGTCCTTGCGGAAGTCGGCGATCGTCTTGTGGTCGGGCACGAGGCGGCCCAAGAGCCAGAGAAGCTCCAGATTGCGGCCTGCCTCGCGCTCAAGCCGCCGGCTCGACTGCACCCGATTGAGATAGCCGTAGATGTAGAGCTTCAACAGCACCGAAGGATGAAAGGCGGGCCTCCCCGTCGCTGCGGGCTCGACACCATCGAACCCAAGACCGGCAAGATCGAGTGCATCGACGAAGGCATCAATGACGCGAACCGGGTTTTCCTCGGCGACCCAGTCATCGAGGCACTCAGGCAAAAGCGTCGACTGACTACGATCTGCTCCCTCGACGAACCGCTTCATGATCACCCCCAAAAGAATCATCAAGGGAATCATAGAAGGCTCGGTCGTTTTCACACAGCCAGGGTCACGAGCAGACTTCGCTCGAATATCTGGGAAGCTCGCTTCTTACCCGAAAGTGGACATCACCTAAGGCGCGACGAGCTTTGGGTCTGCGTTGGACACAGATGTCCGCAATTGGGATCTTGCAGCCGGTAAACGAGGCGCTGAGCTGCGAGCAGCAGAAAACGCCGGCGCGTTTATTTGCACATGAATACAGCAAGTGGTCTCGCTCAAAAGTTTGAAACGCGGGACAGATGCGCCTACTGCCCCAATCGCATCGCGATGCATCGCGACCACACATTTATCGATTTGATCGGCTAAACCAGATCTTGCCATTTGACGCTTGATGGAAGTGTGCAAGGGCTGGAACCGACTACTTCGTAGCGTTGCAGGTTATTTACGATGTCTCAACTACTTGTTCGGCCTTTGCGATTTCTCGCCGTCGTAGCGACTGCGGCCATTACCACGATGACGGCGATGACGTCAGCTGTCGGGGCGAAAGAGCGTGCCCAATCGCCCGAGGAGACGGCGCAGCGAGAAGCCGGCGAGCCGATCATGGCGATCGTCTCGATTAAATCCCAACGTGTCGCATTTTACGATGCCGACGGTTGGATCTTCAGCGCGCCGGTATCGACCGGCGTCAAGGGACGGGAAACGCCAGCTGGTATATTCGCCGTTATCGAGAAAGACATCGATCATCACTCGACACTCTATGACGACGCGTCCATGCCTCATATGCAGCGCCTAACGTGGAACGGGATCGCGCTGCACGGTGGCCCGCTGCCGGGGTATGCTGCCTCCCACGGTTGCGTACGGATGCCATACGGTTTTGCCGAGAAGCTGTTCGACCTGACGCAGATCGGGATGCGGGTGATCATTTCGCCGAGTGATATAACGCCGGTCGACTTTTCTCACCCTACGCTATTGGAGCCGTCGGCGGAAGCCCTCGCTGCTGCGCCGGAGCGCGCCGAGACGCTCGATCGCGAGGCCGCCGAGGCCGCCGAGATGGCTAAAGAGACCAAGAAGTCAGCTGCGAAAGCTGCGCGTGAAGCGGCATCCTCGAAGGCGGCGTTGCGTAAGCAGGAATGGCTAAAGAAGGACGCTGACGCTGACCTACGTGATGCCGACCGGGCCGCTGCAGCCGCGAAGAGCGATAAGGCGAAGGCGCGGGTCGAAGTAGCAAAGGTCAAGGCCGCTGCCAGAGCCGCCGAACTGGCGACGAAACTCGACACCGCCAAAGCGAATGCAACGTTGAAGGTCGATCTCGCAGCCAAAGCATCGGATGCTGCCAAGGAGGCCGCAGCCAAGAAGGTTGATACAGCCAAAGCCGCGAACGATGCTAAGCTCGCGCTCGAACCAGTCTCCATTTACGTCAGCCGCGCAACCCAGAAGCTTTATGTGAGGCGGAACACGCATAAGCCGTGGCCGGATGGGGGCGAGGTCTTCAATTCGAGCATTGAAGTCCGGGTTCAGATCCGCGATCCAGATCGGCCAATCGGGACCCATGTGTTCACGGCGATGGCGAGCAATGGCGCGGGCCTTCGCTGGACCGTCGCCACAATCGATGGCGGTGATGATGCCAAGGACGCGCTGGATCGAGTCAGCTTTCCAAAGGATGTTCTCGATCGCATCGCGCCAACGGCTCGTCCCAGATCCTCGATTATCGTTTCGGACGAGCCGCTAAGTCGGGAGACCAACTATCGCACCGAATTTATCGCGGTACTGAGTGATCAACCGCAGGGCGGGTTCAAAAACCGGCGACCTACGGTGTCCGCTTCCCCCCCGCCGGTGGCCGTAACATGCGGCGGCTTCTTCGGCCTCTTTTGCCAGCCAAGCCGAAGCCCGGAACCTCGTCGACGGCACAACCGGAACTACGAGGTGCGACGGGACCGATAGGAGCGGCGACGCGCAGTCTCTGACAAGTCAGCAACTTAACGTCCGCTTTAGACCGGTAAGCGGACGAATTAGGTAGTTGGCACGGCGAAGCCACCGAATTTCAGGCGATGTCTGCAACTGGGATCAAGCCGACATTGCCATCCGACCGTGATCCGTCTGTCAGCTCTAATGCCTTGATGCCGCCGCTGTAAACGCGGACCTCGAAAGTAGCCACGACCCAAGGATTTGAAAACCATCCTAAAATTACAAGGCTACTTTAATTACATACGTGTTCGCGGTTTCGTCCTGTCCGGCGCGCCAGCGGGCCCGCGGGCCGCATTCTACCACGCTCGCGCACGTCCTCTGGGCGGAAGTTGCATCGAACCTCTGCAACAGAACGCAAAGCGGCCAGCTAGAAACAAGTATGCTGGGTCCCTTAAAGGCCAGGGGCAGACATTCGCCACCTTGTTCACGATTTGAGGAACCGGGACAGCTCGGCGACAAAAACCTCTGGCGCCTCTTCCACCACGAAATGTCCGCTCTCCTCGGCGATGACCCGGGTCAATCGATCAGATTGGGGAGCGAGAGCGTTCGCCAGCTTGTCGCCGACACCGTATCGGCCACCGATCGCCATGACCGGCATCCTGAGCCTCCGTTGCTTCAGCGTCGCCGCAAGCGCAGCGTCGTCGCGCAGGGCGCGGTAGTAGTTGAAGCCGGCTGTCATGGCACCTGGAGCAGCATAGTGGCGGGCGAATTCGTCGATGCTTGCTTCGCTCACGGCATCCTTCTTGTGTGACCATGCTTTGATTTGAGCTGCGATGTAGTCGCGCTCGCGATCCTGAGTAAGCCTCTCGGGGAAACCCTTCGCCATGTGGAAACCGTAATGCCACGCGCCTCCGTGCAGAGCGTCGGTATTCTCCGTCCCGGGAAGCAGGCAATCGACCAGTACCAACTTTGAGACGGCATCGGGACGGAGATGAGCTAAAATGTAGGCGGCTTTGCCGCCCATGTCGTGGCCCACTACGTATGCATTTCTGAAGCCCGCATAAGCAATGAGTACGCGCAGGTCCTCGGCTATGGTCCGCTTATCGTAACCGCTCTCCGTGCGCTCCGATTGTCCGCATCCTCGCAGGTCAGGCGCGATGACAGTGTAGTCCGAGGCGAACCGAGGAATGATCGGGCGCCACGAAAACCACGTTTGGGGCCACCCGTGCAGCAGAAGCACCAGCGGACCTGATCCGGCTCTGACATAATGCATGCGGATGCCGTTTATGTCGGCGAAGAGGCTTCTCGCTCCGGCTGGCAGTTCACTACTCTTCGCGTCCGCGGTGGCATGGCGCAAAGGCAGTGCGCTTGCCAACGTCGCAGTGCTTATGGCGCGCGACGCACCGAATAGGATCGAGCGGCGATCGAAAAGCATGCTGGCTCCCATTGCATGATGTTGTGAGGCGAGCATGCATTTGTGGACACCCCCAACACAATTGGTTAGGTCTTTATAACCAGCATAACCTGGAGGAATGGGTGGACGTCACCGCCGCTCTACGCGCGCTTGTTCGTACGATCGAGCGGGGCTCCATTACGGCAGCCGCCCGTGACATGGGCATCTCCCAGCCGGCTGTAAGCAAGCTCATTCGCAACCTGGAAGCTCATACCGGTGCGCGCTTGCTCGAACGTTCGTCTCGCGTCGTCAAGCCGACGCCCATTGGGCTTTCGCTTTACGACGCAAGCGGAACGTCACTGGCGGTAATAGACGCCGCGCTCGAAGCCGCTCGTCACGAAATGGGCGACGTGAAAGGAACCTTGCGACTGCACGGTCCCGTGTGTCTCGGGGAAAGTCATCTTCATCGCATTGTAGGCGACTTCCAACGTAAGCACCGCCACGTCTCGGTGGAGCTCACGCTTGAGAACCGCCCTGTCGATCTGATTCACGAGAACCTAGATGTTGCTGTCCGTATCGGTCGTGCCACAGAGCAGAGCTACATCATGCGCAAGGTTGGGCTCATCGAGCGCATCCTCGTGGCCTCACCTCAATACCTGGCGAGCCACAGGGAGATACGTTCACCGGCAGGATTGGACGAGCACGATGTTGTCGTAACGGATGCCGTGCTGTCGAGGCAGGGCACGATTACTTTGGTGAAGGGGAGACGCTCGATGCAGGTCGCTGTCAATCCAGTCTTGAGGACTAACAACGCGCGGGTCCTGATTTCAGCTCTGCTCGCAGGACGCGGCCTCGGTCCCGTGCAGGTCCCACTTGTGATCGACGAGCTCGCCAAGGGCAAGTTGGTGCCGGTTCTGCGTGACTATGAAGTGAAGCCAAGCGAACTCTACTTGATCTACCCGACAAAGCGATTCCTACGGCCCGTAGTGAGATCTTTTATCGATTTTGTCGGGCCTGCCCTGAAAGCAATCAAGGGGATTTCACCTCTTCCGTGAGGGAGACCTCCAGGACCGTTCCGAGTCAGAATCGGAAGACAGGGCTCTAGAAGCGGTTGTCATCTTTGTTAGGGAATGTGTTGCAGAACTCTCGTTGAGATTGCTGGCGAACCGTGATTCCGTTGCGTTGACGCAAGCATCAGCGGGAGCGGGCGATGATGGGGCGTGGCAAGTCCGAGCAGGGACAGTTCTTCTACGATCTCAATCTCGACGACGTGGTGCCGCCGGACCACTTGGTGCGCAAGATCGACGCCTGCCCATCAGGTCCGCATTTTGATTCACTGTGCCCCTACTACCCAGCTATTTCCTCCTTTGCGTGGTTGCCAACCGTCGACTTCGACCCAGAGCACACCACAGCTTCCACCGGAATTTGACCCACGAAACAGCTCTCATTGGCTTCCGGATACGATCTTCGACCAAGCGCGTGTTACGGTGCGCAGAGACTTCGCGTCGCGTGGAGCTGCCGCAAAGAGTTTTGCCATTACATCCTTAGGCGGGTAGACGTTTGGATTGTTCCGGATGCTCTCGTCTACAAACTCCGAGGCAGCGGAGTTAGCGTTCGCTGAGAGGATCGCATTTGTACACCGTGCGATGTTGCGTGGCTTCAGTAGGAAATTGATGAAGGCGTAAGCCTCGTCTTTGTCGGGCGCATCTTCCGGAATGGCCATGACGTCAACAAAGAAATTCGATCCTTCCTTCGGAATGTTGTAACGAACATCGACGCCGTTCTTTGCTTCAGCTGCCCTCGCAGCCGCGGTGAGACCATCGGCACTCCAGCCCAGTGCCAGACAGATATCACCGCTTGCCATTTCATTGATGATGGAGCCCGTGTTGAAGTGCCTGATGTTCACCCTCGCCGCGGATAGGAGAGCAGCCGCTTTTTCGATTTCGGCCTCATTCTTCGAAAAAGGATCGAAACCAAGATAGTTGAGCGCGATCGAAAACACGCCTTCGGGATAATCAACCATCGCGATTCCACAGTCCTTGAACCGGGCCGCAATCTCCGGTTTGAAAATGATGTCGAGGCTGTCGACCGGAGCGTCTTTCATGCGCTCAGCAATCTTTTTCGAATTGTAGATGATGCCTGTTGTTCCGTAAAAATAGGGTACGCCGTGTTCGTTTCCCGGATCCTGACTGGCAAGAAGTTTCATAATGTCTGGATTGAGGTCCTTGGAGCTTGGTAGCCTGGACTTGTCGAGCTTCGTCAGCGCACCCGCTTTGACGAGCCTACTCATCATCGCAGCCGACGGAAGGATGACGTCGTAGCCGGTTTTCCCCGTGAGGACTTTCGTCATCATGAATTCAAGGGAGTCAAACGTATCGTAAACGACCTTGATGCCGGTCTCTGTCTCGAAATCCTTGATCACCTCGGGCGGGATGTAATCGTACCAGAAGTATATATTGACCTTTCTCTCGGCGGCTGGGGCCTCCACTGCGAACATGGTGGCTAACAACGCCACGAGCAGACACGAGACGGCCAATGAAGCAGTGCGGCGCATAACCAGATCCTCCAAATTCGGAAAGCGGGTGGTGGACACCAGCTTGTCCTCAAAGGCTGGGCGAGGTCTGGCGAGGCGGCAAACGAATATTCCTTCGCATCTCAGTTGAAAAAAGATCACCTGAAATTGGTTCGGCGGTCATACGGGCAAGCACCGGCTGGCCGAAAGTCTCCCTTCGCTCGATCTGTAAGCCTGTCTGTCTTCATCCCTCCGCGCTCGCAGGCAATCCTTTCCCCAGCACGAATGACTCACTTCTGCGCAGCGGCGCGGTTGCGGCCTTATGAGCTGCCACTTCTCTAAGCAGCCACTCCCGGAAGACTCTAACGACTCGCTTTTCCTGATCGGTCCGGAACTGTAGAAAATAGAGCGAGTGATCAGATTCTCGTACTAAGCTCAACGGTTTGATCAATGTCCCGGCATAGAGTAGATCGGCCGCAACGATGTCATCGCCCAGGCCCGCGCCCTGGCCAGCGAGGACCCTGTCGAAGACGGCCGCAGTACTGTGAAAGATTGGACCGCCCAATATATTTCGGTGCGTGACGCCAGCAGCTGCGAGCCAGTTCGACCAGCTCGCAACGTTGCCTTCATGAAGCAGTGTGAATGCTGTTAGATCGGATGGTGTCGATAGTGCGAACCCGCTCTCCAGAAGTTTGGGGCTGCACACGGGAAATTCTATCCCGGTAATAAGGTGGATTGATTGGTACTCCGGCCACTCGCCGCGGCCGAAATGGATGGCGACGTCCGACTGACCTTTTAGGTAGTCGTCAATGTCCCTGCCATACCCGATCTCAAGCTGAACGTCGGGAGCGATGGATTGGAAGCTGGACAATCGTGCTCCCAGCCAACACCCAGCGAAGCCGGCATCTGCAAAGACCTTCAGCTTCTCTCTTGTGGCGCCTTTGATTTTACGTCGGTTGATGAGGGTTGTGACATTGCTGATCTCATCGAACGCTTTCGACAACGTAAAAAAGTACTCTCGGCCGTCGCTGGTGAGTACGACCTTCCTGTTCAATCGCCGAAACAGCTGCACACCCAACCAGTCTTCAAGCTTCTGGACTTGATGACTGATCGACGAAGGCGTTACGCAAAGCTCATCTGCTGCACGCTGCAGGCTTTCATGCCGAGCAGCAGCTTCGAACGCGCGAAGAGCAGCAAGGGGTGGAAGGTCTCTCTTCATCTCACCGTTCAGATGAATGCTTTCGAACTGAGCCGATGAGCACACATCATTTGTACCGTTACTGAAAGCCTCCCACACTGCCGTCCATATCGATGCCGAAGCGGGACCGATGTCGAAGGTTCGCGAAATCATAGAGAGCCATAATGATCAAGCCAAGTTCAAGTCTCGCGCAGATGGACGCAACGCCACGTGAAAGCGGATTCCGCATGCCCGCTAGGTTCGCGAAACACGCGCGCACTTTGATAACTTGGCCTCCTTATCAGGAAGGACTGCAAACAGATATTGCAGGTTTTCGAAACGAAATCAGGAAGTTAGCAGAAGCGATTAGTCGCTTTGAACCGGTCACGCTTCTCGTCGACCCGAAAGATAAGTTCGATGCCAGCGCTCAATGCGGCGCCGTCGCAGAGATTTTCGAAGTCCCGGTCGACGCGTGCTGGATAAGAGACAACGGTCCCATTTTTGTGCGCGATGGACGAGGGCAGGTTGCTGGTGTGCACTTCGCCTTTAATGGCTGGGGCGAGCGCGTTCAGTGCCCTTTGACTGAGCAGATGCCACAGCGAATTATTGAGCACCTCGGATTGAGACGCTTCGTTGCTCCATTTATCTGCGAGGGTGGCGGCATTTCGGTTGATGGCGAAGGCACACTGATCACAACCGAACAGGTCATGCTGAACAAAAATCGGTATGCGGGCATGGACCGCGGTGAGATAGAGGCTCACCTGCACGACTACCTGGGTATCGATAAGGTTATCTGGTTACCGCTAGGCTTGCGGGAGGACTTGGCGACGGACGGTCACGCGGACAATGTGGTCGAGTACGTCGCGCCAGGTGTGGTACTCGTCCAAACAGTGAAGGATCGTTCAAATCCGAACTACGAGCTGCTGCAGGACAATCTCAAAGTCTTGATGTCTGCCACCGATGCGCGAGGGCGGCGGCTCGAAATCATTGAAATGGATGTTCTACCTTATACGCGTGAGATACGCGGCCAGCGTTTTGCGGTGCCCTACACGAACGCCTACGTCGTCAACGGTGCAATCATAGCGCCGGAAGTCGATCCGACGCTCGACGACAAAGGTTTCGTGATCTTGGAGCGTGCCTTCCCAGGTCGCGAGATCGTGCCGGTCGCCAGCGATTGGCAAGCCGTCGGTGGAGGCGGCATTGGCTGCGTGACCCAGCAGGTACCGGCGGAATAGCGTGCTAACTGTGTCCTGATCAAATTCGCCAGATTGTGGGGAGAACTCGAATGGTAAGGGTCGCGGCGACGCAAATGGCCTGCACAGACAACCGTGATGCCAACGTCAAGCGTGCGTCGGAGATGGTGCGCGAGGCCGCAGCTGTCGGCGCCAAGATCATTCTCATACAGGAACTGTTCGAGAGGCCATACTTCTGCAAGGACGAGCGCGAGGAGTTCTATGGCCTGGCGCAGCCTATTAGTGAGAATCTGACGATCAAGGCCATGTCGGAACTGGCTGCAGAGCTGCAAGTAGTGTTGCCCGTCAGTGTCTTTGAGCGCGCGAATAACGCTCTCTATAATTCTTTAGTGATGCTCGATGCCGATGGACGGTCGCTTGGCGTCTATCGAAAAACGCATATCCCTGATGCTCCTGGCTACTCGGAGAAGTTCTATTTCAACCCAGGCGACACGGGCTTTTCCGTTTGGCAAACTCGGTACGCCAAGGTCGGGACCCTCATTTGCTGGGACCAGTGGTTTCCGGAACCGGCCAGAATTTTGGCCTTAAAGGGAGCCGAGCTCCTGCTGTACCCCACGGCAATCGGATCGTTCCCTGACGCCGAGGACACTATCGCCCTAAAGCATTGGCAGAACGTCATGCGTGGACACGCGGCGGCCAACGTCATTCCGGTCGTTGCCTCCAATCGCATTGGCAATGAGAGAGGACGCTCCTGCAGTCTGCGCTTCTTCGGCTCGTCATTCATTTGCGATCACATGGGCGAGATGCAGGCAGTCGCCGATGAAGAGACGCATGGAGTCCTAACGGCAGACGTTGATATCGACCATGCAAATGCCTACCGCCTGAACTGGGCCTTGTTTAGGGATCGGCGCCCGGAAATGTACCGGGAGCTTTTCTCGTTGGATGGCATGCGAATGTCTGCTGCCGTGGCGCCAGGCGTCAGCTAGTCCAGCGGGGGCCAAGCGGTACGCGCCAACGGACGCTGCGGGTCGCAGATTATCACGTTTCAAATCATCGCCTGGGCGGAAGTCGGCAGTAAGGACTGCTTTCAAACTACATACGTTCACGCGAAGCGCCGCGACGTGCGTTCGGCTAAGCCAGGACCGGCCGGCCGTCGCGACCCTCAAGCGCTCAATGCTTCGGCGGCCTAGTCAAATCCATTACTACGTGGTCCAGGGCGCGTGTTTATGTTGAGGGCGTCACCGACGCCGCAGTGCTTCAATACCTTTGAGGATGAGGTCGATTCCGGCGAGAAAATCGACGCGGTCGTCGTGCGTGCGCAATTGTCCGGCCACGCTGCGTGTGAACGAGTACTCCTCCGGATCGAGCTGCGACCACTCAGTCGACAGCGCATCAAGGAAATCCGATCTATCGATGCCTTGCGTCCGAGCGAGTTGCCCGTTGGCCGCGTTCTGTCCGCCGACACCCAGGATGTAGTTCAGCAACGCCCCCACTGTCGCCCACTGTTGTTCGTCCGGTACGCCAAGCGCGCGAACCTGCCGGCCTAGGCGTTCGAGAATGCGCACCATCGGCAACTGTCCCGGAGCACGCGTGAGCGCCGAGCCAACCCACGGATGTCTGTCGATGGCGTCGAACATGCCGAGCGCCAGGGCGCGAATTGTTGCTTCCGGCCTCGCACCGGCCAAGGGCGCGCCCATCGCGCGAGCAACGATGGCGTCGCAGGCCGCGGTCAACAGATCGCTCTTGCTGGCGACGTGCCAATAGATGGCCCCCGGACCGGTGGCGAGCCGTTCGGACAGCGCGCGGAATGTCAGACCGTCTTCTCCGCTGCTGTCCAAGAGATCAATCGACGCTTCGACGATGCGATCCCGCGAGAGCAATTCTTCCCGTCGTTGAGAGCGTTGAGCCTTTTTGACCATGCCTCATCTTGACATGAATGGAATGCCGTTCCAAGTATGGAATGGCGTTCCATGGCGGTGGCGGCCTCAGTCAAAAAGGGTGCAGGATGAAGACCCCAATCGCGATCATCGGCGCCGGCCTCGGCGGTCTGACGCTTGCTCGCGTCCTCCACGTTCACGGTATTGCCGCGACGATCTACGAGGCGGAAGCCTCGGCGAACGCGCGCACACAGGGGGGCCTGCTCGATATCCACGAATATAACGGGCAGCCCGCACTCAAGGCAGCGGGGCTCTTCGATAAGTTCCTCAGCATCATCCTCCCTGGCGCCGATGCAAAGCGGATACGCGACAAGGACGGCAAACTCCTGCTCGATAGGCCCGACATGGGCAACGGCAGCCGGCCTGAGGTAGATCGTGGAGAGCTTCGCCGGATTCTGCTCAACTCACTTCCCGCCGACACGATCCGCTGGGGGCACAAGCTCACAGCGGTGTGCCCGCTCGGCGGCGGCCGGCACGCGCTGAACTTCGCTGACGGCTCGACAGTGACGACCGGCATCCTCGTGGGTGCCGACGGCGCGTGGTCGAGAGTTCGTCGACTTCTTTCCGACGCGACGCCCGCCTATGTCGGCACCACATTCATCGAGACATACCTGTTTGACGGCGACACCCTCCACAAGGCCAGCGCGGAAGCGGTTGGAGGTGGTACACTGATGGCGATTGCGCCGGGTCAAGGCATTTTCGCGCACCGCGAGACCAATGGCGCGCTACACACATGTGTGGCGTTGAACAAGCCGGAGGACTGGATTGCCCGCATCGACTTCTCCGACCCGGTGACTGCGTTGGCCCGCGTCGCTAAGGAATTCGACGGCTGGGCTCCGGAGCTGACGGCGCTCATCACCGACGGCGAGACTGACCCGGTGCTTCGCCCTATCCATGCGCTCCCGGTCGAGCACAGATGGGATCGCGTTCCCGGGGTGACGCTGCTTGGCGACGCAGCGCATCTGATGTCGCCGTTCGCAGGTGAAGGGGCCAACCTCGCAATGTACGACGGCGCTGAACTCGGCAAGGCCATCGCCGCCAACCCCGACGACATTGAAGCCGCGCTCGCTGCGTACGAAAAGGACCTCTTTCCCCGCAGCGCGTCCACGGCCGCGGAGACGGACCGGAACCTGAAGCTGTTCTTCGACGGCAATGCGCCCCAAAGCGTGGTCGACCTATTCACCAATCGCCAAGTAACCGCTCATGGCTGCCATGTCGACGCCAGTGACCGAGTTTGAGGTCAGCTCTGGGTCACATCATTCGGCTCAGTGGCCGGTCGTCGGCTTCGAGGAACTCCTAGAGGCTTTTCGGCGATCCCTTCCCGGCGGCAGAGTTCGGCGATCGTGACTTCGCCGTGCAAGCCGTCGAGTACGATGCTGATCTTCTCCTCCGCCGAATACTGCTTGCGGGATGACTCGGCGGATATCTCTCACGAGACGCTCGGACGGCGTCTCAGGCGTGTTGGATTTAGGTCTCATGCCAACTCCTCAGGAGGTGACGATGAGTTCAAAACCTTCCTTTTCTCAAGCTGCTAGATTTGTCTCACAAGTGCTGATGTCGACATTCCGCCCAAGCAAAAATGGATTAGACGCGCGATCGTGGATTTTCCCGCACTTAACGACCCGTTTGAGCGTCCTGCCTCTCCATATTCAAGCAAGTCGAATGTTTATGGAGCAGGCTTCATTGAAAAATATTGACGTGGGCAAAACCGGCGACGCCCGCCACACGTCGTCTGCTCATTTTTGGAGCAAAGCGGACAATCAGCGAGCCAAGCTCATAGAACCGGATTTGGCAGTACACGTCCTATATACGGGCTAAGCGAGCGGCCCTCTTAAGCCAAAATTCACTAAAAGCGCGCTAAACTAAAGGCGCATATTTGCAGACGCAGTCGAAGAACGGTTGCCCGATATGCCTTCGACCTCGCTTTCGATTGCCTAGGGAAATCGTCCAAATGCCGACGCTGCTCGCAGTCGATGACTCGCCAAGCGTTAGGCAGATGATCCGATTGACGCTAATGGGCGCCGGGTTCGATGTTATCGAAGCTGGCGATGGCGTCGAGGGCCTGGAAATGGCAACGTCGACCAGCTTCGACATACTTGTCACCGATCTGAATATGCCGCGCATGAATGGGCTCGCGCTCATTCGGCATCTGCGGGCAATGCCGTCCCGCCAAGGGCTGCCGATTGTCGTCTTGACGACGGAATCAGACGAAATCGCAAGCAAGGCGGCGAGAGAGGCGGGCGCTTCGGCGTGGATGACGAAGCCGTTTACGGCTGAGCGCCTGCTCGAAGTTGTGAATGGATTGGTACGATGACGCGATCAGGCAACGCTGCCAGCGAGCGCGAGCTGATCCTAAGGCTAAATCAGTTGGCATTCTGCGACCCACTGACGGCGCTCAATACTCGCGCCGCGCTAAAGGTTCCGTTGGCTCGCATCTTGGAGCAAGCCGACAAAAACCAGGATGTGGTCGGGATCTTATACGTCGACATCGACAAGTTCCGGACCGTGAACGATCTGCATGGCCAAGCCATCGGAGACGTCGTTATCAGTCGAGTGGCAAATCGATTGCGCTCTATCGCCGCCGATGCGGATCTTATTGTTAGAATGGGAGGCGACGAATTCCTGATCGTCAAGACGGGAGCATCGGAACCCTCGGAATTTGAAGCGAAGGGTCATTCTCTTGTCGAGGGTCTTGGGGGTCCTTTTGTCCTGGAAAACGGCAAAACTATAGTTGTTTCAGCATCGGTGGGCATCGCACGCTTCCCGGCGGACGGCAGCGACCAAGAAGAACTGATAGCTGCAGCGGAAACAGCATTGCACCGAGCAAAAAAAGTAGGAAACAGCTTCGTCATCTTCGATCCCGAGATGCAAGCGGCGGAACACAGGCGTCGCAGGCTGGAGCACGATATCGGTCTCGCCGTTGACCAAGGGGAGCTTACGGTCGTCTTTCAGCCGCAGGCCGAGGCACGATCCTGCGACATTAGCGGCTTTGAAGCCCTGGTGCGTTGGCATCATCCGGAACTCGGTAACGTATCGCCGACAGAGTTTATTCCGGCCGCGGAAGCGTCGGAAGCGATTTTTGCGATCGGCGCTTTCGTTCTGCGCGAAGCTTGTAAAGAAGCGGCGACTTGGGCGGTACCGCTCCGCATTGCGGTCAATGTCTCACCCGCGCAGATCGTCAGAGGAGACTTCACTCAAATTCTCAGGGACACTCTGGCGCAGACCGGATTGAGTCCGAAGAGGCTCGAGGTTGAAGTAACGGAGAGCCTCTTTATTCAAGACCTGACCAGCGCAGCGAAAAACTTGAGCGGCGTCAAGAAATTGGGCGTTAGCGTCGCCATTGACGATTTTGGGACGGGCTATTCGTCACTTGGTACCTTGAGAGCTTTCCCCTTCGACAGGATCAAAATCGATCGCAGCTTTGTCTTTGACATGGTCGGCAATTCCGACGCCGCCGCTATCGTCAATTCCGTGCTCGGACTCGGACGCGCTTTGGGACTGACGGTCGTCGCCGAGGGCGTCGAGAATGAGGAGCAGTTAAACCTCCTGAGACTTCTGGGGTGTGATGTCATTCAAGGCTATCTGATCGGCAAGCCGATGCTACCGGAGCACTATGCTCACGTAACCGCCGCGTCGCGCGCGGATCAGATGTCGTCTCTTGCATGACACATAGGCAGCATCCTGTCTGATTTTGGCGTTCCTGAAGGGGCACAGATATTCTATGGCAGATGACCTTATCGACTACCTCGAAAGTTCGCGTAGCCAGATTGAGGGAAAGTTCTCCCGAGCAGGATCGGTTCTTGAATCCGCACTGACCATGATTGGCCAGCAGCTCGAATTTCTCGGTCAGCTTAACACCGTGCTGGATGCTGATGGTGTTGCCGACGCCACCCGAGATCTCATGTCCACGTCGTCAGATCTGAAGGCGTTGCCATCGCTATTGGACGCCCGCGGCGCACACTTGCACGTCCTCGAGAGCAAGGGATCGGCTCTGCAGATAAACATCGAAGAGATGCGCAGCCTTCTCAAATATCTTCTGGTATTCGCGCTCAACGTAAAAATTACCGCGGCGGATAATGCAGAAGACGCCAAGCAGTTCGAATATTTCGTTCAAGAAATGCGAACGAGGATCGAACATGGCGAATCCGAACTCAACGATTTTGAGGCGCGGTTGGCGGAACTCAGTGATAAGATACGCGCCGCGCGCTTGCTCGAAGTTCATCTGGTGAAAAAGGCCGCGGCTATGCTGCCGGGCGTTCCGAACCGCTTGTCGGTTGATGCGGCGGCGATCGGCGATCACCACAACGGAATCATGCACATGACCGCCGGCGTTTCGGCTCTCGCGCAAAAGATCCAACTCAAGGTCGTAAATGCGCTCTCGGCACTCCAGGTCGGAGATATCTCACGCCAACGCATCGAGCACGTGCAGAACGGCCTCGCGCTCCTCAGCGCATTCGACAGCCGATTGACGGAACAGGGATTGTCACCGGAGGAGGGCGAGGTCCTGCGTCGCTTCACCTGTCACCTCTTGGCCGAGCAACTGGCGGATACGACCGAGGTTTTCGGTCGCGACTCCGGGTCCATGCTGAGCAATATGTCCGATATGGCGGCGGATGCTCGGGAGCTTCTGAGTTTGCAACAGCCCGACGGCGCTTCATCTACGAGTTGTCAAAATAAACTCCGCTCGCTGGAGCAAAGCGTTGCCGACGCCGTCGTGCTCGTTTCCGACATGGATCAGGCCGTCGAAAGTGCCGATCAGATCCGGACTGCGACCTCGGCTGCGGTCGATGAGCTCATGGGCCGAGTTGGCGCGATCAAGGGCGTCAAGGAAGACGTTCAATTCATGGCGCTGAATACCACAGTGAAATGCGCCCGCATGGGAGACGCTGGCAAGCCACTTCAGGTGATTGCCATCGAGCTGCGCCTCTATGCCAAGAAATTGGAATCGATCGCCGATGAATCGTTGCAAACCCTCCGGTCTCTTGCGGAAGCAGTCGCGAGCATAGACGGCGGAATGGCTTCAACAAACGCCAAATCCAAACTTGAGAAGGCCTTGGCGCGCCTTCGCGCTGCCGCTGATATCGCGGAAAACAGCATTGGTAAAATAACTGCTCAGGGAACTGACGTCGTGGAATCGCTTTCAAAAGCCGAAGGCGAGCTGAACTTCGAATCGGAGCTCGGCAACGTTTTGGCGGGGGCCACGGTTTTGCTTCGTGAGCGCGCCGGCGAAGAATTTATGGGCACTGTAGAAATCGCTGGACCGCTCAAGGAGCTTCTCGATGAAATAGCACGCTCCTACACGATGGCGCGGGAACGCGACGTGCATGCTCAGTTCGTAGAAGCGAGCTCTCAAACAATGCTTGCGGCGTGAGCGTTGGCAAACCACAAGCGCGCTCCGCAAGAGAGCGGACAGCCGTTACTAACGGTTCGAAGCCCGCAAGACTTCTCCCGCGATCAAATCGAGCGGCATAACCTTCATGGCGGCTCCTCGGGCGATTGCCTCCTTGGGCATGCCAAAGACGATCGAGGTTGCCTCATCCTGAGCGATTGTGAATGCGCCGGCGTTCTTCATTTCTTCAAGGCCGCGAGCGCCGTCATCTCCCATGCCGGTCATGATGACACCAATGGCGTTTGATGCCCGCCGAATGTGCGGCGGAGCGGAACAGCACATCCACCGATGGACGGTGACGCGACACGAGCGGGCCCGTCTTCACCGAGACGTAATAGCGCGCACCCTGCCGCTCGAGCATCATGTGCTTGTCGCCTGGCGCGATCAGCACATGTCCGCGCAAAACCGGATCGCCGTCGACGGCCTCCTTCACTTCGACCTCGCAAAGCGAATTGAGCCGCTTCGCAAAGGCGGCCGTGAACTTCTCCGGCATATGCTGCACGATGACGATCCCTGGCGCATTGGCGGGCAAAGCCTCGAGCACGACGCGCAAAGACTTCTGTTCCCCCGGTCGACGCCCCGATGCAAGCAACCATTTCCGTCGTCTTCGCCATGGCGCGCCCCGTCGGCGGCGGGAGCATCGCATCCGCCGTGAGTTTCTTCGTCGGCTCGTCCCGGCGGACGTCCATTTCCGCGCGGGGCCTTCGTCCCCCGACGCGGGCTTGCGCGGCGCTCTTTACAGCATCGCAAATCCGAATGCTCGAGTCCGCCAGATAGTCTGCGGCACCGATGCGCGGCTTCAAGATCACATCGACGGCGCCGGCTTCGAGCGCCTGCATGAGCGTCTCAGAGCCCTCTTCGGTCAATGAAGAGCACATGACCACGGGGATGGGCCTTTGCGCCATCAGCTTGCGCAGAAAAGTGATGCCGTCCATGCGTGGCATTTCGACGTCCAGCGTGATGACGTCCGGCACTTCATCGTGGATTCGTCGGGCAGCTGCAAACGGATCCGACGCAACGCCCATCACTTCGATGTCGGGATCCTGGCTGAGTACGGCAGCGAGCGTTTGGCGCACGCTCGCTGAATTGTCGACGATGAGCACCCGGATCCTTTTCATGACTTCTCAAACTTTCTTGAAAACTGTGTTGGCGACCTGCTTTATGGGTAGCGAAAATCCCGCAATCGACTCGGAATGGCCGATAAAAATGTGCCCGCCCGGAACGAGGCAGTCGCAGAGACGCCGAAGCACGCCGATTGTGTTTCTTTGTCGAAGTAGATGAGAACATTGCGACAAAAGATAATATCCATCCCGTCGCCAAACGGTATATGTCGTCCATCAGATTCATGCGGGCAAACCCAATCTTAGCGCGCAATGCCGGGTCGATGCGCACATTGCGAATGCCGGGCTGTCTCGCGACGCATCACGTACTTCCGCGCCAACTCCGGCGGAACCGGTTCGACCATTTCTTCAGGAAAAACCCCCCTGATCGCTGTTTCAAGCACCTCGGTGCGAGATCGGTAGCGAGAATTGAATAAGAAATGCGACGCGCCCGTGCGAACTCCTCGAGGACCATCGCCATCGTGTACGGCTCGGCACCGGTAGAGCAGGCGGCGCTCCAGGCCTCGAAGCCGGCGCTGACCGCGCCGGGTGATCTCTGGCAGCAAGCCGTCCTGAAGATACTCGAAGTGATTGGGCTCGCGGAAGAAATCGGTCTTGTTCGTCGTCACGACGTCGATCAGATGGACGGCTTCCGCTTCGAGCCCGTCTTGATCGAACAGAAAGTCGCAATAGCATCGAGCGTCGCATGGCCCGTCGCCCGAAGGCGTCGCGCAGGCGGCCCTCGAGCATGTTCTCTTGGTCGCCGGCATCTTGATGCCGCTGTAGTTGTAGATGTAGCGCGCCAGGCGATCGAAATTTCGCTGCTCAGACGGTCCATAGCCGACGGCCCGCTGCCGGCGGTGCTACCGATACTGCTGAATACGCCACAACACCGTACTCCAAACGCTGAACAGTCTCTTACGAACGCTCAACCGGCTATCTGGAGGGGCAGTGGCTTCAGCATCGCCCGTTCCGTATCTTGAGAAGAGCCGCGCGAGATCGATCAGCACGACGAAGCCGTTCGAGCGCCTGACGACGCCGGCGATATAGTCGGAGCGCCAGCGCACGCCGATATCCGGCGCCGTCTCGATCTGTTCCGCCGTGAAGGTGTGACTTCGAACACCGGTCGGCGACCAGACCGAGCGCCAGGGTCCGCTCGTCGAGCGGCACGTCGAGCACCAGAATGCGGGTGTGCGGCGTCGGACGGCCATCGACAAGCCGAGCCTCATCCTCAGATCGATCAACGGGACGCCCTGCCCGCGCACGTCCGTCAGACCCAGGAGATAGTCCGGCCGTCCGGAATTCTGAACGCCTGCCGATAGTCGAGAATTTCGCGCACGAGCGTGACCGGAACCGCGAAGACCTCCTCTCCGAGGCCGAACGTGACAAATTGGGCTTCTCCTGATGTGTCCGCCATCAGCCGACTCCCTGAATTCGGCATCCTCAGCATCCTGGGCCGCCCATGGCGAGATCAAGGCAAAACCCTTGACGCGCGACTGCTGGTCGGCGACCGGATTGCGTGCTGGCGCCCGGCCTGCTTTGGCTGCCTTGGCGGGCGTGCCTTTCGCCGGGCTCGATTTACGGGCCGGAGCGTTGCAGCAGCTTTGCTGGCGCGGCGCGGCACGTTTGGCCGGCGCGGCCTGCGCGCTGCAGCCGGTTCGCCTGCGACCGCCGGCGTTATCGATCCGGAAGAAGGCGATGCTGGCCTGCAGCTGCTCGGCCTGCGCGGCCAGTTCCTCGGAGGTCGCCGACATCTCCTCGGAGGCGCCGGCGTTCTGCTGCGTCACCTTGTCGAGCTGCTGGATCGCCTGGTTGATCTGCGCGGCGCCGATATCCTGCTCGCGGCAGGCGGCGCTGATCTCGGCGACCAGTTCGGCGGTCTTGCGGATGTCGGGCACCAGGCGCGTCAGCATCTCGCCGGCCTCCTGCGCCGCCTTCACGGTCTCCGCCGACAGCGTGCCGATCTCGGCCGCCGCCGCCTGGCTGCGCTCGGCGAGCTTGCGCACCTCCGAGGCGACCACGGCGAAGCCGCGGCCGTGCTCGCCGGCGCGCGCCGCCTCGACCGCCGCGTTGAGCGCCAGCAGGTCGGTCTGGCGGGCGATCTCCTGCACGATGGTGATCTTCTCGGCGATGGTCTGCATGGCCTCGACGGCGCTGGTGACCGCCTCGCCGCTGGCTTCGGCGTCCTTCGGCCGACTGGCGGGCGATCTTCTCGGTCTGGCCGGCGTTGTCGGCGTTCTGCTTGATGTTGGCGGCCATCTCCTCCATCGAGGCGGAGGCTTCTTCGGCGGCGGAGGCCTGTTCGGTGGCGCCCTGCGAGAGCTGCTCGGCGGCCGCGAAAGCTCCTGGCTGCCCGACGAGACGTTGTCGGACGCCGAGAGTGCGTCGGCGACGACGCCGCGCAGACGTTCGACCATGCGCTCCAGCGCGAGGCCCAGCATATCCTTGTCCGACAGCGGCTTGGGCTCGACGGTCAGGTCGCCGTCGGCGATCTCGTCGGCGATCTTGGCCGTGACGCGCAGGTTGGCGGTCATGCGGTTCATGGTGTCGACAAGATCCTTGATCTCGTCATTGGTGTTGATCGAGATCTCCTGGTCGAGATCGCCGATAGCGACCGCCTCGGCAAAGCCGACGCCCTTGGCGAGGCCGCGCGAGATGCCGAGCGAAATCCAGATGCCTGCGGCTGCGGAAGGATCGAGAATGATAGCTGAGGCGATCAGAAGCAAATGCGGGACCGTTAGTATTCGCTGTCGTCTCGGCAACGATCGTTTCCATATCACGGTCGGCGATTGCCTGGATTTGATCGACGATGGCCAGCACGGCCTTGGCTTTCTTCCGCCCCTCGCCCGTCGACAGCGCAACAGCTTGAGCTTTCGACTCGGCGCCGCTGTCTGTGGCGAGATGGATGAATTTCTCCTGGACAGGCATCCAATCGTGCCAGATCACTCGACTTCGTCGAGCTTCGCTTTCACGGCAGCGCTACCAACCTTCCGATTTGCTCGATGGCATCGGTCATCTTTCGACGAGAACCACCGATGTCTGTTTTGAAAGCCGCCTGCTGCTCGGCGGTAGTATCAGGATCAGGTTCTTCTCGGCGCGGATCATATAAAGCGAGTTGATTTCGATGTCATCGGCGTTCTGAACCTGCGCCGAGGGGCCGTTTACGATCTCGTCGATCTGCGCATTGAGCGACGAGAGATTTATGATCGCCAATCCCGCCATGACGCAGGACAAAAGCGTTAGAACGGTGAATGTAAGGGCAAGCTTGGTTTTGATCGTGAATCGCATCGAAGTGTCCTCAAAAGCGGAGACCCAGAGGTCTTCGGCGATGGTCATTGCTGATGGCGACAGCTTCACCGATGCTATCGAACGGAACTCATCATGAGTCTTGCAAGCGCAGACATGCGCAGGACATTCCAGGAAGTCATTTAGGCAACGACTTTAAGCGGTCCTCCAATTGAGCTGGATCGATTGGAAAAGATGCGCTGAAGATCGGGGAGAACGATGAATTCGCCCTGCCGTTTGACTAGACCGCGGATGTAGTCCGGACGCCAGCGGATGCCGATACTTGGCGGCGGCTCGCTTGCGGCGAGATCGAGAGTCGTTACCTCGTAAACCTGATCGGTCTGCAGGCCGATCAACGTCGGGGTGCCATCGAGATCGAGCTCGATGACGACTATTCGGCTGTCGATGGTCGTGGCCTGCGCTTCCATGCCGAAGGCGAGCCGCAAATTGGTCAGCGGGATGACCTTCCCGCGGAAATTGATGATGCCGCCGACAAACCGTGGCGCGCCAGGCACCCGCGTTTCAGGGGCGACGTCTAGGATTTCGCGGACGATGCCGGCTTCCAGCGCGAAGGTCTCGCCTTCGAGCTCGAAGGTGAGCACCTCGACCTCGCCTGAACTGGCAATCGCTTCCGTCTCCGCTGCTTGCATGATGCTACTCATCCCGCCGCGCGCAATTGCGCCTCCTCGTTTTGTCCGGCAGCGACCAGATGTGCCACGTCAAGGATGAGCGCGACCGCGCCGTCGCCAAGGATCGTCGCCCCCGAGAACATCGCGACGTCCTCGTGCAGCTTGGACATCGCTTTGATTACGGTCTGATGGTCGCCAATGATCTGGTCGACGACGAGGCCAACGCGCTCCGAGCCGGTTGAGACGACGACGACCTTTTGGTAGCGCTCAGGCTGCGTACCGGTCTGGAAAAGCTCGCGCAGTCGGAGGAACGGTACAAGAGAGTCGCGCAGCGAGATGAAGCTTCGGCCACGCGAGCGAAGATCCTCTTCAACCGAGAGTTCGAGACATTCCTCGACCGCAGAAAGCGGGATGACATAGCGCCCGGTGCCGACACGAACCAGAAGCCCATCGATAATCGCGAGCGTCAGCGGTATGCGCAGGCATACCTCCGAACCTTCGCCGGGCCGGCTCGTTAAATCGATCGATCCTCTGAGCGCATCGATCGTCCGTTTGACGACATCCATGCCGACGCCGCGGCCGGACAAATTCGTCACTGTCTGGGCTGTAGAAAATCCAGGCTGGAAGATGAGCTGCAAAAGCTCCGGATCGCTGAGTTGCGCGCCCGGCGCAATCAACCCCTGAGCTTCCGCACGCTCGCGAACACGGTCACGATCGACCCCGCGCCCATCGTCGCTGATCGAGATAATAACTTCACCGCCGGATTGCCGCGCCGAAAGGCGTACCTGGCCGGCTTCGGGCTTACCCGCGGCACGCCGTGCTCCGGCGTTTCGAGCCCGTGGTCGGCGGCATTGCGCACGAGGTGAACCAGCGGATCGGCGAGGCGTTCGATGACGGTCTTGTCGACCTCTGTCGCCTCTCCGTCCGTCGTAAAATCAATGATCTTGCCCGTGTCGCGCGCAAGGTCGTGGACGAGACGTCGAAACCGATTGAACAAAGTGCCGACCGGAACCATGCGCAGAACCATCATGGTGTCGCGTAGCTCGCTCGATAGCCGCTCGATATCTTCTGAGACTGCGCGAAGATTGAGATCCGGGCTCGCTGCAGCAATCTGGCTGAGACGCGATTGCGCAATGACCAATTCGCCGACACGATCCATCAATTCGTCGAGCCGCTCTGCGGGAACGCGGACGCTATCGCCACTCTTGCCCGCTTGACGGTTATCGCTGGCCGCGGCAGGGCGCTGCGCGGCGGCCGTGGGCGCTTGTGCCGGAACGGCTGCCGGTTCCGTCTCACTTGCCTTTTGAGCTGCCTCCGGCGCCTTTGTCGGCTCGACCTGACGGATATCGAGTGTCATGTCATCGATAATAAACATGAACACGTCTTCGATGGCCGTGCGCGGCTTATCGGTGATGAGTTCCACGTTCCAGACGATGTAGCACTCATTCGCCGCCAGTGCATCGAGCATCGGGATCTCGGAAGTGTCGGCGACAACGCGGCATTGACCGAGTTCCCTCATTTCCGCCAACAGCGCGAGCGGGTTGCAGCCGTTGACGAGTGCGTTAGACGGCAGGGAAAAGCGGATGTGCCACTCGGAAGCCGTTGCCGAGGTGAGAATGGGCTGTCCGGCAGCAATCGCCACCTCCCGCTCGAGTCGCGCGAGCAGGACCTGTCCGGCCGCCTCGTCGTTGGCACCGTTGCCCTCCATCAGCGTTCGCATGTGGTCCTGCGCCGCGAGCACGACCGAAACGAGATCGTCGGTCGCAGCGACTTCACCCTTGCGGACACGATCGAACGCCGTCTCGCAATGGTGCGTAAAGGCTGCCAGGGCATCAAATCCAAACATCGCGCCCGAGCCCTTCAGCGTGTGAAGGCTGCGAAACACTTCATCCACCAAAGCCCGATCTCCTGGCCGGTTCGAAAGATCGAGCAGGCCCTGCTCGATACGCTCCAAAAGTTCGCGCGCCTCGACACGAAAAGTCGCAACCGCGTCCAAATTTGTGGTCATTGACCAAGGACCTTCTTGACAATCTTCAAGAGATTTTCGGGCTGAAAGGGCTTGGTTACCCAACCCGTAGCACCCGCTGCCTTTGCCCGCTGCTTCAGCGCCGCATCGGATTCGGTCGTGAGAAAGATGATCGGCACGCCACAATGAGCCGGTATTTTTCGCAATTCCTCGATCATGGTGAGACCATCCATGATCGGCATGTTCAGATCTGTGATTATAAGATCGAACTTCCCGGCATTAGCCTTGCGGATGCCCTCGGCACCGTCGCCGGCTTCGCTAACGGAATAGCCTGCGCCAGTGAGCGCGACTTTAATCGCCACTCGTATGCTGGCCGAATCATCAACGGTCAGAATGGATGCGGACATTTCAATTTCCCTCGTGCAACCAGAATAGACGTTCCTCTTCCGTCATTTGCTCGAGAAATCCTCCTCGTTTCATGACATCGAGAGCACGTCCCGAGATAGGTTCCGCAAGGGAGATGCGTTTCGATTTGCTATGGGCATAGCGCCTCGCGGCGATAATGACCTGTATCCCCGCGATATCCGCGTTCGTATCGGCGCCAATATCGAGACACACTTCTTCGTCTTTTTTAAACAATTCGAGCAGCGCCTCTTTGGCTTTGGAAATTTCTCGCACGTTCAAAAGCCCAGACAGCTTTATCGATGCGGAACCAGACTTCCGAGACATTCCCCCTCGGACACGGTATTTCTCCGTGCCCGCCCCAAATTGTCCATCAAAGGGACGCTTATGAACCTCGAATTGACTATATTTCATTTAATAATTAATTTGAACCTAACGTCGTTCAATAAACCGGAATGCCGGCGACAACTTATTCGCTTATTAAAAGCCGGCAGAATTGCATTTAAGGAATTCGGGGACTCTGGAATAGCGACATTTTCGGAATGTTGTATTACGGCGGCGCCCCTTACTCGCGTGACCTAAAAGGGCGTCGTCCATCGCCTCGCGCGCGGGCTCTATCAGCTTGCCGACGCCAAGCTTGACGTCGGTCATTCGCTGGCGGAAACCGCGAAGCTCGTCCCCAAAAGGCAAGATCTATCTTGCGTCAGCTCTCGCTTACCACAGGCTCACCGACACGATTCCTTGGCGGATCTAAATCGCCATCGGATCGAAAGACTTACTCGGAGAGAAAATAGGATAAGTCAGATATTGCAATTATGTCGGTTGTCCGTCGTCGAATGCTTTGAGACAGTTTTTGGCGTGATCGAGCGGAGGCTCTCGGCTCATCTATTTTAAATTTTAAGCGGCTTTCATTTGGTGCTGCAATCGTCGTTTTCGGATGGTATCGCGTTTGATTCTTTCTCGTTGCAAGAGGATTTGTTTGGCTATCCAAGCATCGGCTAGAGGCCGGCCCTGTATTGTTTGGGTGTGACGCCGGTGAACTGGCGGAAGACCTTCACGAAGTGGCTCTGGCTCGAAAAGCCGAAAGCCATGGCTACCTGACTAGAGGACAACGTGGTCGTTGCGAGCAGATCCTTCGCCCGTGTGATCCGTTCCTGCAAGACAAACCGATAAGGCGTGATGCCGAAGGACGCACTGAACTGCCGGGAGAAGTGAGACGGGCTCATGCACACGATCGCGGCAAGCTCGGTCACACTGATATCATTGGCCAGGTTCTCGCGGACGTAGTCGGAAATGCATCGTCTCTGCGCCGGCGACAAGGGGGATGCGCAGTGCGAATTGCCAAGAGTGGCGTACCTGCCCGCAAGGTATGCGACCAAGGCGATAGAGATCGCTTCTGCGAACAATCTCCCGGAGGGGCATCCCTCCTTGACCTCGTCCCGCATGGCGAGGACCAAGCCTTCAAGCCTGCTATCGCGTGTCGGCAGCATGCGGGGCAACGAGCCCTCTATAGTCTCTACTTCAGAGGGCGCAATCGACCGCAACTTCGCACCATCGAGCTGCACAGCCACTCTGGACCACGCGTTGGTCGCCCAAGACGAGTGCAACTCGCAATGGCTGCGCGCGATGCTAAGCGCTCCCGGCACGACACGATGATGAACTTGGACGCCGCGATCTTTCCAATGCGCGGTTCCCGAACCACGCGTGACGACGAAGACCATCGCATGGGGAAAATAAGCCGTGGAGATCTCCTCCAATTTAGAGTCCGACTCTTCGAGGGGAAAGCCGGCCCAAAGGCTGTTGGCGCTGCTGAGGAAAGGATCACGGAATACGGGTATGCGGCGACCCTGCGACATCGCATGAATGACCGGAGTGCTCACTTACGGCTCCAATTTCCAACGCGACCGCGCCGACCCTAGAACGAGTTCTCCACCAGACCTCTGCCCCGTGCATAGGTCAGAAGTCCCCCCGCAAGCATTCGAGCATAGTCCGTCGGGCATTGTGTCGTCGATCCGGTAAATTCGTGATCGGCCTTAAGGGAAACCTATGGTTTGAGACTATGAAAATACTCGTCTACTGCGGCCTCAAGGTCTTCGAGGGCGCTCAGCAAAGAGTTCGAACTTTCTCCTCTTGGGTGCGCCTGCGGGCCCGTGGCGGACGGTTGTTTCGCAAATGGATTAGCGAACCTCAGTTGATACGTCCTCGACTGAGTCAAAAGCAGTGTCACCGCCGCTAAACTGACATTCTCCCGATGGTTCAGCGCTCGGCATGATGTGCCAGCCAAGCGCGGGCGCCCAGGAGCGTTTTGAAATCATCTAAGCATCGTGATGCAACGTCGTGATAAGCCGCAGATTTCCGAATCAGCAGAGGCTTATTTCGCGGCACTTCGATCTGCGTCTTCTTCAGCAGTCCGTGCAGCGCCCGCGATCACGGCCGCGACCTGTTGCGGATGAGATTCGTAAACGGAGTGGCTGGCGCCCTTGATTACGGTCGTATGACTTTTGGCGCGCGCGTAGTACCAACGCTCGAGATCGGGATTGATGATCTGATCGTCTCCGGCGACGATTCCCCAACTCGGCTTTGTCTTCCAAGCCGCTGCGGTCAGCGGTGTGTTGAATACGCTGGCTGCGGCCAACACCTGAGAGCGCGACTCGAATTCAGCCTGCTGGCGCGGCAGATCGGGCGCGAAGAGCTTGGGCAGTTCGGAGGGCTTGAGATAGGTAAATCCATCCGGCGTCTTCTCAATGGCGCCGGCAGTCTTGGCCAGAACGCTCGGCATCTTCTTGCCAAGCTCGCCTTCGTCTTCGCCAACGTCCGGTGCGTGCGCAGCGACATATACGAGGCCGACGACCTTAGGGTCGACACCGGCCTCGGTGATGACCGAGCCGCCGTAGCTGTGCCCGACGAGGAGCGTCGGGCCATCTTGAAGATCAAGAATTCGCTTCGTTGCCGCAACGTCGGCCGAGAACGACGTTTCTGGCTCCTGCACCATGGTAACGTGGAAGCCTTCTTTGGATAGAATTTTATAGACCGGCTTCCAGCCCGATCCGTCCACCCAGGCGCCGTGGACCAGCACGATGTTCTTAATCGGATCGGCGATCGCTGGCGCTGTCGAAAAAAGAGAGAGAGCAGTCGCCACGGCTAAGCAGGATTTCAGGTTTTTCACGTCAGTTCTCCAGCAAAAATTTCGTTTGCTCGTTGACGGTAAATATAAAAGGAACGCGGCAGTTCCTCTATTCTGCCTTCGGTTGAATTGCCTATACGCTTGGCGGGCCGAATTAATACCTAGGTCTATTCAGATTGGCGCCGAGGCCCGTTCCTAGAACCATGCCTTCGATGACAGCCTGTCCGCTTCCCTCTTAGACGATCATCGTATAGGTAGTTCGGGCGCGAACGCGGGTGCAGCAGCGCCGCCGTCATCGAACCGTCATCCGCCGGACCTAGGCCTGCCTCGTCACGTCAACTCACGAGGGGGAGTGGGCAATGTTCAAGTCTCGCAATCTGATGGCGCTTGCCGCGGCAATCTCCGCCGTGACGCTGATGCCGGCGGTTGCCAGCGCCGCCGATGTCGTCACGATCTACAGCGCCGATGGCCTGCACGACGGCAGGCCGAGCTGGTACCAAAGCCAGTTCGACGCCTTCACGAATGCGACGGGCATCAAGGTCCAGTATGTCGAAGGCGGCTCGGGCGTCGTCGTCCAGCGCGTCAACCGGGAGCGCTCCAACCCACAAGCCGACGTGCTCGTCACGCTGCCGCCCTTCATTATGAAGGCCGCGGCCGACGGACTTCTGCAGCCCTATACGCCGGCCGAAGCCGGGCACATCGACGCTTCTCTCAAGAACAAGGACGGCCTCTACGTCGCGCTCTGCAACAACTACATGAACTTCATTTACAACGCTTCCGTTCTCAAGGCTCCGCCGAAATCGTTCGAGGATCTGCTCGATCCGAAGTTCAAGGGTAAGATTCAGTACTCGACACCCGGCCAGGCGGGCGACGGGACCGCGATGATGATCCAGGCCTTCCACGCCTTCGGCAGCAAGGAGAAGGGCTTCGACTTCCTGAAAAGGTTGCAGGCGAACAACGTCGGCCCGTCGGCCTCGACCGGCAAGCTGACCGCGCTCGTCAACAAGGGCGAGCTTCACGTTGCCAACGGCGACCTGCAGATGAACGTCGACCAGATGCGCAAGAACCCGAACGTGCAGGTGTTCTGGCCCGCCGGTCCAGATGGCACGCGCTCGACCTTCGCACTGCCTTACTACATCGGCCTAGTGAAGGGGGCGCCGCACTCCGAGTCCGGCAAGAAGCTGATCGACTTCCTGCTGTCCAAGACCGCGCAGGAGAGCTTGCCGGCTATGGCGTTTGGCATCCCGGTCCGCGGCGACGCAAAGCCGAACGACGAGCACTTTGCCCAGGTGCGCCGGATGATGGACGGCGTGAATGTCTGGACTCCGGACTGGGCGGCGGTCCTTAATGATCTCAGTGCCGACGTTGCGAGGTGGCACGAGATCACGGGTAGCTGATGAGCGTCAGAAATCTTGCAAGGCCCGAGGACGGCCGGACTGGGGTCATGTCTTCGGCCGGCGGCGCGACGGCTGGCGGCAATCGCATTACTTTCGACGGCGTGACCGTGGCGTATCGCGGCAATGTCGTGCTGAACCGTTTCTCGCTCGATGTGGGCGAGGGTGAAATCATGGCACTCATCGGGCCTTCGGGCTCGGGCAAGACGACGGCGCTCAGGGCCGTTGCGGGATTCGTGCGACCGGTTGCGGGACGAGTCCGTATCGGCAGCACGGACGTGACCGACCTGCCGCCCTATATGCGGGGCATCGGCATGGTGGTGCAGAACTATGCGCTATTCCCGCATATGCGGGTTGCCGACAACGTCGCGTTCGGGCTCAAGGCGCAGGGGGCTTCTCGGTCCAAGGTCGCCGAGCGCGTGGACGCGTGTTTGGGCCTCGTCGACATGAGCGGGTTCAACGACCGTTTTCCGAGCCAACTCTCGGGCGGTCAGCAGCAGCGCGTCGCGATCGCGCGAGCGCTGGCGATCGAACCCCGCGTATTATTGCTCGACGAGCCGCTATCGGCGCTGGACGCCCAGATCCGCCGGGCGATGGTCGAGGAGATCGCCAAGCTCCATCGTGATCTACCCGCGCTCACGGTGCTTTACGTGACGCACGACCAGAGTGAGGCGCTGACGCTGGCCGACCGCATCGCGGTCATGCGCGACGGCAATCTGAGCGCGGCCGGGCCGTCGCAGCAGCTCTATCGTCGTCCGCCCAATCGCTTCACTGCGGAGTTCCTCGGCAGCGCCAACATGTTCCCGATCCGGGTCAACGGCCCCGCGGTGGATGGTGTGCGCGAGGTCGATTTCAACGGCCAGCGTCTTCGGGTGTCCGGCGAGATTGACACAGGCGACGGACAGGCGCTGCTCTGCGTCCGGCCGCACGCATTGAAGCTCAGCGCGGATGGAACGCCGGCACCGAATACGCTGTCGGGACGCGTCCAATCCGTTCTCTGGCAAGGCGATCATCACATGTTGCGCGTCGACTGTGCAGATACGCCGGTTCGCATCACGACGCCGCCGCTGAGCGCTCCGCCAGAACCCGGCGAGACCATCGCGTTCAACTTCCTGCCGGAGGACGCGAGCCTCGTCCCGCTCGGGGATGCGTGAGCATGGTCGCCACTGCCGTTCAGGGCCGGGACCACTCGCGGCGCGTGCCGCCGTCGCTTTGGGTCGTGCCTCCGTTTGCGATTCTGATCGCGGTGTTCTTCTATCCGCTCGCGCTCATCGTCGGGCAGGCCCTTTCGACAGGCAGCGGCGGAGCCGTGAGCCTGAAGACCATCATCCATGTCGCTCAGACACCTTTGTTCCTGAGCGGCTTGATCCACACGGTTGAGATCGCGCTCGCCGCCACCGCGGGGTGTCTCATGCTCGGCCTCACGCTGGCGCTGATCGTCGCCTTCGTGCCCTTTCCTGGCGCCCAGTGGTCGGGCCGCCTTATCGACACGTTCATTGCTTTGCCGACCTTCATGCTGACGCTTGCATTCACTTTCATCTACGGGTCGGCAGGCATCCTCAATGGGGTGTTCATCGAGGGGTTCGGGTGGCCGGCGCCTCCGGTCGACTTTCTCTATTCGCAGTGGGGCGTGATCCTGGCTGAGGTAACCGCTTACACCCCCTTTATACTGCGCCCCATGCTGGCGGCCTTCTCACAGATCGACACCGGTCAAATCGAAGTGGCGAGCAGTCTCGGCGCGCGACCCTGGCGCATCGTCAGAACCGTGATCCTGCCCGCGGCCCTGCCTGCCCTGCTCGCGGGGGGCAGCCTCTGCCTGCTGCTGACGGTGAACGAGTTCGGCATCGTGTTGTTCATCGGTGCAAAAGGCGTGGTCACACTGCCTTTGCTCGTCTACGGCAAGGCAATCCAGGAAGGCGATTACGCGGTGGCCTGTAGCATTGCCGTTATCAACGTCGGCTTGTCGCTGGCGCTCTACGCTCTCTATCGGTTCATCGTTGCCAAGATCGGAGGCAAGGATGCTTGTATGGTCTAACTCCGGCAGGCGGCTGATTTGGCTGATCGCGGCGCTCCTGATCGGCGTGGTCTATCTTCTGCCGCTGGCAACCATCATGCTCGCGAGCTTATCGGACGAGTGGAACGGCATCTTGCCGGGCAAATTCACGCTGGATCACTACGTCCATGCGATGAGCGAGGACTCGGGCGCCGAAATCCGGGTCAGCATCATAACCGGGGCGGTTGCGAGCCTCCTGGCGCTCGTCAGCGGCACCTGGGCGGCGCTCGCGCTTCGCAGTTGGCAAGGCACGGCGCGGCGCGTCATGGATCTTGCCTTCTTCATACCGAGCGCGGTGCCGTCAGTATCTGTTGGCCTCGGTCTTCTGGTGGCCTTCAGCCGTCCGCCTATCCTCCTTAACGGCACGATCGCGATCGTCATCGTCGTCCACTTCGTGCTGGTCTCCGCCTTCACGTTCGGCAACGTTTCTGCCGGACTCGTGCGGCTCGGGCCCGAGTACGAGCAAATGGCGCAGAGCCTTGGCGCCCGCCCCGGCTACTGTCTCAGGCACGTGACGCTGCCTATGGTCTTGCCGCAACTCGCCGCCGCGGTCAGCCTGAGCTTCGCGTTGTCAATGGGAGAGCTTGGCGCGACCATCATGGTGTATCCGCCCGGATGGGTGACACTGCCCGTCGGCATTTTCTCGCTGACGGACCGCGGAGATATCTTCGACGCTGCAGCCTTGACGATCATGCTGGCCGCCGTGATGCTCGGAGCGCTCTATCTGGTCTTCCTCATCAGCTCGCACGGTAAGACGCGTCAGTAGATGGGCTGCCGGCAGAACTGAAAACCCATGGTTCTGGCCAGACGGCTTAAGATCGTTCAACTGGCCGCTGGTGATTACATGGCGTTGCGCAACTCAACTCTTCGATCGAGCTGCATCAAGTCATCGAGTGAAAATTTCGACCGATCGATTCCGGTGAAGGGCTCAGTCGCGCCTTCGGGCAACAGCTTCATCGAACCGTGATAGCCGCCGTTGCGCAAAAGGGTTGAGACAGTTTCGAGCCGTTTGCGCGAAAGCTCCATGTTGTACTCAGCCGTCCCACGCTCGTCGGCATGGCCCGAGAGAGTGACGGAGTTAAATTTCTTCAAAAGCAAATACTCAAGCAGCAATTTTGCTGTTTTCTCGCCGTCGGGCGTCAGTGTCGCCTCGTCGAATACAAATGTCATCGGAACAGGTATGGTTGCAGATGGCAGGCGGGCGGAATCCCGAAGAGTCTCCGGAGAGGGAGATAACTCACTGACATCCGCCGCCGGTCTGCTGACGGTGGGTCCTACGGATGGGGTTGCGCCCACTGCTGCGATCATGGTTTCCTTTTGATCTCCCGCTTGCGTTTCTTCCCGAGCGGCGGCCACCATGCTTTCGAAATTCTTCAACACGCCGACCGACGGCGACATCGGCTTGCTGCCAGCGTCTGCGATCGATGCCGCAGGTTTTGCGTTGCCAGGAGGTGTTTGCTTGCCCTGAGTTCGCGCTTCCGACGAGACGGCGCTCAGGCTAATTTTTGGGTCGCCACTCGCGAATCTGTGCTCGGTGACAAGCGACCAATCGCCGTTGGCGTTTGCCGTCGCCGTCGCGACGGCTATCCCGTTCTCAAAGACTGTTACCAAATCTCCCGGGGCAGCTCTTCCCGCGAATACCGACGATGATCCGGAGGTTGATATCCGCGCCACGTCGAGCTTCGCGCCGCCGGATTGAAACGTCACGGCGACTTCACTCTTCCGTTTGCCGGATTGAGCCGAATTCTCGGCGCCAACGGGCGCCTTTCGCTCAGATGACATTCCGGTGGGAGATGTGTCGACAGCCGCAAAGGGCGCCTCGAGTGACGGGGAAAAGGAATTAAAAGTCAGCACGGCTTCAACACGCAGGTTTGAATGCAAGACCTGCTCGATCGCAAAAGTGCCAGCCGACAAACATAGAATGCAGAGCAGTATAATTCTCACGCGCATTGCAGACCTCTTACAACGCGAAACAAAAGCATTTTCATGCCGTATCAGGGCTTTTGCAAGGAGCACACCCAGGAATCCGCTGAGTATAGCTAAGCGAATGTCTTAAGCGCGATGTTCGAACTTCACCGCAACGAGGCGCGCCACTGCCGTTCGGGCCGCATTTTACCCGGCTGCAGTGCTCATTTTCTTTTCATTCGACTTGCAATCCGGTCGATCGCCCATCCCACACCAGCAACCGCTACCATGACCAGCAATAGGCAGCCGATTAGGGCCAACGCCCCAAGAATATAAGCGCCCACGCTTCTGCCGCTGCCCAAGAGCGTGTGAACCAATCCAAACAAGGCGATGCTAACGAGAGCGATGAGCAGCGCTAGCGTCGCGTTCGATGACTTAAACAGCAATGCCTCCCCTTTTTTAGGGCTCCCGGTCCTTGGCTGACACATCGGGACCAGCGACGCAACGCTTACGGGTTGGTGCCTTGTCGAACACCGTTTGGCTGTCGCGATCTGTCCCAGATCGGACACCGAAAGCGTCGGCTGGAAATACCCAGAAGCCGGCGTCGGGCTGAACGGCAATCAGGTCTCGCGAGCCTCGGCGCCGTTCGAACACTGCTCGGCCAAATGGCCCGGCGACAGACTTGGGCTTTATACTCACCGAAAGCCCATTCATACACAATCGTGATCCCTTCGCCGCAATTCCGTCATGCTCCACCGGGACTTCGACGCCTGTCTCTACACTGCAGCCTGGCGCACAAAAACATCTGATCCGATGCGAATCCTCCTCATTGAAGACGATAAAGAAACAGCGCGGCTCGTCAGTGACGCCCTCAGAAGCCATGGTCATGCCGTCGACGTCGCGACGGACGGTTTGGAAGGCTTGAAGCAGGCCACCGTCGGCGTGTTTGACGTGTTAATCGTCGACCGAATGCTCCCCGGTATCGACGGACTGAATATTGTTCAAATTCTGAGGCGAGCGGATGTAAGCTCGGGTATTCTGTTTTTGTCGGCCGTCGGGGGGATCGAGGATCGGATCGAAGGCTTCGAGAGCGGCGGCGACGATTATCTCGTCAAACCGTTCGCGCTCGGCGAGCTCGTCGCGCGTGTCACGGCGCTCGGCCGACGTCCACCCAGCATGAAACAGGATTTTCTTTTCAAAATCGACAATTTGGAAGTCAATCTCGTCAAGCGCGAGGTTCGGCGAGGGGGGGAAACCCTCCATTTGCAGCCGCGCGAATTCAAGATGCTCGAAATCCTGGTCAAAAATCTCGGTCGCGTCGTGACGCGCTCGATGCTTCTTGAGGAAATGTGGGGCCTCGAACTGGACACGAAGACTTCAATCATTCAAACAAATATCAGCCGCCTCCGATTGAAAATCGACCGGCCCGGGGATACGCCCTTGATACGAACCGTCAGAGGCGTGGGCTACATCATTGACAATCAGTTCTAGAGTAACGCGCCGCACGGCGTTCCGCTTGGCGAGCTTCGTCGTTTTAATCATTGCGCTGACCAACATCGCTATTTTTGCGGTTCTCTATCTCGTCATCAGCCAGCAGCTGACTTTGCATCTGCGGGCCCATATCGATGAAGTTCGCAGAACGCTTGTCGATGTCCAAGGCGGGGAGGCTGACGGATTCCGAGAGCTTGCGGCCATGGTCGACCGCAATGCTCTGGTCGCGCGATCCGACGAGGACATCTATCTACTTACCGATGAAAGCGGAAAATACGTTGCCGGAAACGTCAGCTCCTTGGGGCGATTTTCGGGATGGCGGACGATCGCCTGGAAAGACCTGCAGCTCATCGGCCAGTGGTCATCACACCGGGCGAGCGATGCAGTGATTGGAAGGTGGACGCCGCTTAAGGGCGGTTATCTTTTCGTCGGGGACGGCAACGGCGACATTAAAGACGCCCAGAGATTGCTTCTTACAGCCCTCTTATGGGGAATAGGCCTTTCGGTCATTTGTGCTGTTCTCGGAGGGTATGCTCTGGGATTGAAGACGCAGCGACGCGTCGGCGCAATGGAGCAGGCGCTCGATGCGGTCGCATCTGGAAATCTTGATCGGCGCGTGCCGAGGACCACGATATCCGACGACATCGATCACGTCGCGGCCCTTATCAACGTCACCCTCGACCGTCTGCAACGTCTGATCGGCAATCTTAAGCAGGTCTCGGTCGATATCGCTCACGATCTGCGGACGCCCATCAGTCGAATGCGCCAGAGACTTGAAACCGTCCGGTCAGGCCCCGACTGCATCCTGGCCTATAAGGGCGCGGTCGATGAATCGATCGATGAAATCGACGGAATCGCTGAAACTTTCGACGCTTTGCTGCGGATTTCGGAGATCGAATCCGGTGCGCGCAAGAACAAATTCGTGGACGTGGAGCTGAATGGCTTGCTGACGAATATCACCGATGCGCTGGAGGCTGTCGCCGAAGAGCGCGGTCACCGCCTGCATCCTCCGGCTCCGACAAAGAACCCGATCAAAGTTCGCGGTGACCGCCGCCTTCTCAATCAGCTCTTCATCAACCTCATCGAGAACGCGATCGTACATTGTCCGCAATCGGCCGATATCGCCGTTGAGCTACCCGATGACAGGGACCGGCCCGTTGTGCGCGTCAAGGATACGGGACCCGGTATCCCGGCGGAGGAACGGGACAAGGTGTTTCGTCGCCTCTATCGGTTGGAAAAGAGCCGGACGACACGGGGCAGCGGGCTCGGTCTAAGTTTGGTTGCCGCCATCGCTGAACTTCATAATGCCACCGTAACGATGGCGGACAATGCGCCTGGCGTCGTCGCGGAAATTTCGTTCAATCAGAACTCCTCTTCGTCATCGCCGGCCAACTCGGAAAAGAGCAGTTGAAGGATCGCTGCCGTCAAGGCCATCAAGACCCCTGCGAACATCACATCCGACAAGAAATGTCCGCCTTGCGCCATGCGGACAAAACCTGCAGCGCTCCCAAGCACAATTCCAGCGAGAGCCCAACTCAAGGCAGCATTGGGGAATAGGAACGCCGCCGCGAAGCAGATGATGAAAATCGACGATGCTTCGCCCGAGACGAACGAACAGTTTCTTGTGCACTGGTTCGACGGAACGAGAGGCGGATCGAAGGCATTCTTACCTCCAAATTCGACCACGGTCGAAGGGCGCGGACGTCCCCAGTGATCCTTGAAGCCGAGATTGGTGATCGTCAGCGGTCCCATAAGTAGACACACCGCGAGATACAGCCAACTCCGCGACGACAGCATAAGCCAACGCCGGCGGGCGGCATGCGTGATGACACATCCAATCACCGTCACCGTGCACACCACGTAGAAGAGAGCCGAAAAAGAATGGCGAACCGCGGTAAAGACGCTTGAATTGCTGCCGATAAATCGATGGTCGGACACATAAAGGAACTTTGCGACAGTCAGGTCCAAAGTTGGTTCGACATAGAACAGCAGCGCACAGCACACGCCCGCGATGAGCGAGCCCCAAAACATCGCACCTGCGATTGCACGCCTCTTCCCCGCCGTTGTTGTTCGTTCGCGCTCCAACGCAGGCGCTTCAATCAACACCAATCTTCCCCCATTCCCGATTCGCGAGAGCGAATCTTGAGGGACACCGTGCCGGCTTCGCGGCAATTGCCTCTCAAAATTGTATGATTTGGCGGGGTAGCCGGCTCAACACCGCTTCTCGGATTTCGGATCGGCCCAGCGTATCGAGGCATAGAGAATGGCAAGGAGGAGCGCCAAAGTTATGAGCGAGGCGTCGCCGCGCGGGAGATCGAGGCCTCCAGCCTCAAGCGGCTTTGTCAGGAAATCGCCGAACGTCGCTCCGAATGGCCGCGTAAAAATGAACGCTATCCAGAACAAAACCACATCGTTGATGCGGCTGACGTAGTGCAACGCTCCAACCATGCCGATGATCGTTGCCGTTATGAGCGCCCCTTGAATGAAGCTCAAGCCGGCGTCGTCGACAAGGTAATCTCCGAAGGCCGTTCCTAGGCTGTTTGAAAACAGGACAGCAAGCCAAAACAGGGCCTCAACGTCACGGCGAACGATGGGATAAATCCGCAAGCTTCGCTCTCGATAGTGCCAAACGCCGAGCGTTATCGCCAATGCTGAAGCGAGAATGACTGATCCGGCCAAATAGCCGAGGTCAAGCGACCTATCCATGAAGTCGGATATTTCGGTCCCAGCCGTCGTCGTTGCTATGATCGCCAACCAAAATACAAGTGGGCGGTAAGTCGTGCCCGCAATCTGAATAGTGAGCACTACGGCGAGGATCGCAAACGTTAATGCGAGCCCGACGTAGTAGCCGAGGCCGAGTGTCATGGAGATGAAGTCACCCGCGGTCTCGCCCAAAGTGGTCGCGAGCACCTTCATGATCCAGAAAGAAATTGTAACCGCAGCAACCTTCGAAAAAGGCCCAGCCGCGTCATCCGCAGTTGTTCTGTCCATCGGCGCTCACACGAAACCGCTCAAAACTTGGAAATGGTCCGTGTCGATCCTGCGTTCTTCTTGATACATTCCTGTAATCAGCGAACAATGGCGGCAAGCTAAGCGAACGCGACCATGACGAGACCCGCGGCCGTCACGACGACCCCCAGCCAATTCAGCAACGAGAGGCGTTCGCCCAGAAGCAGCGCGCCGAATATCGCAACCAAAATAACGCTGAACTTATCGATCGGCGCGACACGCGCCGCGTCTCCGAGCTGCAAAGCGCGAAAGTAGCAGATCCACGACGCTCCCGTGGCTAGGGCGGAAAGGATGAGAAAAAGATAGGTGCGCGGCGAAATGCTGGCGAGCGGCGGCATCACATTTCTCGCGACGACGATGCACCCCAGGATGATCACGATGACGATCGTTCGGATGAACGTTGCCGCAGTCGAGTCAATGTTCTGCACGCCGATTTTGGCGAATATCGCAGTCAACGCCGCAAATATGGCCGACAAGATTGCCCATACGAGCCACGAGTTGATTTCCGGCATTTTCCTTGTCCCCGCATGATCAGGAGCGCGGACAAGAACTCTCATTCGCGCATGTCGCGTTGTTCGAGGCGACACTGTTGAAGTGCCTCCTTATGGCATCGATCGCCGCTTTTCGATCGCGATAAATGCGCCGATTGCCGATATATTGATTGGCGATCAGGGCCCACGTCGCGGCGCTTAACTCAGATAAAGTGCTTAGCTCGGCAATGCATCGCAAGAACGATGGCTCGTCCGGCGACGCAGCAGCGAGCTTTGCAGAAATTCTTTTTGCCAGGTCCAGATTGACCGCCTTGAACCGCGGGGCCGCAAGATCCGGCATTTGCGGCGAGACGGAAATCTCCGCGAGAAATGCGTCGAGCGTCGCTCCCGGCCGTCCCGCAAACAGCGTGAGAAGCGCACCGAGGGCGTTGCTCGGCTTGCTCGCCCCTGCCGACGTCAATCCGGCTTTTATAAAATCGAGGCTCTCTTTCAAACGCGCAGGGTAGCCCGTTGAGGGCGTTGACTGCTTCAGCCGCGAGACAATGGTTTCATTCCTGCCCTGGTCGAGGAATGCTGCGAGACGATAGAGATCCTGCGAGCGGTCAAAATCGGCGATTTCGGCAAACGCGCGCAAAGTGCGTGCGAAATCTTTGGTATGCATGCGAATTGCCCCAGCCTATGAACGTTGGACAGTGGCCAAGACTTCAGGTTGCTGGCGATGGCTTTGTGGCGGAGGGCCTACAAATCTGTAACGCTTTTTCGACCAAATTATCGAGCTGCAGGTTTATGGCATTAGAAACCTGAGCTACGTTTTCAGGCAGCCGATCCGCTCGACAAGTCATCGGCTTCTATGTTCTCGGGCTCGTCGTCGAAATCGTGGCGACGTCGGCGCCGTTCACAGTCCATGTAAGCTTCGAAGATGCGGTACGATCCCCGACCGTCGGATTTCGCGCGATAGAGCGCGGTATCGGCGTCTCTCAGCAGGTCATCGACGGTCGTCACGTCGGGCGACGTCAGGGCGACCCCGACGCTCACGCCGACATCGACGGAGCGACCATCAATTGCGAACGGCTTGC
Source organism: uncultured Pseudomonadota bacterium (assembly GCA_963789775.1). Taxonomy (GTDB): domain Bacteria; phylum Pseudomonadota; class Alphaproteobacteria; order Rhizobiales; family Hyphomicrobiaceae; genus Hyphomicrobium_B. The sequence goes on from CAWBLX010000008.1 coordinate 65,518, forward strand.
CGATCGCATCGCAGACTCGAGCGGCCAGCGATTCGGCTTCGTTAAGCCCTTCTGTCGTGACTTGGGCGATAATAAACTCGTCGCCGCTCAGGCGCGCAACGATGTCATTTTGACGAATGCATTGTTTCAAACGTCCGCCGACGGCATTCAGCAGGGCGTCGCCGCTGGCATGCCCCAAAACATCATTGACGAACTTGAATCGATCGAGGTCGAGAAAGAACACCGCGAGGGTTTCGTCGCGTCTCTTCGACTTGAGGAGTCCTTCCAGCGTTGCCAGCAAATGCCGACGATTTGGAAGACCTGTCAGTGCGTCGTGGAGCGCCAGTTGAGCGATATGTTCTTCGCTTTGCCGCCGCTCGGTGATGTCTGCATAGGTCGCGACAAATCCAGCGGTTCCTACCGGAGCCGTTCGGGCCTCGATGATCGCTCCGTCCGCGCGCTTGTACTCGAAGGTGAAAGCGGAGCGCCGCCGCGCGAGTTCGAGGCGAGCGGCCACTTGTGCCTCACGATCTCCGGGCCCGTAGGTGCCCTGAGCTGCTAGCGCACGAATGAGATCTTCAAGACTTGGCGATCTGCCGACAAACATATCATCCGGAAGACGAGAGAGTCTCATTGCAGCCGCATTGGCCAGCACCAGTTTCTGGTTGTCATCGATCAGCGCTATGCCGCCTGGAAAATTGTCGAAAACGGCTTTGAGCAGATCGTAGTTTTTTTGCTCGGCGATTTCTTCCGCGCACTTCCGGCGGGTTATATCAATGCGGATCGAAATATAGCCACGGATGCGTCCATGCTCGTTCTTCGCCGGGACGATGGTTGTGTCGACCCAATAGAACGACCCGTCCTTGGCCTTGTTTCTGATTTCGCCGCGCCAGACCATGCCGTGGGCAATGGTCTTGTACATATCACTGAAGAATTCTTTTGAATGATGTCCCGAATTCAGGATGCGGTGGTTGGCGCCGATCAGCTCAACAATGGAATATTGACTAATTTTAGCAAATTTCTCATTTGCGTAGACAATGGTCCCTTTTGTGTCGGTCGCAGCGACAATCGCCATTTGATCAAGTGCTGCGGCGTAAAATTCGGCGCTGCAAATGCCGTTCAAGGAGGGAGGCGAAATGTCCGACTTAGTGGAAAGAGGCGACTTCGTATCGAGCGGAAGTGAGGAAGCCATCTCGTAATCCAAATAAATACTCATCCAGCAGCGCGCCGGATACTCCGAATTGAGTGGGGCCTGCTCGATCTTTAAATGTCAGGGAATAAGCGTGCAACTGTCCAAACCGACAGAACCGGCCAGATCGACTCCGGGCCCAAAATAATACGACGCAAAATAATTAAATTTGTGATTACTTGCAGCCGCGTCCGATTTTGACGAAGAGGGCTGGCACCGATAGGAGCGCAGCGTCGGCTCACGAGCCGGTTGAATTTTCCTTCTCCTTGGCGAACTGGCGCACCGCGTCAATTGCGTGGGCTGCGTACATGACCGAGGGGCCAGCCCCCATGTAGATCGCCATCCCAAGGGTCTCGTAGATCTCGGCGTCCGTCGCGCCTTGGGCAACAGCCGCTTTTGCATGAAAGGCGATGCAGTCGTCGCATCTCACAGCCACGCCGATGGCAAGCGCGATCAACTCCTTGGTTTTCGTGTCCAGGGCATTTGCCTTCAGCGCGCCTTGAGCGATGCTGCCGAAGCCCTTCATCACATCAGGCGCACCGCCACGCAGGTCCCTGAGCGATGCCGCAACGCTTTTTGTGATTTCAACCCAATCGCCGGTCATAGATTTCATGCCTCATGCTTGACGGCTGCTCTTCAAGCAAAGGCAACAGTTTGAAGATATGACGTGAATCAAAGCCGTGGTAATGGCACCCCATCAGCGGGAGGCACCATGTCCACAGTAACTCAGGCCGGAACATATATCCTCGGTGACCACACCGTCACGCGTATGGGATACGGCGCCATGCAGCTCGCGGGGCCACGCATATTCGGCCCCCCGAAGGATCACGCGGCGGCGGTCGCCGTTTTGCGCGAGGTCGTGGCCGCCGGCATCACCCACATCGACACCAGCGATTTCTACGGACCGCACGTCACAAACTTGCTGATCCGCGAGGCTCTGCATCCCTATCCGGAAAATCTCGTCATTGTGACGAAGGTCGGCGCAGTGCGCGGGGACGACGCCTCATGGAATTCCGCCCAGAGCCCGGCGGAATTGATAAGCGGGGTGCACGATAATCTACGCAACCTAGCGGTGGACGCTCTCGACGTCGTCAATCTCCGCGTTTTTGGAACCGAAGCGATCGGTCATTCCATCGAAGAGCAATTTGCGACCCTTGCCGAATTGCAGCAGAAAGGCTTGATCCGCCACCTCGGCGTGAGCAACGTGACCGCAACACAGGTCGCGGAGGCCCAGAGCATCGCCCCCGTCGTGTGCGTGCAGAACCTATACAATGTCGCCCAGCGCACCGACGATGCGCTCGTCGATTCCTTGGCGCGCCAAGGAATCCCTTATGTTCCTTACTTTCCGCTTGGTGGATTCACACCTTTGCAGTCGGATACGCTCACCGCCGTTGCGCGTGAAGCGGGCGCCACGCCGATGCAGACCGCTCTTGCGTGGTTGTTGGCGCGCTCGCCCAATATTCTGCTCATTCCGGGGACGTCGTCTCTCGCTCACCTCAAGGAAAATATCGCGGCAGCGGAGCTTACTTTGAGCCCAGATGCGCTGAAAGCACTCGACGGCATTTCGGATCAAGCGCGCGCATGAACCGCTGAGCGGTTTGGCCTATCGCTTACGGACTAAGCTCATAGAAATGTGAAGAGCCGTGTGGCGGAGTTTCCCTTCATTACGCTCGGCGACGGCATACCTCAGTTGCACGGTCTTCGGACTGGCTCGTGAGGCACAATGACGGGGCGTGGCCAGTTCTTCGGATCGCCGAAGTAACCCATCTCTCAAGGAGACACGGATATGCCTCGTCGAAAAATCAGCCACGGTATTGTTGCAGCTTCCATTGCCCTTTTTGGCTTACCGATGTCCGCGTACGCGGTCGTGGAAAATTCGCAATCGACCGCCTCGCAGACGCCGCCTTCGGTCATCATTTTCAATCAAAAGCCGAAAGCAGATCAGGTTAACGTCACGTACGCTTACCTCCCGTCGGCAGGGCATCTCGTGATCTACGGTTCTCATGATGGAAAGCCTGGAACCAAAGTCATCGGCAGCGCGAAGCTTGATGCTGGGGATCATCGCAACTTCGCTGTGAAACTCGACAAATCGCTTCCGGCCGGTACGTCGGTGTGGGCTTCGCTCACAAATTCGGACAAGCAACCGTTCTGGAAGAAGGGTTCGGTGCCGGCGCAGAACGAGTTTATGATCGAATAGCTCTGCATCGATAAACTGCGAATACTGTCTTCGAAAATTGCGCCGGAGCGAAAGCCCCGGCGCAATCGGCGCATGAATTTGGTTGGCGTTTCGTCGCGGCCGCCGTGAGAGCTTTACAAGTTTTCATATAAATGAAAACTTGACGGTCACTTCATGCGCAGAGGGATGCGAAATCGTGACCGCTCTCACTTTGGCGTCAGCATGGGCCGAGGCGCCCATGACGCCTGTTTCGAACGACCCGTTGCATTCCGGAGAAAGCTGCGATCTCGCGATCGTCGGAGGCGGTATTCTCGGACTTTGCTCAGGTCTTCATGCCGCGCGGCAGGGACTTTCCGTACGCGTCGTCGATGCTGCGCGGATCGGCGATCGGGCATCGGGGCTTAATGGCGGCCAGGTGATCGCCGGCTTCAAGTACGATCCGGACTGGCTCATTGCGCACTTCGGGGAAAAGAAAGGCGATGCGCTGGCGCGCTTCGGTTCAGCAACTCCCGACGCCGTTTTCGATTTAATCGAGCGAGAAAAGCTCAACGTTCCGTATCAACGCAGCGGGTGGATTCAAGCGGCGCACTCGGAAGCCGCGATGCGCGCCGCCGAACGGCTGGCCAAGTTGTGGATCGTACGTGGTGTACCGGCGAGATTTTTGAATGCTGACGACGTCACGCGGCTCACTGGCGCGCGCGGATACCTCGGCGGCTGGCTTGATCCACGCAGCGGTGCCATCCAGCCCTTTTCGTACTCCCTTGAGCTTGCGCGGGTCGCGGTCGCCGCCGGTGTCCGCATCGCGGAAAATACCAGAGTTATAAGCCTAACTCGCGAGAATTCCTCCTGGACACTTCAGACAGCGGATGGAAAATCGCTTCGTGTCAAGAGCGTGATTGTAGCGACCAATGCGTATGCCGACAGCCTCATTCCAGGTTTGGCGCGGACGCTCCTGCCGCTGCATTCGTTCCAGATCGCGACCGAGCGGCTCTCTGATGATGTCCTGTCCAATATTTTGCCGGGGGGACAGGTCGTTTCGGATTCGCGTCGCATCGTCACCTATTATCGGCGCGGGCCCGACGGGCGGATGCTGCTCGGCGGGCGCGGCTCGATGGCCGAGCCGACCGACCCCCAGGCGTGGGCGCATCTAGAGCACGCCCTGAAGCGGCTCTATCCGGCGCTCGCGGACGCCAGAATCGAGAAGCGCTGGTACGGTCGCGTCGCGATGACGCTCGATCATCTTCCCCACGTCCACGAGCCCGAGCCGGGCCTGATCGTTGCCGCGGGCTGCCAGGGACGTGGCGTCGGTCTGATGACGGCACTCGCTCCCCGTCTCGTCGACTACATGGCGACACGGGACCCGGAGCACATTCCCTTACCAATCACGCCAATACGGCCGATCCCGTTTCACGCGTTCCGGAATATCGGTATCGGCGCGGCGATCGCTTGGTACCGGCTCGTCGACATGCTCGAGCGGTGAAAATGTTGCGGTTGACTTTTTCGCAAATGTGAAAAACTATCTCTTGAGTTCAGGATTGCGAGTTCATGAGCGTTTCCGCCGATAGTATCTACGCGAACCCGGCCGCTTCGGACCGCGGCCGGCGGCTTTTCCAGTTCGGCATGTCGGCTCCCGGCGCCCTGGCAACGTCGGTGCTCGTCCTCTTCGCGCTCGGCATCGTTCTGTTTCTCGGCTTCAGAACCAATGACGGCCCGCTGCTCGGCAGTGGCTTCACGCTGCAAAACTTTGCCGGCGCCTTGACAGATCCGCTCTACGCGACGGTCATTCTGCGCTCTCTGGCGATCGCCGGATTCGTTACGCTCGCAACCGTCGTGACCGCCTATCCCGTCGCGTACTATCTCGCGTTTCACGCAGGCAAGCATCGCGGCCTCCTGCTTTTCGTCGTGACGCTGCCCTTCTGGACGAGCTATCTGCTCCGCGTCTTCGCGTGGAAAGTGGTGCTCGCGTACAATGGCGTTCTGAATTCCGCACTGCTCTCGACCGGAATTACATCGGAACCGATCCTGGCGTTTCTCAACACGCCGGCTGCCGTCATCGTTACGCTCGCGCACGCTTACGCGGCGTTCGCGATCCTGCCAATTTATGTGGCTCTGGAGAATGTTCCGCGATCGCTGATTGAAGCCGCCGAAGACCTCGGCGCGCGCCCGTCTGCAATCTTTCGCAGGGTGATCCTGCCCATTTCGATGCCGGGCGTCATGGCGGCGGCTCTCGTTGTGTTCGTACCGACAGTCGGAGACTACGTCACACCCGCGCTCGTCGGCGGCCCGAGCAGTACGATGATCGGCTCGATGATCCAGGCGCAATTCGGGAAGGCCAACGACTGGCCGTTCGGCGCGGCGCTGTCGGTGATCGTGATGCTCGTAATCCTTGCGGTCGTCCTCAGCGCGCGACTTGCCGACAAGCATTTCGGGAGCCGGACATGAGCGCGCCCTCCGTGAAACGCGCGACATGGCTCAAGACCTACATCGTAGCCTACGTCGTGTTCCTCTATCTGCCGATTGCGATCATTCCGCTTTTTTCTTTCAACAACTCGATTCAAGCGGCTTTTCCCCTCAGCGGGTTCACGCTCGAATGGTATCGGAGCCTTCTCAATAACGAGAACCTTCATCGCGCCTTCGAGACGAGCCTGCTCGTCGGGTTTTCAGCGGCGTTCCTGGCGACAACGATCGGCGTCACCGTCGGCTACATGGAAATTGCCGGGGGCGACCGCGTCTCGCGCGCGATATCGGCGCTGGCTCGTCTCCCCATTCTCATACCCGGCGTCATTGTCGGGATCGCGTTGCTGATCCTCGTCAATCTCGCGGGCCTAGGGCCGTCACGCGGCGCGATCGTGATTGGGCATACACTCGTCGCGCTTCCGACGGCCGTTGTCATCATGCGGAGCCGGTTCCTGGCGCTCCCAAAGAGCTTCAGCGAAGTGGCGATGGATCTTGGCGCGCACGAATGGACGACGTTCCGGCGCATCGTCCTGCCTCTCGCGGCACCGGCGATCGCGTCGGCGTTCATGCTGTCGTTCCTGACGTCGTTCGACGAGTTCATCGTCGCGTTCTTCCTGTCGGGGACCGAGCCGACATTGCCGCTTTTCGTCTGGGGCCAGTTGCGGTTCCCGAAATCGCTTCCGAGCGTCATGGCGCTCGGGTCCGTCATTCTACTGGCTTCGATCGTCATCGCGACGGCCGCCGAAATCATTCGCAGGCACGGCACGTCGGCGGACGATCTTCCGCTCACTGCAAAGGGAAATTTGCCGATCTCTTGAACACGAAAAGGGAGTATCACGTCATGCAGGGATCAATAACACGCAACGTACTTCGCGGGGCCGCCGGCCTTGCGTCTATTATCGCCGCTCTAACGTTACCGGCAGCGGCGGCGGACAAGCTCACGTATTTCACCTGGTCCGGCTACGAGCTGCCGGATTTCAACAAGAGCTTCCTTGCGGCACATCCCGATGGGGTCGAAGCGTCGGTTTTCAGCGATGACGATGAAGCTTTCACGAAGGTCAAGGCCGGGTTCCATCCCGACCTCGCGCATCCGTGCTACGACAAGATCGCGCGCTGGAACAAAGAGGGCTTGCTGCAGCCGATCGATACGAAGCGCATCAAGAACTGGGACACGATCTTTCCTGTGTTCAAAAACCTTCCCGACATTCAGGCCGGCGACGGAAAGGTCTGGATGGTGCCGTGGGATTGGGGAAATACGTCGATCCTGTACCGAACAGACCTTGTAAAAGATCCGGAGCAAAGCTGGAACTTGCTTTGGGACAAGAAATACAGCGGCCGCATCGCGACGATCGATGCCGTCCACGATACGCCGGTCGTCGCGGCCATTTTGGCCGGCGTCAATCCGTTCGATATGTCGGCGGCCGACCTTGAAAAGGTCGCGGCGAAACTACGCGAGCAGAGACCCCTTCTCCGCGCCTATACGACGGACATGACGTCGGTGGAGCAGTCACTCGCAAGCGGCGAGCTTGTCGCTGCGATGACGTGGAACGCCTCTGCGACGACACTCAAGAAGCAAGGCGTCAAGGTCGCGTTCATGAAGCCGAAGGAGGGCATGCTGACCTGGGCTTGCGGCTTCGTGATGCTTAAAGGCGCCAAGAACGTCGATCTTGCCTACGACTTCATCAACAGCCGCCTTGAAGCGGTGTCGGGCAAAGAGCTCATCACGCAATACGGCTACGGCAGCGCATCGAGCGCGGCGTTTGCCCTCGTCCCGAAGGAAGAGCTCGATCGCCTGCAGCTTCCGGCGGACCCGAACATCATGTTGAAAAGCACGGTTTTCACCGGGCCCATGAAGCAAAACGACGAACTCGCCAAAATGTTTGAAAAGGTGAAGGCTGGCGGCTAATCCGACCCGAGCGCAGAGCACAGAAAGCCAGATTTCGAAGGAAGGCAGCGAACGTGAGCCGGATAAAAGTGAATAACGCGAACGACGAAGCTTCCGAGCAGGCTCCGTCCGAAGCTGATGTCCGTCTCGGTCGCCGCCTCCGCGCGCTGCGCCTCGAACGAAAGCTCGGCATTACAGAAGTCGCACAGCGCGCCGGCATTTCCGTCGGCGCGCTCAGCCAGATCGAACGCGGCATATCCTCACTTCGCGTTCGCGTTCTTTGGCCGCTGGCGGCGGCTCTCGGCATCGAACCGCACAGCCTGCTCGCAGACAAACAAGAGACGACCGGCGATCTCTATGTCGTTCGCGCAGCGGTCCGCAAGGAAGTGCCCGTGCGCTCGGAGGGCATGCGCAAAGAGCTTCTTTCGCCTCCCGGCTCGGTGCTGACCGGCCTTCTGGTCCATGTCGAACCGGGCGGAGGCACCGGAGATTCCTACAGCCATGCGGGCTACGAATTCGGGCTTGTCAAAAAAGGACAAGTCGAGCTTACGATCGATAGCGTCGTTTATCTCTTGAAGACCGGGGACAGTTTTGCTTTCAAGAGCACGCTGAAGCACTCGTTCCGCAATCGCGGCAAGGACCGCTGCGAGATCGTCTGGATCAATACCACGAAGGCGACAGAGATCCGTAATGGCGACTGACCCGCTCCTGCGCCTCGACGGAGTTTCGAAAATCTTCGACAGCGGCACGATCGGTCTCGACAACGTCACGCTCGACATTGATCACGGCGAGTTCGTCAGTCTTCTCGGACCTTCAGGATGCGGAAAGACGACGAGCTTGCGGGTGATGGCAGGCTTCGAAGCCCCGACTCGCGGGCGCGTTCTCCTTGACGGGACAGACATCACGGCTCTTCGTCCATACGACCGCCCGCTCAACACGGTGTTCCAGGACTACGCTCTTTTTCCTCACATGAATGTCGCGGAGAACGTGGGGTTCGGGTTGTCGTTGCGCAAACTTCGGCCGGCAGAGACGGAACGGAAAGTTAAAGAGGCTCTGGAACTCGTCGGTCTCAGCGACAAGATCGATGCGCGTGTCTCGATGCTGTCAGGCGGCCAGCGCCAGCGCGTCGCGCTCGCGCGTGCACTCGTCTGCGCTCCGCGCGTCCTTCTGCTCGATGAACCGCTCTCGGCCCTCGACGCCAACCTGCGCGAGCAGATGCAGATCGAGCTCAAGCGTCTGCAATCGCGCCTCGGCACGACGTTCGTCATGGTCACGCACGATCAGTCCGAAGCCCTTTCGATTTCAGACCGCATCGTCGTCCTGAACCGCGGTAGGATCGAGCAGATCGCGTCGCCTGCCGAGCTTTATGATTCACCGTCGACGCGCTTCGTTGCGGACTTCATCGGGACGATGAACGTTCTCGATGCCGAAGTTCTGGAGGCGACGTCCGAATACGTCCGCATCTCCACCGGGCCGATGATCCTCGAAGTGCCGGCAGAGTGCGCCGCCGCGGCACCGTCTCGTGGCTCGCCGACGCTCGTTTGCATTCGGCCGGAAGAGCTGACTGTGCAAACGTCTCCGTCCGACGGAACGGTCGCCGCGCAGATTACGTCAACCGTCTTCTATGGGCCGATGCTGCGACTGTTCGTTGAAATTGCGGGTGGCCAAAGACTGATGATCGACCTCGGCCGTCGCCGATCCGCAGAGACATTCGCGACCGGCACGACGGTTCACATTCGTCCGATCCGCGGCGCCGGACGCATTCTGGGCAAAGAGCATGCGAAAGGCCACGCAGAGGTCTCCGCCTCCAGCGCTGACTAGATTGCTCTGATTACCTCCGTGCCCGCTTCTTTCAGTGCGCGGGCAATTTCGCACGGCGGATCGGCTTCCGTCACGATCCTGCCGACGGCGTCGAGACCAGCGACCTTGATCAGGCCGCCGCGCCCAAACTTCGAAGCATCCGCTAGCACGGTGACTGATCGGGCTTGAGTGATCATCGCGCGTGCGACGTTCGCTTCCCGCACGTCGAAATCAAGGATGCCGACAGTCTCGACCGATCCGACCGCCAGCACGGCATGGATGGCATGGAACTGCCCGATCTGCTCGACGGCAAGGGGCCCGAGATTCTCCGTGCCGTCGGTGCGATACTCTCCGCCGACCAGGAACGTCGAGCTTGATGGTCCTCGCGCGGCGAGGGCCGCGATCGCCGCGGAATTGGTGATGACGGTCAAGCCGCTCGCCGAGGCCAGCTCTTCCGCGAACCATAGCGTCGTCGTGCCTGTATCGACGAACAAGGTGTCTCCGGGCTGAAATAGCTGGATGGCGCGCCGGGCGATCGCGCGTTTGGCGTCGGCATTTTCCGAAAGCCGCCCCTGAAACGAGCCTTCGACGTCCGTGTCGGGAAGCCTTATTTCCGCGACCGTGGCACCGCCGTGGATCTTGCGGACGCGGCCCCGCTCGGCCAGATCCGTAAGGTCTCGGCGGATTGTTTCCCTCGAAGTTCCAAGGAGTTCGGCCAGGGCGTCGACCGTCACGCGCTCGCGTTCCCGCACGACCTGCTCGATTCGTTCGCGTCTCAAAATTGGGCGCATCATTCCTGCCCGTTCGGTCATTCTATTTGACTGTTCTTCTATTCTGTCGGAGCATACAAACAAATATCTTGCCCGAATGGGCAAATTCGTGGCCAGTTTCTTCTGATCCGCAACTGGGGGTTGAGCATCATGCACGACGAAGACACTAAGACACTGCATTCTATGGGCTACGCGCAAGAATTGTCGCGGCGCATGGGTGCATTTTCGAATTTCGCCATCTCGTTTTCGATCATCTGCATTCTTGCCGGCGGCATTACTTCCTATCCGCTGGCAATGGCGACGGGTGGCGGCTTCCAGGCGACGATCGGCTGGGCCGTCGGCGGGCTGTTCGCCCTTGTGGTTGCGGCTTCGCTCGGACAGATCGCATCGTCCTATCCGACAGCAGGCGGTCTCTATCACTGGTCTTCGATTTTGGGCGGCCGGGGCTGGGGCTGGGCCACGGCATGGATCAATCTGCTCGGATTGATCTTCGTCGTCGCCTCCGTCAACGTCGGTGTCTTCGCGCTCTTCCGCGACTTGGTGTGGGCTGGCGTCCTCGGTCACGACGTTTCCACGTGGGGGATGCAGGAGCAGGTCATCGGGGTCGTGCTCATCACGGTGACGCAGGCGCTGATCAACCACTTCGGAATTAAGCTGACGACGCTGCTGACCGACTTCTCGGGCTATCTCATTTTCGTGGTTGCCATAGTCCTGACGGCGACGTTCCTTATTTGGGGCGCCTCGTTCGACTTCTCGCGCATCACCACGTTCGTGAACAATACTGGCGACGCTGGCGGCGGATATGTTCCGGAGCCGCGCACGGCACTGGTGGCGTTCCTCGTCGGCCTTCTCTACCCGCTCTACACGATCACCGGGTTCGATGCCTCCGCGCATACGTCGGAGGAAACCCATGACGCACGCCGCGCCGTTCCGAGCGGCATGCTGCACTCGGTGTTCTGGTCGCTCGTGTTCGGTTTCGTCATGGCGGTGTCGTTCGTGCTCGCGAGCCCGGATCCGGCCGCCACTGCCAAGGACGGCGGCAACGCGTGGTTCAATCTGTTCAACAACCTGCCGGCACCTAAGGGATTGAAGGACATCCTCGCGGTCTGCATCGTGATCGCCAACTACATCTGTGCGCTTGCGGGCCTGACGTCGACGTCGCGCATGATCTTCGCGTTTTCGCGCGATGGCGGCCTGCCGGCATCAAGCCTATGGCGGCGTGTCAGCCCGACATGGCGGACGCCGGTTCCGGCCATCTGGCTCGGTGCGGTACTCTCGATCGCGGCGACACTCTATTCGCCGGCGTTCGCGGCGTTGGCCGCCGGATGCGCCCTCTTTCTCTATGTGTCCTACGTTATGCCAATCGCAGCCGGATTTTTTGCCGAGGGCAAGTCCTGGACAGATTTCGGGCCGTTCCGCCTTGGCATATGGTCAAAACCACTGGCTGTGATTTCGATGGCGGGCGTCCTCGTGCTGATGTACGCGGGCATCCAGCCGCCGTTCGACATTCTGATCAACTATGCGATCGGCTTGATCGTCCTGTTGCTCGTATTGTGGTTCGGCATCGAGTCTCGCCGCTTCAAAGGTCCTCCGATCGGCGCCGAGATCGCCCAGCGGCAGGCGGAAATCGCAGCAGCTGAAAAGGCCGTCGGCGAATCGGCATAAGAGGATAGAGAATCGAGCCGTGGGCAGTTCCAAGCCCACGGCTTTTTTATTTCCGTTTCGGCGCCGAACGCGCGCCGAATGGCAAAGGACGCGATCACTATGTCTGTTGTCGCAGACGTCGCCATCGTTGGTGCGGGCGCCGTGGGCTGCGCCATGGCGAGGCGGTTCACGCTTGAAGGCGCCAGCGTCGTTCTGCTCGAGCGAAGTGCGGACCTTCTCTCGGGCGCGAGCAAGGGAAACAGTGCCATTCTGCACACGGGCTTCGATGCGCCGCCGGAGAGCATCGAGCTCAGTTGTATGCAAGCCGGATATTCCGAGTATCTGGCCATTCGCGAGAGTTTCAATCTCCCGCTTCTTGAGACCGGCGCGATGGTGGTCGCGTGGTCGGACGCCGAGTGCGAGCTGCTCGATGGCATCGAGGCGCAAGCAAAGACAAACGGCGTCGAAACCGTTCGACGCCTGACGGCGGCGGAAATTCGCGCCCGCGAGCCGGAGCTCTCGACGCGCGCCCTTGAGGCTCTGTTGGTGCCGGGCGAATACGTGATCGATCCCTGGTCGCCGTTTTTGGCCTATCTGCTGCAGGCAAAAGCGCACCACGCGGAGATATCCTTCTCGACCGAGGTCGTTTCCGGAACTTTCGATGGCGAGACCTGGGCGCTTCAGACAACCCAAGGCGAGCGGCGTGCGCGAACTGTCATCAACTGCGCCGGGCTCTACGGCGACCGGCTGGACGCGCGTCTTCTCGGGGCGGCATCGTTCGAGATCCGGCCGCGCAAAGGCCAGTTCGTCGTCTTCGATAAGGCGGCTGCGAAGCTTCTCAAAACCATTATCCTGCCGGTCCCGTCGGATCGCACGAAGGGCGTCGTGTTGACCCGCACGGCGTTTGGAAACGTGCTCGTCGGGCCGACCGCCGAGGAACAGGACGATCGCGAACGGGCGACTGTCGAAGAAGAAACACTTCGGGCGTTACTCGCCAAAGCGGTCGAGATGGTCCCGGCTCTGGCGAACGTGGATGTTACGGCCGTTTACGCGGGACTGCGCCCCGCGACGGAAGAGAAGCCCTACAGAATTTCGGTGCATCCCGATCGCAACTGGATCACCGTCGGCGGCATCCGCTCGACCGGGCTGACCGCGTCTCTCGGCATCGCACGTCACGTCTACGGGCTTTATGAAGGCCTGGGCAACCGGCACGCGGCAATCGCGGACCCTGTAACGCCGCGCGTCCCCAACCTCGCCGAGCACCTTCCGAGAGATTGGCAGTCATCGGGGTACGGCGAGATCGTGTGTCACTGCGAGATGGTGACACGACGCGAGATCGAGCGCGCCTTAGCGGAACCGTTACCAGCCGGCGATTTCGGCGGCCTCAGGCGCCGCACACGATGCGGCATGGGCCGATGCCAGGGCTTTTATTGCAACGCGGAGCTGGCAGCGCTGACAGCGAATTCCTTTGCGTCGCCGCTCGCCGTTGGGGATGCGGCCTGATGCCGGCGTCTTTCGATGTCCGAAGCGCCGACGTGCTTGTCATTGGCACCGGTCCGGCGGGACTTTCAGCGGCGACGCGATTGAGAAACCTCGGCGTCGCAAACGTCATTGCCGTCGACCGCGAGTTGCAGGCAGGCGGCATTCCCCGTCACTGCGGACATCCGCCGTTCGGCATGCGGGAATTCGGGAGCGTGCTGACAGGACCAGCCTACGCCAGCCGTCTTGTCGACCGGGCGGTGAGCGCCGGGGTCGAGTTGATGCTCGGGTGCTCGGTCGTCTCGATCGACTACGCTGGCGAAATTATCGTCACCTGCGCCGGCGATCGGGGACCTCTTACCATTGCCGCAAAGCGCGTCATCCTTGCGACCGGCGTGCGCGAGAGGCCGCGATCGGCGCGGCTGATCTCGGGCGACCGGCCGCTCGGCATCCTGAATACCGGCGCGCTGCAAGAGTATGTCTACCTTCAGCATCTCGCACCATTTCGCCGGCCGGTGATCGTCGGAACGGAGCTCGTTTCACTTTCGAGCCTGCTGACGTGCCGGAAGATCGGAGCGACGCCCGTCGTGATGATCGAGAGCCGGGATCGCCCGACCGTGCGGCGGCTCTCGATGACCCTGCCACGTCTGCTCGGCGTATCCGTCCGATACGGAACGCACATTGCCGACATCAAGGGAAAGCCGCGCGTCGAGGCTGTCACGCTCCGCTCCGCCGATGGCAGGCTTGAAGACATTGCCTGCGACGGCGTGCTTTTTACGGGCTGCTTCAAGCCCGAGGCGGCTCTTGCGCGTGCGGTGGGGCTCGAGATCGATGCCGGCACCGGCGGCCCTGCGATCGATCAGTTCGCACGCACGAGCGAGCCTCGCATCTTTGCCGCCGGAAATGTCCTTCATCCTGTCGAAACCGCCGGGTGGTCGTGGCGGGAGGGCCGCCGCATCGGCACGTTCGTCGCCCAGGACCTTGCGGGCGGACTGCCGCGGCCGGACCGCGCGATCAAGCTGACGCCAGGCGTTGGCATTCGATACGTCGTCCCACAGCGCCTTGTCCCGGGCGGCGGTGGCCTTGGCCACCTGCAGTTACGCGCGAAGACTGAGGTTTCGGGCGTGCTGGTCGCACAGTCCGGCGGAAAGGCGATCCGAAAGCAGTCGTTGACCTCGGGTCCAGAGCGGCGAATCCTGGCTCCCCTTGCCGCATTCGCAGAGGCGGACGCGGACATCACCTTTGGTTTGAGCGACCCGGAATCGAAAGCACTTCGGAGCGGTTCGGCATGCGTGTAGCTGCGATCGATCAGGGGACGACGTCGACGCGCGTGCTGGTCGCGGATACCGACGGCGCCCTCGATATCGCCTGCGCCGTTGCGCATCAGCAATTCCATCCGCATCCGGGATGGGTGGAGCATGATCCGGAAGAGCTTCTGGCGAACATCCGGCGTTGTCTCGAAGCGGCGGGCACGATCGATGCCATCGGCATCGACAATCAAGGCGAGAGCTGCCTCGCGTGGGACGCCCAAACGGGAATGGCTTTGTCTCCCGTCATCGTGTGGCAGGACAACCGGACCGCCGATGCCGTTTCGCGGCTGAAAGGGAAGGGTGCGGCATCCCTGACGCTGTCGCGTGCCGGCCTTCCGCTTGACGCATACTTCTCGGCGTCAAAGCTCGCCTGGATCATCAACAACATTCCGGCAGCGAAGTCCGCGATGGATGGCGGCCGCTTGCGTCTCGGGACGACGGACGCCTTCTTTCTCGATCGCCTGGCCGGCACCTTCGCAACGGACGTGACGACGGCATCGCGGACGTCATTGATGAATCTCGAAACCGGGAAGTGGGACCGGGATCTATGCGACCTCTTCGGCGTGCCGATCGCCTGCCTGCCGGAGATCCGTCCGACGGTTGCCGATTATGGCCGCGTCAACGGTGTGCCGGTGACGGCAGCGGTCGTCGATCAGCAGGCGGCCCTCTTCGGTCACGGCTGCCGGAAACCGGGTGACGCCAAGATCACCTTCGGAACGGGCGCCTTCGCCCTGGCGGTGACGGGCGACGAAATCGCGCGCGCTCCCGAGAAAGGCTTGCTGCCGACGGTCGCGTGGGCCATCGACGGCCGAATGACCTATGCCGTCGATGGCGGCGTTTACGACGCAGGTTCCGCCGTCGAATGGGCGCGGCGGATCGGTCTTGTTTCGGATCTCGAGCAAGATCTCGACTGGTTCGAAGCGCCGCCCGCAATCGATCGCGGCGTCGTCTTCGTCCCGGCTCTTTCGGGACTTGCCTGTCCGCATTGGGACCGCACGGCCGCCTCGCTTTTCCTTGGCATGTCGGCGGCGACGACGCAGGCCGATCTTCGCCAAGCACTGCTCGAAGGCATTGCGCTCAGCGCCGCCGACGTGATCGACGCCATGCACGGTCACGTTGCGATCCGAGGCTCGATTGCGATCGACGGCGGCCTTGCCCGCAGCCGCTACTTTTCCCAGTTTCTCGCCGACATGATCGGGCGCGACGTCGTTGTAGCGGATTTCGACGAACGGACGGCGTTCGGCACCGCGAAGCTTGCGGCGCTCGGCGCGGGCATCGTCCTGCCCGACCCTAAGACCGCGTCCTCTACCTTCAGCCCGCGCATTGCCGACAGTTCGGCGACGCGGCGCCGTTTTCATGACGCCGTTGCTCGCAGCAAGGGGTGGCGGGATTTGGGCGCGTAGCCGACACGACTGCGGATCGGGCGTGCCAAAAAAAATCGCGCCGCTCGGTGGAGCGGCGCGACATGGTTCCGTGCTTATGAATACCTTAGTGCGTCTTGTATTCGGCCTGGCCTTTCGACATCGCAAACTCTTCCTCGGGCGAGAGGATGAGCTTGTGGCGTCCGATCACCGCGAAGTAGATGATGCCGACCGCAAACCAGATGATGACGCCGTAGATGCCCTGCTGATAGGTGCTGTCGCCGAGCTGGTACCAGAGCGTGATAGCGGCGATCACGATCGTGACCACAGCGCCCGGGATACCGAGCGGGCTACGATAGGGCCGCTCGATGTGGGGCATGTTGATGCGCAGCAGAATAAACGACACAGCCTGCAGGATGTAGGAACACATGGCGCCGAACACGGCCATGTTCAGTAGTGTCGTGCCGATCTGATCCTTGTTGATGAAGTAAATGATGGTCATCAGGGCCAAGCCGAGAAGCGCACCCGAGAGCATCGCAACATAGGGCGTCTTCAGCTTGTCGCCGGTGATCGACAATACCGTCGGGAAATAGCCCGCGCGGCTCAACGAGTACACTTGCCGGCCCATCGCGTAGAGGATGGTGTGGAAGCTTGCGATAAGGCCCGTCAACGCGACGATGCCGAGCAGCACGACGGCTCCGCTGCCGTAGACTGCGCGGAAGCCGTCAAGCAACGGCTCGCCGGACGTCGACAGCTTGAACGCGCCGACGCCGATGACCGACGGGTTCAGCAGCACGATCATGAAGGCCGAGACGATCAATGTGCACATGCCGAGAATGATGCCCTTCGGCATGTGGTTCTTGGGATCGATCGATTCTTCGGCCGCGAGGGGAAGCTGCTCGATGGCGAGGAACAACCAGACAGCGAAGGGCAAGGTCTTCAATACGCCTTCCCAACCAAACGGGAACAACGGACCGTTGCCGTCGGGAAGCTCGGTGCCATCGGGCGCGATGTTGAGTGCCCAGCGGCTGAAGTCCATGTTTGGAATGGCGCTGAACCAAAACACCACCAGGATCAAAAGCGACAATAGCGTCACGATCAACGTCACCCGGAATGAGAGCGCGACGCCGAAGATGTTAAGCGCCAGGAAGATGCAAAACGTAATGACCCATAAGAGTGGTTCCGGCCACGCTCCTAGACCCGCTGTCTCCAGGATGCCATTCAGATACGAGCCGATGAAGTAACAGACGACCGTCGGCGTGACGACGTATTCGACGTTTTCGCAAAGGCCGGTGATGAACCCGCCCCATGGGCCCATCGACGATCGTGCGAAGGAATAGGCCGCGCCCGTGTGCGGTAGTGCCGGGCTCATCTCGGCGATGCAGAAGACGAGACCCAGATACATGACCGCAATGATGCCGCCGGCCACCAGCATGCCGCCCCAGCCGCCGGTACCAAACCCAAAGTTCCAACCCGAGAAATGGCCGGAGATCACCGCGCCGACGCCGAGCGCCCACAGTGACCATATTCCCGCATAGCGCTGCAGGCCACGCGCCTTGAAGTATTCGTCACCTACGCGTTCGTAGCTGACACCGGACGAACTCTTGTCTTCCATGATCTTCTCCCCTCGCGGATTTTGCCGGGTTGCGACGTGGAAGGGAGCAAGATTTGAAAGGAACTCCCCGCCGAGGGGTATGGACCGCATCGAGAATGCGGAACTTTCCGGCTCGCGCCGTCAAAGTTCAAACGCATGCGCCTTCTCTGCATGCCTGCCCCTCGCGCCCGTTCAGGATTCGAAACTGAACACCGACACACATCAAGCTTTGCACCGGACAAATCACAACGATAGGAGGGGGAGGATACTAGAGTAGAATTACTCTGATGGCGTGACCGACCAAGAGCGCGTCAACCGTATCTATTATATAGTAACGCAATTAGGCGCGCGACCCGTCGAGCCACGTCGCAAGCCTGACAAGCTCGGCCAAATTCCGCGTCCGCATTCGCTCCATCACCCACGCGCGATAGTTTTCGACGGTCCGCGTGCTCAAGCCGAGTTTCAAGGCGATCTCTTTGTTCGACAGTCCCATCACGAGGTGATCCATGACCTGCTTCTGCCGCGGCGACAGCTCTGCGACGCGGCTCGCGAATTCCGCCCGCATATCCGCGTCGATCTTTTTTTGCGTCCCGACGTTCACGGCATTGCGAATGCTCGCGACAATTCTTTCGTCGGAGAACGGCTTTTCGATGAAGTCGAGGGCACCGTTTTTAACGGCAGTAACAGCCATGGAGATGTCGCCGTGCCCCGTGATCAGGATGACCGGCAGGCTCGGAAAGCGTTGAGAAATCTCGTGGTGAAGCTCGATCCCGCTCATGTCGGGAAGGCGGACGTCCGAGACAACGCAATTGACATCATTTTCGACCGCCGCCGACATGAAGTCTTCCGCCGACTGAAACGAACACACATCGAGCCCCGCGCCTGCCAGGAGCTGGCCGAGGGAATCGAGAACGGCAAAATCGTCGTCGATGATGGCGATCTTCATGTTGCAGCGCCCGGCGATACCTTTTTCGCCGCCGGCAAGGTGAACGAAACGCGTGCTCCCATTCCATTGCCACCTAGCGTTATCCGTCCACCGTGCGACTGAATGATGGAACGGCTGAGCGACAATCCAAGTCCCATGCCGTCGGTCTTTGTTGTCGTAAAGGGCGAGACCGGCCGTTCCAGCAGGATCGGTTCAAATCCCGGGCCGTTGTCGGCTATCGAAATAACGATGAACGATGTTCCGGCATCTGCGGCCTCGATCAGAATTCGCCCGTCACGACTGCCGGCGCCCGCAATCGCTTCCGAGGCGTTCTTCACGATATTGGTGATGACCTGCTCAATCTGCAAGCGGTCGACGTTGACGTCGGGCAGGTCACGCGGCACGAACGTATCCAAACGAATGCCGTGCTCTTCGAGATCGGCACGGCAGACGGATTCGGGCCGACGGACGAGATCGTGCACCGAAACGACTTCGATCCGGGAGCCGCCCGAGCCGATGAAATCCCGGAGCCAGCGTATCACCGCCGCGGCACGATCCACCTGCTCGATGATTTGCTCGGTCGTGCGGATCGCCGCGGCTTGGTCGACGACGTCACGCTTCAAGTTTTGGCGGCCGACGCGGGCATAGTTTCCGATCGCGGTCAGCGGCTGATTAATCTCGTGTGCAATCGCGGCGGCGAGGGCGCCGAGCGTCCCGACGCGCGAAGCCCGGCCGAGCGCTTCCCGGTGCAGCCAAAGCTCGCGCTGCGTATTGCGCTGCTCAGTGACGAGCGCACCGACAATCAGTCCCGTCAATGCCAGAACGAGCATCAGCGTCTGCAGCGCGGTAATGCTGATGTTGCTGTGGTCCGTCAGCTGTATGGCAGCAATCAGCAAAAACTGGGTGACGACGAGCGCGCCGGTGACCGCTTCGAGTCCAAAACGCACCGCAATCCAGATGACCGGAAGAAACAGAAGATAGAAGAGCTGGGAGGGATTGGCCGTCGCCGGGCCGAAGATAAGAAAGAGCGCGGCGATCATCACCGCAAACGGCAGCAGCAGCTCGGGCGTCTTGGGAAAAATGCGACGTCCTGAAAAGAGGAACAAGAGGCAGGGCGTCATCACGGTGATCCCGATCATATCGCCGACCCACCATCCCAATATTCCTCTCGAAATTTGTTCAGTGCTGACGACAGACATCATCGCGAGCAGAAGGACGCAACCGGTCGCCGCGACCATGGCCGCGACGGCGGCGGTTCCGAGCAGCCAGAGCAAATCCTGTTTCGATTGGAGGGAGGACGAAAATCGTCTCTCATCTTGCGTCAGGAACCAGGTCGCCGCCGTGTAAGTGCTTCCGAGCATGAGAACGACTGCTATCTCGGCATCGAGCGGCAAAGGAAATTGGCGCAACAATCCATCCGCAAGCAGCGGCGCGATGAAGAGCCATGGAATGAAGGCGCGCCCGAAGGCCAAAACCAGCGCAATGCTGACGCCCGTCGTCGGATTCCAGGGCGTAATACCAAACGCACCTAGGGGATCAACAAAGCTCAGCCAGTCAAGCAGGACATATGTCGCGAGGTAAGCGCAGCCGAGCGCCAAAAACCGCGGCGTCGGCATTCCGGGAACGGTGCCTCGCGACAGCGCTTGATGCATAGCGCTCCTCCGGGGAGATGCCCGAATGCACGCTCCCGTAATTCTACTCTAGTTCGATTGCTCTCAATTCACTACTCGGGCACTTGCCCAGAATTGCATCAGTGTGCCGACTACGCTGTCGTTCGACAGCAATGGGACCATCGTAACGGGCCGGCGAGCCACGGCAGTGCGGTGAACCATGCCCGGATCACGCAATCCGTTGTGATGTCCCTCAGCGCGGTTGCTGATCCGGCTTTGCATTCGTCGAGGTTCGCGATGCGTTCAGGCGCCAAGAGTGACGGCCGCGGAGCGCCCTTCGGGAGGCGTCACACCCTCGTGAGCCTTTCCGATTATCTTGATCCCGCGAGCGGCGAGACCGCCGCGGAGTTTCGCCGGCTGACCGAAGACGGCAGAGACGCGAATTATGCGGACCATAGAGACGCCGCGACGCTGACCGCTCCACGGAGCACGGCCGTAATGTCGGGCGGACGCGAAACGGCGCTCGGCATGATTGCGCGCCTCGTTCTCCGCCCGCTGGGGCTCTCCCAACAGGCGGTCGACGGTTCAGACGTGCAAGATCACAGCAAGCGAAGAGCCGAAGGAGGAACGTCAAAGCCTTTTGAAGACGGCACGAAATAATGCAACGGCCAACAAGCGCCGATTATATTTGGGAGGAGACCATGTCGTTTGCGGCATCGAACCATATCCGGCACCTCGAATATTTCTTGCTCCATGACGCCAAGCCGACCGGACCTTCCGTCGGCATCTATGCAAATCGTGACATCCCGGCGTCCGTCGTTGACGACTTCGGGCGGCGTTACCTCTTCGCGGGGATCGCGCCGCGGCGGGGGAACGGACAGTTCGACCTCGATGCGCTTCGGGCGGGCGAATTCATCCTGAAACCCGGGCTCGTCTATCGCATGGAACGTCTGCCGCGAAATTGGATCGAGTCGCTTTTTGGATAACGCCATCAGAGGCGCTGCCCCTCGCTCCGCCTTCAAACGTTCGAGGCGGGCTCGATACGCCTCATTGACGAAACGACTACGGACAAGGTTATGGTCGTCTCCGACGTGTGCGATCGCAATCGCGTGTGGAGAACCGACCCTTGCCAACCGACGATAGCGGTGATCTTCCGGAAGCCAGCAAGCTTACGCGAACGAAGCGCCGCTGGGCGCAGGAGGGGCGCTTCCTGACCGGTCATACGGCGCGTCCCGAGTCCGATCGCTTGCCTCCCGGTCAGCACCTCGTGCGCGACTGGCCCGTGCTCGATCTTGGCGAGCAGCCTGAGATCGCGCTCGACACATGGCAGCTCGTCGTCGACGGCGCCGTTGAAACTCCGATGGCGTTGAATTGGGCGCAGTTTCAGAGTGAGCCGCAAAGCGGAAAGACGTCGGATATTCATTGCGTGACGAGCTGGTCGCGCTACGACAACCGCTGGACGGGCGTCGCGACGCAGGATCTTCTCGATCTCGTGATGCCGACGCCGGAGGCGCATTTCGTCGTCCTGCACAGCTACGATCGCTATACGACGAACATCACCATCAAAGATTTCGCATCCGAGAACGCCATCTTGGCGCACAGCTGGGAGGGGAAACCGCTGGCGCGTGAGCATGGCGGCCCGGTCCGCCTGGTCTTGCCGCATCTCTACTTCTGGAAGAGCGCAAAATGGCTAAAGCGAATTGAGTTCACCGAACATGATCGGCGTGGCTTTTGGGAAGTGAACGGCTATCACGACCGCGCCGACCCGTGGCAAGAGCAGCGATATTCGGACGATTAATTGGTTAAATCGCTGATTTGTTGGCGTTTCGCGCTACGCGGCGTCAAAAGCGATCGGCTCTGCCATCGTTTGGGCAAGGCTCTCACGGTATTGTTCTCCATATAGGGAGCACTCAAAAAGGGGGGGGGTCGGTTGTTTCCCCAATGTCATTCGTCGCGAATTGCGCCAGTCATTCTGTCGGCCGCGTCCGCTATTCTTTCTCTCGTCGTTACGACGACGCAGACCCAAGCCAAGAGCGCCTTCGCCGCGTGCGATGCAGAGGTAGGCCTCGCGGCTCTCGCTTCACCGATGGCCCCCTGGAAGGGAGCGCCATTGCGGGTGATCTTCACGACGGAGCAACCACTCAAAGGTGCGCTCACACTCACCGCACCGGACGGTACCGTCGCCGTCACGTCGAGCGACCGGCATGGCGGACCGCCCTATTTCTGGTTCGCGGAAGTTGCATCGCCGGCTGTGGGGACTTGGGTCGCGACGCTTAAACGTGACGGAGCCGATGCCGCGTGCGCGACGGTGAAACGTCAGTTCACAGTTGCCAAAACGGCCGGGCCCGCTCCCCGCGCGACAAGCAACAGCGTCTGGCCCATACGCGCCGCATGGGACCGCGATACCGAGAACCTCTATTCCGCGTGGATCGAGAAGCTTTTCGACGACCCCATCGAGGATGCGCCGTCGTGGAAGGCGTTGCATGACGTCCTGCGCGATAAATCACGCAACATTCTCTACAATCATCTCGGTCTCAGCGAAGACGAAAAAAAGCTGATCATGCAGCCGGACTGCGCCGACCTTCCGTATTTTCTGCGGGCGTATTTCGCATTCAAGCTGGGCCTGCCATTCGGCTATTCGAAGTGCTCACGTGGCGGTGGCGGCAAGGCTCCGCGTTGTCCGCAATGGTTCAACATTCAAAAGGAAGAGCCTTCTCAGGAGGCGGCGCGCCAAAAGACAACAAAAAGCGCAAGCAACTCGCTCTTCGGTGTTTTCGAGACGGCAGCTGCACAGACACCGACCGCACGATCCTCCCGGCCGCAGGGCCTCGTGTCGGGGTTCGGATACTATGTCCGGACGACCGTCGCCAACGGCGTGCATTCAGGGTCCGGGCGGACGGCCGCCGGCGATGACAATACCGATTACTATCCGGTGCCGCTCAAAGCAGAGACGCTGCGGCCAGGCACGATCTATGCCGATCCCTACGGCCATGTCCTGGTGCTGGTGAAGCGCGTGGCGCAAACAAGCGACGCTGCCGGTGTCTTTCTTGCGGTCGACGGCCAGCCTGACGGCACCGTCGCACGCAAACGCTTCTGGCGCGGCAATTTCCTATTCGCGCAGAACCCCTCCTTCGGCAGCCCAGGCTTCAAGCGGTTCCGCCCGATCGTCGCCGACAGGAACGGCGGCCTGCGGCGCCTCACCAACGCCGAGATCTCAAAAGATCCAGATTACGGCGATTTCTCGCTGGAGCAGTCGAAGCTTGGCGTCGAGGACTTCTACGATCGCATGGACGATGTCATGTCACCCGATCCGCTCGATCCTCTGCGCGCGATGAAGGAGACGATCACGGCACTCGAAGAGCAGGTGAAGACGCGGGTCAACTCCGTCGAAAACGGTCGTAAATATCAGAACAGCAACGCTGCGGCGGTGGCAATACCGGCCGGTCCGGCGATCTTCGAAACGACCGGCGCGTGGGAGGACTTCGCGACGCCGTCGCGGGATTTGCGTCTGCTCATCGCAATCGATGTCGTTCGCCGATTTCCGGATCGGGTGGCGCGCCGCGCCAATCGTTACGCGATGCCGAAAGATAAAAGCAGCGACGACGTCGAGGCCGAGTTGAAGAGTACGCTGGCGTCGGAAATGCTGGCGCGGAAGTTCTCGTATACGCGTAGCGACGGCTCGCAATGGACGTTGACGCTCAAGGACGTCATCGACAGGTCACGGAACCTCGAGATGGCGTACAATGTGAATGACTGCGTCGAACTCAGGTGGGGTGCTGCAGAAAAGAGCGAGGAGGCGTCGACGTGCAAGCGCCACGCATCCGCGGCACAGCGGGCCAAGATGGAAGACTATCGCCCCTGGTTCAGCGAGCGACGCCGGCCGGTTCGCCAATAGAGGTCAGGGTTGCACATAAAGGAAGGCCCCGCATAATTTTGGCAATCGCCGTGCGGGGCCTTTTGCAAAGACCTACAAAATCAGCGCGTTAGAGAAATAGACGCGATCTAATAATCTTTAGTCTGCCAAGACACTAGGACGGCCCTCTTAAAATGCGATTAAGAGATCCTCCCCAGATTCGAAGTTTGGCGCTGCATTCCCTCAACTGTTGTCGAGCGGACATCGACCGATCATCGCTTCGGCGTTCCACTGCATCGCACAAAAAAGCGCGGCGAATGCGCCGAGCTTGCTGTCCTCGGAAAATGTCCGCACCGACAATCTAGTCCTTATATGGGGCGCAATACACGTCCGTACGGATATCGTTATTCCCTCGGCAGAATTCGTCGGGGCTCTCCTGACGTGCGCCGAGGGGATCGTCTACGATACGCTCGTGCCGACTTGCCGCGATCGACTGAGCGACGCCCTGTTGGTAACCCGGACCTGCGTGCCGGAAGCTGGACGACGTGGTTGCGAAAGCGGCTGTCACTCCCGATACGAGGATTGCCGTCGACAGTGCTAAGAGTGCTTTGCTCATTTTTTCTTCTCCTTGTTTTGCCCTCGACCACGGACGTTTTCCGTTCGATGGGCGTAACAAGAAGGTGGGAGCGAGGACTTTTTTTGATCCAACGCATAGTAGCGATGGTTCCAATCGGTTCGATTGTTCGCTCGATCAGACGAAAGACATTCTGCAATGCGCCTACTCGCGCAAAAAAATGGGCGCCGTTTACGGCGCCCTTCTTCCAGTCGATCGTCTTGATTTTATTTTACTTCACCTGACAGGCAGCGCCTGAGGTCTTGTAATCGCCGGTGCAGCTATAAGGGGCAGCGAAAGCACCAGAAGCACCCGACACTAGTAACATCGTTGCCAAGATTGCCATCTTCATTTGAGTTCTCCGTTCATCTCTATCTGCGCCGGCGGCCCCCTTTTCCCGGGCAGCGCTTTGTTTCAGCCGCACAGAAAACATAGGCGTTCCGGCCCTTGAAACCATCATCTAGAGGTATGGGAAGCCCAATCATAAGAAGGGGTTAGATCGTCCCGTTTCGTGCGAACGCGACAAACTTCTGGCAATCCCGAAATTCCGCGGGCGTCGCCGATCCAGTTCGTGAATTGAAATCCGGATATGATTGCGCGAAGCGCTCCCACCGGTTTCACGGGGGAGTTCGCAGCGGAAAACAGCGCCGCTGGCGACCACGTTGCCGGCGCTTCGGCGAAAAGCTCTTGTAGCTTCGCGAATTACTATTCGTTGCGTGTCGTCAATTTTCGATCGGCGCGATGGCTGCGGCTTGTGAAGAAGAGCAGCAGTCCGGTTCCCACGGCCCCCAAAATGAGAAGGCCCTCAACGGCAAAGATCATCGTGTATGCTTGATCGGGCATTTCGCTTCCTCTTTTTGTTATCGGATGAGAAAACGCCGTTCTTCGCGAAAAAGCCAATCACGAGTGCAGGAAATATCCAATTATTGCGCGTCCGGTCTTGCGTCGCACAAAATGCCGGTGATCACCTCGAAACAGCGGGACTTGGATTTCTTCAATCCGCACACTGCCTTGCTAGCAAGTTTGTCGATCGCAACTCATAGCACTTCGTGGATGATTATCCCGCGCCGCACATGCGGCGACGCAATAAATGAGCGAAGAAGACGGGACTTTCGGAGGAGAGCGCGAACGATTCGAGCGGTTGTCTGGCGTCCGCAACTCCCGCAACGGCGCCTAAGCCAGGAACCGTTCAAGCTCTTCGCGCGTCGGAAGAGCCGTTCTCGCACCAAGGCCGGTGCAGCTCATTGCTGCGACAGCGGCGGCGATGCGCGCGCAATCTCGATCGCCGTGTCCCTCGGCGACGCACCAAGCGAACGCGCCGTGAAAAGCGTCACCGGCGCCGGTCGTATCAACGACCTCGACAGGAAAAGCGGATTGTCGGCCCTGCTCGCCACTTCGCGCCGCCCAAAGATAGCCGTTCGCGCCGAGCGTCACGCCCGCATGGCGGATGCCGGAGCGAACGAGCTGGGATAACCGCTCCTCGTCACTCCCGCCTTCCACAAACGACCGGAAGGCCGGAGCCGAGAAGATGGCGTAGTCGGCCAGACCGATGACCTTGTCGAGGAGTTGGCCGCTGTTCAGATCGATATCGAGGATTGTCGGCACGCCATAAGAACGGGCAGCGTTGAATGCTGCGACCGTTCCCTCAAGCCAAGTCAGATCGCTCAGGACGGCACGTGCGTTTTCAACATCGGATACCGGAAGCCAATCGGCGGCAAGGGGAAACTCGTGATCGTCCTCGCTGACGACAAGACGTTCGCCGCGCCGATCGACAATGACCGCCGCTGTCGCCGATGGATGTCCGGCGCAAGCGCGAACGTGGGTGATGCCGACCCCAATTTCTCGCAGCTGCTGACGGATTATGCCGCCCGAGGAATCATCGCCGACACGCGCCCAAAGCGAAACATCAGCGCCGAGCCGTGCGATAGCGGCGGCCGCATTCGCTGCCATGCCGCCGCCGCTCGTGACGTGATCGAGCGCGCGCAGTTTCGTCGGCGCCGACGGAAAGGCGTCGATCCGGTAGACGTAGTCGAGCGCAGCGTGGCCCACTGCGATGATGTGTTTTCCGGGCATGGCGGATTGCAGTTGCTACGCTTCAGGGCAAATTCCGGCGTTCGCCGGTGTCGTCTGCTGGCGGCGTTCGCGGGCCCTTCAGAACATTCAAGCGCGCTTTGAGGCGGTCGATCTCGCCCAAAAGATCCAATACCAAAGCTATGCCGGCTGGGTTCAATCCGAGGTCGCGGTCAAAGCGCTTCGCCTTCGCGATCCGGACGACGCTCAAACTTGAGAACCGCCACTGCGTGGCCGTGCTTCCTCTCGGCTCGATTATGCCGTGCTCGACAAGTTCGACAACCCAGGCGACTTCGACGTCGCAGGCGTTGCTGAGCTCCTCGAGCGAGTAGATCGGATCGGTTCCAATCGGCTCTGCGGGAATCGCGCCAGTGGTTTCGTCGGTCATTGCTTAAACTCCAAGGCTTAGACTTCGAGTCCGGCGCGCGGATCGAACGCCAGTTCCTTTGCCATCTCTTCGTAGATCTTGCGGGCTTTCTCGTCGGTCGCGGGTGGCCACACGATTTTCAAAACCGCGTAGAGGTCTCCTGGCTGGGACGCAGGAATACCTCGGCCCTTGATGCGTAGCTCGCGGCCGTTCGCCGATCCCGCCGGCACCTTGAGCATAATGGCGCCGAGAGGAGTCGGCATTTTCACGCTTGCGCCGAGCGCGGCTTCCCAAGGAGCAACAGGCAGGTCGAGGTAGAGATCCTTGCCGTCGGCGCGGTAAAGCCGGTCCGGATTGAAGCGGATCTCGAGATAGAGATCGCCGGAGGGCGCCTCTCCCATGCCGGGAGAGCCTTGCCCTTTGAGACGAATGCTCTGGCCTTCGGTGACACCCTTTGGAATTTGCACGGTAAGATTCTTGTCGCGGACGAGAACATGGCCGCCCTCATCCATCCCGGGCATGCGCAGCGTGATCGTTCGCGTGGCGCCATCGAGTGCGTCGCGCAGATCGATGACGATCGTCGCGTGATGATCTTCGCCCCGCATGTGGAACGCGGTGCGCGTGCGTCCGGTGTGTCCCGCCCGCTCGCCACGGGCGGCGGCGCCAAAGATGCTGCTGAAGAAATCGCTGAAGTCGCTACCGCCCGGCGCACCGGAATATTCGAAACCGGCATCCCAGTTCGGAGGCGGCCTGAACTCCTGGCCCGACTTCCAGTCTTTGCCGAGCTGATCGTAGGCGGCGCGCTTTTCGGGATCGCCCAAGGCTTCATAAGCTTCGCCGACCTCCTTGAATTTCGCTTCGGCACCCGTCTCCTTATTGATGTCAGGATGGAATTTGCGCGCGAGCTGCCGGTAGGCCTTTTTGATATCGTCCTGGGTTGCGTCGCGTTCGACACCGAGTGTCTTGTAGTAGTCCTTGAATTCCATTGGTTCTCACATCATCGGATAAGGTTTAGAGCGTCGGCGATAATCTTGCGGTGATCGAAGGCGATTTCGACGCCGTCGAGATCCTTGACCCAGGCGACGGCGTCGGCGTCGTCGCCCGCTTTGGCGTCCTTGTTCTTGGCCTCGGCAAGAAAGGCAACGGAACATACGTGGCCGCGCGGATCTCTATCGGGTTTGGAATAGACACCGACGAGCCTCAGCTTCGTCGCCTCGATACCGGTTTCTTCCGCCAGCTCGCGTCGTGCAGCCTCCTCGACCGTCTCGCCAATTTCGACGAACCCGCCCGGCAGGGCGAGATGGCCCTTGAAGGGCGGATTTTTCCGCCGAACCATAAGCACGCCGCGCAGGGGATCGACAATAACGCAATCGGCGGTGAGGAGAGGCGTTTGAGGAGGTGACATGGGACTGCCATTTACGTCGAAATTGCTGCGGTGAAAACAACGTCGAGTGCGGGGCTGCTCTTATACCGGCGCAGCAAGGGGCTGGAGGTGCTTCTTGCACATCCTGGCGGGCCATACTGGCGGAACAAGGATGACGGCGCGTGGACCATCCCCAAGGGGGAAATTCTCGAAGGGGAAGACCCTTACGAGGCAGCCATCCGCGAATTTGCGGAAGAGACGGGGTATTCGGCGGGCGGCCAAGCGCTTTCGCTCGGCTCACTTCGACAGGCGGGCGGAAAGCGGGTCCATGCCTGGGCGGTCGAAAGTGATTGGGATCCTGCCACTCTCATTAGCAATTCGTTCAGACTCGAATGGCCGCCGCGGTCCGGGCGGACCGAACAGTTCCCGGAAATCGACCGGACCGCATGGTTCGATATCCCTGCTGCCTACACCAAAATTCTAAAGAGCCAGTCGGAATTTCTGACTCGTCTCGAGCGGGGCCTGGCGGGAGACGTTTGAGCCGATCCGAATTGGATTCCGCTTTAACCTTTATCCGAGGTCCGAAATAGCCGTATTCGCTTCAATACGAAGCGCCGGTAACTCGCTTTTAAGCAGAACCAAAGCCGGAGCTTTGAAAAGCTGCATTTTTTAGGAAATGACGTCCATAACCGTTTGAACGCGCCCGGCTATCAAAATGCGAAAACGCGGAGGCCGGCGTTCTACCAAACATGGGGTTGAGTGCGTCAATGAATGAAGCAGTTTCAGAGATTAAACCGGCCGAAATCTATTCGGACCTTTCGAGCGACGAGATCGCCGATATGATGGCAGAAGCCGCGCGGGTCGACGTCCTTTTCAAATCGGGTCGGATTTCGACGATGTATCTCACCAGTCTGTCCGCGGCCGCATATGTTGTCGCGAACTCGGATCGTGAGGCTACGGCGACCGCCGCGTAAGCGGGCACGTTTTAAAGTTCGCTAAAAATCTCGTGAGCGGGCCATCGACTGGCCCGCTCTTTTAATATCAGTCGGCGTCAACGCTTGTCGCAACGGTGTTTTGCGGCGGAATCCAGCTCGGATTCTCGAAAAGACATTCGGCGATGCAAAATCGCTGAAATCCGATCAGGGCCCCTTGGGCCTTAGCTTCGAACTTCTCGACGAGCATCCAGCCCGTCAGCCGCTTCATGACGTCTTCGCGCTCGTCGATCGTCATCGCCTCGATCGAGCGGAATGCCTGCTCGATGAGGCCGACGGCTTCATCGCTTTTGCTCCGCAGCGGAGCGACGTCGGGCTTCGCCATGCTCAAGAGCTCGGAGATGCGCACATATGAGTGTTTGTGTTCCATGAAGGACACACTATTCCGGAACGCCTCCGCACGTAATTGTCGGATCAGACAGGGCCGGGAAGAGAGGGGCCGACAAAACAAACCCGAGGCCCCGGTTTCGGAAGCCTCGGCGCAACCGCGGATGCGGCGGAGAAATGCCTATTTGAGCGGCGGCGCGTAGACTACGGGCTCAGGTTCCGGCGTGGCGCCGAAGAGGTACGTCAAACCAACGCGGGCGACCCAGAAGTTGTCGTCGTAGTTGGCGCGAAGGGTACATGTACCGCTGCCGCATGTATTATCGGTGAAGGTCTCGTCCTGTGATCCAAAATCGACGTATGAGGCATCAGCGCGGAATGCCCAAGTGTCGCTCAGCAAATATTCGACACCGCCACCCGCAGTCCAACCGACCTCAGTGTTACTATTTGACTGAGAGAAGCTCCCCACGGGAGGGCCCTGATAGTTGAGCGAGTGATCAATTCCGCCATAAGCAAGACCAGCCGTTGCGAAGACGAGGAAATTTTCGTCGCCCACGATGCCTACTCTGCCGCGCAGTGTGCCAAACCAGTTTATTTCCGATCCAAACGATTCACTTGCACCGCAACATGCAACGCCTGACGTCGCGTCGGCATTGAAATAGTTGATATCCGTCTCAATGCCTAACAGGCCGCCATTGCACTGCCAATTGTAGCCCGTCAGGCCGCCAATGGTGAATCCACGATCATTACTCGTCAGAGAACCGCCCCCTCCTGACACCTTCGAACTTAATCCGCCAAAGCCGAGGGCACCGCCGGCGTAAAATCCTGAGTATGCGCCACCGCAGGCTCTGGCAGGTGGGGGCGAGGTATAATCCGTCAAGGCGCCACCGGCGTAGGCCTGCGATGCGCCGAGAAGGAAGAAGAGAACCGCAGCAAATATCTGAGTGATTTTCATAACGTCGCGCCTTTCGATCCCCCGATGCGTTTCAGCAACAACAAGGGAGGCCCCAGCGAAGCCTGATTCCTTAAAGCGCAGGGGACGTGATTCGCGGCCCGACGTCGAGCCTTAGAGCCGTGCCGAGTGCGCATTGACGGCTGGTGGTTACATGTTTCCGGAGCCGACGGTCTCAATCCGATCGCGGTTGGTCGGCGTGCCCAGGGGGCGGTCCTTCATATTTGGTTCAAATTGTAGAGACGCTTCACACGCAATTTCCATGCAGGAGCGGGTACTCTCAACATTATTTGTCTCCCGGAATTTTTAGAGCGATGTTGAGAGGCGCACTAGCTGGGATCGTTGAAGATCGCGCGACGATCGTCGAGCGGGACAAAGGCGTCGCGTTTTTGGCGGCCGCGCGACCAATCTACCAATTGGCTAATCTCTATTATTTCTGCGCCAATATTCCTCGACAATCGAGCGGGACGTTCGTGCATTGCGCTTTCAGCGGCGATTATGCCAGTCAGGCCATTACGCCTCACGCAATCGTCCCTGACCAACTGAACGATCTGGACATCGTGAGGCTCGCTGAGTGCCATAAAGACGGCGGGACGCAAGCTTCCTGCTTCCGCTTGGGCGTTTCAGCCGATGGGAACGATATTTTTACGTCGGCGATGAGCCTTACAAAACGCGGGAATGAAACGGCAATCCTTGGCTTTTCGAGGGATCGTGCGGTCGACGACCAGGAGTTCGACGAGACGCCATCCTTGGCGGAACTTAAGATTCTCGGCGACTACTTCCACAGCCACATGCTGCGCCGTAACGGCATCGACACGTCGGATGCCCTGGTCGTGTCAGCAAGAGAGCTCGATTGCCTGAGGTGGGTCGCCGCGGGCAAGTCTGCTTGGGAATCCAGTGTTATCCTCGGAATCAGCGAGAGGACCGTGCGCTTCCATCTCAATTCTGCAAGAGAGAAGCTCAATTGCACGACGACGACACAAGCCGTTGCCAAGGTCGTGGCTCAACAGCTCATCAGCGTCTAATAATAGCATTGATCAATTGAATTTGGCGCGCGGACGAGGCGAACGGTCTCGGCTTTCCTGCTTTCGCGAAACTGTTGGAGGCGGAGGCAAACCTCCGCCCGCCATCGGCGCCGGATCATTTCTCGCGGAAGGCTCGCGAGAAGCTCTCCATAACCGGCTCCATAATGTAGTCGAAGAAGGTGCGCTCGCCGGTTTTAATATAGAGGTTCGCCGGCATGCCGGGCGTCGGCTTGAAATTCGGAATCTTCTTCTCCGCATCCTTTTCGTCGAGCTTGACGCGGACAATGAATGAGCCTCGATCCATCGAGGGCGTCCGCGTTGCGAGTTCGGGCCGATCCGAAATCGTATCGGCGGAAAGATAGGTTACGTGGCCTTCGACCATCGGCGTCACACGCTGATTGAGTGCTGAAAGCCTTACGACTGCGGGCTGGCCTTCCTTCACGTGGACGACTTGATCCGGACTCACGCGGCCCTCGATGATCAGGTCATCGTTGACGGGAAGAAGCTCGACGATTGTGCTTCCCGCGGCGACGACGCCACCTTGAGTGTGCTGATTGAGCTTGACCACAATGCCACGAACCGGCGCTTTCACGTCCGAGCGCCGGACGATATCGCTGACAGCCCGGATCTGCTCGGTGATATCGTCGATATCAAATTCCGCCTGGCGGAGCTCTTCGACGGATTTCTGCGTCGCTGTTGACCGGATGGACGTGATTTGCTGCTCGGCACGAGCCACTTGCTGACGACTGTCGGCAACGCGCCCGATAAGCCCGCCAAGTTCACCGTTGAGAGCGGCTTCGTCGCGCTGGACAGAAAATACCTCCGTCTTGCGGATGAGATCCCGGTTCAAAAGCGCGTTCTTGTCTTTCAGCTCCTCGCCGAAAATTCCGAGACGCGTTCGGGTAGCGGCGATCTGAGCTTCATAACCGGCAATGCTTTCGCCCAATCCGGCAATTTCTTTTCTGAACACCGCTTCCTCGGAGGCGACCTTGTTCCGGCGCGCGTCAAGCTCGAGTTGCTGGCGGGTCAAAATGGTTTGAACGTCGGGATCCTTCGGATCCAAATGGACGCTTTTCGGCAGCGTGAAAGTCGCTTTGCCTGCAAGTTCGGCTTCGAGGCGCGCCTGCGTCGTAATCAAGCGATATTTGCGCAGCGTCAGCATGCGAAGCTTTGCTTCAGCAGCGGTCGGATCGAGACGGACGAGGGTTTGGCCGGCGTCGACGAGATCGCCCTCCTTGACATCGACAGAGCTAATGATGCCGCCTTCAAGATGCTGGATCAGCTTGTTCTGGCCGGCGGCGACGAACGTACCTGTCGTGACGACGGCGCCGTCGAGAGGCGCGGTCGCTGCCCAGGCGCCAAACCCCAATCCGCAAACGGCGACAATGCCGAGCCCCAAGAGACTTGGGAGGCGTGAACTGCGCTGCACGCTGGCGTGCCACTGATCTATTCCTGGGCAACCGAGAAACACGCTACTTCTCCCTGCAGTATCATTTTTAAAAATTGTTTCTTGCCTATGCCCGGGAACCGGCCGTCGCCGTGGCCTGGCGCACGAGGCGATGAAGAACGTCTCGCGGCGCGCCGAAGCCTTCGAGGCGTCCGGACCGTATGATCAGAACCTTATCGACTGAATTCAGAAGCGCCGGCCGCTGGGTGATCAGAATGATCGTGACGCCGCGTTCCTTGGCTTTCTTCATCGCGTCGGCAAGCGCCTGTTCGCCCACGGAATCGAGGTTCGAATTCGGTTCGTCGAGAACGATCAAAGACGGCGATCCGAAGAATGCGCGCGCAAGGGCGATACGCTGCTTCTGGCCACCTGACAGCGGCGCGCCGTTGCGGTCGAGAACGGTTTCGTATCCGGCGGTGAGCTGGCACACCATATCGTGGACGCCCGCGACGCCCGCCGCGTCGTAAATTTCCTTATCGGGAAGATCGGTGCGGAGCCTGCAGATGTTCTCCTTGATCGATCCGGGGAAGAGCTCGACCTCCTGAGGGAGATAGCCCGTGAACTCTCCGAACTGCCGGCGATCCCAGTTGCGAAGCTCGGTTCCATCGAGGCTCACCCGGCCCGCCGTCGGGAACAAGCAGCCGACGATGACGCGTGCGAGCGTCGACTTGCCGGAGCCCGATGGCCCGACGATTGCGAGTGATTCACCGGGATTGAGCTCAAAGCTGATGCCGTTCAGAACGGGCTCTCTCGTACCCTGCGGAATGTATAGCAATCTCTCGACCGTGAGCTTGCCGGCCGGCCGCGGAAGGCGCAGCTTCGATTTCTCCTTCTGAAGGCCTTCGAGCGTTGCACGGACGCGTGCGTAGGAGCCGCGTGTCTGAATCAACGACCGCCAACCTTCAATCATGCCTTCGAGCGGCTGCAGCGCGCGGCCCGCGATGATCGACGCCGCGATCATCATGCCGCCGGTCAACTCTCCGTTCAGCGCGAGGTGCGCACCCCAGCCGAGAATGGAGATCTGCGTGACCAGGCGGGCAAATTTCGACGCGCCGCTGATCCAGAAATTCTTGTCGTGCGCGTTGATCTGGAGGGCGAGCGCTTGCGCCTGCTCACGGCCCCAATGCAGGATGCTTTCGTTCAGCATGCCCATCGCGTTGATCACCTGAGCATTGCGCGCAAGCGATTCCGCGTGCGTATCGGCTTTCGATGCGAACGCTCCCGCCTTGCCGAGCGGGCCGGCAGTTGCCGTCTGGTTCAGAATTGCGATGCCGAAGAGGACGAGGCCAGCGGTCAGCACGATGGCGCCAAGGTCCGGATGAATGAGGAAAATGACACCGAAATAGAACGGCGACAGCGGCGCATCGAACAAGAGCAGCATGATCGGGCTGGAAAGGAAGCTTCGCACCTGATGCAGCGCGCGCAATGCCTGAACGTTGCCGCCCTCGCCGCTCGGTGCGGACATCACGATGCTTGCGAGGATCGGGCCGCCGAGGATCACCTCCATTGAGGCCGCGAGTTTGCCGAGTATCTGCCGGCGGAGGATGTCGAGCATCGACATCGTTGCCAAGAGACCGAGTGCCAGGCCGGACAGCATCAGGAGCGTGTCAAGGCTGCGGCTCGTCAAAACCCGATCCGAGATCTGGAACAGGTAGATCGGCATCGTCAACATCAAGACGTTGACGAAGAGCGAGAACAACGCGACGACCGCGAAAGTCTTTCGCGCTGTCGATCTCCAAAGCGTGAGCGGATCAGCGATAAGATCCGATTGGGATGAGTGCCGCTCGTGGGCCGCGGACGCTCTTTTGAACGACTGGCTCAGATCGCGCTGTATCTGCGAAAGCCGCCGCAAAGCGGGATGTTCGCTGATGGCCCCGGAGAGGCCGCCGTCGCGTTCTTCCCGACTAAAGTCTGCGCTCTGATCGACGAAGCCGTCGGGCTCCGCCGAAGCGACGTCGCGAGAATCGGACGCGGATTGCGTGTTGCTCATTTTCTCGTCCCCGGTCCGCTGCGCCCTGGTTGCCTACCTACTCAGCCGAACAAGCCGTGATGAAGATTGGAGGTCAGATCATCGACAAGCGGGATATGCGTCGGTTGCGTGTCGCTCGCATGATCGGTCGAGGTCGAGTCGGACGTCGACGTCTGTCCGATACCGAGCGCGCTGGTGATGATCGTGGTGATGCCTCCGGTATCCGTCGAAACAGGCGCGTCGTCAGGCGTCGCCGCGTCTTGAACCGAAAGGTTGTATTGCGAGTATCCCGACGTTGAAGATGTGCTGTCGTCGGACGAAATAGGATCGGGCATTTCCGCGGCAAACGTCAGAGATCCCGACGAAGAGATTCCAAGATCGCTCATCGCGGTATGCAAGACGTCGGACGATCCGCCGTCGGTTGGCGCCGTCGTCGAGTCCGTTGACAACACCGACCCCGGATCGGCGACAATATTCGAGACTGGCGGAGCGGTATCAGCGAGCGTTTCGACGACGTTGGACGCCGCCGACGTCGCGGTGCCGAGGTCCGAATCAACGATATCTCCGGCGTTCGATGCCAGGTGGTCGACCGTATCTCCGACAATGGCGTCGGCAGCTGCCGGTACAGTCGCAACCGTGTCCCCGGCATCCGATACCGTCGCCGCGACGTCGTGGACAGTCGTGTCGAGAACGCTGTCTGCGCTCGCAACAACGTCGCCCGTCGTGCTGCCAAGGTCGGCGAGAACGGTCGTTGCTCCAGACGTTGCGGTTTCGCCGATGGCATCGATGGCGGCGGGAATGGTCGTCGCGATGTCGCCCGGATCGGCGATGGCTGCCGTCACGGCATGGGCGGCGGTATCCGCCGTATCGGCGACCGTCGACAGCGCGTCGCCGGTCGTATGAAGGATGTCGTCAACGAGGTTCGATGCGGTTTCGACTGCGCCATCCGTTACGTTGCCGACAGCCGACGTCACATCGTCAACCACGTGCGCAACATCGTCCGACGCGGACGACACCAAATCCGAGGCGGTGTCGAGCGCGCCCGTGACGATGGGGGCGACATCAGCGACCGCGGTCCCGACGTCGTCCACAAGGCCAGTCACGGCATGATCCAAGTTGGCCACGGTATCCGTGACACCGTTCGCGACGTCGCCAAGGGTTTGGCTCACGTCATCGACCAAGGGCGCAACGGCGCTCAGGGTCGTGTCCAGAACGTCTGTCGCGGAAGAGACCACGTCCCCGACGGTATGCCCGATATCATCGACGGCGCCGGTGACTGTCTGGACCACGGCATCGACCGTATTGCCGACGCCATCAACAACGCCTTCGACAGTGTTCATAACGCCGGTCAGCGCCGTATCGACGACACCGGTGACGTCGGAAACGACATTGTCCGCGACTTGCGTCACGCCCGTGAGCGTATCGCCAAGGACATTCGTCACGGTCTGCGCAACGTCATCGACAACAGCCACAACAGTATTGACCGTATTGTCCAAGGTGTCCGTGACTGCGTTCGTCACGCCGCTAACGACATCGCCAACCGTATCGATGACGTTCTCGACAACGGTCGTCACGTCGTGAACGACTTCCGTCACCGTGTGGGTCGTCGTTTCAACGATGGTCTGAACCGGCTGGATAATCTGCGTTACGTCGATCGTATCGTGGTGTTCGGTGTTGTAGTAATTGTTGGTCGTCGAGTTGGAGATGTTGTGGCTGTCCTGCGAATAGAAATAGTTATTCGTGTTGCCAAAAATGATGCCGGCCGAAATCGATCCAGCGTGTGACATCGTGACTGGATTTGCACTCATGGCCGGAAGCGAGATGGTTCCGGGGCCTGGCATCCCGAACGCACTGATGTCGTTCATCGCCACCTTGAGCTCAGGTCCCGGCGCTTCTTGGCTTGCCGGAAGGCTTTCGACGACGGCATGTTGAAGTCCGGGCAGCGTCGGACCCAGAGAGCGGCCATCGTCACCGCCATGATTTGGGTTGTCGCCAGGCACTGCATCGCTCGTCGCGGCATGGGCGCTGCCGCCAGCGATCTCCGTGGCGGTCAAAAAATTAGCCAGGAAAAACGACCAGGTCAGAAAGCTCCAAAGTCCCCGCTGCCTTTCCGGCCGCGCTACCTTTCGCGCCTCGGCAAGTGTGGAAGTTATTTTCGACGCGGTATCGCGAAAAATGGAATTCGAATATTTGATAGACTGAAATGGCATTTCATCGTCCTCAATTTATGCCTTCAGTGTTTTATCCTTGCAGTGAAAACGTCTCCCGATGGTCGGTCTTTCCGACTCTCCAAAAAGAGCCGGCCGCATATTTTTGTGCGCTATGAATGATGCGTCGTGTCCATTGCGGTATCCACGTGGCCTAAATCGAACAGATCGACGGTGCTCGTCAGGTGGTCGAGGTCCAGGCTCGAGACGGCGACATCGCTCGCAGCCGCGTGGAGCAGCGCACCCACATCGGACATATCCGGGGCGCTCGCAGTGAGTGTCGCGTCGGCGATGACGCCATCGGTTGGCGTCGCGGCTGCGGCGTGAAGCGACACATCCGCGATCGCGGTGTGACCAGCGTCAGCAAGATCGAGACTGCCAGTCGGATTACTCGGGTCGAACGATGCAATGTTGGCAACAATATTTCCAACATCCTCCGTCGCCGCCGGTACGGAGGCGCCAACGTCGCCCGCCACGCTTCCAATATCCGCAGCGCCGGACAAGGTTTGAATGATCGAGTCGACAACCGTTCCGGTATCAGAAGGAAGACCGTCGCCGACCGCTCCGCTGGTCAGCGCGTCGCCGACATCGCTCAGGGTCGTCGTCAGCGGGCCACCATCTCCCGCGCCAACGAGGGACTCTCCGAGATGACCGATATCCGACGTTGCCGTCTCCACAGCCGATGGGACGCTGTCGACAAAACCGGTGACGTTCGTCACGCCGCTATCGCCAGAGAGCGAGCCGAGGGTATCACCGACGCCCGTCAAAACCGTATCGACCGTTGAGGGCACGGCGTCGAGCACACCGCCAAAGCTTGTGCTGTCGGCGCCTGTTACCGTGTCGAGAACATCGCCGACAACTGTCGTAACGTCATCAACGAGCGGTGACACTGCCCCCGTGATTTCGCCGGCATCCAGCCCATGCCCATCAACCAGCGATAGCGCCGTATCCGTGAGATCCCCTACCGCCGTCCCGACATCGTTCAGAGTGCTTGTCACGTCGTTAACAACGGAAGAGGTGAGATCATGGACCGTGTCGGTCACGGTGTCGTGATTTTCGGTCGCGTAGTGATAGGTATTGGTCAGCGTCGTCGAGGTCACGTTGTGGCTATCGACGCTGTAATAATAGTTGTTAATTGTCGTCTGTGGCTGTGATCCGTGATTGCTCATGGGTTCACTAGGCTCCGGGATGCAAGTGGGCGGCGGACAATGCTTCGGTGGCGGCGCGCAATCTCAAATTGCTGCGCACCTCTCTCGTCGCATTGCCGTCTGCCGTTGGAAGCAACGTAATTTGCACAGTGAATCGGCGTCCCTCGAAACGAGGATCGCCGCTTTCCCTCTGGGTCTTTGCTTTCACACCGGACATTGGCGGATGAACACAATTTACGAAACTGATTGGAACGACAGGTTGATTTCCAAATTCGAATAAAATTCGAAAGAATATTTGCAGAATTCGCTTGCGCAGCCGGATTTGGCCACGCAATCGCATCCTGTGGGGCAATGACTGATTTCAGGTTTACGTCAGACCGGCAGAATTAAAAATTTGCCGAAAGGTAAATTTTCAATTGAGAACGGAGCCGGATAAAAGCAAATTAGTACGATAGCGATTGAAACCGCTCATTAAAATTAGAGTCTGCTTTCCCGCACGATGCTGCGGCAAAGCTGGCGACAACAACCGGATCCGCGATCCCTCGCTCGACCAGCGTCTGCACGGCCGTTGCGATTTGGGCGTAAGCGTTACTCTCGGTCACATCATTTGGAGCGAGCGGCAGGCCGGCGATCCCGCAGGCATTCTCGAAAGCCGTCCGCATGAGCGAAAGCTCAACCTCATGTAGCTCTTCAAGCGTCACTCTCTTTACTCTCCAAAAAGGGCGGGCGTCTCGCGGTTTGGGAGGCATCGAGACGCCCGCTTTCTGTCAGCCAACGCGAGGACGGGGGACGTCGCTGGCCTGATTTAAAATCTCAAAAGCGGCCGCTCACGTCTACTGTCGGAAGCGGCAGGCGACCTCCGTTTCCCGGCCGCCGAATACGGGTAGACGGTCGCACCGGGTAGGCGCCTACAACATTGATCTCGCGCAAGGTGGGCCGCGGCCGAAACAGCCATGTCACGCAGGCTGCTTATGATGGGACTTGGCTTCTGCAAGTCAGGGGCTTCCGCGAGTGGGGCGCAATAATAAGAAGCTGGCTGGTTGCATCAGCGTCCGATCGATGTTTCTCAGCGCCGTTTTGGACGCAGACGGCGTTGCTGAGGGCCGGCGGACCTATGCCGACATCATGAAATACGTTCGCATGGGAACCAGCTTCGCGAACAGACCTGGGATATCATCTCGGTGCTTGGCTTCACGCTCATCATGGGGCCGCTGTCGTCGCTGTTCGATCTCGGAACGTCTGAGGTTCATTCGTTCGTCTTCAAGACCGACGCCGACATCTTTCGAACCGCTTGGTTCGTCGAGTCGATTACGACGCAAATTCTCGTTATTTTCATGATCCAGACAGCCGCCCGTTTTGGGCGAGCCGGCCAAACGTGATGCTGACGGCGAGCTCGCTTGGTGCCCTGGCCGTCGCGCTGATCATCGCCTTGACGCCGGTCTGTCATTTTGCAGAGTTCGTTGCCCTCCCGGCGCCGATCCTTGGAGCGATCGCGATCATTGCGGTTACATACTTGGCGGCAGCCGAAGCGGCGAAGCCCTTTGCTATGTATTGGGCGCCGAAAGGCTTACATTTCTCGGGACTTGCTGGAAACCGGCGCCGTATCCGCGATACTCAGGAATTTCGATAACGTGCCTACTGCCGAACCACGGGAGTCGCCATCGGTGGCGGGCAATCCGGCGGAATCAACCCTTCGAACGACAGTTTGGCGCAGCGAAGCTGAGCTATAAATCGCGCGCTTCTGCTTGTATGAAGTTTATTATATCCCATCTTCGCCTCATCAAGAGCATCGAACGTAGGCTGGCGTTCAACATCACGCGTCGAAAGCTGCGTGGGAGGACCGCAAGGACATCCGGGGAAACGGGAGTGGCGACAGAAATTCTCGTTATCGACGACGACCCGGAGATCCGACAGCTTCTGAGAACGTGCTTCGAGCGCGAGGGTTACCTTGTTGCGGAAGCCGGTTGTGCGCTTGAAGCACGCGCCGCGCTTGCGAAAGGCAGCGTCAGCCTTGTTACGCTCGACCTGACGCTCGGGAGTGATGACGGGCTTAGTCTGGCGCGGGAGATCCGCGCAAATGGCGACACGCCTATCGTCATGGTTTCGGGCAAGGGAGATGCCGTCGATCGCATCGTCGGCCTCGAACTCGGCGCGGACGACTACATTTCGAAGCCCTTCAATTTGCGAGAGGTCCTTGCGCGTGTCCGGGCCGTCTTGCGCCGCCGTGATATGAATTCGACAGTTCCAGCGGCTGCTCAGTCGAAGCACGAGGCGTTTCAGTTCGCGGGATGGACCCTCGATTTGACCAGCAGGGAACTCAGGGACACGACCGGCGCGGCGCGCGACCTGACGACGGGCGAGTTCAACCTTCTTGAGATCTTCGTCCGGCGACCGCATCATGTTCTATCCCGCGACGAGATCATGGATCTTCTCAAGGGTCACGACTATTCGCCGCTTGACCGGTCCATCGACGCGTTGGTCAGCCGCTTGCGAAAGAAAATCGACGACGACGCCTCGAAGCCGGCGCTGATCAAATCCGTGCGCGGCGTCGGCTATATGCTTGCGACAGATGTTCGGCGCGCTTGATAGGCAGCGTCTTGTCCGATAGCCGTGCGCACTACCGCGAACGCTCGGCGGCTTGCTTTTCGAGAACCTTGCGAACGATACTCGCAAGGTCCCTCTGGGCGTAGGGCTTCCGCAGGATCGTCCACGTTGCGGCCTCCGCGGTACCGGTTCCTACGATCTCTTCGGCGAACCCTGTCGTCAGAATGACAGGCAGGCTCGCGCGATTTTCAGCGATCCATTTGGCAAGGTCTATTCCGGTCATGCCGCCCGGCATCATGATGTCCGTGAAGACGAGTTCGACATCCAGACCGTTGTTTAACGCATCTCTGGCTTCGGCACCCGTAACGCACTCGACGACGCGATAGCCGAGACGCTCAAACCGCTTTACCGTCAGAGCACGCACATCGCGATTGTCTTCGACCACGAGAACGCTTTCGCCCTTCGCCAAGCGAGTCGCGGCCGGCTCTCTGTCTTGATGCGAATTTTTCGCATCGATGCTTCGGGGAAGATAAAGATTTATGGTCGTCCCCAAGCCCGGCTCGCTGTAGATCGTGATATTGCCTTGCGATTGTTTCACGAACCCATAGATGGTGCTGAGGCCTAGTCCCGTGCCTCGACCCGGTGGTTTGGTCGTGAAAAAGGGCTCGAACACCCGGCTCAATGTCTCCTTCGTCATTCCGGTCCCATTGTCGGTTACGGAAATTCTGACGTATTCGCCTGCCGTCAGCGGCCCTTCAAAGCCGATTTCTCCCTCGTCGAGTACGGCGTTCTCCGTGCGAATTGTGAGCTTACCGCCGTCGGGCATCGCGTCCCGGGCATTGATCGCGAGATTGATGACAGCCGCCTCGACTTCGCCTGCATCGACGCGGGCGAGCCAGAGATCCGGTGCGAGATGCGTCCGCAATTCGATCATATCGCCGAGCGTTCGCTGCAAGAGTTCCGTCATGCCGCGGACTTGCTCATTGAGATTGATGACTTCGGCCGCGAGCTGGCGGCGGCGAGCGAATGTCAGCAACCGGCTGGTCAGGCGAGCGCCGGAATCGGCGGCCCTCGACGCGCGTGAGAGAAGATCCTGATCCTGAGGATTCAAGATCGTCTCCTCCAGCAGCTCCAAGTTACCGGAGATGATCGTCAGGAGATTATTGAAGTCATGAGCGATGCCGCCGCTGAGCTGCCCGATGGCCTCAAGCCTTTGCGATTTCAGCGCGGCTTCCTTCTGTTTCTGCTCTTCCGTCATATCGCGAAAAAGGCTGACAATCGCGATGCGTGAGTCGTCCGCGCCGACGATGTCGGCGACGTGCACTTGGCCTGGCAACTTCGTCCCGTCCCGGCGGCGGAGAGCCGCAAGGATTGTTCGGCTTGCGCCCCGGTCCGTCGAGCCGGCTTCGAGTTTGTGTAGATCTTTGGGATCAGCAAAGAGCGAGGTGAGATCGAGGACGATGGCCTCTTCTGCCGAATAGCCAAACATCCTCGTCGCGGCAGGATTTACCAGGATGATCTCGCCGTCCGGCGACGAGATGACGAGTGCTTCGGGGACATGATCGAAGACGGCCTGGAACAACAGGG
Source organism: uncultured Pseudomonadota bacterium (assembly GCA_963789775.1). GTDB lineage: Bacteria > Pseudomonadota > Alphaproteobacteria > Rhizobiales > Hyphomicrobiaceae > Hyphomicrobium_B. Next base: position 108,158 of record CAWBLX010000008.1, read on the forward strand.
ACTGGCGATCGATTTCGGCCTGCAAACGCGCGCGGGCGCTCAGGTCGTTGATGATGCCGGAAAAGAATTTCTGACCATCGACCTCAAACGCCCCGACGGAGAGGTGGATAGGGAAGACGGTGCCGTCCTTACGCAATCCCTGAACTTCGCGCCCGATGCCGATGATCCGTTTCTCGCCCGTCGCGAGGTGGCGCGCGAGATAACCGTCATGCTGGGACTGGTAAGGCTCCGGCATCAGCATGTTGATGGGTTTGCCCAGCATTTCACCGGCCGAGTAGCCGAACATTTTTTCGGCTGCGGGATTTACGCTTTGTATGCGGCCGGCACTATCGATCGCCAAGATGGCGGCGACCGCCGACTCGAGAATCGCCTTCAGCATGGCTGACCTTGATATGACCGGTTTATCGCGGTGCACCCTAATGCCTCAAAGCGCTGCAATCCAGATGTCCCGTGTTGTCTTGAGACGAGGCGATGATCCCCTCACCAAAGGGGACTTCAACTGATCTCGATCAAAGCAGTTTCATGACGATTAGGCCCAATACGGAGCATGCGAGCAGGAGCTTCCATGTCTACCGACGGCCACGACCACCCACGATGGAATACAGATGCCGAGCATCCAGCGGCTCGCTTTGCAGCCGATTGCGCTCTTCAGCTCGATATCTGCAAGTCTTTACTGGCTGTCGCCGATAGGCTGCCCCGGTCGCTGAACGCGAAGACGATCGATGTTCTTTCGAAATTGGTGCCGACCACCTGGAGTTCACATTTGACACTCCAGGCCGAGGTGATTCTGCCGCTCATCGCGCAGCGGCATGACGACTTCGACGGCCTTCATAGCCGTCTCTCGCCGCTCACACGCCAACACATCGAGATTTCGGGAGTGAACGACGAGCTGGTCGAGTGCTTCGGCATGGTCTCCCGCGGTGAAACGGTCGAAGAGGGGATGCTTGGGTATCTCATCAGGAACGCGGCCGAGCGGCGTCGCGAACATGTGGATTGGGAGCAGGTTTTGCTTGGTCCTTTACTGCCATTGACGTTAACGCCCTCGGAAAGAAAGATGTTCTTGGACTGGGCTGCCGCAAATCCCTGGCCTTACGAGGGTTTCAGCGCGCTTTCCCTGACGGACCTCCATTGACCAAAGTCAATTCGTTCCCGTGTCCGATTGCCCGATGATGGGGTTCGGCCGAGGGACGGATTGTGAAACCAAAACCAACCAGCACCTGGATTTTAGTCGCCGGCAGCAGCGACGCGCGCATTCTTGAAGCGCTTGGTAACGGCCTGGGGTATCAGGAACGTGCAGTCAGCGGCGGGCATCGGCCGCCTTTCGGCTCCGTCATGGACGGGGCGACGCCACACCCGATATCGGAGCGGACGAGCGCGACCAAGGCACTCGAAGCTCTTTTTGCCAGCCAGCTCGGAGCCATGCTGGCGGGATACGCAAGGAGCAACTTATTCGACAGGCTTATTCTTATCGCGCCGCCACCGATGCTCGCGCAGCTGCGAAAGATGATCACCGCCAACGTGCGGGAAAAAATCGTCGCCGAGATTGAAAGTGATTTGACCGACATCCCCTTCAGCGAAATTTCGCGATATCTCGACGACGTCGTCTCGCTTTAGGAAGCGGCGAGCTTCTCTCGATCGCCATGCGCTTTCTCGGCGGAAGCCATCGGGTGCCAAATGACTTCCCGAATCGAGGCATCCTCCGCGAAATGATGCGTCTCGAAGCCAAGGGCCGTCGCCATATCGAGCATATGCGCATTGTCGGCGTGAACGAGCCCGTTGATCTGCTCCACGCCTTCATGCTGCGCGTAGTTCAGGAGCGCCGACATGAGTTGCCAACCAAGACCGCGGCCTTGGAGATCAGATCGAACGAGAATGCCGAACTCTCCCCGCGTCAGATCCGGATCGAGGACGAGACGAGATACACCGAGAAGCTCCCCGGTCGCATCATCGATCGCGACAAAGGCCATTTCTCGCGCATAATCGATCTGAGTGAGCGCCGCCAGGAAGGCGTGCGGGAACGTTCGGCGGCCCGTGAAGAAGCGGCGACGCACGTCTTCTTCAGAGATTGCCGAGAAGAATTTCACATAACTCGGTTCGTCTTCCGGACGGACGGGCCGAATAACGATTTTGCCGAGTTTATCGACCGCAACCTCGCGCCGAAGGTGCGCGGGATAGGGTCGAATTGCCAACGGCATGCGCGGGTTTGCGTGCTCGTCGGCAAGCTTCATGCGCGCATCGATCGCGATCACGCCATCCTTATCGACAAGCAATGGATTGATATCCAGCTCGCGAATTTCCGGATTCTCAATAATCAGATCGCTGATGCGGACGAGCGTGTCGGCGATCGCTTCCAAATCGGCGGCCGCGTGATCGCGGTAGCCTTTCAGCAGCCGCGAAATCCGGGTTTCGTCGATCATCTGGCGCGCAAGGTGCATGTCCAGCGGCGGCAACGCCAACGCACTGTCGCGAAGCACTTCCACTGCGACACCGCCGGCGCCGAACAACAGCATCGGTCCGAAGGTCGCGTCAACGCTCATCCCGACAATGGTTTCCAATGCATCCGGCCGCTTGATCATCGGCTCGACCGTGAAGCCTTCGATGCGGGCAGCGGGCAGCTTGGACTTGATCTTCGCGAGCATGTCGGCCGCAGCCTGTTCGGCGGCTGCATCGCTTTCCAAGTTCAGGTGAACGCCGCCGGCATCGGACTTATGCGAAATGTCCGGCGATGCGATCTTGATAACGCAAGCCTCGCTGGCTTTGAGAATTTCCGCGGCGACGGCGCGAACTTCGGCCGGGTCACGGGCCGGAATGGCCTTATCCGTCGAAATGCCATAGGCCGCCAAGACCGCCTTGGTTTCAAGCCCCGAAGCGACGGTTCGACCGGTCTTCAGGATTTTCTGAATTTCCTCCCGGGCGGACCGTGCATCGTAATCGTGCTCGCCTGAAGCGACCGCCGGCGTTCGCATCATCTCTTCCTGCGAACGCGCGTGATCGACAAGTTGCATGAACCCGGTAATCGCCGCGGACGTCGACTCGAAGCTCGGCAACTTGTGCTTTTCAAAGAGTTCGCGGGCATCGCGCACAGCGGGATCGCCAAGCCAGCACGCCATGACGGGCTTGTTGGCGACAATGTCGTGGTTCGCAGCGACGGTATCGACGACAGCTTTCGCGGCGCCGGTGGCGGAAACCGTCGCAGTCGGGCAATGAAGAACGAGGATCGCGTCAGACTGGCGATCGCTCAGCAAAACCTCAAGCGCGTCCGAATAGCGCTTCGTTCCGGCGTCGCCGATGATATCCACGGGGTTGCCGTGCGACCATGTCGGCGGAAGCACCCGATTGAGCGCTTCGATCGTATCCTGCCCGATGCCCGCCAGCGTGCCGTTCCAATCCTGCAGCTCGTCGGTGGCCAGAACGCCCGCTCCGCCGCCGTTCGTCAGAATGGCCAGTCGCGCGCCTTGCAGCCGTGGCACGCGTGAGAGGGTTTCGGCGGCTGCGAAGAGTTCATCGAGCGTCTTGACACGAAGCAGTCCCGACCGGCGGAACGCGGCATCATAGGCGGCATCCGAACCGGCCAAGGCGCCAGTGTGGGAAAGCGCGGCGTGCGCCCCGCCTGCGTGGCGTCCGGTCTTCACGACGACGACAGGCTTCACGCGGGCCGCTCGGCGAGCCGCCGAGATGAATTTCGGAGCATGGGTGACGGCTTCGACGTAGAGCAGAATGGCCCGCGTCGCGCTGTCGCTCGCCAGGTAATCGAGCATATCACCGAGATCGATGTCGGCCATTTCGCCCAGTGACACCACATGCGAGAAGCCGATGCCGCGGCCGGCCGCCCAATCGATGACGGCGGTTACCAGTGCTCCCGACTGCGAAAGGAACGCGAGATCCCCCGCGAGCGGCGCGCGATGGGCAAAGCTGGCGTTGAGCCCAATGTTCGGCACCATGAAACCGATGCAGTTGGGACCGATAATACGCAGGCAATAGGGCTTCGCCGCCGCCAACATGTCTTGCTTTTGCTTACCCAAGCCGGCGGCTAGCGCGACCGCTGCCCGCGTCCCCTTGGCGCCCAGCTCTTCGATAAGCCCGACGATCGTGCCGGGCGGTGTCGCGAGAACGGCCAAGTCCGGCGCCTCAGGCAAATCCGAAACCGAGGCGTAGCATTTGTGGCTGCCGATCTCGGTGTACTTGGGGTTGACCAGGCTGATGGGCCCCTTGAAGCCGCCGTCGAGCAAATTCTTCATGACCGTCGCGCCGACGGATCCCGGCCGTGCGCTTGCTCCGATGAGCGCCACCGATCGCGGCGCGCAAAGGTGATTCAAATTACGGACGGTCATCAATCCCATTCCTTAAAGATGCTGTCTTAAGGGCCCAATATAGTTGACCGTGGCCGGCCCCTTCTGACATGGGTCAATAGTCTTTTGCGTTTGCTCACTTGAGCTGCGTCAAGTGGCTTCCTGCTCAGACGTGTATCAACGGCCCTGGGAACATTGAGCAAAGAGGCAAGGCCCGTGAACAAGCCCGTGAATATGCCATCGGACACGCAGCTTGCACTTGCTGCGCCGCATTCCGATGCGATCGCACAACTTGTCGATCATTCCCATGACAGACATGTGGGCGAAGTGGCCGTGCCTGCCGCCGCTCTGGCGCCTGAGCTCCCGCACCTTGATCGCTATTTTCATTATCTCATCGCCCGGACAACTGCGGGACTTTCCCCGGCGGCGTGCGCAAACGCATTTTTTGATTGGGGGATGCATATGGCGACGTCCCCTGGTCTGCAGCTCGAGCTGATGGGTGAGGGCGTGCGGCAGTGGATGCGACTCGCCTCCTTTGCCCAGCAGGCTTCCACGGCCTCCGGGGCCCCTGTTTCCCCGAATGTCGTGCCCCAGCCGCATGATCATCGCTTCGTTTCCGAAAGCTGGAAGCAGTTTCCGTTCAATGTTTTCGCCGAGGCGTTCCTGTTATCGGAGGAATGGTGGCATTCTGCGGCGACGCGCGTGAGAGGCGTCGAGAAGAAGAATCTCAACCGCATCGACTTCATGACGCGGCAGGCCTTGGATGTCCTGGCGCCGGCGAATTTCGTCGCGACGAACCCCGACGTTCTTACTCGCACGCAGTCGGAAGGCGGGCTCAACCTCGTCCGCGGCTACTTCAATTATCTTGACGACCTGAAACGCCTGCGGACGCGCGAGGCGCCGGAAGGCGCCGAGAAATTCAAGGTCGGAGAGACCGTCGCCATCACGCCGGGCAAGGTCGTCTTCCGCAATCACTTGATCGAACTCATTCAGTACGAGCCGACGACAGAGAAGGTGCATGCCGAGCCGGTCCTCATCGTGCCGGCCTGGATCATGAAATATTATATTCTCGATCTCAGGCCCGAGAATTCGTTGGTCAAATTTCTGACGGCACAAGGCTTCACGGTTTTCATTGTCTCGTGGCGCAACCCTGATGCCGGGGACAGGAACCTCGGATTTGACGACTATCGCCGCCTCGGCGTTATGGCCGCGATGGATGCAATCACGAAGATCGTAGGCGACCACAAGATTCACGCGGCAGGCTATTGCCTCGGCGGAACGCTCCTGACGGCGTCGGCGTGCGCCATGGCCAACGAAAATGATGACCGGATCGCGACGCTCACTCTTCTCGCCGCGCAGGCGGACTTCCGGGAGGCCGGCGAACTCACGCTCTTCATCGATGAAAGCCAAATCTCGTTTCTTGAAGACATGATGGCCGAGCAAGGCTTTCTCGACAGCGCACAAATGGCGGGTGCGTTCCAGCTTTTGCGCTCTAACGATCTGATCTGGTCGCATGTCGTCAACGACTACCTTCTCGGGCAGCGGCAGCCCGTTTTTGATCTTCTTGCCTGGAATGCCGACGCGACGCGAATGCCTTCCCGGATGCATTCGGAATATCTGCGATCGCTATTCCTCAACAACGATCTGGCGGAAGGCCGCTTGAAGGTTGATGGGCAAGCGGTCGCGCTGACGGATCTCCGCACTCCGATCTTCGCGGTTGGGACCGAAACCGATCACGTCGCCCCGTGGCGGTCGGTCTACAAGTTCAATATTCTCAGCGACACGAGCGTGACGTTCCTGCTGACGAGCGGCGGCCATAACGCCGGTGTCGTCTCGCCGCCCGGCTCGCCGCATCGGAGCTACCGGATGGCCACCAAGCTGGAGAATGACAAGTTCATAGATCCCGACACCTGGCTCGCGAACACGCCAAAAACCGAGGGGTCGTGGTGGGCTGCATGGACAGAATGGTTGGATTCCAAATCCTCAGGCATGGTCGATCCGCCGCCGATGGGCGCGCCTAAGAAGGGCCTAAAGCCCCTTTGCGCGGCGCCCGGCACATATGTGCTTCAGAAATAGGCTGCTTGGCGCATAGTTGACCTTCATCAAGGCGCAACGATAGGGCAGCCGTCAGGTTTAAAATATGAAGATCTGGCGACAACGATAAATGGCGCAAGCATAGGAGTTCTGAGCATGCTTGATCACCCTGCCCGAAGTGAAATAGGAAGCCGCGGAATGAGCACGAATGTGCCGGCACCCGGTATCGCTCCGATGTTAAATGCCTTCAATCCGGCTACTGCCTATATGGAATTCTGGAACAAGTCGGCGTTCGAACTCAGCGGCGAGGTTGCGCAGAGCTGGCTGCATTTCGTCGGCGAGAGATGGCTCAAAGACATGGAATTTCCGCAACAGGTTGCGTCTTGCAAGACGGCTGACGATTTGAGTGTTGCAGTCTCGGAGTTCTGGCAGCAGGCTGCCAGAGATTATTCGACGGAATTCAATGATATTGCGAGCCTGGCCTGGACGGCCATGCGAACGACCTTCAATGGCACTGGGTTGTGCGTTTCCAAAGCCGGCGAGGCTTGTGGCAGCAAATTCTCGTCCAGGCGCGCCGGCATCGCTTAGGAGAAGTTCGATGAAAGCCAGCGACGTCATGACGGGCAAAGTCGTTACGATCGATCCCGACAGCTCACTCAGTGACATGATTCACTTGATGCTTGACCGTCGTATCAGCGGCTTACCGGTCGTGACGAAGGAGGGCAAGCTCATCGGCATGGTCACCGAGGGCGATTGCTTACGGCGCAGCGAGACCGGCACAGAAAAGAAGCGCTCGTTCTGGCGTGACCTGCTTACCGGATCGGAGACGCTGGCGACGGAATATATCCGTTCGCACGGGCGCAAGGTTTCCGAGGTGATGTCGCAAGATCCGATTACGGTCTCCCCGGACACCGACCTCAACGAGGTCATTCATCTGATGGAGAAGAATCAGGTCAAACGCGTCCCTGTGGTGAAGGACGGCGCCATCGTCGGGATTGTCAGCCGCGCCAATCTGCTTCAGGCTCTGTCGGGTCTGATCGGAGGCGCCAAGGTCGACCAAAGCGACGCCAAGATCCGAGAAGGCGTCACTGCAGCGCTCGGAGCCTTGCCGTGGGCGGCAAAGGAATTGCTGAACGTGACCGTCAAAGACGGCATCGTCGATCTCTGGGGCTCCTATACGGCTTATCGCCAGGACGAAGCGGCAATCGTCGCCGCCGAAAATGTTCCCGGGGTGAAGAAAGTCTGCAGTCACCTGTCGTGGGTTGATCCAATGTCGGGCATGCTTATCTACTCGCCCGATGAAAAAACATCGCTCGCCAGCGCAAATCGCTGAGCGTCTGGCATTTGCCCAGCGTCCGGACGCGACGGGCTTGATGGCGGCGGACACGATAAAGCGTATGCCGCCAACTTTCTATCGAGAGACACGTGATTCATGAAGGCCATGGTCTTCCGAGCTGTCGGTCAGCCTCTGACTCTCGAAGAGAGACCCGATCCGCCCCCTCAAAAGGGGCAAATCCGCGTTCGCGTTGAAGCTTGCGCGGTCTGCCGGACGGATCTTCACGTCATCGATGGTGATCTTCCAGACCCGAAGCGGCCGGTCATTCCGGGCCACGAAATCGTCGGCATCGTCGATATGATCGGGCCGGATGTCCACGGTCACAAGATCGGCGAGCGCGTCGGCATTCCCTGGCTCGGGCATACGTGCGGACACTGCCCTTACTGTATGGCTGGCCGCGAAAACCTTTGCGATTTTCCGCTTTTCACGGGCTATACGCAGGACGGCGGATTCGCGACGCACGTCGTCGCGGACGCTTCGTTCGCGTTTTCGATGCGGAATTTCCCCGATCCCGTCGCGGCGGCGCCGTTGATGTGCGCCGGACTGATCGGATGGCGATCGTTGCGGATGGCCGGCGACGGCAAGCGCATCGGCCTCTATGGTTTCGGCGCGGCGGCCCACATCATCGCGCAGGTGTGCGTGTGGCAAGGCCGGGAGGTTTACGGTTTCACGCGGCCAGGCGATATCGAAGCTCAGAAATTCGCGCGCTCGCTTGGTGTGCGCTGGTGCGGCGGTTCGGACGAAAGACCGCCTGAAGACTTGGATGCGGCAATCATTTTTGCGCCTGTCGGGGCGCTCGTCCCGGCGGCGCTAAAATCGGTTCGGAAAGGCGGCCGCGTCATCTGCGGCGGCATACACATGAGCAATATTCCGCAATTTCCCTATGACATTCTATGGGAAGAGCGGGAAGTCCGTTCGGTCGCCAATCTCACTCGCGAGGATGCGCGTGAGTTTCTCGCCCTTGCTCCGAAGGCCAACGTCCATACCACGACGACGGTCTATCCGCTGGCGCGCGCCAATGAAGCTCTCGCCGATCTCAGGGCCGGACGTTTCTCGGGCGCTGCCGTGCTCGTGCCGTAACGGCGACGCCGCAATTTCAAAATTCGTTTGGCGCTCAAGAGGTCGCGTTATCGCGTATCTCGACTTCGGGCAGAACGACACGCGCGCGCGAGATCTTCTCGGTCGGCGCGATGACCGTTGCCACTCCCAAAATCACCTCTTCGCTCTTCTGATTGATGGCTTTGCAGTCGAGATTAACGTGGTTCTTCTGCGGAATTTTCTCCGTGACCGTCAGCGTAACAGTCACCGTATCGCCGAGCCGGATCGGACGCCGGAACTGCAGCGTTTGATCGAGATAGATGGTTCCCGGTCCCGGAAGCTCGGTGCCGAGAACCGTCGAGATCAACGCAGCGCCCCACATTCCATGAGCGATGATGCCATGAAAGATATCGGTCTTGGCGAATTCCGGGTCGACATGCGCCGGGTTGACGTCTCCCGACATCACCGCGAACAATTCGATATCGCGATGCGTGAACGTGCGCACGAGGCTCGCGCTATCGCCAACCTCCATTTCATCGAAGGTGCGATTGGTAATCGTCTGCATGATGTCCCCCTTGGACTATCCGAGAATGTGATAGCCGCCGTCTACGTATTCGAGATTGCCGGTCAGAGCTTTGGCAGCGTCGTCGACAAGAAACGCGGCGACATTGCCGACATCGTCGATCGATACAAGATGGTGCTCGGGGGTGCGCTCGCGCGTTCGCTCCAGAAGGCTATCGAAGCGATCGATGCCGGACGCCGCGCGGGTTTTGAGAGGCCCAGGCGATAGAGCGTGGACGCGAATTTTCTTTTGGCCAAGCTCGGCGGCCATGTAGCGAACGGATGCTTCGAGCGCCGCTTTCACGGGGCCCATGAGGTTGTATTCCTCGACGACCTTTTCGGAGCCGTAGAACGTGACCGTCAGCAGGCAGCCCCCGTCTTTCATCAGCGGCTCGGCCAGATGCGCCATGCGGATGAAGGAGTGGCACGAGACGTCCATCGCCAGGGCAAATCCCGACTGCGAACAATCGACGACGCGGCTGTGGAGATCCTCCATCGGCGCAAACGCAATCGAATGCAGCAAGAAGTCGAGCTTGCCCCATTCCTTCTCGATGCGCGCAAAAAGTGCTTCGAGTTGCCCCGGCTCACGCACATCGCACGCCGCGATGATCGGGCTTTGCAGTTCTTCCGCAAGGGGACGCACGTAGGGCTCCGCCTTGGCGTTCAAATACGTGATTGCGAGATCGGCTCCGGCATTGTGAAAGGCTTTGGCGCAGCCATAGGCGATGCTGTGCTCGTTGGCGATGCCGACAACGAGCCCCTTCATTCCTGACAATGACATATCGTTTTATTTCCCCACGTCAGTCCAACGTCGCGAGAAGCGCGCCCGGATCGACGACGCTATTTTCGGCCGCGACGATCGTCACCCGGCCGCTTGCCGGCGCTGTGATTTCGTGAAGCGCGTCCTCGATACGAACTTCCGCAATCGCATGTCCTGCGGCGACCGTGGCGCCGTCGGGGACCAGCCATCGCACGACCGTACCTTCGGGAAGAATGCTCGACGCCCAAAGGGCTTCGTCAACTTTGATTTCCGACATGCCAAAGCTCCACTGCTTCCGTCCGCAGCGACAACCGCGCCGGGAACGGTCGCAATCTCGCTGCAACTGCTCACAACAGGAATGATCTCGATCAAACTTTCGCTGCGCCGCGGGGGCGGCGCAGCGATGCGTTTCACGACACTTTTTCTATGACTTCCGGTTCGTCAGGACGCGGTGTCGATATTACGGGCTTGCAAGGCCATCGCGATCAAAGCGAAGCCGCCGAATATCATATTGATGCCAACCAACAATCCGATGGCCCAAGCTGCGGAGGACGGCAGACCGAAGAAGATCAGGCCGCCAAGCACAAGATCGACAATACCGCTCAAAAGCATCGCGACCCAGGTGCCTGGAAGCTCGCCACGATGTTCAAGGGCAAACATGATCGACGCGATCCCTTCCAGGAAGAAGAAGACAACGAGAACGATGGTAAGGGATACGGCTCCGACCGCCGGGGAGAAGAGCAGCACCAATCCGGCGCCGATCCCGATGATGGCAGACAGCAGCGACCACCAGAAGCCCGGCATCGGCCGCATTGAAAACGTCGTGAAGAGCCCGGCGACGCCGCTGAAGAGCAAGAGCCAGCCGATGAAAAGCGCCACCGTCAGCGTGGCAATCTGCGGAACGATGATCGCCGCGACGCCGAGAAGGACAAGGACGATTCCTTCGATCAGGAACAGCTTCCAGTGCGATCGAAGCGATGTCGCCATTGCCAGCTTAAAGCTCTTCATTTCGGATTGATCAAAAGACATTTCGTCAAACTCCCAGGGTTGGAGCGAAAACGCAGCAAGCACGTTGAGCCGAGTTCGAATATTACGACAATTCGCGGTTCGATGCCTCACCGGTGCGCAAGGGTCGTGAACGGCTTACGACTGAGCTCTTTAAAATGCTTCCATGTCGTTGATACGCCAAAACGAATGCAACGCAGCAAAAAGCACAGCCGCATTAATGCGAGTTAAGTGTCGCATGGTCAAAGTTGTAGGCGCGATTCCAAAATAAAAAAGGCCCGGCGGTGGATTGCCGGGCCTCATGACATTCGCCGCGTTCGCCTCGTCAGGTGAGCGTGTCACCCATGGGCAAGTTTCTGAGCCGCTTCCCGGTTGCCGCGAAGATGGCATTGGCAAGTGCCGGCGCAAACGGCGGTACGCCCGGTTCGCCGACGCCGCCCGCATGCGTGGTCTCGGGCGTTTGGATGATATGTACCGCGACCTTCTGCGGGAAATTGCTCATCCGCGTCACGTCGTAGTCGGAATAATTCGACTGCTCGACAGCACCTTTCTTGAAGGTGATGCCGCTGTAGAGCGCATTCGACATGCCCATCACAGCCGCCCCTTCTATTTGCGAGCGGATGCGTTCGGGGTTGACGTGGAAGCCGCAGTCGATGGCCGTCGTCACCTTAGGCACGCGAATGGTGCCGTCGTCATCGATCGCTACGTGCACGACGCTCGCGACGTAGCTGGCAAAGGCGCGATGCGCGGCGATGCCAAGGCCCTGACGTGGCGGCAGCGATTTGCCCCACCCGGCATTTTCGGCCGCGACTCGAATGACATTCTTCAGCCGCGCCGTGCTGATCGGGAATTCCTCGTAAGGTTCCCCGTAGTTCCAGAAGTCGTCGGGAAAGCCGGAGGTCTTCGGGTCGATGTCGCGGTCGGGGCCGATGATTTCGAGGAGGAAATCCTTGGGATCGCGGCCGAGTTTATGCGCGACTTCGCACACGGCCGACTGCACCGCAAAGGCGCGCTGAATGTTCGAGACGGATCGATACCAACCGATACGCGTATGCGCCATCGCCTGCCCGTTCTCGCAACGGACGTTCGGGATGTCGAACGGCACATCGATGAAGCCCATGCCGTATTCGATCGGGAACTGATAGCCATCGTCCTTCTTGAACGTCGAGACGATCGAGGGCGAGACGGTGCGGTGGCGCCAACCGGTTACCTTGCTCTTGTCGTCCACCGCGACGTCGATGCGCTCGACCGACGTCGTGTGATAGAATGAGTGCTGGATGTCGTCCTCTCGAGTCCACTGCAACAGCACCGGCGTGCCGCCGAGCTTTTGCGATAAAAGCGCGGCTTCGAGCATGAAGTCCCACTTAGACTTGCGACCGAAGCCGCCACCGAGCAGCGTCACGTGCACGGTCACGTTTTCAACTGGGATCTTCAGCGCTTCGGCGATGTCCTTGCGGGCGCCGTAGGGGCTTTGCACGGACGCCCATATTTCGGCCTTGCCATCGACAATGCGCGCGACCGCCACGAGCGGCTCCATCGGCGCCTGCACCATGTGCTGGCCGTGATATTCCGCCGTGATGACATCCTTGGCGGCGGCGAACGCCGCGTCGGGATCACCCTGATTGCGCAGAACCTTCCCCGGCTTTGCGGCCGTCGCAGACATTTCAGCCGTGAAGGCGTCTGTGTCGTAGCTGGCGTTTGGGCTGTCATCCCAATCGATCGTCAGCGCCTCACGGCCCTGGATCGCCGCATATGTCGTGTCGGCGACGATTGCGATGCCGCCGAGCTGCCCGAACTTGCGCGGTACGGTGAAGACGCCTTCGATCTCGTGGACGGAGTGAACGCCCGAGACCTTGAGCGTCGCCGCTGCGTCGTAGGATTTCACTTTACTGCCCAAGACCGCCGGTCGCGCGACGACGGCGTACTTCATGCCCGGCAGGCGCACGTCGGCGCCATAGCCGGCCTTGCCCACCGTGATGTCTCGGAGATCGGCGATTTTAACTTCACCCTTGCCCATCAACGTGAATTCGTCGGGCGACTTGTAGAGAATGGTCTCGAGCGCCGGCACCGGAAGGGCCATTGCGGCTTCCGAGAGCTCGTCGAACGTCAGGACTTTGCCGCTTTCCTTCTTGTCCTTATCAAGCAGTGCGACCGCGTGATTGCGGGCGCGGCAGAGGGAAACATCGACGCCCCATTTCGCGGCCGCCGCCGTTTCCAGCATCTGACGCATCGCAGCTCCGCATTGGCGCATCGGCTGGATGAAGTGGCGCATGCTCCGCGAGCCGTCGGTGTCCTGGTTGCCGTATTTCGGTTCGTCGCCGGGTGCCTGCACCAGATGCACGCGCGACCAGTCGGCACACATTTCGTCTGCGACTACCATCGGGAGGCTGGTCCTGATGCCTGTGCCCATCTCGCTTCTGTGCGTGACGATCGTCACGTCGCCGCCCGGCAAAATCGCGATAAAGACGTGTGGATCGGAGACGACGCCGTTCGGCATCTTGAGGCCGCCGGTCGGATACGGCTTCAAGGCTTCACGGGCATTTGCCGGCGTGAAACGGACGGCGAGGACGAGGCCGGTTGCCCCCAAGATCCCGCCGAGGATGCCGCGGCGGCTGACATTGGTGATCTCGGCATGTGTCACCGGCTCATGGGCCGAATCCGATGCGGTTTTCAAATACTGCAGCATGATCATACGCCTCCCGCAGCGATACGAACGGCTTCGTGAATGCGCTGATAGCAACCGCACCGGCAGATATTGCCGGCCATGGCTTCGACGATTTCGGCGTCCGACGGTGCGCGGTTCTTTGCGAGCAGCGAGGCTGCCTGCATGATCTGCCCGGCCTGGCAGAACCCGCATTGAGGAACGCTGATCTTGCGCCAGGCGGTCTGAACCGCGTGCTCGCCGTCGGGACTGAGACCTTCGATCGTCGTGACCGACTTGCCGGCGGCTTCGCCGAGAGTCGTCTGGCAAGACCGCACCGCGACGCCGTCGACGTGAACGGTGCAAGAGCCGCACACGCCGGCGCCGCATCCGAATTTCGTGCCGGTTAGGTTGAGCATATCGCGGACGTACCAGAGCAGCGGCATGTTCGGGTCGCCGTTGAACTCGCGAACTTCGCCATTGACGGTTAGTGATGGCATATTCACGCACTCCTTCTCAGATCGTCTGTTAGAATTCTGCCGATAGTCTTTTCCGCAGCCCTCTCGGGCCTGATTTGGCACTTCTCATGGCACCATGAGGTTGAATGGCCAGACATAGGCTTGGAGCATGACAAGCACGCCCACGAGCGCCGCCAGAGCCAGCGAATGGAAAAATACAAAGCGTAAGATCGAGCCCTCGTGGCCGTACCATTTCGTTGCGGTCGAGGCGACGACGATCGATTGGGCGTCGATCATCTTGCCCATCACGCCGCCGGCGCTGTTCGCTGCCGCCATCAGAATGGCACTTATCCCGAGCTGCTCGGCCGTGATCTTCTGCAAACCGCCAAAGAGCACGTTCGATGAGGTATCAGAACCGGTCAGAGCGACGCCGAGCCAGCCGATCATGGTTCCGAAAAACGGATAGGCCCACCCGGTCTGCGCCAGTGTCAACCCGAGCGTCGCATCGCTGCCGGAATAGCGGGTGACAAAGCCTATCGCCATCATGCACGAGATCGTCAGCAGCGAATAGCGGACGACGTAGATCGTTTTCACATAGCTGCGTACCAGTTCAAGAACGCTATAGCCGAGGAAAAGGCCGGATATTATGGCCGCAATCAGAATCCCAGTTCCCGTCGCCGACAGAATGTTGACGTTAAAGACCGCGGCCTCGGCGTGAGGCGACGGGACAACAGGCGGCATCTTCTGCACGAGCTGGTGAAGGCCGGAGACTTGAAGCTTTTCGATCCAAAGTCCATCGAGCGCCGCACGAACTTGCGGTGTCCCCCAAAGGAAGACGAAGACCGCGAGAATGACCCAGGGCATCCATGCCCGCCGCAGGACGGCGAACGAATGCGACGGTGCCGCGGCGAGCGCGGCGTCGGCTTCCTGGCCGCCCGGAACTTCGGTCATCGGGACGGCCGGGCTCCAGACTTTCAGAAAAAGTGCGAGCGCCGCCATGGAAACGAGCGCCGATACGACGTTGACGAGCCAGGGACCGTGATAGTTCGAAACGAGGTACTGCGGGATTGCGAAACTTACTCCCGCGACGAGGATCGGCGGCCAAACTTCGATCATTTTTCGAAATCCGACGAAGGCCCAGATCAGCCAGAACGGTACGATAATCGCGAAGATGACGAGCTGGCGTCCGACCATCGCGCTCAGCTGATAGACGTCGAGACCGGTGACAGCGGCAAGTGCGACCAGAGGCGTTCCAAGCGCGCCGAATGCAACGGGCGCGGTGTTGGCGATCAGAGACAGGCCCGAAGCTGCGAGCGGCGGAAACCCTAAGCCGATCAGGAGCGCCGCCGTCACCGCGACAGGCGTCCCGAATCCGGCGGCGCCCTCGAAAAATGCGCCGAATGAGAAGGCGACGAAGAGAAGTTGCAGACGCCGATCGTTACTGATGCTGCCGATGGACCGCTGCAAGACCTCGAACTCGCCCTTCTCGCTGGCGAGCCGGTAAAGAAAAATAACGTTGAGGATGATCCAGCCGATCGGAAGAAATCCGAAGGCCGCGCCGTATGCCGCCGCCATTCCGGCCATCGGCACCGGCATGCCGTATGCGAAAATGGCGACCAGCAACGCGGCCGTCAGACCCAAGATCGCGGCCCAGTGCGCGCGGACCTCGAACAGACCGATACTTACGAGAAGAACGACGACGGGAATGAGCGCCACCGCGGCCGACAGCAACATGTTGCCAAACGGGTCATAGACTTGTGACCACATGCGGCCCATTCCCCCCAGTCGATACGGCTGCTAGACTTCAGCGCCCTTTTTGGTCAAATTTTTATACCACGCTTCGCCTGTGGTCAAATTTAGCTGCTATTTATAGCCGCGCGAAAACATCCGATGGCGCTATACTAGGCGTCATAAGAGAAAAGCGAGACGCACAGTATCTGGGGGTGGGCGCATGCTTGCCGTACGTACGCCGAAAATCGCCGATGCAATCGCATCTCACATCGAGAAGCTCATTCTCGAGGGCGCGCTGCACCCCGGAGAGAAGCTCGCGGCCGAGCGCGAGCTCGCGCAGAAGCTCGATGTTTCAAGACCATCGCTCCGAGAAGGCATCGACAAGCTCGTCCGGCGAGGTCTTTTGAAGTCGTCGAAGAGCGGGACCTACGTCGCTCAGTTCCTCTCGCCCATCATGGCGCCGCTCGCCAATCTCTATCGCGACAATCAGCGAGCATTCGAGGATTATTTCGAATTCCGCCTTTGCGTCGAGGCGCGCGCGGCGCACGATGCGGCGCTGCGCGCCACGGACGTCGAAAGAGCGGCGATCCGGACCTGCCTCAATGAAATGCGCAAGGCACACAAGCTCGAAGACCCGGCGCAAGAAGGCGAAGCCGACGTCAACCTGCACATGCTCGTCTACGAGGCAGGGCACAACTTCGTTGTCCTGCACGTGATGCGTGCGATGAGCGAGCTCCTCCGCAACAACATCTTTTTCAATCGCAAAAATCTTTATTTGAAGTCCGGCGTTCGCGAAAAGCTCTTGAAGCAGCATCTGGCGATCGGCGAGGCCGTCATTGCCGGAGATCCGGAGGGAGCCGAAAAAGCCGCCGGCGATCACATTCGCTTCGTTTTCGATACGGTCGCGGAGATCCAGAGCGCCAATACGCGCCTCAAGACGTCATTGCTGCGCGCGAAGCGGACGGATTTTCTGGCTAGCTGAACGTCCGACTTTCGTGGCAGCTGAAAATCCGTCATTACGCGGGCGGATTTGGTCATCGTGCCAATTTTATTGGCTTGCAAGCGTCCTAAATTTGGAAAGCGATCTTTTGCGCCATGATTTGGCCGCAACCTATTCACGCCTGCTTCATATGGATGCCCTTATCCCCCTGCCCTACCAGGATAGTTTGCCTGCGTCGCAACGTTCGTGCGAACACGGGCGTGGGAAGCAAAAGAATAATCCTGCCAAACTCCTTCCGGCATCGAATGGGGTGTGACGCACAATGAGGGAATATCAATGAAATCCAGCCGACATGCCGTTCTCGCGGCCGCCGCGCTTCTGGCGGCGCTCGCGGCAGCGCCAGCGATGGTCATGGCAGACGATCAGTCGTCTTCCGGCAAGCAGGACAATGAAAAGCACAAGAACGAGAAGCCGCACGGCAAAACGGATCGGCGCGGCGAGCAGGGCCAAAGGCAGGGATCGCAACCAGGACAGCCCGGTCAACAGCAGGGCAACAAAGGTGAAAAGCACCGGAAGCAGGACTTCGGCCAACAGCCGCCTTCAAACAAAAAGCAGAAGCAATTCGGTAATGGCGGCGGGGCGAACGGAAACCCCAACGCGTTCGTGAAACCCAACAAGCCGCCGGTCGTGAACAAAGCGGTCGTTCCCAACGGCTCGCCGCCGCAGAAGAACTGGCAGCAGAACACGGGCCAGCAAAATTCTGGGCAGCAAAAGTTCGATAGCACCTTCGGCACGAACAAAGACAAGCACAAGAACAAGCACCCCGAACAGTTCGGCGGCCAAGATCGTAATAAGGGCGCTCCGGCACCCGTCATTCCTCCGCCAATGAACAAATCGGCGACGAAGTTCGTGCCGTTGCAAAAGCCGTTGCCACCGGCCGAAGCGAAGAGACGTTTCGAGGCTATGCGCGGTCAGCGCAAACAGGTGAAGATCGACGGTGGCAAGGGCTTCGTCATCGAGGAACCGGGCAAGCGCCGGATCTACAAAGAGAATAATCGCGTCTTCATCCAGCACGACGACACGGAACGGCTGAGACGGTCAGCTCCGAATGCCCGCTTCACGAAGGGCAAAGGCGGGATGAACATTGCGGTCATCGACCGGCCCGGCGGCTACAAGATCTACTCGGAGACGGATGCACATGGCCAGTTGATCCGGCGCTACCGGCGCGGACCGAACGGCCGCGATGTGATCATCATCGATAACCGGCGGCGCCGGCACGACAACCTGGGCCGAAATCTCGCGATCGGCATTGGCGTTATCGCGGGTGCCGCGATCTTGGATTCCGTTCTCGATGTGCCGCCGCCGCGGGTGACCATTCCGCGCGACGAATACATCGTCGATTACGAGCGAGCGAGCGACGAGGACGTTTACGATGCGTTGAGCGCGCCGCCGGTCGAGGACTTCCGCGACCGTTACACGCTCGACGAAATCCGCGCGACGGCTGCCCTGCGCGACCGCATGCGCCGGATCGATCTCGACGACATCACCTTCGAGTTCGGTTCCTGGGACGTCGACCCAGGCCAGTATGGAAAGCTCGATCGTATCGCGCGTGCGATGCGCCGTATCATCCGTCGGAACCCCAACGAGGTGTTCATGATCGAAGGCTATACGGATGCCGTCGGGTCGCCCGAAGACAACCTTTCGCTTTCGGATCGCCGGGCGGAGTCCGTCGCGGAGGTGCTCTCCGAGCAGTTCCAGGTTCCGTTCGAAAACCTGACGACGCAGGGTTATGGCGAAGAATATCTCAAGGTTCCGACGCAAGCGCCCGAGCGCATTAATCGGCGCGTCGCGGTCAGGCGCATCACACCACTGCTTGCGCGCGGCAACGGCCCGACACCGCCGCCCGGCGCGCAACAGCGGTCTTATGACGACGGCCCTGGCGACGGCGGACCAGACGACGGTGGTCCCGACGACGGTCGGGGAAACGATGGCCCGCCACCGGGAGGCGATGACGGCAGCCAGGACTAAAGCTTGAGGAGCAACCATGCCCCGTCGCATCGTCTTAATCGGCGCGACGGGGTTTTTCGGTCAGCGTCTGGCGCGGCGCCTTGCTTCGATAGACGGCATTGACCTCATCCTAACGTCACGTCGGGAGGAGCGCGCCAAGGTTCTCGCGCGTGAATTCGGAGGCGGGAGGATTGGTGCCCTCGCCTTCGTCCGTGACGACGCCGCAAGCACAGAGCGGCTCAGATCGCTCAGCCCATGGCTCGTGATCGATGCCTCCGGGCCTTTTCAAGCCACCAGCTATGATCTTACGCGCACGGCAATTGGACTTGGAGCGCACTGGATCGACCTTGCGGACGCCCGCGATTATCTCCTCGGATTCGGACCGACACTTGACGACGTCGCGCGCGAAAACGGCGTGGTGGCACGAACGGGCGCAAGTTCGACGCCCGCCCTGTCGATGGCGGTCGTCGAAGAGCTCACACGCGGATGGCGCCGCGTCGACAGCATCGACATTGCGATTATGCCGGGAGGCGCCGGCAACGTCGGAGAGTCCGTGATACGGGCGATCCTTTCTTATAGCGGCGCGCCTGTTGACACGTTTACCGAAGGTCAGACCGCAAAGACGACGGGTTGGGGAAGCGTTCGGCGCATTCGCGTCGATGGTCTCGGCCTTCGCTACGTGTCGCCGGTCGAGACCGCCGATGCAGCATTGATGCAACCTCGGTTCGCAGTGACATCGCGCATCTTATTCGGCGCCGGTCTTGAATCGCGCATCGAACACTTCGGTCTTTTGGCGCTCTCGCATCTCAAAGGGCGGGGTCTCGTTTCCGACCTCGAGCCGCTGGCGCCGCTTCTCGTCAGGGCGCGCGCTATGACGCGCCCCTTTGCATCCGATCGCGGCGGCATGAGCGTCGATTGCGCTGGTTTGGATGGGGGAAGACGGCAGACATCCGCGCGATGGTTGCTCCTTGCCGAACCGGGGCAAGGTCCGGACGTTCCTGTGCTGCCAGCAGTCGCCTTGACGCGTGCTCTCCTTCGCGGTGACGCAGAAACTGGAGCCAGGGTCGCATCGCTTCCGCTTCACATGATCGAAGCTGAAATGTCGCCGCCGTCGCTTGTGACCTCGCGAACGATCGCGCTTGGCAGCGAAGCCAGTTTGATCGCGTCGGCTTGTGGCGATTGCTATTCCGCCCTGCCTCACGCGCTCAAGGCCTTCCACGACCAGGACGCGCCAGCGGTCTGGACAGGAAAAGCCGATATCGACGCGTCGAATTCGATCATCGGACGACTATCGCGATGGGTTTTCGGATTTCCGCCCGCGGGCCGCGAAGTCAACGTCACGGTAACGGTCGATCGGAACGGCGGCGGCGAGATCTGGACGCGAAACTTCGGCGGGCGCAGATTCTCTTCGCGGCTCACGTATGAAGGTGGCTCTATCGTTCGCGAACGCTTCGGCGCTTTCGACATTCTGCTTGGTCTCAAAGCCGAGCGAGGCGAAATAGAGATGCCTGTCATCGGCTGGCGCATCGGCCGGATGCGGCTTCCTCTCTTCCTCGCACCGAAGTCGGAAACGCGGGAATTCTCGGGCGATGACGGGCGTTTCCACTTCGATGTCGCCATCCGTCTTCCCGTCGTGGGGGTTCTTGCGCATTACCGCGGCTGGCTGGAGCCGGCGACGACCATCGCGCACCAGCAGGCTCAAACTGCCTAGTTCGGCGATGCCGCGCGCCAGCCTGCGCGGATCGCTTCGCTCTCGGAGCAGAACCAGCGTTTGCCCTTGCTCACGTCCATCTTCACGCTGTCATACCAAGTATCCCATGGCATGTGATAGATGCGGCCGTGGGACGAAACATTGCCTTTGATCGCACAACCTTTCGGCGCGCTGCCTTCGGCGACCTGCCATTCATTGCGACGGAAATCCCACGGCGCTTCTGCAGGCCCCTGCCAGACGCCGATCTTCTCCTTTCGGGCTTCGGCTTCGACGCCGACGTAAGCCACGGAATATCTTACGAAGGCCCATGCGAGGCCCGCCCGCACCATCGCCTCGTCGATGTCGATGCCGTCGGCGAAGCATGTCGCCAGCGTTCGCCTATAACGGTCGGTGCCGGTGCGATCGCAGGCGAGATCCTTATGCTCGGCGAGCTTGCGCAGCATCGCCGCTGCCAGCACACCGCAGTTCCACGTGTCACCATTGGCTGTTCGGCACGTTTGCGCGATCTCCGGCGCGTCGATGCCTTCGAGACGTACACGCGTCTGACCGACGTCGAGCGTATCGCCATCGACGACGTGGCCGACACCCGTGATCGTGACGGGCTCGCCGTCGTCGCGGCCCGACAGGGCATTGGCTGCCAGCGGGACGAGGAGCGCCGAGAAAAAAAGCGCACCAATCCTCAGGCGGGTGCACGTAAGTCGTTGGGGGGAGGACACGGTGAACATGCGGGGAACATCGTCACTCCGCGTGGCGCAACCTTGGCGGAGTCGTGTTATTTTCGCGCAACCTTTAGATGCGAGTACAACCCTTGATCTGGGACGCAGACAAGGCGACCAGCGAACCTTGGTGGTGATCTTCCGGAATCGATGCGAGTTTTGCGCGGGGAATCGTGCCCTTTTGGACTCGCCCGTGGTCGGGCTTTGGGCCGCATCCCTATTGAGCGGCCTGCCCGTGACATAATTCGTCTCGATATTTCGCGCGAATTCGGTGCGTCTTCGCTTGCCGCCGACTACGAGGAACTGAATGGCTTCCCAAACTCCCGTGCCGCCGCCTCCGCCGCTACCTCCGCAACGGCCGAGCTTCGAGCGCGCGCCCCTCGGTTCCGGTCCGCGACGTGGCCCGCCGCCTCCCGGCGCGCGTCGGAGGCCGCCGCCAAAGAAACAGAGCGGCCTTTTGATGGGCTTGATCTATTTCCTGTTGTTGGTCGTCGGCGTCGGGGCGGCCGGCGTCGGCTATCTCGTGCTCAATCCGCCAAGCGACTTCCTTCGGCAAAAGATCGCCGAAGAGGTCAAAGCCCGGACGGGGCGCGACCTCGTGATCGCAGGCCCCGCGTCGTTCGATTTCTTTCCGGTGCTCGGGGTCTCGTTGCACGATGTTTCGCTCTCGGGCCCGCCCGGCATGGACGGCGCGCTGCTTCACGCCAAGGCGCTGCAGGTCAGCGTGAAGGTGATATCGCTTTTCGAGCGTCGGCCGAAAATCAAATCCGTGACGCTCCGGAACCCGGTTTTCGATTTTCGTGTCGACAGGGACGGGCGAAGCAATTGGAAATTTGCTGCCACTCGGATTCCGACGCAGCTCGCGGAATTGCAAAAGCCGGGAACTCTTAGGGACGCGGGCTCCCTCGATGTCGCAGCGGCGGAACTCGACGGCGATCCATCGCGCGGCATCGGCGCCATCACCAACGTGCGGCTCGAAAATGTGACGCTGGAGGACGGAACCTTTCGCTTCACCGACGAGCGCACGGGGCGGAAATCGGAAGTCTCGGGCGTCAACGTGAAATTCGGGCTTCCATCGTTGCAAAGCCCGCTGGTGGCAAACGGCAACCTTGTCTGGCACGAGCGGCGGCTCGATTTCGACGGCAAGCTCGAGAACGTGCGAAATCTCCTGAGAGACGCGCCAGCGCACCTTGCCTTCAGCACCAAGAATGCGCTGATCTCTGCCTCATACGATGGAGACGTGACCGTTCGCGAAGGCGCTTCTCTCGAAGGCCAAGTCGCGGCGAAGGCGGATTCAGCGCGCGGGCTCGCGGAGTGGTTCGGAACGAAACTGCCGCCGGTCACCGGCTTCGGGCCGTTGTCCATCGAAGGGACGCTGCAAACGGCCGGCAACGTCACGACGTTCTCGAACGCGAGGTTCGAGCTCGACGGCGAAGCGGCGAAAGGAACGATCAAGGTGACGACCGGCGGCGCGCGACCGTTCGTCGAAGCCAACCTCGCCGTCTCGGCGCTCGACCTCAACAAGTATCTGACGAGCGCCGTCACCGGGACGCTGGCGACTGAGGGTGCGGGCGCTTCGGAAAATCAGGATTCGGGACCAGCGCCCGCCGCCCCGTCCGAGCCTGACCAAATCGAGAAATTGCTCCGGAAACAGGGCACGAAGGTTTACGGCGTCGAACAGCGTGCCGGATGGTCGAGCGAAGCCCTGAACCTGGCGCTGCTCGGCATCGCGGACGGCAATGCCCGCGTCAACGTCGGAAAGCTTCATTTCAAGAATATCTCGATTGGGCAAACTTCGGTCGATGTCGCCGTCAAGAACCACGCGATGGAGGCGAAGTTCGACGACGTCGCGCTCTATGACGGCCACGGCAGGGGCGTGCTGACGATCGACGGCTCGTCGGGAACGGCCAATATCGGCGCAAACTTCAATCTCTCCAGCGTTTCGGCCCTTCCCTTTCTTAGGGACGCGGCGAATTTCGGCTGGGTTTCGGGCAACGCCAACGTCGCGCTCAAGCTTGCCGCCAATGGCGCGAGTCAGCTGCAGCTGATCGAAAGTCTCAACGGCACGGCAGGCTTCCAGTTCTCCGACGGCGCCGTCGTCGGCTTCAATCTGCCCGGCGCGCTGCGCGGACTATCGCAGGGAAATTTCGGGGCGCTCAAGACGTCGCCGTCGGAAAAGACGGATTTCAGTGCCCTCGCGGCGACCTTCACCGTCACCAACGGTGTCGCCCAGAATCAGGATCTGCAGCTTGTGAGCCCGCTTCTGCGTGTGACAGGCGGCGGCACCATCCACATGCCGGAGCGCACCGTCGATTACACGGTGAAGCCGAAGCTTATCGCGTCGCTCGAGGGCCAGGGCGGCGAGGCTGAGGCCTCTGGCATCGAGGTGCCGGTGCATATCACCGGTTCGTGGGATCACCCGAGCTACCGTCCCGATCTCAAGGGCGTGCTCTCCGATCCGAACAAGACGATGGATGCCATCAAGCAGATCGGCAAGAAGCTCAAAGGCAAGAACGCCGACGAAATCGTCGATCAGCTATTCGGCAAGAAGGACGATCCGTCGACCGAAAAGACCAAGAAGAGCGCGAAGAGCCTGCTGAACAAATTATTCGGCAAGCAAGACGACCAAAATTAGCGGATTTTTTACGACTGTCTTTCGCTTCGATGACGGTGTCACATTGCGTCAGCGAGGCGTTGCAAAACCTTCAGTTAAGTCGCTGGAGCGTCACGGGGAAAAAAAATTCGCGCAGGGGGCAAAAAGGTCTTGCGTGGGGGGGGCATTGGCCTCATATGCACCCTCTCTCGTCTGTCCACCTGCCAACATGGTCGAGGTTTCCAAAACCAATGAGGTAAGGAGCGGGCGAGTCAAACCTATCTGCTGGTTGGGGAGGGTCACATGGCCTTTAATGACACCCTCTTCCAATTGGGGATGGACTTGAACTCGTTCAAGCACCGCCCAAGAGGAAGATCACGCGCGCGCTGAGTTCATCACGGAAGTCGAAGACTCGAGGACGAGTCCGGTTTCTGAGCAAAGCGTACCTAGTGCAGGGACTACGATCTTTATCGATCTCCACGGCGCCGAGCGCCTCGACGACGTCAAGTCGGCCGAGCGTGCGACGAAGCGTGCCGTCGAGAGCTTGGGCCTCAAGCTCAAGAGCCTCCACCTCGATCGCGTCGCCGGTGGCGGCGTATCGGGTGTCGCGGTCTTGAGTTCCGGGCACCTCTCCTTGCAGGCTTGCTCGCGGACCGGCTTTGCCGCCGTCGATGCGCGCGGATGCTTTGGGCTGAAGCCGTCAACGGCTCTGCTCGCCCTCGCTGATGCCTTCGGGGCGCGCGAGGCTGTCATCCAGCGCAATCGGACGGCGTCCGACGTTTCCGTGCCAGCCCTGCGCATTGTGCTTCCTGCACCGCGCAAGGCCCAGCGCCAGAAGGCCCAAGCGAAAGCGGCTTAAGAAAAGACACTTGTCTTTGCGCCGAGCGACTCCCCTTCGGGGAGGCGGTCGATCGGCTTGAGGATTTGTCTTTGCGACGGGCGATTCCCCTGCGGGGGAGCCGGCCGCCCGGCGCGGGCTGTTTTCTCTGACCTTTCTCACTTCCAGCAATAGGTTGCCGCGATCGGGGATCCGATCGCGGCTTTTCGTGTTGTCGAATCCGATGAGTCGAGACGGATTAGCCGACCTGACCTTCGCGCAGGCGCGCGGCTTCCTCGGCGGGCGCGGCCGCTTTCATCGGGTCCGTCGGCAGCAGCGAAGCTCCGGCCGAGCTCGAAAGGTGCATGAAGAAAAATATCGACGACGCCGAAATCACCGCAATCAGGATGAAAACCGGCGGGAAGTGACCGGCTGCTATGGGATCGCCGCCCCAGAACCACTGCACGGCTTCGAGCCCCAGAGCCGCGATCGTGACTCCGACCGAGCCGGACAGATTTTGGCAGACCGCGGCGAAACTCGTCGCCCGGCTCAGCCGTTCGGGCGGCACGTCGGCATAAGCGAGCGTATTGAGGCTGGTGAACTGCAGCGAGCGGGACAGGCCGCCCGCCAGAAACAGCGCCGTGATCAGCAGCGCCGGTGTCACCTCGGTAAAGAGCGACGGAAGCGCTGCGAACAGGCTCGCTATCACGGCGTTGGCGATCAGCACGCGGCGGAAGCCGAAGCGGCGCAGGATCGTCTCAACTTGGGTTTTCATGAAGATCGCGCCGACGCCCGTCGCGAAGGTCAGCATGCCGGACTGAAAGGCCGTCATGCCGAAACCGACCTGAAAGAGGAGCGGCAACAGGAACGGTCCGGCGCCCAATCCGGTGCGGAACAGGAAGCCGCCGACGACACCGGCGCGGAAGGTCGGGATCGCCAACAGCTTCAGATCTATGATCGGCGCCGGAACGCGCAACGCGTGCCAAACGTAAGCGACGAGAAGGACCGCGCCAGCAAGCGTTACGACGAGCTCGATCTCGGGCGTCGCGAGCCCGACGCCCATCAGCGTCACGCCGGTGAGGAACAGCGACAAGCCGGGACCGACCAGCAAAAAGCCGCGAAGATCGAAGCCTCCGGACGTCTCCTCGCGCACGTCGGGGATGAAGCGGGTGATCAAGAGGATGCCGGCGAGCGCGACCGGGATGTTGATCCAGAAAATCCAGCGCCAGGTGAAGTAGGTCGTGATGAAGCCGCCCAGCGGTGGTCCGATGACCGGCCCGACGAGCGCCGGGATCGACAGCCAGGCGATGGCGCCGATGATCTCGGTTCTCGGCACGGTGCGGAGCACAATGAGGCGGCCGACCGGCGTCATCATCGCCCCGCCCATGCCTTGCAGGATGCGGGATGCGACCAGCGAAGTCAGGCCTGTCGAAAGCGCGCAGGCGATGGAGCCTGCCGCGAACACGACCATCGCAGCGCGAAAGACATTCTTGGCGCCGAAACGATCGGCCATCCAGCCGGAGGCCGGAATGAAGACGGCAAGGGCCAGCAGATACGTCGTCAGCGCCAGCTTCAGGTTAATGGGGTTGGCGTGGAGATCGCGCGCGATGGCCGGCAGCGACGTCGCCAGCACCGTCGCGTCCATGTTTTCCATGAAAAGCGCGGTCGCGACGATGAGCGGTATGAGATTTCGACGAAAAAGTTCGGTCATGGCGGCTGTCTAGCATGGGATAAACGATTAACGGCTTGGCTTTCCGCCGCGCGCCCTATGCCGGTCTAGAGTGCAAACGGGTGCGGCATTTGCCGCTCGGCGACCTTCGGATAGGACGTAATTACCCCCTTGAGTGGGGCATAGCCAACGGAGCTAAGCTATGCGCGAATACCAGCCCGGCGCATAATCCGGTGTTCGGCATAAAACAAACAACAGCACGGGTTTTGCAGGGGCCAATCGAAGCCCTAACGAATCCGAGGCCGTGACTTGGGGAAACGCAACGCAATGGTTACCAACAAGGTCATTTCGGCTGATGAAGCCATCGCGCTCGTCGGCAATGACGCGGTCGTCGCGACGACCGGCTTTGTCCAGAGCTGCATTCCGGAGGCGCTGCACGCGGCGCTTGAGAAGCGCTTCGTCGAAACCGGGGCCCCGCGCGACCTCACGCTGATCATGTGCGCGGGTGCCGGCGACAGCAAGGGGCTCGGCACGGGGCGGCTGCATCACGATGGCCTGTTGAAACGCGTCATTGCCGCCAACTTCGGGCGCATGCCGAAAGTTGCAGAGGCTGCCCAGGACGACAAGATCCAGGCCTACAATCTGCCCCAGGGCGTGATCTCCAAGCTCTATCGCAGCTGCGCATCCGGCAGCCCGGGCCTTTTCACCCGCGTCGGCCTGCATACTTACGTCGATCCGCGGCTTGGGGGCGGCAAGGTCAATACGAAGACGAAGGAAGATCTCGTCAAGCTGGTCGAGGTCGAAGGCAAGGAGTGGCTGTTCTACAAGGCGACGCCGATCAACGTCGCGCTTATCCGCGCCACCAGCGCCGATCCGTTCGGCAACCTCAGCATGGAACGCGAGGCTCTCACGCTCGACGTTCTGGCGCAGGCGATGGCCGCGCACAATAATGGCGGCATCGTCATCGCACAGGTGGAACGTATCGTTGCGGAAGGCTCGATCAAACCGAAGGACGTGAAAGTACCCGGCATCCTCGTCGACTGCGTCGTCATCGCCGATCCGCCCGAGATGCACCGCATGAACTACGGCGTGATGTACGATCCGGGTCTCGCGGGCGAAGTTCGCGTCACGGTCGACAGCCTGCCGACGATGGCGCTCGACGAGCGCAAGATCATCGCGCGGCGGGCTTCTTTCGAGCTGCCACCCAACGGCGTCATCAATCTCGGCGTCGGCGCGCCCGACGGTGTCGCGAACGTCGCGAACGAAGAAAAAGTGACGCCTTATCTTGTCATGACGACGGAAGCCGGCGCCGTCGGCGGCGTTCTCGCGGGCGGATCGAGCTTCGGCTCTTCGGCCAACGCTCACTCGATCCTCGATCAGAACCAGATGTTCGACTTCTACCATGGCGGCGGCCTCGATCTGACGTGCCTCGGCATGGCGGAGTGCGACAGCATCGGCAACGTCAACACCAGCAAGTTCGGCGGCAAGCTCAACGGTTGCGGCGGTTTCATCGACATTTCGCAAAACGCACGCGCGGTGGTCTTCGCGGGCACGTTCACGGCGGGCGGTCTTAAAATTGCTATCGAAGATGGAAAAGTACGGATCGTTCAGGAAGGCCGCGCGAGAAAGTTCGTGAAGCAGGTCGAGCAGGTGACGTTCTCGGGCAAATACGCGGCGCAGAAGTCGCAGCCGGTGATCTACGTTACCGAGCGCTGCGTGTTCCAGCTCACCGATCACGGCCTGGAGCTGATCGAAGTGGCGCCCGGTATCGATATCGAGCGCGATATCCTTCCCAACATGGCGTTCAAACCGCACATTCATAAGCCCGTGACGATGAACCCGCGGATCTTCCTCGACCAGCCGATGGATCTTCTTGCGGACCTCTTGAACCAGAACCTCAAAGATCGCGTCACATACGATGCGAGCCGGAACATCCTCTACGTCGATCTTCAGGCCTGGAGCGCGCGGAAGAAGGCCGACGTTGCCGATCTCAAGAAGGTGCTTGTCGAGGCCTGCAAGGCAACGGGGAAGCGCGTCGATGCGATGGTCAACCAGGACGGCTGCCGGATCGCGGAAGACCTCTACGACGCTTACGCCGATATGGTGGCTTACGTCGCCAAGAACCATTACGCGCGCTCCGCGCGCTATGCGACGAGCGCGATCACGCGGCAAAAGCTGCAAGAAGCATTGCGGCGGCGCGGGCTCAATACGCACGTCTTCGAGACTGCCGAAGCCGCCTTTGAGTCGCTGGAGCGTCAGGCCGCGGAATAGATTTTTGATTGCGCTTGCCGTCTCCCCTCCGGGGAGACGGCCGCTAGGCGAGTACTTGCAATGCGCCGACGAGCCGGGCGGGACTTGATGGGATTGATGACCGTCGCCATCTAAACGCGACTTCGTCTCCCATCGGGTGCAGCATGGAACACAGTATTTTTCAAGTTTTCGATGAGTCCGGTGCAGAGCGCGAGAGCGCTCGACCGGGAAGCGTCGCGCGCGATGACGTGGCCCTCATGGATGCCTACAGCAACGCCGTCGTCGATGTCGTCGACGTGGTTTCGCCTGCCGTCGTGCACGTGCAGGTGAAAAGCACCCGTGGCGGCCGAACTGGGCAGGGCTCAGGCAGCGGCGTCATCGTTTCGCCGGACGGACTGATCCTGACCAACAACCACGTCATCGACGGTGCGCAGTCGATCACGCTGGCGCAGGGCGACGGACAGCACTTCGGCGCTCGCCTCGTCGGCCGCGATCCCGATACCGATATCGCGGTGCTGCGCGCCGAGACGACGGAACGGCTGAAGTTCGCGCGGCTCGCGGATTCCCAGAAGTTGCGTCCCGGGCAAATTGCGATTGCCATCGGCAATCCGCTCGGCTTCCAGTCGACGGTTACGGCCGGCATCATCAGCGCTGTCGGACGATCGCTGCGCGCGGAGAACGGCCGTTTGATCGACGACGTCATTCAGACGGATGCGGCGTTGAACCCGGGTAATTCCGGTGGTCCGCTCGTCAATTCCGCGGGTCAGGTGATCGGCATCAACACGGCGATGATCATGGGCGCGCAGGGGCTCTGCTTCGCGGTTGCGTCGAACACGGCTGAATATGTGCTGACGCAGATCCTGAGCCACGGACGCGTGCGGCGCGGCGTCTTGGGCATCGTCGCGGAGCATGTCGTCCTGCCGCAGCGGATTCGTCACGCGCTTGGCCTGACGCAGGCGGGTGCGATCGGCATCCGAAGCGTGCAGGCTGGCGGTCCAGCGGACGTGGCGGGTCTGAAGGCGGGCGATATTCTGATCGCGCTCGATGGCATGCCGATCGCGGGCGTCGACGATGTTTCGCGCGTTCTCGATGCGAAGCACATCAATCAGAAGGTGCTCGCGACGGTGCTTCGGAACGGCGAGAAGCTGGACTTCTCGATCGTGCCGGAAGAGCGAAGCTAAGGCTTCCCTTTTCCTACAACGTGACGTCATGTCCGCGAAGGCGGGCATCCGTCCAAGTGAGAATTCTTTTGGATTCTTTCGCTTGGATGGATCCCGGCCTTCGCCGGGATGACGAGAGGAGAGGCTACTCCCGCGTCAGGCCCTTTGCGGAGAGTTCTTCGAGGTATTGGCCCCAGCGCTGATCCTTCTCGCGGCCGATGAGGTGGAGATAGCCCCAGGTGTAGAGCCCGGTGTTGTGGCCGTCGTCGAAAGCGATGCGCGTTGCGTAGTTGCCGACGGGGCTCATGCCGGTGATCTTGACGTTCTTTTTCCGCGGCACGGTGATGCGCTGCGACGGCGAGTGTCCCTGGACCTCGGCGGACGGACTGACGACGCGGAGGAACTCCGCCGGAAGCTCGAACGTGCGGCCATCAGGGAACGCAGCCTTCAACGCCTTGCCGCCATCGACGATCTCGATCACGGGCGGTGGTGTCAGCGTGCCTTTCGCGCGATCGACTTCGGACCAGGTGCGCGCGGCGATATCGCGGAAAATTCCGGCGTATTGGCTCTCCGGCGCGGCGACCGTGACCGGCTTGCCGCTGTCGGACGTCTCGCGGATGTCCATATGCAGCGGCACTTCGCCGAGGAAGGGTACGCCAAGCTTCTTGGCTTCTTCATGCGCGCCGCCGTGTCCGAAGATGTCCGAGCGTTCGCCGCACTTCGGGCAAAGGAAATAGCTCATGTTCTCGACGATGCCGAGGATCGGCACTTCGACGCGCTTGAACATCGCGATGCCCTTGCGGGCGTCGATGAGAGCCAAGTCCTGGGGCGTCGAGACGATGACGGCGCCCGATAACGGCACGCTCTGCGAGATCGTCAACTGCACGTCGCCGGTGCCGGGCGGCATGTCGATGACGAGGACGTCGAGATCGCCCGTCGTTCCCGCCCAATCGGTTTCGCGCAGCATCTGGCTCAGTGCCGAGACGACCATCGGTCCGCGCCAGACGACGGGCGTGCCTTCATCGACGAGGAAGCCCATCGACATGACTTTCAGGCCCCAACCTTCGAGCGGTGTGATGCTCTTGCCATTCGTCACCTGCGGTTTGCCGGTGATGCCGAGCAGGCGCGGCTGCGACGGACCGTAGATATCGGCATCGACCATACCGACCTTCATGCCGATGGCCTGAAGGCCGAGCGCGAGGTTGACGGCGACGGTGGACTTGCCGACGCCGCCCTTGCCGGATGCGACGGCGATGACATGCTTGACGCCCGGAATGGCCGAGGTTTTTGCCGCAGCCTGGGTTCCGGCAGCGGCCT
Organism: uncultured Pseudomonadota bacterium; assembly: GCA_963789775.1. Taxonomy (GTDB): domain Bacteria; phylum Pseudomonadota; class Alphaproteobacteria; order Rhizobiales; family Hyphomicrobiaceae; genus Hyphomicrobium_B. The sequence continues at coordinate 139,191 of CAWBLX010000008.1, forward strand.
GACGCGGACCGGCGCCGTCACCCGTTGCACCCTTGGCGCGGGCGGCCTGTACGCGCGAATGCTCGGGGCGCGGACCCGATACGGCTTTGACCGGGCCGCCTGCAACGCGCGATTGGCCTGCTTGCGCCTCGGCGGTCAGCACGGCGGTAACACCCGAGACGCCGCCGATTTCGGCAACGACTTTCTCGGCCGCGAGACGCAATTGCTCCAGCTCTTCGGCGCGACTTGCGGGGATCGTGATCGAGAAATACGGATGGTCGTCCTTGATAAAGACCTCGGATACGAGACCGAGGTCAACGATATTGCTTTCAAGGTCTGGGCCTTTGACCCGACGCAGGGCTGCGAGCACCTGTGTCTTATCGATTGGCATGAGCGTCTCCCGGAAGCGCCGATGCGGCGCTGCTTTCTATCCGCGCGATATAGGTCGGGCGGACGCCGGTGGGAAGGCGCGTCTTCACGGCCCTGGTTCACTGAGCCCGAAAACTGCCGGCTTGCGGCGCTCGCGGAGCCAGCCTAATCGTGGCACATGCCGTCTACCGATCATATTCTTGGCGTCATCCTGGCGGGCGGGCGGTCGCGGCGCTTCGGCGGCGGCGACAAGGCCCTCGCCAATCTCGACGGCCAATCCATGCTAGCGCGGGTCATTGCCCGGTTTCGGCCGCAGGTCGGACTCCTGGTGCTCAACGTCAACGGTGATGCGGGGCGCTTTGCGGACTTCGGGATCGAGACCATTTCGGATCGGGAAAATCCCGAGCTCGGTCCGCTGAGCGGCGTTCTTGCGGCGATGGATTGGGCGGCGGAGCACGCTCGCGATGTGACGCTGATCGCAACCGTTTCGGCTGACGTCCCGTTTCTGCCGGATGATCTCGTAGCGCGCCTCGATGCAGCGCGAAACGGCGGGATCGCGATTGCGACCTCGTCGGGACGTCGCCATCCGACGATCGGGCTCTGGCCGACCGTTGTCCGGCGGACCATCGCTGACGCGCTGGCGCGCCGCGCCTTGAGCGTCGACAGACTGGCATCCGACCTCAACGCGGTTGCGGTCGCCTTTCCGATGGGCGACATTGACGGCCGCGAGATCGATCCGTTCTTCAACGTCAATACGCGCGACGATCTCGCTGCTGCCCGCGCCCTCGCTGCGAAAACGATAGAAGGATAACAACCCTTGGGCAAAGCTTATCTGTCTCCCGCTGCTCTCCCTCTATTCGGCATCGCCGGATGGTCGAATTCCGGCAAGACGACGCTGATCGAAAAGCTTGCGACGCACTTTTCAGGCGAAGGGCTTCGCGTCGCGACGATCAAGCATACGCATCACAAGTTCGATATCGATCTACCTGGGAGCGACACCGCCCGACATCGTGCGGCGGGTGCAACCGAAACAGCGATCGTCTCGGGATCGCGCGTGGCCTTCATCGAAGAAATCGATTCAGCGGGGGAACCGGCACTCGAAACGGTGGCGGCGCGGCTCAGACCGGCGGACATCATTCTGGTCGAGGGCTACAAGTCGGCGAACATTCCGAAGATCGAGGTTCGCCGCGCGGCGGTGGCACCGGAAAAGCTGCTCGCGCCCACCGATCCGCTCGTTCTCGCCATCGCGGCGGACTATGAGGTCGATGCGCACGGCAAGCCCGTGTTCGATCTTAACGATATCGACAATATCGCGGCGCTGATCGTCAGGACGCTCGGACCCTTCAATCGGGTACAACAGCGCGCCTAATGGCCGCTGAAGCTTATAAATGTGCGGAAAAGCTCGCCATTCAGGATGGCGAGGCCGATCAGCCAGATCACCGAAGCCGTGACAAACCCCAGAACGAAAGACGCAACCGGACTTTTCATCGATTTTTCCTCCCGTCGGACCATTTTTTCTACAATGCAGGAAAATGTGACGCGAGGGCTTCGGTTGTTCTTGACGGCTTATGCCACGATATACGATCTCAAGGTCCTTCGGAGAAGGTTTCATGCAGGGCGACACCGCCGACATTACCGAAACGCCGCTCGTCGACCCTTTTGGCCGCACGATCGAATATTTGCGCGTCTCCGTAACGGACCGGTGCGATTTCCGCTGCGTCTATTGCATGACCGAGCATATGACGTTCCTTCCCAAGAAGGACCTTCTTTCGCTTGAGGAACTGGACCGGCTGTGCGCTGCCTTCGTTCGTCGCGGCGTGCGCAAGCTTCGCATTACCGGCGGCGAGCCCCTGGTGCGCCGCAATATCCTCTGGCTGTTTCGGGCGCTCGGCCGTCATCTCGAAGCCGGGGCACTCGACGAGCTGACGCTGACCACGAATGCCAGCCAGCTGGAAAAATATGCAGGCGACCTTCACGCTGCCGGTGTCCGCAGGATCAACGTCTCTCTCGATACGCTCGATCCGGTGAAGTTCAAGGCGGTGACGCGATGGGGCGATCTCGCAACCGTGCTTCGCGGCGTCGATGCCGCGGAAGCCGCCGGCATTCAGGTCAAGTTCAACGCGGTGGCTCTTAAAGGCATCAACGAGGACGAGATCGAAAGCATGATCCGCTTCGCGCACAGCCGCGGTGCGGACCTGACCCTCATAGAAACGATGCCGCTCGGTGATATCGGTGAAGACCGCACCGACCGATATCTGCCGCTCTCGATTGTCCGAGCCCGCCTGATGGACCGGATGACGCTGGAAGAGAACCCATACCGCACGGGCGGTCCGGCGCGCTATGTGACGGTCAAGGAGACGGGCGGACGCCTGGGCTTCATTACGCCGTTGACCCACAATTTCTGCGAGAGCTGCAACCGGGTGCGCGTGACGTGTACCGGCCGGCTCTATATGTGCCTCGGCCAAGAGGACGACGCCGATTTGCGCGCTCCGCTTCGGGCTTCCTCCGACGATGCCATGCTCGATGCAGCCATCGTCGAAGCCATTTCGCGGAAGCCGAAAGGCCATGATTTCATCATCGACCGACGGACGAAAAAGCCGGCGGTCAGCCGCCACATGAGCGTGACTGGCGGCTGAGCATTCGTCATCCTCGAACGGCTGAGCCTAAGCGATGCTGTTCCTTCGGCACGCTCCGCCGTGCCCGATCGAGGATGACGAAGAGCGTCTAGGACAACACGCTTCTGACGACCTGCCTGATCTGATCCAGCGTGAACGGCTTCGAGATCGATAGTAGCTGGCGCACCCTCAGGCGCGCGGCGCGTTCAAGCTGGTCGGAAAAACCGGACATCAGGATGACGGCGAGGCGGGGCTTTAATGCCAGCGCCTTTTCGGCGAGCGTTATGCCATCGAGCTGGGGCATATCGACATCCGAGATCAGGATTTCGATGTCAGCGCCGCTGGCCTTCAAATAGTCGAGTGCTTCAAGTCCGTCCTGCGTGACATGGACGGTATGACCTTCCGAGGTCAGGGCCCGCCGGACGAGATCGCGCACGGCGGCGTCGTCGTCTGCGAGCAGGATCGTCGCCATCAAGCCGGCCTCCCTCGAACCCGTTATTCCACAGTTCTAATCGACGAGGCGCCCGACGAAGGGCAGCTCGCGGTAGCGGTGCGCCACATCCATGCCATAGCCGACCACGAACACGTCGGGGCACTCGAAGGCGCAATAGTCCGGTTCGATCGATACGGCGCGAGGGGCCTTCTTGTCGAGCAGAACGCAGGTTTCGATGGAATCCGCGCCGCGGGCGGAGATCAGATCCTTGGCGAAGGCCAGCGTGCGGCCGGAGTCGAGAACATCGTCGATCAGGATGACGTGGCGGTGCTGCACGTCGAGATCGAGATCGCGCAAAATCGACACCTGACCCGACGACACCCGGCTTTTGCGGTAACTGGACAGCGTCAAGAAATCGACCTCAGGGGCGAGGCCTGCGGCGTAGAGCGCCCTTATGAGATCCGCGGCAAAGACGAAGCTGCCTTTGAGAATTGGCACAACCAGGAGGTTTTGTGGATCTTTGGCCGCAATCGCGGCGGCAAGAATCTGAAGACGGGCGTGGATATCCTCGGCGGAGAAGATTGTTTCGATTGTCGGTTCGGTGTTTGAATCGCGCATGCTCATTATCCTGCAACTCGCGGCGGCCGGTCGCCCGGAAGCCGAGAAGGTTCCTGTGTACACGACCACGCCACAATCGTAATCGATTGATCATTGTGTCTTCGGCGTGTCTATAAACGCGGGGACCCGTAACGAACCCTCAATATCCACTGTCAAGGCTGATACCTCTTGATTCGCTTGACGAATGTCGGACTGAAATACGACAGGGGGCCGGAGGTGCTGTCGGATGTGACATTCCATCTGCGGCCCGGCTCCTTCCACTTCCTGCATGGGGAATCCGGGGCGGGGAAGACGTCGCTGCTTCGCCTCATGTTCATGTCGCTGCATCCGACACAGGGCGAAATTCGGATGTTCAGCGAGGACGTCACGAAGGTCAAATCGCAGAAGCGCGCCCAGATGCGGCGGCGCATCGGCATCGTTTTTCAAGACTTCCGGCTGCTCGATCACCTGACGGTCTGGGAAAATGTCGCGCTGCCGTTGCAGGTCGTCGGCAAGAAGCCCAGCGACTACAGAGAGGATGTGACGGACCTACTGCAATGGGTGGGGCTCGGCGACCGGATGTATGTTAACCCTTCCGTGCTGTCGGGCGGCGAGAAACAACGCGCTGCCATCGCGCGCGCCGTCATCGGCAAGCCCGAAGTGCTGCTTGCCGACGAGCCGACTGGCAACGTCGACCCGCAGATGGCGCGGCGCCTTCTGCGGCTGTTCGTCGAACTCAACCGGCTCGGAACTTCCGTCGTCATCGCGACGCACGATCATCAGCTCATGCGGCAGTTCAAGGCGCCGCGTATCGAGGTGCACAAGGGCCATGTCCGGATCATCTAGCCGCTTCACCGGGCGCGCCGAGCCAGCGATGCCGCTGCCGGGTTACGATCCCTATGACGACCCCGTAACGGGCGTCTCGACGCACACGTCCGGCTATCCGCCCTACGGCACCGGCGAGCCGACGCTCACGACGGAAGATCCCCAGCGCGACCACAAGGCGCAGGCTCGTGACCGCGACCGCGCCCGCAAGATGAAAGTGACGGCCCCGGTCGTCCCGCCGGGCTCGGTCACGGGGCGCTCGCTGACGCTCGTCATCGCAATCATGTGTTTTCTGGCTTGCCTGACGGCGGGCGCCGTCTGGATGATCAAGGAATCGTCCGACGCCTGGCTCAGCGACATCGCGAGCGAGGTCACCGTCCAGGTCATTCCGCAGGAAAGTGGCGACGTCGATAAAGCTGTCGGCGACGTCGTCGCCTATCTGCAAAAGCAGCGCGGTATCGCGACCGTCAACGCAATGAGCCTCGATCAGTCGGCCGCGCTCCTGCAGCCGTGGCTCGGTTCCGCCGATGTGCTGAAATCGCTTCCGGTGCCGCGCCTGATCGCGGTGCGGGTCGACCGGAGCGATCCGCCGGATCTCACGGCAATTGGAGAGGCTATTGCCAAGACGTTCAAGGGAGCATCCCTCGACGACCACCGCCGCTGGCAGCAACAGATCCGTGCCGTCACACGGTCGTTTGCTTTGGGCGGGCTTGCCATTCTCGCGCTTGTCGGCGCCGCGACGACGGCCATCATCGTTTCGGCGACCCGCAGTGCCATGGCCTCCAATCGCGAGATCGTCGAAGTGCTGCACTTCGTCGGCGCCACGGACAGGTTCATCTCGCGGGAATTCGAGAAGCATTTCCTGCGGCTCGGGATCAAGGCCGGCATCGTCGGTGCGGCGTTCGCGATGCTCGTCTTCATGAGCATGCCGGCCATCACGGAGCTGCTCGGAGGCGGCGCCGTCAGCGCGGTCGAGATGCAGCGGCTGATCGGAACCGGGGCACTCGATGCGCTCGGTTACGTCATCTTGGGGTTTGTCGTTGTCACAATCGCGGGACTTTGCATGGTGACATCACGCGTCGGCGTCTATCGAATCCTGAATGGCCAGCACTAGCCGAGGCTGATCCAAAATCGGCAGGGGAAACAATCTTTTTTTGCTGTGGTTTGGTTGGCACAGCGTCAGGCCCGGCCCGTGAGGGAGGCTGCCTGTCCGGCTGAAAATCGGCTAGACTCTTTGGTCGAGGCCTAACGGTGCCCATGCGGGCCATCTCGAAGTACCATCCGACTATGAAAATGTTCACTAAAGCACTGGTTCTGATGCTGGCGTTCGGCGCGGCCGCGCTGGCATTCGGATTCGTGCTGTTCGCCGTTTTCGTCACCCGCGATGACGCTACCGGCTGGGACAAAGCCGACGGCATCGTGGTGCTGACAGGCGGCGACAATCGCATCGAGGCGGGCGCCAAGCTGATGAGCGAGGGACGCGCCAAACGGATGTTAATTTCCGGCGTTAATCGCAAGGTCAGCCGCGAAGAGATGCGGCGGCTTCTCGGCCTCGACAAGCAGCTCTTCAACTGCTGCGTCGATCTCGGCTATGAAGCGCTCGATACCGTCGGGAATGCCGACGAGACGCGAACATGGGCGAGATCGAACGGCTATACGAGATTGATTGTCGTGACATCGCGTTATCATATGCCTCGCAGCCTTGCCGAGCTGGCGCTCGTCATGCCCGGGGTCACGCTGATGCCCTACGCCGTGACGCCGCGGCGCTTTCCCGAAACGGCCTGGTGGCTGCATCCGACGACGACCCGCGTGCTGCTCTCGGAGTATCTGAAATTTCTCCCGGCAGTCGCCCGTCTCACGGCGCAGCGGATCATCGATTGGCAGGATGGGCAGTCCGTCGCGATCATGCCGCAGAAGCACACCGATGGCTAAGCGCGCAATGCCGGGGCCGGGCGCATTGGTCGTCGTGCGTTCGCTCGTCTATCTCGTCGTCTTTTATGTCGTGACGGCTCTCTATCTCGTTTTCGGCTCATGGCTGCTGATCGGGCCGCGGCCGTGGGCGATGAAGGGCCTGGAAATTCACGGCCGCACCTGCGTCTGGCTGCTGCGCCTCATCTGCGGAACGAAGCTCGAAGTTCGCGGCCACGAAAATCTGCCGAACACGGGCTGCCTCGTCATCTCCAAGCATCAATCGGCGTGGGACACCTTCGGCCTCATATCGCTCTTTCGCGATCCTGCGATCGTGCTCAAGGACGAGTTGAAGTGGATCCCTTTCTACGGCTGGTTCTGCGTCAAGTTCGAGCACATTCTCGTCAAGCGCGAGAAAGCGTCGGCGGCGCTGAAATCGATGATCCGCGACGCGCGGCAGCGGATCAGCATCGGCCGTGAGGTGGTGATTTTCCCGGAAGGCACGCGGACCATTCCGGGGGCTCCTCCCGACTATAAACCCGGGTACGTCGCGCTTTATGAGGCGCTCGGGGTCGTCACCGTGCCGCTGGCGCTCAATTCGGGCCTGTTCTGGCCGCGGCGGAGCCTTTGGCGGTATCCGGGAACGATCATCGTCGAATTTCTTCCGCCTTTGCCTCCGGGCCTGCCGCGGGCGGAATTCCGGACCCGGATCGAAGCCGCAATCGAAGCCGCGAGCTCACGGCTGATCGAAGAAGCGGCGCGAAGTCCTTCGCCGCCACCGCTGGCCCAGATCAGCGCGGACGCACGCGCGGGCTGAGTTATCCACATCTGCACCGGTGCAATGATGTTCCGATGCCGCAATGCGGCGGAAATCGTCGTCCCGGGAGCGGTTTGTTGTCCACGGCCCCGGTGAGCCTATGGCACGATCATACGTCTGATCGTTTCAGCAATCATGGAGCAATCCAATGCGTACTTCCGCCCGGTTGATGTGGGCTGTTCTCGCCGTCGGAGGTGCCGTTATGGCAGCCGCGCCGGCGGAAGCCAAAAGCTGTTTCAACAAAGCCGCCGAGGGCGTCGCCCTTACCGAGGGACTTGCTCATTTCCAGGTCGATGCGGCGCTGCTGCAGGCAACCGACTGGAGCATCTATTTCACGTGGGTGTCGGGCAACGGCACGCCCGGCTATACGTTCGGCCCACGCCACTACAAGTGCAGCCCCGCGGCGATCGGCTGGTCGTGCCACGGCGAAGCGAAACTCTGCAAGCTCTGAGACCGGAAAAGCCCGCCGAGCTGGCGGGCTTTTTTTGAACGTCAAAATACGCCCTCCGTCGAAGGCGGTATGCGTAGACCTAATTTGTTACTTTGCTAACCATTACAGGTGGATAGAGATGTTTTCTAATACTCCGGCGGGTTTTTATCCGGAGGAGTGACTATGTTGAAAAGAAAGACGGCCATTGCAGCCTTTTCGGGTGCGATGCTTTGGGCCAGCAACGCATTTGCTTTTTGCATCGGTCCGATTTGTTTCGGTCCGCCATCGGGCGGTGGTGGGGGCCCGGCCGCCGCTCCTGAAATCGATGGACCGGCCAGCCTCACCGCCATCGCTCTGCTGATCAGCGTCGGCGCAATCGTCTATCGGAAACTCAAGGATTAAGCAGGACGGCACGCATCCTCGGTTCATGCGTTCCGAGGTGGCTTTCCTCGCGATGTAAAGTGCCGTCCGTTCGCGTCAGTCCATTGGCTGCCGGGCGGACGGCGATTTTATTTGCAGTGGCGGCAAGAATTCGGGCCTTCGTGCTATGCTTAGAAGAAAGCTTGGAGGCCTTTCATGTTCATTATCGAGTATGTCGCGTCGCCGGCCGGTCGGGATCATCAAACGCTGTTCGATGAATTGGCGCTTGGATCGACGATCGAAGAAGCCAAGGATCAGGCCGATACGCATCTTCCCGCGATGCAGGCCAAATACGGCGCGCGCGGATATCGTATCTTCGACAAGAACAAGCAGCGGGTTGCCTGGGGCCCCGAGGGGTTTACCGACGGCTGAGGTTCGCGCGGCGGGAAGCGGCGGGGGCGGCGCAGCCCGGTGGTTTAGCGGACGCCTCGAATGGTGATCGGCGTTAGCGCTTGCTGCTCACGCGGAGACACGACCCAAGCAGGAAACCTTTTGACAGAAGGGAGCAAGGAACATATAGTGAACAATAATTGAAGATCGGCCCCCAATACCTATATTCCGGTCACCCCAATGAGCGCGATTTTGTCAGACCTGCCCGCGATTTCCGACGCCATCTGGCGGCGTAAGTATCGTTTTGCCGGATCCTCGTCGGCCGCGGCCGACAAGACGATCGAGGACACCTTCCGGCGCGTCGCATCCGCTGCCGCCTCGGTTGAAAGGGGCGGCAAGCGGGCTCGCGAAAAGTGGGCGGGCGCCTTCTATGACTCGATGGCGGACTTCGGCTTTCAGCCTGCGGGTCGGATTCTCGCCGGGGCCGGCACCGACCGCAGCGTCACGCTCTTCAACTGCTTCGTTCTGGGCACGATCGGCGACGATCTTTCGAGCATTTTCGACAACGTCAAAGAGGCGGCGCTGACGATGCAGGCGGGCGGCGGCATCGGCCATGACTTCTCGACGCTCCGGCCGCAGGGTGCGCCCGTCAAGAGCATCGGCGCCGACGCTTCGGGTCCGGTGAGTTTCATGGATGTCTGGGATGCCATGTGCCGGACGATCATGTCCGCCGGGCAGCGGCGCGGCGCCATGATGGCAACGCTCAGGTGCGATCATCCCGATATCGAGGCCTTCATCGCGGCGAAGTCCGATCCGCTGCGGCTCAGGAATTTCAATCTTTCGGTTCTCGCGACGGACGCGTTCATGGATGCCGTGAAGCGCGGCGCCGCATGGGACCTCGTGTTCGAAGGCAAGGTCTACAAGACCATCGACGCGCGAGGGCTGTGGGACAAGATCATGCGCGCGACGTATGATTACGCGGAGCCCGGCGTCATTTTCATCGATCGGGTCAACGCCGCGAACAACCTCGCCTATTGCGAGACGATCTCGGCGACAAATCCCTGCGGGGAGCAGCCGTTGCCACCTTATGGCGCCTGCCTCCTGGGATCGATCAATCTTGCGCGCTTCGTCGAGCAGCCGTTCACTGAGGCGGCGAACATCGATCGCGCCAAACTCGAAGCGCGCGTTGCGACGGCCATTCGCTTGCTCGACAACGTCATCGATATTTCGCGCTACCCGCTCGAAGCGCAGGCCCGCGAGGCCCGTGCCAAGCGCCGCATCGGTCTCGGCATCACGGGCCTGGCTGACGCGCTGATTTTCCTCGGCCTTCCCTATGGCAGCCCGGCAGCACGCAAGACAGCCGCCGAATGGATGGCTGTCATCCAGAACGCTGCCTATCGCGCGAGCGCGGCGCTTGCGGCCGAGAAAGGCGCATTTCCGCTTTACGATGCCAACGCTTTCCGCTCGCGGCCGAATATCGAGCGACTTGATAGGGATGTTCGCGACGCGATCGCCGCGAACGGCATTCGCAACGGCTGCCTGACGTCGATCGCGCCGACGGGCACGATCTCGCTTCTCGCGGGCAACGTCTCGAGCGGCATCGAGCCGGTGTTCGATTACCTCTACAAGCGCCGCATCCTCGGCGACGGGGCGACGGCGACCGAAGAGACGATCGAGGATTATGCCTATCGCGAATTCCGCGCGACGTTCGGCGAGAACGCGCCGCTGACGGAAGCTTTCGTGACGGCTGAAGGCCTCTCTCCCGCCGAGCACGTTGCGATGCAGGCGGCGTTGCAGCCTTATGTCGACAGCGCCATTTCCAAGACGATCAATTGCCCGGAAGGCATTTCGTTCGAGGATTTCCGCAGCATCTATGTGGATGCTTTCGAGCTTGGGCTCAAAGGTTGTACGACCTACCGGCCGAACCCCGTCACCGGCGCCGTTCTCTCGAATTCGGAATCCGTGCCGAAGGACACCGAGCTCGTGCGAACCTCAGTGACGAGAGCTTTGGACGATCCGGCAAAGTCGGGCGACGTCGTGTACATGACGAAGCCGCTCGAACGGGACGAAGCGCTCGAAGGCGTGACGTACAAGATCAAGTGGCCGGCGAGCGCGCATGCGCTTTACGTCACCATCAACGATATTGTCCGCGACGGCCGCCGGCGGCCATTCGAGATCTTCATCAATACGAAGAACCTCGAGCACTATGCCTGGACGGTGGCGCTCACGCGGATGATCAGCGCCGTCTTCCGTCGCGGCGGTGACGTCACGTTCGTTGCGGAAGAGCTCAAGGCCGTGTTCGATCCGGAGGGTGGCCGCTGGATGGGAGGCCGCTACGTTCCGAGCCTGCTCGCTGCCATCGGCGACGTCATCGAGCAGCACATGCTCCATATCGGCTTCCTGACGCGCGAAGACGGCGACGCGGGTGACGCCAAGCCGGTGCGCCAGCCGATAGCGGCGATCGAGCGGATCGGAGCCGGACCTCAAGGCGGCGTCCGCGACGACGACAATTCGCTTGGCTTTAATCCTCCGATCGCGACCGCCCGAGTTTGTCCGAAATGCGGAGAGCGGGCGCTGCGCCATATCGAGGGCTGCTGGACCTGCACCAATTGCGATTATTCGCGCTGCGGCTGAGCTAAAGCGAATTAACGATCCCCCGCCCGCTTTCGCGCCGTTTGGAAATCCGCGATCCTTAATTGCTAATGCGCGTTTAGATTTGCGCGCCAATATCGGTCTCTGCTCAGGCCGAGTGTTTGCAAATATTGCCGTTCTCAACACCTCATTGACCATCGAGGCGTGATCGGGGCAAGCACGTCAAATTTTCGAACCAAAGTTCACCATTCCTCACGGACAAGCGGGTATCACGGTCTCAAAAGCAGTATTCGGCGGAAGTCGCCGATCAGGGGTGTGCGTAATGAGTGCCGAAATTATCCAGCTTGCAGAATTCCGGGCCCGCCGACAGCCGAATGACGGGGTGGAGCAAGTGAGCGTCGTTGGTCTGTATCCCGAACAGCCGCCGCGGTTCCATTTCTGGACCGGCGCGTCAGGCAAACGCTACGTGCATACGGTCTATAGCCTGTTCGATTGCCCCACGCTCGAAGATGCCAACTACATCCTCGTCCGCCGCAGCGATCGCTCGACGCGAACGGTGCTTGCCATCGGGCGGCTGTCGAACAATTGCCCGTCGCAGAATCTCGCGGAAATCCGCCAGCACGCCGCCGCGCTCGGCGCCGACGAAGTTCACGTGCACCTGCTCGCATCGTCGAGCCAGGAAGCGGCAGCCGTCGAAGCCGATCTCATCACGGCGCAGTTCCTCAACGAACCGCATTCGGCCTGAGACCGCGACGGCGAAGAACTTTCAGTCCGATGCCTTGCGCGGGCGAGCGGCGGCGCGTCCGAAATCCGGCTGCGCCGTATCCTGGCCGGCCTGAACGATCCCGCGCCGAATCGCGCGCGCCTCGGCAAACATGTGCTCAAGCGTCGGACCGTCGCCGAAACGGATGGCGCGTTGGAGCGCGACAAGATCTTCCGAAAAGCGGCCGAGCATTTCGAGCACCGCTTCTTTGTTGTTCAGGAAGACGTCGCGCCACATCACCGGATCTGACGCCGCGATGCGGGTGAAATCGCGAAAGCCCGCGGCCGAGAACTTGATGACTTCGCTGTCGGTCACGCGCTCGAGGTGGGCCGCGGTGTTGACGATATTGTAGGCGATAAGATGCGGCACGTGACTCGTGATCGCGAGCACCATGTCGTGGTGCTCGGGCGTCATCAGCTCGACGTTGGAGCCGAGCTTCTGCCAAAATTCTTCGAGCTTCGCGAGTGCCGCGGGGTCGGCGTCGGGCCCCGGCGTCAGAATGCACCAGCGTCCGTCGAACAGCTCGGCGAAGCCCGCGTCAGGACCTGACTGCTCCGTCCCGGCGATGGGATGCCCAGCGATGAAATGCACGCCGTGGGGAATGCTCGGAGCGATATCGCGCACCGCCGCGCCTTTCACTGAGCCGACGTCGGAAACGATCGCGCCTTTTTCGAGATGCGGTCCGATGGCCTCGGCGACCTCCCTGAACGCTCCGACGGGCGTGCAGAGAATGACGAGATCGGCGCCTTTGACGGCATCGACGGGATCGGCGTAGGCCTTCGTCGCGAGACCCAGCGCGTGTACTCTTTCGCGTTCTCCGGGCGTCAAGGAACTGGCGATAATTTCACCGACGAGCCCAGCGCGCCGCGCCGCACAGCTGATCGAAGAACCGATCAGTCCGATGCCGATGAGCGCCATGCGCTTGAACATCGGAGTCTTGTCACTGTCTCCAGACGCCATCAGGCCGCGCCTTTGAGGTAACGCGCGAGCGCGTCGATCGCTCGTTTATTGTCGTTCTCCGAGCCGATGGTCATGCGCAGCGCGTTTGGGAAGCCGTAAGCCCCGACTTTGCGCACGAGGATACCTTGCGACTTCAGGAATTCGTCGGCGCCCGACGCGGTCTTGTCGCTGCCTTCCGGGAAATGCATGAGCACGAAGTTCGCGACGCTCGGGGTCACGGCCAGGCCGAGCTTTTTTGCCTCGCTTTCGACCCACGGCAGCCACTGATCGTTGTGGCGCTTGGCACGCTCCATGTGTCCGATGTCGGCAATCGCGGCGGCGCCGGCTGCAATCGCAGGCGACGACAGATTGAACGGTCCACGAATGCGATTGAGCACGTCGGCGATTTCGGGCGGGCAATAGGCCCAGCCGATGCGAAGCGCGGCCAGTCCGTAGATTTTCGAGAAAGTGCGCGTCATGACGGTATTCGTTGTCGTCGCGACGAGTTCGATCCCGGCCTCGTAGTCGTTGCGGCTCACGTATTCGCAATAGGCCGCGTCGAGCACCAGCAGGATGTCGCTGCGCAAGCCGGCGCGGAGGCGGCGCACTTCTTCGATCGGGATGTAGGTTCCCGTCGGATTGTTCGGATTGGCTATGAAGATCATCCGCGTTCGCGGCGTAACGGCGCCGAGAATAGCGTCAACATTGGTTTTCAGATCGCGTTCCGGCACGACGACGGGCGTGGCGCCGTTCGTGAGAATGGCGATGCGGTAAACGAGAAATCCGTGGGCCGTATAGATCGCCTCGTCGCCGGGGCCGAGATAGCCACGGGCAAGAAGCCCCAATAGCTCGTCAGAGCCCGATCCGCAGACAATGCGAGCGGCGTCAAGCCCATAGCGGCGCGCGATCGCTTCGCGCAGGAGCGTCGCCTGGCCATCGGGGTAGCGCTCAAGGTCGGCAGCGGCGGCCTTGAAAGCTTCGATCGCCGCGGGGCTTGGCCCAAGCGGGGTCTCGTTCGACGATAACTTGGCCGGGGGCAAGCTGCCCGGTACCTTGCTTTCGCCTGGAACGTAGGCCGCTATGTCCAGAATGCCCGGACGTGCAATCGGTGCAGTCGCCACCATATATAATCTCGAATTGTTGACCGAAATTGGGGGGGTCGGGCGCATTGATAGGGGCTTCACCACTTGAAATCAAAGTTTAAAGTTGACTTTATCGGCGCCAGATCTAGCCACCACACAAACCGTTCAATCCCGGGGTATCGACCGACCCGATGACCGCCGCACCGCCTGATATTGTTTCCCCCGTCTCGCGGCGGCACTCGGAGGTGCACACGCCGACGAGCCCAATTGCGCGCTTCGATGCCGGCGCGCCCCTTCGGCTCGCCTGCCAGCAGGATCTGGCGCCGTTTTCGATTGCATATGAGACTTACGGCGAGCTCAACAGCGCCAAATCGAATGCGATCCTGCTCTGCCACGCGCTGACGGCCGATCAATACGTCGCGAGCCCGCATCCGATCACGGGCAAGCCCGGATGGTGGGACAATATGGTCGGTCCCGGCAAGCCGATCGATACTGACCGCTTCTACGTGATTTGCTCCAACGTGCTCGGCGGCTGCATGGGCTCGACGGGACCGGCGTCCATCGATCCCAAAACCAACGCGCCCTACGGACTTAACTTCCCGCTGATTACGCTCGGGGACATGGTGGAAGCGCAGGCGCGCCTGATCGACTATCTCGGCATCGATCAATTATTCGCGGTCATCGGCGGTTCGATGGGCGGCATGCAGGTGCTCGAATGGGCGTCTCGCTTCAAAGATCGCGTCTTCGCGGCAGTTCCCATCGCGACGGCCGCTTGGCACTCTTCACAGAATATCGCGTTTCATGAGGTCGGTCGCCAAGCTGTAATGGCCGATCCCGCATGGGCTTCCGGCAATTACTATGCGTCTGGTACGGTTCCGCGCAACGGACTGGCCGTCGCGCGCATGGCAGCACACATCACGTATCTGTCGGAAGAAGCGTTGCATCGGAAATTCGGCCGCAGCCTTCAGGACCGCTCCGAAAAGACATTTTCCTTCAGTGCAGATTTTCAAGTCGAGAGCTATCTGCGCCATCAGGGGTCGACCTTCGTCGACCGCTTCGATGCCAACAGCTATCTCTACGTTACGCGCGCGCTCGATTATTTCGACCTTCGCGAAGACGCGGGCGGTGTGCTTGCGAACGCGTTTCGCGGGACAAAAACGCGCTTTTGCGTGGTCTCGTTCACATCCGACTGGCTTTACCCGACCCGCGAAAGCAGAACGATCGTCCAGGCACTTAACGCGGTTGCCGCCAACGTGTCGTTCGTCGAAATCGAAAGCGACAAGGGGCACGATGCGTTCCTGCTCGAAGAGCCGACGTTCTTCGCGACGATCCGCGGCTTCCTCAATGCCGCCGCCCTGAAGCGCGGCCTCGCCGCGGCGCAGGAGGCCAAGCGATGAACGCACCGGACATTGGAAAAATCGTCGGCGCACCGAAGACTCCACGTCTCGATCACGTGCTCATCGCCGAGATGGTCGAGGCGGGCTCGCGCGTGCTCGACGTCGGATGCGGCGACGGCGAGCTTCTGCAGCTCTTGTCCGAGCGGAAGGGCGTGGACGGACGCGGCGTCGAACTTCAACGTGACAAGGTCAACGCCTGCGTGGCGCAGGGCCTTTCCGTCATCCAGGGCGACGCCGACCGGGATCTGGACAATTATCCCGACCAGGCATTCGACTATGCCATTCTCTCGCTCACGATCCAGGCGACACGGCAGCCCAAGACGGTGCTCGAAAACCTCTTGAGAATCGGCCGGCGCGCGATCGTGTCGTTTCCGAATTTCGGGCATTGGCATGTGCGCACGAAACTGCTTCTGACGGGCCGGATGCCGATCAACGACAACCTGCCCGACCTCTGGTACCTGACGCCCAACGCGCATCTGTGCACGATCCGTGATTTCGCCGATCTCTGCGAACTCGTTCACGCCGACGTCGAGCAGGCGGTCGCGTTCAATGCCTATGGGGCGCGACTGCCGATCAAGTGGTCGCTGTCGTTACAGAACCTGTTCGGGGAAAAAGCGGTGTTTCTCCTGCGCGGTCCCACTCCCGGGACTTCTAGTGCGCGCTCTGAAGCCTCTACCTGAAAGGCCGGATTCCCGCCGACGTCGGGGTTTCGACAGGCTTGAGAATTGCCGGTTGCGCAAAGCGTTTGCCGCTACCAACGGGCGCCATGACCTCTTTCGTCGCTTCGACGAGAATGACTCCCGCGACGCCGATCGACATGCTCGACCCGAACCGTTCGAGTGCGGGCGCCATGCGCAGCATCAGGCGTTGGTTGACGGGCGGGAAGTACAGGGATTCTCCCCAGTCGATGGGCATGAAGAGCGCGTCGGTCAACTGCGTTTCGAGCTGGCCGCGGCTGAAGGGAAGCCCGTAGCCGAACGGTGTGCGATCCATGCGGGACCACAGACCCCGGCGATTGGGCACGATAAACAGAACGCGGCCATCCGGCTTCAGGACGCGCCAGACCTCTCTTAGCAGGGGACCTGGGCGCTCAGCCTGCTCTAAGCTGTGGATGGCGAGCAGCCTGTCGACGGAATTGTCGGGCAGCGGCCACTGATTTTCGCTGACGAGAACCGAGTGGCAATGGCCCGAGCGCGGCCAGACGATCGCTCCCTGGCGCGCCGGCATCAGGCACGCGAGGCTCGCGGCTTCGGTACGGAACGTTCCGAGAAACGGCGAAGCGAAGCCCGCCCCCGCAACCGTCATGCCGTTAACCCGTTTCCATCTTTCACGGACGGCTAAGGTCAGCTGGCGGCGCGCCACCCGGCCGAGCGGCGTCCTATAGAAATCTCTCAAAGTTTTTACGTCGAGAGGCATCTTGGCGCTTTACGCGGATTGATTAAATCGGATCATCGAACCCTCTCTAGACGATCCGACCTCGGAGAGACAGCCTAGGACCGCAATAAAGGGGGCTGCGCTGCGTCGTTTCGTTGCGTTTGACATGACCCTCCGCCCCAACCAAAGTCCCCCCGCCATGGGAACCCTCGATATCGTCCTTCTGCCGTGTCTCGCGGACAATTACTGCGTCCTTCTGCATGAGCCGGATTCCGGCGAAACCGCAGCCATCGACGCACCGAGCGCGGCTGCAATCAAGACCGCATTGGCCGAGCGCGGCTGGCGGCTGAACCACATTTTCATTACGCACCACCATGCCGATCACACCGGCGGGATCGACGAACTCAAGGCGTTTTACGGCGCGAGCGTTACGGGCCCGGCGGCAGAGGCCGACCGCATCCCCGGGCTGACGCGCGCCGTCACGGCGGCGAGCGCGCTGGCGTTTGCAGGCCATCCCGTCAAAGTGATCGAGACGCCGGGACATACGCTCGGCCACGTCACCTACTATTTCCCCGACGATAGCCTTGTGTTTACAGGAGACACGCTCTTCTCGCTCGGCTGCGGAAAGATATTCGAGGGCGATCCCGAGATGATGTGGGAATCGGTATCGAAAATTGCGGCTCTTCCGGACGAGACGACGATCTACTGCGGGCACGAATATACGCTGAATAACGCCCGTTTCGCGCTGACCATCGAGCCGGAAAACGAGGTTCTGAAAAATCGGGTCGCGGAGGTCGAAGCCTTGCGCGCGGCGGGCAAGCCGACGCTACCGACGACCGTCGCTCGCGAAACCGCGACGAACCCGTTTCTCAGGCCGCAATCGCGCTCAATTCAAGCGCGGCTCGGGATGCTCGGCGCGCCGGAATGGGAGGTTTTCGCGCGCCTCAGGCAGTTGAAGAACAAGGGCTAACGCGCTCCGGAGGTGCCCCGATGACACAAATTCTCTCCGGCGACGACATCATCGCGACGCTCGAGCTTTCCCCGCATCCGGAAGGCGGCCACTTTCGCGAGACGTTTCGCGACAAAGCGGAGCCCGGGAAGCGCGCCGCGTCGACGGCGATCTACTTTCTGCTAAAAGCCGGTGAAAGATCGCACTGGCATGCGGTCGACGCCGCCGAAGCCTGGCACTTCTACGCGGGCGATCCGCTTCTGCTCGAAATGTCCCCGACCGGCGGCCCAATCTCGACAATCCGGCTCGGGTGCAATCTCGCGGACGGCGAGCGGCCGCAAGCCGTCGTTCCTGCTGGACATTGGCAGCAGGCGCGAAGCCTTGGAAAATGGACGCTTGTCGGCTGCACGGTCGCGCCGGCGTTCGAATTCGACGGCTTCACGTTAACGGCCCCAGACTTCTCGCCGGTGTCGCGTCCCTCGGTCGATTGAGCGGCGAGCCAGCAACAGCGCAAAGCCTTTCAACGATCATCCACACGCCGTCCCCAGATGAGTGTGTTTCGCGCGTGGCGCCGCGGCCCTCCATCCACGGCTTAATTGTCTCTTTCGGGGGCAAGGGCGCTGGCGCTTCTTGCTGGGCGCCTTCGACTCGTAAAAAGTGATTGCGAATCAAGTTCCGATTCACGGGGGTTGCAGTCCATGAAACGCGAGTCCTCAGGACCCGTCCTTACAACGGTGTTTGTCGACTACGACAACATCTACCTGTCACTGAAGCGCAAAAACGAAGACGCCGCAAAGCGTTTTGCCAAAGACTGTGCCGTTTGGCTGCAAGGCATTGCGTCGGGCGAGCTCATCACCGCGACGAACGGGTTCGCATTGCCCGGAGAGCGGCGCATCGTGATGAACCGCTGCTACGGCAATCCGGTGCCGCGCCGGAACGCGCATGACAATTCGACGGATATGAATTCGTTCCCATTCATCCGCCATCACTTCCTTCGCGCCGGCTTCGAGGTGATCGATTGCCCGCCGCTCACGGCGCAGCTCAAGAATTCCGCCGACATTCGCATGGTGATGGACGT
The DNA here is from genome assembly GCA_963789775.1 of uncultured Pseudomonadota bacterium. Classification (GTDB taxonomy): domain Bacteria; phylum Pseudomonadota; class Alphaproteobacteria; order Rhizobiales; family Hyphomicrobiaceae; genus Hyphomicrobium_B. The sequence continues at coordinate 158,088 of CAWBLX010000008.1, forward strand.
TCGCGACATCCTCAATCACGACACCTATTTCGACGAATTCATCATCCTGTCGGGCGACGCGGACTTCACGCCGCTGCTTCATCGTTTGCGCGCACATGCGCGGCGCACCGTCGTCTTCGCGAACGATCACACGGCACAGCCTTATACGGCGATCAGCGACGGAGAGATCCGCGAGTCGGACCTCATCTCCATTCTGACGAACAACCGTGCGATTTCGGGCGAGACCCCGCGCGAAATCGCGGCGCCCGCTCCGGCGATCGATGTCGAGGCCGCACGCAAGGCCATCGTTGCCGAGGTCATCGATTTCGTGCGCAACGCGCCGCAGGCCGTGCCGCTCGAGACGCTGGCCGATCGTGCCGTTCGCGTCATCGGCCGGGACAAGACGGTCGGAACGAACTGGGGCGGCTACGGCTCGTTCCGGGATCTATTGCTCGCGGGGCTTCCGGACGACATTCATTTGAGCGACACGCCGCCCTACACGGTGTTCGACGGCAACCGGCACATCTCGGCGACGGGGCTTATCGCTCCGCAGCTCGCACCGCCTGCCGCCGAGCCGCAGCGCCGCGAATACGCGCCCGAGCCAGTTCGCGCCGAACCGCGTCCGCCGCAACAGGCGAGCCTGAGCCCGCCGAGGGTCTCGGCGCCGCAAGCTCCTTCGATCCCGCAGAGCGGCTATCAGCCGGCCGCGCCGCAGTCTCGCTACATCGACCGGGCAACCGCGCCGCCGGCTCCGCCGATGCCGTCGACGCGCCTACCTGACGTCAACGCGCAGCCTCCCGCGGCGGCATCTCCGCCATCGTCCGCGCCGTTGGCGCCGCGTCGGCAACCGATGGCGCCACAGGCGCCCGCAGCGACTTATCAGCCGGAGCCACGGCGGGAATTGCCGCGCGCTCAGGCGCAGCCGGCACCGCCGCCGCCCGTGACAGCGGCGCCGCGCAATGCCGATCAGGCGACGCAAATCCAGCAGTCCATTGCCCGGATCCACGAAGCCTGCCAGGCTCCGGCCTTGGCGCCCGCGGAATACCGCGTTCTTTTCGACGTGATGTCGCAAGAGATTTCGGCAAACGGGCTGCAGGGCGCGCAGACGCTCGTCAATATCACGCAGCGGGCCCGCGAATTCGGTCTCGACATCAAGCGGGACGATCTGCGCTTCATCTACGATGTGGTGAGCGAGAGCGACCCGTGGTTCGAGCAAGGCACGTCGGCGGGTCTTTTCGCCAGCCGTTTCCGGAACTTCGTCGTTGCACGCTGCCGCAGTCAGGGTTTGAGCTTGTCATCGGATGAGCTTGATCTGATCGAGGCTTGGTTCTCGGCGCCTCAGCCGCCGCCGCAATCCGCGCGTCAGCCACAGGCTTCCTACGGCGGGCGACCGCCAATAGCGCCGCCTCAGCAGGCCGCCCCGACGGCGCCACTCCCCACCGCTCCCGCGCCGGGAGGCGACCATTGGTGGAACGTCGAGGACGGGCGTCAGAACATCGCCGAGCAGCGCAACGCCGATCCGAGATCGGCGAACGCCTACGCGCAGCCCCAGGGCGAAGGCGAGGACGAGTTTCCGCGCATCGTCAGATCGCGATTTCGCGGCTAACGGGTCCAGCGCAACTTCAGCGCCAATATGTAAAAGGCTCTGCCAGGTTTTCCCGGCAGAGCCTTTTTCGTTGCAGATGTTCGAGCGAGCGCGGGCCTTCCGCGATCGCCAGGACCGTCAGCTCGCTAGGTACTGACCGCCATTGGCCGTCAATGTTGAGCCCGTGATAAAGCCGGCGTCGTCGGACGCCAGAAACGCGACGCAGCGCGCAATTTCGCTCGGCTCGCCGAGGCGGCCGACCGGGATGTACGGAAGGATGCTCTTGTCGAGAACGTCCTGCGGGATGGCCTTGACCATCTCAGTCGCGATGTAGCCGGGGCAGATCGCATTGACGGTGATGCCGGCGCGTGCGCCCTCTTGCGCCAGAGCCTTCGTAAAGCCGAGGTCGCCGGCCTTCGACGCCGAGTAGTTCACCTGGCCCATCTGGCCTTTCTGGCCATTGATGGAGGAGATGTTGATCACGCGGCCGAACTTGCGTGCGCGCATGCCTTCCCAGACGTGGCGCGTGACGTTGAAGAGGCCGTTGAGGTTGGTGCCGATGACCTCGTCCCACTGCTGCTTCGTCATCTTGTGGAACATCGTATCGCGCGTGATGCCGGCGTTGTTGACGAGCACGTCGATCGGCCCGACCTCCTTGGTGATTTGCTCAACCGCCTTCGCCGCCGCATCGAAGTTGCCGACGTCGAACTTGTAGACTGGGATGCCCGTCTCGATCTGGAAGGCCTGAGCGGCCGCATCGTTGCCGGCATAGCTCGCGGCAACGCGATAGCCGTTGTTCTTGAGAGCGATCGAAATCGCGTGGCCAATGCCGCGCGTGCCTCCCGTAACGAGGGCAACCCGTGCCATAGCATTTTCTCCCTGGATTTTTTGTTTGGAACGAATGGACGATGCGTAGCCGCTCTTTGCGGACCGGCTACGCGATTGGTCTGGTCAGCTTCAGTCGCGGGCGACGCACATGGCGACACCCATGCCGCCGCCAATGCACAACGTGGCGAGACCCTTCTTGGCGTCGCGGCGCTGCATCTCGAACAGCAACGTGTTCAAGATGCGGGCGCCCGACGCGCCGATCGGATGGCCGATCGCGATCGCGCCGCCGTTGACGTTGACCTTGCCGGTATCCCAGCCGAGGCCCTTGTTGACAGCTATAGCCTGGGCCGCGAACGCTTCATTGGCTTCGATCAAATCGAGATCGTTGACGGACCAGCCCGCCTTTTCGAGCGCCTTCTTCGACGCGGAAATCGGTCCGGTGCCCATGATCGACGGATCGACGCCCGTCGTCGCCCACGAAACGATGCGAGCCAGCGGCTTGATCCCGCGCTTCTTTGCTTCCTCGGCCGTCATCAGGACAACAACGGCGGCACCATCGTTGATGCCTGAAGAATTCGCTGCGGTGACGGTGCCCTCTTTCGGATCGAATGCCGGACGGAGCTTCGCAATGCCGTCATAGGTCACGCCGTCTTTGATGTACTCGTCCTGCTCGACGACGGTATCGCCCTTCCTGCCCTTGATGGTGACGGGCGCGATCTCGTCCTTGAACTTTCCGGCCTTGCGCGCAGCCTCGGCCTTGTTCTGCGACGCGACAGCGAACTTGTCCTGCTCTTCGCGCGTGATCTGCCATTGGCGGGCGACGTTCTCGGCGGTCGTGCCCATGTGGTAATTATTGAAGGCGTCCCAGAGGCCGTCCTTGACCATCGTGTCGATGAGCTTGATGTCGCCCATCTTCGTGCCGTCGCGCATGTGGGCGGCGTGGGCCGACTGGCTCATGCTTTCCTGGCCGCCAGCAACGACGATCGAGGCGCCGCCAGTCTGAATCTGCTGCATGCCAAGCGCGACTGCACGGAGACCGGATCCGCAAATCTGATTGATGCTCCAAGCAGGAGAGTCGACCGGAACGCCGGCTCCCACGGAAGCTTGGCGTGCCGGTCCCTGGCCCTGGGCGGCGGTCAGAACCTGACCGAGGATAACCTCGGAGACATCGCCTGCCGGCACGTTAGCGCGCTGTAATGCGGCTTTGATCGCGACTTCACCGAGCTTAGACGCCGGTAGCGAACCGAGCGCACCATTGAAAGAACCGACTGGCGTACGTGCTGCGCCGGCAATAACGATCGTCGAAGCATCCTGGCTCATAGCGACCCCTCCCTGGGCACTGGGTTTGTTTTCCTGGAGAATTATAGAAAGCCTTGCTGCCGCACCAGTTTTTTACGGCGTCGACCAGATGACGTAACTCTTAGCAGCGCGCGTTGATTTTCAGCAATTGCGACCTCTTGGCTAGATCGTCCGTCGGGTGCCGTTTCAGGCATGCTGAAAAGAATGACAGAAACGTCTGGCGGGGAGGCCTCAGGGTGTGGTACGCTGCCGCAGTGCAGCAACCCGCCGGTAATCCGTCGATACAGAGAACGCGAACGCGATGTTGACCAATCCCGATCCACAAACTCAGGCGCCTAAAAAAGAGGCGGTCGTTATTAAGAAGTACGCCAACCGGCGGCTCTATAATACCGAGACGAGCACATACGTCACGCTGGAAGATCTTGCCAAGATGGTTCGTGGCGATCGTGATTTCGTGGTTTACGACGCGAAGAACGGCGACGATCTCACCCACGCGGTTCTGACGCAGATTATCGTCGAGCAGGAAAGCCGCGAAGGCGGACAAGCGCTTCTTCCGATCCCGTTCCTTCGCCAGCTCATTCGCTTTTACGATGACAGCATCGCGCGCATGGTGCCTAGCTATCTTCAGTTCAGCCTTGAGCATCTGGCGAAAGAACAAGTCCGTTTCCGCGAGCAGCTAGCGTCGGCGTTCTCAAATCCGGCGGCGGCTTTCGAGTTCTATCAGCAGCAAGCCCGGCAGAACATGGCGATGTTCGAGCAAGCCATGTCGATGTGGGCGTCGTTCGGGTCGCCGCCGATGGGCGGCAAGCCAGGCGAAACACAAGCAACCGCCTCGGCTCCGACGGCAAAGGCCACGACGGTGCATGTTGGCGAGCGCAACGAGTTGAACGAACTCAAGTCGCAACTCTCAGCGATGCAACAGAAGATCGAAAAGCTGTCGCAATCGCGTCCGTAACGCGGTTCGCGACCGGCGTTGTTACGCGGCTTTGTCGTAGTCGGAGCTGTCGAACGGCATTCCGTAATAATAGCCCTGCATGTAGGTAATTCCGGCGGCTTCGAGAAAGCGCGCGGTGCGCTCGTCTCCGACCCATTCGGCAACGGTTTCCATGTCGAAGGTCCTGGCGAGTTCGATCATCGTTTTTACGAAGATCTGGTCGCTGGTGTCGTCGGCCAGATTTTTGATGAAGGCGCCGTCGATTTTCACCATATCGACGTTCAGCCGCTTCAAGTTCTTAAACGACGTGTATCCGGCGCCGAAATCGTCGATCGCAACACGGCAGCCAAGCTCGTTGAGCGTGTCGACGAAATTCACGGACTGATCGAGCTCTTCAAGGGCGACGGTTTCAGTGATCTCCACGATCATCCGTCTCAAGACGTCAGGGCGGCCAGCCGTCAAGCGGCGCAGCGCCGTCAGCCATTCGTGATCGGAACACGTCAAGCCGGATACATTTACGGAAAGCACCAGGTCCCGGTGACGCTTCAAGAGCTCAACCGTAAGTTCCAGCGTCCGGCGATCGATAAGGCGCGCGAGACCGAGCTGCTCGGCGATCGGCACGAACTCGCCCGCGGACACTAGCCGTCCATCGGGGCGCTCCATTCGTAGCAGCGCCTCATAGATTTCGGGCCGGCCGGTCTTCGCCGAGACCATCGGCTGAAGCACGAGGCGCATGCGATTATCGTCGAGAGCCGCAATCACGCTTTCGGCGATCGACTTATTGCGCAGGCGGGCGCCATCTCCGCCCGGAGAAGGCTCGTACGGCACGAAACAGTCGAAGCGTTTCGATTTCGCGACGTCGAGCGCGCGCAACGCGAAATTCACCGCGTCCTGCACAGATCGCGCCTGATCGGGAATGATCACGCCGCTTAAGGAAACGGTTGCGGTCAACCGCGCCGCCGACGTTTCGATGGTCGTATCGCGGACGGCCTTCATGAAGCGTTCGGCTGCGATGCGCATCGCGCCCGGCCCGCAGCCGATCATAACCAGACCGAACTTGTTGGATGAGTAGCGTCCGATCACGTCGCCGCCGCGCAGTTTCTCGCGGATCCGGCGTCCGACCTCGGCGATCACTTGGTCACCAACCTCAATGCCGAACGTCTCGTTGATCACGGCCAGGTTGTTGACCGAGATCATGAGGAAGGCGCACGACTGATAGTTGCGCTCCGTGCGGGCAACAACGGCGCCCAGGGCCTCGGTCAGGCGCATGCGATTGAGCTGGCCGGTCAATTCGTCCAAATCGTTGCGTGCGAGATGGCGCTGCTGCTCAAGATATTCGTCGTGAAGAAGCCTAATGACGCCGCGAGCGCGCACGGGGTGGCCATCCGCAGCCGGCCACCATCGTCCCTGGTCCTCGACGCGAACTTCCCTCTGGCTCCTTCCGCCGGCGGGCCGGAGACGATACTGGAGGCGATAGGGCACGCCACGCGAAGGGTCGGCGCCGACACTGCGGGCGAAGGCCTGAAGGCGGGCGTTGATGTGCTCGGGCGCGATCAGCGCATGATAGGCGGCGCCCGTCGCGATTTTGCTCACATCTCTGACGCCTAGAATTTCCGGAGCGTTGGTTTCCCAATCGATGCGGCCGGTCGCCAGATCCCAGACGTAGGCTGTCGCGTCGACGGAAGACAGAATCCCGACAAGGTCGAGGCCTTCAGTCTCGATCAAAGGATCGTGCAAATCTGATGTCGCTGACAGTGGCCGTCCATAGAAAGGGGGGGCCGTCGCTTCGTTATCAGCGTTCGGCGTGAATTCCACTTACGAACCTCGAAATGCTTCTTCGCGACCGTCAAACGTTTTGAGGGAGGGAAGTTGCCATAATCGAAGGGAAACTATGTAGGTTGCGTTAACAATGCTTAAATATTTGCCCGCAATTGGACGCATACCTGCAGGCGGACAGGCGCAATGCGCCGCCGCAATAACGCTGAGTTTCCGGCGAAAGCTTAGTGATCAGCGCCGATGTTGAGATCGCGGCGGGCGACGCGAATGCCGATGGTATAACCGCCGATCACATCGATCAAGCATGCGACCAGGATGAGGAAGAACACCGACGTCGCTGCCTGGGGGACGAGCAGGAATTCTGCGCCGACCGCGATGAAAACAATCATCGACAGTGCATGGTCAATCAAGGTCGAGGTCGTCGTAAAGGTCGATTTGACGATTTCGATGAAGAGCAAAATGAAGGTGACCAACAGAATGAAGTCGCCCCATCCGAAGCCCCACACGCCACCGCTCATCATCCGTATTTGGAAGATGTAGTGCTCCTCTGGCCTATTGATAACGTCCAAGCCCATCGAAAAGACGACCGCGTTGTAGAGGATGAATGCGAGAACCAAGAGCGGAAGGGCTCTAACCGACATGAAGCTCTCCTGACATTTCAATCACCCCGCTTAACATCCCCAAGGAATCCAAGACTTGGGGCACGGCCCGAGTTTATTGGCACGCCGCGTCCCATTTGCCAAGCAACGGTGACCGGCGCAAGGCAACATCCGCCGGTGCCATAGCACCGGCGCCACGCGATCCGTTCAAACGGTCGGTTTACTTATTCTTCGACAGCCGGCGGCAAGATCTGGCGACCGCGGTATTTGCCCGACTTCAGGTCGATGTGGTGCGGACGGCGGCGCTCGCCGCTTTCCTTGTCTTCGACATAGGCCCGGGCTTTCAGGGCGTCGTGAGAACGCCGTTGGCCCCGCTTCATCGGGGACATTTTACTGCGCGGAACTGCCATCAGTGTTGCTCCAAAAGTGACACCTCGCCCCGCAAATACGGGCGGGCCGCCGAACATGCGGCGGGAATGCCGAACGTCATATTGCTGGATGAACCGGCGGCCTAATCTCGGCGCTCGGTACCTCGGGCGGGGCTTATACGCAAATTGGACGAGAAAAGCCAGTCCCCAGCAGATCCCTCCTAATAGATCCGTCTCGGGAGGACGCAGGACAGCTGGCTCGAGGGCGCCAGGCGCATTCGAACCTGGATTGCATTGGCGAGACGCCGCAACCCGGGCCCAGGCCTTCCGGCGTTGCGGGTCAAGGGGTTAGGGAGGGAAACGGCGAGACGCGCGGCCTCCCGCTCGGACAGTTTTCGAGCCGGTTTATCGAAATGGTATTCGGCGGCCGCGCCAATCCCGAAGATGCCAGGTCCCCATTGGGCGATGTTGAGGTAAATTTCCATGATCCGCCGTTTCGGCAAGACGAGTTCCATCACGTAGGTCAACGGCAGTTCGATAGCCTTGCGGATGTAGCTTTTCGACGGCCAGAGAAAAAGGTTCTTGACCACCTGCATCGAGATGGTGCTGCCGCCGCGCGCCCGGCCGTCCGTGTTTTCTATGGCGTCTTCGATGGCCTCAAAATCGATGCCGGAATGCCGGCAGAACCGGGCGTCCTCGCTCAAGAGGACGGCGCGGACGACATTTGGTGAAATCTCTTCGAAGGGCGCCCATTTCTGAGTGACTCTCTCCCCGGAGAGCCAAGTTTGCAGCATCAGCATCGACGCCGGTGGATTGACGAAGCGGTAGGCGACGATCAACGAGAGCACAACGGCGAGCCAGCAGACGACGATCCAAACAAGAAGTTTGGCGCCCCGCTTCACAAGCGACCCATTGACCCGCCCCGGCGGGGGTACGGCTTCGACGGACGCCTGCGCGCCGCGTTGCATCGACGGATAGATGTGGAGGCCGTCGGATGCAGCGGCGGGTGGCGGAACGATCTCAAGGCGGGGTTCCCGCATCCGCTGGGGGATCGTCCGGCCGAGGTCAACCTCCACTGGGGGCGGCGGCGTGGCAGGCAAGGAAACTTCGGAAATCTCGATCGGCTTGTGGGGCTTTATTTCGCTTAGCGCCCCGGCGATGGCTGTCTCGACCGCGGAAAGTGAGCGGGTCGATGCTTCGGCCTCGATCTCGGAAAACGCGGCATCGGGCGACAGCGGCTCGGTTGCGGCGCGCTGTCCGCCTGCCGACGCGATTGCGTCGGAATGATCGATCGGGGCGCGTGTAAGAAACGCGCTGGCGGGCAACGGCCGGGGCGGCGGCCGGTCATACGCTGCCTTCCGGGCTTCGCCTACCGGGGCCGTTTTCTCTGCCGGTGAGGTCCGAGATGGCGCGGCAGATAACCCCGATGTTTCGTCCGACCGATCCATGCTTTGCTTCAATCAATCACGTTGTGATACCGCGTCGGGCGATAACGCCAAACCATGGCCATGTTTGAGCGGCGGTTAGACCCTCGGGGGAGAGCATAAGGCAGTGTCACAATTTCTAGTCCAGCTTGGCAACTCGGCAACGGTCGTGGAGGCCTATTTAGCCGCCGTCCTTGCCAAACAGGAACGCGCGGGCACGCCGCGGCGGCTGGCCGAGGCGATCCGACATGCCGTTCTCGGTGGCGGAAAGCGGTTCCGGCCTTTTCTCGTTTTCCACAGTGCCGCGCTTTTCGGTGCCGCACAGGAGGCCGCTCTGCCTGCCGCCGCGGCCATCGAATGCATCCATTGCTATTCGCTGGTGCATGACGACTTGCCGTCGATGGATAACGATGAACTCCGGCGCGGGCGGCCGACGGTTTGGAAGGCCTACGATGAATGGACCGCTATTCTCGTCGGAGATGCGCTCCAGGCTTTTGCCTTCGAACTGGTCTGCGGGACCGAGAGCGATAGCGATGCGAGCGTCAAGGCAGACCTCGCGCACGTTCTGGCGGTGGCGTCAGGCGCGATCGGGATGGTCGGCGGGCAACAGCTCGATCTCGAAGCGGGAAAGCTCGAGTCGCAACAGCAGCCGACGATCGACGGCATCATGCGCCTTCAGGCACTGAAGACCGGAGCGCTCATCACCGCGGCATGCGAGATGGGGGCCATCGTCGGTGGTGCGAAGCCGGGCGAGCGGGCGGCGCTCAAGACGTACGGCGAATATTTGGGTGCAGCGTTCCAGATCAGCGACGATCTGCTCGACGCGGAGGGATCAAGCGCCGACACGGGCAAAGCCACCGGCAAGGATGCCGCCGCGGGCAAAGCCACGCTCATCGGGATGCTCGGAATCAAAGAAGCGCGTAACCACCTCGACCGGTCGATCGCGGCGGCTATCACAGCCCTCAACGTTTTCGGAGACAACGCCGAACCCCTCGCCGAAGCTGCGCGACTGATGGGCCGTCGCGACAGCTAGCGGGAGAAGTTACGCGAACGCTACTTAGTGGAACTTGTAGTTCAGACCGACGCGGACGGTCTGGAAATCGTTGTTGATGCGATCGCCGCTCGACAGCGTGTCGTCGCCAAATCCAAGATAGAGATATTCGGCCTTCGCGCTCCAATGCGGCGCGAACGCCCATTCGAGACCGCCGCCAACCGCGTAACCTGTCTGCGTGCCGTCATCGCGCGCAACGCTGCCGTTCGTGAAGTGGATGCGGTTGTCGATATCGGCGAACGCGACGCCGCCCGTTCCGTAGACGAGCAGCGGGCCATTCGCAAAACCGAGACGGCCGCGCACGGTGGAGAACCAATTGACGTCGGAGCGCGCGGTATCACCGAACTGATCGAACGCCGTGCCGCCGATGTCGGCGCCTTGGAAGTCGCCTTCGACGCCGTACACGAAGCGGCCGCGCTGCCAGTTGTAACCGAGCTGACCGCCGCCGAAGCCGCCTTCGGGCTCCGTGAAATTCGAATTCGACCAGCCATAACCGCCGTTGATACCGACGTATGCGCCTTCCCAAATAGAAGGCGTTTCATACTGGACTTCCGGCGCGGGCGGCGGCGTATACGGCTGATATGGCCCGAGATCGGCTGCCCATGCGCTGCCGCTTGCAGTCATGACGAGCAAAGCTGCGCCCACCGAAAGGGACTTGGCGAACTGCGATTTCATTTTTCAAAACCCCGTCTGATTAAGGCCAACGGCCTCACGTCTGCCCTTAACGTCGTCACCCGATATGGGGTTCCAATTGGGCGATCACGATGCACGAACCGGGAGGCAGGTATGCGATAACGAACGCATACCATCCGGCCTTTTCCGAAATGTCCTGATAGCGCGTGGATCCTAACAACGCGTTGATCGTGGCGAAATCAGACCCGCGCCGTCATTCCGCTTTTTTCCGAATTCAATTTTTGTTTCCGGGCGATTCGGCGATCCCGCAACTTAAGAAGCGGCAATATCCAATATGCGAGCCTAATCTCGCGTCGGGATTTCTCCGGATCGACCAAATGGGTCGTCGGCAGGCTTTGTGTGAACGAACTCTCCATCAACGTGCCAAGAGGAAGCTCAAGTTCGTCTTGGAGCGAAATCATGCGCGCATAGAGATCGGACAGCGGCGTGATCAAGCGGCCGAAACCATTTCGTGCCTGCGCCCAGCCAACGAGATAAAGCCCGCGAGCGCCCGGCGGAAAGGCTCCGCCGTAAACCTGCACGACGTTGTTCTTCACCTCGACGAGGCCTTCGGGAAGGAAGGGGAACGAGGTGTTAAATCCCGTCGCCGCAACGATCATGTCGTAGGTGCCGGTCGCCCCGTCGACGAAGGTCACGGTCTCGCCATCGACATGATCGATCGCAGGGCGCGGCTTCACGCGACCCAGACGAATGGCATTCAGGAGATCGGTTCCGAATGCGGGATGGCGTTCGAAAATCTTATGCTTCGGCCGCTGCAGATTGTAACGGCGATAATCGCCGATGCTGATCGCGACAATCGACTTCAGAATCACGCGCTGGACGAAAATCGGCAATCCCCAAATCGGAAGATCCGTCAGCGGACGACCGAGAAACGTTTTCGGCAAATACCAGTAACCGGATTGGAGGCTGATATCGCACGACTTGCCAAAGCGGCCTGCATCAACCGCCATGTCGACGCCGGAATTGCCGCCGCCGATGACGAGCACGCGCTTGCCTTCGACTTGCGCCGGGCCGGTATAATCTTTCGAATGCAGCATCTCGCCGGTGAACGTGCCGCGGAAGGTCGGATAGCGCTTGTCCCAATGATGGCCGTTGCAGACGACGACGCCTTTGTAGGTGCGCTCCTCGCCGTCTTGGAACCTCACCATCCAGCGACCGGCGTTATCGGGCGCCGCATATGCGACCTTCTTGTTGAATTCGCTCGATGCGAGCAAGCCGTGATCCTTGGCGTAGGACGTGAGGTAGCTCAACATCTGATCGGCGGACGGAAAATCCGGAAAATCTTCCGGCATCGGATAGTCGGTATATTCCGTTGCCTTCTTCGACGAGACGATGTGCGCCGTGCGATAGACGCCGTGCAGCCAGTTGCCGCCAACGCCGGACGCCGCGTCGATCAGGTCGAAGGGGATGCCGCGGCGCTTCATGGCCGCAGCCATCGCCAATCCGACAGGTCCCGCGCCAATGACGAGGTGGCGCTCGAGCGTGCTTATTCCTTCGCTCATTCTTAGAATAATCCTTGGTGGCGGATGCCCGTGCATCCATCAGCAACGCGTACCTATGGCACGAGGTCCATCGAGAGCGGTGGTAGACAGCCGCCTGGATACATCATTGACCGACCGCAATGCGAGCGCAGGAACGTCGCAAAGAGCGCCCCGCGGCGGCGATCTCCCATGAATTGCTTAAGAAATACGATATTTTTGCTTAATTGGAAATGCGTCTACTCGGCCGCCTCGCCGCCGGCGACCGCCCCTGCGCCGAAGCGGCGGGAAATATAGTCTTCGACGATGGTCTTGAATTCTCCGGCGATATTCGGCCCCCGGAGCGTCATCGCCTTTTTCCCATCGATGAAAACCGGCGCGGCCGGGGATTCCCCGGTGCCCGGCAACGAGATGCCGACGTCGGCGTGCTTGCTTTCGCCGGGGCCGTTCACGATGCAGCCCATCACCGCGAAATTGAGCGTCTCGACGCCCGGATACTGCGTCTTCCAGTCCGGCATGCGATCGCGGATCATATTCTGGATGTCACGCGCGAGTTCCTGGAACACGGTCGAGGTCGTGCGGCCGCAGCCGGGGCAAGCGGCAACGACCGGAACGAACGAGCGCAAGCCCATCGTCTGAAGCAACTCTTGCGCGGCGCGGACTTCCTGCGTGCGGTCGCCACCCGGCTCAGGGGTGAGCGAATAGCGAATGGTGTCGCCGATGCCCTGCTGCAGTAGAATGCCAAGCGCGGCCGACGAAGCGACAATCCCCTTCGATCCCATGCCGGCTTCGGTGAGCCCGAGATGCAGCGCATAGCGGCTGCGATCAGCCAGCATCGCATAGACCGCGAGCAAATCCTGAATGGACGATACCTTGCCCGAGACGATGATCTTGTTGGCGCCGAGCCCCATTTCCTCGGCGCGCTCAGCCGACATCAACGCCGACTGCACCATGGCCTCATGCATGACGCTGCGCGCCGATTTCGGCTCAGCCGCTTTGGCGTTCGCGTCCATCAGGTGCGTCAGGAGTTCGCCATCGAGCGAGCCCCAGTTGACGCCGATGCGAACCGGCTTGCCGTGCTTCATCGCCATATCGATGATGGCGCCAAACTGCTTGTCTTTCTTGTCCTTGAAGCCGACGTTGCCGGGATTGATGCGATACTTGTCGAGGGCTTCGGCGCAGGCGGGATTTTCTCCCAGGAGCTTGTGGCCGATGTAATGGAAATCGCCGATCAAAGGCACGTCGACGCCGCGCTTCCTCAGCTGGTCGCGAATGTGCGGCACGGCCTTGGCGGCTTCGTCGCGATCGACGGTGATACGGACAAGCTCAGAGCCGGCGCGCGCGAGGTCCGCAACCTGCTTCACGGTCGAAGCGATGTCCGCCGTATCGGTATTGGTCATCGACTGGACGACGACCGGAGCCCCGCCGCCGACCTGCACGCCGCCGACGCTCACAGCGACGGTTGAGTGACGGGCTTTCATCGTGATGCTGTCGCCGTGCAACATCGTATGGCCTTTCCGATCCCTGGTCCGATCCCTGGGGCCCGAGTTCTAGCGTCCTCTGCGGCTTCCCGCCAGAAGCGATATGGCCGCGATTGTGCACAGCGCGATGACGATGCTGGGGCCGCCCGGCACGTCGCTCGACAGAGACAGCCAAAGACCGAGAATAACACCCAAAATGGCCGTTCCAGCGGCGAGAACAGCCATTCGCTCGGGCGTGGTGGATAGTGGCCGGGCGGCAACGGCCGGGACCACCAGAAAGGCCATGACGAGCAATATGCCGACGATTTTCATGGCGACGGCGATGACGACGGCCAGCAACAGGTCGAAGGCTGCGCGAGAGCGACGCGGATTGATGCCCTCGGCGGTTGCCAGATCCTCGTGCAGCGACAGCCTCACCAACGGCTTCCAGAGATACAACGTCAAGCCCATGACGACGGCACCGCCGCAGTAGATCCAGACGAGGTCGCTCGAGGTGACCGCGAACACGTCACCGAAGAGATAGCTCATGAGGTCGATGCCGGGGCCTTTCACGAGCGAAATTGCAGCAATGCCGAGCGCGAGCGTGGCGTGGTGCATCAGGCCCAGCGCGGAATCGAGCGGCACCATCTTCTGGCGTCCGAGAAGCGTCAGCATTCCCGCCGCGGCTATCGCCGCCAGGACGACTGCCAAGGTGAGATTGACGTTCGCCGCGAGGCCAAGCGCAACGCCCAACAAGCCCGCCTGCGAGAGCGTTTCACCGACGTACGACATGCGCCGCCAGACGACGATGCAGCCGAGCGGCGCCGCTATGACAGCCAAGCCGACCGCCGCGAAGAAGGCGCGCCAGACGAACGGATCGGGCCAAGCGAACACTCAGGAGCCTCGCCCTGGCGTTGCCGGTTCGCTCAGAGGTTGGGCTTCGCCCGTCAGATCATGCTGGTGATCGTGATGGTGGCTGTAGACGCCCAGCGCCGTCGCTGCGTGCGGTCCGAAGATACGCACATAGGCGGCATGCTGAGAGACGTCCACGGGCTTTCCCGAGCAGCAAACGTGGCCGTTGAGACAGATGACGCGATCGCTCCGGGCCATGACGACATGCAGGTCGTGGGAAACAAGCAGAACGCCGAGATTGTGCTTGTCGCGAAGGCTGCCGATCAGGTCGTAGAGATCGGCTTCGCCGGTGAAATCGACGCCGCTTGCCGGTTCGTCGAGGATGAGAAGGTTGGGACGACGGAGCAGCGCGCGCGCGATCAGCACCCGCTGGGTTTCACCGCCCGAGAGTTTCGAAAGCTGCTGATGGAGCGTCCGAAGCGCGCCCGCTTCTTCCAAGGCCGCCTTGATTTCTTTTAGGGTGACATTGGCGCCAAGCGCGAGGAACGACGCCACCGTCATCGGGATTGCCGAGTCGATGTCGAAACGTTGTGGTACGTAGCCGATGCGGGTCGAAGCGGGCTTTACGATGCGGCCGCGCTCGGGTTGCTCGATGCCGAGCAGGAGCCTGACGAGCGTCGTCTTGCCGGCGCCGTTCGGTCCGATCAGCGTGACGATCTCGCCGCGCCGAACGTCGAGGTCGACGTTCGACAGGACCTCCCGGCTGCCCCGCTTCATCGAAAGTCCCCGCGCAGAGATCAGCGCATCGGCGTCTATCCGGCCGACATCGATGTCGTGACCGTGCCCATGACTGTGACCGCAGCTGCATGAGGCTTCGCTGTCATGTGGGCCGACGTCAGCGGGCGACGGCTTTCCCTGTGCATCCAAGGCTGACAAAAAATCTCTCTCCATGCCAAAGGCCTGAGTTCGCCAGGTTCGAGCGTTCGATGCCGTCTCAGGCGTTGAGGCGCGCGGCGCATTCCTGGCACGTGCCGGATACCTCGACGAACCGGACGCGCGTCTCGAATTCAACACCGGTTGCGGCCGTATCGATGGCGCGGAATATCTCGTCGCCATCGACCTCCTGGACGGCACCGCATTTCTCGCAGCTCAGAAAGATCGGAGGGCGACCCGTCCGCGGCTTGTTCATCCGCCGGCAGGCAAAATAGGCGTTCTTGCTTTCCAGGCGGTGGACGACGCCAGCTTCCAGCAGGGCGTCGAGCGCCCGATAGACCGAGATCGGAGCCAGCCGGGTGCCCTTCTTGGCGAGACGATCCAGCACCTCGTAGGCGCCGACGCTCGCCCGGGTCGAGGCGATTTCCTCAAAGACCTTGCGGCGGAGATCCGTGAACCGGATGTTCTTTTCCGCAAAGATCTCAGTCGCTTGCTCAAGAGACGTTTTCACGCGATCCCTGGCTCCCGGCTCGTCGGCTGCATTTGCTACCATGACAGTCCTCTAACGTCCGGCCGAGGTGCTTCTTGAAACACCGTCTTGGAGCTCAAGCCTCCCGGACGATATAACATGTCGGCATGAGCGGCCATTGCATTCAAGGGCCGCACGACCTTTTTATCCCCGCACGGTTTCACCAATTTAGACTGCCCGGAAGCGCGGCGGAACGGGCGGATTCTCAAAAGAAGTTCATGCAACGAGCACATTTTGTCTTAATCTCGCCGCCAATCGGCCAGCTCGGCCGCGCAATTATTAACCATCGCGCCGGGCGAGTCGCCGGGCGCATAAGGCTGGGAACGACTTCAGGATGGACGTCAAGTTTCTGATCGACAGGCTGGCGGAGAATGCCCGGCCGATCGGTATTGCCGTATTCGTGTTGTGTGCCCTCGTTCTCCTCCTTCGGACCCGCGTCGCGCGGCGTCTGCGTACCGCGATCGAAGATACCGTTTTCAGCAATTGGCGCCTGGCGCTACTCGGCACCACCGGCATCGTTCTCTCGGCTGCCGCGGGCTGGCGGACCTGGGAGGGCATGCTCAATTTCACCGGAGAGCCCCTGCTCTCCGGCATGGTCACGTTCGGCATCCAAGGCATCATGCTGATCGTCGCGTGGCTGATCGGTGAAAGCTTCGCCACGGGCATGAACCGGCAATCGCGGCGCGGGCAATCGTCTCTGGTCAGCGCCGGCGCGCAGCCGTGGATCGGTTCGTTCATCGGATTGCTGCTCTTCATCACGGCCTTCGTGTTGTTCATGCAGTGGAGCGGCGGCGGCGCCGTGAAACACGCAGCCGGCATCGGCGATCTCGACTGGTCGGCAGCCGGCAACAAGCTCCTGATGTTCGGCGCCGGGCTTTTGCTCGTCGCTCTCTTCGCGCTTTATGCGGCGAGCGACGTCGTTCGCCCTTACGTTCAGGTCGTGCGGATCATCATTCGCAATTCGATGCTCTGGCTGATGTTCCTCGCTTGCATGGCGACGAGCGTGTTCTTTTCGTTCGACAGTTTCTTCACTGCGATTTTTCCGCAATCGGAGCGCGTTCGCGCCGCCGAGCTTCGGGCGCAGAACCAGGTGTCGGGTATCATCACCGATATCGAACAGGCGATCGCGGCCCGGCACGCGGCGCTCGCGGAAGAGCTATTCACGACGGATGCCTGGAAGGCCTACGACAGCCAGCTTGAGAAGATCACGCAGGCCGCGACGCAATCGCAGAGCGTGATCGAGAAATACGTCAACGATCAAATCGAAGAGCGCCGGGAGGCGGTCAAGGAACAGCAGGAGCGAATGGCCTCGGCGCAGGCGGGGCAGGCAGGTCTCGCGGGCCGAAAGACCTCGCTGACGGATGAAAAATCGAGCCTCGCCGGCCAGCGGCCGGAACTTGCGGCGGACTACGCGACCAAGAAGGCCGACTACGATCAGAAGCTCAGGGACGTCGATGCCAAGCGCGTCGAAGCCTTGGCCGAAGACAAAGGCGTCGAAGGCAGCGGCAAGGCGGGTCGCGGTCCCCTTTATCGCCAGCGCATGGGCGAGCTTGCGCTGTTGCAGGGCGCCGCGCAGATTGCGAAAGAGCGCATGACGAACGCGCAGAAGCGGCTCACCACCGTCGAATCGCGTCTTTCGGCCATCGATGCCGAGCTGGCGACGCTCGACGGCGATCTTGCCAAATACAAGGGTGAAGCCGAGACAGCCGAGCAGCGCATCAAGCTCGCCGAGGACAGCGTTCAGACCGACGCCGGGCCGAAGATTGATCCGTCGCGCATCCTGCCGCTGTTCGCGCGCACCAGATCGGAATTCCGCGCCGATCCGACGGTCGAGCATCTCAACAACGTGCAGCGCATGTGCGGCGACATTTACACGGCGATGCAGGCGACGCCAGAGACGAAGTCGCTTGTCTCCGGTATCGACTGCGATCCGAAGACAACGGCTGACGCAGCCTCTACGCTCTTCGCGCTGCAGGCCGGCACGAAAGTTTTCGAAAACACCTGCCAGGGTGGCGACAAGCTCAACGCCAACACATCGACGGACGATCTCTTTGCGTTCGCGCGGCGCTGCCTTTCCGACAGCGCGCTGCCAAGCAACGACACGGATGCTCTCAGAACGGAGATCAACCGCATCGAGCTCGCGCGCGATGACAAGGCGCACCGCTTTGTCGTGACACTGAATGCTTTCCAAGATGGCAACCGACTCGCGTACCTGGCGCTGGCGATAGCGATCGGTCTCGACGGCTTGATCTTCATGTCGGGGCTGTTCGGCGCCAACGCGGTGCGCTCGCCGTTGTCGGATATTCCGAGCTATCGGTCGCGGTCGGGTGCGCAGCTCGAAGCGACGATCAACGCAGCGCTCGGTGCGCATCCCTATGAGACCGCGTGGCTGACGCTGACATCGCTAAGGCCAATCACCAACCAGGACGGGTTTTCGGCGCTCGCGGACTTGAGCGTAATGGAACGCTCGCAGGCCGATCGCGTGCGCATGGTTTTGACGGCGGGCGCCGACATCGGTGCGGTCGAGACCATCAGCCACAATCCTGAGCGCTACCGGGTTCGCAGCGAGCTTCGCGAATATCTGTCGTCGATTTGCGACAAGCAGTTCAAGACGGACGCGACCGCCAAAGACCGGGCGCGGCTCGAACAGCTTGTATCGGCCGCACTGGCGCCGCATCCCCGCGAGCATTCGGAGATCGTGCTGCATACGCTGGAGCCGATCCGCGAGACGGAAGGCTTCACGTCGATGGTGACGCTGACGGACATCACCAACGATTACAATTCGCGCGTTATCCGCAGGGTGATGAATGCCGGCTCGGCGGTGAAGGCCGTCGCGCCGGACGTCAAGTTGGATGACCGCTATTACATCCGCCCGGCACTCTATGAAACGCTGCTGACGATCCGGGCGACGGCGCCGGAAAGCGCGGCCTACGGTTACGATCGCGCCCGGTTCGAGGGTGTCCAACAGCGTCCGGCAATCGATGCGGGCGCACTTCGTGAAGCGCAGCCGGAATTGCCTTTGCACAAGGGCAGCGTCCCGGAGATCCAGAGACGGCAGGAGCCGCCGGCGCTTCCCGGCTTGCAGCCCCTGTCGCAAGAGGAAAGGCAGCGGCTTGCGGCCTACTATCGTGAGGCGCTGCTCGAAGCAGTTCACCTTAGAACGGATGTCGTCGACAAGCGTCTCGATCTGCCGCAATCGCGGGACGCTATTCTGGAAGCCTGGAAGGCGCTCAACGCGCACAGCAAGAAGAATGAAAATCTCGGCTTTCTGCTGCGGGAATTCCAGAACGAGCAGGATCGCGTCTTAAGCGAAGTCTATTCGCGGTTGCGCAGCGAAATCGGCGGAGACGAGCGCAAGCAAGCCTTGCTCGAGGGCGTCGACGGGCGCGTGCGCGACGACCTGACGCTCTACATGCTGTTCCCGGAAATGGGCCTCGTGACTTACCTCGTCGAGGAGCTCGAGGCTGCGGCGCAACCCGACGAAGGCCTCGCCCATGGCGAGCAAGACCTCAAGGACCAGCTGAAATACGTGCGCGAGGCGCTCGGGAAATTGGATCTCGACAATCCGCGCTCGTGGGACGAGATCCGCCAGCGGCTGGCGATGCGGACAGGCTCGGACTTCCGTAACTTTTTCAACAAGCCGCTCGATGGTGACGGACAGCCGGACGACAACGACGTCTAAGAAGGGCCGTGCGCACGTGCTCCCCTTCGCCATACTGGCAAAGGCTGGCAGCCAGACGGGCATCAGCATCCGCCGGAGACTTGACTGGATCCCGGCCTGCGCCGGGATGACGGTGGCGTGGGGGCCAGGTCGCCAATTCGCGGTCAATTCTAAAGCTTGAAGTCGACGACCTTCTGGCGCTGCGCGCCGAGGCCCTCAATCTTGAGTTCCATGACGTCGCCGGGCTTCAGGAACTCTTTCGGGTTCCGCGCCGTGCCGACACCCGGCGGCGTTCCGGTCGTGATGATGTCGCCGGGCTCAAGCACCATGAATTCGGTGACGTAGGCCAGAAGCTCCGGAATTTTGAAGATCATCGTCGCCGTCGAGCCGGTTTGCTTGCGTTGGCCGTTGACGTCGAGAGACATCGCGAGATTGTCGACGTCGGCGATCTCGTCGGGCGTCACGAGCCAGGGACCGAGCGGCCCGAACGTCTCGGCCGATTTGCCCTTCACCCACTGGCCGCCGCGCTTCGACTGAAAGCGGCGCTCGGACACGTCGTTACAGATGCAATAGCCGGCGATGTAATTGGCCCAGTCCTTGGCCTCGACGTAGCGCGCGCGGGCGCCAATAACGAAGGCGATCTCGACTTCCCAATCGAGGTGCCGGGAATTCCGCGGGATCATCACATCGTCGTCCGGGCCGCAGATCGAGGTCGTCGCCTTGTTGAAGAGGATCGGCTCAGTCGGGATCTCCTGTCCCGTCTCCTTGGCGTGGTCGGCGTAGTTGAGACCGATGGCAACGAAGTTATGGGTGCCGGCGATCGGCGGTCCGAGCCTGACGCCCTGGGGCGCTTTGGGAAGGGAATTGAGATCGGCGTCGCGAAGCCCGGCGAGGGAGGCGGGAGACAGATATTGGCCGGTGAAATCCGGAATGATCGTCGAAAGATTGCGGATATCGCCGTTGCCATCGAGGATGCCGGGTCTTTCGGCGCCTGGGGCGCCAAAGCGAACGAGTTTCATTTACACATGTCTCCAGGTCCATCGCCTTGCGGCGCAGCGGGAGCTTCTAAGCAGAAAATGGATGGCCTGCCAATCGCGTGGCCCCCGGTCGGCTGAGGCAGGGATGCTCACCTCAGGCGGGCCTCCGCCGCTGCCCGAGGCGGTCGGCTGGCGCAGGTTGGAGCACAACCTCCTGATCTCGCCGATGATGAAATAGTGACGGCTGTCAGGCGTCCCTGCTCCATTGATCCGCATCATCGTCAGGGCGTCGCCCCCCGGCGAACATATTCTTTACGAGTTTCTGGTTCTTTTATTCTTCGGTTAGGGCGCGTACACCTTATCCCGATGGGCGGTGTTGGAGTTGTTTATGGCCCACGATCGGGATTGTCCGGAGGGCGCAGCGATCCCTGCTTGCGTAGGTGCTCGGCGCCGCGCGGTTTCCTCCATAGCTTTTTTGTCGGTTGCTCTGATCTGCGGCGCACCATCAGCGGCTTTTGCAGACGGTCCCTTTACGAACTCAATTGCAAATCCAGCAATCGCCACGGCCTCGTCCGATTGGATCGTGACGCTCGGCGCCTGGGGAAATATCTCGCCCGAATTTTCGGGGTCAAAGCACTATGACCTCGGGGGCTCCCCCATTGTCGATTTTCGGAAAGTCGGATCGCGGGAGTGGCTCAGCCTGCCGCACGACGGCATCGACTATGAGTTGTTTGAGACGCAGAACTTCCGGGCGGGACCTGTCGGAACGATCCGCTGGGATTGGGGAAACACGAAAGATCGTGGGCTTAAAGAGATCGCCAGCACGGGGATCGATCTTTCGCTCGAAATCGGCGCTTTCGTCGAATATTGGCCCGCTGAATGGTTGCGCACACGGCTCGAAGCGCGAAATGCCGTCTACGGCGCCGAGGGCTGGGTCTTCGACCTGAGCTCAGATGTTGTCTGGCACCCGACGGACCAGTGGACATTGGCAGCCGGTCCGCGCCTCTCGATTGCTGACGGCGACTACATGAACGCCTACTACGGCATCGACGGCGAACAATCCCAGAGCTTGCAGCTTCCGAAATACCAAGCCTCCGCAGGCGTTCGATCCGCGGGCGCCGGAGTGTACGCAGAATATAAATGGAACGAGCAGCTTTCGACGATGGCTTCGGTCGAATACGAGCGGCTTGTGGGAGAGGCGGCAGACTCTCCGTTTGTCCGTGACGATGGTTCGGCCGACCAATTCACGTTTTCGCTCGGCGCGAAGTATCAATTCGTCTGGAACCGATAGACGAAACGACGCCGTCTCGGGCAGTCGTAGGTTCGAGGATCGCGATCAATCGAAATATCGTCCGTCCAACTATCACTCCAACACAGTGCCAGACCCGACGGCGCCCTCGATCTAAAGACGTTACCGGCGTTGCTATTCGTGCGGTGCGTTCGGCTTGATTGGATCACCCGATTGACCTAGGCTGATAGTTACGGTTGATCGAGATCTATCGTGCTGGGCGGATGATTGACGGGATTCTACGAACCAGAATCTACTGGCTTGAGACGGGCCCTTCTCGTCGGTGCGTTCTCGACCGTCGGCGATCTTGAGTGCTTGGAATTCGTCAAGCAGTTCCTGAATGAAAAAGGCTGCGCCTTCGATATCGCTCCCTTCGGAAGTCGCGTCCGCGGCGCCATTTCCGGAGCCATCGCCCCTGGCGAAGCGAATCCGGAACGTTACTCCCACCTTTTCGTAATCTGCGGTCCGTGCTGGCCTGAACCTCTCAAAAAGAAAGGTATTATTCTCGACCGATACGCGCACTGTGTGCGCATCGGCGTAAATCTCACGATGCTCAAATCCATTTCAGAGTGGAACCCATTCCACGCATTATTTGAGCGAGATTCCGACGCTGCTTCGCGGCCCGATCTGACATTTCTCGTAGAGGAGAAAAGCGTACCGGTCCTAGGACGCTGCGTCATCGAAAGACAGGGTGAATATGGCGATCGCCAGAGACACGATCAGGCGCTCGCCGCAATTAATGGCTTGATTTCTCGCCATCAGCTACCTGTCATCGAAATCGACACGCGATGGCCCCAAGCATCGAATGTGTCCGAGAGCGCCGCCTGCGACGGCATCAGCGCACTGATGAGGCGAACCGACGTTCTTGTAACCAACCGTCTGCATGGCCTTGTATTCGCAATTAAGAACGGTGTGCCGGTTATAGCGGTCGACGCTGTAGCCGGAGGCGACAAAGTAACAGCTCAGGCTCGTAGCATCGAATGGCCGATCTACCTGGCGGCCGAGAGGGCATCTCCCGACGCCATGGATGCTGCGTTGAAATGGTGCCTTACCTCCGAGGCTCGAGAGGCGGCTCAAAAAGCGCGCGCGCATGCAATCCAACTTCTTGAAGGCATGAAGCGTGAAATGTCCGACGCCTTTTATTTGAAGCCACCGCCTGGAAATGAGCCGCCGGAATTAAATCGCTCAATCTGGCATTCTTTCTTGCGAGCCATAGAGACCCATCGGGGGCAAATTCGTTAGCCGCGAGAAGCAATTCTCGGCCAACGTCTCTGCACATTTTTTATGTCTGTCGTCTCGCCCACCGAATTCGCGGATTTCACTTGTTGAAATTGCGAAGCACGGCGACGCGCTTGGTCCCATCGATCCGCTTGCGCAGAGAATTCAGCGCACCCACCCAAGCTCCGGCGCAATAATTGCGAACGCCAATCTCTCTCATGTTCCACAGCCTGCCGAACAACATGTTCAGACGCCCCGGCTCCCAACGATGCCGGAGCGTCGGGCGGCCGAGCTCCGACTTGAATTGCTCGCTCTGCGCGACCAAAGCCGGAAAGACGCCGTACACCTTCAAGCCTTGCTGCCAAGCGAAGCGATTGTCCAAATCATTGGGCCGAATGCGCGGCATCGGGTTGAGCCATTTCCGGGCGCCACGACTGGAAAGAATATAGGCTGCGGTGTTCGATGGGTTTTCGACGTACCGGATCAACGCATGGTCACCAAGATCGGCGGCCCTGATCACCGTCTTTTTGAAGTTCGAGCTTAGGTGAATGTAGTCCCAATCCGGTGGGGCGCTCGCAACCGCGCGGGCCGCGACGCCTGAGAACTCGGGAAGGAGATGCGCATCGTCCTCCAGGACGATGGCGTGCGATAGTCCGCGTCCGACGATCATGCTGGCAACGACAAGATGGCTCGCGTAACAGCCGATCTGGCCGGCACTCATGCGATCATCCTGCGCGAACTCAGCCTTGAGCCATTCAGGAAGGTTCCGACCTTCTACTGCGGGGACACGCTCAAACTCGAGTCCGAGCGCTTGCGCCTGCCGCTGCATGAATTGCCAGCGTTCCTTCGAGCGGTCGAGATTGATGAGGAGCATCGGAATTTGGCTCATGGAGAGGTAAAATTGCATAAAACGATGGGCCATCCAACCGTCAGTTGAAGGCATAACGCGTTTTGGTGGGGCAGCGATTTTGAAGTCAACCGGCGAGGCGCCGCGACACGTCCGATTGAACGCGGTTCGATGAAAAGTTATTTTCACTCGGCGAATATCAAACCCGGGGCGTGACCATGACGGTCACGGCAATGCGTTGGTCAGCCTTCGCCTGCGAGCACAAATTTCGATTCAAAAATCAACGACTTCAATGGATATGCGGCGCCATCCTGGGCCCTGACAATCCAATCGCCGGGCTCGGCAAGGCAGCGTCCCTCCGGGGTCGTGATCAGCAAAGCCGCCGGCATGTGCGTGGAGGCACGGCGGAACGTCGCCGTTTCGCAGAGCGCCCCGCCCAACCAGTCGATAACGGCGTCAGCATTCGTACCGTCGAAAAACAGTGCTTCGACTTCGAGCGGCTTATTGCGGAATTTTTTGACGCTCGTGCCAATCATCGGACCTATCCACGCGGGCGGCGTTCGACGCGAAAAAGCGCGTCTTACACCATATCCGTGCGCAAATCGGTCTTGGACGTCACCTCGGCCGAACGTCCTATCTTGCGCTCAAACCGCAGCGGAAATATCGACGCTTCGTGCGCGGATCACTTCCTCGGAGCGCTGATGGATCAGCCGCAAAATCTCGTTGACCAGTTCCTGAGGCTCGCCGCGGCCATCGAGCTGCAATTCAGGGTTGCTTGGAGGCTCGTACGTCGAAGAAATACCCGTGAAGTTTGGAATGAGGCCTTGTCGAGCCTTCTTGTACAGCCCCTTTGCGTCCCGCTTTTCGCAGACGGCCAACGGAGTGTCGAGATAGACCTCTAGGAATTCGCCGGGCTCGAACAACTTTCGAGCTCTTTCCCGTTGGGCGACAAGCGGCGAAATGAGCGAGACGATGACGATCAAGCCTGCGTCGACCATCAACTTGGCGACTTCCGATATCCGCCGCACGTTCTCCATGCGACCCTCGGGCGAGAAATCAAGGCCGCTGCAAACCCCGTTCCGGCAGCGGTCTCCGTCAAGTACAAATGTATGGTTCCCAGCGTCGAAGAGCGCTTCATCAAGGAGGTTTGCGATGGTCGTCTTACCTGCCCCCGAGAGCCCCGTGAACCAAAGGCAACACGCCTTTTGCGATTTGATGAGGGATCTGTGGTGTTTCGTAACGGCCGATTCCTGCCATTGAAGATTGCCGCACTCGTGCACCTGCCTCTGCGGTCCAGCGTGTCGAGGACGGATTTCCCGGCGCATAGCCATTCACTCCTTAGCGATCGACCTTCATGGAGGAAAACTAGCCTCAAATCAGGTATCCTGAACCCCTTTGCGAAAAATCCGACGGTTTTATGGGGAGATATAGCAGTACGGCAACAGACCCGATCCCGCATGCCGGCTACTTCCAAAGCATTGCCTCCGCCGTCACCATTTGTAACCAAAATGAGCAATCTCCGCTCTGGCATGCCTTTCGATATGAGCTCGGGTGGCTGGGCTCAAAATATCCCGGTAGTCAGCTTCGCGGGGGCGATGGCCCTTTTTGGCGTCGGGAAGCGACAGGGTCTCGTGAATACCGAGCGAACTCAGCGTGGCCTGTAGACCGTTTTCGAGATCCTCGTATCGAATGAAGTGATCGAGAATGACGTCATCCCCCGCTGCATACATGAACCAATTGCTCAGCAGCGTCGGCGGTAGTCGGTTGAGAATATAATCGTTGATGCGTTCTTTCGAATGCTCCGACTTCCTGCGGTTGTTCCAGAAATATTGGCTTATCGCGCGGTCGTAGGGATTGCGCACGACTGTGAACTTGAAATAGTCACGCCAAATTTTGGCGGGCAAGGCGCGCCGAATTCGAAAAGCCGGCATGTGATCGTAGAAGCTCATGCGAGGTCGATAATGCTTCTCGATGGGAACTATCGGCGGAATTGGAAGCGAAACATAGAGAGCCCGATGGATTGGAATTCCCAAATTGCGCGGCTGTCGCGATTCCGCGTATTCCGCATATTTCGGGTCTTTCGCCTCCATCCCTGGGGTCACGATATCCTTCGGCCCGCAGAAGAGGGAAAGCTGCATTTCGACGCTCGTCCCCGCGGTCTTTCCCGTTTTGACAAAGATAAATTTGTGGTCGTGCGAAACGATCATCGTCAGCCCTTAGCGCCGGTCCGGCCTATGTAAAGCATTCATTTTGGATGAAGCCCTTGCCATCCTATTGCGCCATTTGATGCGTTGCAAACGGAGCTACAGCAGAGGCGTCTCTCATGAACCGCGGCTCGAGAGCAATGGCGGGTCGTTCAAAATGGCGAGGCCGAGATGATGATAAATTTGTGGTGCAGGCGGAGATTATCTTAGAAAAGTCACCTTCAATTTGTAGGCGCCGCCGGCATCGCCATAGTAGTCGCGCACTTGCACACGAAACGCCTTCCCCGGAGTAATGGCCAGCGGCACTGTGAGATCCGCACCTGGCGTCGTGTTGTGGGCGTCGGTGAGGTGCGCTTTGTCATCGCCAAAGACATCGATCCGCGGTCTCAGCGTTGTTGACGCGTTGACGAGGATCACTTTCAAGTTCTTGGCGCCGTCAGGTGCTTCGACCCTGAAGAAATCGTGATCCTTGCCGTCCATGATACCGGCATCGATTTCCGCGTCAGCGGGGATTGATCGCGCACTCAAGATTACGTCGTTGGGCTCGTACGTGTCGTAGGCCTTGCTAGCGCGGATCATGAGCAGGTAGCCGCCGTTGCTTTCACCGTAGTAGTTGCTGATGCGGACCAGATAGCGCTTCTCGGGCTCGCTCACAAAACGGTAATCGAGATTCGCGCCGGGAGTCGTACTGTGACGCTGGGCGATACTCGCCTTATCACTGCTGAACAATTCGATCCGAGGCTCAAGCGTTGTCGAGCGATTGTCGAGTTTTATAATCATCCAGTCGCGAAACGTGGCTGGCGTCTCGAACGCAAACACGTCGGCATCCTTTGCTTCGCCTATCGAAGCCGAGATCCACTTTTCGAGCGGAATGGCATTTGTGCTCAGCGCGTCATTGTTGGGCTCATTCTCCTGCGCAGAAACCGCGACCTCCTTCGGAGGTTCGAGCTTCCGTGTCTCCAGAGCCTGCGCCTTACGAACCTCGACGACCTCCCGATTGAAATCTTGCGAAATGCGACGGGCAGCTTGAACGGTCTCTGCGATTCGCGTTTTGGCCTCCGCTATCGGGATCGCCGGTCCTGGCCCTTGTTCGCTGGCAGCTTTCGCTCCCTGTGATGTTGCTGCCAAGGCAACGGGCTCGGAACGCTCGACCACCTCGGATATTTCCTGCAGCTTTGCGTCGTAAGATCGGGCCTTTGCTTTGCATTGCAGGAACTGTTCGGGGTTCAGGCGGCCAGCGTCGAGGACCGTGCAGCACGTTTTGAGATCGAGCGCCGCCATTTGAGCGCGCTCCCCGAGTTCGACCAGCGGCTCCTGGCCGATCGAGACCTGCCCCTCAGCCCTTAAGAAGCTAATCTTTGTGGAAAGGCCGAGCGAAGTCTGGCGGAAGATCGCCTCGCACGGCGCGGCGCGCATCGCAGTATAGTCATACCCGAGGTAGACCAGAACAATCACCAGCAGTGCACCCGAAACGGCGAGCAGAGGCGTCAGGAAGCCGATCCTTCGCGGCATGCGGCGGGCCGTTAGCTTGGATTGCTTGCCTTCATCTTTAGACATCCCCGTCCCTTGTTCTCGAAAGTTAGCATCCTGCTTTCAATGAAGGCCGAAAGCTCCGCTTGTGGCGCAAGGTTTCAGAATCGGTTGTCGGGAGCCGCAAAATTCCAGAATCTCATAATTACAATAGGTGGCTATCCCGCAGTCGCTCAAGGTCGCTTGTGTATAACTTCGCGGAGAAACACCAAGCCTTCGTCATTCACCAATGATTTTAATGAGTACGCGTTTGCGGCGCCCGCCATCAAACTCGCCGTAGAAGATTTGCTCCCACGGTCCGAAGTCCAGTTTACCGCCGGTGATAGCGACTACGACCTCGCGGCCCATCACTTGCCGCTTCAAATGGGCATCGGCGTTGTCCTCGCCGGTGCGATTGTGGCGATAGGCGGAAATCGGCTCGTGCGGCGCCAGCTTTTCGAGCCAGACGTCGTAGTCATGGTGCAGGCCACGTTCGTCGTCGTTGATGAAGACCGAAGCGGTGATGTGCATCGCATTGACAAGAACGAGCCCCTCACTCACGCCACTCTCACTGAGAGCGGCCTCTATCTGAGGCGTGATATTGACGAATGCGCGCCTCCCCTGCACCTCGAACCATAATTCTTTGCGATGCGACTTCATGCAAGAATCCTACCTGTTGAACAGCCATGCGATGCCGCCGGGCACGTGCCGAGATCACGATCAATAAACGAGAAACTCGGCCGACTTCCATAGCGAGTGTGGGAAAGGTCGCCTACAGTCCTGTCGATAATCTTCTGCCGACTCGAGGATAGAGACACATGACGAGCTACTGCCTCGCCATCGACCAGGGCACCACGTCCTCGCGAGCCATCGTATTTCGTACCGACATGACGATTGCGGCCATCGCGCAAGAGGAGTTTTCACAGCATTATCCGGCACCAGGCTGGGTTGAGCACGATGCGGAGGACATCTGGCGCACCGTACTCTCAACAGCTCGGTCCGCACTCGCCAAGGCAGGACTCACGGCGCGCGAGATTGCCGGCATAGGCATCACTAACCAGCGCGAGACGACATTGATATGGGAGCGCGCGACGGGCCGGCCAATTCACCGCGCCATCGTCTGGCAGGATCGACGTACGGCCGACGTTTGCCAGCGATTGAAAGACGCGGGTCACGAGCCGCGCGTCTCCGCCGCTACCGGGCTACTTCTGGACGCTTATTTCTCGGCCACCAAGATTGGTTGGCTCCTGGACCACGTGCCTGGGGCGCGCGAGCGGGCGGAGCGGGGAGAGCTAGCCTTTGGCACGATCGACAGCTTCCTACTTTGGCGGCTTACCGGCGGTGGCGTGCATGCGAGCGACGCCAGCAACGCCGCCCGCACGTTATTGTTCAACATCCACCGCAACGAATGGGATGCGGGGCTTTGCGAGCTTCTGAATGTGCCCATGAGCCTCCTTCCGGAGGTGCGCGACTGCGCCGCCGCCTTCGGCCACACGGTGCCGGAACTCTTTGGCAGCGACATTCCCATTCTTGGGATGGCCGGTGATCAGCAGGCCGCGCTGGTTGGCCAAGCTTGTTTTCGGCCCGGCATGATGAAATCGACCTATGGCACGGGCTGTTTCGCCGTACTTAACACCGGGAGCAAGGCTATTGCCTCAAAGAGCCGGCTTCTGACCACCATCGGCTACCGCCTCAACGGCGTAACGACGTACGCGCTCGAGGGCTCAATCTTCATAGCTGGCGCCGCCGTTCAGTGGCTGCGCGATGAGCTGCACCAATTAAAATCGGCGGCCGAGGCGGGGGCGATGGCCGAGCGGGCCGATCCCGAGCAGAACGTGATCCTCGTGCCGGCGTTCGTCGGGTTAGGCGCTCCTTACTGGGACGCGGACGCTCGTGGCGCCATATTCGGGCTGACGCGCGGAACAGGGCCTAACGAGCTGGCGCGTGCGGCGCTCGAGGCCGTTTGCTTTCAGACTGCCGATCTTGTCGACGCGATGCACCGCGATTGGGGCACCGACGGCGAAACGGTTATGCGTGTCGATGGCGGTATGGTCGCTTCCGATTGGACAATGCAGCGGTTGGCCGATTTGCTCGGTGCAGCAGTCGACCGACCGACTGTGCTTGAGACAACAGCACTGGGCGCGGCCTATCTCGCGGGGCTACAGGCTGGTCTCTATCCGGAGCCCGATCGCCTAGCAGACACGTGGGCGCTGGACCGCCGCTTCACGCCGAGCATGGCACCAGAAGAGCGAGCGCGCCGGCTCGCGGCGTGGCGAGACGCGGTCTCCCGCACGCTGAGCCGTGTACCTTCTTCGTAGGCCGCCTGCTATAGAACGCCGATAACGAACTTTCGTGCGGAGAAGATCGAGATTTGAAATGACGCGTTCTGTTCAGGAATCGGAGGATACTTCCGTTGCACGGACGATAACTGCCTCGTCTCCGCTCAACTCGAGACGTTCGCGGACCGGTTCTCCAGCGCGTTTCGCGTTTGTCGAAAGCTCGATCACCCCGTGAAAGTCCTTTTCGAATTGGATGGCTTTGGGCATCGAGTCCAAATTCAGCGCGATGACGAACCGTCGACCAGGGGTTGTGCGGGCGTAGCTGAGTACGCCGTTTGTCCTTTCCCGTGGCACCCAGTCGCCAAGCGACAGCGCCGGTTCCCGTCTGCGCAAGGCAAGCAGCGCCCGGGTCAGCGAAAGCATCGAGCTAGGCTCGCACGTTTGCACTTCAACGCTCATCGCCGGGTGTTCGGCGCCGAGAGGCAGCCACGGCTCGCCCGTCGTGAAGCCCGCATTGAGGGATTTATCCCATGGCATTGGCGTGCGCTCGGGGTCTCTTCCCAGTTTGCCGCCGCGACTGATCACGCCGAACGGATCTTGCAGCTCGTCTGCCCGGATCGCGACGTCTTCGAGACCGAGCTCGTCACCGTAGTACATGGTAGGCGTGCCGCGCAGCGTTAAGAGCAGGACCATGGCCACGCGGGCCTGTGCCGGCCCTAGCCGGCTGGCGATACGCTTTTGGTCGTGATTGCCAAGCACCCAGCTGGGCCAGGCGCCCGGCGGCAACCCTGCTTCATATGCGCGGATTATCTCCGCGATGGCGTCAGCGGTCCAATCGACCCACAACAGGTTGAAGTTGAACGGTAGCTGAGCTCCGGTCAGGTTTGGACCGTAATAGGCGACGAGGCGGTCGACCGGAAGGTATGTCTCACCGATCATCAGCAGCTCGTCAGAATAGTCCTCTAGAACCTGGCGCATCTCCACCGCAACGTTGATCGCTTCCGGCTGATCGGCGCTACGGAGCGGGTGCAGGCGCCAAAATTCGAGCTCGGTCGGGCGATGGCCGGGATGAATGGGATC
Source organism: uncultured Pseudomonadota bacterium (assembly GCA_963789775.1). GTDB lineage: Bacteria > Pseudomonadota > Alphaproteobacteria > Rhizobiales > Hyphomicrobiaceae > Hyphomicrobium_B. The sequence continues at coordinate 188,939 of CAWBLX010000008.1, forward strand.
GTCGCGGAAGTCGGCATCCTTGATAACTTGCGGCAGGACATCGACTCGGATCCCGTCGACGCCACGGTCCAGCCAGAAGCGCAATGCGTCGTACATCGCAGCGCGCACATCTTTGCTGCGCCAATTGAGATCCGGTTGCTCGCGAAGGTAGGAGTGGTAATAATATTGACCGGTCGCTTGGTCTAGTTCCCATCCGCTGCCGCCTGAAAAGCATCGCCAGTTGTTGGGCGGGGCACCGCCGGGCATTCCGTCTCGCCAAATGTACCAGTCTCGTTTGGGGTTATCGCGCGAGGTTCGCAATTCCTTGAACCACGGGTGCTCGTCGGACGTATGGTTGGGAACGAAATCGAGGATGATGCGGATGTCGCGGCTGTGCAGCGCTTCGGTCAATCTGTCGAAGTCGGCGAGCGTGCCGAACAGGGGATCGATATCGACATAGTCTGCAACATCATAGCCGAAATCAGCCATCGGTGAGGGATAGACCGGTGTGAGCCACACCGCATCGACGCCGAGCCAGGCAAGATAGTCGACACGCGCGAGAATACCCGCGAGATCGCCGACGCCGTTGCCATCGCTATCCTGGAAAGAGCGGACATAGATCTCATAGAGGACAGCCCGCTGCCACCAGGGTCGTTCGCTTTTCTTTGCCACTGATTGACCGCACCTTTAGACGGTCGCTGCTCGGTCAACTGGTTGTCAGGTCTGTGAAGCCGAGCAGGCACAAGGTAGTTTGCACCTCCAGGCGGCTCGTGAACAGCTTCCAGGTGAAGCAGCGTCGTTCACACATCCAGCCAATGCATCTCGGAGACGACAATCAGGACAGTCTTTAAGGAAGTAAAAATACAATCGGATATTGGGACGTGGATGCGTTTATTCGAATTAATAAAATTCCCGGCCATTCCATCTGCTCTTAATAAAAAATTTTCGCCACGGAATATAACCTGAATAAGCGACCCGATTGCCGAATTGGCGTCGATGGCATGATGCCGTTGGTCGATGAGCCGCCGTCCAGGCGGCATGTGCCTTGCCTTCCAGACCAGCTTTAACCGAGCAATTCGCCGCCGACACGGGTGGAGAGTCGATTTTCGATTTGCCAAGCGAGCCTCGGCATTCGGATCGAGCACTAAGGGGATTTTGCGATGCCAATGGACGAGTCTCTGCGGATCAAAACCGAATCCGATGATGTCGTGGTCGATTTTGAGATCGAGCCGCGCCGCGAGCCCAAGCGATCGGCGCCGCGAAAAAAGACCGTAAAGGCGACGCCAATCTTGCATTTCCTTTCAACGCAGGCATTTGCAAGTCCTTTCGACGTCAACATGGCCGTCGATGCCGGCTTCAGCGTTGTTATTCCGCACACGAACGTCCTCTTGGAACACACGCGGGGATTGGTGCAGGACGCGATTTTCTCAAGGCCTCCACAATATGGATGCCGTACGGCGATCTTCATCGGAGGCAAGGACGCGCTGCTCGCGCTTGACATGCTTGCCTCGGCAAAATCTGCACTCGTTCCGCCCTTCACATTATCGGCTCTTGCGGATCCGGGCGGTTCATTCACGACCGCAGCGGCAATGGTCGCTTGCGTCGAAGAAGTCTTTCGGAGCAAGACCTCGCGGTCGCTCAAGGGCGCAACCGTTGCCGTATTTGGAGCAACAGGCGTTGTGGGATTTGCTTCCGCCGTTATCGCTGCTTTACAAGGCGCAAAGGTCGAAGTGGTGTCTCATGTGGGACTGAAACCGCTCCAGCCGTTGACGCGGGCCGCAAAGGAGCGCTTCGGCGTCGATCTCGTTCCGGTTCAGGGTGGTCGCGATACGGATAAGGCCAAAATCGTAGCACGCGCCGACATTGTTCTCTGTGCGGCTGCGGCTGGAATTCGTGTGCTCGGTTCCAAGCATCTGCGGGGATCGAAAAAGCTCAAAGTCGTCGCCGACGTCAATGCCGTCCCGCCATCGGGCATCGAGGGTGTGGAGCTCTTTGACTTCGGCGCCAGCCTGCCGTCATCAGCGATCGCGTCAGTCGGACCACTCGCGATCGGTGACATAAAATACAAGACCCAGGCGAAATTGCTCCGCCAGATGATTGGCGCACAAAATCCGATGATGTTGGATTTTACGCATGCCTTCGAAGTCGCGCGAAAGCTAGTCCGACGTAAGAAATGACGGGCGGCCTTTTTTCTACCTCTACCTCGCAGACGTTTCAGTTTCGCGCTTTCCACCGTTAGCCTGGCGAAACACGGATCTTGACGACGATCGTCGCAGGCCATGAGCACGTTTACCCAAGACGCGCTCATGGTCTGCGACGGCATCTCCCTATTGGGGCCGACCACGCTGGCGAAGGCCGCGAATTATCGCGGGGCCAAAAGAGACCTATCTACTCGCTCACGTTGCAAGGGGTGGACACTCGAGCCGGCGCTCTTCATGGTCTTGAGCGTCAGTTTAACGGGGGGCATGCGTGCTATTGGACTTGGCCATCGTCGTGGTCGCCGGCATCACAGCAACGACGCTGCTCACCCCCAAAATCGCCCAGGCGACGCGATGGAAAGCCGCGACAACGCCGCTCGCGTCCATCATCGGCAGCGGCTTTCTCGTTCTTGGCCCGATCCTCTGCGCCTCCTACGGAGCCTACGCGCCACTCGTGATGGCAGGCCTATGCGTCGGCGCCTTTCTTTTCGGAACGGCCATTCGCTTCAACATTGCCGCTATTGACGCAGAGCAGGGCCATCGCGGACCGCTGGAGACCGTGCTGGAAACGATTTCGTCCTGGTCGCTCGCTTTTGCCTATGTGATCTCGGTCGCTTATTATCTCAATCTTTTCGGCGCCTTTGCCGTAAACCTCACGCAGTTCAACAACGGCTTTCACGCCAAGCTCATGACGACCTTCGTCTACGGACTGATCGTCGTCGTCGGTTGGTTTCGCGGATTCAAGCTGTTGGAACGGCTGGAATATGTTTCCGTTACGACCAAACTCGCGATTATTTCAGGCCTTCTGTTCGCCTTGGCGATCTACTTTACCGGACACGTATTCAACGGCACGCTCGTTCTCGCGCCCGCCAAAAGTACTGGTTGGAACGGTCTGTCGCTGGCCTTCGGACTTCTGATCACAGTACAAGGCTTCGAAACATCACGTTACCTGGGAAGCTACTACAGTGCACGCGAGCGCATTCAGTCGATGCTGCTGGCGCAAGGCGTCACCACGGCTATCTACATGGTCTACATTTGCCTCTTGGCCTATGTCTTTGAGCTCGGCGCCGGCAAACTCACCGAGACCTCCATCATCGACATGATGCGCTTGGTCGCGCCGATCTTACCGGCGCTCCTTGTCGTCGCGGCACTGAGCGCTCAGTTCAGCGCGGCAATTGCCGACACGGGCGGGTCTGGCGGACTGGTCTCAGAGATCACGAGCAATCGTGTCTCGGCACGCCAAGCATACGCGATGTTATTCGCAATAGGCCTCATCCTGACTTGGAGCGCCGATATCTTTCAGATCATCGCGTACGCCTCGCGGGCGTTTGCAATCTACTATACCTTGCAGGCATCGATCGCTAGCGCGTCGGCCTTCCGCAGCGAGGGTCAACGTCTCATGGGTGTTTGGTTCCTTCTGCTCGCCGCGTTCGGAGCAATCATCGCGATTTTCGGTCAGTCTGTAGAAGCCTGAGTCGTCTTCCGGCTTCCGCCACTCAAACCGCAAACGACGTCGGCAAAGCGATTGCCATAGCCCGCGATATGACGCGGTCCACATTCGCCGACATTCCAGAACGTGCTGCCGTGCCTATTGGACGTGTCCGTTCTCCAACGATGCGAGTCAGCTCCTCTATATCGTCCTGCGGAATATCGTGGATGTGAGCGTGCCTGGCGATCGCCGGGAAGTCCTTACGCCACAGAGCTGCCATGAGCGCGAGAGGGCCGAATTGCTCCTTCTGCATGACGATCGCCTTGTGGCCAGCGTCGTTACCGGCTGCACGGAGATATTCTTCGTAGTAGTGGCTCCAGTGCCGGGCCGGCTTTTGATGATGCTCGACGTGGTAGTCAAAGCCGAGATTGCCGTGCTCGGCGTCGACGAAGTCGATCGTATGCCCGTGAACCTCGTGCGGGTCATCGGGATCGACAAGGCCGTGCTGATAGAAGGTGATCAGCGTAATGAAGGGGCCGCCGAGAAAGCGAGAGATGAAGAGGTAGATGGCCGCCGCTGGATTGAAGATCGCGACGGCTAGCACGAACCCGTACCAGATCGCGAAGCCCTTGATGACCTCGCGAAGCTGCCGCTTCTTGCCCTTCTTCACGAGGTAGCTGATCAGCAGGCACCCCGTGACGAGATCGATCGACTGCCAGAATGCGTGGCGGCTGAAGTCGAAGAAACTCGTGCGGTCATACGGAAGCGTCGATTGCGTATCGAGGGGGCCGTTGTCTTCCGCATGGTGCACGTAGACGTGCTGCACGCGGTAGAAGCCCGGCACGCGCGAGGTCAGCAGCGCGAAGATGTATTCGAAATAGAACTGCAGGACATTCAGCAGCATCTTGATGCGCGGACTGGAACCGATCTTCGGCGCAAAGACGCGCGTGTGGATATTCTGATGTTCGACGACTTCCTGCGGAAACTGACCAAGCAGAAGCGTCGTGGCGTAAGCCATAATAACGAAATAGTTGATCGTGTCAGGCAGGATGAGCAGGAGCGTCATCGGCGCCATCAGGACCGAGTTCGCGACCCAAACGCGGGTAAAAACGGCATCGACCGGATGATGCAGCACGCTCGCGAGCCAACGCTCGAGGGGGCGTTGGGCGATCGACGTATTGAGACCATCGAAGGTATCCGCGCATTCAGTGTAGAGGAGGTAGGCACGGGCGACGAGGCCGAGCGACAGCCAGAACGAAATCTCGAGGAGAACCTCGCGCGGGTTGGTGTAATCGGGAAAGAACCCCGGCACCGACTGGGTGAGGGCCGCAGTCACGCCCGTCGCGGCAATGAGCCACGCGCATGGGTGCCGTTTTATGATGGAGCGCGGGAAAATCCAGGCGCCGAGCGCGCCGGCTCCAGCAATCAGCCAATAGAGCATTCCCGCTGCGAGGATGAAGTACCCCGAGAGTACACTTGCGAAAGCCGTTAGCAATCCGCCGAGTAATGACGAATTGCGTTCCGCGTTACCGCTGGTCTGAGCCGGCGCCGCAAATTCCGCGATACTTGACTGAAACGAGCCGTTTGCCATTTCGCGATCCCCGAGTTGGATTGTTCGGCAATAACTATCTGCGTGCGTACGACTTCGCTGTTACCCCGGGAACCGCGCGTCAATGCTTCGTTTTTGTTGCGTGCAATGTCGCGCCCGATTGGGCCGGCTCAGCGCCGACGCTCGGCCCCGGTCGACATCCAGGAGCGCTTTGGCCGCCGGATCGGCGTTCGCGGCCGCGTCTTCGCCTCAAGGCGCGCCTCGACAAGAACTATCAGGCTACCGACCGTCGAGAAGTCCTCGATCTCATCGTTGTATTCAATTTGGACATCAAAATTGTCTTCGACATCCAGAAAGATCATCGGGAGATCGAGCCCGTCAATTTCGAGTTCAGCGAATGTCGTCGAGTTCTCGACAGGCGCGTGCGGATCGCGCATGTATTTCTGGAGAATAGCGACAATTCTCGGCGTCAGCTGTTGCATGGGTAAGATCTCCGGAGGGGCTATTGCGAACTCTGTTTCACGCCGCTCTAGTCTGATCGATGATTGCGGGCTGTTCCTTGCGAAACCGCCGCCGAACAGCGGAAAAGTTTAGGTCGCTATTCCAATTGCTCCGGCGACTTTCCGTATCGCAGCCGCCCCATTCATAGGGGCAATTCATCTCTTCGTTGCGTATGGTCGGCGAGCGTGCGCAATGAGACAGCCTGCAAGATCCAAGGGACCCGCAGATGAGCGCGAAGGCTGCTATTAGCCCTAATAACTACTGGATGGTGGGACGGCCGGTGACCGAGGCGGCGCCTGCTCTTCGGTCCAACGTGAAGGCTGATGTTGCAATCATCGGTGGTGGCTATACGGGCTTATCGGCCGCGTACCATTTGAGGGCTGCCGATCCGGGTCTCGAAGTGTCGGTCTTCGAGGCTGAAACCACGGGCTTCGGCGCCAGCGGCCGGAACGCCGGATTCGTGATGCCCTTATTCGGCACCTCCCCCAGTTTGATGAATAGGCTGCACGGCCGTCGTGCCGTTCGAGATGCGCACACGTATATGGAGCGCGCCATTGCGGCGCTCGAGGAGATGCTGCGCGATCATTCACTCGATTGCGATTACGAGCGCAACGGCTTTTTGAAAGTCGCGACCTCACCGGCCTACGTCGCGCGCATTCAGAATGAGATCGAGTTCTTTCACTCACTTGGCGTCGAAGGATTCGAATGGTTGGATCGTGAACAGACGCAAGCGCGCGTGCAATCTGAGACTTATCTCGGCGCCTGCTATGAGCCGCGTTGCGCGCTGATCAATCCGATAAAATGGTCCGACGCACTACGCCGTCTGGCGCTGAAAAGCGGCGTGCGGCTTTACGAGAATTCGAAAGTTCGCGAGGTGAGGCGAGAAGCAGGCCGATATTGCATCGTTACGAACGGCGGCTCGGCCATCGCCGACCGCATCGTGTATGCAACGAACGGATACACGCATCTTCTGCCAGGGCTTGCATCCACCCAGATGCCGGCATTCGCGTATGTCATCGTTACCGAGAAGCTTTCCGACGAGCAACGCGCCTCCATCGGCTGGGCGGGACGAGAAGGAATCGAGGACGGCCGCAATTTCATGCACTTCTATCGCCTGACGCCAGATGGGAGGCTTCTCGTCGGTGGCGGTCCCGGGGTCGTCCCCTACGCGGGCAATATGGACAACGATGCCTATCCGATAGCGTGGAACCACCTCGAGCAATTTATTGGCACGACATTTCCGGCGCTTCGACACATTGGCATCGATTACCGATGGGGAGGCGCATTTTCCGTTACATCAAATTCAACGCCGCAGGTGGGGACGCTCGACGGTGGGGGTGCGATCTATGCGGTTGGTTGCACCGGCCATGGCGTGGCGATGACGCACATGAACGGCCGTATCATTCGCGACCTCGTGCTTGATCGAAAGACCGATCTTACAGATCTTTGGTTCGTGAACCGCCGGTCGTTTCCGCTGCCGCCGGAACCGATTCGCTCGATCGCAGCCAAAGCCGTAACAACAGCGATGAAGATAGACGACTGGTTGTGCGATCGCGGAAAGGTGCAATAGCATCAAGAAGACCGACGCCACTGAGAGATGGAATTTTCGCCTGTCCTAACAGAAGCGGGAAGAAACGGTTCTTTTTGAGCGTTGCCGGTCTAATTTTGGCGGTAAGATCAAGTTGGTGCGGACGGAGGGACTCGAACCCTCACGACGTTAACGTCTGATGATGGAGGTCGTTATGCGCATGATGTTGAAGGTTTCAATCCCAGTCGAGACAGGCAGCAAGAGCATCGCAGACGGCACTTTACCGAAGACCGTGATGGACTTTATGGAGAAGTTCAAGCCGGAGGCAGCATACTTCGCGGCGGAGGCCGGGAAGCGTACAGCATACTTCTTCTTCGATCTCGGCGACCCGACCGACATCCCGTCGGTGGCTGAACCGTTCTTTATGAACCTCAATGCCGCCATCGAACTCACTCCGGCGATGAACGTGGCGGACATGAAGGCCGGAGTTGAGAAGGCGATGAAGGTTCGCTGACGTCACTCATTCAGTGATGGGGCGTTCTTGCAGAGACATTGTGATCGAACGCAGCAATTTCCGCTCCTACTTACCTATCATGACGTGCGTGCCCGTTAGCGCCGTCGTTAGCTTAATGTTGTGAACCGGTGAGCGGTCCTAGATTTGCGGCCAACGCGCGATGAGAGCCGATACCATTAAGGATTGGGCGCTGCCGTCCAAGTCCGATAATCGGCATCAGACACCTTCGGAATGGCCTTTACGAACGCCGCGATATGCCAGACCTGATCGTCAGTCAAACCCGCCTTTCCGAAGCTCGGCATCCCCGTCATGCGAATGCCGTTCTTGATGACCCAGAAGATCTCACTCGCACTTGCGCCTTTGACGACATCCTTCAGGTCCGGCGGATCCGGATTGAGGCCCTCCGAGAACTTGGCCCATTTGGCGCCAGGTGCGCCATGGCAATTCACGCAGCCGGCGTTGGCGAAGTCCCGGGCCCCCTGCTCAATGACCGTTTGATCATCGAGCGCGAATGGCGGCTTACTTAAATCATTTTCGTGTCTCACGATGGAAGCCTCGCGCGCGCCAATGAGCGCCCATTTGATAGGTGCCGGCTCATCAACCGAAGCGGCGACGTTGTAAAAACCGCCAAGAAAGTAGACACCCCCGACCACTGCGAGGATGATTGCCAGAGCACCTATAACTGCAAGGAATCTCATGCGGCCCTCCAATTTGGCGGAGCGTGAGCATACTCCGCAAGATGGCAGTGCACTAGTCTTGCGATGATAGAAGATGTTGTGTGCGCTTATAGCTCGACCAAACCGAACTGCAGCGATCGTGGCCGGTTGCCTCGACGACTAAGGCATGGACACCAAAGGAGCAGTTGACCGATTCCCTAAGATCCGACCGCGTTTCCGGCGACCGTCCGAGAAATCGCCGAACGGAAAGTCTATTCAGATTTTCCCGTGCCGGAGTTGGGCCAAAAGCACCCCAATGTTGGACCGCCGATTAGGACACAAATTCTGCAAAGCGGAGGTCACTTCATCGTCGAAAAAGTTCGAGCGTGGGTGTTCTGGCGCACCTTTTTTGCTAGGAAGTTCTCAGCTCGAGCAAAATCATGCGTTAACATGAAATTTGCGGCGTTCTCCTCTTCTGCCTTCATTGTGGCAAATAGCGAACGAGGCGAGACAGAAGGATCCACAAGAAGACCCACAATTGATAGGCGCGCCATCCACACCCCTCTCAACACCTGACGCAGCGGTCAGCTCGCCACAGCGGCAGCCCGCAAGAGCGGTCAAAATGCTGGCCCCGGCACCACCCTTTTGCCTTTCTAAAAAACTACATAGCCACCGCGCCGAGATCTGCCCATGACAAGCTCACCGGACGATTGGAATCCTCTCACTCTTTTGGCTGACGCTCCCAATGGGTCGCCAACGATTTACTGCGTTCATGGTGGCGGCGGAGACCTCGAAGAGCTCAAGCCCTTAGCGGAAGCACTGAAAGGCGAAACACGATTCTACGGACTCGATTCTCGCGGTCTCGACGGGGTGAGAGCTCCCTTTGAATCGTATGAGGAAGAGGCTGCTTGTCTTCTTGATCATATCCGCGCTCGAGATGGAGGGCCCTATATTCTCGCGGGCTATTCTGGCGGAGGTGCCATCGCCTACGAAGTAGCGCAGCAGATATTGCGCACAGGCGGCAAAGTCGAATTGATCATGATGTTTGATTCGCTCGAGCCCAGCACCTGGGCCGCGCCGTTGAGCCGTCTGGATCGCTTGAGGTTGATACCTAAAGCCGATCTTCGCTTCTTGCGTAAAATTGCTTTCGAAAAGCTTCGATATCACGCCGAGCCAATTCAGGAAACTAACCGCTCCCCGACGGCAAAAGAAAATGTGTACGCTGCTTTTCTGCGCAGCCAAGAGCGCTATGTCTCAAATCCTTACGCTGGTGAAATCTTCCTGGTTCGCGCCCGCAGTGGGGTCTGGCATCATGTCCGCGCGGGAAATACGCTGGGTTGGAGCAGAGTAGTCAGCGGTCGGGTCGAGGTTCGCGAAATCGACTGCGAGCATCACGAGTTGGTGGAACTGCCCGCCGTATCCGAGCTCGCACAGCTCGTTCGCGAACGCCTAAGGCGCCTCGGTCTCGACAAGTTTTCCGGGAACCCTTGAGAGGCAGGCAAAGAGAGCATTGTAAATCTATTCGGGCGTCAAGCCTCGGCTCGTGGCTGGCCACCGACTGCGGCGCAATTCGGCTGGGAAGCCTGGGGCCGCTTCACATCTCTGTGGCCTCTAAACTTCCGCTTCTCTCTGATTCCAATCGAGAACAAAAAAGTGGAAGCGCGCGTAAGAGTCCCAGAAGCGCGGAGTCACACCCTCCGCGCGACGCACAAAGGGGCCCGGTCGTACAAGCTGTTCCGCTGCCTTCCCTATCATTTCCGGAAAACTGCCGATCAAAATGAGTGTGATAGCCCGGTTTTGAATGGCGATGTCGCTCATGCGAGGCACCATGTCATTCCAGATTTGCTCGGAAAACGGATTATTGAAAAACAGTACGACATCGCCGTCGGGGAATGGAAATTTGGTCGCGCACGTCTCGACGATAGAACAAGGCGATCTAGGCGTCGACGCGCCAATATATGATTGCAAATTCTTGCGCGCGATCTCGGATGCGAATTTCGCGAACTCAACGCCGACACAACGTTTGAATCCCATTTCCGACGCCAACATGACGGTCCTGCCCTTGCCGGCCCCGATGTCCACGTACGTATAGTCGGCGCGACGAGCAGGGAAGAATCTCGCCATGTACGAAAACACACTCGGAGGGGTCGAGACGACATCGTAGGCCCAACGGGCATGAACACCTGAGACTTCGACACCGGGCAAACTGAGCGGTACTCGCCCGCCAGTATCTACTCCATGTCTCAAATCCCAATTATTCGAAAGGTGCGTCGCAATGCGCTCCTTCAACCTGCGCTTGATACTTCGCGCGCTGTCTATATGGCCGGCAAATGTGATCACGTAAAAAGTCCCGGCCCGAGTTTTTGGTTCAGCTTACGATGCGCTGTTAAAAGTGCGCTGCGGAATGTTGATGGATGTCATTCGTCGCGAATTTTGTTTGCGAAGGTGCCCTGAAAGAGTTCTGGCGGCAAAACTCGCACCCGCAACAAATCGGGAGAGAGGGCCGAAACTCAACTCCGACATAGGGCCGATGAAGTAGAGGCCTCTCACCGATGACTCGAAATTCATCGATAAAATGGGCGCCTTCTCGAACTTATTGATTTGGTCGACAATGCCCGCATCGAGAAAGGTGAGCTTGGCGACGTCCTTTTTATATCCCGTTCCGGCAATCACAGCATCGAAATCGTCATCGCGCTCGCACGCGTTTCCGGAGCGAATTGTCAGCCGCACACCGCTCTGAATTTCCCGAGCAGCCATGATCGTGTGACTCGTGGACATTGGCACGAGACCCACAACCCGATCTTTGATCCACCACGGGGCGGATGGGGGCGCAAACACATTTAGAAGCCGAAGACGTTTTGCATTCGGCAGCATGTGGGTGAGCAGAGGCAATTTCGCTATGACGAACGGCACGGCACCGTTACCGATTGGCGACGATGGCTTTAGGATACGATCGCGCAGACTTCGTTTATGGGATGTCCGGTCGTAAATCACTACGTGTGGCTCCCGAACGAATATCTCCGGCATACCGCCAGCTTCATGGACGAGCGCCCCAGACTCGATTGCGGAGGCGCCCCCACCGATGATCGCCACCCGCTTTCCCTTGAACTCCGAAAAATCAAGCAGGATGGAAGTGTGCTTCAGCAAACCGGGCCGCAGATGCTGCAAGATGCTAGGTGTCGAGGCGAGACAAGACAAACCCGTTGCAACAACTACGTGCTTAGCCCTTACTGTCTCTCCATTTTCGAGCAAAAGAACGAAGACGTCTTCATCACGCGAAATATTGGTGACTTTTACGGGCTCAACCTCCGGCACGAACTTTTTCTGCATCCAGAGGCCGTAATCCGCGAATGACGTCATCGAGCACGGCTCGTAATCCTCAAGATTGCGCTGCCGACACCATTCCGAAAACGTATGGCCTCGCTCAGGAACGAAAACGTTCGTCGAGGTCGCTGGAGATTTGAGATTTATGCCATGCGGCAAATCCCGCCAAAAGCGCATCGGCTCGCCGAAAATCCGGAAATTTACGCGCCGGGCACGAAGATATGCGGCAAGCGAAAGTCCGTAAGGGCCGGCTCCAACGATGACGACATCCGTATTGAAGGACATGATTTACCACTTCAGGCCATGTGCGATCATCATGTCAGGCACTCCCGAAGGAATCCGCGCAGATGTCGAAATGTTGACAAAAGCTGGCTCCCGACGTCGACAACGTAAGGCAAATGATCGTCGGCATCGAAAGTTGCGTCGACGAGCGTCCTTCCGGGCAGCGCACGCCATTGCTGCCAACGAAGTAATTCTTCCTTGGTTATGGAACCAAATCTGCGCCTTGCTCTTGTGAGCAAATCGAACTGGACGCTATTGCAGAAAGCGTAATGTCGGCAGGCCTCACGCGTGCGAAATGCGCCGATCAATGTGTCGACCATGTCGTCTTGCCCAGTGGCCGATGCGTAGACCAATCTCGGGAGTTCCAATCCGCGTGCGATATCCAGACCGAGCTGATTATAAAAGCGGGCATTGAAGTCGATCAAAAGAGATCGGCCGCCTGTCTGGATGAACTCAGCTTCAAACGCTCCGAAATAACCAATTTGCTCGCATAACGATAAAATCTTTGAGGCAAGCCCCTCGTCGACAGCGGCCTCTTCAAAGCAGAGACCTACTCCAAGGTCGCGAGGTCTTTGCATCACTTTAACTGAGGCAAGAACTGCAGTTTTAAGACCCGTGCGATCTCGAAATCCTGAAAGGCTGTATACCCTTTCGCGAGCCTCGGGATAATAGGCCTGCAACATCGGCATCATGACCTCGGGATGATTTCGAGCAAAGTCCGGGTCGTGGGCTCCAGCGTTGACGATCTGATCAAACCCTCTGAGTAAAGCGTCGCCTCCACGTTGAGTAAGTGCGCCCTTTATGTATCTGAGTATCGCTAGCTGGCTTCGTGGTTTGACCAACAGACTTTGCGAAACCTCATTCACGATTTGACGGGCTTCCTCGCGCGAACGCGGCAGCCAAGTCTCCGGTGTTTCAATGCCGACGGCACGGGCGTGGTCCAGCAAACGGCCCTTGTCCAGGACGCACATCATCGTCTCGAGGCCGGGCTGAAACAGCAAAAATTGAGCGCTCAATTCTTTATGGAACTTCGCAAGCGCGTATGAGACAGCATCGCTCGTCGCGTAAACAACGCTCCCGGCCAGGGAGCCCCGGGCGTTAAGCAGCCATGCTGTCCATCGATCGGTTTGCTCGAACGGCGGACTTCGCATGTGTGTGTAGTTGTAGCGGGAATAGCGTCCTGGCGATATGGCTGGCGGACCAAAGGTGCAGACCGGGACACCGATACGCCCGAGAGAACGCGTCGCCGCCAATGTGCCATAGTATCCAGGATTGCCGAGCAGAATAGGCGCCCGGACGGACTGCCTAGGCATATCTGAGCCTAAATAGTTCAATGTCGCAATCCGCGAGAAGAGGCTCCGCACTCAATCATAGGGCTTAAGAGCTTTCTCGCAATCTGGGTGGAAGAGGTTGACGCGATCGGTGTAGCGACAGAGCGCAGACGAGGCGATCTCTGACACGCGGATTTCGGATAGCCGAACTGTTATCAAGAAAGCCTAAAATTTCTGACCAGGTTCGCGATTCATGTCCGTTTTATTTGGAAGAAACGTTAACAATATTGCCCTGGTCTTCAAGAGCAAGCTGAAAATGCGCCTCCTTGTCATCGTCGACGGCGATAGGCGCCGGGCGATTTCGACGATCGAATGGCACGTCACCGACCACCAAAAGAATTTCCGTTTTGTGGCCTATGGCGATGGGATATATTAGCGTTGGTACAGCCGCGCTAATTTCATTCGAGTTTCTTCTGCGCGAGGTTGATATCGTTGCGCGCTTCAGTTGGTCGATGTGGCGGCCATCGGACCGACCTAATGCCGTCAATCTCCGGCATCACAAAAACCGGCGCGGTGATGAGAACACTTTTCTACGACTTTACGACGGTGAAACAGCCCTCTTCCCGGAATTGACAGAACGTCTCGATAAGGCCCCAAAGCATGGAATTTTCGTCGTCCTGACTGAGGCCAAGGGCGGCGATGCGCACAAGCCGTACGAGCGCACCTATTTCGCGCAGGTGGTGCGATTGATCCGCGACGAGGCCAAGCCGCCGAAGTCTTTGACCTTCACGAGCTTTCGCCACGGAGGTACAACCGAGCTTGGTGATGCTGAAATTTCGGATCAGGGTGCACTATCGCTCACAGGTCATAAGACGCGCGACGTTCTTTCCATATACATGAAAAGGACTGAAATGCAGCGCGCGACTGCGGCGCGCACCCAACTCGAATTTCGGAGATCGGCTCGATAGACAAAAGGGCTTAGACCCTCAGCAATCGCGCCAGCGCATCAGCCCGTGAGCGAGGGTTCTCGCCGTAGGCCTGCATCAAGCAGATTTCCCAAATATCCATCGTGTGGAAGAGTTTCTCTTCTTGTACCGAGCCATGCGTGCCAAGATTGCCGACTTCGCGCAATGCATCCAACCAATCTTGTGAAACTCGAGGATCCGTCAGTGACAAAATTCTGTCGTTGAAACTGATGAATTTGCCGGACGCTGTTGTGCGTGGCACACCAAAGTTATCGAGAAACTTTTCAGCGCTGGCGCGCACCTTGGCAATGCAGCCATCGCTGTCATGCCAGTAAGTCTGAAACGCTGACTCCAAATCCTGTCGGACGGGCTCAGGCGTGTTGTCAGGTATTTCGATCATCGGCGGGGGCGGGTGAATTGAGGCAATCTCATAGACCTCCTCTGGCGTGCTGATCCCGCTCGGAATGTCGACAAGCACCCCTCGGGTGGCCACCCATGTGCCAGAAGCAGCGACTACCTCTCGGCAATTTGGATTCGTGCATTGGGCGAAAAGCACGAAGCGGCGGAGGTCAAGGGGGTCGTGTGGATCGTCATGAAGAGCCGTCCAACCCGGACTGCATGTGTGCGGAGCCTTCTAGCGCGGTCAGGCGACCTGATTTACATCGCGGACAGCGGAAATGGGGAAACGACGGGACCCTTTTACTCCAAAGATTACGTTCGACAGGCACGGGCTGACCTCTTGGGGTTAGCTCCTTCGAGCCGGGCGATCCAATAGAATGTTTCGACGACAAATGTCCTAATGGCGTGTCCTAATGACGCTTTTGTTCCGTTCTCGAGAAATTCGGAATCGGGTGCATTTTAGTAGAAAGATCAGTGTGGTGCGGACGGAGGGACTCGAACCCTCACGACGTTACCGTCTCAGGATTTTAAGTCCTGTGTGTCTACCGGTTCCACCACGTCCGCGCCGCCGGGAGCTTATGGCGGTTCAGGGGGTTAAGCGCAACACGCGGATCGAATATCCGCCGGCTTATCACGTATGGCTTTCGCCCGGAGCCTCGGGCGTTGGCGCGGCGGGCGCGACGTCGAAGATCCGACGCGCCTTCTTCATCAGAGCCAGAAGCTCATCCGGCTTATCCACGTCAACCGAGTGCGGATACTGAGGGTCGGAGCCCACGAGCTTGTCGGAGACGTTGCCATCTGAATCGATGAAGAGCGTGCGCGGAACGTAGGAGCCATCCGGCTGAAAGGCGCCGTTGATCTCTTTCTCTTTGTCGGCGTCGACGAGGATCATCACGAAGTCGCGCGAGGCGGCCACCACTGCGGGGTCTTTGAAGACTTGCCGGAAGCGCTTGCATACCGAGCACCACGTCGCGTGGAAAACCATGATCACGGGGCGGCCGGTTTTCGACGCCTCGTAAATGCCGGAGCGGGCATCGCGCCAATTGATCTCGGCGCCGTTCCATTCGTCTGCGTGGTTCGGCGTCCGCGCGCCGACCGAGACGGTCATGGCGACAAGCATGAACGTTGCGAAGACAAACGAACGGATCATGTTTGGGGCTCCAAGCTTCGGATCGTCGGCACGTTTGTCCCGCTTTTGCGGGCCGAACACAAGGCGATCCATCGCGCTTGGATTACAAACTCGTAATTCTCGCGAACGCGTCAGCGTCCGCCGGCGACGTCGGAAGCGAGCCTCTCCTGATAGGCCTGTAAGTGGACGTAGGCCGTATCGAGCAGTGGTGTTTGGACGCCGCGGTCGCGACCACGGCGGATGAGATCCCCGACAATCTGATCGGCTTCGATACGCCCCCCACGTTGCATGTCGCGCAGCATGGATGCCGAAAAGCTCGACGACGGATCGCATAGGAAAGTTCGCGCGAAGTCCAACGCCGAGGGTTGCGGCGGATAGCCGTTTGCGCTCGCGATGGCGATGCATTCGTTCAGCAGGTTGGCCATGAACTCTGGTCCGCCCACCACCCGAACGATTTCGCCGACGGACGCACGCATCAGGCACGTCGACGACGCGAACGCGGCAAGAAAGAACCACTTCTCCCACATCGCGGCGACGATATTGTCGGAGTAGCGCGCGTCGAAGCCCAGCGAGAGCGTTTCGTGAAGCTTGAGCGCGGCGGCTTTCTGCCCGGCGATCCGAGGGCCCTCAGTGACCGAAGCCAATTCTCCGAATTGACGGATCGTGCCGTCTTCGGCCAGCGTCACGCTGATGTGGCATGTACCGCCGAGCACGCGCGACGTGCCGAAGGCTTCGTCCAACTCTTCGAGATGCTTCATCCCGTTGAGCAGCGGCAGCACTAGGCTTCCGCTGCCGAGGGCCGGGCGGATCGCATCGATTGCGCCCGCGAGATCGTAGGCTTTGGCGCTCACGATGATCGCGTCGTAAGGGCCGTCGATGTCTTCGCGCGTGATGGCTTTGACGGGCGTCGTCATATTGCCGCTGGGGCTCTCGATCCTGATGCCCTCACGCGCGAGCTGATCGCGACGTTTTGGCCGGACGAGAAACGTAACGTCGACGCCGGCCTTAGCGAGCTTACCGCCGAAATAGCCGCCGGTCGCTCCGGCGCCGAGGAAGAGGAGTCGCATCGATCGCAGGCCTCTCGTTTCTATTCAATCTCTCGTGATCGTCGTGACGCGTGGCTTTTGAAGGTGGATCACACGTTCTCACGATATGCGAAGTTTGAAGCACGGGGAGTTGTGTGGCGGTGAGCGGGTTCAGTGTCTATGTCAAATTCATCAAAGGCGGCATGTGCGCCGCGCATTTTAATGGAGCTTACATGACCCGTATAATGTTAATTGGTTTGGCTGTCGCTGGTATGACTGTTCCGGCATATGCCGGCGAAACATCTTCGAACGACGCCTCGGCCGCCGCCGCGGTCAGCGCTCAGCTTGCAAACGCCGCGAATGCCGATCAGGCGCGCGTTCAGCTTGCCCATCAGGGCTATACTGGAATTTCGCCGCTTTATCGCGGCGAAGAGGGACGTTGGATGGGCACGGCCGTTAAGGATGGCAAGACGGTGATCGTCGCTGTTCTGCTGCCGCAGGCGCCGAAGGATCTCACGAACTAATTCGCAAAAGCCTAGCGCCGGCTTCGTCCCAGCAGGCCGGTGAAACTCGGCGCCCTCTCGTTAAGAGCGGGCGCCGCATTTTTTCGGATGGCATTCTTCAACTCGCTATCCAGGGTATCATCGCAAGACAGCGTCATGCCGGCGTAGGCCGGCACCCAGTCAATCCGACGCACAATGGATTCTTAAAGTTGGCTGGATCCCGGCCTACGCCGGGATGACGCGTCGAAGACAGTTAGGCTTTCTTCTCCGGTGCGACGACACGGATGGAAAGCTCGCGCAATTGCTTGGGCGAGGCTTCGCTCGGCGCGCCCATGAGAAGATCGGCGGCCTGCTGGTTCATCGGGAAGAGCGCGACCTCGCGCACCGTGTCGCCACCCGTCAACAGCATGACGATCCGCTCAATGCCAGCCGCCATGCCGCCGTGCGGCGGCGCGCCGTACTGGAACGCACGAAACAGTCCGCCGAAGCGCTGCTCGACAATCTCAGGTCCAAGGCCGGCAATGCCGAACGCCTTTATCATGACGTCGGGCTTGTGGTTACGGATGCCGCCCGACGCGATCTCGTAGCCGTTGCAGACGATGTCGTACTGGTAGGCCTTGAGCTTCAACCGGTCTTCCGTCGTCGTCGCGGCTTCCAGCGCTTCGCCGCCGCCTTGCGGCATCGAGAACGGATTGTGCGAGAAGTCGATCTTCTTGTCTTCCTCGTTCCATTCATAGAACGGGAAATCGACGATCCAAGCGAGTTCAAACCGATCTTCGTCGATCAGCTTCAATTCCTGGCCGACGCGGTCGCGCGCGAGCCCCGCGAACTTATAAAAGTTGGCCGGGTTGCCGCCGACGAAAAAGACGGCGTCGCCATCTTTCAAGCCAAGCTGGTTCTTGATCGCGACGGCACGTTCGGGCCCGATGTTCTTCGCAACGGGACCGGCGCCCGCTTCCTCGCCGTCGCGCCAGAAGATGTAGCCTAGGCCCGGCTGGCCTTCGCCCTGCGCCCAGGAGTTCATGCGGTCGCAGAAGGCGCGGCTGCCGCCCGTCGGCGCGGGAATCGCCCAGATGCGCGCCTTCGCGTCCTTCTCGATCATGCCGGCGAAGACCTTGAAGCCCGAGCCGCGGAAGTGCTCGGTCACATCGGCCATTTCGATCGGGTTGCGGAGATCGGGCTTGTCGGAGCCGTATTTCGCGATCGCCGTGTCATACGGAATGCGCGGCCAAGTCTTCGTCACCGGCTTGGCTTTTCCTTGCCCGCCTCCGGCAGGACCTGCAAACTCCTCGAACAGGCCGGTGATGACGGGCTCCATCGTGGTGAAGACGTCGTCCTGCTCGACGAAGCTCATTTCGACGTCGAGCTGGTAGAATTCGCCGGGCAGGCGGTCGGCGCGCGGGTCTTCGTCGCGGAAGCAGGGCGCGATCTGGAAGTAGCGATCGAAACCCGAGACCATCAAGAGTTGCTTATACTGCTGCGGCGCCTGCGGCAGGGCGTAGAACTTCCCCGAATGGATGCGGCTCGGCACGAGGAAGTCGCGCGCGCCTTCGGGGCTCGATGCCGTCAGGATCGGCGTCGGGAATTCGTTGAAGTTCGCCTCATGCATCCGGCGGCGGATCGAGCGGGTGATTTCGAGCCGCTTCATGATGACAGCGTGCAGCGTCTCGCGGCGAAGATCGAGGAAGCGATATTGCAGGCGCAGGTCTTCCGGGTAGTCGGGCTCGCCGAAAACCGGGACCGGCAATTCCTTTGCCGCCGAAAGCACTTCGATTTCAGTGGTGTAAAGCTCTATCGCGCCGGTCGGCAACTCGGCGTTCGTGGTGCCCTCGGGCCGGTCTCGAACCTTGCCGTCGACGCGGACGACCCACTCCGACCGCAGTATTTCCGCGGTCTTGAATGCCGGGCTGTCGGGGTCGGCGACGACCTGCGTCAGACCGTAATGATCGCGAAGGTCGATAAAGAGAACGCCGCCGTGGTCGCGCACCCGATGCACCCAGCCCGAAAGGCGCACATGAGAGCCGACGTCGCTCTTCCGGAGCGCGCCGCATGTGTGCGAGCGATAACGATGCAGCTTAGCCTCGGCCATTGCCGGAAACCCTTTGGTGGATGTGGGTGAAAATCGCCGCGGAAAAGCGCACGCGGGCGGTCGAAAGTCAAGGTTACCGGCCGACAGATGGACCCGGGGCCGCGCAGCAAAGATATTCAGGCCTTACAGTCCCGTTTTTTCGGGCCATTCCTTGGCCATTCCTGACCTGCCCCGGGGCAAACCGCCGCCGAAAAATCCGTTGGCTCCGCGACCAAGCTGATGGCGACAACAGAGAGTCCATGCGCTATAGGCGTTTCCCGATGCGAATGATCACGACCACGTCCGAACTGTCGGCACTCTGCGATGTGCTGGCTAAAAGTGAATTTGTTGCCGTCGACACCGAATTTCTGCGCGAGCAGACGTTCTGGCCGTTGCTGTGTCTTATCCAGCTTGCGGGGCCGGACGCCGAGGCGGTCGTCGACCCCCTCAGTCCCGGCATTGACCTCGCGCCCTTCTATAAGCTGATGGCCGATACTGCGACGGTGAAGGTTTTTCACGCGGCGCGCCAGGATATCGAAATCGTCTATCTCAAATCCGAGATCGTGCCGACGCCCGTCTTCGATACGCAGGTCGCGGCCATGGTCTGTGGTTTCGGCGACAGCATCAGCTATGTGAACCTCGTCAAGAAGACCACAGGCATCGATCTCGACAAGAGTTCCCGCTTCACCGACTGGAGCCGCCGGCCACTTTCCGACAAGCAGCTCGATTATGCGCTCGCTGACGTCACGCATCTCCGGGACGTCTACGTGCACCTGAAGCAGATGCTGGACAAGACCGACCGCACGCCGTGGCTGCACGAAGAAATGGGGATCCTGACCAGCCCTTCGACATACGACGCGAAACCGGAGAACGCCTGGCAGCGCCTCAAGCTTCGCGTCAAGGGGCGGAAATCGCTGGCGGTCCTTGTCGAGCTTGCGGCGTGGCGTGAACGGCTGGCGCAATCGATGGATGTACCGCGCGGGCGGGTGCTCAGAGACGATGCGCTCTACGATATTGCCAACCAGCTTCCGGCGAGCGCCGAAGCTCTTGGCCAGCTCAGGACGCTGTCAGACGGCTTTGCCCGATCGCAACGGGCGAAGGAAATCATCGATGTCGTGAAGGCGGGTCTCGCACGCGATCCGAAGACGCTGCCCAAGATCGAGCGCAGCGAAGCGCTTTCGGCGGAAGCCAGCGCGACGCTCGAACTCTTGAAGGTGTTGCTCAAGGCCGCCGCTGCCGAGCACGGCGTGGCGCCGCGCATCATCGCGGACAGCGACGACCTGGAACAGCTGGCGACGTCGGACGAAGCCGACATCCTGGCGCTGCAAGGGTGGCGCCGGGCGCTTTTCGGGGATGCGGCGCTGAAACTCAAGCGCGGGGAACTTGCTCTCACCCTCGTCAACGGCGAGGTGCGTGCGGTGCCTGCGGCAAGAGTGGACTAACGATCTTTTTCCCCGCACTTGCTCGCCTGCGCTCGCTTCGCGCGAGGATGACGGAAGCTATTTCCTTCCTGGATCGTAGCCGTGCTTCTGGCGCCATTCCGAAAAGAAGTAGGAGAGGCTGTCGTCGATCTCGGATGGCATCACGATCTTGACGGTCACGAGCTGATCGCCGACATGACCGGCCTTGCCGCGGGCGCCCTTGCCCTTGAGTCGGAACGTCTTCCCGGAACTCGTGCCCTTGGGAATGGAGAGCTGCACGCGGCCCGTCGGTGTCGGGACCTCGACGCGACCGCCAAGCACGGCTTCGTCGATCGTGATCGGGAGATCGAGCAGAATATCGTCGCCGTCACGCTTGAAGTCGGGGTGCGAACGAACCTTGATTTCAACCAAGGCGTCGCCATGCTCGGCACCGTGGCCCCCGGTGGTGCCCTTGCCCTTCAGACGCAGCACCTGACCGTCAGTGACGCCTTCCGGAACGTTGAGATCGAGCACGCCGCCGTCCGGCAAGGTCACACGCTTCTTGGTACCCTGCACGGATTCGAGAAAATCGATCTCAAGGGAATAGCGGACATCCTGGCCCCGCGCCGCGAAGCCGTGCGCTTCACGGCGGGCTCCGGCGCTCGCGGTGCCGAAGACATCCGAAAAGATGTCGGAGAAGCTGAAATCATCGAAACCGGCTCCCGCCCCCGGCCGGCCCTCGAAGCCGCGTGCCCCAGAAGTCCCGCGGCGCGCGCCGGCGGCGCGGCTCCATTGCGGGCGGCGGGGGTCACCCTTCGCATCGATCTCGCCGGCATCGTATTGGCGGCGCTTTTCCGGATCGCTCAGGATGTCATTGGCGGCCGTAATTTTCTTGAATCGCTCCGAGGCGCCGGCGTTGCCCGGATTGACATCCGGATGACTGGCCTTCGCGAGCTTGCGGAATGCGCTGCGTATTTCATCCTCTGTCGCCCCGCGCGATACGCCGAGAATGTCGTAGAGATCTTCGGCCATGGAGGCTGTTTTCATCCTGCAAACCCGGATCGAGACTATCAGAAATTGTTGCGCCGCAAGCGAGGCGTACTGCCTCTCAACCGCTAATTCGGACCTCCGCCCGCTTGCCGACCAGTTCGGCCAAAGACCCGAACCGGCGCCGCAGCCTTTCCCCGTCGAGGGCAGCATAAGCCGGCGGAAGGGTTAAGATGAGGGCGCCGTTTTCGTGGCTCAACGGCGTCTGGTCGATGACGCCCGCCATACCAATAGAGAGCATATGGGCAGCCCGGATGGCGGCGCCAACGATGCGTGCGCGCCGCTGGACCCGCTTGCTGACCAGAATGCGGAGCCGGTCGGACAGCTGGGCGCCGTTATCTTCGGACGTCTCGTGACGGTGGAACACGGAGAGCGCGAGGAATATGCGCCCCTGATGATCGACGCCCCCAAGACCGGCGTGGGCGATGGTATTGACACTTTGCTCGCCCCGGTAATCCGGGTGTGCGCGCCAACCGACATCGGAGAGGAGGCAGGCGGCGTGTCGCAGGCGGCGTTCGTCGGCCGTTTCTTCGAGCGAGGGCTCGGAGAACAACGTGTCGGTCCAGTCGCAAAGCTCGAAAGCGTGCGCGACCGAGCGAGACCGCAGAGCGGCGTAGTCCTCGCAGAAACTGAGGAGGGGATCGCGGGCGCGCTCGTAAGGCGGCAGCAGGCTGTAAATCAATCCCTCGCGGATACCGAAAACCGAGAACACGACCTGGCGCGGCTCCATCTGCCGCAAGAGCCGCTCAAGCACGAGGGCGCCGAAGGGCAGGACTTCGCGGCGCGCCCTGGCGACGCCGGCTATTCCCGGCAGATCGAGGGGCTTCTTGACCTTGCGGAATTGCTCGCACAGGTCGAGGGCCTCGCGCGTGGTCAGACGATAGCCCTGCATGACGCGCAAGGGATAGTCGACCCGATCCATCTGCATCTTGGCGAGAGCCCGCCATGTGCCGCCGACGGCATAGAACGTCCGCCCGGCGCCGTTTCTGAGCCAAGACAGACTGGCCAGCGCACTATCGATGACATCCGACGCGCGTTCGATCTTGTTGCCCGTCGTATCGATGAGACGCAAGCCGCCGAGGGGAAGCGTGGCCGCCTCGTTCATATGGTCCTGCGCCAAGTCGGTCAGTTCAAGGCTACCACCGCCCAAATCTCCGGCCACACCGTCGGCATCGATGAAGCCCATCATGATGCCCTGAGCCGCGAGACGCGCTTCGGTCTCGCCGGACAAAATCTCGATCCTGGCGCCGACGGCCCGCTCGCCGCGTTCGATGAAGTCACGGCCGTTTTGGGCATCGCGAACGGCGGCCGTCGCGATGACCCGAATATTTTTCACGCTCAGTATGCGCGCGATTACCTTGAAACGCGCCAGTGCCGCCAAGGCGCGATCGACAGCCTCGACCCCGAGGCTTCCCGTCGTTGCGACAGAGCGGCCGAGGCCGCAAAGAACCTTTTCGTTGAAAACGGGGGTCGGCGCACGCACGGCGCCTTCATAGACGACAAGCCGCACGGAGTTGGAGCCGATATCGACGACGCCGATAGGCTCCATTTCCGCGGTACGCTCGTTCGCGCCCGAGAGTTCTTTCCAGCGTGTCATTCAGGCTCCCGGCCGAACTAACCGGGCTGGCGGAAACGCTGCGGGAAGCTCTCCTTCAGAGACTGTCCGCGACCCGAAAGCGATGGATTGGTCATGAAATAGTTGTGGGCATTGAAGGCTTCCTCCCCCGGACCCGGTTGCATCCGCGTCGCGCTGCCGTCGGAGTTTATCCGCCAGCTCTGTTGATTGTCTTTTAGGTTCGCAACCATGATTTGATTGAGCACTTGTTCGTGGACTGTCGGATTCTTCACCGGGGCCATGGCTTCGACCCGCCGGTCAAGATTTCGCGGCATCATATCGGCGGAGCTGATGTAGACGGCCGCTTTGGGGGAAGGCAAGGCCTCTCCGTTCGCAAAACAGTAAATGCGCGAATGTTCCAGGAAGCGGCCGACGATGCTCTTCACACGTATGTTGCTTGAAAGGCCCGGAATTCCCGGCCGCAAGCAGCAAATACCGCGGACGACCAAGTCAATCGGCACGCCGGCGTTGCTGGCGTCGTAAAGCGAGGAGATGATCTGCGAGTCGACAAGAGAGTTCATTTTCCACCAGATGCCCGACGGCCTGCCGGCCTTGGCATTTCTGATTTCTTCCGCGATATGCGTCATGATGCGGTTGCGAATGCCGTGGGGGCTCGCCGCCATGCACTCAAGCTCGACGGGCTCGCCGTAGCCTGTCACAAAATTCAGGATGCGGGTGATGTCGCGCGCCATCACGGGGTCAGTCGTGAAGAGCGACAGGTCTGTGTAAACGCGCGCCGTCTGCGGATGGTAATTGCCGGTGCCGATGTGGCAGTAGGTCGTGAGATCGGCGCCTTCGCGGCGGACGATGAGGCCCAACTTGGCGTGGGTCTTCAATTCCGTAAAACCATAGACGACGTGCACGCCGGCGCTTTCAAGATCGCGGGCCCAGCGAATGTTCGCGGCTTCGTCAAAGCGGGCCTTGAGTTCGACGACGGCGGTCACGGATTTGCCGGCTTCGACGGCCTCCTTCAGCGCCTGGATGATCGGGCTGTCGCGCGACGTGCGATATAGCGTCCATTTGATCGCCATCACATTCGGATCGGCGACGGCCTGACGCAAATATTGAACGACGACGTCGAAGCTTTCGTAAGGGTGATGGACGACGATGTCCTTGTTGCGGACGGCGGCGAAGCAATCACCGCTGAATTCGCGGATGCGTTCGGGAAAGCGAATCGTAAACGGCTTGAAGAGGAGTTCCGGACGGTCGGTTACGATCAACTGTGACGTATCCGCGACCGCCAAGATCCCTTCTTTGACAAAGATGCTTTCGTCGCGCACCTCAAGCTCGCCGATGACGAACTTGCGAAGCTTTTCCGGCATCCGAGAGTCGATCTCGAGCCGGATGACGTTGCCGCGGCGACGGCGTTTCAACTGGCTCTCGTAAGAGCGCACCAGGTCTTCAGCTTCTTCCTGGAATTCGATGTCGCTGTCACGCAGGACGCGGAAAGTGCCCTTGCCTTTGACCTCAAATCCCGAGAAGAGCTCGGTCAGAAACATGCCGATGACATTCTCAAGCGCGATGAAGCGCACGTCCTTTGGCCTGTCGGGCTCCGATCGCAAACGAACGAACCGCTCGAGCTGGCCCGGAATGGGGATGAGCCCGTTCATTGCTTTGCCGTCGGCAGGCCGCACCATTTCGACGGCGAGCGTCATCGCCCTATTCGGAATGAAAGGAAACGGGTGTGCGGGGTCGGCTGCAATCGGAGTGAGAATCGGAAAGATGTGAGTCAGGAAGAGCTTTTCGAGCCAAGCGACCTCCGACGCCGCGAGGTCTCCGGGCTGAAGCACGTGGAGCCCCGCGTCTCCGAGCTCTCCTCTGATCGTTCTCCATGTGGTCTGCTCGTCGGCAACGAGCGCGGTCGCGAACTTGTTGATTGCGGCGAGCTGCTGCATCGGCGTCATGCCGTCTTGCGACAGCGTCGTGACGCCTGCACGGATCTGGCCGTAAACGCCGGCGGCGCGCACCATGTAGAATTCGTCGAGGTTGGCAGCCGCGATCGAAAGGAAGCGCAGGCGTTCGAGCAGAGGGTGCTGCTGGTTGCCCGCCTCTTCGAGAACACGCCGGTTGAACTGGAGCCAGGACAGCTCGCGATTGTAGAAGCGGTCCGGCCCTTCGGGGACGGGTTCAACCGCTGCCTTGCCAGTTCTGCTTTTCACGGTTGCCATGGTGGGGGAATGCTCCGAAAACCGGTCAGGAAATCCATATAGTAGGTTTACACCCAAATGACGAATGGGTGCGTTACAGCCGTTTCATACGCTGATTCAACAGCCGAGCGAGTCGAGTGTGGCAGCAGCAATGGCGCGCGTCACCCGCCGCTGCAGGACGAGCGCACGACGGTCAGCCCCCGCGACAAACCGCTCCGCCGCCAGCATCGACCGTTCCATCCGCACAAGGACATAGTCGACGAGATGCGGCTCGACGCTCAGTTGGCGGTCGGCGAAGAGCTTGACGAGAACGGCGCGAAGAAGCGCATCGTCCGGCGGATCGATGATTGCCAGCGGCAACGCCTTGATCCTTGAGCGAAGGTCGGGAAGGACGATCCGTAGGTCGCCGGGCACGGTATCTGTCGTCAAAAGGATCTGCAGCCGCTGTTCGCGGACGAGATTGAGAAGATGAAACAGCGCCGCCTCGTCGGCGACATTCTGCACATCCTCGATAAGAACGGAGCCTGCCGCCGCGATAACCGGAACGGTTTCGCGCGAGATCTCGGAGGCTTCGAATGCCTTGGCGCCGGAGCGCGCCAGCCAGACATTTGCAAGATGGGTTTTTCCGCTGCCTTTCGCGCCGGCAATCACGGCCGCGCCGATCGGCCAATCGGGCCAGCGATCAACAAGGTTCACGGCGGCGGCATTCAACTCGGAGACGAGAAAATCTTCAAGCCCCATTGCCGCCCGGTGCGGTAGTTCAAAGACAAGCTGCTCTGGCGTCGTGGTCATGGAACGGTTCAGGATTGATCCTTCGGCACCACTTCGATCTCGCCTTGATAGACGGAAGACGCGAGATACTTGCGGAGCGTGAAGCGTACGAGCACGCCGATTGCGGCGGAAACCGGCACGGCAACGAGAAGACCAAGAAATCCGAACAGATAGCTGAACGTCAACAAGGCGAAAATCACCCATACCGGGTGCAACCCGACCTCGGAACCGATGACATAGGGGCTAAGGATCGCAGACTCGAGCACCTGGCCGCCGAGCAGAATGCCGACGACAATCAAGATCGGCGTCAGATCGGGCCAGTATTGGACGATGGCGAGAAGCACCGCGACGATGGCGCCGATCCACCAGCCGAAGACGGGGATGAACGCCGCGATCCCGGTGGCGACACCAACGAGCAGGCCGTAGTTCAATCCGGACAGGCTCAGAGTCGTGCCGTAGTAGAAGGCAAGGATAATACAAACGACCCCTTGGCCGCGGATGAAGGCCGATATGCTTGCATTTATTTCCGACGCGAGGCCCCGGATCTCGTCGGCTTCATCGCGCGGCAGCAACGAGTCGATCCTTGCTATGATCTTCGGCCAGTCAAGGAGCACGTAGAAGAAGACGACCGGCGTCACGAGGATGACCGAGAAGAAATTGAAAGCCGCCGAGCCTTTGCTCCAGAGGCTTTGAGCAATGCTTCCAAGCATCGCGGGCATCGCGCGGGTAAAGCTGTCGAGCGCATGTTGGACGGTGGCTTCGGCTTCGGGATATCGCGGTCCAAGATGTTCGCGTGCCGTTGTCTCGATCAAAGTCTTCAACCGTTCGATTGCATGGGGAGCCGCTTCAAGCAGCCCCGCTGCCTGCTGGAACAGGATCGGGACCACGAACACCAACGCCACGATAATGACGAACATCGAGCATGCGAGCAGCAAGACGGCCGCGATCCAACGTGGGATGCCGATCCGGCCCATGGCATCGACGACGGGGTCCATGAAATAAGCCAGCGTTAATCCAATGGCGAACGGTAGAAGCGCCGGAGCAACGAGTTGGACGATGTAGGCAAACAGCAAGGCCGTCGCCGCCCAAAACAGCGCGTGCCGTTCAAAATGCATGGATCGTGATCCTACCCGTTCGCCAAAGCCCGCGCGTAGCATGGCCTCAAATGCGTGTCATTTCGAGCGGGGAGTTTCGTCAATCGTCATGTGACGCAACCATACGCGCAAATAAGCAACGAGTGAGCTGATCGTCGTGGCGGCGGCGAGGAACGTCAACAGTTGCACCGGCCCTTTAAGCTTCAGGTCGAAAGCCTCGTCCGCAAGCACCGTTCCAGCCAAGACGATCTGCGCAACGGTGTTCATTTTGCTGATCGCAAGCGGCTTCATCGGAGTCGGATGATTGAGCAGCCAGGACAACAGCACGGCCATGATGATAAGGGCGTCTCGCGATACGACAAGGATGACCAGCCACGAGGGTAACCTGCCCGTCACGCCGAGCGCGATGAAGATGCAGACAATGAGGAGTTTGTCGGCCAGCGGATCGAGATAGGCGCCAAGCTCCGTTTCCCAATTGAAGCGTTTGGCCAGAAAGCCGTCGACCGCATCGGAGATACCGGCGACGACGAACGCCAGAAACGCCGCCTGGAGCTCGCCGGTCAGCAGCAGCCAGAAGACCACGGGTACGAGGATGACTCGACCGAGCGTAATTAGATTTGGAATGCTCACGCCGACCGTGTCCCCGTCTCTTCCAATCGCCCGGCCGGATATCACGTATCGCCGGGCGGCGCGAACCTAGCCTCTCAAAGTTTACCTCGTCGAGAACATCCTCCCTTGCACTGCGGTAGAGCAGACGATGAGATATCGCGCGGCTCTATCGTCGGCTTGAGACCGCTCGCCATAGTCTATTCTAAATAAATTATGTTATTTCAATAACTTGATCGGAGCACCCAACCCGACCCCGTATTGATCAGGTTCAGCCCCCGCGGACTCAGCGCACTTGCGAGGCTGCCGCCGCCACCGGGATATTTCAACGAGATGTCGGCGCTGCGGCCGGTCACAGCGCCAATGTTCAGAGCGTCGACGCCGGGCGTATCGAGGAGTTGCGCACGCATCTGATCCCACTGATCGGAACTGCCGAATTCCGCGATGAGCGTCACGTCCTCGCCCGCGCCCCCCGTCGAGGCCTCCCAGACCGGCATGCCGGATACCGGCGCCGCCGCCTGAGAAATGCCGGCTTTGACGGCTTTCCAGCGTCCTTCCAATATGCCGAGCGACACGACCGCCGCGAGCTGCGACGCGTAATCGAGATCATTGTCGGTGATGCGGTATGTCCGCTTCAACAGGAGGCCGCCGACCGCATCGTTGCCGGCCAGTGTCACGTCGAGCTTCTTGGCCGCCATGTCCGGTTCGGCAACGGCGAGGATAACCAGACCGGCACCGTATTCGGTTTTGAGCTTTCGCAGGGCGCCGTCCTGACCCGACAGGAGCGCCTCGACCGTATCCGTCTGGATCGACGGCTTCAGATCCTTGATATCAACCGGAGTGATCGTGTGCGTCAGATCGAGGCTCGACCAGGCACGGCGCCAAAGGCCCCTATCGTTGCTCGCCGCCGGCGGATTGCCTTGCAGCAGCACGGTGACGACGGTCAGCGGGGGCGCCTGCTTTTCGACAAATGGGATGCTCTGGCCCGCGAGCAGCGATCGGATGGCGTCCGGCTGGAATGAAAAATCCAGGCTGGCGTAGTAGGCGGTGGATGAATTTCGCTCCGACCGCACCGAGATGCCCGACACGAGATCTGCGACCTTCACGCCCGAAACGCGCGTGAGTTGCTTGTAGGCGGTCACGGGCACGAGGCGCTTCATCAGCGAGCGGAAAGCCGCCTGCTGGCCGTCGGCGAGGGCCTGTTCCTTGGCGGCCACGGCGTTGGCGGCCGTCGCTGCGACCGGGTAATTGCCGACCGTATAAGGCGCATCGGGGTCTTCGGCGACGGCCGGCGCGACAAGAAGGCCTGCCAGCGCCGTCCAGACGAGAAAGGCAATAGCGAAGCAGCGGTTCGCGAGCACCGTTAATCCCCCGTTTTCGCGCTTCATGACACGTCCGGCCAATACCGGCGGCAACCTCTGCGGAACCTGCCGGCGAGCGCTTCGTTGCTCTCAGGTCCAGTCGCTGCTACGACCCCCATCACGGGTTGGCAATGGGGCAAAAGTGAGTTTAACCGAAGCTTTCCCGCTGCGATATCCCAAGGACACTGGATACCAAGGCGACTTGCCCGATTGAGCACACTCGCCCGATTGAACCCGCCATTCCGACCGACGACGAGGATTGATGTCCGCGGCTGACGAAAATTCGCAAAAATCCATCACCTATGCCGATGCAGGTGTCGATATCGACGCAGGCAACGCGCTCGTTGCGGCGATCAAACCGCTCGCCAAGGCGACGAGCCGCCCCGGCGCGGACGTCGATCTCGGCGGCTTCGGCGGAC
This sequence comes from uncultured Pseudomonadota bacterium, assembly GCA_963789775.1. Classification (GTDB taxonomy): domain Bacteria; phylum Pseudomonadota; class Alphaproteobacteria; order Rhizobiales; family Hyphomicrobiaceae; genus Hyphomicrobium_B. Next base: position 218,719 of record CAWBLX010000008.1, read on the forward strand.
TTTTCGATCTCAAGCGGACGGGCTTTCGCGATCCGATCCTGGTTGCTGCGAACGACGGCGTCGGGACGAAACTCAAGATCGCGATCGATACGGGTCGCCATTCGACGATCGGCATCGATCTCGTGGCGATGTGCGTCAACGATCTCGTGGTTCAGGGGGCCGAACCGCTTTTCTTTCTCGACTATTTCGCAGTCGGCAAACTCGACGTTCAAGTTGCCCGCGAGGTTATTGCAGGCGTCGCCGACGGCTGCCGGGATGCGGGGTGCGCGCTCATCGGTGGCGAAACCGCCGAGATGCCCGGCGTCTACAAGGCCGGAGACTACGATCTTGCGGGATTTTCCGTCGGCGCGGTCGAGCGTGATGAAATTCTGCCGCGCGCCGACATCGCGGTCGGCGACGTTCTAGTCGGGCTCAAATCATCCGGGGTGCATTCGAACGGCTACAGCCTGGTGCGCAAGCTCGTCGAGCACGCGCGGCTCGACTGGAACGCGCCGGCACCTTTCGAGAATTCGCAGAACCAAGCCTTGTCGGACGCGCTGCTGACGCCGACGCGCATCTACGTCAAGCCGCTGCTTGCCGCCATTCGCGCGACCGGCGGATCGGGACTGAACGGCGCTATCAAGGCGCTATCGCACATCACGGGCGGCGGGCTTTCCGAGAATGTGCCGCGCGTGATGCCGAAGGACGTTGCCGCAAGGATCGATCTTTCGTCATTCCAGGCGCTGCCGGTTTTCGAATGGCTCGCGAAGACGGGGAACATCCCTGACGCGGAGCTGCTTCGGACCTTCAACTGCGGCATCGGGATGATTGCGGTGGTATCGAAGGCGCGTGCCGATGACGTCGTTTCGGCGCTGAAATCCGCTGGTGAAGACCCCGCTGTCATTGGCGACGTCATTCCACCGACGGGCGAAAAATCGGACGCCAAGGGCAAGGGCGAAGCCTGGGCCGTGAAATACGACGGCAAGCTGCGGTTTACCTGATCGGTCGGCGGCTGGAGCTAGGGCAACGCGAACACCGTGAGCGTGCCACCGAGCCCGGTATAGTTCGACAGCGATGCAAAACCTCCAACGGCGCCCGAGCCGTCTTCGGGGTCGGTGAGGCCGGCCGCGAGACCGATGCCGGCCCAGCCTCCGACACCCGACAGGACGGCGACGTATTGCTTGCCATTGTGCATGTAGGTCATCGGATTGCCGACGATGCCGGACGGTGTCTTGAACTTGAAAAGTTCCTTTCCGGTCTTCTGGTCGACGGCTTTCAGGTAGCCTTCAAGCGTTCCGTAGAAGACGACGCCGCCCGCTGTCGTCAAAGGCCCGGACCAGACGGCAAACTGCTCCAGCTTCAACCAGACGGTTTTGCCTTTGGCGCCGTCCCAGGCGATGAAGGCGCCGGTGTCGCCGTTAGCAGTGGGTGCCGGATGCATCGTCAGCGTGGCGCCGACATAGGGCTGGCCAACGGCGTAGGACACCTTGAACGCCTCCATGTTCATGCACAGGCGCGTCATCGGAACGTAGAACAGTCCGGTGAGCGGCGAATACGATGCGGGCTGCTGGTTCTTGGAGCCCATCGACGACGGGCAAATGCCTTTCGTGAGGTCATCGGTCCCGGTTTCGAATGGCGAGAACTTTTTATCTACAATGGGGCGTCCGTATTGTGGATCGTTCTTATCCATGACGACCTTCGTTGCCCAATTGGCATCGGGATCGAATTTCTTCGCGACGAGAAGTTCTCCCGTAGCGCGGTCCCAGGTGTAACCGAAGCCATTGCGATCGAAGTGCGTGACCGTCTTGCGTTTGACACCGTCGAAGTCGAGTTCGGCGAGGATCGGTTCGTTGATGCCGTCGTAATCCCACTCATCGAACGGCGTCATTTGATAAGCCCACTTCGCGATGCCGGTATCGACATCCCGGGCGAACATCGTCATGGCCCATTTCTGGTCGATCGGCTTGCCGTCGGGGCCGGCGCGCTGCACCGGATTCCACGTCGAGGGATTGCCGGTCCCGTAATAGATCAGGTTCAGATCCGGGTCGTAGGCCATGTAGCCCCAGGTCGGACCGCCCCCGATCTTCCACTGATCGCCCCTCCAGGTCTTGAGGGATGAATCCTTGCCGACCGGCTTGCCAAGCGAGATCGTTTTTTTCGGGTCGACCAAGATGTCGTCGTCCGGCCCCGTCGAATAGGCGCGCCAGACCTTGTGGCCGGAGTTCAAATCGTAGGCGGTGAGATAGCCGCGAACGCCGAACTCGCCGCCCGAGACGCCGACGATGACCTTGTCCTTGACGACGAGCGGGGCGCCGGTGCCGGACGCTCCGTTCTTCGGGTCATCGTCCTTGACCTTCCACACCTCCATGCCGGACTTGGCGTCGAGCGCGATGAGGGATGTGTCGGCGGTATGCACCAGGATCTTGCCTTCAGCATACTGGACCCCGCGATCGACGGTGTCGCAGCACATCACGGCAATGGCGAAGGGGTCCTGCTTCGGCTGATATTTCCAAAGGATCTTCTGCTCGTGCGCGAGGTCGAGCGCCATCACGACATTCGGGAACGGCGTCACGAGGTACATGGTGTCACCGACTACGAGCGGACCGCCTTCGTGGCCGCGCAGCACGCCCGTCGAGAACGTCCAGGCGACCCGCAAGTCGCCGACGTTCGCGGTGTTGATCTGATCGAGCTTGGAATACCTGTGACCGCTATAGTCGCCGGACTGAATGGCCCAGTTTGCCGGATCGCTCGCGAGCGCCTGCACATCCTGATTGGCCTGGGCCTGCGGTACGTGCCCCATCACAGCGAAGACTGCCGCGATGCCCAATCCCTTCTTCATTCCGACCTCCGAGATCCGCCGCCGTCTTATAGTCGAGATAACAAAATCCCCGGCGCGCGCTACCAGACCTTCGGCGAGGTGCGATTGAAACGCGGCAAGCTGAAGCGTCGGCGGTGTGCGGCCCGGAATTTGGCTGTTGCTCAATCCCCGCATTAACGACTTGCAATGCACGTGACAGGGGACCGCCACGGAACTGAAAAATTCGAGGACTACTCAACGCGTCCCATAACCGTTCCGGAGGAACCACATGTCTGGCAATGTCGCGGACCTCGTGGTCGGTGAAATTATCGAAATCAAATATCGCGTGCCCCGGCCGGCATTCGACGACCGTGAGATTTCACCACTTTCCGATCGCTGGATCATGGCCGAGATCATCCACCGAGACGAGGACGCCCTCCCGATGGCGCGTCTTGCCGACGGCCAGTTTACCGATATCCGGGCCTACATGACGTGGCGGCGAATCTCGCGAATTGGCTCAAATGACGTCACCAGACCCCGCGGCTGAAGCAAAAACAGGTTAAAATGCCTGCTGCCCCTGCATTTTCTGCCGACTGTCACACAATCGAAAAATGCTGGCGTCAGAAGCGCATGAAGATGCATCGCTAGATAGATTCGGACCTGCTTCTCGTCATGCGCTCTGGCCCGTTCGGCGATCTCGTGGATCGCGCTGCTCATCGCGGGACATGGGGATCGCGCCCCAACATCGAGGTAGCGTGATGCGAATCCTCATCGCCACCGACGCCTGGAAGCCGCAGGTCAACGGTGTTGTGCGCACCTACGAGAACCTGAAGCGCGAGCTAGAAGCCGCCGGCCATTTCGTGACGATCTTGTCGCCGCTGGATTTTGCGACGCTCCCTTGCCCCGGATATCGTGAGATCAGGCTGGCTCTGGCGCGCCGGTCGCAGGTCGCGGCGCTTCTGAAGCAAGGTAATTACGATCACATTCATATCGCGACCGAAGGGCCGATCGGGCTGGCGACGCGCGGCGTATGCCTGCGCCGGGGGATTCGCTTCACGACATCGTTCCACACGCGCTTTCCCGAATACATCGAGGCGTACACGGGCTTGCCTGCCTGGATCAGCTATGCATTTCAGCGGTGGTTTCACCGGCCGGGCATCGGCATGTTCGTGGCGACGCCGTCGCTCAAGACGGAACTTTCCAAGCGCGGCTTCCGGCGCTTGATGCTCTGGTCGCGCGGGGTCGATACCGCTCACTTCAGGCCGCGTCCGGCGGACAACCGCGAGCGCGAGGAAAAGACCGGACCGACGTTCCTCTACGTCGGCCGCGTTTCGCGTGAAAAGAACGTGGAAGCATTTCTCGATCTGCACCTTCCCGGCCGAAAGGTGGTCGTCGGCGACGGTCCGACCCTTGGGTTCCTTAGGCGGCAATATCCGGACGTCATCTTCAAAGGCGCTAAGACAGGGGAAGATCTGGCGCGCGAATATGCCAGCGCCGACGTGTTCGTCTTTCCGAGCCGGACCGATACGTTCGGTCTTGTCCTGCTTGAAGCCATGGCCTCGGGTCTCGGTATCGCCGCCTATCCTGTGACGGGCCCGATCGATGTCGTGACGCCCGGCGTCACTGGCTGCCTCGATGAAGATCTGAAGGCCGCGGCGCTTGCGGCCCTCACGCTTGATCGCGATCAGATCCGCGTGCACGCGATGCGACGCGACTGGTCGCGCGTCGCCGACGTCTTTCTCGCTAATATCCATCAGGCGCGCCGCGCGGCCGGGCTCGGCAAGCGCCTTATCAAAGCCAGGCTGAAATCTTTGCAGATCAAGCCCAGGGCGACGGCGCGGCCTATCAGCTAGCGTCAGCTTGCGATTTTTTCTTCGACGGTACCGGCGACGGACGGCGTCGCATTGCCCGTTGGCTCACCGATCATGCCCTTGATGATCTCGACGGCGCGGGCGGTGCCGTTCTCTTGCTCCATCGCGCGGCCGATTTCAGCGGCCCTGACGGCATAGGACGGATTCGTGGTCAAGTCCCGGAGACGGGCAGTCAGCGCATCCAACGTCCAGTCCTGAATCGGAAGCTGATCCGGCCCGGCGCCGAGCTGGAAGACGCGATGTCCCCAGTATTTCTGGTCCATCATGAACGGGCCGACAAAACTTGGACGTCCCGCGCGCAACGCCGACGACGTCGTGCCCAATCCACCGTGGTGGACGATGGCGCTGACCTCGCGGAAGAGCTTATCGTGGGGCACGAACTGGTCGATCAAGTGGAAATTCTTGGAAAGCGGCAGGCGATCGAACTCGCCGCGCCCATTGCTAAGTACCGCCCGCTGCCCTGCCGCCTCGCAGGCGCGCAAAATCATCTCCGATCGTTCGAGGCCGAGAGCGGGCATGCTGCCGAAGCCGATGTAGATCGGGCGTGGACCGGCCGCTAGAAATTCCGCAAGCTTGCCGGTGGGCCGCCACGAGGGCGCCTCGTCGCGGAACCAGTAGCCGGTGAAATAGATCTCATCTCCCTCTGTGTTCGGCCGCGGCTGAAGGATGGGGCTTACGGGATAGAGCACCGGAGGGCGCTCGCCCCGAACGCGATGGGGATGTTTCAGCCAAAACGAACGGGGAAGCCCGAGCGACTTGCGGATGTCTCTGATGACGGACCCATAAGCGAGCCTCTGCAGGCCGAGGGTCTTGTAGCCGTGGCGATTCCAAGCCGGGATTCCGGTACCTGGGATTACCGACAGCAGATTTTCCGCCGACGGCGAAACCGAGCCGAGACCAACCATGATCGCGGGAATTCCCTTCGCCTCGGCGATTTCACCGGCGACTGAAATCACCGGATGAAAAATGATCGCGTCGGCGTCGGCCGAAGCGGTGACGGCATCCTTCAAGATGCCTTCGAACAGCGCCCGCATGTCACGCCCCGGCCAAAGCCATTTACGGACGGTCACGAGGGTATGGGCGCCGGCCACTTCGGCCATTTCGCCCTCTTTCATGAATTTCGAGAAGTCGGACCCGCAGCGCCGGGCTTCGAGGCCATGGCTCCGGACATAATCCAGAAAGTCTTCGGGCGCGGCGAGGCTGACCTCGTAACCGGCTTCCTGAAGGGCCAGCCCCAATGCGACGGTCGGGCCGACGTCGCCAAGAGTTCCAACGGTCAGAATTGAGACGCGGCGTACCATGGCCATCCGATTCCGCAGTTAACGGACCGGCCGCGGCAGAAGTGGCGCAGACGTATCCGTTGCGAATTCCTGCGATCGTGGCCCCCGATCCCTGTCACAATGCTGTAGGTGAAACACTGCTGCAACAGAGGTCGGCAAGCATGGCTAACAAAGGCCGCCCTCGTTGCCGTGGGGCCGCAGTTACAGATGCACTCGCGCATCGCACTTGGCTCTGCTAGAGACCCGCGACATGAGCAAAAAGAAGCGCACCGCCATTCTGATCTCGGGCCGCGGCTCGAACATGCGATCCCTCGTCGAGGCGGCGCGGACGGCCGATTATCCGGCGGAGATTGTGGTGGTTGTCTCCAATCGTCCGAACGCGGCGGGTGTCGCTTGGGCGGTCGAACAGGGGCTGCCCACGGTCGTGATTGATCACAAGAGCTACGCGACGCGCGCCGGCTTCGAACGGGCGCTGCAGTCGGCGCTCGATACGCACGATGTGGAACTTGTCGCGCTCGCGGGCTTCATGCGTCTGATGACGCCGGAGTTCGTCGAACATTGGCGCGACCGGATGATCAACATCCATCCGTCGCTCCTGCCGAGCTTCAAGGGCCTCAATACGCACGAGCAGGCGATCGCCGCCGGCGTCAGAATAGCGGGCTGCACGGTTCACTTCGTTCGGGCGGAAATGGACGACGGGCCGATCATCGCTCAGGCGGCGATTCCGGTGCTCGGAAGTGATACTCCAGAGACACTGGCGGCGCGTATCCTCAAAGTGGAACACCGGGTTTACCCGGCGGCACTAAGACTTGTCGCCGCAGGGGAGGCGTGCTGCGACGGTGAAAAAGTTGTTATATCTTCGCAGGTTAGCGAAGCCGACTGTCTCGTCTCTCCGACAATCTGATCCACAGCGTTATTCACCGGTTACCTTGCACTGGCCGTCGCATGGACAGCCACCCCCCAAAGCATGGTATTTCCATGTCTTCCGGAGAGGGAGATCCGGCGACCCGAAGTGCAGCGCGCAGCCCCGTGAGGCGCCCACACGGCGAACATGCGCACCGCTCCTCTGGTCCGGAATGGAGAATGCCTATGGAAACGACCCCAAGCCACAGCCTGGGTCTTGGTGATGAGTTTAGCATCTGGTTCAACCTGACGCCTCTGCTGCGGGGCGATCCGGATAACCCGATGCGCATCCTCATGCAGATGATGGACCGCTACGGGCCGGTACTGCCGGTCAACATGGCGAACCAGCGCGTCGTGCTGATTTCGGAGCCCGAATATTTCAAGCACGTGCTCGTCACGAAGGCCGACAACTACATCAAATATTTCGACGGGCTGAAGCCGATCTTCGGCAAGTCGATGATCACGAACGACGGCGCGCTCTGGCAGAAAATCCGGATGCCGCAGCAGCCCGCGTTCCACCCCGACATGTTCGCCGAGTACATTCCGTACTTCCTGCGCGCGATCGATTCCAAGATGGCGTTGTGGGCCGAGGTCGCGAAGACCGGCGAAACGTTCGAAATGGTAGAACAGACGTGGACGCTTGCCGCGGATATGATCTGCAAGGCGCTGTTCGACCGCGACATGCCCTTCAATCCGCACGTCGTCTTCAAGTGCGTGAAGACCTACACCGACGTCATGAACCATCGCGACATTCGTCTGCGCAAGCAGGCCGGTGAAGTGTTCGAGATGTCGGACGAAGATGCCGCCAAGGCCATGGATGTCTGGGCCAGCGTTCCGCCAGCCGTGATGGGTGCCGATCCGCGCGAGCATCGCGAACGCACGCTTCTCAAGATGATCGAAGCCGCGGTCGCCGATCCGTCCGTTCCGGAATTCGACGAGCAGCAGGCGATCGACGAGCTGAAGCAATATCTATGGGCGGGCACCGAGACGACGGCCCTGACGCTCGCTTGGGCTCTTTACGAGACGTCACGGCGTCCCGAAGCGGCGGAGCGCATTCGCCGCGAAGGCGAGCAGGTCTACGGCGATCGCGAGCCGACTGCGGCCGACTACTCGGGCCTCGCGTATACCCGTGCCGTCATCCAGGAGACGATGCGCATCTATCCGCCGGTGTGGAGCTTGATCCGCATCGCTGCGGGAGAAGACGAGATCGGCGGCGTCAAGATCAACCCCGGCGACCGCGTGTCGATCTTCAGCTACGGCGCCCACCACAATCCGAAATTCTGGCCGGAGCCCGAATCGTTCCAGCCCGAGCGCTGGATGGCCGGCAACGCCAAGAAACAGGTGAAGTACAGCTACATTCCGTTCGGCGCCGGCAAGCGGTCCTGCATTGGCGGCGCGATGAGCCAGGTCGAAAATACTCTTGCGCTGTCGCTGCTGCTCCGCCGTTTCCGTCCCGAGTATGTGGGCAAAGATCCAGCGGGTCTCAATGCAACCGTTACGCTGACGCCGAAGGGCGGGCTGAAGTTCAAGATCCACGAGTTGAGCTGAGGATCTGCGCGTTTCTTTTTCGATTGCGGAATGGCCGAGGGGTTCGTCTCGGCCATTTTTTATTTGCGCATTTGCGCGGTGGATTCCGCATCTCCTAGCCGCCGCAACATCACGAAACCCAATTTGATTTGAGAAATTACAAGTGCCATTTGCGAACTTTTCCACAGGGAATATCGCAATGCATCACCAGTATTTAAGCCTACAAAATGCTCGGAAAAGCTCAAATCCGAGTTGTAGGGCGCCTCGCATATGCGAGAGGGCCTAGTATCCAACGGCCGCCGTTACTGTCATATTCGCAGCACGTTAAGGATTTAATAAGAATCTCCGAGTGTCACTTCCCCCCCGTGACATTCAAATACGTTCCAACTCCAGGAGACCCTCACCATGGAGTCAGTGAGAACAATCGTACTCGGCAAGTCCGTATTTCTATTGACGGGCGCAAAAGCACGCCTATCGAAAGAACATACGTCGGCAGCCTTCGATGTCGAGGCGCCGGAGAAATTAATCGAAACTGCGCGCCGTAATCCAGATGCCGTTGCGTTCGGTTTCGTAGCCGGAAGTTGGGTCGCGGCCGCCTAAGCGCCGTCTGCCGTCCAGCCCACGGATGCGCGACCTCAGCATCCGCAGAAGGCCGGACGAAGCGCCCGAGGGCCTCTCACGCGTATCTCGTCGTGGCCCTCGAGGCGAACGTTTCCTCTCTCTGAACTTTCGAAATTCGCCTCGACGCCGGTCTGTTTGCCGGCAACGCCGACTATGCGAACGCGGGTCAACGTCATGCTGCGTAGAGATCGGGACCGAACGGCAAGTCGGTAACATCCGGCTTGATACCGAAGCCCGTCAGCACCGCGCCGATCTGTCCGCGATGGTGGGTCTGATGATTGAAAATATGGGTGACGATCAGGCCCTTCGGGCTCGTCATCTCGCGCCCGGTCGCACCTGAGACCCATTTCAAGTCGCCTTCGAGAGCGGACGGCTCCATATGGTCGGCCCAATCTTCAATCACCGCGTCGAAGCGGCGACGCTCCGCCAGCAGAGCATCCCAATCGCCGAACATCGCCAGGCCATCGGCAATCGAGAGCTTTGGGGGCTTCGGCGCGGCGCCAAACCGCATGAGCCACATCTGATCAGCCCACAGAATATGGTTCAGCGTTGCATGGATCGAACGAAAGAACGCCCCCCGGTCTTCTTTCCGTTGGGCGTCACTCAGGCGGCCGCTTGCACCGTAGATGTTGGCATTCTGCCAAGCGTTGTAACGGGCCATGGTGCGAACGTAGGAAGGTGAAATCATAGCCCGTCTCCGAGAAATTCGGGAACTCGGAGCGCTGAAGCGCTCCGTTCATCCGTCAGCCGACGATTTCGTCGAGGCGGAAATTCAGGGTAATTTCACGATCGGCCGCGGCCGGGCTGTCGGAACCGTGCGTCGAATTCGCGCCCTTCGATTCCGCGAAAAGCTTGCGGATCGTGCCCTCCGCCGCTTCCTTGGGGTCGGTCGCCCCCATGACCTCGCGATATTTCGCAATGGCGTTTTCGCCTTCGAGGGCCTGCAGTACAATCGGTCCCGAAGTCATGAAATCGACGAGTTCGCCGTAAAAAGGCCGTGCCTTATGTTCTTCATAGAACTTCTCGGCTTGGGCTCGGGTCCAGCGCACACGCTTCTGAGCCACGATGCGCAGGCCGGCGTCTTCGATCACGGCATTGATCTTACCGGTGAGATTGCGGCGCGTGGCATCCGGCTTGATAATTGAAAACGTGCGTTCGATGGCCATAAGTCTGTCTCGCTTTGCGGATTTTATGCGGGTTCCGCGGGCTTATAGCGACGGGAGACGCCACCAGCAAGCGCTAGGCCCGGCGTTTCGGCTATCTGGTTGCACGTCACACGCGAAAGTGGAGTTTTACCGCATAATCGCCCGATTGACGCGCGCAACTGCGTATGAACAGTGTGGGCCGGCGCGAAGCGCACGGTCGAGGGGTAAGGCTTTAGTGCCTACGTGTGCGAAGAAGCGATGATGACGACCGGACAAACCAGCGACATTCAGTGGTACATCGCCCGAGACGGCAAGCAGCACGGACCGCTGACTGACGTCGAAATGCGCACGTTCGTCGCGCATAGTTACCTCCGCCTCAGCGATCTCATCTGGCGGCCGGGGATGCCCGAGTGGCAATCGGCACCCAATGTGTTTCCGACAGCCTTCGAAGCGCTCGGCCAGGACCCGAACCTAGCCTCCAACGGGGGCCATGCGCCGGCGGTGCCGCATCAGGGCGCAGCCTATTCGCAAGATTTAGCCGAGCATGATCCACGCGGCACCGACTTCGATCCGGAAGTCAGCCCGCGCCCCGAGCGCAACATCATAAAGCGGCTGGCGCTTGCGAGCGTCGCGATCACCGTCATCGGGGGCGGCGCCTTCGCATTCACGAACTATCGCGACACGATCATGGACATGATGGGAGCTTCGGGCGGGACGACCGCAGAAGACGCGCCTGTCGTAGCGGCTCCCGCGGATTCCTCTTCTTCGACCGAGACGGCATCGACGCAGCAAGCGGCTTCCGATCCTCCGCCACAGACGGTTTCACCTTCCGGCTTCGGCGGGCAATCCGCGTCGCCCGTCGCAGCCGCGGGCGGCGGCGTCGTAACGACGGCGCCTACTCCGGGGGACACGACAACCTCATCGGTTTCTTCCGCCATGTCCGACGCGTCGCCGGGGGCGCAAGCGCCGAGTTCGCAGACGCAAGTCGCGGCCGTCGAGCCGCAATCGCCGACGCCTCCGGCACCTCCATCCGTCGATGGCTCTCCGCTTGATCTTCGCTTACAGACGATCCCCGTCTGGGCCCTGATCAAACGGGAGTATCCGGCCTGGTATTCGAACGAGATCTCGGCTGCGGACAGGCTCGTCGCGGACAATAAACCCGAAAGCGATGTCGCGACGCTGCTGGCTCAGGGCCTCGTCACGTTGCGGCGGCAGAATGCGGACAAGGCACTGGCCGCAAGTTCCGAAAAGCTGCAGGCGATTGCCGAGGCGTTCCTCAACCACCTGAAGGCGCTCCGGGCGCAGAGCGTCAGCGCGTGTTTCGGCTTCATCTCGAAGGGCGAGACGAGCCCTGCCGTCATTCAGATGATGGAGCATCCCGAAACCGCGACAGCGCTGAACGCGCAGGCCGATGCGATTTTCGAGGCCATTTCCGAGGGTTCCAAAAACCCGGTTAATCACGATTCCGCTGTCAAAAGCGATTACGACATCCTGATCAAGGAACTCGGCAAGCTCGGCTGGAAGGAAGAAGACCTGCAGGTCTTCTCCAATCCGAAGCTGCTTGCGAAGCGCGAGCCCGAACAAGTCTGCAAGATGGTGCAGGAGTGGTTCATTGCGCATCTCGCCGTGCAGGACAAAGCCGTTCGCGACCGGCTGCTGTATGAAACTTTGAAACCTGTCGTGTCGGGCTGAGATGCTTCAGGCCGCGATCAAAGTTCTCGTGACTGCGGTCCTGGTCGTTGCGATTTCCGAAGTTGCGAAGCGCTCGACCATCCTCGGCGGTATCGTCGCGTCCCTGCCGTTGACGTCGCTTCTTGCATTCATCTGGCTCTACGGCGAGACCGGCAACACCGCAAGAATCGCGAGTCTTTCCGTCAGCATTTTCTGGTACGTGCTGCCGTCGCTGGTGCTGTTCGTGACGCTGCCGATGCTGCTCTCGCACGGCCTCGGCTTCTGGCCAAGCCTTACGATCGCCTCGGCGCTGACGTTCGCGGCTTATCTCCTGATGACGGCCCTGCTGGCGCGCTTCGGCGTTACGCTCTGACCCGGTGACAGCGGGCGGCGGACGGGCTATCGGCATGCCATGCTACACATCAACGATCTCACCTATCGCATCGAGGGCCGGCCGATCTTGGATCAGGCGACGGCCGCCATTCCATCCGGCCACAAGGTCGGGCTGGTCGGCCGCAACGGCGCCGGCAAGTCGACCCTCCTGCGCCTTCTGAAAGGCGAGATCGCGCCCGACGACGGCTCGATTTCCGTTCCGCGCAATGCCCGGCTCGGCCATGTGGCGCAGGAGGCTCCGGGGGGCGACGACAGCCTGATCGACTGGGTGCTTTCCGCCGATACGGAACGCGCAAGCCTGCTGGCCGAGGCCGAACACGCGACAGACCCGCATCGGATCGCCGAAATCCAGATGCGGCTGACCGACATCGATGCGCATTCGGCGCCGGCCCGCGCCGCACGCATCTTATCGGGCCTTGGCTTCGACGACGACGCGCAGCGGCGTGCCTGCCGCGAATTCTCGGGCGGCTGGCGCATGCGCGTCGCGCTTGGCGCGATCTTGTTTCTGAAGCCCGACATCCTGATGCTCGACGAGCCGACGAACTATCTCGATCTCGAAGGCACGCTGTGGCTCGAGAACCATCTGAAGAGTTATCCGCATACGGTGCTGATCGTCAGCCATGACCGCGACCTTCTCAATAGCGCCGTCACCGAGATCCTGCATTTGGACAAGGGGAAGCTGACGCTTTACGCGGGCGGCTACGATGATTTCGAAGAGACGCGGCGCGAGAAGCAGCGGCTCGAAATGAAACTGATGAAAAAGCAGGACGAGCAGCGTCGGCATCTGCAGGCGTTCATCGATCGCTTCAAGGCGAAGGCGAGCAAGGCCGCGCAGGCGCAGAGCCGCGTCAAGGCGCTCGCGAAGATGCAGCCGATCGCGGCGCAGGTCGATGACCGCGTCGTGCCGTTTCATTTTCCCGATCCGAAAAAAATCATCGCCAGTCCGCTTCTGCGCATTGAAAAGGCGAGCGTCGGCTATGAGGCGGACCATCCGATTTTGTCGGGGATCGATCTTCGCATCGACAACGACGATCGCATCGCGCTGCTCGGCCAGAACGGCAACGGCAAATCGACATTCGCGAAGCTGATCGCGGGACGCCTGAAACCACTCTCGGGACATGTCTTCGGCGCGCAGAAAGTCGATGTCGGCTATTTCGCGCAGCATCAGCTCGACGACCTCAGCGCGAGCGCGACGCCCTACGACTACATGGTGAAACTGATGCCGGACGCGACGGAAGCGCAGCGGCGGACGAAGCTCGGCACGTTTGGTTTCAGCGCCGACAAGGCGGATACGGCGTGCGGCAAGCTTTCCGGCGGTGAGAAGGCGCGCTTACTGTTGGCGCTCACCGCGTTTCACGGACCGCACGTTCTCATCCTCGACGAGCCGACCAACCACCTCGATGTCGACAGCCGCGAAGCGCTGATCCGCGCGCTGATGGAATACAACGGCGCCGTCATCCTGATCAGCCACGACCGGCATTTGATCGAGGCGACCGCGGACCGGCTCTGGCTCGTGCGCGATGGCACGGTGAAGCCCTACGACGGCGATATGGAAAGCTATCGCTCGCTGCTGCTCGAAGAGCGGGGGGCGCGGACATCGGAGCGGCGTGAGGAAAACGGCGGGGATATGCGCGCGTCGCGCACGGAGCAACGACGCGCTGCGGCCGAAAGGCGGGCCGGGCTTGCGCCCCTCAAGAAGGCGATGCAGGCCGCTGAAAAGACCGTCGAGAAGCTGACGAAAGAGATCGCGGCTCTCGATGCGGTGCTTGGAGATTCAACGATTTACGGCGCCCAACCGGAGCGCGCGCAGGCCGCCGCGCAACAGCGCGGGCAGTTTGCCCGCGATCTGCAGACCGCCGAAGACGCCTGGCTCGCGGCGACGGAAGCCTACGAAGAGGCATCTGCCGCGGCGGATGCCTAGGCCGACTGGCCGTATTCCCTCGTTTTTTCAGTGCGATTTGGAAAAGATCGGCGATTTTGCGATTTCGTCGCGATTGTCCACACCTGGACGAAACGAAATTCGGAACCCATCTCTCTGCCATGACGTTCATTGAACGCGCAGATTGAGTGCTCCCCCCCGGCGTACTGCGCAGCGAGAAAAATTATGGACCAGAAATTCGTCTACCACCCCCTCAATCGCAGAAACGCCCCGCGCGCGCGTGTCGCGAGCGCGAAGTTGGCGGTTTCGGAATATCTCGCCTATGTCGGGATGCTTTCGGCCGGAGTCGTTATCGCGATCATCACGTTTGCTTATGCGGCGAACGTGACGGTGCACTGGCTGAACATCATCAACGGACCGGGGTTCTTTTCATCGGAAGCCCAGCCTGTCGCACAGCCAACCGTGAAGCCTTTTGCACCAGCCAAAGTTGCGATGCTGTCGGCGCACTGATCACCCGTTTCCTCCAAGCCTCGTGATCGACTGATCCTCGGGTTCGTATCCCGGGGATTTTTTTTGGGGGATGACGTTAGGATTAGCCGCTGATCTTCGAGAAGTCGGCGACGGTTTGGGTCGCGGCGCGGATTTCGGACAAGAGACGCAGACGGTTCTCGCGGATTTTCTTGTCGTCGGCGTTGACGAGAATTTTTTCGAAGAATGCGTCGACGGGCGGCCTGAGTTCCGCAAGCGCGCGCATGGCGCCGGCGAAATTCTCGACCTGGATGGCTGCGACGGTGTCCTGCTTCACCTGTTCGATAGCGGCGGCAAGCGCGGTTTCTTCTTTTTCCGTCAGCAACGACAATTCGTAAGGGCCGGCGTAGGATATCTTGTCCTTCTTTTCTTCGATGGAGAGAATGTTCGCGGCGCGCTTGACGCCTGCGAGCAGGTTGGTGCCGTCGTCGGTTTTGAGGAACGCGTCGAGGGCTTCGACGCGCTTCACGATAAGGGCGAGATCATCCTGGCCGCCGAGCGAGAAGATGGCGTCGATCAGATCGTGCCGCTGGCCTTGATCCTTGAGGAAGACTTTCAGGCGGTCGGCGAAGAAGGAGAGGAGATCGACTGTGATAGGCACAGACCGGGCGAACTTTTTCGCAAAAGTGTCGCCAAACACGCCCTTAAGAACGAGCCTGCCCTCTAACGCAGGCAAACTTCATTTTCCTCCCGTCAATTCAGCAGGGAGATCATGTGAGTGCTTCAGCTTCTGCCGTGAATTTGCGATTGGCAGCACCTTCCAGGACTAAAATTGCATGATCGCGGATTCGCTTGAACAGCGGCACGCGCAGATCATTCTCCAGCACGATGCGGATGACGCCCAAAGCGGCGCGGCGGAGCTGGTAGGGGTCGCCGGAGCCCGTCGGCTTTTCGCCGATGGCCCAGAAGCCGACGAGCGTGTCGAGCTTGTCGGCCAGCGCAACGGCGCAAGCGACGGCGTCGCCCTGATCCTCGCGCGGCACCGTGTCGGTCGGGCCTTTCGGCTTGTAGTGCAGTTCGAGGGCGCGGGCGATCTCGGGCTTGGTGCCGACGGCTTCCGCGTAGTAGCGGCCCATCAGGCCCTGCAGCTCGGGGAACTCGCCAACCATCTCGGAGACGAGATCAGCTTTGCACAAGCCCGCGGCGCGACGCGCATCCTCCGGCACGGCGTCGCAAGCGCCCGCCAGCTCGAACGCCAGTTGCTCGATGCGCTCGACGCGATCTTTCTGACTGCCGAGCTTCTCGTGGAACGTGATGTTCGCGAGCTTGCCCGCCATCTCGCCCAGTGGATGCTTGAGATCCTGCTCCCAAAAGAACTTCGCATCCGAAAGGCGCGCGCGAATGACCTTCTCGTTGCCGGAGACGATCTCGGCGCCGCCGTCCGTCGCCACAAGGTTCGAAACGAGCAGGAATTTGTTGGCGAGCTTCTTCGATCTCGAATCGCGCAGCGAGAAGCACTTCTGGTGCGTCTTCATCGACGTCGTCAGGACTTCGCCGGGGACTTCGAGAAACGCCTTTTCAAACGAGCCCATCAGCACGATAGGCCATTCGGTGAGGCCGGCGTTTTCAGTGAGTAGAGCGTCATCCTCGACGAGTTCGAGCTTCGCCTGCTTGGCAAGCGCGTGCGCCTGTTCGGAAATCGCGGCAACGCGTTTCGCCGGATCGAGCATCACATGATGGCTCGCGAGTTTTTCCTCGTAATCGGTGAAGTTTTTGACCTTGAACGGGCCAGGCCCCAGGAAGCGATGGCCGCGCGTTTCATGCCCGGCGGACAAACCTGCGATCTCGAACGGCACGACCTTGCCGCCGAGCAAGCAGAGAACCGATTGCAGCGGCCGGACCCAGCGCATCCTGTCCTCAACCTCGACGATCGCTCCTGCCTCGTCGCGGACGGCCTCACCCTTGTCGTCGAGAAGCTCGGTGAATCGCGGGGCGCCCCAGCGCATCGATTTCGGCCAGGGGAATTTGGCGGCGACCTCGGTCACGGTTTCGGCGATGAGTTCGGACGCGGCGCGGCCGGGATTCTCGATCTTGGCGACGTAGTAGTCGCCCTTCTTCTCGTCCTTGACGACGGTCGCGTCTTTCAGGGAGCCGAGGCCCGCGGACTTCAGAAATCCCTGCACGGCCTGCTCAGGCGCACCGACGCGCGGACCTTTCTTCTCTTCGGAAATGGCGGGCGAGCCTTCAGGCACGTTGTCGATGACGAGCGTCAGCCGTCGTGGCGTCGAAAAGGCGCGTGCTTCGCCAGCTTCGAGGCCGCGCGATTTCAGGCCGTCGACAACGAGGCGTTTCAAATCATCCGCTGCACGCAATTGCATGCGCGCCGGAATCTCCTCCGACAGAAGCTCAAGTAGAAGTTCAGACATGCAGGATCGATCTCGCGAGAAATAGCTCTTTGCCAGTCATACAGGAAAAGAGCGAAGGTGAGGGGTGGAGAGATGCAGGGTGCTCCTTTCGGCCCCTCACCCTGATCCCTCTCCCCGCCGCGAACGTGCGACGAGGAGAGGAGAGGCTTTACGGGTTCGCAGGTGCGGGCGTCGGTTCCGCGGGCTGCGTGCTTTCCGGAGTAGGCGTCGCGGGCTCAGCCGGCGCCGGTTCCGCCGCAGGCGGCGTCGGAGTCGATTCCGGTGCCGCTGGCGTCTCCGCAGGCGGCGGAAGGGCCTTCATCGCACCGCCTTCGGGCGCAGGTTCGGCGGCAGGTGGCGTCAATTCCGCGGCGGGCGGCGGCGTCGGAGCGGGTTCCGGTGCTGCCGGTGTCTCCGCGGGTGGCGGAAGCGCCTTCATCGCACCACCTTCCGGCGGAGCGGCTTCCTCAGCCTTCTTGTGCTCCGGGAGCATGCCAGCCGGAAGCGTGGCGCGCACCGTGTGACCGAACTCCTTCATCGTGCCCGTCGTCTGGAGATAGCCGACACCAACGGCGACGAGAGCAACAAAAAACGCGAAGATCCACGGCAGTCGCCGAAGAGCAAAGAAGCCGATAATGATCAGCGGCACGGCAGCCGCGATAATGCCGAGGGTTGTGTCGTTCATGTGCGTCCTCCCTTTGTCTTTAACCACGCGCCGCAACAGGCTTTCGCTAGATCGCGAACGCGCAGGATGTAGCTCTGGCGCTCAGTCACGGAAATCACTCCGCGAGCGTCGAGCAGGTTAAAAATGTGGCTCGCCTTGATGCACTGATCGTAGGCGGGGAGCGCGAGCAAGTGCTCCTCACCTTCCTTGGCACCGGCCTCGAGCAAGGCCGTGCATTCCGCTTCGGCGTCCTTGAAATGCCGGAGCAGTATCTCAGTGTTGGCGTGCTCAAAGTTGAAGCGAGAATATTCGCGCTCGGCCTGCAGGAAGACGTCGCCATATGTCAGGCGTTTGTCATCGTCGCGGCCGTTGAAATTCAGATCGAAGACGCGGTCGACGCCCTGAACGTACATGGCGAGGCGCTCGAGCCCATAGGTGATTTCGCCGGAAACCGGATTGCAGTCGAAGCCGCCCACCTGCTGGAAGTATGTGAACTGCGAAACTTCCATGCCGTTGCACCAGACTTCCCAGCCGAGTCCCCAAGCGCCGAGCGTCGGGCTCTCCCAATCGTCCTCGACGAAGCGAATGTCATTCAGCGTCGTATCGATGCCGATGGCGTCGAGGCTCGCGAGGTAGAGTTCCTGCATATTTGCAGGCGACGGCTTCATGATGACCTGGAATTGGTAGTAGTGCTGGAGCCGGTTCGGGTTTTCGCCATAGCGGCCGTCTTTCGGACGGCGCGAGGGCTGAACGTAGGCGGCGGACCAGGGTTTCGGGCCGAGCGAGCGCAGTGTCGTCGCGGGATGGAAGGTTCCGGCGCCGACCTCCATGTCGTAGGGCTGAAGGATGACGCAGCCTTGCGCGCTCCAGAAGCTCTGCAACGTCAGGATGAGGTCTTGAAAGGCTGCTTTGGGGCGCAAGGCGGGAATGCGCGCGGCCTTGGTTGCAACCGACGTATGGGGCATGTCTCTTTTGCTCGTTCCGGATGAAATTTCGGCGGCAATATACGCGTTAACGCCACCTTGTCACGCATCGAGGTGCCGATTTTGCGGGCTTTCTGCCGACACGGCGATCACGCTTGAGTGTCGTTTTTCGGGCGCGACCAGAGGGCACCAGAATAGCGCAAGTGCTTCTTGGAAAAGGTTCAAAATGGGAGTGCAGCGGACGTCAGTTTTCGCGTTTCTGGCGCGGGCGATAAACGCCTGCTCCTTCGTCCCATTCGAGATTGCCGAGGTCGCGTACGGGCGCCGTCGCTCGCTTCATGCGCGCCTCATCCCTGTTTCCCGTGCCCTGGCCATGACGCGCCATGGCCGACAGCAATCGATAGCCGGCGAGCCCGGCGATACCAACGACAGCGAGAAACATGACTGGGGGCATTGCGCAGCCCTCCCGGGCCTAGATCCCAAAGCGCGACCAAAGCGTGCGCGTCTCGATAGCCGACACCAGATCGTCAGCAAAAGCAAGGCTGGCGTTGCCGCCTAAGCCGAAAGCGCCAGGAACACGGCGAAAGCGGGAAAGAAGGCCTCCGCGCTCGGGCTCGACGACTTTCAGCCGCACCTTGTCGCCAAAGACCTCCCGCATCTTCGAGCGGATATCCATTATTCCGTCGATGAGACCAAACTCGGCGGCTTTCGCGGCCGACCAGAAGGCGCCCGAGAAGAGTTCGTCGTCCGGCGCCTTGAGCTTGCCCAAGCGCCGCTCCTTGACGAGCCCGATGAATACGTCGTGCACATCCTGCTGAATTGCCTTGAGGCGCGCAATGTCCTCCGGGACTTCGGGAAGAAATGGGTCGAGCTGGTTCTTGTTGGCGCCGGCAGTATAGACGCGTCGCTGAACGCCGAGGCAATCGAGCAGATCCACGAAGCCGAAGCTTCGCGAGACGACGCCGATCGAGCCAACGATGGACGACGGATCGGCATAGATTTCATCGCCCGATATGGCGAGGAAGTATCCACCCGATGCCGCCACATCTTCGCAGAAAACATAGATTTTCTTCTTCTTGTCGGCTGCCGTCTGGCGAAGGCGCTTGAAGATCAGGTTCGACTGCACCGGCGAGCCGCCCGGAGAATTGATGACGACGGCGACGCCCGGAAGCTTGGACATCGAGAAGGCCTTTTCGATCGCGCCCGCGTAGGTGGCAAGCGATAGGCCGGGCCGCAGCGGTGTCGCCATGCCGATCGGACCGCTGAAGCGGAGGACGGGAACGGTGGGCTGACGCGAAAACGGCCACATGAATTCAAACTCCTGCGGGCGATGTTGGGGGATTTATTCGCTTTCGATGAAAGAGCGGAAGATCTAGTGCAACCGAGAGCGCGGTGCCAGTGGCGATCAGCCGCCGGTTTTCGACGGAAGCGCGGCGCCATAGCGGAAAACGGCTTCGATTTCGGGCAGGAAGGCCTGATCGGGGCCGTGGAGGACGAGGCCCGGTTTGATCGAAATCGGAGCGCGGCTGCCCTTGATACCCGTGACGATCACCCGAATGGCCGGTTCTTCAGCACGCGCATGGATGGGCAGTACGCTGACGCCTCCAAATCGGCCTTCGAACGCAGCTAAAATTCTCGGCAACGCCTCCGTCTTGTGGATCATCGCAGCGCGTCCGCCCGGCGCCGCCATGCGATTCATGAAACGCGCCCATATTTCAAGCGCATCAGGAGACATCTGATGAGAGGCGGCCCGGAGTTGATTTTCCGCCGCCGTGCTGCGGCCTTCCTCATGATAGGGCGGATTGGCGAGGACGAACGGGAAGGTCTCGGAGGCAATGCCGGCGTCATCGAGCGCCCCGGAAGCGCGTGCAATGTCTGCTTCAACAACCGAGACGCGCATCGCCAGAGAGTTTCGCTCGACGTTGTGGCGGGCAAGGGCGGCGAGCGCCGGTTCGCGCTCGAGCAAAACGACGCGTGCCATGGGACATCGTGCCGCCACGCACAATCCGACGACGCCGACCCCGGAACCGACGTCCAGCACAGGCCCTTCCCGGGCAAATTCGGGCGCTAGGGTGGCGGCGAGAAGCACCGCGTCCGTCCCGGCCCGATATCCGGATCGCGGCTGGCGAACGACCAAGGCGTCGCCGAGAAAGAGGTCCTCGGTCGCTTGCTCCGTGAGCGACGGATCGGGCTCAATCGCGTTCATTTTCGACGACCCATTCACCAAGTCCGGCATCCCTCAGAACCCGGCTGGCGCGGTTCCAGACATCTGCCTCAACGACAAGACGTCGCGGGAATGCACCAATTGACCCTTCCATCAAACTCATATTTCGATCAAATACGACCGCTTCGATGCCCTGATCGGCGAGCAGCGCTTCGACGTAACTGAGAAGGACAAGGTCGTTCGTCAAAATTAACTCGCGCATGGCAATTCCAAATTAAACGTTGGTCTTGGTCACGCCGGATGCCGCGTGACGGCCTGACGACGACTGCCTATATTAGCATGGTCTAGAAAACTGGGGGCCAACTTGGGTCGCGTAATTCCGCTCGAAGACATCCGCGAAACGAGCCAGAAGCTGCAACCGCTTCTCGATCTCGTTGCAGAGGATCTCGAAGCCATCAATCGCATTATTCTCGACAAGGCCGTTTCCGACGTCGAGATGATCCCTGAGCTTGCCCATCACCTGATCGACAGTGGCGGCAAGCGGCTCAGGCCCATGCTGGCCCTGGCGACGGCGAAACTCTGCGGGTATCCCGGAAACGGCCACATCCGAACGGCGTCAGCGGTCGAGTTCATGCATACCGCCACGCTGCTCCACGACGATGTTGTAGATGAGAGCGCGACGCGGCGCGGCCGTAAGACGGCGCGAATGATCTGGGGCAACCAGGCGAGCGTGCTCGTCGGCGACTTTCTTCTCGGCCAGGCCTTCAAGATGTTCGTCGACGTCGGATCTCTCACGGTTCTCAGAATCATGTCCAACGCCGCAGCGACGATTGCCGAGGGCGAGGTGATGCAGCTCGCGGCGGCGAAGAATACCTCGACTACCGAGGACGATTATCTTTCGATCATCAACTCCAAGACGGCGGCGCTTTTTTCCGCTGCGGCCGAATCCGGCGCGGCACTGGCGCAGCGGCCCAACGAGGAGCAGGCGGCGCTCCGGTCGTATGGCAAAAATCTCGGCCTCGCCTTCCAATTGGTCGACGACGCGCTCGACTACGCCGGCGACAGCACGCGCCTCGGCAAGTCGGTCGGCGACGATTTCCGCGAAGGCAAGATCACGCTTCCGGTGATCCTGTCGTTCCGGCGCGGGTCGAAAGAAGAGCGCCAGTTCTGGAACCGGACGATTGCCGACGGCGACATTTCAGATGGCGACCTGGAGCAGGCGATTATTCTCATGCGCAAGCACAAGGCGATCGAAGCGACGTTCGAACGGGCGCGGTCTTACGGCGCCATCGCGCGCGACGCGTTGGCGATCTTCCCGCCGAGCGGCGAGAAAGACGCGCTTGAGCAGGTCATCGAATTCTGCATCGGCCGCTCCCACTGAAGCTTGAGGGCGAGCCTAGGCCAGCCGGGATTTTGCGATCCACCAGTCGGGGTGGCGCGATTTGAGGATGCGCGCGCCGGTGTTGGCTGCGTGATCGGTTTCAAATAGAGCGAAGCACGTCGGCCCGGCGCCTGACAACTGTGCGACCCGCGACCGCGGCAGCTTCGCGAGATCCGTGATCACGACATTTATCTCGGGGAAAAGCTTGCGAGCGGGCGCTTCAAGGGTGTTACCCCGCAGGGCGGCGTAGCGGATCACGTCGCGCACGGACGTGAAGACGGGAGGACTCTCCCCTGGCGGATCGTCGGGCAGGGGTGGTGCATCGAGCAGACGAAACACCTCGGCCGTCTTCCTGGCCGGAACGTCGATGAGCGGATTGGCCAGCACGGCAAAGAGTTCACCCGGCAATTGGATCTCGTCGGTCACTTCACCGACGCCGGTCATCATCGCTGTCCGGCTTCTGAGGCAGACGGGAACATCGGCGCCGAGCGAGCGCGCGATGGCGGGCAGGTCAAGAGAGGCGATTTCCGGATCAGCGGCACTCAATAGGCGTAGCGCCGCCGCCGCGTCGGCCGAGCCGCCTCCGATGCCGCTCGCCACAGGGAGATTCTTCTCAAGCGTAAAACGGACCGGATTGAAATTCGGCAGCAGACCGGAAACGGCCGAAATTGCGGTGTCGACGAGATTGCCATCGCCGATGGCGGTGGCGAACGGCCCTTCGACTTCGGTTCTCGATCCGGCGCCCGCATGGAGCGTCAATCGATCGCCCGCGTCGGACGCGAACGCGACAAGACTGCGAAGTTCGTGATAGCCGTCGGCACGGCGTCCCAGCACTTCAAGCGTCAGGTTGATCTTGGCAGGTGCAAATTCCAAATTCGACATGCATTCCACGATATAGAAACGGGCGCCCCAGCGCCCGTCTTCCATAAACTACGTTGATCTAATGTTACTACTCGACGGCTCGACTCGGGGTTCCCGTCTTGTTTTCGCTGCGCCGGCGCAAGGCTTCGTCCCTCTGGACCTGCCGAGTTTTTCCGGCATTCGTGGCCTCGCCCTTGGAGTCGAGACCGTGTTCGAGCTTGGCCTTGATTTTGTCGACGTCCTCGGGCTCCGGACCGAGAGAGAGTGCTTGGCTCCATTGGAAGCGAGCCTCACGCTCGCGACCAACTTTCCAGAAAGCGTCACCCAAATGGTCATTCAGAGTCGGATCTTCCGGCTTGATCTCGACGGCGCGCTCAAGGTAGCGAACGGCCTCCTTGAAGTTGCCCTGCCGGTAATGGGCCCAGCCAAGGCTATCGACGATGTAGCCGTCATCGGGCTTTAGCTGCACGGCCTTCTCGATCAGGCGCGTTCCTTCTTTGAGGTTCTTGCCCTGATCGACCCAGGAGTACCCAAGATAGTTCAAGACCAGGGGCTGATCGGGCGCGAGAGCCAGTGCGCGCTTCAAATCCGCTTCGGCAGCCTTCCAGTTCTTCAGCCGTTCGTAAGAGGTGCCGCGGGCGTAATAATACCCCCAGTTGCGCGGATCGGATTTGTTGATGATCGCAAGCGCCTTCGTGAAGTAGCTGACGGCGCCGGCGTAATCCTTGCGGGCTCTCATGATGTTTCCGAGAGCCTCGAATGGACGAACGTCCTTCGGATTCTTTTCGGTCAACTTGACGAGGATGGCCTTGGCTTCGTCGGTCCGATCAAGCGAGTTCAGATCAAACGCCCGGCGGATATCGATGGCGCTCTGCAACGGCGTTCCCTGCGGGATCCTGTCGTAGGTCTTCAACGCTTCATCGTAACGCTTGACGGCTTCCTGAGCATTGGCGAGCGCGGCGAGAGCGAAGATGTGGTCGGGTTTGGCGTCGAGAGCGAGCTGGAGGTAAATGGTTCCGAGGCTGACGCCGCCTTCACCGGCCAGCGCTTCACCCAGACCATAAAAGACTTCAGCAAGACCGTCCGTCGGATTGGAGATGAGGAACGGCGGCTTCTTCCCGTGCTTGATGGTGTCCAGCATCTCTGTAGCGAGAGGATGTGGATCTCCCTTGCTCTTGGCCAGCTGCCGCCTGATGACATGTCGGGCAAGTTTGAAATCGCCGTAATGGGCCGCCGACTGAGCATAGGCAAGCGTCGTTCTAAGGGTGCGGCTGTCCTGCTTGAACACCTTTTCATAGGACGCCCGCGCCTCGGCCTTGCGGCCCGCGATGTCGGCAATCAAAGCGCGATGATAGCGCAAGTAGAATTGTGCCCAATCGGGTTGCTTCGGCAGATCGAGAGCCTTGAGCGCACCGTTGGCATCGCCGGCCGCGAGGCGCGTCCAACCGATCGCAATCGCGCTCGTCAACTCGCCGATGGGATTTTCGGAAGCCGCGGTGAAGCGCTCTTCGGCTTTTTTGTAATCGCCGGACTTAAAGGCCGTCACGCCGAGGAGAAACTGCGACATGCGATGAGATTCACCAGACTGAGACAATTGCTCTGCGAGGGGAATGGCTTTCGGCCAGTCTCCCGACATCGTCTCCATCTGAAATGCTTGCTCGAGCAGCAAGGCATTCGTCGGGTCGTGCTCAAGAGCCCGCCCGTAAAATGCCGCCGCGTCCTGCGTATCTTGCGCAGCCCGCGCAAAACGCCCGGCGAGATAGTTGCCAAGGATCGAATTCGAAACTTCGTCTTGGCCCGGATCCTGATCCTGGTCTTGAGAGCGGGCCGGAGCCTCGCTGAAAAACCCGGCGACCGTCATCGCGATCGCGACAAGGCCTACGGTCAGCACACGCCTGAAGGGTCCCCGCATCAACTTTTTCCCTTTACTGCCGGAAGCCAATTCGATTCCTGCAGGGTTAAGCCTAGCAAAGATATCGCGCCGTTGGCGACAAGCTTTACGTGAAAAATAAGACATGAGCCCAAATTGCTAACCGTTATCAACACCGTCAACACGTGGCCGTCAAACGATCCGCCGGCGCAATGAACGAGCTCTTACCGTTGCCGGAAGCGCCAGTCTGATGCGGCGCCAGCCGACGAACGGGCCGCACTACACTGTCACATTCCGGCGTAATTGGGTCCGCCGCCGCCTTCGGGGCACGTCCAGTCAATGTTCTGGCTCGGATCCTTGATATCGCAGGTCTTGCAATGGACGCAGTTCTGCGCGTTGATTTGAAACCGCGACGTGCCGTCAGCGTCCGTGACGACCTCATAAACCGCCGCCGGGCAATAGCGCTGCGCCGGTTCTGCGTATTCCGGCAAATTGACAGTGATCGGCACTGTCGGGTCCAGCAATTTCAAATGAACGGGCTGATCTTCTTCGTGGTTGGTGGCGGAGAACGAGACGTTCGTCAGCCGGTCGAAGGTCAACTTGCCGTCGGGCTTCGGATACGGGATCGGCTTGAAATCAGCGGCCTTGCCCGTCGCTGTAGCGTCTGTCTTGCCGTGCTTCAGCGTGTAGCCGAGGCCGATACCTGAAATGATGGTGTTGAGCCAAAGATCCAGTCCTCCGAGCATGACGCCGAGGATCGTCCCAAATCGAGACCAGAACGGCTTCATATTGCGAACGCGTTTCAGATCGCGCGCAATGTCGCCGGTGCGGACCTCGGTCTCGTAGGCGTCGAGCTTGTCGTGAGCACGCCCGGCGGCAAGTGCGGTCACGACGGCGTCCGCGGCCGCGATGCCCGACAGAATGGCGTTATGGCTGCCCTTGATGCGCGGCAAGTTGACCATCCCGGCCGCACAGCCAAGAAGCGCGCCACCGGGGAACACGAGGTCCGGCATCGACTGCCAGCCGCCTTCGGTGATGGCGCGAGCGCCGTAGCCGATCCTCTTGCCGCCTTCGAAGGCGACGCGAATGGCGGGATGCGTCTTGAACCGCTGGAATTCTTCGTAGGGCGAGAGATAGGGGTTTGCGTAGTTCAAGTGCACGACGAAGCCGACGGCGACGAGATTGTCTCCGTAGTGATAAAGGAACGAGCCGCCGCCCGTCTTATTGTCCAGCGGCCAGCCGAACGAATGTTGCACGAGACCCGGCCGATGCTTCTCCGGGGCGACCTGCCAAAGCTCCTTGAGCCCGATGCCGTACTTCTGCGGCTCGTGAGCATTTGCCAAGTCGAAATGCCGGATCAAGCCTTTGGCGAGCGACCCTCGCGCGCCTTCCGCGATCAGCGTGTACTTGCCGCGCAACTCCATGCCGCGAACGAAGCTGTCCTTCGGCTCCCCGTCGCGGCCGACACCCATATCGCCCGTGGCGATGCCGACGACCGCGCCGCTCTCGTCATAAAGAACTTCCGTTGCGGCAAAGCCCGGGTAGATCTCAACGCCAAGCTCCGCCGCCTGCTCGCCGAGCCAACTGCAGAGCGAACCGAGGCTTACGATGTAGTTGCCGTGGTTCTTCATGAGCGGCGGCATCGGCCAACTCGGCAAGCGCATCTCGCCTTCGGGTCCGAGGACAAGAAACACGTCCTCCGTCACGGGCGTCTCGACCGGCGCCCCGCGCTCTTTCCAATCGGGAATGAGGCGGTTCAGGCCAATCGGATCGATGACGGCGCCGGAAAGAATATGAGCGCCGACTTCCGAACCTTTTTCGACGACGACGACGGAGATTTCCGAGCCCGCCTCGGCCGCTTTCTGTTTCAAGCGAATGGCTGCCGCCAGGCCTGCAGGGCCGGCACCAACGATCACCACATCGAAGTCCATCGCCTCGCGGGCCGGCAAGTCGGCTTCGTCAGCGGCCATCATCACCTCTTTCTGGATGTTCGGAAGTCCATTGGTCTCGATTAGGTTGCGGGAGGGAAAGCGTCAAGTTGACCGATAACGCCCGAAGGCGACGCGGAGAAGCGTGCAATTGCGCGTCCGCGTCCTTATTGTCGTGATCCGATGACGAGTTCCTACGATCAAGACGAAGCGCTGGCGCTGATTCAATGGCTGCAAGCCATGGGCGTCGACGCCGTCGTCGGCGAAACTTCCCACGACTGGCTGTCGCGGGGGAACGAGCCTCCCGGCGCCGGGTTTGCGTGGCCGAGCCGCGGCGATACCGGCAAGCCCGCGGCCGCGCTTGCCGCGCGCCCAGCTGCGGACCCGTTGCCACAGCGTGCGCGCGCGGCTGGAAGCGTTGCGGGCGTCGAACCTGTCCGGCCTCGTGCCGCGACGCCGCTCGGCGCGAACGAAGCCGAGACCGGCGCCCGCCGTATCGCGCGCGCGGCCGATACTCTCGGCGAGCTTGAAACGGCGCTTCGGGATTTCGACGGCTGCGGGCTGAAATCGACGGCGACGAAGCTTTGCTTCTACCGGGGAGCGGCGCAAGCGGACGTTATGATCATCGGTGAAGCGCCGGGCCGTGACGAAGATCTTGCGGGGAAGCCGTTCGTCGGACGGGCCGGTCAGTTGCTCGATAAGATGCTTGCGGCCATCGGGCTGTCGGAGACCGACGTCCACATCACCAACATCGTCTACTGGCGCCCGCCCGGCAATCGCACGCCGACGCCACAGGAAGCCCTGGCTTGCCGGCCGTTTCTGGAACGCCAGATCGAACTCGTATCCCCGAAGATGCTGGTCGCCATCGGCGGCTCTGCCGCCAAGGAGGTGCTGGGTGCCACGGAGGGCGTCATGCGGCTCCGAGGCAAGTGGCGGGACATCGCGATCGGGGACCGGAAGATCCCCGCGATCGCGACCTTGCACCCCGCCTATCTGCTGAGAACGCCCGTCGCCAAGCAACTCGCCTGGATGGATTTGTTGCAAATACGAGCCAAGCTCTAGCAGCTCGGCGTCCGGCCTTTCGCCTGCCGGCAATCGCCAATTGCATCGCATTTTAGACGTTAACTTAAGTGGGTACTGAAGTCCGCGGGCGTATGATGCTGATCGCTATTCGATCTTCCCCTTTAGCCCATTGGGGCCGACTTTATGCATAATCCGCACTCCGTCCTGCTTTATCTGCGTCCTTCCCGACTGGTCTATGTACGGGAAACCGGTCCTTACGACCGGGCCATTCCCAAGGCCTGGGACCGCCTCCTCTCCTGGCTCGACGGCAGGGGGCTCTACAAAAACATGGGCCGCGGCTATGGGCTCGCCAGAGACAACCCGGCCGACGTCGGTGCTGAAAACTGCCGCTACGACGCGTGCATCGAAGTTTCAGCTGATTTTGAAGACCGAGCGACCCGCGAGCTTGGCCTCGCGACGCTTGCGGGCGGCGCCTACGCCTGCCGGCGTCTGACAGGCGATTACGACCGCGTGCGCTCGGTGGTGTCTGGAGTTCATGCGGATTTTCGTCCCGTCGCGGGCCTTGGCGTCGATAGGCTTCGCCCCGTCGTGACCATCTATTTCGACAATCCCGACGTCTACAAAGCTTGCGATCTCAGGGCCGATATCTGCATGCCGGTGATGGCGCTCGACGATTTCGGGACCGCGGCCGCGGCATAGCCGCTTTGCCTTTCAAAATACGTGCTGGACGGCATCAACGCACCGGGCCAAAGTCCGGCGTTTCAACCGTCGCCATACGAGGCTTGCCATGGCCGGCATCGATGCCGAACGCCAATTCGTCCCGATAAAAATCGCCGTTCTGACGATGTCCGATTCACGCTCGCTCGCGGAGGATACGTCCGGCACATATCTGGAGCGGTCGATCGGGGAAGCTGGGCATATCCTTGCCGACCGCAAGCTCGCCAAGGACGACAAAGGGGCGATCAGAAGCATCGTCGAAGGGTGGATCAACGATCCTTCGGTCGATTGCGTGATCACGACGGGCGGCACTGGATTTACGGGGCGGGATGTCACGCCGGAAGCGATCAAGCCGCTCTTCGAAAAAGAAATCGAAGGCTTTGCGATCCTCTTCCACATGCTGTCGTATCAGAAGGTCGGAACGTCGACCATTCAGTCACGCGCGTGCGGCGGCGTTGCACGAGGAACGTATATCTTCTGCCTGCCGGGCTCGACGGGCGCCTGCAAGGACGCGTGGGACGGGATATTGAAATTCCAGCTCGATGCCCGCCACCGGCCGTGCAATTTCGTCGAGATCCTGCCGCGTCTCGAAGAACATCGCAAAAGCGCGTGATTGCGAACAAGCGTCCGCTCAGGGCGCCGTCTCCGCATTGCCGATAAGGCGCGCAATCATGCTGACGGGCAAGCCTGCACCGTAGAGCATGTGACAGATCTGATTGCGAAACGACCGCGAGAGATATCCATCGCGCTTGTATCGTTCGGCCGATGTCACGGCGTTGGCGTCAAGCATGGCGAGCCGGCGTCGTCCGAGGCGACGGGCGAGATCGAGATCTTCCATGATCGGCATGTTTTTGTAGCCGCCGACGGCGTCGAAGAGCTGACGCGGGATCAGCAAGCCCTGATCGCCGTAGGGAATGCGCAAAATCTTGCAGCGGAGATGCACAAGCCGCTCAAGAAGCCATGGGGCCATGCCCTTGTCGTCGAGCCGGAATGTAAAAGCACCCGCCGCCATCGCGTGCTCGCCGCGATCGACGCGGCGCATGAACGCCGTTGCGCTTCGCTCCCAGCCGTCTTCAAGAACGGTGTCGGCGTTGAGGAAAAGAAGCCAAGGGAAACGGGCCATTGCGGCGCCTTGCGCCAACTGGCCGCCGCGCCCCGGTGTGCCGTCGACGATATCGGCCCCGGCCTGATCGGCGACCTCGGCGGTTCTGTCGGTCGAACCGCCGTCGACGACGATGACCTGCCTGACAATACCGTCCACTGCTGCCGGAACCAGCGCCGACAACGTCGGTGCTAACGTGTGTTCAGCGTTGCGTGCGGGAATGACAACCGAGATCATGTTCTTTTCCTGACACGACAATCCACGCGCGGCAAGGCGTGCCCAGCCGCGGACCTTAACCAATTGACGCAGTCAAATCCGTCGGTTGTTTGTTCTTTATTTGTTCCAAGTCCCGTGGTAATCGGAGATGCGATTCAGCGATTTTCGAGAAAAATGGCGCCGGGAAGAGACCAGCAAGACCGCCTTAAGTCACCGCACGCGGTCGATTCCGAGCGTCGGCGCGGCCGGGGCGCCCGAACAAATAAAACCGGGCGGTTCGAACCGGAAACGCACGAAGCCTTCGACGACGGATGGGAGAGCCTCGGCGACCTTGAGGCCTTCAAAACGGAGGTTATCGAGGAAGCGGCGAAATCGATCATCGCGCACAATGACAGCCCCGACGTTTCATTCGACAGCTCGATCAATCCATACCGGGGGTGCGAGCACGGATGCATTTATTGCTACGCGCGCCCGAGCCATTGCTATCTCGGGCACTCGGCGGGTCTCGATTTCGAGACTAAGCTTTACGCGAAACCCAACGCCGCGGCCTTGCTCGAGCGGGAATTCAAGAGGCCCGGATACAAGCCCGAGACGATCGCGCTCGGGGGTAACACGGATCCCTATCAGCCGATCGAGCGGGACCGCCGCATCACGCGCTCGATCCTCGAGGTGATGGCACAGACAAACCACCCCGTCGGCATCATCACGAAATCGGCGCTCGTTGCGCGCGACATCGATATTCTCGGACCGATGGCGGAAAAAAATCTCGCCAGGGTCGCGATTTCGATCACGACACTTGACCGCCACGTTGCCCGGGAGATGGAGCCACGCGCCGCTACGCCGCCCAAACGCCTCGAAACGGTGAAGAGGCTGTCGGACGCCGGAATTCCCGTCACGGTCATGGTTGCGCCGATCATTCCGGGGCTGACGGATCACGAGATCGAGCCCATTCTCGAAGCCGCGCGCGAAGCTGGCGCCCGCGACGCCGGCTACGTGCTTCTGCGCCTGCCGCTCGAAATCAAGGATCTCTTTCGCGAATGGCTCGCCGAAGCGTTTCCCAACCACGCCGATAAGGTCATATCGCTGTTGCGCTCGATGCACGGCGGCCGGGATTACACGCCGGACTTCGGCGTTCGCCAGCGCGGGCGCGGACCTTACGCCACCCAAATCGCACTCCGCTTTCGGCTGGCGAAAAAGCGTCTCGGTCTCGGCGAAGACCGTGTTCCTCTGCGAAACGACCTTTTCATCAGGCCGGGTAATGGGGGACAACAACTTAAGCTGCTTTGACAGCAGGGCGGGTGCGATGATCAATCTAGCGTATGAAGATCGCCGATTCGCGCATCAAGCCGACTTTCGAACTCGAGGCTGCCGAGCATTCGCTCGGTTCGCGACCGATCGCGGGTGTCGACGAAGCC
The DNA here is from genome assembly GCA_963789775.1 of uncultured Pseudomonadota bacterium. Taxonomy (GTDB): domain Bacteria; phylum Pseudomonadota; class Alphaproteobacteria; order Rhizobiales; family Hyphomicrobiaceae; genus Hyphomicrobium_B. The sequence continues at coordinate 249,922 of CAWBLX010000008.1, forward strand.
GGGCGTGGGCCCTGGGCGGGCCCGGTCGTTGCAGCGGCCGTCATTCTCAATCCCGATAAAATCCCGGCGAACATCGATGACAGCAAGATGCTCGACGAAGATTCGCGTGCCTATCTCTACCGGCGGATCATGAAAGTTGCGATCGTCGCTGTCGGCATTGCGGAGGTCGACCGGATCGACCGCGAGAACATTCTCGGCGCGACACTCTGGGCGATGGCTCAGGCGATCGGCCAGCTCGCAGAGAAGCCGAAGCTCGTTCTGATCGACGGCAACAAGGCGCCGCGCGTCGCGATGGCGAGCCGCACCATCATCAAGGGCGATACCAAATGCCTGTCGATTGCGGCGGCATCGATCATCGCGAAGGTCACGCGTGATCGCATCATGATGGAATTGGCGCGCGATTATCCGGGATACGGATTTGAGCGTCACAAGGGTTACGGTACGCCTGAGCATCAGGCCGCCATCAACAAGCTCGGCATATCGGCGTTGCATCGGCGCTCGTTCCGGCCGGTGCAGCTTGCGCTCGGCCTCGCGGATGCTTGATCCGTAAACCCATCAAGTTGCACATCGAATCAAAAAATATAAATCGCTTGCACGCGTCTGGAGCGTATCCAAGCCGCCACTCGATCATGTACAAAGCTCGACGGCCCACCGCGTGATGAGAAGGCGGGCTCAAGTCACAAGTAGCGTAGCAGGTTCGAGTTCATGGGTTCGCGTCGCGTCAAGGCCCGCTCTGGAAGCGGAAAGATTCTCGTTGGTGATTGCATCGCCGAATTGAAGAAGCTCGCAAGTTCGAGCGTCGATCTCGTCTTCGCCGATCCGCCTTACAATCTGCAGCTTGCGGGCGATCTCCTCAGGCCGAACAACACGAAAGTCGATGGCGTCGACGACCAATGGGACAAGTTCGACGACTTCGCCGCTTATGATTCATTTTGCCGCGCGTGGCTTGCCGAATGCCGCCGCGTTCTGAAACCGGACGGCGCTCTCTGGGTCATCGGCTCCTATCACAACATCTTCCGCCTCGGCGTCGCGATCCAGGATCTCGGCTTCTGGATTCAGAACGACGTCATCTGGCGCAAGGTGAACCCGATGCCGAATTTCCGCGGCAAGCGCTTCACCAACGCGCACGAAACGATGATCTGGGCGGGCCGCGATAAGAAATCGCGCGTGACGTTCAACTACGAAAGCCTCAAAGCGTCGAACGACGATATTCAGATGCGCTCCGACTGGCTGTTTCCGATCTGCTCGGGACCGGAGCGCCTGAAAGACGACGGCGGACGCAAGGCGCATCCGACGCAGAAGCCCGAAGCGCTCCTTCATCGCATTATGATTGCCTCGACGAAGCCGGGCGATACCGTGCTCGACCCGTTCTTCGGCACGGGGACTACGGGTGCCGTCGCGAAGCGGCTCGGGCGCAAGTTTATCGGTATCGAGCGCGACATCGACTACGCGACGGCGGCGGACGAGCGGATTGCGAAGGTTCGGCCGCTCGATCTCGATGCGATCGAAGCCGTGCCGTCGAAGCGAAACGAGCCGCGCATTCCGTTCGGGCAAATTCTCGAACTCGGGATCATCGAGCCGGGCCGGAAGCTTTTCGATCACCGCCGCCAAGTCCGTGCCGAAGTGCGAGCTGACGGCACGCTGTTTTACGACGGCCAGCAGGCGTCGATCCATCGCCTCGGTGCCATCGTGCAGGGCAAGGCGGCTTGCAACGGCTGGACCTTCTGGCACTTCGAGGTCGAGGGAAAGCTGAAGCCGATCGACGTACTCAGATCGGAGGCCAAGCGGCAGCTCGGACTGAATAGCCGCATCGCGATCTAGTCTGACAATGCTCCGTCATCCCCGCGTAGGCGGGGATCTGTCCAAATATAACATCATCCTTTGTTATCTTCGGCTTGGATGGATCCCGGCCTGCGCCGGGATGACGGTGGAACGTTGGGGACAGTCATCGGCTCAGTTGTCGGCGAGGCCGTGCGCGATGATCTTTCTCATCACGCTCGGCAGAGCCTGGGCATGAAGATCGCGGCGCTGCACCCAGCGGCAGCGTTCCTGCTCGGCCCACAGCGTGAAGCCGGCGTCAACGGGGACGAGCGCGCGGTAAACGGTCAGCTCAAGGCGGAAGTGCGTGAAGACGTGCACGACGGTTCCGGCTACCGGCAGCCACGAGGTCGTAACGGGCGCGGATCGCATGCCTTCGGTTCTCGCAGGTGGCTTCTCCCCCCAAGGCGTCGAGGGCACTTCGAGCATGCCGCCGAGTAATCCGGCTTCGGGCCGCTGACGAAGAAGGACGGCGCCGTCTTCCCGCTGCACGAGAAAGGCGATGCCGTAACGCGTCGGACGTGCGGCCTTCGCGCCTCTGAGTGGTAAGAGTTCCGCGAGATTTTGGGCGCTCGCTGCGCAATCCTGCTGGATTGGACACACCAAACATGACGGCTTTTTCGGCGTGCAGATCTCGGCGCCCAGATCCATCATCGCCTGGGCGAAATCACCGGCGCGTCGCTGTGGCGTGAGGGTTGCCGCGAGACGCCGGATCTCCGGCTTGGCGCCGGGAAGCGGCTGCCTCACGGCGAAGAGCCGGGAGACGACGCGCTCGACATTGCCATCAACGGGCGTCGCCTTTTCGCCGAATGCGATTGCCGCGATGGCAGCCGCCGTGTAGGGGCCGATGCCCGGAAGCTTCAGAAGCTCGGTCTCGTCACGCGGAAACTTACCGCCGTAATCCCGCACGACGGCGTCGGCGCAGGCCTTCAGATTGCGGGCGCGCGAATAATAGCCGAGGCCCGCCCATTGCTGCAGGACCTCTTCGAGCGGCGCGGCGGCAAGCGCAGTGACGTTCGGCCAGCGAGCGACGAATTTCTGAAAGTACGGCGTGACCGCTTTCACGGTCGTCTGCTGCAGCATGATCTCCGAAAGCCAGACCCGATAGGGATCGGCAGCCTTGCGCGGGCCATAGCGCCAGGGCAGGTCGCGCCGCTCGGCCTCGTACCAGCTGAGCAGAGACCTGACGGTCAAAGGACCGGCGGGCCGCAGTGGGAGCTGCTGCTGCTTTCGCCGAAGAGCTGCATTTTGCTGGACCGCGCCCATGCGCCCTTCATCTCCGGTTGCGCGGGAAGCTCGAATCGCATCGACAATGGTAGCTGTCCTTTACGTCACCACAAGCCTTCAGGTCGAGAGAAACGCTGTTGTCGGACCAGGAACCCACAGCCCAGATGCAGACCTTGCCGCGCGACGTGCGTAGCGGCAGAGGCCAGTTCGCGAAGGCCGTCGGCGCGTTCGTGCCGAAGGTGACGGCGGCCGTTTTCCAGAAATTCGGGTTTCACAGTGCCGAGATCATGGCATCGTGGACGAGGATTGTCGGCGACGATCTGGCGCGTCTGACACGTCCTCAATCCATCAAATGGCCTCGAGGCGGCAAGGGGCCAATCGACTCCAGCGACGAAGGGGGGAGAAGTGCAGGGGCGACGCTCATCGTCGCGACGGACCCCGCCTTTGCGCTTGAGGTTTCGTACCGCCACAAAGAAATCATCGATCGGATCAATCGATATTTCGGATACCGGGCTATTGCCCAGCTCAAGGTGCTTCAAGTTCCGCGAGTCGAAGAACGGGCTTCGCCGAAAGCGCTGGTGGGGACCGGCGCGCCAAAGGAGCGCATCGCGGTTGCGCCCGGAGATCTTTCCGCTGCACTCGAAGCCCTCGGCAGAAGTGTCGCGGCGGCTAACGCGCGCTGAGATCGTTCTCCTAAATTACCGAACGTTCGGTTGCCATTCATCCCGGATTAGGCTTATTCGGGCGCCGGAACCGTGCTAGGCGGAGCGTTCTATGACCGCCGTTCAGTGGCGAGACGAATTCCCAGAGGAGTTGGGACCTTGATCAAGTTCAAAAATTTCATTCCGGGCCTGCTCGCTTTGGCAGCCGTCGTCGGCTTTGCGCTGACAAGCGCCGACCCCAGCTTCGCGCAGCGCAAGGAAGGACCGGCCGAGGTCTCCGTCGACGAGCTGATGAAGCCGACGGATCTTCCCGATCTCACGCTCGGATCGGCAGACGCTAAAATCACCGTCGTCGAGTACGCCTCGATGACGTGCCCGCATTGCGCACACTTCTCGAACGATGTCTTCGAGCCCTTCAAGAAGAAGTACATCGACACCGGCAAAGTCCGGTACATCTTCCGCGATTTCCCGCTCGATAACCTCGCAGCCGCCGTTTCGATGCTGGCGCGTTGTGCGGGCCCCGACAAAGCCATGCCGATGATCGAAACCTTCTATGCAAAGCAGGAGGACTGGGCGTTTGCGAGCGGCAGCCCCGTTCCGAGGCTTTTCGACATCGCGAAGCAGGCCGGATTCACGCAGGAGAGCTTCGATAAGTGCCTGACCAATCAGAAGCTTCTCGATCAGATCACGGCGGAGCGGACGCGCGCCAGCGATACCTTTGGCGTCAATGCCACACCGACGTTCTTTATCAACGGAAAGCGGTTGCAAGAGGCTCCAACGATGGAAGCTTTTGATAAGGTGATCGGGCCGCTCCTGGCGGCGAAGTAACCGGAAAATCGAATGCTTCTTGCCCGCCCGCTCAGCCTCGCCGCCGCCGTTCTGCTGACCGGGTGGCTCGCTGGCTGCGGTTCGACCCTGCCGTCGCTCAGTCCGGCAACGGCAAGCATATCGAGCGACAGCAACGGACTCGGAGCCTATCCCACGACCAGCTCCGGAAAGTCCGACGATATGCCGTCGCCGTTCAGCTATCCGAGCGACACGGCGTCGAGCGGGCGACAAGTCATCGAGAAGCCGACCATTGCCGACATCATGGCGCCGAGCCCGCTCCCCGAAATGAGCTGGGGGCGGCCGGATGCGCCAGTGACGATCGTCCAATATATGTCTCTCACCTGTCCGCATTGCCGGAACTTTCACCTGACGGTCTATCCGGAGTTGAAGCGCCGCTTCATCGACACGGGAAAGGTCCGCTACATTCTGCGGGAGTTTCCGATCGGCAAAAGCTCAGGCAACGCGACCATTGCGTTGCGCTGCGCCCCACCTGACAAGTATCTGGAACTCTACGGAAAGTTCATGGCGCAGCAGCCGTCATGGGTGTCGCTCCAAGTGCGGCTCGATGCCATCTACGCGGTCGCCAAACAAGTGGGGATGACTCGCCCGCAGTTTGACGCATGTCTGCAGAATCAAGACATGATCGCCAAATTGAAGTGGGTTAAGGATCGTGGGCGCAAGCTCGGCATCATCGGAACGCCGAACTTTTTCATCGGCACCAAGCTCATCAAGAAAGAGCTGACGATTGCCGAGATTGCCGACTACGTCGAGCAGGCCAATCAGCCGCGCGGCACGCCAACGGCGGCTGCAAGTCCCTAGGGACGCCGTGCGACGGTCCTGAGCCACGACAACGAGGCATCGAGGACTGACAAAGACCGAATGAAAATCAACCGGCTCAGACTTCTCGGATTCAAGTCCTTCGTGGACCCGACCGAGCTCGTCATCGAGCCCGGCCTGACGGGAGTCGTCGGGCCCAACGGCTGCGGCAAGTCGAACCTTCTCGAAGCGCTGCGTTGGGTCATGGGCGAAAGCTCGCACAAGTCGATGCGTGCCGCCGCCATGGACGACGTGATCTTTTCCGGCACCACCGCACGCCCCGAACGGCAAAGCGCCGAAGTCACGATGTTTCTCGACAACAGCGCGCGCAAGGCGCCTGCTGAATTCAACGGCGGAGACGTCATCGAGATCACGCGCCGCATCGAGCGCGATGCGGGCTCCGCCTATCGCATCAACGGCCGCGAAGTTCGCGCGCGCGACGTCAAAGTTCTGTTCGAAGATGCCGCGACCGGGGCGCGGTCGCCCGCGCTCGTCCGGCAAGGGCAGATCGGCGAAATCGTCAATTCGAAGCCCGAGCAGCGGCGGCGCATTCTGGAAGATGCGGCGGGCATCGCAGGGTTGCATACGCGCCGGCACGAAGCAGAGCTCAAGCTCAAGGCAGCAGAAGCCAATATCGAGCGCGTGAGCGACGTCGCCGGGCAGCTGCAATCGCAAACGGAATCATTGAAACGGCAGGCGCGGCAGGCGCGGCGCTACAAAGAGCTGTCGGGCGAAATCCGCCAGCAGGAAGCGCTGGCGCTCCATCTGACGTGGGAAGAGGCGCAGCAAAGCGTCGATCATGAAGAAGCGCAACTGACCGATACGATGATGCGGCTCGGCGCGGCGACCGAAGCCGAGACCAAAGCGTTCAACGAAGAGCTTCGTCTTGGCGAAACATTGCCGCCGCTCAGGGAAGCGGAAGCTGTAAAGGCCGCCGCGCTCGCACGGTTCAAGATCGAACAGGAGACTCTCGAACGCGAAGCGGCGCGCGCCGCAGAGCGGGCGCGCGAATTGGACGCGCGTGCCAAACAGCTCGATTCCGATCTGGCGCGCGAAACGGGCTTCATCCAGGAAGCGAAGGAAACGCTCGTCCACCTCGAAGCCGATCTCGCCGCCATCCAGGAAGCCGATCACAAGGCGATCGACGAGGAAGCCGCCGAAAAAGGCCGATACGAAGCGGCGGAAGCGCGTCGCGTCGAAACCGACGCGCACTTCGCCGACATCACGCATCGCGCCGCCGAAGCCCGTGCCAAGCTTCGGAGCCTTGAGGCCGCACTCGCGGAACGCAAAGATCTCGTTGCGAAGATTACGCGCCAGATCGCGGGTTTCGACGCGCAGATCGCGGATCTCACCGCCAAGGCTCCGGATAGCGAGCAAGTCTCGGAGACGTCCCACCGCGGTCAGGCGCTCTCGCAAGAGATCAGCAAAATCGAAGCCGACACAGTCGCGGCAGAGGAGAACGCCAAGGCATCGCAAGCGGAAGCGAAAGCGCGCCGGGACGAAGCGCAGCGTGTGCGTCTTGCCGCGAATGCGTTTTCGACGGAACGCGAAACAATCGCCAAGCTGCTTGCGCGTGCCGACGATGACGCTTACCCGCCGGCGGTCGATTACATTCGCGTTTCTCCGGGATACGAAACGGCCCTCGGTGCGGCGCTCGGCGACGATCTCGAAGCGCCGATTGCTCCGGAAGCCAGTGTGCATTGGCGGCATCTCGATCTTCCGGCGGAGGATCATGCCCTGCCCGCCGACGCCGAGCCGCTCGTCATGCACGTCGACGCACCGCACGAACTTACGCGCAGGCTGCGGCAGATCGGAGTCGTCAAGCGCTCGGAAGGCGCGCGCCTACAGCCGCATCTGAAGACGGGGCAGCGTCTGGTCTCACCGGAAGGCGATCTTTGGCGGTGGGACGGTTTCGTTGCCGCAGCGGGTGGCGTCACGCCCGCCGCGCAGCGCCTGGCGCACAAGAACCGGCTGGCGGAACTCGACCGCAGCGCGCAGGCCGTTTTGAACGAAGCCAAGGATACGATCGATGCCGAACGCGCCGCAGCCTTAGCCGCGCAGCAGGCCGAGGCGGAAGAGCGGCGCTTGCGTCATCTCTGGCGTGAAAAGCAGAACGAACTCGCGCAGGTTCGGCAGCAACTGACGGGCCTTGAAAAGCTTCAGCGCGAAAGCGAAACGCGACTTGCGGCCGTGACGGCCCAGCGCGCGCGTGCCGATGAAGATCTAACGACGGCGCAGTCGCGCCACGTCGAGATCGAAGCGCACATCGTGACGATGAGCGAGGGGGAAGATCTCGAACCTCTGCTCAAAACTGCGCAAACGGAAGCCGAACAGGCGCGCCGCGACGTTTCCGAATGCCGCGTCCGGCTCGGCAGCCTGGAACGCGACAAGCAGATCCGTGCCGAACGCATTCGCCATTCGAATGCTGAAATCGGGCGTTGGAAAGGACGGCGGGCGAGCGCGGAAGCCCAGGTCGAAACACTTAGGGTGCGTCTCAAAGAAGCGGAGGACGAAATCGCCGCGACGGCGGATCTGCCGGCGAAGATCGCCACACATCGCGAAACGCTGCTTTCCGAGTTGTCGCGCGCCGACGACGAACGTCGCGCCGCGGCGGATGCGTTGGCCGCCGCCGAGACCGCCGTTAGGACCGCGACGGAGATGCTGAGGGCCATTCAAGCCGACGTCTCGGCGGCGCGCGAAGCGAACGCACGCATCGAGACGCGCCTTGAGAATGCGCGGCAGAAGCGGCAGGAAGCCGCCCGGCACATTCGCGAGACGTTCGAAGTTGCACCCGAAGATTGCCTTTCTCTTGCGGCGCTCCCCGAGGCGTCGGCGATCCCCGCGCTTCTCGATGTCGAACGGCATCTGTCGAAGCTGAAGGCCGATCGCGAGCGCCTCGGCGGCGTCAACCTTCAAGCCGACGACGATCTCGCGGAAGTTTCCAAGCAGCTCGAAAGCCTGATTGCGGAACGCGACGACCTTGAGCAGGGCATCGCCAAGCTGAGGCAGGCCATCCAGCAGCTCAATCGCGAAGGCAAGTCGCGACTGGATGAGGCTTTCAAGACGGTGAATGGCCATTTCGAGCGCTTGTTCACGCACCTGTTCGGCGGCGGCGAAGCCCGGCTCGAGATGATCGAGAGCCCGGAAGATCCGCTTGAGGGCGGGCTCGAGATCATCGCCAAGCCGCCGGGAAAGAAGCCGGCGACATTGTCGCTGCTGTCTGGCGGCGAGCAGACGCTGACGGCCCTGTCACTCATCTTCGCGGTGTTCCTTACCAACCCATCGCCGATCTGCGTGCTCGACGAGGTGGACGCTCCGCTTGACGACGCCAACGTGGACCGCTTCTGCCGGCTCATGGAGCAAATGGCCACCGAGACGGCAACGCGCTTCCTGGTCATCACGCATCATCCGATGACGATGGCGCGAATGAACCGTCTGTTCGGGGTCACGATGGCGGAGAAGGGCGTGTCGCAGCTGGTCTCGGTCGATCTGCAGACGGCACAAAGCTTCCGAGAAGCCAGCTAACTTTCTGAAATGAAATAATTATTCATTGATCGGCGGGCGGCAGTAACGGGCTCGTGCGGGAACCTGCGCGTCGAGGGAAACGTTCCGTCTCCTTAGGAGAAAGGAGGCGCCCCATGCAACCACAACAAGATTCCCGCGCCCAGGGAGAGGTTCTCGACCCAACCGAAGCGCGGCAAGCGAACCCACGCAAAATGAGCTTCCGAGTTTTGCTCGCGTCGATGGCCCTCGCGGTTGCTGTCGGCGTCGTTCTGGTCGTCGGATTCTGGCGCGAAACGCCTCCCCGGGTCGACGCTTCGTCTGGTGGCAACCCTAGCCAGAATACGGGCCAGAATACGGGGACGCAGCAGCCTGCTCAAAATCCGTCCACCCCATAAACATTACACAAAAGTCCAACTACAATGCCGGCCTTCTCCACCCCTCGGAGAAGGCCGTTCTTGTTGTGCTTCGCACTGAAAACAGTTCAGGAAACCCTGCGCGGTTTAGCCGTACCCAGATGTCTGATCGCCTTATGCCCAATTCCTTGACACCCCCGAACCCCCTATCTATGGTCCGCGCCGTCGATGTCCCCGAGCGGCCGGTTTTCCGCGTTTTCTGGATGGTTTGAGCCATGTCAGCCGATGGCAAGGATCAGCCTCAGGGAGGTGGTCAAATTAGCCCGGAAGACCGCGAAGCGATTCGCAAGCGGTCGGCGGAACTCGGCCAAAAGCTCGATGCGCTCAAATCGCAGAAAGCCAAGGTCGAACGATCGACGGGCGGAGGGCCACAAGATCAATCCGCTTACGGAGAGGCCTTCAAGTTCGCGGCCGAGCTTGTCGTCGGTGTGGTTGTCGGCGGTGGGCTTGGCTGGTTGCTCGACAGGCAGTTTGGTACGGCGCCGTGGCTGATGATCGTTCTGGTCATCCTAGGCTTTGCGGCGGGTCTTCTGAATGTTGTCCGCGCCGCTCAAAAGGCGCAGGCAAAGAACGAACCGCTACAAATGGCGGCGCCGTCGGTCAAAGCCGACGACGACGAATGAGATACTAGGGGGTAGGCTTTGGCCGCTGAAGGCGCCGGACATCACGGTCCGATGGAGCAGTTCGAGATCAGGACTATCTTTGATCTCGATCTTTTCGGTCACGACATTTCGTTCACGAACTCATCGCTGATGATGGTCGTGGCGCTCTTGCTCATTTCGGGCTTCATGATTTTTGCGATGAGCGGCCGTTCGCTCGTTCCTACGCGCATCCAATCCCTTGCCGAGATCACCTATGAATACGTCGCCGGCATGGTGAAGGAAAACCTCGGCGAAGACGGCATGAAGTTCTTCCCGTGGGTCTTCTCGATCTTCATTTTCGTTCTGGTCCTGAACCTCGTGGGTCTCATCCCCGGCAACTTCACCGTCACCAGCCACATCATCGTGACGTTCGCACTTGCCGCGATGGTCTGGCTCGTTGCGACGTTCATCGGCTTCTGGACGCACGGGCTCGGCTATCTGAAGCTGTTCGTGCCGGAGGGCGTGCCGGTCTGGCTCATGCCGGTCATCATCCCGATCGAGCTCATCTCGTATTTCATCCGTCCGATCAGCCATTCGGTGCGTCTCTTCGCCAACATGATGGCGGGCCATACGATGCTCGAAGTCTTCGCCGGCTTCGCCGTGGTGCTGCCCTGGTGGGGCAAGATCGCGCCCACGGGCTTCATGGTGGCCTTCACGGGGCTAGAGTTCCTCGTGGCATTTCTGCAGGCGCTCATCTTCACCGTTCTGACCTGCATCTACCTCAACGATGCTGTGAACATGCATCATTGATAACGTCCGGCTTTACGGACACGGAATTCCAACGCAAAAAGCGAAGCTAAGGGAGACTTTGAAATGGACCTCGCAGCAGCAAAGATGATCGGTGCCGGCCTTGCCTGCTCGGCTCTGATCGGCGCCGGCGTCGGCATCGGCAACATCTTCGGCAACTACCTCTCCGGCGCCATGCGCAATCCCTCGGCTGCGCCCGGACAGTTCACCAACCTCCTCATCGGCTTCGCTCTCGCCGAAGCGACGGGTCTTTTCGGTCTTCTGATCGCGCTGATCATCCTCTACGGTTGAGACTGGGCCGGAAAGACTGAACGACGCCCAATCAACCGGAGGCTATGATGTTTGCCGGCACGACGATGTTGCTCGCGGTCGCCGCTGAGGCGGCCGAGAAAGTCGCAGAATCGGGTGCAATGCCGCCTGAATTGGGCGGCTTGCCGCAGCTCAATCCGCAGCACTTCACGCCGCAGCTTTTCTGGCTGGCCGTGACGTTCATTGCGTTGCTTTTCATCATGTCGAAGATCGCGCTGCCGCGCGTCGGAGAAGTGCTTGAAGAGCGCCGCGACCGGATCAAGCGCGACCTCGACGCCGCTTCGCGGCTCAAGGATGACACCGACAAGGCGCTTGCCGATTACGAAAAGGCGCTGGCGGACGCTCGCGCGAATGCTTCGGGCATAGCCAAGAAGACCCGGGCGGAGCTTGCTGCCGAGACGGAAGCGGAGCGGCATCGCGTCGACGATCAGATCGCCGTCAAGCTGAAGGAAGCCGATTCGCGCATCGCTGCGACGAAAACGAAAGCGCTCTCGGCCATCGGCGACATCGCGACGGATACGGCGCGTGCCGTCGTCGAAAAGCTGATCGGGCAGGACGTGCCCGCCGACGACGTGAAGAAGGTGCTGCGCCCGTCCGCGGGCGAGTGAGGATTTGGAAATGTTCGTGTTCGACCCTAGCGATCCGCTTTTCTGGGTGCTCGTCGCCTTCTTGGCGTTCATGGCGCTGCTCATCTACTATCGCGTTCCTTCCGCCGTGACGAAAGCGCTCGACGACCGCGCCGATGCGATCCGCAAGGAACTCGACGAAGCGCGCAAGCTTCGCGAGGAAGCGCAGGGGCTTCTCTCGGACTATCAGCGCAAGGCGCGCGAAGCCGAGAAGGAAGCGGAGTCGATCATCGAGCAAGCGAAGATCGAAGCCCAAGCCCTCGCCGCCGATTCGCGGAAGACACTCAGCGAAAGCCTCGATCGCCGCTCCAAGCTTGCGGAAGAGAAGATTGCCCGTGCCGAAGCGCAGGCGTTGAGTGAAGTCCGCTCGACGGCCGTTGATACGGCCCTGGCGGCCGCTCAGGAGATCCTGAAGTCGCGCGCTGGCGGGTCGACGGGGGAAACGCTGGTATCGCAGTCCATCAGTGATCTGCGCGGTAAGCTCAACTGAGTAACCGCGCAAAGCGACCGTAAAATTGAAAAGGCCGGGCTGATGATGCCCGGCTTTTTTATTGCCAAGGGGAATTTCGGAAAGGCGCTTGGCCGTCAGCCGGAACTTGGCGCCTTGCTGTCGAACCCGACGATCAGCCGGTATTCGCCGGGGCGCGTGCCTTCGGCCACGGGGAACGTCAGCGTACGAACGGCTGAGAAATAGCTGATCGGCTTGTCGAGACCCACGTTCACGTCGAGCTTTACGCTGTCGCTCGCGATCTTCGTGCGCTTTCCATCATTGACGGAAACCGTAATGGGAAGCGTGACGTTGCCCGGCTGTCCTTTCGGGCCCAGGAGCAGACGGCCGGAGAAGCCGTATTTCACGGTCACGCGGCCGGGCTCGACCTGGCACTCGCGCGCGGTCTTGGTGATTTCACCGCGCTGAGCAACAGCCAGCGCATCCCCGACGTGGCCGATCTCGTAGAAGGTGATGTAGTTGTCGTGCGGCGCGATCACGAGGTGCGGGCAACCGGCATCGACATCGCCGACAAATGTGCTTCCCGTGGGGCTCGGATCATTGGATTTGGCGGCGTCGAGCAATTGGTCCTCAGACACCGAGGAAATCTGGGTATTTCCGGAAGAGCCGCCGAACATTCCGCCGCCGATGCCGGACGTCAACGAGGACATGCCGCAGCCGCCGAGGGCGGCCAGCGGTACGGAAAGCGAAATCGCTGCCGCCACGCGGGTTACCGGTGCAAACATGCGACGCGTCAACGTCACATCCATGCACCAAGGATGCCAATAACCCGAATCGCGCAACACTGTCCCCCGAGGTTCGCCCCCCCGGCCCCTTGTATTGTCCGAAAAGCACCGTAGCATCCGGCGCCATCGGTCCCCAAATGCATTTTCATGCATACCGAACGAATATAGAGGACGTCTTTCTTCCATGTCCGGCCTTAACCAAAGCGAAGCGACCGTGCAAAAGCCGCCCCTCAAGATCTTTCTTGCCGCGCCGCGCGGGTTCTGTGCCGGCGTCGATCGCGCAATCCAAATCGTAGAACAGGCTTTGATCAAATTCGGCGCCCCCGTCTACGTCCGTCATGAAATCGTGCACAATCGTTATGTGGTTGATTCCCTGCGGGCGAAAGGCGCCGTTTTTGTGAAAGAGCTGGATGAGATTCCAGATACAGGCCAACCCGTGATTTTTTCAGCACACGGTGTCAGTAAGGCCATTCCGGCCGTGGCCCAGGGACGCAACATGTTCGTCGTCGATGCGACCTGCCCGCTGGTCTCGAAGGTCCACATGGAGACGGCGCGCCACCACGAGCAGGGCCGGGAAATCATCCTCGTTGGGCACGCCGGGCACCCGGAAGTCGTCGGCACGCTGGGCCAGCTTCCGGAAGGGGCGATCACGCTCGTCGAATTGGCCGAGGACGCTCGGGCGTTTACGCCGCGGGACGCCTCCAAGCTCGCCTACGTCACGCAGACGACGCTGTCGCTCGACGACACGGCCGAAATCGTCGCAGTTTTGAGGGAGCGTTTTCCGGGCATCGGCGGGCCTGTCAAAGAGGACATCTGCTACGCGACGACCAACCGTCAGAACGCGGTTAAAGCGCTCGCTCCGCAGATCGACGGATTGATCGTCGTTGGCGGCCCGAAGAGTTCGAACTCGTTGCGGCTCGTCGAGGTCGCGGCGCGCTCGGGATGCCGGTTCTCGTTCCTTGTCGAACGGGCGGCTGACATTCCGTGGTCGAAACTTGAAGGCGCGGAGACCATCGGCATCACCGCCGGCGCCTCGGCGCCCGAAATCATCGTCGAAGAGGTGGTCGAGGCGTTCCGCGACCGGTATGATATCACGATCGACGTCGTCACGACGCTCGAAGAGCGCGTGATCTTCAACGTGCCGCGTGAGGTCAGGGTCGCGCGCGCTCCCGTCGAACAGCACTAGCTCCCATTCGGCGCGCGCGAACATGGCAGTTTACACCGAAGTCAGCGACGAGGAGCTTGCGCGTTTTATCGCCGGGTACGACCTCGGACGCCTGCTCTCGTTCAAAGGCATCGCGGAAGGCGTCGAGAACACCAACTATCTTGTGCACACGACTGCCGGCACGTTCATTCTGACGCTCTATGAAAAGCGTGTCGCGGTCGAGGATCTTCCGTTCTTCCTCGGACTGATGGAACACCTGTCGGCGCGCGGCGTTACGTGCCCGCTGCCTGTGCGCGATAAGAACAGCCGTATGCTCAATGAGCTGTCCGGACGGAGCGCGGCGCTTATCACGTTTCTCGAAGGCGTCTGGCCGAAGCGGCCCAAGATCGGGCATTGCTTCGAACTCGGAAAAGCGCTTGCACGTATGCATTTGGCGGGTGAGGACTTTCCGCTGAAGCGAGCCAATGCGTTAGGCCTCGCCGGGTGGCAGCCGCTGTTCGGCAAATTTTCCGCGCGCAGCGAGGAGATTTGCTCAGACCTCCACGATCTGATCGCCGCGGAGCTTCGCTTCCTTGAATCGGCGTGGCCCGAGGATCTGCCGCAAGGTGTCATTCACGCGGATCTCTTTCCAGACAACGTCTTTTTCGTCGACGACAAGCTCTCGGGCATTATCGACTTCTACTTCGCCTGCAACGACGCGTTCGCTTACGATATCGCCGTATGTCTCAATGCCTGGTGCTTCGACGCGAATTCGGCGTTCGAACCCGCTAAGGGTGACGCACTTCTCAAGGGCTACGACAGCGTGCGATCGCTCAGCGGTCCGGAGCGCGACGCCGTGCCGATTTTGGCACGTGGCGCCGCGATGCGATTTCTGCTGACGCGAAGCTATGACTGGCTCAACACCCCGAAGGACGCGCTCGTGGCCCGCAAGGACCCCGCCGATTACGTTCGGCGGCTCAAGTTCCATCAATCGGTCGGAAGCATCGCAGACTACGCCGAGCAGCTGACGTCATGACAGCCGAAAAACCGAAAGTTGAAATCTACAGCGACGGCGCCTGCTCGGGAAATCCGGGCCCCGGCGGCTGGGGGGCTATTCTCATCTCGGGCAAACATCGCAAAGAGATCAACGGCGGCGAGAAGCTGACGACCAACAACCGCATGGAGCTTAAAGGCGCGATCGCGGCGCTCGAAGCGCTGAAGAAAAAGAGCGACGTCGATCTTTATACCGACAGCTCCTATGTGCGGAACGGCATCATGTCGTGGATTCACGGGTGGAAGAAGAACGGCTGGAAGACGGCCGACAAAAAGCCTGTCAAGAATGCCGAGCTTTGGCAGGAACTCGACGCGCTCCGCGCCAAACACCATGTCACGTGGCATTGGCTGAAGGGCCATGCCGGTCACCCCGAGAACGAGCGCGCCGACGAATTGGCGCGCCTCGCCATGGCGCCGTTCAAAAGCGGGGCAGCGAAACTTCCCGCCGACGAATTAGAGTGAGCGGTCGATCATCGAGCAGAGGGTCATGGCGCTCGATTTTTCCGCGACGGGCGTAGAGTCCTCGACGTTCAGAACCTTCACGACGCCATCCTCGACGAGCATGGCGTAGCGCTTCGATCTGAGACCGAGGCCGAAGTTCGAGAGATCGATATCGAGGCCGACGGCCTTGGCGAAGTCGCCCGAGCCATCGGCCAGCATTTCGATTTTGCCGGTCGCGCCGGTGTCCTTCGCCCAGTTCGTCAAAACGAAGACGTCGTTCACGGCCGTGCACGCGATCACGTCTATGCCCTTGCCCTTCAACTCGTCGACGCGCTCGACGAAGCCCGGCATGTGGCTTTTGCTGCATGTCGGCGTGTAGGCGCCGGGGACCGCGAACATCGCGACTTTCTTGCCAGAGAAAACGTCGCTGACGGTCTTCGGCATCGGTCCGTCCGGGCCCATGACCGTGAATTTTCCTTCCGGCAGGCGGTCTCCGACCTTGATCGTCATGGCTTTCCTCTGAGCTTCCGGGCCTTGGCGGCCGGTTTCCTATGTAGCGCCGGAACCCGGCTACTCAAGAGTAATCGTCGTCTCGGATTGTCCCTTGCCGTCGATCATCGTGACCGTCAGCGGCTTTCCCTTGAGATCCTTGATGTCGACGCCGTCGGTCAAATCGACCTCGAATATGGCTTTGCCCGCTTCGGCCGCCACATGCTTCGGCAGAGGCACGTAGATCCCGCCAGGGGCCTCGACGAAGGCGTCGGTGCTCTTGGGTGAAGGGCTCGCGACGTCGAGCACCAGCTTTGGCTTTCCGGACGTTCGATCGAGATGCCAGGCAGCAAGGGACGGATCGATCCCTGGACGCGGCTGCGTGCCCGGTACGCGGGCGAGGGCATTCGTCAGATCTTCGGAGGTACCGACATCGGGGGGAACAACGAGTTGCAGTTCCGCTTCTGCGGGCACGCAGATATCCTTGCAGACGCCGTAGGAAACCTTGGCGTTGAGGGTCACGGGCTTTGTCGGATCTTTCGCCTTTACCAAAACCGGAAAAAGAACGCCGTCCTTGTAGCCGACCACGTCGCCGGCCTTGTCATGAATCCGATGTGGCGCAGGATAAAGCACGGTGGCGGATGCGAGATTGCTGGACGCCTTCCAGTCGAAATCTGGCGGAACACCGCCGGCGTCTCCCGGTGAACGCCAGTAGGTTTTCCAGCCTCCTAACATCGCCACATCGACACCGGCATAAAGCGCCGTTTCTCCGTCCCGTGTCGCGTGCCCGGCAATGAGCCGCGCCCTGTTGTCAAAGCCCTGATACCAATCCGACTCGACGGGGCCAGCATCGCTCCACGCCGCCGCAGTGCTCAAGAATAGAAACGCCAAAGCCAGTCTGATCACGGTCTTGCCTTTCGATGCTCAATTCATAGTCATGGAAGCGCCGGTCGGGCTTCTGGAGGTATCCCACGTGTTATATGCGCGGGCAAAGCCTCCCGTTACATGCGCGTCGTATTGCTTGTCCTTAGGGATCTTCACGTCGCCGTTGTATGGGGTTAGTCTGCTCTTCATGAAGGCTAGCCGACATATGAGCCGTGTGACTGGCTCAGACATCAAGCTCGAAGGGCAGCTCCTTATCGCCATGCCCTCGATGACGGACCGGCGGTTCCAGCGTTCGGTCATTTATCTGTGTGCGCATTCGCCCGACGGCGCCATGGGCCTTATCATCAATCAACGCGCCAATCACATTTCGGCGCCCGACCTGCTCGAACGGCTTGGAATCTCGCCGCGCAATCCCGACGACGAAATCACGAGCGACGTGCTTTCGCTTTCCATCCAAGTCGGTGGGCCGGTGGAAACCGGACGTGGCTTCGTGCTGCACAGCGCCGACTACTTTTCCGAGGATTCGACGCTGGCGATCGAACAGGGCGTCTGCCTGACAGCGACGATCGACATTCTGAGGGCGATCGCGCAAGGACGCGGGCCGGCGCGGGCGCTTCTGGCACTCGGCTATGCCGGATGGTCGCCGGGCCAGCTCGAAACGGAGCTGCAGTCGAACGGTTGGCTTCACTGCCCTGCCGATCCTGATCTGATCTTCGATGAGGATCTCGAAAGTAAATATTCGCGGGCGCTGGCGAAGATGGGCATCGATCTATCGCATCTCGTCAGTGACGCCGGGCACGCGTAGCCCGCCGGACGCCGTGCTGCTCGCCGCAAGATTGCCTTTGCTTGTCCCAATAGCGCCCTCAGCCGCCCGCGGAACCGACCTTCGATGCCTTTTTCGGCTCGGCGGACGCTCCGTCTGACTTTGCCGGGCCACCGGCGGTCCTATCGCCCGGCAACGGCGTTCCTGCCAGACGCGCGAGGCTTGCCGCGATCGAGGGCGGCAGCGTCGAGAAATCAGGCTGCGTCGCTGGTTGCGACGGAAATCCTGCGCCATTGGCGGGCAGCGGCGGAGGCGCCGTCGGCGGCACGATCGTCGGCGTGTCGCTCCGCAAAGATGCGGGAATCGGCGACTGAGCAACCGGAGCCTGCGGCGGTGGTGGCGTTGCGCTTGCGCGAGCCAGCGCGTCGGCAAGAGGCGAAACGATATTCTTCCGCTGATCGTCGGTTGACCGGTCCGGCATCGGTCGCGAAAGCGGAGGAACGGCGGGTGTTCCGTTCATCGGAGGGGCCGCTGTCGACGGCGAAGCAAGCGGGTTTGCTGGACCTGCATCCGCCACCTGCTGAATCGGCAACCGGGCCTTGGGCCGCGGTTTTGGCGGCTGGGTCAAAGGACCGGCCATCGGCATTTGTGGTGAGCGCGCCGGCCCGGTCACGGGATCGGGTTTGTGCAATGGAACGCCCGGCGCAATCTTTGCCGCACCATTCAGCGCGCCGTTGAGTGCGGCAACGGTCGCGGGCGCCACGCCGTTCGGCGGCTGCGTGGCGGCTGCGGTGGCCGACGCCGCTGCCTTGTGGCGCTGACGGACGACCGCTCCAGAAGGCAATGCGGTGGGCCTAGCAGGAGATCCTGCGGTCGTTGGCACGCCAGCAGCGGATTTCTGGTCTTGCGGCTGGTTCTTTCCGGGCGCGGCCAGAGCGCGGGTCTGCTTCTTCGAAAGGTCCTTGGCGGAGCTTTTGGGCTTCGGGCGGAAGAAGCCGCGAGGCTGTAGTTTGCTCTCGGAGCGACGGACCATCTTCAGGAGTTGCGAGACAGCGCGTTCCGCTATCGGCTCTCCGAAGTGATAGCCTTGCGCGTATTCGCAGCCGATCGACCTCAGGAATGCGGCCTCGTCGGCGCGCTCGACGCATTCGCCGGCAATCGTCATCGAGAGTTCGTGGGCCAGCGCCACCATCGATCGCATGACCGCGGCGCCGCTGCCGGTACCGCAGCTGCGAACGAGATCGCCATTGATCTTTATCGTGTCGAACGGGAAACGGTGCAGATATGCCAACGAGGAAAATCCGGTCCCGAAATCGTCCAGCGTAAGATCGACGCCCGAGCCGCTCAGAAGTTTTAAAACCTCGACCGCCTGCTCGGGATTGTCCATCAGGAGGCTTTCGGAAATCTCGAGCCGCATCGTGCCGGCGGGAGCGATGTTGCGCCCCAGGACATGACGCACTTCCTGCACCGACTCGGGCCGGAAGAATTGGCGGCCCGAAACGTTGACCGAGACGAAGAGCGGGCGCTCCGAACGCGGCAGCTCCAATACCCAGCGCGCGACATCCTTCGCGGCTTTGACCAGAAGATGCGAACAAAGCTTGATCAGAAGCTCCGTGTCGCCGGTGTCGGCGAACTGCGCCATCGGATTGACGAGGCCGAGATTGGGATGCTCCCAGCGAAGCTGGGCTTCGAAGCCCGCGAGCTCTTTTGTCGGCAGATAGACGATCGGCTGATAGAGGACCTTGAGATGGTTCTTCTCGATGGCTCTCGCGAGATCTGCCTCGATCTGCGCGTCGGAATCGCGGTCGCGACGCATGGACGGCTCGAACACCTCGATACGGTCGGAACCACTTTGCTTGGCGCGATACATCGCAAGCTCGGCATCTTTCAGAAGATCGCCGTCAGCGCCCTGCGTTCCATCCCACAGTGCAATGCCCATCGAGCCCGTCAATATTACTTCCTGGTTCGCGAGCGGTATCGGGGCTCTCAGCGAGCGGCGTACACGCTCGGCAAGCGCCGGCAAATTCCGGGCTTCGCGCTCGCCAGTGAAGAGCATCGCGAATTGATCGCCGCCGACGCGCGCGACGGAATCCTGGGGACCTAGATGGCGCTGGAGGCGTCGCGCGACCGTCAAGAGCAGGCTGTCGCCACGAACGAGGCCGAACGACGCGTTCGCGCTTTTGAATTTATCAAGATCGATGAAGATCACCGCGGGCTTTACGGTGTTGTCGGTCTTGGCGCGGACAATGACGTTCTTCAGCCGGTCGACGAACAGCTCGCGATTGGGCAAGCCGGTCAGGCTACAATGGACGGCATCGTGCAGTAGCCGCTCGTGCGCGCGCTTGGTATCGGAGACGTCGCGAATGAGGCCGACGCAGCGCAGCGTGCGGCCATCAGAGTTCGGGACGCTCGCCGCTTCAAGTTCGAACCAGCGCCAACTGTTGTCAGCGTGGCGGAGGCGGAAGTCGCTCTTGATCCGGATGCCCGAACGCTCCTGGGCCGACATCAGCGTAACGCGGAACCGCTCCTTATCGGTTGGATGGACGTGCTTGAGGAAGTCGTCCACCTTCGACGACAACTCGCCCGGCATCAGAGACAGCGCAACCTCGACTTCCGGTCCGACCTTGATCTCGTCGCGGCGGATATTCCACTCCCAGACCGACGATCCGGAGGCTGCAAGTGCCAACGACCGGCCCTGAAGTTCGGTCGGCGCGCCGGAATAACCGGCGTCGGCTGACCGGAACGCAAACTGCGTGACCGTGAAGCCCATCAGGATGACGACCAGGACCAGACCGGCGACGAGGCTCGAAACAACCACGTCGCCCGACATGCGGCCGCTCAGCGTCATGCCGGTCGCGAAAATCCAGACAAGGAACAAAAGCCACGTCGGAACAAGCGACAAGGCGCGGTCCTGTCCCTTCGCCGCCAGAAAGATCGTTAGCAGTCCGCCGACGACGCCGATCGCCAGGAACGACAATCGTGCAAATGTCGCGGCGAGACGCGGATCGATGACGGCGACAGCAATCAGCGTCAGTTGCGCCACGATCCAGACGCCGATCATCATCCGGACGATGCCGTGCCATAACCCCAGGCGCAGGAACGTCGACAGGAAGATCACGAAGCTCGCCGCCATCGCCGCTTCGCATGCGGCGCGATAGACGGCGTTATCTTCGGGTCTCAAATTGAAGAGCTTATGGAAGAAGCCGAAATCGACGCACAGATAAGTGAGAACGGTCCATGCGACCAACGCCGCCGCCGGGAAAATGAGTTTGTGGTTGGCGGCGAAGATCGACGTCAGAAAGATGGCGAGCAGGCCCGTCAGCCCCAGCATCGCGCCATTGAAAAGCTGGCGGTCGCGGGTTTTGATTTCGTAATCGATGGGCTTCCAGACGTACATCCGCGCGTAGCGTTCACCCGCAAGCTCGGCGACGTAGGTGATTGTTTGACCAGGCTCCAAGGTGATGCGGAACACGTCGGCCTTGTCGCTCTTGATGCGCTCGGGCACGAAGCCGACCGACGGCGTGATACTCTCGATGCGGCGGGCGTCAAGATCCGGCCAGACGGTCCCTGAGCCGACGATCGCATAACGATCGGCCGTCAAGAGCCGTTCGAGGGATTTGTCGGACTTGTTGGTCAGCGCGAACACCATCCAGTTCGGGCTGGTTCCGGGCACGGACGCCCGGACAGTCATACGTCCGGAGACGCCATCGGGTCCGGCGGCGGTCTCGACCTGCAAGCTATCGCCGCGGCCTTCGTAGGCCTCGCCGAGCCTCGTAATCTCGATGCGATCTTGATCTTCGCCGACGGGAATTGGAGTCAAAGCCTCGGCCCGGCCAGCGAGCGCCACAAGGCACGTCACGACCAATCCCAGCACTTGAAGCCAGGATCGTCCGTGTTTCCCCGTGCCCATCCCCCAGGCTGTCATCAGCCCCCCTGTTCCACCGTGCCGGATGCCGGCCCATCCGCGAGACGCGCGTAAAGCAAATGGTCTTCCCACCGACCATTGATCTTGAGGTAGGCGTGAGCCAACCCCTCGCGCTCGAAGCCGACCGATTCAAGGACGCGCATAGACGCAAAATTCTTCAGCATCGTGGCGGCCTCGATGCGATGCAGCCTCAGGGCGTTGAAGGCCATCGGAAGCAAGACCGCAACCGCGTCGCGCATGTGACCGCGACCGGCATAAGGCGCGCCCATCCAATAGCCGAGCGACGCCGTCTGAGCAGAGCCGCGCCTCACATTCGAGAGCGTCAGACCGCCGATCAAGGCACCGGTGGCGTTCTCGAAGATGAAATAGGGGTAGGAGACGTCGTTGTGGATATCTTTGGCGTAAGCCCTCAGACGGCGACGATACATGGCGCGCGAGAGATCGTCCGGCGACCACGTCGGCTCCCACGGCGTCAGATGCGCCCGGCTCAGAGCCCTGAGCTCGGCCCATTCGGTGTAGTCCGCAGCAACGGGTTGGCGCAGCGTCAACGCAGGCCCGTGAACGACCTCGAAATCTTCATCGGGGCGGATCGAGCGAAGAAAAGCCACGCCGTATTACCTCGTTCCCTTGCCAATTGTGATCGCAGCTTCGCGCGGCGCGAAGCGCTTCGCAATACGGGACGCCTGTCCCGAAGATTTCCGGCCGGAGCCAATGACGACGGCCGAAGGGGCTTCCTCGGTTAACGTCCGCGCAAAGGCTTTGATCCGACCGCGGTCGACGGCATCAACCTTCTCGACCAACTCCGCTATCGGAATGAGGCGGTCTTGGGCAAGGAGCTGGCGTGCCATCTGCTCCGCGTGGACGGCCGAACTCTCAAGAGCCATCAGCAGGCCAGCCTTGAGCTGCACCTTCGAACGCTGCAATTCGGCTTCCGATGGTCCGGTTTCCGCGATTTCCGCGAGCTGCGCGGCGACGACGTCGGCGAGTTCGCCGACCATCTCGGGGGATGTCGCTGCATGCACGGAAAGCATTCCAGTGTCCCTAAGTCCCCAAATCGAAGAGTCGATCGAGTAGCAAAGACCTCGATCTTCCCTGATCTCTTGAAACAATCGCGACGACATTCCGCCGCCGAACAACCCCGAGAAGACCTGCGCCGTGTAGAATCCCGGCTCCAGGTACGATGGCGATGGAAATCCGATCAGAACATGACTTTGTTCGAAAGGCTTGTTCGATGCTGCGAAGCCACCCCGATAATGCGCAGGCGATTCACTCCCCCGTTTACCGGAAGTGAGCCCCCCGAATAGGGCCTCAGCGTGGCGGACGATAGCTTTGTGGTGAACAGCGCCCGCGGCGGAAACAACAATCGCCTCAGGGAGATAGTGCTCCTCTAGGTAGGACTTGAAATCGGTTGCCCGGAAGCTGCCGACGCTCGCCTTGGTGCCGAGGATGGGCCTGCCGATCGATTGCTCGGGGAAGGCGACGCCTTGCAGCATATCGAAGGCCATGTCGTCCGGATTGTCGTCGGACGCCGCGATCTCCTGCTGAATGACGACGCGCTCGCGATCGATATCCTCGGCGGCAAATTTCGAGTCGAGCAGAATGTCGGCGATCAGCTCGAGTGCGACGAGTTCGTCGCCCTTCAACACGCGGGCGAAATAGGCGGTCGTATCGAGGCCGGTCGAGGCGTTGAGGTCACCGCCGACACTTTCAATTTCATCGGCGATCTGACGGGCGGACCGTTTTTTCGTGCCCTTGAAGGCCATGTGCTCAAGGAAATGCGCGAGGCCGTGCTGGTCGTCACGCTCGTGGCGCGCGCCGACCGCCACCCAGACGCCGAGCGAAACCGTCTCGAGCGCGGACATGTGGTGGGTCACGATGCGAAGGCCATTTTGCAGAGTGGTGAGTTCCGTCGTCATCGCGATACCCCCGAAGCCGCGCGGCTGTGAGTGAGAACGAATTCCTGAACGGCGGCGAGGCTGTTGGGGAGGATTTCGAAGCGCTCCTTATCGGTCATCAGGTGTTCGAAGCCGTGAGGCAACTGTGGTCTTTTGCGCGTGATGGATTCGATTGCATCGGGGAATTTCGCGGGATGCGCGGTCGCGAGCACGACCGTCTCGCCTTCCGCGGCGCGCCCGGCCGCAACCAGCGCGCACGCCGTGTGCGGGTCCGGAAGATAGCCGTACCGCGCTTCGGTATCGCGTATGCAGTCGGCGACGTCGTTTTCGGACGCGGAAACGGCTGCGAAGTCGGATTGCAGGATCGGGGCAAGGCGGCCGAGTTCGAAAGAGCCCTTGGCCACCAATGAGGCCATGAGGCCGCGGACGAGGTCGGCGTCGCGGCCCGATGCCTCGAAGAGGTAGCGTTCGAAATTCGAAGAGATCTGGATATCCATCGATGGCGAGGACGTCGCGACCACGTCCCGCATCGCATAGACGCCTGTCGCGACGGCGCGCGGCAGGATGTCGTTTTCATTCGACGCGATGATCAACTTGTCGATCGGGAGACCCATGCGCTTGGCTACGTAGCCCGCAAAGATGTCGCCGAAGTTGCCGGTCGGCACCGCGAACGAGAGAGAACCGTTCTTGCCGCCGCCAAGTCGCGAGGCCGCGTAGAAATAATAGGTGACTTGCGCGACGATGCGGGCCCAGTTGATCGAGTTAACGCCCGAGAGCTCGACGCGATCGCGGAAGGCGTGGTCGTTGAACATGGCTTTGACGAGCGCCTGACAATCGTCAAACGTGCCGCGAACGGCGAGGGCGTGAACGTTCTTTTCGGCCGGCGTCGTCATCATCCGGCGTTGGACGTCGGATACGCGGCCCTCGGGGAAGAGGATGACGACGTCGGCGCGCTTCGATGTCCTGAAAGCCTCGATGGCGGCGCCGCCCGTGTCACCGGAGGTGGCGCCGACGATCGTCGCGCGGCGGCCGCGCTTCGCGAGGACGTGGTCCATGAGCCGCGCGAGAAGCTGCATCGCGACGTCCTTGAAGGCGAGCGTCGGGCCGTGGAAGAGTTCGAGGATCGTGAGCCCCGGTTTCAGCGGGCGAAGCGGCGTCACGTCGGCTGTGTTGAAGGTGGCGTAAGCGTCTGCTGCCATGCGCGCCAGGTCTTCGCGGGAAATCTCGTTTCCGGTGAACGGGTGGATGACGTCGACGGCGATTTCAGCGAAGGATTTTTCGGCAAAGGATTTGATCGCGGCCGTCGACAGCACCGGCCAACTTTCCGGCACATAAAGACCGCCGTCGCGCGCGAGGCCAGCGAGGATAACGTCCTCGAACCCGAGCTTTCCGATTTCTCCGCGCGTCGAGATGTAGTTCAAATCTGCTCTCTTTTCGGTGGACCGAGGCTGACCAACAAACTTATTTCGACGGGCGCCGCCGAACAACAGGAGCGGGCACGGGGGCCTTGGAATCATTCTTTCTTAGATTGCATTCCATCGTCTTTCACAGCCTCAAGACGCTGTCGAGCAAAGATCGCAAACACGACGATAAGCGTCAGCGCGAGCCCATACCACGTCGCGACGTACTGAAGATGGTTATTGGGCAGATTGATTTCAGTCGTGCCGCCCTTCGGCCAACCGCCCGGGTTCGCCGGCAGCGCGTCGGCGTCCAGCGAGAACGGCGCGAAGGCTTGGCTTTTGTCGGCATTGAACTGGAGCGGGGACGGCGGTCCCCGAGGGCCCCACTGCATGCCGGTTAGATCGCGCCAGTACCAACGATTTCCGGCGTAGTCGTTGTCGGGGTCAAACAACGACTTCGGCTGCGGCAGGCGGACGAGGCCCGTAACCGTCACCGGCCCCGAAATCTGGCCTTCGGCCCGCTTGGAGGGGTCTTTCAGCGTATCGGGCACCCATCCGCGGTTCACGAAGATCGGCGGGAGACCGCCTTCCGGGATCAGCAGGGTGAAGACGTCCCAGCCCTGGGACGTCGTTCTCGGGTCGTACAGATGACGCTCATGGCCGTAGTCGAACGTGCCGGTGACGCGCATGTGCATGTATTCGACGTCGCCGGTTTTGACGTATTCGGAGAGAACGGCCGGATAGGAGATCGGCTCCGCGGTCCGCCTCGTCTCGATCCTGGAGATCAGCGCCTCTTTCCAAGCCTTCCGGTGCCATTGCCAGTTGCCGAGGCCGATGAGAACCGGCAGCAGGGCAAGCGTCAAAAGACCCGGAACGATGAGACCGGCGGCGCGCCAGCGCGCGAACATGATCACTCCTTGGAGAGACGGCCTTCCTCGGCCTTGTTCTTGTATTGCAGAGCGATCAACGTCGCCTTCAGGAAGCGCAAGAGGAAGACGGCCATCAAGGGTGTCAGGATACCCCAAAGCAGGACGTGCATCCACCACGGGACGCCGAACTTGAATTCGGCGATGAGAGCCCCGCCGAGACAAAGAAACCCGAGGATGAAGATTGCGAAGACTGCCGGTCCGTCGCCGGTATCGACGAACGTGTAATCGAGGCCGCAGACGTCGCAGGCCTCGCGCATGTTCAAGACGTTTATGAAGAGCTTGCCCTTCCCGCACTTGGGGCACCGGCAGGTCAGCCCGGCGGCCAGCGGTGAAACGGCTTGAGTTGTGGTTTGCAAGACAATCTCGATTTCTAGGTCGTCGCGTCCGCGCCAACTACTGCGCATCCGGCGCGGACATTCAACTCCGAACAGTGCCGCGCTTTAAACGACGGGAGGCGGCCCAGGGCCGCCTCCCGCAAGGTTCCGACTAAGAGCTTGCGCTTCCCGGCGCCGCCTATTCCGCACCCGGCACGATCGGACCGGCGCCCCAGACGTAGATGCAGGCGAACAGGAACAGCCAGACAACGTCGACGAAGTGCCAGTACCAGGCCGCCGCCTCGAAGCCGAAGTGCTGCTGTGGCGTGAAGGCGCCGCGCATGGCACGAATGAGGCAAACGAGAAGGAAGATCGTACCGATGATCACGTGAGCGCCGTGGAAGCCTGTCGCCATGAAGAACGACGAGCCGTAGCTGTGGCCGGCGTAGCTGAACCCGGCGTGGCTGTATTCGAGGGCCTGTAAACTCGTGAACGTCATGCCGAGAAGGACCGTCAAGATGAGGCCGATGACGAGCCCACGACGATCATTCTTCAGAAGTGCGTGGTGCGCCCACGTCACCGTGCAGCCCGAGGTCAACAGGATGAGCGTGTTGACCAGCGGCAGGCCCCACGGGTTGAAGGTGTGCTTGAAGAAGCCGGGGATCGTCGCGTCCGTCGCCGCCACCGGTACCGGCGGCCATTTGCCCCCGAAGACCTGATCGCGTGTGGTGGTACCGACCACGGTCGCTGTATTGTTCATCAGATCGTGAATTCCCGCAGGGAAGAGGGCGAAATCAAAGTAGGCCCAGAACCACGCAACGAAGAACATCACCTCGGAAGCGATGAACAGAATCATGCCGTAGCGGAGATGCAGCTGAACGATGGGCGTTTGATAGCCCTGATTGGCCTCGCGGATGACGTCGATCCACCATGCCCAGGCAGACGCGACGACCGCCGTTGCGCCGATCGCGAAGAGCCAAGGGCCCTTCATGCCGAGGACGCCTTCGCCATCGACATTCGTCCGCATCCAGACGATGGCGCCAACAGCCATGAGGAGAGCCGCAAAGGCCGCGGCGAGCGGCCAAGGGCTCGGATTTACAAGATGATAGTCATGGTGCTTCGCATGGGTATCCGCCATTTCCGTCTCCGTCCCCTTCAGGCTGTGGCCCGTTGTTGCTTAAACTTTTGGCCCCTGCGTCGCGGTGACAGCACCATTTCCGCCCGAGCTGTTCAGTCTCAGTCTTCGATTTTCTACCCCGTTAGCCTCCGTTTTTCGCCGGAGCGGAAGCATCGGCTGTCGCTGCCGGATGGTCGACCGGGTAGAAGACGTAGGACAGCGTCACCTCCGACAGTGGCGCCGTATCCTGATCGTCGACCATCTTCGGGTCGACGTAGAATGTCACAGGCATTTCCACTGTCTGATGCGGTTGGAGCGTCTGCTCGGTGAAGCAGAAACATTGGATTTTGTTGAAGTACAAGCCGAGAGATTCCGGCGTCACGTTGTAGGCGGCTTGCCCCGTTATCGCCTTGTCGGAATTGTTCGTGGCGCGGAAGAAAGCGAGCCCGGTCTCGCCGATCTTGAGGTCCATCTTCGTGATCTCGGGTTCGAACTTCCACGGCAGGCCCTGGGCGACGTTCGAGTCGAAGCGCACCGTAATCGTGCGGTCCAGCACTTTGCTGGTGTTCACCTTCACGCGCTGCGTCGTTCCGTTGTAGCCGGTCGCCTTGCAGAACATCGTATAAAGCGTCGGGGAGAATGCCGTGATCGTGCCCATGACCGCGAGGGCGCCGAGACAGACGAACACCGCCCGTCGGTTGTTGCGAGAGGATTTCTCAAATTTGTTTTCTTCTCGCTCCACGGGCGTTTCCTTTTCCATCAGCCGATTCCGTTCACGACATTGCCGCCAAGGCGGACGAACGTCGCGATGTAGAATATCAGGACCATGAAGCCGAGCGTCAACGCGATCGCGATCGAACGCCGCCGACGCGTTTTCTCGGCTGCCGGATCGAGACGTTCGGGAATTTTGGGTTCTTCGGTCAAACCAGCCTCATGCCAGGATACGGCCGACGATCGCTTCGCCAAACAGCACGGCGAAGAGCACGTAAAGATACAGGATGGAGAACCAGAAGAGCTGGCGCGCCGCCGTGTCGGCCTCGCGCCCTTCGGTGGTGACGTAAACGCGGACGGCAAGGCCAAGGAAGACGGCGCCGAGAACCATCGAACAAACGAGGTATGTCACGCCGCCGAGACCAACGAAAAACGGGACAACGGCCAGTGGCACGAGCAGCACGGAATAGAGGAGGATCTGGCGACGCGTCTCCTTCAGTCCCGCCACGACCGGCAACATCGGAACGCCGACGCGCTCGTAATCGCGGCAACGATAAAGCGATAGCGCCCAGAAGTGCGGCGGCGTCCACATGAAGATGATCATGAACAGCAAAAGGCTGTCGAGGCTGATGGTGCCCGTTACGGCGGCCCAGCCGATCATCGGGGGAAATGCGCCCGCGGCGCCGCCGATGACGATATTGTAGGGCGTCCTCCGCTTCAGCCACATCGTATAGACGAAGAGGTAGAAGGCGATGGTGATGGCGAGGAGTGCTCCGGCGGTCCAATTGATGAGGACGCCGAGAGTCAGAACGGAGCAGACCGCAAGCACGCCGCCGAAGCTCAATGCTTCATCGGCCGTTACACGGCCGCGCGGGAGGGGCCGCGCCGCTGTGCGTGCCATGCGGGCGTCGATGTCGGCGTCGTACCACATGTTGAGGGCGCCCGAAGCGCCTGCACCGATGGCGATGGAGATGATCGCGATAGCGCCGAGGATTGGATTGATCGGTCCAGGTGCCGCGAGCATAGCCGCGAGCGCCGTGAAGACGACGAGCGTCATAACGCGCGGCTTCATGAGCTGGATGAAATCGCCGACACTTGGCTCAAGTATCAGATCGCGATCGCTGATTTCACTTTGAATGCTCATTTGCCGGCGTGCCGTTCTCGGTACTTCGTTTCTATTCTACTTGGCAGGACTGCGGGCCGCATGTTTCGGCCCGCAGCATTGTCGGCTTTTTCCAATCAGTGATGGTCGGTCGCGGCGATCCGCGGCAGCGTCTCATAGGAGTGGAAGGCCGGCGGAGACGGCAGCGTCCACTCGAGAGTCGTTGCACCAATACCCCACGGATTGGCGGCGGCCTTCTCCTTCTTGATGAAGTACGCGTAGAACATACCGAACAGGAAGACGAACAGGCCGGCCGTTGTAATGTACGACCCGATCGACGAGATCCGGTTCCAGTACGTGAACGCTTCCGGATAGTCGGCGTAGTGGCGCGGCATGCCGGCAAGGCCGAGGAAGTGCTGCGGGAAGAACAGGATGTTGGCGCCGATGAATGTCAGCCAGAAGTGAAGCTTGCCCAGGAACTCGCTGTACATGTAGCCGGACATTTTCGGGAACCAGTAGTACCAGCCCGCGAAGATCGAGAAGACGGCGCCGAGAGACAGCACGTAATGGAAGTGCGCAACGACGTAGTACGTGTTGTGCAGCGAACGGTCGACGCCGGCGTTCGCGCACATGACGCCGGTCACGCCGCCGATGGTGAAGAGGAAGATGAAGCCGAGTGCCCACATCATCGGGGTGCGGAACTGAATCGAACCGCCCCACATCGTGGCGATCCAGGAGAAAATCTTGATGCCCGTCGGGACGGCGATGACCATCGTCGCGAACATGAAGTAGGCCTGCGTATCGACGCTTAGGCCGGCCGTGTACATGTGGTGAGCCCAGACGACGAAGCCGACGAGACCGATTGCGACCATCGCATAGGCCATGCCGAGGTAGCCGAAGATCGGCTTGCGCGAGAACGTCGACACGATGTGGCTGATCATGCCGAAGCCCGGCAGGATGAGGATGTAAACCTCGGGGTGACCGAAGAACCAGAACAGATGCGCGTAGAGCAGCGGGTCGCCGCCGCCGGCAGCATCATAGAAGGTCGTACCGAAGTTACGGTCCGTCAGCAGCATCGTGATGGCGCCGGCGAGAACCGGCAGCGACAGCAGCAGAAGGAACGCGGTAACGAGAACCGACCAGGCAAACAGCGGCATCTTGTGCAGCGTCATGCCGGGCGCGCGCATATTGAAGATGGTGGTGATGAAGTTGATGGCGCCGAGGATCGAGGATGCGCCAGCAAGGTGAAGCGAGAGAATGGCGAAGTCGACGGCCGGACCCGGATGGCCGATCTTGCTCGAGAGGGGCGCGACGATGATCCAGCCGGTGCCAACGCCATTCGCGTCCGCGGTTCCCGGAACGAACAACGAGATGAGCAGGAGGGTGAATGCGACCGGCAGAAGCCAGAACGAGATGTTGTTCATGCGCGGAAACGCCATATCCGGCGCACCGATCATCAACGGAACGAACCAGTTGCCGAAGCCGCCGATCATGGCGGGCATAACCATGAAGAAGACCATGATCAGGCCGTGGGCCGTGACGAAGACGTTATAGACGCCTTCGTTCGAGAAGTATTGCAGACCCGGTTCCTGCAGTTCCAGTCGCATCATGACCGACAGGAATGCGCCGATGCAGCCCGCGAAGATCGCAAACAACAGGTAAAGGGTGCCGATATCTTTATGATTGGTCGAAAAGAACCAGCGCTTGAAGAATGGCGGAGCGTGATCGTGGTCATCACCCGCTGCGTATGCCGTGCTTCCCATGTCGTAGAACCCTTGTCCCGGTAGTTTGTCTGATCTTCTTGTTGTTATGTCGAATGTCCGTATCGCGAGGCAGCCGAATCTTCGCCTTTATTGCGCCTGCGCCACGGACTGCTGAATGACAACCTGGCTCGCGGTATCCGCGTCGAGGATTGCTTGAGCCTTTTTTCCGTCCTTGGCCTTCAACGCCGCCATCCATGCATCATAAACCGGCTGCGCGACAACGCGAACCGCGATCGGCATGGCCGAATGCAGCTTACCGCATAGGACCGAGCACTGGCCGAAGTAAGAGCCGATCTTCGTCGCCTTAAACCAAACGGCAGACGTGCGGCCTGGAACGGCCTGCTGTTTTACACCGAAGGACGGGATCGTCCAGGAGTGGATGACGTCGTTCGAGGTGACGAGAACGATCACGACCTTATTCACTGGGACAGCGATTTCACGGTCAACCGCAAGACGGCGGATCTTCTTGTCTTCGTTCCAGACGGGAAGAGAGTCCTGATAGAGCGCGTTGTGAAGCGCCGCGCCGTCGAGCGAGCCATACTTCTTGTCGAAGGCGGCGTCGCCCATCTTCGCCCTGAGTATGTCATCGTCGTTGATCATGTTGGACGTGACCGTGACCTTATCGTCCATGTACTCGTGCTCCCAGAACCAGGCGTTGCCGGTGGCTTTGATCGTCACGTCGGCCTTGGGGAACGTGTACTGGTCGAAGAGGAGATGGAAGGACGGGATCGAGATGCCGACAAGGATCATGATCGGCAGGATCGTCCAAGCGACTTCAAGGAAGGTATTGTGCGTGGTGCGAGAGGGGGTCGGATTTCTCTTCTCGTTGAAGCGGAACATCACCCAGATCATCAATCCGAGAACGAAAAGGACGATGACGGTGATGATGATGTTGACGACGTTAAAGAGCGTGCTGATCTCATCCATAATGGGCGAAGCGGACAACTGCAGCCCAAGTTGACCGTCAGTTGGCTGGCCGAGCCCGGCCAATGCGGGCGTCACTCCGCCGAGGGCCACCGCCAAGCACGCGGCTGCCGCGACGGCAACCGCGCCAAACATCCTTTTCGACATTCCTTCGCTCCCAATTTGCCGCCCCAGTTCCCGCTGGCGCGACAGCCTCCCTATGATTTGGCCCGCCTTTCCGGCGACCAATTCCCGTTTGTTTATTGCCCGGTTCCGCAGCCGGGAACGATCCGGCGACCTTCGGACCGAATGCCTCATCGATTTGTTAAGACGGGTTGATAAAGAGCACAATCCATTCGCGTGCCTCAAGTCAAGTTTTCTGCGTCATTTATTCGCGAAACCATGTGCGAGGTCAGCGAATCAATAGCCTTGATCGATCGATAGCCGCCACCTGCCGCGACAGAATTCGGCCGAATTCATGGTCGACGAAGCGCGGTCTTCCCGTCATCGCGTTCAACGGGCGCCGCCCGCGAAACCAAGGACAACCCATTGGCACTGCAAAAAACGGGTTCCTCAAGCGGAGGCCCTCTTCTCATGCGGCTAGGCGAACGGCTCACCCCCGGCAATTGGCCTAACGTCGGGTGCCGCATCGCCGTGGCGTTGTTCGCAGTTGCACAAGCGGTCGCGATGCTGGCCACGGCAAATCCGGCATTCGCCGTTGACGCACCGGAGGGTACGGTTAAGGCGCAGCACGGCGATTGGCAGGTCGTTTGTAAGGATCCGCCGCCAGGCGCCAAAAATGGCGTATGTGCCCTCGTCCAGAGCGTTACGGCCGAGGACAAAAACAACATCGGCCTGACCGTCTACTTTCAGAAGTTCTCGAACGGCACGCGTGTCCTTAGGGTATTCGCGCCCTTGGGCGTGCTTCTTCCGCCAGGACTCGGCCTCAAGATCGACAACAAGGACGTCGGGCATGCGCCGTTCCTACGCTGCCATAGCTTTGCGTGCTACGCGCAGGTCGTCGTGGATGATTCGTTGATCGAGCGGCTGAAGACGGGGAAGACCGCAATCTTCATCATTTTTCAGACGGAGGAGGCGGGAATCGGCATCCCGATCTCACTCAAAGGCTTCGCAGAGGCGCTCCAGGATCTCAAATAATGCCGGTTGCCGGGCGCCGCAGCAGCTGAGCGCGGGCTCCAGATTCGCCCTTAGGCCCTCTTCCTTGGGCCGCTTCTCGCGGCCCAAGGAAGAGGCGCCAAACGTTCAGGCGACCTTGCGTTCGGGCTCGGCCGTACCGTCCCGGTCCAAAAGGATAAGAGTGTCGCGCGCCGGCGTTGCATGAGGCAGCGTGTGGACCGTTGGCGGCGCGACTGCTTCGGCTGCCGTTTCGACCGCGGCGGCGACGCGCGGGGCAGCGTCAACATATTGCTCTAGGGCCGTCTCCCAGAGCTGAGCATTGGCCGCGAGAACATCGGCCGGCGTCGTGGCATGCACCAGGCGATGCGACCAATGGACGAGCGCGCGGGTCTGCCGTGCCTGCAATCCGGCAAATTCCAAGTGAGTTCGACCAATCGATTTGAGAACCGGCTGCCAGAAATAAGACGTTATGTCAGCGGCCTCAAACATATACTGGAAGAATGGGTAGTATAGAGAAGTACTTCTGATGGGAACTTCCGCGTCCTCTGCCATTTGATGCGTCCTCCCAGACACATATTATTGGGGCCACCATCGGCCCATGAACCGATTTTTTCAACGCGAGTACTGAGGACTTGCGCGCGTTTTTTAATCATTAGCATGACGCGGGCGCTGCCGCAGTTCACAGATTGGTGCGGCTTGTAACATCTGTGGAGCTTGGGCGGTTTGCGGAGAATCAATTCCTGGTGAGCCGAGGGCTGCGCGGATACGAAACCCGCATCCCGTGGTGTTTACTTGTTATTTTGCAATCTAAGGTTGTTAACCAATTTTATCTTTGTTCTTCTTGACGAAGTCTCTTTTGTACTGACTTATGGTCAACATAGTTAATATTAATAGCTATGTTAACCGCGTTGCGTTCACATGTTGCGTTTGGTGAAGCGTCACACGTTTGAGTGGACCTACCCTGCGATCTTTTTGGCGATCGCGGTCGTTTTCGTGATTTCGGCTCCGCAGCAGTCATTCGCACAGACCGATAGCCGGCCAGATACCTCGGCCGAGTCCCAATACGGATGGCGGGAAGTCTCCGGCGGCGTCGACGCAGCTCGCGACCAGTGGCTACTCTATTCTGGGATGACGGTCGCGCCCCTCAGCCGGGACATCTACAGCGACGGCTGGCGACTGCGTTTCGGTGGTGGCTATGGCCGCTATGGCTACGATGGCATCGGCCCGCATACGAACTGCGGCGTCGCCATTCACAACGACATCTGCACGGAAGATAGCCGCAAGAGGCAACACTACGAGGTCGAGCATTCCTATGCCGAAGCTCTTCTCGGGTATTATCTGCAGCTCGGACGACTGACGGCCAAAGCCTTCGCGGGCGCTTCGATGTCATCCGAGCACCATGTCAATGGCGCCGATCCCGCACACGATAACGACGGCACCGCGTTCGGCGCCAAGGGCGCGCTGGAGCTTTGGCTGACACTCAGCGACACGTCGTGGGCGTCGCTGGATCTCAGCTACTCGACCGCACGCAACGAGACGGCATCGCGGTGGCGTGCCGGTTTGCGGGTGACGCCGAAGCTTTCGATTGGTCCGGAGCTGCGTTACGACAAGAACATCGAAACGGGCGACGGGGCATGGAACGGCCGGGCGGGTCTGTTCGCGCGCTATGAATTTGACGGCGGAGAGGTTTCGCTTGCGGGCGGGTCCGCGTGGTGGGTCGAGGATTTGGCCCCGAAAGATCCCTCGGCCTACGGGACGCTCAATGTCCTTTTTCACTATTGAGATTGAGCCGTGTCTCGGCGGATCTTGCCAAGGCGCCGGGAAAGGTCGTTCTATCCCGTTCCGGTCGGGACGGGCGGTCAGCGTTGCGGGAAAATATGTCAAAGGCACTCGGGGCCGCATCGGTCTTCCTACTTGCGGGTCTTCTGCTTCCGCAATTTCCAGCGCAGGTTCGTGCGGACACCTGCGCTTCCTCTCCCGTCGTCGCGCGGGGTGAAGAATCCCGCTATGTGTGGTCCGCCAAGGTCAAGACACGCGCCAACTGGCGCGCGAAAGTGAGGGCCATTCCTGACCTCGGTCCCGATTATGCGAACTGGGCGCGGGCGCAGAATACCGAGGAGCGCTGCCTCACGGGGCCCAAGGGAACAGTGTGCATCTTTACCGGGACGCCCTGCCGGCGTTAGTGAGCGGAGCATACGGCGACCGCGATCCATAAAGTCACGCCGGTCTGCGCAGCGCGCCTTATCGTGGCCCTGATACGGGATGGCGGGCCTACGATCACGCTCGACGCCGCAGATTTCCGAATTGGGCTTCCTCAAATTGCGCTATAAGAAGCCAATTGCAGAGACGCCTCAGCTGATTTCGCTTCCGATTACGGCCGGCCTCCAGAAGCCGACGATCAACGACGTTCCTCAGGATGTGCGCTTTTCCGTCGCCGCGTTTGGCGATCTTCCGAGAGGCGCACCATATGAGGCGAGATACGCATTCGACGGTCTCTCTCGCGCTGACAGCGCGCGGCGATGACCCGTTGGGGTCCCGCGCAGAGTTCTTGAATCTCGCTAGACCGGCGCAATCCGCCCGGCCGTAAGGCTCGGGCAGTTGAGAGAGGAGCGGTGGGCTGCGGGACCTACTGCTCCTCTTTTTTGCGCGAAATCATATACTTCTCAAGTTCTTCCCGATCGCGCTCGCCCTCGTTCGGCTGTCGGCCTTTCCGGCCGTTCGGCGCTTGCAACAAAAAATTACAAAGCGAACAAGCATTCGCCTTGACGACACCGCAATCTCTCAGCAAACAGAATGCTTATTCGTTTTTGAAAGCAGACTCAGGGATCATCCGTCCGTCATGCCGAGGCTGAAGCCAGATACGCAGCGCGCGCGGCGCGAGAATATTCTCGATGCGGCGCTCCGATGCTTCGCCCGCGGCGGCTTCCACGCGACGACGATGCAGGTGATCTGCCGCGAGGCCAGCGTCTCTCCCGGTGCGCTCTATGTTTACTTCGACAGCAAAGAGGCTTTGATCGCGGGCTTGTGTGAACGCGACCGCGCCGAATTCGCCGAACGGTTCGCGCAACTGGCGACGGCTCCTGATTTCCTCGAGGCGCTCGCGGCGATCGGCGAGCATTATCTCATCGACGAAGCGGTGGAGAAACAGCGCTTCGTGGTCGAGATGGGCGTCGAGTCGACGCGCAATCCGCGGATCGCCGAAATCTTCATGAGCGTCGATAAATTTTGCAACGACAGCTTCGAAGCCCTGTTCCACCGCCTCCAAGACGAGGGCCGCATCGCTCCCCGGGTCGACATCCCGACGCTCGTTAAAGTTTTCAACGTTTTCGGTGACGGAATGTTTTGGCGGCGGGCCATCGACCCGACGGCCGACATGGGCACCGTTCTGCCCCTTATCATCGAGATGGTCGGAGGCTTGCTCAATCCGACACAGGCTCCCGTTGCCCGGCCGAAAACTGTTGCGCGCGAGGCCAGACAATGAATTTGAGAAAATTTCTCTTCGGCCTTCTCGCGGCCGGAGTTGCCACGGGCGCCGGCTACCTCTACCTCGAAAAGAGACATACGGCCGCTATCCAAGCCGAGCGACTGGAAGAGGCGAAGCCCGTTGCGGCGCCGACGATTACCGTGTCGAAGGTTACGACCGAGAACTTTGTCGAGACCGCCGCGGTTTCGGGATCGCTCGTGCCGCGCGAGGAGATCCTGGTCTCTCCGGAGGCCGACGGTCTGCGCGTCCTCGAACTTCTCGCGGACGAAGGTGACAAGGTCAAAAAAGGTCAGGTTCTCGCCCGCCTCGTCGCCGAACAGCTCGACGCGCAGCTGGCGCAGAACAATGCCAGCCTTGCGCGCTCCAACGCAGCCATTGCGCAGGCACAGAGCCAGATCGTGCAGGCCGAAGCGCAGGCGAAAGAGGCTGCTGCTCAGCTCGAGCGCGCGGTTCCGCTAAAGCAATCGGGCTATCTCTCGGGCTCGACGTACGATCAGCGCGAAAGCGCCGCCCATACGACGGAGGCGCAGCTCGTCGCTGCACGCGACGGACTGAAGGCCGCGGTCGCAGATAAGGAGCAGGTCGAGGCGCAACGGCGCGAACTGCTTTGGCGGCGCAGCAATACGGATGTCACGGCGCCTGAAGATGGCATCATCAGCCGGCGGACGGCGCGTATCGGCGCCATGACGACGGCCAATGGCGAACCTATGTTCCGCATCATCGAGAACGGCGAGATCGAGCTTGACGCCGAAATCGTCGAAACGGACTTGAAAAACGTCAAGGTCGGGCAGAAAGCCGTCGTCACGGTGCCGCAAATCGGCGACTTCGAGGGCAAGGTGCGACTGGTGTCGCCCGAGGTCGATAAATTAACACGGCTCGGCCATGTGAAAATATTCCTCGGCGTCAATCCCGTCTTCCGGATCGGGTCTTACGCGCGCGGGCGGATCGAAACGGCGACAAGCCGCGGCCTCGCGGTGCCATCGTCGGCCGTTACGTTCGACCATGACCTCACATCTGTACAGGTCGTCAGCGATAACAAAGTTGAAAAGCACATGGTGACCGTCGGTCTTGTCGCAAACGATCTCATCGAGATCAAAGATGGCGTCAAGGACGGCGACCTTGTCGTGACGCGCGCCGGGACATTCCTGCGCGACGGCGATGTTGTCCGGCCGATCCTTCCCGAGCCGCGGTTGAGTGAGGCGAAGTGATGCGCATCAATATCTCGGCCTGGTCGATCCGCCGTCCGGTTCCGGCGATCGTCCTCTTTGCGGTGCTGATGCTGCTCGGCACGCTCAGTTTCAAGTCGCTGCCCGTCACGCGCTTTCCCAACATCGACATTCCGCTCGTGTCGATCAAGGTGACGCAATCCGGCGCGGCTCCGGCCGAACTTGAAACGCAGGTGACCAAGATCATCGAAGACTCGGTCGCGAACCTTGTCGGCATCAAGCATATCACGTCGACGCTGACCGACGGCTCGTCGTTGACTGTTCTTGAATTCCGGCTCGGAGTAGATACCGATCGTGCCTTGAACGACGTCAGAGACGCGGTGGCGGAAGTACGCGCCGATCTTCCCCGCACGATCGATGAACCGATCATCGAGCGGATCGACGTCGAAGGCCAGGCGATCCAGTCGTTTGCCGCGACCTCTCCCGGAATGACGCTCGAACAGCTCTCCTGGTTCGTCGACGACGTGATCAAGCGCAGGCTGCAAGCGACCAAGGGCGTCGGTCGCGTCGAACGCTACGGCGGCGTCGATCGTGAAATCCGCGTCAATCTCGATCCCGATAAGCTGCTCGCCTACGGCATCACGGCGGCGCAAGTGAACGACCAGGTCCGCGCGACCAATGTCGATCTCGGCTCCGGGCGCGGAGAGGTCGGCAGTCAGGAACAAGCGATACGAACGCTTGCCGGCGCGCGACAGGTCGAAGCGCTCGCGGATGCCAGGATCATTCTGTCGGGCGGGCGCGAAGTCCGCCTCAAGGATCTCGGCAGCGTCATTGACGATGCGAGCGAGCAGCGATCGTTCGCGCGTCTCGATGGACGGCCCGTCGTTTCGTTCTCAATTTTCCGGACAAAGGGCACGAGCGAGCTTTCCGTCGCGGAAGCGGCTGCTCAGACGCTCAATGAGCTCAAAGCCGAGTACCCGGACGTCCACCTGACGAAAATCGACGACGCCGTTGCCTACACGCGGGGTAACTACGTTGCCGCCATGGAGACGCTCATCGAGGGCGCCGCGCTGGCGGTTCTCGTCGTCATGGTCTTCCTGCGTAACTGGCGCGCAACTCTGATCTCCGCCATCGCCTTACCACTCGCCGCCGTTCCGACATTCTGGGCGATGAGCGCTCTCGGGTTTTCGCTGAATCTCGTCAGCCTGCTCGGCATCACGCTCGCGACCGGCATTCTCGTCGATGACGCGATCGTCGAGATCGAGAACATCGTGCGGCACATGCACATGGGCAAGTCGCCCTACCGCGCCGCGCTCGAAGCCGCCGACGAGATCGGCCTGGCGGTCATTGCAATCACGCTGACGATCGTTGCGATCTTTGCGCCTGTTTCGTTCATGGGCGGTATTGCCGGGCAATATTTCAGGCAGTTCGGCATGACAGTTGCGGTCGCCGTTCTTGTTTCTCTTCTGGTCGCGCGTCTCATCACGCCGATGATGGCGGCTTATTTCTTGCGGCCTGTCCCCGAGAAAGCGCAAGAAGACGGGCCAATCATGCGCTTCTATACGCGCTTCCTGTCGATGACACTGCGCTGGCGCTACCTCACGCTTGTCGCCGGCGTTGCGCTGTTTTCCGCGTCGATCTACGCGACCATTCTGCTGCCGACCGGGTTCATGCCCGACGAAGATACCTCTCGCGTTGTCGTCGCGGTCGAGTTGCCGCCCGGAACGCAGCTCGGAGAGACGCAGGAGAAAACCGATCGGGTCGTCAGATCGCTCAGGAGCATTCCCGAAGTCTCGCAAGTGTTCGTGCTTGGCGGTACGAGTCCGACGGGCCAGCTCGAAGTCCGGCGCGCTGCCCTCTACGTCCAGCTCGTCCCAAAAAACGATCGCAAGCTTACGCAGAAGCAGCTCAAATCGATCATAGCAGCCAAGATTTCGGATATTCCGGATGCGCGCGCTTGGTACGTCAACGAGCGTGGCGAGCGGGAGCTTTCGTTTTCCATGCTGTCGCGAGAGGGTGATGATCTCAATGCCGCGATCGGCAAAGTCGAAGGCGCGCTGCGCGCCGTGCCCGGCTTCCGGAACGTCGCCGCGTCGGGCTCGACGGATAGGCCTGAAATTCGCGTCGTGCCGCGGCTCGACGTTGCCGCTCGCCTCGGCGTGGCGCCTGACCAGATCGCAGAAGCGATCCGCGTCGCGACCATCGGGGATGCGGGCTTCAATCTTGCGAAGTTCACGATCGGCGACCGGCAAATCCCGATCCGCGTGCAGCTCAAAGAGAGCACGCGAACTGATCTCAAGCAGATTGAGCAGTTGCGGCTGACGAACGCGCAAGGCAAGGCGATCCCGCTGACGGCGGTCGCTTCCGTTTCTCTTGGACGGGGTCCCGCTTCGATCGAGCGGTACGACCGTCTGCGGCGGGCTGTGGTCGGTGTCGATCTCGATCGCGGCATGCCGATGAGCGTTGCGCGCGAGCGTTTCCTCAAAGTCATTCACGACCAGAACCTGCCGAAGACGGTTTCGTTGCAACCATCGGGCGACGCCGAGGTGCAGGACGAAGTGGCCGAAGGTTTCATTACCGCGATGGGCACGGGTATTCTGATCGTTTTCGGCCTTCTCGTGCTTCTTTTCGGCAGCGTGTTTCAACCGGTGACGATCCTGCTCTCGCTGCCGCTCTCGTTCGGCGGCGTTGCACTCAGTCTGCTCGTGACTAACAACTCGATCAGCATGCCGGTTTACATCGGCCTGCTGATGCTGATGGGAATCGTGACGAAGAACGCGATCATGCTCGTCGACTTTGCTATCGAGGAGATCGCCGCGGGTGTCGAGCGCGGTCAGGCCATCATCGACGCCGGCCGCAAGCGCGCCCGGCCGATCATCATGACCACGCTCGCGATGGCGGCCGGCATGCTTCCGAGTGCCTTCGCGCTCGGCGACGGCGGCGAATTCCGGGCGCCGATGGCGATTGCCGTTATTGGCGGGCTCTTGGTTTCCACCATGCTGTCGCTGGTGTTCGTACCGTCGTTCTTTACCGTGATGGACGACGTCGGCAATCTGATGGAGCGCATTTTCGGCCGCTTCGTCGGTCCGAGGGACGAGCCGGGGGATGAAACCGATAACCCTCGGAAGCCGCAAGAGCATTCACCAAGTCGTCTGCCGCTCGCAGCGGAATGATCGCGAAAAGATTGTTCAGACATCTGATTGTGCGGGACGCGCCACATGCCTACGTTGCAGGCGGATGGCCACAACAGAAGGACCCCCCGCCATGTTCGACGCCAAATCCATTCTCGAAAATATCGTGCGAGGCGCAGCGCCTGCCGGATCGGGAGCTTCGCCGCAATCCGGCGGAAGTCTCGGCGACATTCTAAATGACATTCTCAAGAATACCGGCAATGGAGCGAGTGGGTCGCAGACTGCCGGCGGTGGCCTCGGAGATATTCTGAGCCAGATCGGCAAGAGCCTGTCGCAAGGCCAGGGACAAGCCCCTGCGGGAGCGCGGCCGGACGTTGCTCAAACATCGACAGAGTCCAATCCGGACTTCGGAAATATTCTGGCGCAAATCAAAGACAAGATCGGTCAAGCCGGAGGAACCGTCACGGACGGCGGGAGCATCAGCGACATTCTCGGCAAAGTTTTCGGCCAAGCGACGCAAGGCGTGAAAGAAGGTTCGACGCGCATCGGCGAAGCAACCGGCGCGAGCGACGCGCTCGGCCGCCTCGCCTCCGATCCGCAGGCGGCGCAGATCCTCGTGAAGTTGAAGGACTTCATTCAGAACAATCCTTATACGGCGGGCGCCGCAGCCGGTGGGTTGGGCGGTCTCATGCTTGGAACGGGGGCGGGCCGATCACTGGCAGCTAGTGCGGCGCGGCTCGGCGCTTTGGCGATGATCGGCGGTCTCGCGTACAAGGCCGTGCAGAACTATCAAGCCGGACGGCCACTCATCACCGGCGCCGCTTCAACGGAGCCGCCGCCGGCGGGATCGGGTTTCGAGCCGTCCGCCGTCAGCAACGAAGCCGCGGTGCATTACATCCAGGCGATGATTGCCGCCGCCTATGCGGACGGCCGCGTCGACCCCAGCGAGCACGAAAAAATCTTCGGTGGCCTGAAGCAGGCCGGTCTCGGCGATGAAGCCGAAGCGTTTATTGCTAAAGAGCTCAACAGTCCGACGTCCGTTCAGGAGTTGGCTCAATCGGTAAAATCTCCGCAGGAGGCTATTCAGCTCTATACCGCGGCGCGCATCGCCGTCGCCGACAACTCTCCGGCGGAAAAGGTGTTCCTGTCTTCGCTCGCGACCGCGCTAAGGCTCGATCCCGGGCTCGCCGCACATATCGACGCTACGGCGCGGGCTGCGGCTTGATAAGCCGTGATCCCAGCGCGTTCGTCACATAAGGAAAAGGGCGTCCGCAAAAGCGAAACGCCCTTTTTCATTTCAACAACCGACGACCGCGGTCAGTTCGCTTTTGTGGTCGTCGCCGTGTTGTTCGCGGCCTGATTATCGAGCTTGAAGAACGCGTCGACGCGCATGCCGGTGAACAGCGGCGGATGGCCATCAAGCGCAACCATGACCTCGACGACTTCAACATCGTTCGGCCGGCGCGGCCCACGTGTCGCGATCCGCGGTGGCCCGAGCGACCGGGAAATCGAAGTCACGGTGCCTTCGAATGTCTGGTCGGGGAAGGCATCGGCCTTCACGACGACGCGCTGACCGACGTGGACTTTGGCGGCGTCGCGCTCTTCGACCTCGGCGCGGAGGCGGAGGCTCGACATGTCGCCAAACACGACAAGTGCGCTATCGGGCGACGGCACGGCGGTTTCGCCGACACGCGCCAATACATTGAGAACGGTGCCATCCGCGGGGGCGCGAATGCGGGTACGTTCAAGCGCAAGCTCGGCCGAGGTCAGATCGGAACGCGCCAATGCGAGAGACGATTCCAAGCGCTGTTCCAGCGGCATTCCTGGCTGCGCCTCGACCTCAGCGCGTTTTTTCCGGGCCGCGTCCAGAGCGTCTTCCTTCGCCGCGAGATCCTTGCGCGCGTTGTCGACCGCGTCTTCAGGTCCGTTGGCGGTCTTCCAAGCGCGGTAAGCGGCGTCGAACGCTTCATGGGCCACGAAGACAGCACTTTGGGCTTTCGCGGCAGCGTCGTCGGCATTGCGGCGGTCGAGGGCGAGGCCTGTCGCGGCCTCGTCGGCGCGCTCGCGCTCGCGGACACTCGCTTCGGCGGCGGCGGCGTGGATCTTGTTGTAGTAGTCGTCATCGTCGAGGCGGATCAAAAGATCGCCCGCCTTAACCTGATCGTTGGTCTTGCCGAGAATCTCGACGATCTTGCCGCCGACCTCGCTCGCAATCCGGACTTCGCCGTCTTTTGGTTCAACGCGGGCGGTCGCGGATGCGGCCCACTGCGGGGCGGGAGCGGTGGTATCGGCGTGCGCCGAACCGGCAACGCCCGAAAAGAACGCTTCGCCCTGCGTAAGGGCATTAACACCAAATCCACCCACGAGTGCCACGGCGGCAGCGACCAAAATGGTCGAGATCGCAGGGTCCATCTTCTTAAGCATGCAGCTTTCGCCTCTTCGTCAAATCCGTGATTTCGGGGGAGTCTATGCCCTCCGGCCGGCGCTCTTCGCCGACGATTTTGCCGTCTTCGATGCGCACAACGCGATCGGCGTATCCCAAGGTTCGCGGATCGTGCGTTACGGCGAGCACGCTGCGATTTTGTTCCTTGGCAATGCGGGAAAGGAGCGCCATCACCGCGTGACCATTCTCGCTATCGAGCGCGGCGGTCGGCTCGTCCGCGAGCACGACCGACGGAGAACTCGCGATCGCACGAGCGACGGCGACGCGCTGCTGCTCGCCGCCTGAAAGGTTTCGCGGATAATTGGTCAAGCGGTGACCGAGGCCCACTTCACGCAAAACTTCTTCCGAACGGCTCGTCGCGGCGAAGCCCTTGATGCCTCTGACGTCGAGAGCGATACGAACGTTCTCGAGCGCATTGAGCGTCGGAAACAAATTGTACGACTGGAAGATGAAGCCGATGTGATCGCGACGCACCTTCGCCAGCTCTTCGGCCGAGAGGCCGTCCATCATCCTGTCGGCGATCCGAATGCTGCCCGACGTCGGCTTCAAGATGCAGCCGAGAATCGAAAGAAGCGTCGTCTTGCCGGAGCCCGAAGGACCCATCAGCAGCGTCAGCTCGCCGGGCACCAGTTCCAGCGATACGCCCTTGACGGCGACCACCAGGCCGGCGCCGGAGCCAAGCTCCTTGACGATATTTTCTGCTTGCATGACTGGGGGCGTGGTCATCTGGAAAACACCGTGGCCGGGTCAATCTTCGTGACCTTGACGATGGCCGAAAGCGCCGAGATCGCGCACATGAACAAAGTCA
Organism: uncultured Pseudomonadota bacterium; assembly: GCA_963789775.1. Taxonomy (GTDB): domain Bacteria; phylum Pseudomonadota; class Alphaproteobacteria; order Rhizobiales; family Hyphomicrobiaceae; genus Hyphomicrobium_B. The sequence continues at coordinate 293,749 of CAWBLX010000008.1, forward strand.
GTGCGAAAAGCCAGAATGCCAAACCAGGTGTCATCACCAATGGCAGCGAAGAGTTCCTACTGAGGTAAAGTATCAATAATGCGATGATCATACCGAGCACGTAACCCATAATCGCACTGAGAGCGGCCTGAGCCAGAATGACCTTGTAAATGTAGCCTCGCGATGACCCGAGGGCACGCAAGGTCGCGAATTCGTGAATATGGTCCTTGGTGCTCGAATACAGCGTCTGGGCGACAATCACGGTTCCCACGAGACTACCGAGGATGGCGCCGCCGATCAGCGCGAGGCCTGCGCCCGTGCGGAAGAGCCATTGCTTCAGGCTGCGCGATTCAAATTCATCCTTGGTCAGCACGTCGGCGGAATCGAGACGGTGCGCGAGATCGTTTTGAACCTCAGCCACGTTCGCTCCCGGCGCCAGCTTCACGAGCAGGAAGGTCGATTTGTCGTCGTCGGCGCCGAGCAGCTGGCGGGCGCGATTGAGCGTCGTGTAGGCGTAGGGGGATTGCGTGAACGACCGGATGCCTTCGGTCAGAGCCCTGATCTTGACGCGGCCGTTCGCGACCTGCGCGGTGTCGCCGATCCCGTGAATGCCAAGCTCATTGAGATAGGTTTGGTCGACCGCGATTGCGTCGGGTGCCTTGATGTCCTCGACAGTGCCCTTCGTCAAAGACCAAGGTACGAGGCCTTGATCGTCGGCGTCGGCGCCAATCAGGACGACGCGCGAGGAGCCGCCTTCCGGTTTGCGCCATTCGGCGAACGCGACAACGATGGGCACGACGCTTTCGACGCCGGGCGTCGCCAACGCCTGATGGCGTTCGCGATCACCCAGAAGAAGCCCGCCGTCTTCGAAGCTCTTGGCGCCAAACGTCGTGATGATGAGATCGGCATTCGAGCGGGCAATGTTGGCCGTGATCATGCGGCTGGAGCCGAGGTAAAGGCCAAGTTGCACAGCCACGAGAACGATTGAGAAAAGAATGCCGACCAGCGTCACGGCGAGGCGGACGCGATCATGCAGCAAATTACGGAGCGCAAGGGTAAAGACCATGGACCTGCGGGATCTCTCATACGTTTCTAAAGGGGCCGGCTCGGCCTACACGCGGCGCTAGCCTACGATCAATAATCGGCGCGCCCATCAAGGGTCGTATAGCCTTATTGTCTCGCTGCTACCACAGCCAAACGCCAAATCCGGCCGCGTCACGTTTTGCCGCGACGATGACGATCATGCTTATCGCAAGACTTAGACAAAATTGGTGAAGCCTTAGCGAGGGTTTAACAAATAGGTTCCAATGTTTTGCCTCTTTCGGGGCATAGGAGTATGAAAGTTGAACTTTCATCTGCGGTTTATTGTCATGCGTTGCTTCAACATTGCGAATTGTTCAGGCGCTGCTTTCGTTGCCGCTGGATTGCTTCTCGGCCTTACGATGCAGCCTGCTCCTGCAGCCGCTGACCCCAAAGAAGTCGGCGTCTGGTTCGACGACACCGGCAAAGGCGCGGTCAAGATCGAGATCTGCACGCCGACAACGCTCTGCGGACGGATCTATTGGCTCAAAGAGCCTATGGCTGACGATGGGCAGCCAAAAATGGATCGGTACAATCCTGAGCCGTCGATGCGGAACCGCCCGATCTGCGGGTTGCCGATCTTGGGTAACCTTGAGCAGCTTCGCGACGGTGGATTCGACAACGGATGGGTCTACGACCCGAAAGAAGGCAAATCCTACAGCGTCGCGCTGGATCTCGTCGGTCCCGACACGTTGAAGGTCACGGGCTACAAAGGCATGCGGTTCCTGGGCAAGTCTTTCATCTGGACTCGCGCGCCGGTCGACCTGCCGCCATGCATAACGGCAGCTTCGGTGCCGGTCCCAGTGCCCGCGAAGAGAAAACAAGCGTCGAATGTGAAAAAGAGCAAAACGACGTCGGGTGCCTCCAAGCTTGGAGCCGCCGACGTCGCGAAGGCTTCACATAAAAAGAAGAAGAAAGCCGCGAAAGCGGCGGCTACTCAGCCGCCCCCAGTTGCTTCGAACTAGCCGAAGTTGCTTTCTGAATGGCGACCTTGTCGGCCTGACGTGCAAGCTGGCGGTCGACAAATTCCGTCGTCCGATCAACGACATAACCACGCTGACGATCGAGCGTCACGAGGTGGTAGCTGTCGTCCAGGACTGACACTTCCACCATGCCCCCAAGCCGACGCTGCAGTGCCATCGTGTTCTTGATGTCGCTCTGGTCGTCGTGGCGGGGATGGAAAATCAACGTGTGCAGCTTCACGAGCGACAGCATGGGCCGCACGTTCCGAACGAGAGAGAGGAACTCGTAAACGGTGCCGCCACCGCGCTCGGTGATGTCGGCCGGAAGGTTGTCGGAACCGCGCATCGACTCGAGCGCGAAATTGCGCACGCGCTCATCTTTGATTCCATACGGCGCAGGCGTGCGGAACTTAAAGAGCCGTGCCGTCCACTTGTCGGTGACGAGATGGAACAGCTTGATGGTCTTGGGAATCGCCCAACCATTGACGGAGAGCGTGGGGGCATAGAGCATCAGGCCGCAGGCTTGGTCTTGCCGATAGGCAGCCAACCTCAAAGCCAGAATAGATCCTGCCGAGGCACCACCGATAATGACATTGTCGCAGACGGTCCGCATGTGATCGAACGCCGCCGAAACAGACTTATACCAGTCCTGCCATGTCGAAAGGCCCGAGACGTCCGTGCCGAAGGTCAGGCCTGGAACGACGGGGCAGTAAACCGTCATGCCCTTGCGCGAAAGAGCGTGCGCGACCGACTTCATCTCTAACGGCGACCCGCCAAGAGAATGGATGAGCAGCACACCCGACCGACCGCCGGGGATGTACAGACTTCCACGAGGGGCCTGAAATTTTTCTTTGTTTTTCATTACCTACGTTGAACTCGTTATTTCCCTATCGCTGGCTCTTACGACGTGGTCGCTCCAGATGCCAACGCAACTTTGTCGCGTTGCCGCAGATTTGAGGTTCTTTGCAGATTCCCGTAGTTGAGACGTGATTTGTGAAGGTATTACGAAGTGGCTGAAAACACCATAGCTTTTGACATCGGGTTACTGCCGATTGGTTAAGCTGGACGTCATGCCGCGGTGGATTTCCCCTGGTTGTTGCTGCGATGCAGCACTGACGTGGTGATTGCGGGAGCTCTTTCCAGAACCCCGCGATAATTCGTCCGAAAGCGGCCGGGAGTTACAGGCCGACCCCATCCGATCGCAAAAAATCCGACGTTGAGCTGCGAATAACGAGGAAATCCGGCACTCTGGTCACTGTTCGCCCGCAATAGGTCATTTATATTTAAGCTAGCATTACCGGCCGCGAACCCGAGGCAGCCCACCGGTAGGACAGGACTGAATTGAAGGTGAGCTTTTCGTTGCGTCCGCCCGTTTCGCTGCTGACCGCCGCGGCCATGGCGGTTGCTCAGCTGTCGCCTATTGCCGCCTCGGCGGCGCCGATCAGCCGCGCGGACTACGAGGCCTGCCAAGCCAAAGACGACAACGCACTCAAGGCCGCGATTGTGACGATTGCAACGGACGCGATCACGAACGGGACAAAATCGATCGATTACAAGGCCTTGGTTGCAGACCAATGGCGGCAAAGAAATCTCGATCAGATCATCGACAATCGCGTCGACATCGCTATCGGCGAGGTAACGAACGAAACCAGCTGGTCGGAGCGGCTGCAGTCTCTGGCCTACAGCGAAAAGGCGCAGCAACTGGCCACCACGGTCGCCGAGCGCGTCTATCGCTCGGATGCGGTCAAGACCGCGATTGAAGACCTGGCTTCCGGGGTTGCGAAGGAGGTCGGCAAGACGATCGAGTTTGCAAGTTCGGACGCGACAGGGCCGCTTCTCGATTGTCTCAAGGCTTATGTCGGTCCGCGTTACGGCGGGGCTGTCGCCAACGCCCTCGCGGGCGACGCGAGCAAAGGCGTCATCATCGATCCGAGCAAAGGATCGAGCGCCGTCTCGGCGGGATCCGTCCTGAGCGAGTCGAGCGGGGGCCTCGCCGGTGCGACAATCCTGATCGTACGCAGACAACTCGCGAACCTCGCCGAGCGCGTCGGCCAGCGCATGGTCGGCAGCGTGCTCGCCCGTCTTGTTTCGGTCGTCGCGGGCGGCGTCGGACTGGTGCTGATCGCCAAGGATCTTTGGGACTTCCGCAACGGCGTGCTGCCCATCATCGCGACCGAGATGAAGGCTCCTGCGACGAAGCAGAAAGTCCAGGACGAGCTTGCGAGCGCTCTCAACGAGCAAATGAACGACCACGTCAAGGAAATCGCGCAGGCGGCCGCCGATCAGGTGATCGAGGTCTGGCAGTCGTTTCGGCGGGCACACGACCTTGTACTGCGCATTGCCGACCAGAATGGCGAGTTCAGGGCCTTCCTCGACGGCGTGAAGCCGGACGCTCTGCCGCGCCTCGACGAGGTCGTGTCGATCCTTGTCACCTCCGAGGGCGAGGCGTCGATCATCCGCCGCCTTCATGACGGCTCGCTCAACGCGGCCGTCCACTTGATGCCCGAGAACGGGCTCGAGATCGCGCGCGACTTGAAATCCGTGCAGGCGGGGCTCGACTGGACGGCGCTTGCCGGCGACCAGCTTCCCAAGGTCGTCGACTACGAGTTGCACAAGCGCATTGATCCGAAGAATCTCACCCGCGCGTCGCTCGACCGGATATTGGCACTCAACGATCGGTCGGCGATCATCAAGATTGCGAGCGTCCCGCCCGAGGCGCGCGATATGCTCTTCACACTGAGTTCCAGCGAGCTTAACAGCCTGCTCAGATCGCTCTCAGAAGATGAACTCAAGGCGCTCGCGGGATATCTTTCGGGGCTAAGGCCCGAACCTCGGGAAAAGGTTCTACAGGTCGTCGCCGCCGAGCCGGCCAAAATGCAAATTCTGGCCTCGCAGCGTGTTCGCGAACGCATCATTGCCAGCAGCGACCAGTCGGCAGCGGTCGAGATGATGCTCGCCCCCCCAGCCGGCCTCTCGACCAAAGCGTTCGTCGGGGATGCGACGCTCGTTTGGGATGGGCGCGTCGCCCCTCTGCTGCTTTGGGATAAACATCCGCAGATCGTTTCGATCCTTGGCTTCCTGGGCCTCATCTTATTGTTCTGGCTCGGTCGCCTGTTCCGGCCGAGGCGGGTTTCCGGGCCACAGGCCGGCCCCACCTAGATCGTCGCTCCACAGGCTTTCCACATCAATCGCGGGCGCATCATCTCGAGCGAGGCTCCTGCCTGCTATAAGGATTCGCTACGATGAGCCCGCGAACAGAGGGGGGTGGATATGCGCGTTCGATTGAGAGGCGAGGAGGGAACTCACGACATGGGACTAAAGGCGCCGGGTATCATTACTTTTATGCTCTCAGTGATCCTGACTGTGATCGTTCTTACGTCGAAATTTTTCGGCGCGGACATCCCCGGACTCACCGGAAATGAATCTTGGGCCATGCTCGGTTCCTACACGATCCTCATGCTCGGATGCATGGTCCGAGGCATGTAAGCGCGCCGGATTGGATCCGTTTTTGCCCTCTCTGATTCGTATCAATTTGTGCCGCTGCGAAACGGATTGCTCGCGATGTGCGCTGGTGTCGCGCGGCATCCGGTGGGCTAGTCCGTCGTCAAGCCGCTGAGTATCGATTCAGGCATGCCGAAAGAACTTCCTCAGGTCTTTGCTCGTCGTGCGCGGCTTTCGTCGAAAGCCATCGTGACGGCGATCGTATTGACGCTGGCGGCACTCGCCGCGATGGCAGTTGCCGCCCGGCAGGACAGAAAGGTGTCGGTCAAAGAACTTGGCCCCGTCACCCAGCTGTCCGGCGACAGCGCCTCAGCCGTCTTGGTGCCCGTGATCGACCGCTAGGCGCGGCACGAGGGGCTCGGCGCCGACCAAGCCGCGGACAGAATTCCCGAGATAGATGGCTTTTGCAGAATTAACGTCTTCTATGGTCAGCCGGGCCTCCACGGCGCGGCCGTCATCAATCAGCGCCGCGCGCAACGTGCCCGGAAGCAGCCCCGCAGCGAGGCGCGGCGTCAGGAGGCGGCCATCCCGTTCGATGAAGATCGACGTGCGGCTGCCTTCGGCAAGCTCGCCGTTTTCATTGAGGTAGATGACCTCGTCGGCGCCGAGCGTTTCCGAGTAATGCTTCCATTCCCGATCGTAGAGTTCGCGACGGGTTGTCTTATGATAGAGAAAAAGATCCGAGCTGTTGATGCGCGTATCCGAGATGACGTAGCGCATGATCGCGTCGGCCGTCGTTTCGGGTTGGGGCGTAGCGGTCGCGGAAACGCCGCCGTCTTCGTCCAAAAGTAATCTCACCCGCAGCCGGTTGCCGGGGCTTGTCGCGACGGCGGCGTCGATCGCGTCGCGCACCTTCACGGCATCATAGGCAAATCCGAAATAGGCCGCCGACGCCGCGAGACGCGCGAGGTGATACCCCCTCAGCCAGATGCCGTCTGCGGGCACATACAGCATCGTCTCGATCAGCTCGAAACGGCGCACGGGGTCGGTCAGGAATTTCATCTTGAGCAGGCATTCGGCGTATTCTTTGCGGCCGCCGGAATCAGCGACGACGCCCGAGCCGATACCCATCTCGCCGGCGCCCTTGCGATCGATGATGGCGGTCCGGATCGCGACGTTGAATTGCGCCGACCCGTCGGGTGAAAAGCGCCCGATGGCCCCGCAATAAACGCCGCGCGCTTCCGTCTCCAATTCGCGGATCAGCTCCATGGCCCGGATCTTCGGGGCACCCGTGATGGACCCCGGCGGAAAGATCGCTTTCAGGACATCAACGAGACCGACGCCGTCCTTCAAATGTGCCCGGACCCCCGATGTCATCTGGTGGAGCGTCTTGAAGGTTTCGACGGTGAAGAGATCGGTCACATTGACGGAACCGAGGTCGGCAATGCGGCCGAGATCGTTGCGCATCAGATCGACGATCATCAGATTTTCGGCGCGGTTCTTGACGTCGTGCGAAAGGGCGTCGCGCACCTCGGCTTCACCCTCCGGCGTACCTGCACGAGGGGCGGTCCCCTTCATCGGCCGTGTTTCGATAATGCGATCGTGCTGATTGATGAAGAGTTCGGGAGAGGCCGACAGGATAGTGACGTCGCCGGTATCGACGAGGCCGCCGTAAGCGACCCGCTGCTTCAGGCGAAGATCGCGATAGAGGGCGAGAGGGGAGCCCTGAAGATTAAACTTGGCCTTAAAGGTCAGATTGAGCTGATAGATGTCGCCGCTTTTTATGTTCTTCTGCACTTCATCGAAGCGCTTGAGATAGGACACGCTATCCCAGCTGTGCGCCAGTTCGCCGAGCGTCGGATTTCCAATCGCCTCCTCCGTCAGCCAGCCCTGGACTTCGGCGCCCGTCAGCAGGCGCGGAGATGCGTAAAGCCCGAACCACAGGAACGGCACCTTGCGCTGCGGCGGCAAAAGATGCGCGAGCTTCGGCTCCAGAAGATAACCAAGCTCGTAGGCGAAAAAACCGGCCGCGTGCAAGCCGCGCCCGATGCCCGCCTCCAGAGCTGCCAGCGCCGGGCCGACCTCCTCCGGAGCGTCCGCCCGTATGATCTCGACCGGCTTTTCGAAGAGCTCTGAAAGGGCGCTCAAGCTGGTGCTGTTATCGAGCAGCACGAACCCTTCCGCGAGGGCCGGGGGCTTCGGCTTGGCCGATTTGTCAAAAGCTGCTTTGGGTGGCATGGGGCTGGAGTTGCTGGCGGCTTTGGAGGACTTGGGCTGCATGGGCCCGCTTCTAGCGCGGCGGGCGTTCGATTGCCACACTGCGCTTGTTCGAAGCCGGCTGCCCGACTGCTGCAAGCCGTCGCGGCGCGGAGCATCCGGATATTGCGCACTGTGTCCGGCGCTCAGATAAATGCGTATTGCCTTTTTTAGATCAGCCGTTCTAGGAAATGACGGCCGTGGGAACCTTTATGGAAGTCGTACATAAGCGAGCGCTGGTCGTAGCATGCCTCTTTCTGGGCGCATGTGGCGATTCTGGGCAGCGGATTCAGTGCGGCGACGCGGCCCTTACTTCCGAATGCCAGGGTCTTTTGAGGGCTTGCGGGGCCGACGCCGCCACGACCCCTCAAACCGTGATTGCTACCAGTGCGGCACAGCGCTTGACCGCCTGTCTCAAACGTACTTACGCCGCCCGCTGCAATGCGGCTTGCCAGCTCGCGGAATGACTAAGAAAGGGTGGCCATGCCTGCACTCAGTCACCCATTGAAAAAACGCGTTCCCGAGGCGACGGCGCTCGCGCTCTTATTGTTGATCGCCCTCACCGTGTGGCTCGGGCTGTGGCTCATGACGGAAACCGCATGGGTCCGGCATACGCTCGAAGTCAGGACAAAAATATCCGAGATTCATTCCGATCTGCAGGCGGCTGAAATAGGGCAACGCAGCTTCGTGCTGACGGGGGACCCAAGTTACCTCGAAACGCTTCATGCCGATAAAATGCGGGCCCGCACGGAACTCGATGAGCTGGCGCAAATCATTACCGATAACCCCAAGGAGCTTTTGGCATTAGCCGACGCACGGCCGCTCGTCGAGCAGCGGCTGGCGACGGCGGACCAGGCCATACTTTTGCGTCAACGCGGCGACATCGATGGCGCGCGCGATCTGGTTCTCGACAAAGGCGGCCTTCGCCTCTCGCAAAAAGTGAATGACATCTTCACGCGGATGCTGACGGAGGAAGACCGGCTGCTTCGTCTCAGGAGCGAGCGCGCGAGCCGAGCCAACACGGGTCTCGCGATTGCGCTCGGCCTTGGCATTCTTGGGATCATCGCAGCCTTCGGAGCCTGGATCGTCGGCGCGCGGCGGTCTGCAGCCAAACTCGCGGAAACAAATGCCGAGTTGCACCGGACGATCGTGGAACGGGAAACCGCCGAACGGCAAATGCGCCAGATGCAAAAGATGGAGGCGATCGGGCAGCTGACCGGCGGCATCGCGCACGACTTCAATAACATGCTCGCCGTGATCACCAGCGGCATCAGTCTCGCCAAGCGACGTATCGCGCAGGGTCAGGAAGGCGCAGAGCAGCTCCTCGACGGCGCGCTCGACGGCGCTCAGCGGGCGGCGCGGCTCGTCAGCCGGCTTCTCGCGTTCGCGCGGCAGCAGCCGCTCTCTCCGAAGCCGCTCGACGCAAACAAGTTCGTCTCCGGCATCGCGGAACTCATCTCAAGATCGCTCGGAAGCGCCATCCGAATGGAGACCGTTCTAGGCGGCGGCCTCTGGCCGGTGCGCGTCGACGCCACCCAACTCGAATCCAGTATCCTCAATTTATGCGTCAATGCCCGTGACGCGATGCCGGACGGTGGGCGGCTCACCCTCGAAACCGCGAACTTCTACCTCGACGAGAGATATAGCGCGCGCCATCTCGATGTTCCTCCAGGCCAATATGTCCTCATTGCAGTGACGGATACCGGCACCGGCATGGACGCCGAAACCGCCGAAAAAGTCTTCGAACCGTTTTTCACGACCAAGTCAGCCGGGAAAGGGACAGGCCTCGGGCTGCCCCAGGTCTACGGATTCGTGAAACAGTCGGGCGGCCACATCAAAATCTACTCCGAGCCTGGGCAAGGCACGACGGTGAAGATCTACCTGCCGCGACACCGGGAAGGGGCTCCGCTGGAAACGGAAGTCGCGCCCGTTGCGCTCCCCGTCGGCGCAAGCAACGAGACCGTTCTCCTGGTCGAAGACGATGAGAAATTGCTCGAACTGACAACCATGTCACTGCGGGAGATGGGCTATAACGTGATCCCGACTGCGCACGCGAACGAGGCGCTTGCTGTATTGTCGGGCGATTCGAACGTGGATCTTCTCTTTACCGACATCGTTATGCCGGACATCAACGGACGAAAGCTTGCCGACCAGGCGCGGGAGCTTCGACCGACCCTCAAAGTTCTCTACATGACCGGGTTCACGCGAAACGCCGTCGTTCACAACGGCGTCCTGGATGCTGGGGTCCACCTGCTCGCGAAACCGTTTACTCTCGACGAGCTCGCGAAAAAGATCCGTGAAGCGATCGTGGCCGCTTAAATCTCAGTGACCTGACGTCGGTTATCGCCCCATCGGCGGCGACGGCCGCCTCGCAGGCTGCCTCGATACGGCATATCCATGCGCGGCAATGCCGATGCCCCAGCCGATCAGCGGCCAGAAAAACCAAATGTGATCGGGGTGCATGAGGTTGACGACGATGAGTATCGCATTGACGAGGACGTAGGCCAGCAGGTGGTATTTAAAGCCCGGGTTCTGCAGCAGCTTGTTCATGTCAGTCTCCATCCCTTCACGGGATTATTCGGCGTGATGGCATTTGTGCGCTTGTGCCCATATATATGTGTCAACGTGACAATGGCTACCGTTATCGGTTTGCAGCCGTTAACGACTGGATGACCGGAACTGGGCCGTTCGATGGGGGTTTAAATCTAGGCTAATCGAAAAGGGTCTCGTTACCATGAGTACTGAGAAGTCAAAAGCGGAAGTCGACAAGGAGCTCGATGAAGCCCTTGACGAGACCTTTCCGGGTAGCGATCCCATCGCGGTCGACGCGAAAGACGATACTCCTATCCGGCCGGTCGATCGCCTGCCTCCTCAAATCGACAAGGGCCTTGTCGAAAAGCTTTCGGAAAAAATCAAATCGAAAAAGGGATAGGCGCACGGCTGAGCGTTTCGCTCGCGTCGCCGCGGAAACCGCGTCCAGCGCGATTTACAGTGTCAGGGCGCGGTGATCGTCGGCGTACCGTGGTCGCTCGGGGCGACCGAAGGACCGCCACCCCAATACGTATACACCCCCGCGAGCGCCACGCCGATGAGAAGCACGACGACGGCGAGCCACGCCGAATGCACCGTCGGATGCATCATATCGTCAATTTCGCGTTGCTCGTCCGTCCGAGGATCGATGTCGATCGCCATCTGCGCCTCCTCCGCAGCTTCGCCTGCGTAACAGGAACCGGCGCGGATGAACGAGAGTTCCGGAGCGGACTTTCTGTACGACGTTCAGTCGAATATGAGTTGAAAGGATCGCTTTTACCAATATATCGGGACGCTTCGATAAGGCAGGACGATCATTGATGGCCCTTCGGCAAGTTGGAGCTCTACCCCTACGAAAATTGCGTGGCGGCGGTCTTGAGGTCCTGCTCGTGTCCTCAAGAGAAACAGGGCGGTGGGTTATCCCGAAGGGCTGGCCGGCGAAGCGGCTCAGCGACGCCAAAGCGGCCGGCCGGGAGGCCCGGCAGGAAGCCGGCGTCACCGGCAAGATCGATGACGTTCCGACAGGCGGCTTCCGGTATCGCAAACGCATGCCGGGCGGGCTCGTTCGGGTCATCGATGTTGATGTCTATGTTCTCTGGGTCAAGAAGCAACGGAAAAGCTGGCCCGAAAAGAACGAGCGCACGCGCGTGTGGTTTTCTCAGAGTGAGGCGGCCCGAAAGGTCCGGGAACCGCGGCTGAAAACGCTTATTGCGCAATTCGAGGCGTGAAAGGAAAGCTAGCGCGACCCGGTTTTGGGCATCGACGTCTCCCAGCCGAAGACGGAGCGGCCGCCGAACTCGGGCGACTTGGCGCGCTCACGCACAATATGTGTATCGACTGAAGGGCCGTTTGCAGATCCTTCCAGCCGCCGCGCCTGATCATCCAAGCGTTTCAGCGCAGCGAGCAGCTCGTCGTTTCCGAGTTTCGATTTTTGGACAGCCGTCTTCAGGACACCGATCGTTTCGTCGTAGACTTTTATCGGCACGGGGAAAGGATGGCGGTCCTTGCCTCCGAGAGCGAGCGAAAACCGTCCCGGATCCTGAAAGCGATAGGGAGCGCCGTGCACGACCTCTGCGACCATTGCAAGGGATTGCACCGTTCTCGCGCCGACACCCGGCGTCAATAACAAGTCCGGAAAATCGACAGGGCCCCGCTCGGCCGCAGCCGCCAATGTTCCGTGTAAGCGGCGGGTAAAGACGTCGCTGGCGAGAACTTCGTGGTGAGCCGGCATGACGAGATGCGGCAGTGATAATTGCTGAGGTGCCGCTGCTGGAGGCGACCGCGCCGCCAGCTCCTTGACGATTCCGTCGGGGCCTAGATCTGCGAGCAGGTCGAGCTGAGCCGATCTCGATTTCTCCGCGCGCTTGTCCGTCAAGTTGATGATTTCGCCCTGATCCGGGCCTTCAATTGCCGCGTGGGGTTGATCGACAAAGCTCGACAGCGACCCCGAATGCCAATGGTAGCGGCGGGCCTGACGCGTCCCGCCGTTCATACCTTGCTGGACGACCGTCCATCGACCTTCCTTCGTTACGAAGAAACCGTGAAGGTAGAGATCAAAACCATCTTGGACCGCCGCACTATCCACTTTCGCGACGAGCCGGCTCGCGCGCACCAATTCCGGCGCATCGATGCCGACGCGGTCGCCGAGCACATTCAGCTCATCAGGCGTGCGCCGCGAATGGCGGCCGCGGCCACCGCAGACGTAGATGCCGAGTTCATCTCCCAGGGGTTGAAGGCCACGCTTCAGGGCGCCGATCACGCTGGTCGTTATTCCGGAGGAGTGCCAATCCATTCCCATGACGGCGCCGAACGACTGAAACCAAAACGGATGCGCGAGACGGCACAGCAATTCGTCGCGCCCGTAATGCTCGACAATCGCCTGACAAATGACGGACCCGAGCGTCGCCATACGTCCGGCAAGCCACGCTGGAACGCGGCCGCTGTGGAGTGGAAGATCAGCGCTACCGGTGCGGCGTGCCATCGATCGGTTTTTCATCTGCGACCGGCGACACCGCTAACGCGGAGGCGGCCGCCGATCGTTTGCAACCCGAATCCAGAATCGCATGTTCGGCCGCGTACCGTCAAACGCACGATGCCGTCAGATCGCGCCGCAAAGAGTTGCAGAGCCCGGCTCTACTTGCCTGTCCCAGAGGTCGCCGTGGACTCGTTTCGGGGAAACAGCGTCAGGACAGGGCGAGGTGTGTCACTTCTGACGTAACTATGCATCACAGACCGGCGCGACGTCGTCATGTTGGCTTCGGGCAATTTCAGATCGCGCTTGGCGCGCTCAAACGCTGCTTCGAACTTTGCTTTCTTTTCCAAACGAGACGCACGGGCTCGGCGCGTAAATTCGCTCAGCTTCATATATCAATCCTGTTGAAGGCCAATCGGAGCACCGGTCGGGCAATGCCGTCGCCGGTGCTCCTTAAATGATGGATCGATTGATGCCATCCGAGTTAGCAAACGCAGCAAAAGCGCGGTGGTTCCACATCACACGCTGTAACTTGTGCGGCCGGATATCAGCGGGGACCGCCGCTCATCGAATGGCTTCCAGACATGGACGACATGCGATGGAAGCGCGGCCTCATTGAGCTCGATCCAAATGAATTCGGCTCGAATGACGTCGTTCCGAGCGTCGATGATGTCGGCATCGAGGAGCGCAACGACCGCATGAACGTCGACGATCCGGCGGACGTCGGGCTCGTGGACATCGTCTCGATCGTGCTCGCATGGTTTACTGCCGCAGAGCCGATGAGGGGGCCCATCGACGTGGAGCTCGAACCGGTGTGCACGGCTGGGATTTGGCTCGCGGAAGCCCTGCCTGAAAGGCTGGACAAGAACGTCTGAGTCGATGTTGGCGCCTGAATTATCGTCGGATACAGGTTCGTCGACAGCGGAGATGATAGAGAGCTGCCAGGCGCCGATGGCGCCGTCGTCTCCTGAACAGAATTGAGCGAGACGCCCGGATCCGTTGGTACGAGCGAGGTTGATTGGCTCGAGGTGGAGTCCGGGCTCAACAGCGACTGAGAACTCGATGGATCGATCTGCAGGCTCAGACTGCTCGGTGCGGACGGATCAAGCCGGTTCGTTTCTACAGGCGCTTGAATAAAAGTCGACGGCGTCTCGGAGCTCGAGTCGGAAGTGCTCGCCGTCGTCGGTTGGCCAGTGACCGAATTCGAAGGCGTCGGCGTCAGCGGACTTCCGGTGCTGTCTGGGGGCGTGAGCGGGGTGCTCGTGTCTGTTTGATTGGATGGCGTTTGGGTTTGGGTTTGAGTTTGCGTCTGTGTTTCAGGAACGATTGTCGCGTCTTGAGCCCAGGCGGCGGGCGTCATACCGAGCCCTATTGCGCTCACGACTATCGCTAAAAATTTCTTCATCATTCTCGTTTCCAAACGTCTCCCGGCAAATAGGAACTCGACTGAGAATTCCCAGTTCCGTGCCCGGCGAAGGGGTTCGTATGTCGCAGGCCGGGCTCGCGACGCACCATGGTTGTTCATCAGCCCGCAGAGAAATAGTCATCACGTTGCCATGGTTTAATATTCAAGAGGGTCGGCAATTCCGACCAGGAGCATTCATGAGAGTAGGAAAACTCGCAGGCACCTTCGCCATTTTCTTGGCGCTAGGGACAGCCGCTGCGGAGGCTTCGCCAGGATACGCCACGGCGAACGTCAACATGAGAACAGGGCCCAACACCGATTTCCCAAGTGTCGGCGTCATTCCGGAGGGTGATCCCATCGACGTTCGGGGCTGTCTTCGCGACGAGTCATGGTGCGACGTGCAGTGGGGTGACAACCGCGGCTGGGTCTACAGCGAATACGTCGGGTTTGATTATCGCGGCCAGACGGCCCTTCTTCCCGACGTCGGCATTGCCGCATTCGGCATTCCTGTCATCGGCTTTGTCGCCTCCGATTACTGGAACCGCTTTTACGTCGGCCGGCCCTGGTACGCCGATCGGCAGCGGTGGTACGGCTATAAAGTTCATCCGCGGGCCGGTTGGCATGCTCCGCCTCCGGGAGCGCGTCGACCAGGCTGGTGGCGCTCGGGGGGATATCGCGCGCCGAACGGCATGAAGCCACCGCCGGAGCGTGGCTGGAAGCGCCCGGATCGTCATGGTCGCGACGACAACCGGCATGACGATAAGCGCCATCGTGACGACCAGCGCTGACGCCGGGGCTTAATTGCGAATGGGATGCGCTCGGAGGTCTTTGCCTTCCGAGCGCTTTTCTTTTTCGAACGCTGCGACGTTGGCTACCGCTGCCGGAGATTCGGATTTCTCGCCGTCGGATCGATCGAGATCGAATTGTACTCCTGCCGTATCGGTGACGGGTACATCGACTTATTCGGTGACGCACTCGTTCCCGACAGGCCCACACCCAGTCGGCTCGATGGTGGTATTCTGACCATCGTCGGATTCGACGCCGAGCGTGACGGTGACGCGTTCAGCCTGATCTGCGCGTAAGCCGGGGAGGCTAAAAATAGCATCGCCGAAGCCAGTAGAATTGCTTTGTTCATGTCGTCCCTCCGATCCCCGAGACAAGGCCGATCGGTGCGTCGCGCGCTTGCTCACGGGGCCCATATCGAAACCCATATGGTGGCTCTCTCGATCGGTGCCAACGTCATCGACCGCGCGATGCCGATAGCGTCGAGGTGAGAACACCGGCCTTTCTCTCGCCGTGCTTGCATCGACTGATGTGCCCCGGGGAGCAGGGGTGTGAACGATGGGGCCCATTGCATCTAGATTGTTTTTGGCATTCGTCCTGATTGGCGGCCATGCAGCGCCGATTTTAGCTGACGACGGCTCGTCGAAATCGGCGTTGCCAACATCCAGCGGCTCGACGCTACCGCAATTCATTTCGGCGGCTGTGCGCACGAATTATGTGGAGGCGGTCAACGACAATACGGCGCCGGCGGATTCCTCGCGTCACGCGGCGGAAGCACTGAGCGCGAAATTTTCCGATATTACGACAAGTTCAATCGGCAAAGACGAGAAAGCCGCGACGCCGCCGATGAAACCGCACGTTACGGTTACCGAGAGCAAAGACGCGCGATCGATCGTGCTGGCTGCGAACCAACCGGATGATCCGAAGAGCGTGAAAATCCTGACAGCGCCGCATCGTTCGAAATCGGCCAAAGCCGGGCATCGTATTCCCCGCGGCGCGCGCCGAAAAAACGAAGCCGCCCGCGACCCGAGCACTGCGAGCGCAAGCCTTGCGATGATCGGTCAGAAAGTCGGATTTCTCTACCTATTGACCAACCCAGCCCTATGGAAGTGAGTGACGACGGAAGTCGTGACACGAGTCCGTCGCGTAACACTTGCCGCGGCAACCGGTGACATATGGCCGCGAACGCGGGTAAAATTTCGCAAGTGCTAAAGACGTGCCTCCCCGACGCATGCAAGCATGGTCGTGGTCTGAACCTCTGTTGCTGATGCGGAAGGTGAGCAGATGGGAAATCTGGTTCTTCTAAGTGGTGAGCGGGCGAAGAAAGAGTTGGAGGAGAAGCAAAGAATTATCGTCGGCCTGAAAGAGCTTCTCGCGCGCGCCGAATGCGGGGAGCTCAAGGCGATCTGCTACGCGAGTGTCGACGCGGACGGCCAAAACGTCACTCTTGGCATTCTGCAGGACGATAAGACGGGCCTTCACGAGCTCATCGGGCTATCGCAGATGCTGAGCGACGCAATTTTGCAGGGCGCGCGGGACTAACTCCGCCGCCGCCGTCTCAGTCACTGCCGCGCCGTCTACGGGCGACGCGTTTCACTTGGCCGTCGCCGATATCGGCGGGCGAGACCATTGGAAATGGCTTCTCGCCGAAGGAAGGGAATCAGGTGCGAGGCCGGTGGCGCGCACCTGATGTGATCCTTAGCCGACGTGCTTTTTGGCGTGCGTCTTGTGCTTGGACGCGACATGCTTTTTCGTGGTGTGCTTCGTCGCGACATGCTTGTGGGCGACATGCTTTTTAGCAATGTGCTTCGTGGCATGATGATGATGGTGATGGTGGACGGGTTTTGCTTCCGTCGCGCTTGCGACGCCAGCGCCGAGCATCATTGCAGCTGCGGCCAAAGCCACTGTCAGGGTCGTCTTCATTATTGGGCTCCATAAGTCTTGCAACGCCTGCTGACGTTGCTGTGGCGCCGTGGTAACCGCTTCTTCCTGTCATCAAGATGAACAAAACGCCGGATTTGCCATACGTTTTCGTAAGGGGCTCCGTGGGGAATCCCGGACCGAATCAAACCTTCAATTGTATTTCTGCCTCGACGCAAAATACGTGACTGGTGGGGCTTGACCGAACTGACCCAAATCAGATTGCTTGATCAATGCCGACAGCAGCGTGTGTGCTGAGTAGTTGTTGCCCCTGGATTTACAGGGCAACCTCTACCCCAGAGGTTTTCATCGGCGACAGACAGAACCGCGCCGTCCCCAAATGGTTCTGTCATGAGCGACAAGCTCAAGGAAGAGAGCGGTTAACAGGCCGCTCTCTTCCGCATTTTGGGGTCATTTCCGAATCCGCCGGAACCTGCAGACAGCGCCAACCGTTATTTTCCCGTGATCGCTTGGAGGATAGCGCATGGCGTTGGATCGCGAGCGTAATTTCGTCGACTTCGCCGAAGAGGCCGATGCGAGCCGTGCGGCACGACGCGTCGCTCTCGTCGGCACGCTCATCGTGTTGGCACTGGGTTTCGGCCTGGTCGCACTGCTGATGTATGGGCGCGTCCTCACGGACGACGGCGTCGTCGCACTGTCGGCGCCCGCCGCAGTGACCGTGCCCCAGGCGCCGTCTCAAGTTGCCCCACCTCCAAAGACGTTTTAGCCGAGAGGAGACGCACCCGTGGCATTTTGGAACGAAAGCAGAGGCATCGACGACTTCGTGACGGCGAGCGACAGAACGCTAAACGTGCTCGTTATCGTTTTGCTGGCGGCATTCGCCCTTGGGTCGGGGGCCTATTACTATGGCCAGATGAACCCTCGCGTTGCGCCGTCTCCCGCCGTTTCGGCCCCGGTTTCGCCGTCAACTCCGGAGCGTTAATGGGGATAACGTTCGCGGATAGCGCCCATTGTCGGATGAGACAGTAGAGCCCCGGCCCGATGAGGGGCACACTCGTTGCATTGTGAGCTATCGTACCGCGTCAGAATGAGCCGCATGCCATGTTTCGAGACAATGTGATTTGGGTGGATTTCCGCTTCTCGAAGGATATCCGCGACAAGCAGGTTCTATCGTTTGCGGAGCGGATGAAGGCCAGTTCCGCCCGCACTCAGGGCCATCTTCGGGCGTCGCAAAGTACGCTCGACGTCATCAAGCAGATGTTGGCCGACGTGTCACGAATACCGGAGCGGGGCGATAAGCGGTAGGCTCTCGCAGAAGCTTTCTCTCCAAACCTTGCCCCGCAAAGACGACGTTCGAAACCTTTATGCCGAATTCGCCGAGATCGGAGGGTTCGAGGGTGTTTGCCGAAAATATGACCGGCACTTTCAAGGCTTTTGCAGCATCGTAGAAGTCGAGCGTATCGACTTCTACGCCAAACTCCACCACGACCGTTTGTGATTTCGTCCGTCGCATGAATGCGAGCGCGGGTGAGAATGCGTTGAATGCATAAGCGACTGCGCGGGGGCCGCAAAGCAAATCTTGCCGCTGCGTCCCGTGATGGCTGGGACGCCCGACAATAACGATTGCTTTGAAGCCATCCATGACGGCTGTGCCCCGTGGCCTTCCGGCTTTTTCGTGTGTCTCGGGAAAACACTGTAGCGGTGATGATGCGGCCGCCAATTCACATCGAGCGAGGTCGCGAAAATAACTGTGGGTTGAATGTGGACGATATGATGTCCGGGGCGCTGGCCTCAGTTCACAAGCTCAGCGAACGATCGGATTGAAAGGCTTGGTACGCATCATTGTTTCAACAACGGGTTTTCAATAACAGCGGCGCGGTAGCTAAGCGGCTAGACGCAAAACACCTGCGCGCAGTTTTTTAGGATCGCGCTCGCCGTGGTCGGCGAGATCAAAAAGCCGTTCGATGATCTCTTCGACGTCCGGGCCGTGCGAAGACAATTTCGCCTCCGCTATGATGTCTTCGAGTATGCGCTGGACTTCGACAAGTTCGTCGGCACTGTAAGGGCAAAGAGCCATTTCGATGGTTCCTACGTCGGCGCTGCGCGCCATCGGTGGATGAAAGGCGGGCGTCTTGCGACTACCGTCAGAGGTTGTCCATGCACGGCGGCGCATAGCTGATGTGGCTTTTTCGATGGTGTCGAGCGTGGCACCCTACGCCGCACTGGGCCATTCGGTGCCTGCCAGCAGGACCTGAACGGGCTTCCGAATTTGAAATCAATTGGTTGCGGGGAGCTGCGACCAACGATACTTGCGATTATTAGCGGCCTGATACCGAAGCTTTGCGGCGGTCGCGACAAATTCAGCCGGCAAACCGCGCGCCTCTCCCCCACGGTCGACGTTTTCCGCCGTCCACGGCGTAATTCGACCGTGCTCGCGTCAGGAATTACCTGAACTGCTCAATCACTGCGGCAGGGACGCTCGGCATCTTTTGCGTCTCGTCGATCCCGCCATATTTTCTGCCTTGCTGATCGAAGGCCGCCCACAAGTCGCGATGAACGTAAAGCCCCACGACGTCCTGAGCTTCATTCCATTTCACCGACACATCCGATGGCTGAAAATCGGTATTTTTTGGTGCTACAAATATGACTCCGCGAGCTTGGCTTCCGTTGTTTTTTGTCAGATCGAATAAGTAGAAATATCCTCCTTCATCGTCGTATTCAAAAATACCGGCGAGGTCTCCGGAGGTGCGTACGGCGCTTTCGAATATCTCATTTTCCATGGTGTCTGCCTTTAAATCGTGCGACAATTCATTCAAATCCCGACAAATCTTGCAGCGCGCGCGAGGAGAGCCTCGAGTTCGGAAATGCGCTTGCGTTGTGCGCGGTCCTTTTCGAAGCGGCGCGTGTCATCGCGAATAACGGCCGCGATCCCTGAGACCTTTTTGTCGGCCGAATAGAGAAGCGCCACCGTGAATGCGATCGAGAATATGCGGCCGGTCTTGTCTATGGCCGGGACCTGCAGCACGTCGCTGCCGTACCGGGTGATCCCGGTCTCCATGGTCTTGCGGTAACCTTGCCAATGGCGCTCGCGCAGGTGCTCCGGGATCATCAGGTCGAGCGATTGGCCAAGTGCTTCGGCTTGCGTGTAGCCGAACAGGCGTTCTGCGGCCTTGTTCCACAGCGTGATGGCACCGTCGACGTCGCTGACGACGACCGCGTCGCCGACAGCAGACATGAGGTCATTGAGATCAACTTTGGTCTGCATGCTCATTCGCCTCCGCTCTTCACAACGGATCAGATGAAAAAATGCGGCGCCCTTTCGAGCGCCGCCAGTCGCTTGGGAGGATGGGCGCAAGTGGGCTTGTCTAGACGGCATTCGCAGCGTGAAGCTGCTGGATCCGATCTTTCGTGTAACCGAGCTCGGACAACACTTCTTCCGTGTGCTCACCGAGGAGCGGCGAACCTGTGATCTCGACCTTCATGTCCGAGAACTTGATCGGGCTGCCGACCGTCAGGTACTTGCCGCGAACCTTGTGGTCGACTTCCGCGATCGTGCCGCTCTCACGCAACGAAGGATCGTCGGCGAGCTCCTTCATCGACAGTACCGGCGAGCAGGGAATGTCGTATTTCCGGAGGATGTCGACGGCCTCGAACTTCGTCTTGCCGGCAAGCCAAGCCTCGATCGTTTCGAAGATCTCGATGATGTGCGGCTGTCGGGCCATTGCCGTCATATAGGCCGGATCGGTCTTCCACTCGGGCTTGCCGATCGCGTCGCAGATCGGATCCCAGGCATGGCCCTGGATGGTGAAGTAGATGTAGGCGTTGGGATCGGTCTGCCAGCCCTTGCACTTGAGAATCCAACCCGGCTGGCCGCCGCCGCCGGCATTCCCCCCGCGCGGTACGACATCGCTGAACGAGCCGTGAGGATACTGCGGATACTCTTCGAGATAGCCCACCCGGTCGAGGCGCTGCTGGTCACGCAGCTTGACGCGGCAGAGATTAAGGACGCTGTCCTGCATCGACGCGGCGACCTTCTGCCCCTTGCCGGTCTTGTCACGCTGACGGAGCGCGGTCAGGATACCGATCGCGAGATGCATGCCGGTGTTGCTGTCGCCGAGCGCTGCGGCGCTGATGGTCGGCGGGCCGTCCCAGAAGCCGGTCGTCGAAGCGGCGCCGCCGGCGCACTGGGCGACGTTTTCGTAGACCTTGAGATCATCGTAGTGATGTCCGTCGGAGAAACCCTTCACGGAGGCGAGGATCATCTTCGGGTTGAGTTCAAGAATGCGCTTCCAACTGAACCCCATGCGATCGAGCGCTCCGGGACCAAAGTTCTCGACCATGACGTCGGAGATGCGGATCAGCTTCTCGAGAACTTCCTTGCCTTCGGGCTTCTTGGTGTCGAGCGTCAGCGATCGCTTGTTGGAATTCAGCATCGTGAAGTAGAGCGCGTCGGCTTCCGGTATATCGCGAAGCTGGCTGCGCGTGACGTCGCCTGAGCCGGGGCGCTCGACCTTGATCACGTCGGCGCCGAACCAGGCGAGGAGCTGCGTGCACGCGGGGCCTGCCTGCACGTGGGTGAAGTCAATGATCTTGATGCCTTCAAGAGCCTTGGTCATCGGTGCGTTTCTCCTTGGTCGATGCGTTTCTTCGAATGACCCGGACGATCCGGGGCTTATTTCTTCTTCAGGACACTCTGCGGGTTGAGGTTGCCGATGCGGCCACTCTCGGTGCCAGCAGAAGGGTCGATGACCGCGTTGATGAGCGTCGGCTTGCCGCTGTCCATGGCCGCGTCGACGGCACGCCTCAGCTCGTAGGGCGTCGTGACGTTCATGCCGACGCCGCCGAAGGCTTCCATCATCTTGTCGTAGCGCGAGCCCCTGACGAACACGGTCGTTCCGGGGTCGCGGCCGGTGGGGTCGACGTCGGTGCCGCGATAGATGCCGCCGTTGTTGAACACGACGATGCAGACCGGGAGCTGGTACCGGCAGATGGTCTCGACCTCCATGCCGCAGAAGCCGAAGGCGCTGTCACCCTCAACCGCGAGCACCGGCTTGCCGGTCTCGATGGCTGCAGCGATGGCAAAGCCCGTCCCGATGCCCATGATGCCCCAGGTGCCGACATCGAGACGTTTCCTCGGCTGGTACATGTCGATGACGCCGCGGGCGAGATCTAGGGTGTTGGCGCCTTCGTTGACGAGGATGGCGTCCGGCCGTTCCCTGATGACGGTGCGAAGCGCGCCAAGCGCGCCATGAAAATCCATCGGCGACGAATTCTTCGCCAGCTTCGGCGCCATTTTGGCGATGTTCTCTTCTCTTTTTGCCTTGATCGCGATGGTCCAATCAGACGGCGGCGCTTGCCACTTTCCTTCCATGGCCTCAAGCAGAGCCGTGACGCATGAGCCGATGTCGCCGACGAGCGGCGCGGCGATCTCGATATTCGAATCCATCTCCTTGGGCTCGATGTCGATCTGGATGAACTTCTTAGGCGCGTCGCCCCACGCCTTGCCTCTGCCGTGCGACAGGAGCCAGTTGAGACGGGCGCCGACCAGCATCACGACGTCGCTATCCTTCAGCACCGTCGAGCGCGCCGCACCGGCGCACTGGGGATGCGAGTCGGGCAGGAGGCCCTTGGCCATGCTCATCGGCAGGAACGGGATGCCGCTCTTTTCCACCAAGGCGCGGATCGCATCGTCGGCTTGCGCATAAGCTGCGCCTTTGCCGAAAATGATCAGAGGACGCTTTGCACTTTTCAGCACATCGAGCGCGCGCTTGACGGCGTCGGCGCCGGGGATCTGGGCCGGAGCTGCGTCGATGACCTTGACGAGCGATTTCTTGCCCGCGGCCGCGTTCATGGTCTGCGAAAGCAACTTGGCCGGCAGATCGAGATAGACGCCGCCCGGACGGCCCGAGACAGCGGCGCGGATCGCGCGCGCTACGGCGATGCCGATATCTGCAGCGTGCAGCACCCGGAAGGCCGCCTTGCAGAGCGGTTTGGCGATGGCGAGCTGGTCCATCTCCTCATAGTCGCCCTGCTGCAGGTCGACGATCTCCCGCTCGGACGAGCCGGAGATCAGGATCATCGGGAAACAGTTGGTGGTGGCGTTGGCCAAAGCGGTGAGGCCGTTGAGGAAGCCCGGAGCCGACACCGTGAGGCAGATTCCCGGCTTCTTGGTCAGGTAGCCGGCGATCGCCGCGGCGTTGCCGGCGTTCTGCTCGTGCCGGAACGAGATGACGCGAACGCCGCCGGCCTGGGCGAGCCGACCGAGGTCGGTAATCGGAATGCCGGGAACGCCATAGATCGTGTCGATGCCGTTGAGCTTCAGCGCGTCGATGACGAGATGAAAGCCGTCCGTCAGCTCGGATACGTCCGTTGCCGCCAGCTTGGCCGTAGCGGACGGCTTCGGACCGATCCCAAGCGGATACGACGCCGGAACGAAAGCCGGGGCGTGGCCGCCGCCAGCGGGCTTAGCGATGCCGAGCGGGTAGGACGCTGGCGCAAAGGTGGTGGGCGCCGAGGCCGTGACAGGTGTGGAAACTGAATCGTCGGCCGTTGCTGGAACGGGTCTGCTCGAAACCGTTTTCGCAAGAATGTTCACGGCACTCCTCCCTTTTTTCGATGCGATCCTGTCAGTTGAGATCCCGCGGACTTCGCGATGTCGGTCGCGGGCCAATCACCGCTGGCTCGGCTGCAGGCGCATGTTTTTTCAGAACTGGCATACGATATACCAGATACACACACGGCGCAAGGTTCCGGTGTGCCGGGTCCGGTGGAAAATTCTCTTCTTTTTTCGGATTTGATGTTTCTGACCGTTAGGTCAGCACACGCCGCAGGCGAGCATAACTATGGGACAGCGCAAATACGCAATTCGGACCACTTGGTCCATTGCACGGTGCAGCTAGGCTGGCGAAAGCACACACGCAGGGTGGCGAGCGCTAATCAAAGATGCCTTCGCTGTGCTCTTCGACGTAGGCCGCAAGGCCCAACGTATGGTCACGGGCCAGCTTTTCGGCGAGCTCGGTATCGCGCTTCTCCAGAGCTTCTATGATTTTGAGATGATCTTCGATGGAACGCGCCGCGCGGTCGTCGCGTCCAATCGTGATCTGCCTGATCCCGCGCACGTGCAGCAGCAGGTTCTCCGTCATCTCGGCAAGAAGCGCCGAGCCCGTCAATTCGATGATCGTTTGGTGAAAGCGGATATTCGCCGTCGAATATTCACTGAGAAAATCCGAGGGCTTGTGGCTCGCGTCGAACTCTTTGAAAAGCGATCGCAGCCGCGCGATGTCGGCATCGCTTGCACGTTGCGTAACTAGGCGCGCCGCCATGCCCTCAAGCGCGGCCCAAACTTGAATCATTTCGATGACTTCGCGTTTGGTCTTCTTGACGACCATGATCCCGCGCCGCGGTACCGATTTCACGAAGCCTTGCTGCTCAAGCATGAGGATGGCTTCGCGCACCGGCGTCCGGCTGACGCCGAGCTGTTCGGACAACTGACGCTCGTCGATCCAGGCCTGCTCAGGCGAACTGTAAATGTCCATGTCGATAATTGCGCGCTTGAGAGCCTTGTAGGCTTTGGCCTTATACGTTTCTTCCTGCGCAAAAGGCTTGAGCACGAGATCCGGCGTCGACGTTTCGGCAGTTGGCCAACTCAATTTAGCTTGGGCTTTTTCAGCCACGGTTCTCTCTCTCCAAAAGCGTCGCAAGGGATTCTGGTATACCATAGACCAATGCGGCGCCATATCCCAATGGTTCAGCGGTAATTCAACAGCGGCTGAGCATCGCAGATGAGAGCTGGGTCAGAGCTGGGCGGGGCTTTCTACGCGAAATGCGAGAAGGACACCGTGGAGGCGCCCTTCTCGCAGGTGATCTGACGGGAGGGTCAGATAATCTGTAAACGAACAAGATCGGCCGAAGATCAGAAGGTGATCTTCATACCTCCGATAACCTGTTGCATGGATTGGAGATCCGTCGCCGAGGTATCCGTACCCAGAGTGACGTCGCCATCGACGTGTTGATAAACGAGATACAACATCGCAGATGCAGCACTGAACTCTTGAGCGCCACCGATTGCCCAATAGTTGACGTTCGCACCCTGCGTTACAAGGGCTCCCGATCCGCTGACATTCGAGCCGGCATCGTCGCTGCGGTATTCTCCAAAGAAATTGGTCTTGCCGAGAGCGAACCATTTCTGCTCGATGCCGCCCTGGACATACCACGTGCGATCGTCAGCATCGACGAGGCCGCGCAGCGCAGGATCTGCGACGGTCGCGACTCGCGAATTGTCATTCTGATCGCCATAGCCGGCAAATACGTAGATGCCGGTTGGCACGTGCTGCACCAATCCGGACACGCCCCACCACTCGCAATCGCCATTTTCCGGCGTCGTTTCGCCGTGGCATTGCGTGGACGCGCCATCGGTCGAGTTGCCGTAACCGGCGCGGCCGTTGACTTTGAAGTCGCCCAGCTTGCCCTTGTAAATGAGGGCCATGTCCCAGACATCGTCTTCGCCCCACGATGCGGCGACGTTGAATCCGCCGAACGTCGGCGTTTGGTAGCGAACGACATTCCGTCGCCCGCTGTCGCCTGGCGTCGAGTTGGTGAACCCGCGAAGAACGTCGCTCCACTTGAGATTGAGCCGGTCTCCGGCTGCGGTGACGACGAAGAACGGGCGGACATAGTCAGCCGCGGCTTCGCCTTGGTAAAAGTTTCGGGTCAGCGTTGTGTCGGCATCGTCGAGCAAGTGATACGTCGCAGTGCTCTCCTGACCGACCGAAATCTTGCCGTAGGTCCGGCTCTTCAAAAACCAATTGCTTTTACGTACTGAGACCAAATTGTTGCTCGTTCCGTCGGCGTTGTCCTGGTTCCACTTCGTAGAGTTGCCGCCATAGATGCCAAGTTCGAGAACGTAGCCGGCAGACACATCGGACGTGATCCGAGCTTTGCCGACGAATCGTAAGCGGCTTTGATAGACGGGGTTAGTACCGACGTAGGTGTTGGACTCCAGACCGTCGTCCCACCACATGATGTTTTCGTTCACCCAGCCGGAGACCGTCAGGCTGACTTTCCGATTGCCTTTGCGCGCGGTGGTCGCTTCGAGTTCTGCGACGCGATCTTCGAGGTCGGCACAGCAATCTCCATCGAGATCCGCTGCGGCGGCAGGCATCGCCCAAACGCTGATCAAAAGCGCGGCGGCGCAGTGCTGCCCCGCGCGCATTATTCCCGATACCAGTTTCATTTGATTTCAGACCCCCCGTCTGCTCGACCAAATTTTTCTTGTTGATGCATTCACGTTCAGGATGGCGGCTGCTCGCCGCCATCCGTTTGCGTCCGTTGCGAGATCAGGCCAGAACGCGGTCTCCCTGCATTTCGTTCTGACGCACCACCCCCGCCCGCCAGGGCTTCAGAACCATGATCGCAAGCAAGGAAGCCAGGATGTTTGCGCTGGCTGCTATGATCAGAACCGCGTCCCACGAGCCGGTCGACTCCTGGAGCATGCTGGCGAAGGGAACGAGCAATGCCGCCGTCCCCTTTGCGGTGTAGAGCAGACCGGCATTCGTCGTAGCGAACTTGCTGCCGAACGTATCCGTGCACGTCGATGGGAAGAGGCTGTAGATCTCGCCCCAGGCGAAAAATACGCAGCCGCTGAGAATCACGAACCAGATTGGATCGTGGCCCCAGATGTGGAGCGCGTAGATGCCGACGCCCTCGAGCGCGAACGCGATAAACATCGTGTTCTCACGCCCGATATGATCCGAAACCCAGCCGAAGAAGGGTCGAGTGAGGCCATTGAGAACGCGATCGATCGTTGCTGCGAACGTGATCACCGTCATCGTGAGGCCAAACAGCGTCACGGGAACCTTGTCGATCCCGAAGTCCAGGGCGATCGGCTTCAGGTTCGCGGTTGCCATGAGGCCGCCGGCACCAACGATAACAAACATGAAGTACATCAGCCAAAATATCGGCTGACGTAGCACTTCGGTCGGCGCATAATTTCTTTGAGACTGGATCACGTTCTGGTTGCTCGCTTCGGGGACTTGGCCACGCTGCGGTGCCCGCATCAGCAGGGCGAAGATCATGACGATCACGCCTTGCACTAATCCGAAATAAAAGAACGCGGACTGGAAACCGTGTGTGCTGATCATCCATTGGATCGGCGCGACGGTGAGAGCGGAGCCGGCGCCAAAACCGGCTGCGGTTATTCCTGCGGCAAGGCCGCGTTTGTCTGGGAACCACTTCAGGGCATTGCCGACGCAGGTCCCGTAGGCGCCACCAGCGCCGATACCCGCGAGGATCTGACCAAGATAGAATTGGCCCAGTGTTTGTGCGTAGGAGTTTATGATCCAGCCGGCGGCGCAAAGAAAGCCGCTGAGGATGACCACGCGCTGAGGTCCGTACCTATCGACGAACCAGGCCTCGACGGGCACCAGCCAAGTTTCGAAGAGCACGAAAAGCGTGAAAGCCCATTGGATCGCAGCGCGATCCCAACCGAACTT
The DNA here is from genome assembly GCA_963789775.1 of uncultured Pseudomonadota bacterium. Classification (GTDB taxonomy): domain Bacteria; phylum Pseudomonadota; class Alphaproteobacteria; order Rhizobiales; family Hyphomicrobiaceae; genus Hyphomicrobium_B. The sequence continues at coordinate 321,028 of CAWBLX010000008.1, forward strand.
TTGGTGGATGTCTGGAACGAAGAATGTCCAGCCGTACTGCAGATTAGCGATCATCACCATGCAGACGACGCCGATCGCGAGTTGTCGCCAACGGTAGCCGTCAGATACGCGTTGAACGCCAATTTCTCCTGGAGTTCCTGCCATTTACTTCCCCCTTGTGTGTTGTTGTTGGAGGTCGTTGAGGGTTGCCGAAGTCTAAGATGTCACAGCGGCATTCTGGTATATAGAATACCAGATGGCAAGACGGGAAATTAGACGGAGCGCGGTTTCCGTCGCAAAATTGATGCGCGATTGGGGCCGAGACGGGCGTCGGGACTCCACCCGCCCATCGCGCAATAATCTCATAAATAACGATTATTCGTAGCGCACTCGTCCGAGCTGGCGCCGTCGGAACACTTCGAAGAAAAAATTCAAATCTGTCGCGGCGAGGTAGCCAGCAACCGCTCAAATGACAGGGCCGCGGCGAGCGGCGATCGAGCCGAAAGCACCTCTGAATCGAAAAAATGGGCCGGCGCAAGTACACCGCCGGCCATTCAAGCCACTTCGATCACAGACCGAATGGTTCAACCGAGCCATTGCGCTTTTCGATCTCGGCAATTTTCATCAAGAAGGCCGAGACCACAGCCCAAATTCGGGAAGGCAAGGAACGCTGGTCGACGGTGCGGCGCAGCACAGTAGCAGTCATAATCTCATTCTCCTTCAATCATCAGCGAAGCCGGCTAGCGGCATGAATTTACGTCTGGTATTTAGCATGCCAGATACCTTATTTCCAGGATTTTGCTGCATCGCAGCGATGCGTTATGTGCATAGCTTCCGGCGATTGCCCCGCGAAAATGTATGGCCAAACGTCGCATCGATTATTGCACTCTGGTATTTCGTATGCCAGATTTAAGCCTCAATCGTTTGACGGTTTTGACGGAGCGCAACGGAATCGCGCGTTGTCCTTTGCAGGCATCCCGCGGAGCGCGAATGCCCGTCCAAAAAGAAGACTTAGGAGGAAGAACCAATGGGCAAGGCGCTTGAAGGCGTACGCATCCTGGACTTCACCCACGTCCAGTCAGGCCCAGCCTGCACGCAGCTTCTGGCGTGGTTCGGCGCCGACGTCATCAAGGTGGAAAAGCCAGGCATCGGTGACGTGACGCGCACGCAATTGCGTGACGTGCCCAATGCGGACAGCCTCTACTTTTCGATGCTCAATCACAACAAGCGGTCGATTACGCTCGATACGAAGAATCCCGAGGGTAAGTCCGTCCTGGAGGATCTCATCACGACCTGCGACGTGCTTGTCGAGAACTTCGCGCCCGGTGCCCTCGATCGCATGGGATTTTCCTGGTCGCGCATCCAAGAACTCAACCCGCGGATGATCGTCGCCTCGATCAAGGGTTTCGGGCCGGGTCCGTATCAGCACTGCAAGGTCTACGAGAACGTCGCGCAATGCGCAGGCGGCGCCGCCTCAACGACCGGCTTCGACGATGGTCCGCCGTTGATCACCGGAGCGCAGATTGGCGATTCGGGCACAGGTCTTCATCTCGCGCTCGGCATTGTCACGGCGTTGTTCCAGCGCACCGTCACCGGCCGCGGCCAACGTGTCGATGCCGCCATGCAGGACGGCGTTCTCAACCTCTGCCGTGTCAAGCTACGCGATCAGCAACGCATCGAGCGGGGACCGCTGACCGAATATCCGCAGTACCCCAACGGAACATTCGGCGACAGCGTGCCACGTGCGGGCAACGCCTCCGGTGGCGGCCAGCCGGGGTCGATTCTCAAGTGCAAGAATTGGCAGACCGATCCCAACGCCTACATTTATTTCATCGCACAGGCGCAAGTCTGGGGCGATATCTGCAGGGTGATCGGCAAGGAAGAGTGGATCACCGACACCGACTACGCGACGCCGACGGCGCGGCTGCGGCGGCTCGTGAGCATTTTCGCAACGATTGAAGAATGGACATCGAGCAAGACGAAGTACGAGGCGATGGCGATCCTTAATCAATATCACATCCCGTGCGGACCAATTCTGTCGATGAAGGAGATCGCCGAGGATCCGTCGCTTCGCCAAACGGGGACAATCGTCGAAGTCGATCATCCGGTTCGGGGCAAATATCTGTCGGTCGGCAATCCGATCAAGCTTTCCGACAGTGCCACGGAGGTTCAGCGCTCGCCTCTTCTCGGCGAGCATACCGAGGAGATTTTGCGCGACGTTCTTAACTTCGATGAGCATCGCATCCGCGCGATCGAGGCGAGCGGCGCGCTCGGCGAATGGGTTCCCATCGCCGCCGAGTGATCACCCTTGCACGGCGCGGCACCTCCTCCCTGTCTCCGCCGGCCTTTTTCAATCGGAAATCGAGAGCCAGCCGTTAAAAGCTTTTCGCGCCTGCGGCGGGAGTAGCGGATGATCATCATTTGCAACGGTACGAAGCACGAAGTCAGCAATCTGATTTTGTCGCAGATCCTCATAGAACTCGGCTACGGACAACTCATGATCGCGACCGCACTCAACGGACGCTTCGTGCCGGCGCGGAAACGCGCTTCCGTCGTATTGAAAGAGGGCGACACACTTGAGGTCGTCGCCCCGAGGCAGGGCGGCTGAGCCTGGAATTTTACGGCGTCGCTCTCTCGTCGCGCCCTTTCCTCGGCACCGCCGTGCTTACTTAGACCATCCGACGGGATGTGAATGTCCTCAGGTGAGGTACAGCTGGTTCCGCCGGTTGAGCGCTCACCATAGAACTCGCCGGTGATTTGGCAGGAATACCGGCCTTATCGGCGGCTGGTTTAGGCGACGGTTCTACAGCTTCAAGAGCAATGCAAATAAAGCTGGTTGCGGGG
>CAWBLX010000009.1:0-398238 GCA_963789775.1 uncultured Pseudomonadota bacterium
CGGAGTGCAGCTTGTGTAGGCTAAATCGGCCTTTTCCATATATTGCTAATATGGGGAAAGAGGGAAATAGCCCACATAACCTACCCTAAGCCGTCGTCGCCGCCCCCTTGTCGCTGAGTAGATTCCGAGCCCGATCGGGTCCGGCGGCGCGGTCTGTCTCTTCAACAGCGGAACGGCGCCCGCGCAGGCGATTGCTCGTTGCATCAACGCGAAAAGATTCCGAACGATCCGACCAAAGATAATCGGCCTGTCAGTGTCGCAAACTCTGCACTCGCGCATGTTCGATGTAGGTCGCAAGGTGCGCCGAGTTGATGTCGCCTCGCGCAAGGGCAGCGCGTACCGCGCAGCCTGGCTCCCGATCATGCTTGCAATTGCGAAATCGACATCCGCTCGCCAAAGCTTCGATATCTTCGAAGTCTGGCTCGACGTTGTCTTCGCTCTTCCAGAGTTCCAGCCCGCGCATTCCGGGTGTGTCGATGAGGGAACCGCCTTGCGGACGGGTGAACAACTGGCGATGCGTTGTCGTGTGCCGGCCTCGGCTATCGTGAGCGCGGACTTCCTGCGTTTCCTGCTCCGCATATCCCGTTAGCTTGTTCGTCAGAGTCGATTTGCCGACGCCCGATGAACCAATGAGGCCGATCGTCCGGTTGCCGGCGAAATACCGCTCGATATCGAGAATGCCGCCCCCGGAGCGGGCGCTGATCGCATGAACTGGAACGCCTGGAGCAAACGCCGTGATCTGATCGATGACCCCCGGCACATCATCTGAGAGATCCGCCTTGTTGAGTATGATGACGGGAACCGCGCCGCTATCGCGTACCAACGCCAACAAGCGCTCGATCCGTGGCAGGTTAAAATCACCGTCCGGCGCGGTGACGATGAACACGACGTCGACGTTCGCCGCCAAAAGTTGCGGGCGCTCTTCGCCCGATGCTTTGCGGACCAAAGCGCTGGTCCGGCGTAGAACCGCCTCGATCGTGGCGTCCCCATCGCCGGCCGCCGGGCGTAGCGCGACGAAGTCACCGACGCCGGCGAGATCGGAGCGCTGAACAGCAGCGTTGCGAAGGCGGCCCGTTATCTGAGCCGAAACCTCACCAGAATCGATGGCGACCCTGAAGTAGCTGCGATGCTCGCTGACGACACGGCCCGGGATCAGTCCGTTTGCAGCATGCACGTCAAATTCCGTTTGCCGCTGGCCGCTCCAACCCAATGCGTCCAATGACATATCTTGTTCCTTGGCTAACGAGTGGCGCGGCTGGCCAATCATCATTAGCACTTAAGCGCAAAGAGTGCTAAAAGAATGATCCGTGCATTTGGGGTGCGTCTTATGTCGACGCACCAACGCAGCACATCACCTGAAAATTAGAGATTTGAGGATTTCAATGAAATTCCGGCCCTTGCACGACCGCGTCGTTGTTAAACGGCTCGAAGAGGACAGCAAGAGCGCAGGCGGCATCATCATTCCCGATACCGCCAAGGAGAAGCCGGCGCGCGGTGAAGTCTTGGCTGTTGGGCCCGGTGTTCGCGACGAAAGCGGAAAGATCTACGGTCCGGACGTGAAATCCGGCGACATCGTGCTGTTCGGCAAGTGGTCGGGCGCCGAAGTCAAAATCGACGGCGTGGATCTGGTTATCATGAAAGAAAGCGACATCCTCGGCGTGATCGAGGGCAGCGCCAAGGTCAAAGCCGCAGCCTAGCCCATCGACGCTCGTTCACCCAATCAGGAGTTGCCCAACATGTCCTCTAAAGACATCAAATTCGGTCAAGACGCGCGCGATCGCATGCTGCGCGGCGTCGATATTCTTGCCAACGCCGTGAAGGTCACTCTAGGTCCCAAGGGCCGTAACGTCGTGCTCGAAAAGTCCTATGGCGCGCCGCGCATCACCAAAGACGGTGTGACGGTCGCCAAGGAAATCGAGCTCACGGACAAGTTCGAGAATATGGGCGCACAAATGCTCAAGGAGGTCGCGTCGAAGACGTCCGACATCGCCGGCGACGGGACAACGACAGCAACTGTGCTTGCTCAGGCGATCATCCGGGAAGGTGCTAAGTCGGTTGCCGCCGGCGCCAATCCGATGGACCTGAGGCGCGGTATCGATCAAGCGGTTGCAGCCGTCGTCGAAGAGCTGAAGGCGAAAGCCAAGAAGGTCACCTCCAACGAAGAGATCGCTCAAGTCGGCACAATCTCTTCGAACGGCGATAAAGAAATCGGCGCTAAGATCGCGGAAGCTATGAAACGCGTCGGCAACGAAGGCGTGATCACGGTCGAAGAGAGCAAGAGCCTCGAAACCGAGCTCGATGTTGTCGAAGGCATGCAGTTCGATCGCGGCTATCTCTCGCCCTACTTTATAACCAACGCCGAGAAGATGACCGTGGAGCTCGAGGACCCTTACATCCTTATCCACGAAAAGAAGCTCGGCGGCCTGCAGGCCCTTCTGCCGCTGCTTGAAGCAGTCGTGCAAACAAGCAAGCCGCTTCTCATTATCGCCGAGGACGTCGAAGGCGAGGCGCTCGCCACTCTTGTCGTCAACAAGCTCCGCGGCGGTCTCAAGGTTGCGGCCGTCAAGGCTCCGGGTTTCGGTGACAGGCGTAAAGCCATGCTCGAAGATATCGCCGTCGTTACCGGCGGCAGCGTGATTTCAGAGGATCTCGGCATCAAACTCGAGAACGTGACGCTCGATATGCTTGGTCGCGCCAAGAAGGTCACGATCGACAAGGAAGACACCACGATCATCGACGGCGCCGGCCAAAAGCCGGATATCGAGGCACGCGTCAATCAAATCAAGAAACAGATCGAAGATACGACATCGGACTACGACAAGGAGAAGCTTCAGGAGCGTCTGGCGAAGCTCGCTGGCGGCGTCGCTGTCCTCAAGGTCGGCGGCGGTAGTGAAGTCGAGGTCAAGGAACGCAAGGATCGCGTTGACGACGCGCTTCACGCGACTCGCGCCGCCGTCGAAGAAGGTATCGTGCCGGGCGGTGGCGTCGCGTTGCTCAGGGCTATCCAGTCGCTCGACGCACTGAAGTCCGGTAATCAGGATCAGAAGACCGGGGTGTCGATTGTTCGCAGGGCGCTGCAGGCTCCGGCGCGGCAAATCTTCACCAATGCCGGCGAGGACGGCTCGGTGATCGTCGGCAAGATCCTCGATAACGCTTCATACACTTTCGGCTTCAACGCACAGTCTGGCGCCTATGGTGATCTTGTCTCTCAAGGCGTAATCGACCCCGCTAAGGTCGTGCGGTGTGCACTACAGGATGCAGCTTCCGTCGCGGGTCTGCTGATCACGACCGAAGCCATGATCGCCGATTTGCCGGACAAGGACGCCGATCATGCTTCGGCGCCGATGGGCGGTGGCGGGATGGGCTTCTAACGCGAGGGCCTTGATTCTCACGTGCCGGCCGCTGAGGCTTTTCTGACGGTCGGCACCTTTTTCTCAGCAATCGCCTATTTTGACAGAAGGATAAATCAATGGTCTCAATATTCGCTCGCCCCAAGGTCGTTCTTCCGCGGCTCGCGTATATATTGCGACAAGTTGGTGAAATTGATCCGGCTGATCCGGAAGCAGCGTTGGTGCGAGATCTGGAGGCAGGCAATGTCAAATCGTAGAGTGCCTATTTCAAAATTCAAAGTCGGACAGACGGTCGACTTCTCTCCCTCGCTCCGAGGGTTGGCTGCATCGGCAAGGCTCTATAAGGTCACGCAAGTACTGCCCACTGAAGGTCGCGAACGTCTCTACCGCATCAAGACGATTGCTGAAGCGTTTGAGCGCGTGGCGCGTGAGAGCGAATTGCTGGCAGCGTCAGCAGCCACATGACCCCACTGTCGGCTGATAGATCATAGGCGATGTATCGTCATCGGACGATCGGGCATCAGATGTGACGGAGCGAGAGACAAACATGATCCACTGGAAGCCCATCGGAGAATACGTCGAGCCCAACTGGGTGAAACTTGGTACTGACCTGCCGCCGGTGCTTTTCTGGCGCCCCAAGAAAGGAGCGACGCTCGGCTACATTCGGGACGGCGAGCTCTTTGACGCGAAGTGGGTCTATGTTTGTGACTTAAACAAGGTATCGGACTTCTCGACGATCAACGGTCCTGGCGAGAACGTCATCGATCTGGATGCCCATCGGGCCGAAGCCTGATGTTGCGATAGAGACGACAAATCGGGGCGAGGCGATTAAAACTGGCAATACTGCCCGCGAGCGCGCAAAGTGATTGCATCGTCGGCAAGTTCTAACGGGCGCCGGTGGCTGAGAGAGGCTCGTACTCCCGCCTGTACAAGGAGGAGCTATGTACCCCCATCGCGCATTTAGTCCCGATCAATTCGCGCTGTGCTACCGCGCATATACTTCGGCATTGCTAGACATCCAATATGAGCAAAACCGAACAGGTTCCGTGCCGCCTAGCGATAACACCTGCCTCGCGCTTGCACTTCGGATCATAGAAGCGTCGGCGAACGGAGAGCGCGATCTCCCGAGCCTCAAGCGATTTGCACTCGCGGATTTGATACGTCATTGAGCGCGCACGACCAAGGTGTGCGAAGCGCTTCAGGAGGTACGCGTGTCTGTCGCGATGGCACGTCCTTCGTCCGGCATGAGTATGGACCGAACCCGAATTGGGTTATCGCAAGATGTCCAACATCGCAGCATTCGCCGGCGGCTAGTTCTGGTTCATAGAAACGTAGGAATTGCAGCTCGTTTAATCTTCCGACCTGAAGCCTTGAGGTAAATTTGTATGTTCGATAGTGGCAGCGGATCGTCGCGATACAGCATCTCCCGCTCGATGAATGAGAGGAACCGCCATCTCATCTTCGAGGAAGGCAGCTTCGATCAACTGCCTGAGAGCATCCGTCACCAGACGCCGTGGCAACACCTCAAGAGTGGCCTGTTTAAAAATCTTCGCCCGGATTACCTCAAGGCGCTCACGGACAGGGGCTATATCATTGTCGAGCAGTCGGCCACGGTGTTTTCGGCGGAGACTTAATCTCGGTGGTCGGTGCTTTTGACCCAAAGCGGAACTGACTCGCTCCGAAATTGGGTGTCATTTTTTGACCCCGCACTTCCCAATTTTATTAGCCGCTGATTTCGAATGTGATGCTGTACTTGCATGTATCGTTACGCCTGGCCGCGCTCCGCATGAGATAAATTTCCGCTGTATAGACGCCGCTGGACTTTAGGTTGGCCGTGAATTCGTTGCCGTCGATCTCCCCCCTGTGCTCGGCCGCCAGAGCGCCGGGAGGAATGACATTGAAGTAGCAGCTGGGATGCTTTGGCGAGAACAGTATCGACATCGCCTGTCCGGCGTTGGCTTCCAACTTGTATTTTATAGTGTCGCAACCATTGACCGTACCGATAAGGGTTGAGGATATGGAACCACTTTTGAAGTGGACGTCCTTTACGATCTCGGTCGACAAGCTTGGCCCAACAAAAAAAGAGTATACCCCAGAGAAAATGACGGCAGTCGTTCCCAGTTTGCGCATGGTGTTTTTCGGTAAAGCATTCATGCGGTTACTCCAACGCGTTTGATTGCCAATCATTCGTCGTGAATTGCATATTCGTATTTCGTCTTGGAGACTTCCTCGGTCCCGCAGTCCGATTGCGTTCAGCAATCACTGGGAGCCGCACGACCCGCGAAGCGCTCGGATATCCATTTTACTGCCGGATAGGCGCTATCTCGTGCCGCCAATATATGGCCGCCCCCGCTCATGACATGAAAGCTCACCGGGGAACACCCGCCCGGCATAGACGCAGTGATGGGATCAGCCTTGAATGACGGCTGTTGGCCCAAAGCGGAAGTCCGGCTTTTGAGAACAGGCGCGACGGCGAAGTGCTGAATGGCGGGAACCGTTATCTGAACGATGAACGAGATGCTGGTGGCGCCGCTCAAAGGGGGTTGAGCCCTGAAGCTCAGACATACGCCATTGCTTCAGGGCTCAACGAGCTGTTCTTGAAAGGCGGGGGACTGCCCGGGCACCGCAAATACCGGGGACGCAAGAGCAGCTATTCAGTTTTTATTCCGGTGCAACAGCGATGACCGGAGAGGCAATCCCGTTGGACCGGATCGATCAGGCCGACTTTCGCCAAGGTACCAGCATCGACACGCGGTCCTTATAGCGGCGGTATTCGTCGCCGAAGAGATCGATCAAATCGCGCTCTTCCAACATTATGCCAACGAAGATGTATGCGGTCGTCCCAGCCGCGAACAACATGTGGCCAATGGTCATCGTCGGCGCCGCCCAGAACGCGACGATAAAACCGAGGTAGAGCGGGTGCCTTACGAACTTGTAGAATAGCGGGGTCAGAAAGCGCGGTGCCGGTATCGGCCGGCCGCCGAGATGGCTAGTCACTTGGTGCAGCCCGAACAACTCGAAGTGGTTGATCAGAAATGTGCTGGTCAGAGCGAACAACCAACCTGCGAGCGATAGGCCGGTCACCGCCGCTGCGATCTGCGGATCTCCAATCTGCCAGACCACTGCCGGAATCGGCTGCCATTGCCAGAGCAGCAGGGCAAGCGCCAAGCTCGCCAACAGCACATAAGTGCTTCGCTCGATCGATTTTGGCACGAATTGCGTCCACCATCGCTTGAACTGCGGACGCGCCATCGCGCTGTGTTGAATGGCAAACACTGCCAGAAGGGCGATATTGACGATAATCGCCTCGGCAAGCGGCGTTTCGTCTCCAGTATCGATCGTCTTCGGCACTACGAGTCTGTCAACAAAGCCTACGGCATAGAGAAAAGTGACAAAGAACGCGGCATAGGCCGCAACTCCGTAAAGGAAAGCGATCGTCCGACTCAATGGCCCTCCCTTGCCTGCAATTGTGTTGTGCTCCCCTGGTCCTTGCGCAAGCGTGCCGTGAAACTGAATCATTTTTTGCTCCATTTAATTCGTATCGGTTGCATGATCTCAGGCGGTGGCGTTTGCCTCTAGCAGGTCGGCGCCGATGATTGCGGTGCGGACGACCGGCAAAAATCTCATCTCCCGGCATTCCGACGTGTCGGGCATCGCTTCGTTGCTTATCTTGGCTGATTTGGCGTCAGCGGCTTCGAGTTCGGCCAAGTCTGCCCATACGCTCGAGCGGCGAATGACATAGAGATCCATGATGTTTGCTCCTATCTTGGAGGCGATCGCGACGGTTGGTTTCCTAGGCTGCGTGGCGACGAACGAGAATGACTAGGCGTCCGCGAAGCTTGACGCGGCGTCGGAAATCTCAATGTCTGTTGATGGGACGTCTTGATCAGATGCTCGGGCGTCTGGCGGAAATAGAATGGCAGCTGACGCGCTATCTGATGTCTTGAAGACGGTTCGGCTTACTGGCGCGACGTTCTTTGACGTTGTTGCGGCAGCTCCTTGGGTCGCGGTGTCGCCGCCGCGAGAAATGATCCTGCCAAAAATCTTGCCGGGCGCCGAGCATCTGATCGCGTACCATGTGATTACCGAAGGTCGTTGCTTTGCCAATATTATCGGCGAGGAGCCGATCGCGATCGAAGCGGGCGAAGTCATAGTCTTCACCAAAAGCGATCCGCATATCCTGTCGAGTAGTCCGGGCATGCGCGCGCATGGTGGACCGCCCGACGCACTTAATGCGCTCGACGCCGCGGCCGCCGGCCAATTGCCGTTCTTCATCAACTACGGCGGCGACGGGGCAGTCTCGGCTAAGTTTGTGTGCGGCTACCTCGCCTGCGACGCCCAACCGTTCAATCCGCTTCTCGAAAACCTCCCGTCGGTCATCAAGGTCAGAGGCAAGAAGGGTGACGATGCAAACTGGCTTAGCCAGTTCATCCGTGTGGCGACGCTCGAATCGGCGAACAAACGCGCCGGCGGAGAAAGTGTGTTGGCCAAACTGAGTGAGTTGATGTTCATCGAAGTGGTCCGTCGGCATCTGGAAGCCCTCACGCCGGACAAAGCGGGATGGCTCGCGGGTCTGCGCGACCCGTTCGTCGGCAAGGCCTTGTCACTCATGCACGCAAAGCCGGCGCGGAACTGGACAATCGAGGAGTTAGCCAAAGACGTAGGGCTATCGCGCTCGGTGCTGGCGGAACGCTTCGCCGACCTCGTCGGCATGCCGCCCATGTACTATCTGGCGAAATGGCGAATGCAGATAGCCTCGGGACTTCTGAGTGGTGGCAACACTAATATTGCGGGCATTGCTGCCGAAGTCGGCTACGGGTCCGAGGCGGCCTTCAGCCGCGCTTTCAAGAAGATGGTGGGGATACCACCCTCGGCCTGGCGTCACCGTCTCGATGACGACGGATCGCTGCAAACCATCGGGCCACTTTCCCCCGATCCTCGGAGTCAGAAACCATAGTATTCGGCCCAGTTCCTACTCTCCAATGTATAACTGGGAAAAACCCACGCATGTCCGCTGTTGGCCAAAGCAGCAATGAGCGTTCTGGGCAACGCTTCCGAATTCAAATCAGACAGCTAGATATGTCTCCCCAAAAACGGGGATGGCGGAACGCTGAGCCATCGGCAAGAAAGGGAGCAATTGAGCCTGAGTTCCCGGGGGGCGCTATCGGGCTCGCGAAGGCCGAGAGGCACAGCAAGGAAATTGCTCGGATTGTGCCTCTCGGCTCTCGCTGAAACCTTTTATTTCGCAATTCAAAAAAGGCGTCGTATGAAAGTTAAGCTCGGTGATGATCATTGGTCGCTTCTGCGAGAGGTCCAATGGCAGGGCGGAGTGCTATTCGTGCGAGAGAACACCGACGCCAACTTCTATCGAGAGCTGTTGAAGTCCGGATACTTGTATGGTGAAGCCGCAGGTGGAGGCCGACGATACGAGCTCACGCCCCAAGGGCGCAAAAAGCGCTTTGCGCGAGGCGATTTAAAAAATGCATGCGAGGCGAAGATTGGCGTCGACAAATCAAAACTATTCCCCTCACGGAATTAACTGAAGGCGGACGGCCTGAGCGACGGCATGCGCGGCTGTTCTCACCCCCAGTTTGGCTTGGGCTTTCTTGATGTGGCTGCGCACAGTCTCCTCGCCCAGACCCAAGTCCGTGCCGATTTCGGCAACGCGGCGCCCCAACGACAGACCGCGCAAAACGGCCAACTCGCGAGCCGTCAATGTCGCGCCTTTGCCCAGTCGCTCTGAGAAAGGTGGTGCGATCTGCTGGAGGCGCTTCGTTGCAAATGCGGCGCCCAAATAAAGGAGCGCTTTTTCCGAAGGTTGAAGTTTCATCGGCTTTGCCGACCAATAGGCGAAAATCCAGCGCCCACCGATTGGACAGCCGAAACTATCGCGGATCCCATATTTGATATTCAGCTCCTGCGCCCACCGATCGACCCCGATGGGCTCCAATGATTTCATGAGATCCGAGAGCGTAAACGGAGCGAGCGCCAGCCGGGCCGCGATATCGACCGGTGCCGGCGATTTCATGGAAAGCTCCATCCGCTCTTCCCACCATCCCTTCGGCACGCTTTTGTGAAGAAATACGGTTTTTCCGACGATGAGCGTGTCACAGGTGCCGAATTTCAGGGGCAACAGGCTGCCGCCGAGAACATGGGCTTGCGCAAGTGGCGACGTTATTTCGTCCAAAGAATTGAGGACCGCATCGGAAGATGGGAGCGTGTCGGCTTGCTCGGTAAAGCGGAGCATCGCTGCGGCGAGCGGTATTGACATGGTTGCACCTGATCAAAGCCGCTTATTGAAGGACAAGGGTCCGGTGGAGAAAGCGCTCCATCTTAGGATGCAATGTCCGGCGGCATCATCTGCCGGTGACCGATTTTTAAGATCTACAAGCTCACTTTCGATGGCCTGGACGAGGCTGTATTTGCCCCTGGTTGCTTGAAAAGACCTGCCCTTCTCATAACAGCGGACACCTCACCGCACGGGGGTGCGAACGAGGTGCCCGCCAACCTCGGCGTTAGCCCTCTAGGCCGAGGAGGATTTGGGTCGGTTAGCCGCAGACCCAAACGTATTCGTCGTAATCATCCGACCACCGCCAGCAGGAACCGACGCCGTAAGGATACCAGTGTCCGTGCCAGTACCGGCGTGCATGCGAGTAATGATGCCCATGACCACGATGGGCATGATGACCGCCGTTGTGATGACCGCCATTGTGATGGCCACCGTTGTGGTGCCCACCATTGTGATGGCCGCCGCTGTGGTGTCCGCCACTATGATGGCCGCCGTGACCGTGGGGTTTGGCCGAAACGGTCAGTGGCATACAAAGAGCAGCAGCGACCGCAACGCAAAAACTCAAACTTCGCAGCATTCTATTTTCTCTCTTTTCATCTCATCGGGAGTGCTCAAGCTGTCGCTCGGAGGAAACTGTCAGCTATCGCCCGAGCGCGATGGCGGGGCGCTTTGAATGTTGGTTATTGGGCAGGCTTGCGTCGCACCTCCAAATCCTTGCTGATATTGAACTGCGGCCGACCGCAAAAATACCGTCGGCCGCAATTGATTGTTGTCGGAACGGGCGAGGCTTATCGGTTGCCGCCTTCCTTCAGCTGCTCCATGACATCATCCAGATTGAAGCTGGCCGCTTTCTGCCGCGCGGGATAATCCTTAAGCGTGGCCAGGAATTTGCCCACGTAATCCTGGGCGGGCACCAGGAGATAGGCGCGGTCGAACAGCCAGTCATAGTAGGTGTTCGATGTGATATCGGCCCGTTCGTAGGGGTCGGTCCGCAGGTTGAAGATTTTTGGTAACCGCAGCTTGGTGAACGGCTCCGCCCAGACACGCAATGTGCCCGGTGCCCGCTGCTCCATGAACGCCAGTTTCCAGTTGTCGTAGCGTAGGCCCGTCACCTGCTGATCGTCGTTGACGTAGATGAAAGATTCTCGTGGGTCTTTGTCTGTCTGCCCGGTCAGGTAGGGCACCAGGTCGTAGCCATCGAGGTGGACCTTGTAGGTCATGTCGCCGACTTGATCGCCCTTGAGCAGTTTGTCGGTAACGTCCGGATCGCCGGCGATCGCGAGGATTGTCGGCAGCATGTCAAGGTGACTGACGATGCCATTCGACACGGTGTCCGGCTTAATATGGCCCGGCCAGCGGAACATGGCCGGAACGCGGTAGGCACCTTCCCAGTTCGAGTTCTTTTCATTGCGGAACGGAGTCATTGCACCGTCCGGCCAGGTGTTCATGTGCGGACCGTTGTCGGTCGAGTACATGAAGAACGTGTTGTCTGCGATGCCGAGATCGTCGAGCGCCTTGAGAACTGTGCCGACATTCTTGTCGTGGTCGATCATCGTGTCGTGATAGTTGCTCTGCCAGCGGCCCGCCTGTCCGAGGCTCTCTGGCTTGGTGTGTGTGCGCGCATGCATATGCGTCGTATTCACCCAGATAAGAAATGGCTTTTTGTCGTTGACTTGCCGTTTGATGAAATCGACCGCCCTGTCGGTAACGTCGTCATCGATCGTTTCCATACGCTTTCTGGTCAGCGGACCGGTGTCCTTGCACACCTGCTTGCCGACCTTTCCGAAGCGCGGGTCGACCGTCTCGTCGTCCTTGTCGGAGGCCTTGCAGTCGAGCACGCCGCGCGGTCCGTACTTCTCCCTGAAAGCCGGATCCTTTGGATAGTCGACCTGTTCCGGCTCTTCCTCGGCATTCAAATGATAGAGATTGCCGTAGAACTCATCGAAGCCGTGCACGGTCGGCAGGAACTCGTTGCGGTCGCCGAGATGGTTCTTGCCGAACTGGCCGGTCGCGTAACCGAGAGGCTTGAGCAATTCGGCAATGGTCGGGTCTTCCTTCTGCAGTCCCAGCGTGGCGCCGGGCAGGCCGACCTTCGTCATTCCGGTGCGCAGACCTGACTGACCGGTGATGAACGACGCCCGGCCGGCCGTGCAACTTTGCTCGGCATAATAGTCGGTAAACATCACGCCTTCCTTGGCAACACGGTCGATATTGGGCGTTTTGAAGCCCATCAGCCCGTGCGAGTAAGCGCTGATGTCCGACTGGCCGATGTCGTCGCCCCAGAAAATAACAATGTTGGGTTTTTGCTGTGCCTGTGCCGAAACCAGCCCGAGCGCCACCGTGCTGACCATAGTCAGCGATGCCATCATGATATTTTTAAGATAGTTCATGACGATACTTCTCCTCCCTATTTTTTCTTTTCTGTGAGGCAGTTCTTTTTCTGAATTCGCGACCCTTGCGTTTCTCTCATTCGCGCAACGGAATCAGAGATGGCTCGGCGAAGTCAGCCGCCACCGAGCAGAACGTCAGCCCGACGCCGGCTAACGGAACCAGCGATACTCCCGCGATAAAGACCGCAATTCGAATGGCCATCACGCAATTCTCCCGACATAAGTGCGTTTACTGATTGAGAGCCGGGTGCTGAACCGCGCGGCATTCGATTTGAAAGCGACGGAAATTCACTACGCAGCAGCACGCCACCGCAGCGCAATGCAATATTTGAGACTTGGATGCTTGGCGTCTCGCCTGCTTCGCAAGAAGCGACGAATTGTAAATGACAAACGAAACAGCGTTCGAAAACATTTCGGCTTCCAATTAGAAACCGATAGCACCCCATCCGTCCTGGTGTACGTTTGCACGACCCTATTAATCCGTCCAATACGTTATTTTCTGTGATCGATGCGGATAACGAATAATGCTTCGCCTCTTCGAATGTGTGCTTGCGCTCGACAGACATCGTAACTTTGCGCGCGCTGCCGAAACCCTAAGCATCTCGCAGCCAACTCTCACGCGCAGCATCCAGGAAGTCGAACGCCAGTTCGATGCCAAGCTATTCGATCGCAGCAAACGGGGCGTCGAACCCACTCCGTTTGGTGCGGTTGTGCTGCAAAGCGCACGCCGCGTCGCATTGGACATTGCTGAGGTGAAGCGCGAGATCGCTTTGCTCAAGGGCCTGAATGCGGGCGACCTGACGATTGGCACCGGATCTATCGTTGCTCAAACATTTCTCGGCTACGCACTTGGAAGTGTTCTCGTCAAACACCCAGCCTTAAGCATCCAAATTCTGGACCTCGACTGGTGGGAGATCCCGAGTGCCTTGCACGAACGCCGAATTGATCTAGCAGTCGGCGAACTCGAGGAAGCCTTAGAAGATCCCGACCTTGTCATCGAGTCGCTTCCGCATCGGCCGGTCTGTTTCTTTTGCCGGACCGGCCACCCGCTACTCCGCCTGAAAAAGGTGACAATCAACAATATCGCCGAGTTTCCTTTCATCGGACCTAGGTTGCCGAAACGTACTAGCGGGTATCTGCCGGAGGGCGGCGCGATGGGGCAATTCTCCGAGGGTGGGCGATATTTCGCGCCCCGCATTCGATGCCAAAACTTTTATGCAATGTCGCACGCAGTCAGTGTTTCCGATGCTGTGGGGATCGCAACAGCGGCGAAACTTATGCCCATGTTGGCGGAAGGCCGAATCGCGATCATCCCGTTTCATGCTTCTTGGTTGCGGACCAATTACGCAATCATTCATCTCCGCGCGCGCTCGTTGTCGCCGGCGGCTGTCGCTCTCGGCAAGGAGATCAGAGAGGCGGAACGCAAATACAATGAGACTCCTCCCAAAACGAAGCGAAAGCCTCGTCGTTGACGTCGCCTCGCGCTGGTGAACCGCTATCCGTTTGCAGTGAATTGTCCTCCGCTGCTGACGGTCGCAAGCTGGCCTAATGTGCGGTCATCGATGGGCAGGTGATAGTTAAAACAATCCCTCCATGCGTGTCCGCACACGGCCCTAATCGGAGGTCTTGCGATGTCCGCTATGTTGGCGAGTTCCGGGAGCTGAGCGGACGAAGCGCCGACATTCCGAAACCGGCGCAAATGACCCCAAGCGGACGCTCGAAAGCCTCGATGAGAATTTCGAGCTGCCCTCTTGGGGCACGAAACTTCGTGCCAAGACGCAGCCCAAATAACGGAGATTTCAAATACGGTTTGCGGAAATGATTGTCTGACGTGTCGCCGCGTCCCCGATCGCAATGTTGGGCCGGCGGCGGAAAAGCTTCGTGAATTGGCGGCGGATTTTTTTTCTCCACTTTGGAGTCATGCCCTTATCAAGTCGCGTTTTGACAGCCCCAACGATTCTTGGATCGCTTGCGGAGTTGTGCCTTAACTTTTCGAGAATGAGTTCAAGGAACTTCGACTGCCAGCGGTTTGTGAGAGGCATGCTGGCAATCAGCTCAGGAGTAAGACCCTGTGGGAATGGCCATGGCTTGGGAACGTCAGCGGCCATCAGATTTAATTTCGTGAGGATGCACTTGGGGCAAAGTCCACAGTTCTCTCCCGTCCGCGGCCCCGCCCAGCAAACGCGCAGATGTTGAACGAGATCGGGATAGCGCCGTAAATAGCGGGCCCGCTCTATGCGGTCATAGGCGCCACCATCGGACTCGATCTTGAACGCCGAAGCTGAGAAAAAACGATCGGTCCAAAAACTATTTCCCCATACCGGAAAACTGTTCTCATAGCTTTCTTCGGTCGCGATCAGCGCCATGTCGTGCGCCGTCGAAAACTGGTGCAGGACTGCAGCCAAGCCGACGCCGAACGTCATTTCCCAATTCGCAAGTAGGCGGCGCCAGTTCGTTTTCACGGTGACAAAGTCGACATCCAGCTCTTCGCACGTCGCCAAACCGCTTCGCATAAGTGTTTCGAAGCCGGACGTCGCATTTAGCGGCATGTCGAAGCCGTGAATCATCACCGCAGTGCGCACATCGCGTGCAGCCCGCCCTGCTTCCTGGCGAGCATGCCGGGCCAACGTAAACGTGCTGTCGAGACCGGAGGAAAAGGCGGCGACGGCGCGTGGCGGACGATTGCTGATTGTTGGGCGAGCATATTCGCCCGAAGTATGGATTAAAATCTTTTGCCGAAAAAGATCCGGACGCCACGCATGCCAGACTTCCTGGTAATGATCGAGACCATCGAGCAACGTCGAATCGACTTCGAAATCCGCTCGGATATCGATCTTCTCGTGCATCGCGAGCGGCAACATGGCAATAAGCGCAAAATCTCCCGTCGAGAATTCCGGCGCGGCAGCGTTGCCCCTTGGTTGAATTTCAAAGAATACATCAGGAAGCTGGCCGCCGCTTCGAATTTCGCGGTGCAGCCCGTCCTCGGATACGTGAATTTTGAGGTCTAACATCGAAATCCTCAAACTTTGAAAGAAGAATCCTAATGGAAATGTGGGACGATCAGTGATGATAGGAGCGGGTTGCACTGCACGAGAGTGAGCACAGCACCTCATGGGGGCTGCAATTCCAGCAAGCGGAGAGCTCGGTCTCACTAAGAGTCTCTCCAAGTAATATGACAGTGTCGCCGACCTTACTTTCCGCACCGACTTCGACGTATGCTGATTGCATACCGATCTCGAGAATTCGGCATCTCCGATCATTAATGATGCACGGCCCTTTTCTGAGGCCATGCGCATATCCGACCAAGATGATGCCGTGGTAAGGAGCGAGAAAACCCGTATAGCCTGCGGGGCCTCTCGATTGGTGAATTTCGAAAATCCTGCTCGAAATGGTGACAGCGTTCCGCGATAAGGCGAGTCCAGGACGAACGGCATCAAGCCTCGCTCTCGCGTCGTGGAGAAGGCCACTTGCCGCGGCGTGGCGCATGACGGGAAACGCCGAAGAGAAATCGAGGAGCATTTCGACGTGCTCAATTCGGGTTGCGTGTGTGAAGACCTCCCGGCAAATCCCGGCGAGAAGTGCGCGCGCAACCTCTTCTTTTGGGCACGAAAAGCGCTGCATGCCGGTGTCTATGGCAAGCGCCGGCGAAGCTTTTCGCAGCTCCCAAGCTTCAAAAGGATTGCAAACTGCGGGCGTAATCCGGTGAGAGAGGTAATCGTCGGGATCGAGGCTCTCGGGCGGTCCAAGCGCTAAGACCCGCTTCCCAGTGCGCTGCGCAAGATCAGCAGCAATGGCCTCTCTGGCCTGGAAGACACAAAACCCCTCAGCCAGATCTGCAATCGTCTCGCTGATGGCCTCAAGCCCCAGCCCATACGCGTTGGACTTGACCACGGGCAGCAACGGCACCTTAACGGTCTTAGCGAGCACCTCGACGTTCGTCCTGATTGCCGCCAAATTCACGTCGAGCCGCAGGTGCGGATTTCTGAAGCGCACAGCGTCTTCTTTCGCCGCTTTGATGTACGGCGAAGGAATGGTCAAGTTTGCTTTGCTTGTTGCTTGCAATGTGCGCAATTCATCCGTGGGCGGCTTCTACACACCGTAATATCTCGGCCTAATCCGCTTTGCCTACGCGCCGCAAGGTTCGCTGATGTGTATTGCGGGGAAAACAATCGCCCAAGGAGTCGGCCCTGTGGAGCTGACGCAGCGTGTTTCTCCGATCGGATGCCCGCTCCTGGCCCTGAGCGGACCCGATTCCAGTCGCCCCCTACTTCCGGTGACTTCTTAAACAGCGGACATCCGCATCCGGCGCGCCATGCGGCCCTTGGGGCCGTGGTCTACCTCATTTCAAATTAACTTCTGGGTGAAAGTGGACGCTAACGTCCGCTCTCAGACCAAACGCTTCTCTGCGACGCGCAGAAGGCTCGTTCCGCTTCGGGGTACTGGCGCTAGACTGTCCTGGTAAACCCGACATTATCGGCGATGACCGTCGTCGGACCGATGGGAAGCGGTTCGGGGTGGGCAATGTCGAGTTTGTGGAAATCGATCTTCTTCTTCCAGACCTTCCGCAGGAAGTCCTCGAAGACTTGGATGGTCAGTTGCTCGCCGGGGCAGCGCCGATAACCGAAACCGAAAGGCGCGAACCCTGCGTGGTCGCACACCGGCAACGGCTTTTCATCGACGATACCGTAGACCGTGCCAAAGCCGCTGTTGTTTATTGTTGCCTTTCGTCCATCAACGACTGGGAACGATGTCCTGTCGAATGGGCATTTGGCAAAGCCAATTTGCTCGGCCTTGGCTTCGTCGATTTGATGGCTTGTCGGCACGCTGTTGTAGCGATCCGGGTCGAACTTATCCGGGTTCTTCCATTGAATTGGATCGAAACTCGTATCCCAATGCGGGCTCACAACGTAGCCATGCCGTTGATAAGGCGGCGGCCTCACTTCGTACATGGCCGAAATGCTTCCGCCGTTCGGGTTGATCGTGCGGAATAGTTCCATTGTGAACCGTTCAAGCGGTGTGAATGCATTGCCGCCGGCATTGTCAAAATCGCTTTCCATCGTCTTTTTGAAGCAGGCCTGCGTATCGGGATCGCCGGTGTCCTTCGCGAGCCGAAGCATGATGTTGTAAAGCGTGTTTCCCCATTGGCTCAGCGCCACGAAATTGTGGAAGACCTCGAAGACCACATCCTGGTGGGCAAAATTTTCGCCGTCTCCGGCATTCTTGATCCAGTAATAGGTGAACGTCTTTTCGGGGTTCGGCGTTGCGCCACTGTTGAGATCCGCGATCTTGTGATCGATCCACTCCTTCAGGTAGGCAAGATGCTTACGAACTTCCATGTAGTTGTCGTAGACGATCTTCTGCGTCGGATCGCGATAGGCAAGGACGGTGTTGAAACTTTCTCCTATCTGACGAACGCGCGCAGGTACCGATTCTCCCTTAACGCCCAAGTGCAAATCCCAATAGAGATCGAAATACGTTTCCAAATAGGGACGCATCAGAGGCTTGTTCGCGTTGCGCTCGTCGAGCAGTTTGTCGAAGAAAAGTTCGACCTTCTCTCGGTACATCGGCTGATATAGATCCGGCGTCAGAGCCGCCATATAGATGCGCTTGCGCCGATTGTCCGGGCCTCGCTTTTCAAGCCCCTGCAGAAAAACCGTGACGCCATCTTGGGGCGCAGGCTTCCAGCTTTCGCTCAGCAATCCCCAGAGGTCGTAAGGGAGCGCATTCTCCTTGGTGAATTTGATGTCGATCATCGGCAGCTGCACCCGCTCACCCTGGTAAGTACTCACTAGAAAATGAGGAACGATCACATTTTCGACGTAGGCCGGATCAAATTCCGCGAGGTACTGTTTGCGCAGCCGCGCAACCGCAGCCTCGATATCGCTGGGCGCTAGTGGTTGGCCGGCCGCAGGAGGAGATTGAGAGGCGGCAGGTTGAGCGGTCGTTGCAGCGACGGCAGTCGCCGTCCCAATGAGAAAGGCTCTGCGTTCCATCGGAGTACCTCGCAATTTGGAAACACCTGGATAGGCAAGCGCTTTTATCAGCCAGAAATTCTTAGCTAGGCGTGCTTAGGATGTTGTTTGGCGAGAGCCTGTTAGTATCTTCGAGCGGCGGCGATAACGCCTTCAAAAAATGCATCGATAAACTCGAAAGCTACGCTCGCTATCCTGTCGTGGCAATTGCTTAGAGAGTTAACGCTGACGGTCTTCAGATCGGCGATATGAAATTGAACAGCGCGCATGACGCCTACAATTTTATTTATCGACATACCCCGGAGATCAAAAAAAAAATTTATAAGACATAAGGCACATGACGAAGATCCTCTCTATACTGTGAGATAGATGGGGGACACTTGGAGGCTCACCGCCGATAACCGAGGAGTCCATATAATGAAGTATTTTATCGCGACGGCTGCGGCCGCACTCTTGCTTTCAATAGCGACATCACCATCGATCGCCGAAGATCAATCGTCGGATCCCACGCGCCATACCATGGGTGACAGCGGCAAGCTTCCGGCGAGCGGCGCCGTCAGTGACCGTGTGCCCGACATGGGAGCCGGGACCGGCACAAGCACAGGCACTGAAGGCTCATCCAAAAGAATGGGCGACGAAGGCAAACTTCCGGCAACGAATTCCATGAGCAACGAAGTGCCTAAAATGAACTCGCCCAGCGGCACCGATAAGTAAGAATTTCATATTCTCCTCGGTCATCGAGAAGTCGATCGGCGCCTCGCCTCAAACGGGGATGCCGATCGCAGGCGAGGGTTTCAAACATTCAATTCTTCAGAGTTTGGGAGTTTCGTCATGACAGCAAGACCAATTCCTGGGACACATTCGGAAGCGGCAGATCCCAGTTGGTGGGGCGCCATTCTGGTCGGCGGCATTTTCGTTTTTGCCGGGCTATTCGTTCTCGGCGATGTCGTGGCTGCGACCGTGATAAGTGCGTTTCTTATCGGCATTCTGCTTCTCGTCGCCGGAGGATCGGAAGTATTCCAAGCCTTTTCCGCGCAACATTGGCGCGGCTTCGTCTTGAGGATGCTCGTCGGCCTTCTGTACGCCATCTGCGGGCTGATGCTCATAACCGATCCCGCGCGGGGATCCGTCATTCTCACTCTGGTGTTCGCGTTATCGTTGATCGCATCCGGCGTCGTGCGCATCTTCCAGGCCGTCCAGTATTGGGAATGGTTCGGCCTTCTGCTGCTCATCTCGGGCATCGTTGGCATCGTTGCCGGGCTCGTCATTCTCGCGAAGTGGCCGATCAGCGGTTTGTGGGTGTTGGGTCTCGTGGTCGGCATCGACCTCGTGCTTCACGGTTTCTGGTGGATCGCTCTCGGCGGCCGTTTGCGCCAAGAAAAAAGTTCTGTTCCGCAGTGACGACGTCGAGAGTTGATTATTGCGGTCCGGCATTCGCGCGGCGGGTTCTTGGGTTCAACGTGAGCGACGATGGCCGCAGAAAATTCTGACGCTCGCGGCAAACCCGATCGAGACGCTTGTTTGGTGGACCTTGCCCTGCAGGGCGGCGGCTCCCATGAGGCTTTCACAATGGGGCGTGTTGGATCTACTATTGGAGGAGCCCTGGCCGAATATCGACGGCATCTCCGGCACGTCGGCCAGCGCCATGAATGCCGCCGTTCTCGTTGTTGGCCACGCAGAAGGCGGCGCTGCTGAGCCCCTTTCAGCGCACACCTCTCGACGTCATGCTAGGGCGCTGGACGCTCGATACATCGCCGATGTTCGTCGCGATGGACCTGATGTCGCGCGTGTTCTCGCCGTACGACCTCAATCCAGGAGGTTCCAACCCGCTTCACGAGGTCCTGACGCAGAACATCGATTTTACACGACTGGCGCGCGCGCCCAACGTGCATACCGGCCGCGGCCGCGTCTCAGCGCGCGAGATCCTCAATCGTCTCAACGAGGTTTCATTAACGCGGTAGAAACGGCCGTTTATGACCTAGCCGAGACACGGGCTGGCGGTCACGATCCTATCCGTGTTGATCGCGATGGACTGATCGCCAGTTTCGTGAACTGCACGACTGCCATGAAAAATCGATCCTGCCTGGCGAATTGAAAACCGGTCTAGCTGTCATTATGATAACATTGACTGTGCAGGCAAATTTATAGCTTACCGTTATCAGCTAATGACCGCCCGATGATGCGGCGGACCGCGAGTGGATGAGGAATTCGTGCAAGAGCCTCCCGATGATAAAGATGTAGCCGCCCCAGATGGTTTGAGTGTCGTTTTGGGGTTTGCGGGGATGCTGTCTGGCGGCGGCAACGTCGATGAGGTGTCACGCCTCGCAACCGATTATGGCTGGCTCGACGCGAGTGGTCAGCTCACCACCGCTGGAGACCAGCTTGCTCGCGCGCTCCTGCAACAAAGCGGAACGCGAACAGTATTTCGCGGTTTGTGAGTTCGGAATGACTGTTGTTGGCCCTAGGCGGACCTCAATATTCAGACGCACGCCTTTCCGCTGACGTCGATAGCGGACATCCAGCAAACTCCTGCACAGATCTACGTTAACACCTTTCAAAAGGCCGAATTGTTCCGTGTCGAGCGGAAGGACGGTGTCGCAGGCAGCGTCACGAAACTCAAGACCTCTCGTCCGCTCATTCTGGCAGACGGTCTACGCACTCTGGATGGCTCGACGTTTCTCATGGCCGAAGGAGGGGGCACAATTGATCTCGTCACGGTCGACGGCAATGCAGCCGAGATCAAGACGTTGAAGGATGGCCTCGCCGGTCCCACCGGCGTCGCGCTGTCGGGTGGCAAGATCTGGGTCACCAAGGGGCAGCTGGCTCACCTGTTCGAAGCCGCCGAAAACGGGCGCAAGACTGTTCATGCCCATCTCTCGTCCATGGCCGGAGCAGCACTTGCATCGCTTTTGCTCGGCCTCTCTCCGGCTCTCGGCCAAGACGGTGCGGCGAACGCGGCCGCAACCATCCCGCAATGTCATGGTAATGCCGGCGGCATCGTCGTGCCGCGCGGTTTTTGCGCGACGGTATGGCCCTCTCCCACACGAAAGCGAAGTGACGACCAAATAGCTCCAAAGAATTCGAATTCAAGCTGAAGCGTCACGCTAGATCGACGCGCTGCCCCCGAGATCACTGTGACCTGCGTCGCCTATCAGGAGTGCGATAGGTCCGCTATCAAACAAAGCTACGGCCCCTAGCAGGGGGACGCAGCCTGCCCGTGTCCAAGGAATCGCCCCAAAAACGGGCTACGAAGAAATGTGTTGTCCAACTGAGCAAGACTATGATCGCCACATAGGGAGAGAGAGATGGATGACCTGAAAACGCAGTTAGCTCAGCTCAAAAGAGATCTGGCAGACCATCGCCAGCTGAACGAGACGATGCTTCATGGGGAAGACAAAGTCGCTCTCGCGATTGAGACCGAGCTTGAGCGGCGGATAGCCGAACTTGAGAAGCTTATCGATCCACCGGATGAAAGTACCTGACCGCGTCAGCCTAGATTATTGACGAGGTTTCAATGCCGCACCGATATTTGAATTCCCATTGCCGCTGAACGAAGAGATAGCCGTCCGCAATCTGACAATCTCGTCGGGATTGCTTTAAGTACGCTTCGGCGGCTTCCTGAAAAACCGGCTTCGGGTTGGCGGCAATCGTCGGATTGAACAACAGCCCGCCGACGAAACCCTGCTACCCACGAGCCTACCGCATGAACTGATTGACGAAATCCGCACCGAGTCCAACGGCTTCGTAATGGGTTCTGCACGCTTCGATAAGCTGGAAGTTATCTTCGACGAGCGTCACCTTATCGCTATCGTCGATATAGAGAGTCGGGCCCTGGATAAAGAATACGGTTTGCATCTCATCACCGGCGTCACAGGTGAGCGTGTGAGTTTCTCCCGGGGGTTCCAACACATAAGAGCCCTCGGTCGCTCTCCACGTATGTTCGAGATACCGCCAGCTTCCCTTCAGCACGTAACCGTGCACGGGCGACGGATGGCGATGGCGAGATAGCACGCCGCCTTTCTTCACTCTTAAAACCTCTCCGTGCGCGCCCGCACTCATGTCGAAAAACAGCGGGCGAAACCAAACGTTCGGCTCCAGCAGCACCCAGATCCGTTCATCCGTCGGCGGCGGCACGACGAGTTCCGGGATCATGCCGAGATGACCCAGAGCCGGCGGATCGAACAGCGTGTAGTCGGATTTGACCGGAGTAACGAGCGTCATTGCCAAAACCTCTTCGGATTAGCGTGAAGTGAGCGAGATGATGGGATGGAACTCACCGCGAAAGTACACCAGCGGACTTCCCTCGCGCGCCCGTCTCAGCGCGGCGACTTCTCCAACGACGATCTCATGATCGCCGCCGTCGTAGGTGGCCCATAATCGGCATTCGAAGCTCGCGATCGCGTCCGGCAGCGCTGGACAACCCAAGCAGCCGTAATTCCATTCGATGCCGTCGAAGCGATCTTCCACCGGCGCAGCGAAGCGCTTGGCAAGGTCGGCATGCTCGTGGCGAAGCACGTTGACGCAAAACGTCCCGCTGCTTTTCACGAGGCCGATGCTCGCCGCACCCTTGCGTATGCTGTAGAGGATCAGCGGAGGCGTCAGGCTCACGGATTGAAAAGACGATGCCGTCAGGCCGAAGCGAACGCCGGCATCCGTGACACCCGTGACGATGGTAATTCCGGTCGCGAAGCAGCTGAGCGCTTGGCGAAGGTCGACCGGATCTTCCGGCGTAATCCAGCCGTTCGCACCCATCATCATTCGGCTGCGGTCCTCGTCTCAAGCTCGGAGTTGAGCTTTTGAATGATGCGCCGCTTTCCTTCGTCATCGAGTTTCGCGAGTTCGTTCATGAGAACAGGCTCGTCGACCCTTTGATTCCACCAGTCGATCGCACCGGCGCCGAGGAGCGCCCATTTGCCGACAAGTTGGGCCGTGACTTCGTTCGACGGCCCCATGATCCAACCGGCTTTCGAATCGCGAAGAAGCCGTTCCAATTCGACGTCTCGCATGTAGCCGCGACCGCCGCACGCTTGCAGCATTTTATCGGAGACTTCGAACGAGAAGCGCGTCGCGAGAAATTTAGCCTGAAAACACCACAGCGAAAACTTCGACCGCGGCATGGCTTTCGGGTCTTTGTAATAGATATCCCAGCGGCCTCCGTCCGTTGCGTCGTCCAGCGACTTGGCGAGCGAATAGGCGTAGAGGCGCGAAGCCTGGCCGTCCATCACGGCGCGGCCGAAAGTATCCTGGATCGTCGGATAGTCCGCGACGCGACGGCCATACTGTACGTGAGCCTTGCGAGTCACATGTCTCTTGGCGACGTCGATGCAGGCAAGCCCGACGCCATTGTAAGAGCCGGCATAGATCAGCATTGCCAACGGATCGATGGCTTCGTCGTTCGACATGGCCCCGTCTCCCGGCCACCCGACGATGCGATCAAGCGGGATAACGGTATCGATCTCCACCGGGCCCGACTGATTGCCGTGCATGCCCAATGCGTCCCACTTTCCGGCGGAACCTTTCACTTCGTCTTTGTAAAAGAGAAAGACCGAAAGATTTCCGTAGTTGCCGTCGAAGTCCGGACTCGTGGTTTGCGAGATGTACCAATCCGCATAGCCCGATGACGTCGTCCACGCAGCCTTCTTATGAACGTGCCAGCCATTCTCGACGCGTTCCGCTCCCGACATCTTCGGATACCAGAAATGGCCGCCGGTTTCGGGATCGGTGTAGGAAGCCGTGCCAACGAGGCAATCGCTGTCGATTCGGGAAAGAAGTTTCTCGATCTCCGGATTGCCTTTCGCGCGATAGACGAGACCCGCGACGGCCACCATGTGCATCATGTAAATGAGGGCCGTCGACGGGCAACCGTATCGCGCGATCGTCTCGGCGATCATCACGATGCCGACATGGTTTTCCCCTCGTGCGCCGTATTCCTTCGGTGCGATCGCAGCGAGAAGACGAAGCTTGGCGAGCGCTTCGAGATTGGCACGGGGATAGGCGTTGGTCTTGTCGGATAAGATCGCGTTCGGCCGCAAGACGTTGTGGCAGACCTCGATCAATTCACGGCGAAGGTCTTTTTGCTCGTCCGTCAGAAACCAATCCGGATCGAACTCCGAATCCAATCCGTAATAGGGCGCGTCGCCCCACATCGTCGTCATGCATAAGCTCCCGAAAGTGCGTCCAGCGCGCACCTGCGGAGAGATGATGAAGACGACGAGACAGGCAGTCTCTCGGAAAATTGCTCAATTTAAAGTCACGAGAATGCATTGCGCCGCCATTCGCGCGGACACATACCGACTTGGTCCAGAAAAACTTGGCCAAAATGACTTTGACTCTCGAAACCCACCTGCGCTGCAACGTCGATTATCGGCGTGCTGCGGTTCATCAGGAGTTCCTTGGAGCGTTCGATGCGCAGGCCCACGAGCCAGCGGTGCGGAGGCTTCCCCACGGCGGCTTTGAAAGCCCGCACGAAGTGGAAGCGGCTCAGACCTGCGGCCCCCGCAAGATCATCGAGCGTGATGTCATCATCGAGGCGATCATGAACAAGAGCGAGCACCCGGCGCAGTTGCTTTGCCGTCAGCACCCCAAAACTGCCCACTGCACGTTTCGGATCTCGCCGGCAGTGTCGCAACAGCACGCGACGCGCCAGAAGCTCGGCCGCCATGTCGAAGAAGACCGTGGAAATGCTTCCGAAACGCGTCATCTCATCGGTAAGTGCCAAGATCGTATGACGCAAACTCGTGTCACTGAACGCTATTCGATCCAGAATCTCCGCGCCCCCGATACCGATGAAATCCGCGACATCCTTCATAAAATCAGCACGCAAAAAAACGTGAGCTTCCTCGGTCGGCTGATCCCAGCGCCAGACATTGGTGCGCCCTGCAGCTATGATCATGGATTGACCCGGCAGGACGCGAGCTTTGATCTTCTCGCCCCCGAGCCGGGCTTCCACACGCAATGGCCCGGAAAGCGTCACCGAAATATAATGAAAAGGAAGCTCAGGAGCCGTGACCTCTTCAGCTAACCCGTCGAAGCGAAAATGTCCGACGGCCAAGACGGACGACGCTGCGAAGCTGTGCGTGCGGACCGGGCGGCCGCCGAGGCTGCCAATCCACTCCCTGGCCGAAGAAATATCAGCCCGTTCATCACGGCTGTATTCAGAAGCTTGCGTTAAATTCGCCATGTTGAAATTATGGCTTGCTAATTTCGCCTGACAAGATGAAAATTTAAGCACATTACAACGGAAGGCAGGACGGCGTGGTGGCACCTAAAGAAAGTACGGCACCCGCACCGAGGGGCGGCCTGGACGAAGATCCTACGCCGTCACAGGTGGGAGGGGAAATTCGCGATTTGCGCAAAGCCAAGCGGCTGACGATCAAAGAGCTATCTCTCGCGGCGTCGGTGTCGGTCGGCCACTTGAGCGAAATTGAACGCGGCATCGCATCGCCAAGCATCAAGACGCTGAGGGATATTGCCAAGGCACTTGGCGTCACGATCGGTTGGTTTCTGCACAACGCCGAGGGCTGCGATCCGACCGAGCGGGACTATATCGTTCGTGCCGACAACAGGCGGATGTTGCGCTTTTCTTCCGGAGTGACCGACGAGTTGCTGTCGCCCAATCTGCGCGGACAGCTCGAACTGGTCATGGCGCGCTTTCCTCCTGGAGCCACTGAAGTGGAAACCGCATATTCCCATCAGGGAGAAGAGGCCGGCGTCGTCCTCTCCGGTTCGTTCGAACTCTGGATCGGAGAGCAGTGCTTTATGCTGCAAACAGGCGACAGCTTCAGCTTTCCTTCGACGACGCTGCACCGCTATCGCAATCCCGGAGATATCGAGACGGTCGTCGTCTGGGCCATAACGCCCCCGACGTACTGATCGTTGGCTGTGGCTTTTCAGGCCGCCGCAAAATCAGATAATCGGCGGCGTGCAGGCGCACGCGATAACGGCCACGGTCTTGCCGACGTTGCGAAGGCGATAGGGGACACGCCCAAAAAGCTGATAGCCGCCGCCTTTCGTCAAACGCCGCACTTCGCCGTCGGCTTCCACTTCGATCGTCCCTTCGACGACGATGACGGCCGTTTCGCCGTCAAAGATGATCGGATCCTCGCCGGTGCCCGCACCCGGCTTGTAACGCTCAAGAAACATTTGCAATTTCTTTTCTCGGCGCTCGCCGCCAAGAACCCGTAAATCGGCCGCGCCTCTGGAAACGACCGCGAGATCGTCTTCATCGTAGAAGAGCGCGTTCTTTTGCGAGACCGGCAGCGCAAAGAAGTCGGCAAGCGAGATCGGTATGGACGTCAGCAGGCGATGCAGCGACGCCAAGGACGGCGCATGCGCCTCCTGCTCGATCATCGAAACCGTCGCGTTCGTCACGCCTGCACGCTTTGCGAGTTCGCGCTGCGAGAGACCTGCGGCTTCTCGAACCGCCTTGAGGCGCGACCCCACGGCAAGTTCACTCGCTTCCGCCTGCGCCTTCGTTTTGGCCGCGATCTCGCGTTTCAATTTATTCGCTTCCGCCATCGTCATCCATTTCTGTGGCGCAATTCTTATGTCCCGCGTGCCGACTGTTGCGCCGAAGCGGCAAGCGCTCATTTCCGTCACCACGTTTGAACAGGCTGGTTACGTCGCGACATGATACGACGGACCCGCTTGCCTGTTCAATTTTTTATGTCATTATGTTCGATAGTTTTAACGTCGATCGCTTGAGCAAGGAGGCACGCGGATGGCGGCTCTGAATGATTTTGCGTACCTGTCGAACAAAATCTACGTCGGCGGAGAATTTGTCGCCAGCCGTGCAACCGAGCACTTCGACGTCATCGATCCCGCAACCGAGGAAATCCTCGGATCGATCGCCGACTGTCCCGATGACGAAGTCGACCAGGCTCTCGACGTCGCGACCGCCGCCCGCAAAGTCTGGACGGCGATGGACGCCAGAAGCCGGGCCGTCGTCTTGCACGACATCGCGGCGCTGCTGCGCCAGGACAAGCGGCCGTTCGCCGAATGTCTGACCCGCGAGGAAGGCAAGCCCTTCAAGGAATCCGTCGACGAGGTTTCCTGGTGCGCCACTGCGATCGATTACTATGCTGAGCTCGCGCGCCACGAGACCGGCCGCCTCGCCGGCGCGACCGTGCCGGGGCAATTTCACTTCAGCGTAAAAGAGCCGCTCGGCACGATCGTCATCGTGTTGCCGTTCAACTATCCGCTCGTGCTCCTGTGCTGGGAAGCAGCCGCCGCGCTCGCGGCAGGGAATGCCGTCGTCATCAAGCCCCACGAACAAACGAGCCTGACGACGCTCAAGTTCATGGACGTCTTTGCAGGCCTTCCCGCAGGCTTGATCCAAGTGATCACTGGAGGCCCGCGCGTCGGCCAGCGTCTCGTCGGCAGCCCGAAAACCCACGGCGTCGCCTACACCGGTTCCGTACCGGTCGGCCAAGCCGTTGCGCGCACATGCGCCGAAAGCTTCAAACCCTGCCTCATTGAAGCCTCCGGCAACGATCCGTTCATCGTCATGCCGTCGGCGCCGCTGGACATGGCCGTCAGAGGCGCAGCATTCGCCGCCTACCTGAATTGCGGACAAGTCTGCACATCGGCCGAGCGCTTCTACGTCCATGAGGCAATCCACGACGCCTTCGTCGAGGGTCTCGTCGCGGAAGCGCGCAAGCTTCGCATCGGCAACGGCCTCGGAGCCGTCGATCTCGGTCCGCTCGCGACAAGCAAGCAGCGCGATCATTACGAGGGACTGATCGCTCGCGCGCGTCAGCAGGGCGCTAAGGTCGCGACCGGCGGCGGCCGCCCCGCAGAACTCAACCGCGGCTGGTTTGTCGAGCCGACCGTTCTGACCGACGTCACGCCCGATATGGAGATCATCAACGAAGAGCCATTCGGCCCCGTTGCTCCGATCTGCAAGGTCAAGAGTTTCGACGAGGCGATCACGCTCGCCAATCGCTCGCGCTTCGGACTTGGCTCCAACCTTTATTCGCTCGACATGGACGAAGCCTTCCGTGCAGTCCGCGAAATCGAGTCCGGCATTCTTTGGGTCAACGCACCCTTGCTCGATAACGACGCCCTTCCCTTTGGCGGGCGCAAGCTCTCCGGCAGTGGTCGCCAGCTCGGGCCTGAAGGCCTGGCGCAATTCCAAAACACCAAATTCGTCATGATCGACCCCAAGGCGTCGAACCAGGATTTCTGGTGGTTCCCCTATGCCAATGCCGAAAGCTTCACTCCGGACTGATGACGACGGCATTTCCATTACGTCGCCCGACCATCGCTGACGAAGAACAAACCGGCGGAGGCTTTGCCACTGCGCGAGCCACCGCTTCCTCGCTTATGACGTTCGTCGCTCGGGCTCATTGCCCGGACGCCTCATAGCGCATCCATCTGGGGAACGATGCCGATGAAAATTCTCCTCGTCACAGCGCATCCACGTTCTGATTCACTCACCCAAGCTGTCGCAAAAGCATTTGCTGAATCCGCCAAGAGCAAAGGGCACGAGATCGAAATTGCAGATCTGATGGCTGAATCGTTTGATCCCGTTCTGCGCGAACCCGACGAGCCCGATTGGGCCGATCCCAACAAGCGCTATTCGGATGCCGTCTTAAGCGAAATGGCGCGCATCGAACGTAACGAAGCGACGGTCATCGTCTTCCCCGTGTGGTGGTGGTCGATGCCCGCGCTCCTCAAGGGATGGATCGACCGCGTCTGGAACAACGGCTGGGCGTACGGCGACAAGACCTATCCTCATAAGCGCGCCTGGATGCTTGCCGTTGCGGGCAACGGCGCCGAAGCTTACGCGAAGCGCGGTTACGACAGCGCTATGCGAACTGAGCTCGATCTCGGAATTCTCAACTATTGCGGGATTGCAGAGACCCGCCTCGAACTTCTGTATGGCGCCATCGAAGGCGCTCCGTTTCCCGAAGAAATTCTCGCGAAAGCCAGGCAGTTAGGCTCGGAATTCTAGCCGACCTCAGGATTTGATGCGCGCGCCTTTCGGGTCGTACCAGGGCCCGAGTTGCGCGCGTGCCGGATAGCGCTTCCAGGCAATCTCGACCTCGAGTGGTTCGGCCGCAAGCCAGTCTGCAGTCACGCCATCTTCGCAACGGACATAGCCCATCCCGAGCGACGCCCCAATACGGTGTCCGTAGCCGCCCGAGGTCATC
Source organism: uncultured Pseudomonadota bacterium (assembly GCA_963789775.1). Lineage (GTDB taxonomy): Bacteria > Pseudomonadota > Alphaproteobacteria > Rhizobiales > Hyphomicrobiaceae > Hyphomicrobium_B. Next base: position 29,155 of record CAWBLX010000009.1, read on the forward strand.
GAGCCGACAATTCTGCCCGCACGCCAGATCGGCTCCTCGTGATAGAGCATCGGCGCCTCAGCACCTTCCAGCATGACTTGCACCAGCCTCTTCTTCAGTGGACCGCTTTCGCGCTGCTTGAGGAGCGCTTCGCGTCCGGTGAACCCGCCTCTCTTGTCCCACGCGACAGCGAAGCCGAGTCCGGCTTCAAGCGGCGTATCGTCTTCACCGATATCGTGCCCCCAGTGCCGATACCCTTTCTCCATGCGAAGCGAGTTCATCGCGAAGTAGCCGGCGTGCTTGAGATCGAAGGCTTGCCCGGCCTCCACCAGAACATCGAAAATGTGCTGCGCGAATTCAGCCGGCATCAGAATTTCAAATCCGAGCTCGCCGACGAAGGTCACGCGGTTCACTCGCGCTTTCGCATATCCGATCTCGATCTCACGGCTCGTACCGAAGGGAAAGGCTTCATTCGAAAGGTCTGCATTCGAAATAGAGCTGAGCAACTCGCGTGATTTCGGCCCCATCAACGCGAGCATCGGCAGACCGGAAGAGATATCGCGGGCGAAGACATGCGCATCTTTCGGCAGATGCCGCGTCAGCCAAGCAAAATCCCGAACTTGCGAGGCGGCAATCGTGACGACGAGAAAGGACGTCTCGGAAAGCCGCGTGACCGTAACATCCGCTTCAATGCCACCACGCTCATTCAGCCATTGCGTGTAGACGAGACGCCCGACAGGAACATCGATGTCATTGGCGCAAATCCGGTTGAGCGCGGCGCACGCGTCGCGCCCGTCGGCAGCGAACTTAACGAAACAGCTGTGATCGAACAGCGCGACGGCGTCCCGCGTACAGCGGCTTTCGTCTGCCGCCAGATCGAACCAATTCTGGCGTCCGTAGCTGTATTCGATTTCGGGCTTCGTTCCGGGTGCCGCAAAAAAGCCGGGCCGCTCGTAACCGGCAGCTTCCGTCATGAAGGCCCCGCAAGCGATAAGCCTGTCGTGAAACGGACTGCGACGCACATTGCGAGCCGTTTCATACTGGCGATAGGGCCAGTGCATGTCGAAAAGCAGCCCGAGCGTTTCCGTTGTTCGATCGTAGAGATATTTCTTGTTCGACTGGAACGGCTGCATGCGCCTGACGTCGACGTCGGTCAGTTCCACGGGCGGCCGGCCATCGCGGATCCATTGCGACAACGCCTTGCCGACACCGCCGGATGACAAGATGCCGATGGAATTGAATCCACACGCGCAAAATAGATTTTCGACTTCCGGCGTCTCGCCGAGCAGATAGCGATCGTCAGGCGTGAAGCTTTCGGGACCACAGAAAAAGAGCTGAATGCCGGCATTCTCAAGCATCGGGACGCGGTTCATCGCCGTCTGCAAGATCGGCTCGAAATGCTCGAAGTCTTCAGGCAGCGAATCGAAGCAGAAGTCCGCGGAAATGCCGTCATGGCCCCACGGCTTCGCGGTCTTCTCGAAGCATCCGAGCAGGAGCTTACCCGCGTCCTCCTTGTAGTAGGCTTCTTCGTCGGTCACGAAAAGAACGGGTAGATCGCGGGGTAGATCCGGCAGCGGCTCGGTCACGATGTAGAAGTGCTCGGCCGCGTGCAACGGCAGCGATACGCCGCTCAAAGCTGCAAATTCACGCGACCACATCCCTCCGGCAATGACGACCTTGTCGGCGCGAACCTCGCCGCGATCGGTAATCGCTCCGACGGCGCGGCCGTTTTCGACGAGAATGCGCTCGACGCGAATATTCTCAAGAATAGTGGCGCCTGCGTTGCGCGCCCCCTTGGCCATCGCGACCGTCACGTCGACGGGATTGACCTGTCCGTCCTTCGGCATCCAAAGACCGCCCACGATGCCGTCGGTGTTCAGTGGCGACCAACGCTCCTTGATGTCTTCCGGTCTCAGAACTTCGACGGGCAGACCGAAATTGCGCGCCATCGACGCGCCGCGCTTCAGCTCTTCGAAACGCCCGTCCGTCTTCGCGACGCGAAGCGCGCCATTCTGGCGGAAACCGGTTGCTTGTCCGGTCTCCTCTTCAAGGCTTGAGAACAACTCGCCCGTGTATTTCGCAAGCTCGGTCATGTTGCGCGTTGCGCGAAGCTGGGTGACGAGGCCCGCCGCGTGCCAGGTCGTGCCGCACGTCAGTTGCTTGCGCTCGCAGAGCATGACATCCGTTATGCCGAGCTTCGCGAGATGATAGGCAATAGAAACGCCGGCGACACCACCGCCGACGATGAGAACTTCGACGCGATTCCGGTACGACCCCATAAAGCCTGCCTATTCCCGATTTTGAACACGCCACATATTTTTATCACATACGTGAAATTTTCAAGCTATTTTTTCACATACGTGACCCAGATAATGAATATGGCCGAGGCACACGAAGCCGATGGTGTGAGGGTGCAGGCGCGGCACGCACGGCAGACTCCCTCGGGCTATCTTCGGCGCGAGAGGGCATACCAAGCGTAGGCCAGGCCCACGGTAGAGAAGACGGACGCTGCCAGGACAAAAGATGCGACCGCAATTTGCGGCGACGCGCTCGACCGCAGCGAAAGCCAAAGCATCACGGGCAACGTCTGCGTATCGCGCGTCGTCAGAAAGAGCGCCATGATGAACTCGTTGAGCGACGTAATGAACGCGAACAGCCCCGCCGACACGATGCCGGTCATGGTAACAGGGACGATGACGTTGAAAAAGGCTCTGAGCGGTGGAGCCCCAAGATCGCCGGCGGCCTCGATTAGACCTTTATCCAGCGTTTCGAAGGTCGGCACGAGAACCGTGATCGCCAACGGCAGCGCCCAGAGCGTATGGGCGCACGCGACGAGTAACTTTGAACCAAAGAGTTCGGACCCGAACAGCGTAATCGAGCCCAATCCCATCGCTACCGATATGCCGAGGACGACGCCCGGCACGAAAAGCGGCAAAATCATCAAAGTCTGCAGCAGTGGACGCGCACGCCGTCCTTGGGCCAACGCGTAAGCCGTCGGTAGAGCCAGCACCATCGACATGACGGTCGTCAACACTGCGATTTCGAGCGAGTTCCACGCCGCGTTGATCCATTGCTGATCGCGCAGGAACACCCCGAACCAGCGCACCGAAAAGCCTCTGATCGGAAAGCGGATGACGTTGTCGTCGCTGAACGCCATCACCGCCGTGATCCCGATTGGCACGAGGACGTAGAGCGTAAAAAGCGCCGCAAAACCTCGATGAAGATAGCGAAATGCGCGCTCCTCAAACATGGCGGCCGCCCTTCCTGTGCCGTAGCCACTGCGCCAGCAGTGCAGCCAGCGCGATGATTGCTATCAACACGACGGAAAGCGCCGACGCCATCGGCCAGTTGCGGCGCGTGAGCATCTGAAGTTGGATCTCATAGGGCACTGTCCAGAGCGAATCCGGCCCCAACGCATTCGTCGTTGCGTAGATCCCCATCGTAAAAACGAATGCCTGGGTGAATGCGGCAGCAATGCCGCCTTTGGCGAGCGGCAGCAGAACCGTGAAGAAGGTCCTGACCGGAGACGCCCCGAGATCGGCGCTGGCGGTCAACAGTCCGCGATCGATTCCGTTGAGAACGCTCAGGATCGAGAAGAAGCAGTACGAGATCGAAATGTAGGAGAGCCCCACAACGGCCGCGAGCTCCGTCCCGAGCAGATTGACCTTCTGGTCACTGAGACCGGTCGACACCAGCGCATAAGAGAGAAAACCATTATAGGGGAAGAACATGCGCCAGCCGATGATCACCGAGATTTCGGAAATCAGCATCGGTCCGAGAGCGATGGCCAGGAAGATCATCCGGCTGCTGCCTTCCCTAAGCCAGACGAACTGCGCGAAGAAAAAAGCAGCTATGACGGTAACGAGCGCCGTGACGAGCGAGATATAAACCGTCTTTGCGATCTCCGTCAGCATGGCCGGCTCGGTCAGCACAACGAGATAGTTGTGCAGGGTCCAAGCTTCCTCGTACACGGTCGGGCCCGGATGCGCGTTGAAGCTCATGCGCAGCAGATAGAGCAGCGGCCAGCCAAAGACGAAAACGATGAAGATGAGAGCCGGCACCAGCAGCCACGGGATGTTTGCGGTGACCGCAGACATCGCGGAGCGGCGTGGAAGAATGTCGATGCTTGCCATCAGGACAACGGGAAATAGGTTGCGTCGGCGCTTTTCCAGCCGATCTTGATCATATGATCCGGACCGACCGTCGGAACCTTGGCGCTATCGAAGAAAATCGTGCCGTGATCCGTCTCGGCGTGAACCCGATAGAGGCCGCCGAGGTATTCGATCGTGGTGACGCGCCCCATCAAGACGTTTTCTGCGCCGGCGCCGTTGACGAGCCCAAGGCTCGAAGGACGGAGGAACAAACGCCCGCCCGAACCGCTGACGTCTTGTGTTTGCGCAGGCATCTCCAGCGAGCAGGATTCCCCGACGAACGTATAGACGAACTCGCTGGCCGGTTTTTCGAAGATCTCGATCGGCGTGCCGATCTGTTCGATTTTGCCCTTGTTCATGACGGCGATACGGTCGGAGAGCGCCATCGCCTCGCTCTGATCGTGCGTCACGAAAACGGCGGTGTATCCAAGCTCGTCGTGCAGCCGATGAACCTCGGCGCGCAGTTCGAGCCTGAGCTTCAGATCGAGAGCACTCATCGGCTCGTCGAAAAGCAGGATGCTCGGCTCGACGACCATCGCGCGTGCCAGCGCTACGCGTTGGCGCTGGCCGCCCGACATTTCGGACGGGTAGCGTTCGCTGAATCCCGCCATCCGCACGACGTCGAGAATGCGGCTGACGCGCGGACCGATGTCCGCAGTCGGCACGCCGCGCATCCTCAAGCCATAGGCGACGTTTTCCGCGACCGTGAGATGCGGAAACAGAGCGCCGGACTGGAAGACCGTTGCCGTATCCCGCTTGTAGCTCGGCAAGCGGTCAACCTTGCGCCCCATGATTTCGATGCTGCCGCTATCGGGTCGATCCATGCCGCCGATGAGCCGGAGAGTTGTCGTCTTTCCACATCCGCTTGGTCCGAGGAGTGTTAGAAACTCTCCCTGCTCAACGACGAGATCGATTCCGTCGACCGCAGCATGATTTCCGTAACGTTTAACGACACTTTCTAATCGAAGGGCGCAAACCATTCCGCCTTAGCCCTTTGACGTTTTCAGCACCGCTTTCTGGAAGCGTTCGCCCATCGCATCGAAGTTGGGCAGCAGGCGCTCCAGGCCGGCCATCGTCATCAGTCGCACATTCTTCACCAAGTCTTCGTTCGTAGACGGATAATTGTGCCAGAAGGACGGAACAGTCACGTCCTTTCGCGACATCACCGACATTTGCACCTGAATGAAGCGGTTTTGCGTCTCTTTCTCCAAGAGATAGCCGAGGAACATGTCGGCCAGTGCGTCGTGCTGCGTGCCCTTCACCTTAATGTACCAGTCCCCATAAGCGGCGGTGCCATCGTCCGGAATGCCTGTCTTGTAGTTCGGGCCGCCGTTCTGCATGAGACCCAGCGCGTCTGCGGAATAGATCTCGGCAAAGGCCGCTTGTTCCTGCAGCATCAGGAACGAGAGTTCGGCGCCGTCCTTATAATATTTGGCCGGACGTAGACGCTCGAGTGCTTCGAAGATCGGATCCTCGGCCATTCCCGGCTTCCAGTCGTAGAAGGCATTGAAATCCTTCTTTGCACCCCAGATCGTCGAGATCGCGATAAGCCACCAGTAGGCGCCGGCATCGAGCGCAAGTTTCCGCTCGAGATCCTTGTCCCACATCGTCGTCCAGCTCAGCGGCTTGTTGGCCATGAGTGATGAATTCAGCATCGGCAGCGCGAAGCCCAATCCCAGCGGCACGCCGTAATCACGGGCCAATTCAGGACGTGCCGTCAGGAAGAACGGCTGAAGGTCAGCAAGCTGAGGAAACTTAGAGCGGTCCGACTTTGCGTAGAGCCCCTCGGCCAGCGCGCCGAGCGTGGTGTATTCCTCGGAAACGGTGATATCGAATGGCGGTTTTCCCGCCGGGGCCGCTTTCATTTGAGCAACCATCTGATCCCAGCCACCGACCAGCGAGACGTTGGTGCCGTACTGGGCATTGAACGGATCGGAGACCGCCGACTTGAACGAATCCAGATAGCCGCCCGACCAGGCGCAAACCGTCATCTCCTCGCCCTTGAACGCAGTCTTAGCATCGGCGGCCCGTGCCTTGCCGATGATTGCCGGCATCGGCAGCGCTGCCGCGGCAACCACCACGCCGCCGGTTTTCAGGAGCTGCCTGCGAGTGAAGCCCCCAGTGTTCGTCTTGTCTTCCCCGTCACTCATTTCAGAAACTCCCAATTGGCTGGTGGTACTGATAAGGGCCGTGCCCGGCACGACTTCCCCTTCCGGCTCCAGGAGATCCGGAAGAGAGGCCGGCGTGCATGCGTGAAGAGGCCTTCGCCGGCATCAGGGCGCTTTGCACCCAAGACCGGTGGAACGGCGTCAATTCGACGAGACAGCTCGAAAGTAGGTGCGGTGAACACCGGACGGCGATTCTGACGGACGTCAAACACGGCTAATCGGTCCGCGGCGTTTGTGGCGGGACCTTCAAAGTCCGCCACAGAGTGCCCGCAGCGTATCTTCGGGCCGAAGAGCATTACGTTCTCCATTTCGCGCCGCGAACCATACCGTGCTCAACATCATGGCAGCTTGCGCACCACACAAGCAGCCGAAAACCGTAAAGCGTATTTAATACGACTATAACGACCGTATTTCGTAATTTGACATAAGTCAATGACCCTGTTTCGCTCCTTTGCGCACTTATTTTACAGTGTCTTAAATCGTGGTTTTCGCATCGGCGACCCGACCGAGGAGCAGTGTAGGGAGCAGAGCGGGCAAACGTCTCTCGCGATATTGCGCAATTCCGCGACAGACGGAGGCGCGACGGTGCGCGTACGTGCCCCGAAGCCGGCGCCAGCTGCATTTGCGAAAAAGATGGTTTTCGAGCGCTTAGCGCCGCGCGGACTGATAATCGCCCTTGCCGGCCGGCATCACGAAAAAGCGTGTCACGGCGACAAATACAATCGCGGCGATGACCGCGGCCGGCAGCGAAGCCGTCGTGTATTGATAGGGCCACCGGCTCTCATACGTCACCGGATTCAAGAGGTAGAAATAGGTCAGAAAGCCTGCGGCCATCGCGAACAATGCAGCCGGATTGAACCCGGCCCAGAATTCATACGGGCTATCCGCGCCGTCTTGATAGACCCCGCGAATGTTCAGAATATTCTTTCGCAGCACAAAGGTATCCGCAATCTGAATTCCGCACAAAGGCGCAAAGAAGACGCCGATGAAAGCCAGGAAAGTTCCGAAGCTCGAAAAGAATTCCTCGGGAATAAGAACGCCGACAGCCGCGACTGGCACGATCGCCAGCAGAATGAGCAGGCGCCAAGGCACGTCTCCGAGAGCCGGGACACGGCGCAGGCCGATCGCGGTGGAATAAACGCCGGCGAGAGAGGGTCCGAGATTGGCCGCCATGACGAAGACCAGTGCAATAAGACCGTAGAGCGGTCCGCCGAGCGAAACCAGCCACGCGGTCGGATCGGGAACTTGCAGCACGAGCATCGCCGCGAGTCCGACGATGCTGAGCAGGGGCAATGACAGTCCCATGGCGAGCATCGACGGCAGAACGGAACGTGAAGGCGACGGAGCTTCGCGAACGATTGTTCCGAAATAGGCCCAGAACCCGAGCAGCGATACGATGCTGATCTCGACGCCGGTGACGTAATTCCACGCCAGACTGCTTGACGCCATCGAGGGTTTCGCGACCGCCAGAGCGCCCGCTTGCGACGAGAGCAGCTCATAAAGCATCCAGAGCCCGATACCGACGACGAGGAAAAACAAAAAATTCGCGGCCGCCTCCAGGCCTTTGAGCCCACGCATCAGGACGATGTAGACGACGACACAGGTCAACGCCGAGACGACCCTCACGATCGTGAGTGAGTTTTCCGGCGCCGCGATGCCGACCGTGATGAAAGCTTGCGCAACGGCCTTGCCGAAAAACACCAGAAGCAGCGCATTCCAGCCGATGATCGACGCATATTGCAGGAAGACCGTGATCAGCCATCCGCGATTGCCGAACTGCGGCTTCGACGCCGCGATGGAATCGATGCCATACTTCGTCGAGACGGGCACGACCGCGAGGGTCAGCATCAGCATGCCGATCATCGATCCGGCAATCAGCGCCGAAACGCCCATTTTGAAGTCGAGATAGAACGCTACGTATTGGCCGATGAGATAGGACCAGTTTCCGCAAGCCGTGACGAGAAGGACGACAGTCAGCTGTTTCGTCGACCACGTCTTGTCGGTTGCCGTCAGCGGCCAACCGGATTCCGCTATGCTATCTTGCCCCGAACTCATTCATCCTCCGACGATGTCGCCTGTCCGCCGCCTGCCCATCCACTGCCGCGAAACGATCCGAAGTTTCGAACGACCGATCGAATGGCCTTCCAATTCAGTAAACGCGACATGCAGGACAAGAACAAGAGCCGACGGATGCCCCCGCGGCAACCACAGCAACGGAACGCGCTAACGAAAGGGTCCAGGCCTACCTGGCTCACTTGCCGTTGAAGTTCACCACGCTGATGAGATCACCCGTCGCTTCAACGTCAAGACCGTGTCGAAGCACGCCGTCACGCTCCGACCATTTCATCAGCCGTTTCGTCGCGCATGGGTATCAGCCGTTTGTAATAGAGATTGCTGTAGATCGATATTTCGAGCCGGCCGACGCCTGGAAGCGAGCGGACATTCTGATCGATCACGTCGAGCAGTTCACGATCCGTCTGACAGATGAACTCTGTCAGAATATCGAAGCGCCCTGCGCAAAGGACGATGTAGGTCGTATTCGCCAGACGGGCCAGCGCGTCGGCAACATCCGTCGCGCGATAACCCGATGCGACGTTGATCGCCACCCAGGCCATCGAGCGAAATTCAAGGCTCATGGGATTGATCAAGGCGATGACGCTGACCGTGCCGGTATCGCTCAGATGCTTGAAGCGCAGCCGTACCTGCCCTTCCGAGATCCCAAGCTCGTCGGCGACCTGCAAGAACGGCTTGCGCCCATCCTCGCTCAGCGAACGAATGATGCGAACGTCGATCGCTTCGATGTCACGCGGACGAACTCCCGTCTCTTCCCCGGCCTTGTTTTGAGCCGCAGCGAAGTGGGCCAACTGATAATGCAGGCTGAGGTAGGGCATCGCTTCGATCGACTGGATGCCGGCAATTTTGCCGACATCGTTTTCGATCGTCGCCTGCAGCGCGGCACGGTCTCGGCAAAGCAGCTCGGCGAAGAGCGAGTATCGGGACGTCGAAACGACGACGTAATCAATTGACGGAATTTTCTGAAGTTCCTGTGCGATTGCGGTTGCCGGCCGGTCTGGTTTCGTCGTGATGCCGAGCAACGCCGACGCGCCGTAGCCGAGAACCGACGGATTGGTAACGGCCGTTATCATCATCACGCGCTGCTCGATGAGGTCGAGCACCCGGCTGCGCGCCGTCTTTTCCGTGACGCCGATCTCGCGCGCGATATGGGAGAAGGGCATGCGCCCGTCGGCCTGCAGCAGCGAGACGATTTTGCGATCGAGATCGTCAAGCGATGCGACGAGCCGAAGATAATCCGGCGTCGTCATTTTTCTATTCATTTACCCCTCCGGTCCGTGCCGATCTCGACACGCGTCATCTGAGCCAAAGCCCAAGGCGATAGTAGATCAAGCCCCGAATGGACCATTGACACTGTTGACTCGGTCAATAATACGAATTACAGTAGTAAAAATACGAAATAAAACGAATTACGGTTATATGATAGGTTCTCCGTGAAAGTAGGCATCCTGCAGGAAGGCGAAGTTATGCCGGGCATAAGCTATGCCCAGCGGTACCGGGAGATGATTGCCGAGGTCGCACTCGCTGACAAACTCGGTTTTTCGACCTGGGGCACGTCGGAGCAGCATTTCAGCCCGCCGCGCTTCACGGTATCGGCGCCCGAGGTGCTCTACGCTGCGGTTTCCCAGCACACGAAGCGCATCAAGCTTCGCGTCATGTGTTCGGTGCTGCTCAAGTGGAATCATCCGATCCTTGTGGCCGAACGCCTTGCGACCCTCAACATCGTTTCGAACGGGCGGGCGGAAATCGGAACGGCGCGCTCCAACAATCTTACGACCTTGGAAGCGTTCGGCGTGAAGCCGACGGAAACCGCCGAGCAGTGGGCGGACTCGATGCAAGTCCTGTCCAGGATCTTTGCCAGCGATCGAACTCGAATACGACGGTCCCGTCTGGAAAATTCCCGCGCGGACCATCGTCCCGTCGTTCGATAAGGCAACTCATCCCCTCGTCTCCGTCGCGGCTTCGAGCATCAGAACGCACACATCGGCGGGCGAGGGTCAATTCGGCGTGATGTGCTTCGAGAACTATTTCGGCTTCGACTATCTGCAAGAGTGCATCGACGCCTATCATAAGGCGTATCTGACCGGCACGCCGCTCATGCCGAGACCGAACAACTACATGGGCCTTTACGTCGCGACCGCATTCTGCGCCGCGACGCGCGACGAAGCGGCTCGCGTGGCACGCGATGTCGCGCTCGGATATTTCCGCTTCATACTGGATCTCTACGTACCCCTGTCGAAAAAGGGCAGTTACGAATACCTCGACCGCATCCAACTCCTCGAAGCCAACGAGGGCAATCTAGATTTTCTGATGACAGAGACACCATCGGTGATGGTCGGCTCACCGGACGACTTCATCGAGCGGCTCCGCAAGCTCGAAGCCATGGGTATCGACGAGGTCTTGCTGCGTATCGATGGCGTCCCGCACGAGGACATCATGAAGAGCATCGAATTGATCGGCAACAAGGTCATTCCCGTCGTTGACCGCAATTACAAGATTGCCGCCGAATGACCGACAGCACCCCCGAGCGCGCCGATCTCATCATCCTAAGTCGTCACGTCATGACGATGGAGCACGATACCGATCCGAAGATCGAAGCCGTGGCCGTTCGTGGCAAGCGAATCCTCCGCCTCTTGCGAAGGGAAGAGATCGGCTCGGTCTCCGACGAGAACACCCGCATCGTCGATGTCGGCGATCGCCCGGTCATGCCGGGATTCATCGACCCTCACGCCCATATCGAGGTCGCCTGCCGCTCGTCCTTCGGCGTCGTCGATTGCAGGGCGCCGGGTTGCAGCACCATCGACGATGTCGTCGCGGCGCTGTCGGCGAAGGCTGCCGAGACGCCTATCGGGCAATGGGTCATCGGGCAGGCCAATCTCTTCTTCGACCGCAAGCTGGCCGAGAAACGATTTCCGACGCGCCAGGAACTCGATCGTGTAAGCAATTCGCACCCTGTCGCATTGCGGGCGGGCGGACATCTGACGATCCTCAACTCGAAAGCCCTCGCGGCCTGCTTGATCGATCGAAATTATTCGCCGCCGCCTTATTCCATCACGGGGCTTCCGACCGTCGAACGCGATGACTCGGGCGAGCCGACCGGCGTCGTAAAGGAGATGGACAACCTCCTCCCGTTCTCCGCGATGAACCGGGACGAGCTCGCGGCCGCGTTGATCACAGGCATACCGACACTGTTCACGCAATACGGCGTGACGACCATCGGCGAGATATCCGAAACGGTCGACGGTCTCCAAATCATGAACGATCTGGCGGCAAGCGACGAACTGCCGATCTCGGTGCGCCCCTATATCTGGGCGCCGGGCACGCTTTCACTCGAAGCGGCCTGCAATTGGAAGAAAAACATTTCAGTCACCGCCTCCGACGATCTCTTCCGCATTCAAGGCGTCAAGCTCTTCGCCGATGGCGGCTTTTCCGCCAAAAGCGCCGCAGTCAAGTCGCCGTATCTGACATGCGGATGCAAAGGCGGGCACACGTTCCGCGGTGATGTCGCCCTCCAAAAAGACTACGCCCGCCGCGCAATCGAACTCACGCAAAACGCCGGCTTGCAACTCGCCGTTCACGCCAACGGAGACCGGGCGCAAGAGTGGGTGTGCGATACGCTTCTGGAATTGGGTGGCGCTCCGACGGGTCGCATTCGCACCCGCATCGAGCACGCCGGCAACCTGATGCCTTCCGAGGTGACGGCCGACAAGTGGGCGTCCGCCGGTATCATCCCGGTGCCGCAACCCGTCTTCCTCTATACGTTCGGCGAATACTTTTCCGATTACCTTGGCGACTATGGAAAGCTCGGCCGCTTCTCGTTTGCCACGCTTATCAAACAGGGCTGGCGGTTGTCGGGTAGCTCGGATGTGTGGGTCGGCTCGGAAAGCGAAGCGACAAATCCGTTGTTCGGTGTCTGGTGTTGTCTGAAACGGCAAGCCTATTCCGGTGCGATATTGGACGCCGAGGAGGCCATCACCCTCGATCAGGCACTGAGATTTCACACCATCAATGCCGCCTCCGTGCTCGGCGAAGATGATGTTCGAGGCAGCCTTGCGCCCGGCAAGTTCGCCGATCTTATCGTCTTGGATCGCGACCCGCACGCTCTCGCCGTCGATGAAGTCCGGAAGATCAAAGTCGACCGCGTCTTCAAGCACGGCAAGGAAGTCTGGACGAGAAACCAACATCAGGAGCGAGACGTTCATGGCGCAGCCCCTTGACGCGCTGACGGAAGTGCTGGGCCGCTCGGTCGATCCGGGCGCGTTCCGGTCGGCGATGTCGGACATGCCCGGCGCCGTGACCATTGTCACGTCATGGGCCTCTACCGGCGAACCGTCGGGCGCTACACTCTCGGCCGTCGTTTCCCTATCGCTCGATCCGCCGCTCATCTTGGCGTGCTTCGATCATGTCTCGAACACCTTGAGCGCCATCCAGTCCCAGAGACAATTCCTGGTTCACGTTCTGGCGCACGGCCAGCAGGACATGGCGCTCCGCTTCTCAGGAAAGTCGGCCGATAAATTTCAGGACATTGTCTGGGATGTTGGAGCCCTGGGCCTGCCGCAGATCGATGGATGCGTCGTCGCCGTTGCGTGCGAGCTGCACAACGTCATCGAGGCTGGCGACCATAAAATCGTCATTGGCCGCGTCATCGAAATCGAGCGCGAAACCACACGCAATCCGATAGTTTACGCGCGCCGAAAGATGCTTCCCTTTGAACAGGAAGGCGCACACGGCTGAGATTTGAACCGCTGCCCGTTATGGGCGGCGCGTATGAAAAAGGCGAAAGCACCATGCAACGTTTCGATCCGGAACTTGAGAGGCGCATTCAAGCATTCAAATCGTCGTCGACCAGCAATGTCGGCTTCACACGTTGGGATTGGCTCGTGCTCATCGCGCTCGGAGTCATCCTGCCGGTCTCTTTACTCCTTTGGGGCTGGCCGTGGTGACAATCATTCACGGACTGAAAACACGTCGCTCGCCTGACAGGCACAAGTCGCATTTCAACGAGTCGAGGTAAATCCGCCGATGTTCCTACCGCAGATCGACGAGTGGCAGTCCGCGAATAAAAAAACGGCCGACTTTTTAGCGGCACAGCACAAACTCATGATCGGCGGCGCCGAGGTGAGTAGTGCGTCCGGAGAGACATTTGAAACGTTCGACCCCGCTCTCGGCAAGGTATTGGCGTCGGTCCCACATGCAAAGCAGCCCGACGTCGACGCGGCCGTGGGCGCTGCTCAGTCCGCGCAATCGGTGTGGCAAGGATTGGCGCCAAGCGAACGGGCGCAATGCCTGATGCGGTTCGCAGACCTGATCGAACGCGACGCGGCGTGGATTTCAGAGGTCGAGAGCCTCGATTCTGGAAAGCCGAAGTTGCACATCACGGCCGTCGATATCCCGTTGGCGGTCGGCGCCCTTCGTTACTACGCCGGTTGGTGCACGAAGCTCGCGGGCGAAACGGTGCCCGTCACGTCACCCGACATGCTCGTCTATACGCGGCGCGAGCCGATCGGCGTCGTTGCGGCCATCGTGCCTTGGAATTTCCCGCTCTGCCAGGCGTGCTTCAAAATTGCCCCGGCGCTCGCCGCTGGCTGCACCGTAATCTTGAAGCCGGCCGAGCAGACGCCGCTGTCCGCTCTCATTCTCGGACGGCTCGCTCTCGAAGCGGGCATTCCCCCCGGCGTCCTCAATATCGTGACGGGCGAAGGCGCCACGACCGGCCAAGCTCTGGTCGAGCATCCGGGTGTCGCAAAAATCTCCTTCACCGGATCGGAAGAAGTCGGCAAGCACATTGCACGGACAGCCGCAAACACCCTCAAGCACGTCTCGCTCGAACTGGGCGGCAAAAACCCGAACATCATCTTTTCCGACAGCGACGTCGACACCGCCGCCTCCACGGCAGCGGCCGCAATTTTTTTCTACACCGGGCAAGTGTGCTCGGCGGGATCGCGTCTGATGGTCGACGCAAAGGTGTTCGACCAAGTCGTCGATCGCGTCGTCTCCGAAGCCGGGAAATTGAAGATGGGTCACGGCCTCCACGCAGAGACCACGCTTGGACCGCTCATCTCGGAAGAGCAGCTCACCCGGGTCAATGGCTTCGTCGAAGAGTCGCGCGAAAGCGGCGTCGAGGTGGTCGTCGGTGGCCAACGCGGCGCCGGCGATCTCGCTTCCGGCTCCTTCTACGAACCGACCGTCCTGACCGGTGCCAAAGACACCGACCGCGTCGTGAAAGACGAAATCTTCGGTCCGGTCCTCACGATTCAGAAGTTCGAAACCCTCGACGATCTCGTGCCCCGCGCGAACGCCACCGGCTTCGGCCTCGCCGCAGGAATCTGGACGCACGATATCGCCAAGGCTCATGCGGCCGCGGCCGCGATCCAGGCAGGCACGGTCTGGATCAATACGTATAACCAGTTCGACGCTGCGGTCGGCTGGGGCGGCTTCAAGCAGTCCGGCTACGGCAAGGACAACGGCCGCGAAGGAATCGATAAATATCTTCAGACGAAGACGGTATGGGTCAACTACGCACGCTGACAACGGCTCCTCGATCGTCAGCTCGACCTCCAAGGACCTGCGATCGAGAGGAAGAGGCGCTCCACGGCGCCTCTTTTTCATTCCGGCAACCTCATTTGAAGAGCCGCATCGCCTCGCCGTCAAGCACGCCGCCGGTAATGTCCATGGGCGCGAACGGCGCCTTCGACGCAACGTCCTCGGCCGAAAGCTCGATTTGATCGAATTTGCTCGCGATCTGCTGAAGTGATGCAGCGTAGACGGTCCGCGTAATCCCGCACCAGATGATGGCGCCCATGCACATGCAGCACGGTTCGCCCGAGGTGTAGAGTGTGCTGCCCTTGAGCGCATCGGGCCCGTGCGCCGCCAAAAAATTGCGGATCGCGACCATCTCTCCGTGAGCCGTCGGATCATGATCCAAACCGGTTCGGTTATGCCCGCGCGCGAGCACCTCACCGTCTTTGACGATGACGGCGCCGAAGGGAAATGCCGCTTGCTCGGCTTCCTCCAGAGCGAGCTTCATGAATTTCGCGTCTTCGGGAAGAACCGGCCCTAAACGGGCGTCCGCGCCGCGCGATATCGCCATGGTCGATGCCACGAGCGTCATCCCGCCTTTGAGTAGAGTTCGCCGATGCATGGCTGTCCCTCGAAGATGCTCCAACGCCGCGTGCAGAAAACGATTGACTTATATCCCAGCGAAATGATTTCCGGTGAGCGTACTGCAGCGCGCTCGGGGAAGACAATGCTGACCAACCTCCAGATCAATCCACGACGGCTATGGGACAGTCTGATGGAAACCGCCAAGTTCGGCGGCACGGAGAAGGGGGGCATCCGGCGTCTCACACTATCTGATGAGGACAAGCAGGTGCGCGATTGGTTCAAGGCTCAGTGCGAAGTTTTGGGCTGCACCGTCATTGCCGATGAGGTCGGCAACATGTTCGCGACGCGGCCCGGCAGCAACAGCGATCTCCCGCCGATTGCCATGGGCTCGCACCTCGATACCCAGCCGACCGGCGGCAAGTTCGACGGCGTGCTCGGCGTTCTTGCGGCGCTCGAAGTGATGCGCACGCTTCATGAGCAGGACTACGAGACCAACGCGCCAATCGAGATCGTCAACTGGACGAACGAGGAAGGCTCGCGCTTTCCGCCAGCCATGCTTGCCTCCGGCGTCTTCGCTGGCGCGTTTTCCCCTGAATATGCTTACGAACGCACAGATCGCGACGGCATCACGTTTCTAGAGGAGCTTGAGCGCATCGGCTATCGCGGCCCGATAAAAGCCGGCAATCATAAGCTCTCCGCCATGTTCGAGCTTCATATCGAGCAGGGACCGATCCTCGAAAGCGAAGAGAAGATGATCGGCATCGTCACCGGCGTCCAAGGCATGCGCTGGTATGAGATCACGATCAACGGCCAGGACGCCCATACCGGCGCCACGCCGATGCATCTGCGCAAGAACGCGTTGCTCGGAGCCGCGCGCATCATCGAAGCGGTCGACGCCATCGGCCAGAAGCATCAGCCGGGCGTCGCGACGGTCGGCCTGATTGAGAACAAACCGAACAGTCGCAACGTCGTGCCGGGCGAGGTTTTTTTCACCGTCGATCTCCGGCACCCCGACGAGGATCGCTTGGATGCGATGGAAGCGGAATTGCGTTCCGCACTCGCAAACACCATTCCGGCGCTGGCGTTGACATATGAGGAAAAGAAGATCTGGTCCTCGCCCGCCGTGAAGTTTGCGCCGGAGTTGATCGAATGCGTGCGCGGTGCCGCCACGAAGTCCGGCTTCGATATGCGCGACATGGTATCGGGCGCAGGACACGACGCAGCCTATGTCGCGCGCGTCGCGCCGACGACGATGATCTTCGTACCGTGCGAAGGCGGCCTTAGTCACAACGAAGCGGAATCGACGAGTCCCGACGAATGCGCGGCTGGCGCGCAGGTCCTCCTCGATGCCGTGCTCGCGTACGACCAAACCCTGGCTTAGCGGGCGACATTTCGCCTCGAAACGGCTGCCACGCACAGCGTTCGACGGCCGATGTCTGTTCCCGGTCAGCCCTATCGGGGCGATAGGCAGAAGCTATTGAAGTTGCGACATTTATCCAAATTACCTATCGCGGCGCGTCATGTATATTGCAGTGCGAAATATCGTTCTCGCTGCAACCACGACCAGGACAAACCATGTCTCTCATCAATTCCGCGATAAAGCCGTTCAAGGCTCAGGCCTACAAACAGGGCAAGTTCATCGAAGTCTCAGAGGCCGACGTCAAAGGCAAATGGGCCATCTTCTTTTTCTACCCGGCCGACTTCACGTTCGTCTGCCCGACAGAGCTCGGCGATCTCGCAGACCACCATGCCGAACTGCAAAAACTTGGCGTTGAAGTCTTCTCCGTCTCGACCGATACGCATTTCACCCACAAAGCGTGGCACGACAGCTCCGAAACGATCGGCAAGATCAAATACGGCATGATCGGCGACCCCACGGGAACCATCACCCGTAATTTCGAGGTCATGCGCGAAGCCGAAGGCCTCGCCGACCGCGGCACCTTCGTTGTCGATCCGGCAGGCATCATCCAGGCGATGGAAGTGACGGCAGAGGGCATCGGCCGCAACGCCGCCGATCTCCTCCGCAAGGTCAAGGCCGCGCAGTACGTCGCCGCTCATCCGGGTGAGGTTTGCCCGGCGAAGTGGGAAGAGGGCCAGAAAACGCTCGCTCCCTCGCTGCAGCTCGTCGGCAAGATCTGACACCAAGTCCCATGGCCTTCCCTCGCGAGGGAAGGCCGTCGCTGCCACGCACTTTGATCAGTGGCGGGCTCGCGCTAGCCCGCCCTGCGTCCCTATCGCCCACTTAAACGCATTCAGTCCAACGGACTTCGAACAGGACACCGCCATGCTCGATGATGCCCTCAAATCCCAGCTCAAGACCTATCTCGAAAAGGTCACTCGCCCGATCGAGATTCACGCTGCGATCGACACGAGCGCGAAGTCCGTCGAGATGGTAAGCCTGCTGACCGACATTGCAAACCTCTCCGACAAGATCACTCTGATTGAAGAAGAGGGCAGCGTCGAAAGAACGCCGTCGTTTGCACTGACGAGTCCGGGGCACGACATCACGCTCCGCTTCGCCGGCATCCCGCTCGGACACGAATTCACATCCCTCGTCCTGGCGCTGCTGCAGGTCGGCGGCCACCCGCCCCGCGTCGAGCAGGCGATCATCGATCAGATCCGCGATCTCGACGGCGACTTCAGCTTCGAGACCTACTTTTCGCTCTCGTGCCAGAACTGCCCGGACGTCATCCAGGCGCTGAACCTGATGGCGGTTCTCAATCCGCGCATCAAGCACGTCGCGATTGACGGCGGCCTCTTCCCCAAGGAAGTCGAGGCCCGCCAAATCATGTCGGTCCCGGCGATCTATCTCAACGGCGAAATCTTCGGCCAGGGCCGCATGGACGTCGAGCAGATCCTCGCCAAGATCGACACGGGGTCGGCATCGCGCAACATCGAAAAGATCAAGTCGCAAGCGCCCTTCGAGGTTCTCGTAGTTGGTGGCGGCCCCGCAGGCGCGGCCGCTTCGATCTATGCCGCCCGCAAGGGCATTCGCACCGGCATCGCGACCGAGCGCTTCGGCGGTCAGGTGCTCGATACGGCAGCGATCGAAAATTTCATCTCCATCCGCCACACGGAAGGCCCCGAGCTTGCCGCGGCGCTCGAAGAGCACGTCAAGGAATATAACGTCGAGATCATGAACCTGCAGCGGGCCGAAAAACTCGTGCGCAAAGGCAAATTTCTCGAAGTCGAATTGGCCAACGGCGCCGCGCTGAAGTCGAAGTCCGTCATCCTCTCGATGGGCGCCCGCTGGCGCCAGCTCGGCGTGCCGGGCGAGCAGGAATACCGCAACAAGGGCGTCACCTATTGCCCGCACTGCGACGGACCCTTGTTCAAAAATAAGCGCGTCGCCGTGATCGGCGGCGGAAATTCCGGCGTCGAAGCCGCCATCGATCTTGCGGGATTAGTCGCCCACGTCACCTTGATCGAACTCGATTTCAAGCTGCGCGCCGATGAAGTCCTACAGCGTAAGCTTCGCAGCCTCCCGAACGTCGATATCGTCACGGGCGCTAAAACGATGGCTGTCGAGGGCGACGGCCAGAAGGTGATCGGCATCGCCTACGAGCACCGCGCGACATCCGAGAAGCATGTGCTGCCAGTGGACGGCATCTTCGTGCAGATCGGCCTGCTGCCGAATACCGAGTGGCTCAAGGGAACGCTCGAGTTGACGCCGCACGGCGAAATCGTCGTTGATTCACATGGCCGGACATCGATGCCGGGCGTGTTCGCGGCCGGCGATTGCACGACCACGCCTTACAAACAGATCGTCATCGCCCTCGGCGAAGGCGCCAAAGCGTCGCTTGCGGCCTTTGACCACCTTATCCGCATCTCAGCGCCGGACGAAAATGAGGTCAAAGCCGCATAGGCTGGTTGAGGCCACGAAGAACAGATGACTCTGCGCGAGCTCGAATATTTGGTCGCCCTCGCGAAATATCGACATTTCGGGAGAGCAGCCGAAGCGTGCCTCGTCAGCCAGCCGACGCTCTCGGCACAGATTAAAAAGCTCGAAGACGAACTGGGCGTCGCGCTGGTCGAAAGAGACTCGCGCGGCGTTATCCTGACGTCTTACGGACACGAGACAGCCGCCAGGGCGCGCCAGATCCTGCTCGAAATCGAGCAGCTCAAGCAGAGCGTCCAGCAGCACCAGAATCCCGAAGCAGGCACCCTACGGCTCGGGATCTTCCCGACGCTCGGACCGTACCTTCTCCCCCACGTCATCCCGGCAGCCAGGAAGCGCTTCCCTGATCTCGAACTGCTCCTGATCGAAGAAAAGAGCAGCAGTCTGCTCTCGCGTCTTCGCGACGGCGAGATCGATGCCGCCATTCTCGCGCTGCCCGTCGGTGACAATCAGCTGCGTACGGAGTTTCTATTCGAGGAGCGCTTTCTGCTCGCCGTCCCGAACAGCCATCCTTTGGCGCGGCGCGCTTCGATCGCCATCGCCGAACTTGTCGATCTTGACTTGATGCTTCTTGAGGATGGCCACTGCCTGCGCGATCAGGCGCTCGAGGTCTGCGGATTTTCCGGCGCGACGGAACGCTCGTCGTTTCGCGCGACCAGCCTCGAGACCTTGCGTCAGATGGTGAGCGCGGAAGTTGGAACAACCTTGCTCCCCGAACTTGCGACGCTCAACCAAGGCACTTTGTCGAGCGGCATCCATCTGTTGAGCTTCAGCAATTCCAATCCGAGCCGCCAGATTGCAATGTGCTGGCGCAAGAGTTCGGCGCGGGAAACGCTCTTTCTCGGGCTTGCCGAACTTTTTCGGAGCCGTATGCAGAAGGTGCTGCACGCGCTCCCGCGCGCTCCGGCGCAGGCTTCATCCCGAACATCGGCGCGGCGAAAACTGGCGTCGTAATATCGCTCTCATCGGCGTTTTTGCGGAAGCTGGGTGTTTCCCTGCAACACCTGCACAGCTTTAGGCCTTCCACAGCACGCTGCCGATTCCTGTCCTCGATGACTCGTCCTAATGTTGTCCTCGGCAACTCAGTCTGGGAGACCTGCCGATGATCGAATGGGCCAATCAGGAATTATCGACACTCGAGGGACAGTTGGCGTTTTGGAGGGGCGGCGTCGCACGCATCTTCAACGGTCCCGCTTCGGACGACGAAATTACCGAGGCGGTGATTGCGACGCTCGAAAAGCATGTCGAGGACTGGCGAGTGCTCATGAACGAGCACAACATCCCCGTCCAGAAGCTTGCCGACCTCGACAACGGTTAACGCGTGATTTCGTTCGGCAGCTGCCGAACGTTTGCGCCAGCTAGACTTGGCGCCAGGCAGGCTTTGTCGGGTCGGCAAGTTCGAGCCTTACGGGCCCGATACCGAAAACCGCGACCACGACAGGCTCTTTGATGCCCGAGGGCCCTCCGTCGTAGTGGAACGCGCGTGCCGTACGCTTGACGAAACCGCCCGCTGCCACCGGCACGGCGTCCTTTGATGCTGCAGCACGAACGTTTGTTTCGGGTCGATCGGAGCCGCGTCGACGGCGCCTGACGCAAGTGCCAAGGCCGATGACAGCAGAAAAGTGCGACGTTCCAAGAAGCGTCTTCCGGGCTTTCGAACGAAACTTGAGCGACGGCCATTCCCGCCGTCCGCGCCAACAAATCGCGGCGCGCTTCATCCGAGAAGCCGAAGCGCTTGGCAGGTTTGCACCAAGCCTATGTCGAGCGGTTTCATAACTTTAGGAAATAGGGGGGCCCGGCTTGGGGGGTAAGCCGGGCCCGACGATTGAAGCGGCGCTCTGGGTGGGTGAGGGACGGCGCGCGCTTCTTAACAAAGCGGACCCGCCTAACGTGAGAGACCATGCCGATAGGGCGATGGATCCGCTTGGCAAGTCATGTTTGCGCCCGTTGAATTGCTGGCACCACTCAGCCCGGCGAACTATATCAATGCCCGCCATTAGGCCGTATGGCCTATAGCCGAGGACACGTGCCCTGTGGCGGCGGCTGCCGTATTGCGCCCCTTTCAAGACTTTAAGAAATCCCTGCTTGATATCCACCCTGATTAAGTCCGACGCTATCTTGCGATTGGCACGGAAAGAGCGAGATCCGATGCGTCGTGTGTCGTTAAAAGTCTTGATTGCAGCCGCGATCTCGGTCGTTTCGTTCCTGCTGACGATCTCCGTCTCCTATGTCGTCGGGCGCGACGCCGTGAACCGCTTGGAGCAGGAAATCGGACAATCCCTGGCGCTCCTTGCCGACGAAATGCAGGATAAGCTCGACCGCGCCATGTTCGAGCGCCTCCAGTCGCTGGACAACATGGCGGCACTCGGCAAACTTTTGCAGAAAGAGGACTCGCCGGGAGCTCTCCGCGCTTCTCTTGAAAGATTTCAGAGCGCCTATTCCGATTACTCCTGGATCGGATTTGCCGACACCAACGGCAAAGTCCTGAGCGCGACGGGAGGCGAATACGAGGGGCGCGACGTCAAGAAGCAAGCGTGGTTCGAGAAGGGCCTGGAAGAGGCTTACGTCGGCGACGTCAAGCCTCCAAATGCGCCAAAAACCTCGCGCATCCCGCACGAAGGCCGTGGCGCGTCGGATTTCATCGATCTCGCCGTTCCCGTCTCGGGCGACAAAGGAACAGTCGGCGTACTCGGAGCGACACTCAGTGCCGACTGGGCCGAAGAAATGCGCGACACGCTCCTCGGCAGCATGAAGGACTCGATCCCCGCCGATGTGATCGTCCTGAACGAGGAAAGACAAGTTTTGTTCGGCCCCGACAATATCACCGGCAAGACGCTGGACCTTCCGAGCATCCGCGCCGCCCAGCCGGGTAAAGCCGGATTTGCTATCGAGCGCTGGCCCGATAATACGTCCTACGTCACCGGCTTTTCCAAGAGCGACGGCTATCGCTCCTATACCGGCTTGAACTGGATCTTTCTGGTGCGCGAAAACCAGAAGCTGGCATTCGCGCCCGTCCGCAGCCTGCAGAGAAACATCCTGATTTCTGGCGGCATCTTCGCCGCCCTCGCCGCAATTCTTGCTTGGATTCTGGCCAGCAAGCTTTCGCAGCCACTGCTGCAACTTGCCGACGCGGCCGAAGGACTGAGGCGCGGCAGGAAGATCGAATTTCCCCAGGTCGGCGGATATGAAGAAGCGCGCATTCTTTCGCAATCGCTCCGATCCATGGTGAAAGAATTGGATGCTCAAAGGGCGTCCCTCGCCGCTGCCAATCAATCTCTCGAAAGCCAGGTGCGCGAGCGCACGCAGCGTCTGGCCGAGCAGAACATCGGGCTCGAACGCGCCAAGGCCGCCGCGGAGAGCGCGACCGAAGCCAAATCACGTTTCCTTGCCGCCGCAAGCCACGACCTGCGCCAGCCGTTGCATGCATTGACATTGTTCGCTCGCGCACTGGCACGGCGCGTCAGCGGCGGCGAGGCGACGACCCTCGTCGTGCAAATGGAAGAAGGCTTGCGCGCCCTGAAGGGCATGTTCGATGCCCTCCTCAACGTCTCGAGGCTCGACGCGAAGCTGATCGAGCCCACGAAAACTCCGGTATCGGTCGCCGAGGTGATCGAACGGATATCGGTCGGATCGCGCGTCGAGGCCGAGCAGAATGGCCTCAAATTCCTCAGCCGCACCCGTGACTGGGTCATCGAGACGGACGCTGCCCTGCTCGAAACCATCATCCGAAACCTCGTTTCGAATGCCATGAAGTTTACCAAACACGGAGGCGTGATCCTTGCGGGGCGCTATCGCGACGGCCAGCGCGCAATTGACGTTTACGATACCGGACCCGGTTTATCCGTCGATCGATGTGAAAAGATATTCGAGGAATTCTCACGCGCCGATCAACGTGCCTACGGCGTCAACGATGGTCTCGGTCTTGGGCTTTCGATCGCGCGTCGCTATGCCGAGCTGCTCGACATGAAGATCCTGGTTTCGTCCCGGCTGGGATCTGGTTCGCGCTTCACGATCGTCCTGCCCAAAGACGCGATTGTCGAAAACGGGCACCGGCCGCAACCGCTTCAGTCGTCTCAAACGAGCATATACGGAATGAGGATCCTTGTTCTGGACGACGATCCCTTGATCGTCGCGGCCCTCACCCGGGATTTGGAAGATCGCGGCAATGTCGTATTCGGCTATCAGACCACTGCCGAAGCGGAAGCGGCGCTAAACAACGGCCTTGTCATCGATGCAGCGGTTCTTGATTTTGATCTGCGCGCGTCGGAAACAGGCCTTGAATTCATCAGAAGAATGGCGGCAAAATTAGACGAAGATATTCCGAGCGTCCTCCTCTCGGGAGGCACGGATTCGGCGACGCTGGCCATACTTGCGAAATCGGGTAGGCCGTGGCTGACGAAACCCGCCGATCCCGAGCTCATCGCCGCGACGCTCAGCGCCATCCTCAAAGCCCACAAAGGTTCACAAAGCGGCTTTGATGCCGACCTCGGAGCAAACTTGAATGCAGGCTGATACAGAGAAAACAATGACGAACATCCAACGCGATACCGTTCTGGTCGCGGACGATCATGGGCTTTATCGCTCGGGTTTCGGCTTCTTACTCCGTGATCGGATGGGATTTCGGACCGTGATCGAAGCCGACACATTCGATGCCGCGCTCGATCGCCTGGCCGAAACTCCGAACGTCGAACTCGCGCTCTTCGATCTCGCCATGCCCGGCATTTCAGGGCCCGAAGGCTTGAGCGTCGTTAAGGAAACCTACCCCGGCATTCGGGTCGCCATCGTGTCCGGGTCCGAGCAACGGCATGACGTCGTCAAGGCGGTCTCAATGGGCCTCAACGGCTATGTGCCGAAGTCTCTCGCCGACGACGAGATCGTCGGCGCACTGCAGGATATTCTGGAAGGCCGCGTATTTGTCCCACGCTTCATGACGTCGGGTGCGGCGGCTCAATCGGCTAAGGCCGGAAATTCAGAATTCTCGGGAAGCAAAGGGGACCCCGGCGGTGGAGCCACCTACAAACCCATTTCACCGCGCCAGCGCGATGTCCTGGACTGTGTCCGCCGGGGCCTTTCGAACAAAGAGATCGCGCGTGAGTTGGACATCGCCGAAGGAACGGTGAAAATCCATCTTGCCGCTCTCTTTTCACACTTCGGTGCCCGCAACCGCACCGAACTCGCAACCCGGAGCTGATGGCCCGGAAAAATCGTCCGCAACCGGGCTAGGACAGGGTCGGGCCAAGCCTGTGAACGAGCCACCGATGCAAAATGTCGGGATCGAACGGCTTTCGGACCACAGGAAAAGGCGATGCGACGGCGGCGAAATCTGAATGCCCGGTCGTGATGATCGTCGGAACATCATGTCCGATCGTGGCCGCGATGGCGAGCGCATCGCGGATGCCACGCATTTGGCCGTCGATCTCAATGTCCGTGATGATCGCGGAAACGTTGCTGAGGCGATGTCCGAGTGTCCGGACGGCTTCCCGCGACGAGCGGGCAGCGACGCACGAGTAGCCCCAATCGTCGATCAGCATAGTGAGCGCCATCGATGAACGGTAATCGTCCTCGATCACCACGATCAACGGTCGCGTCGACGAGACCGGCGCTGGCGAGGCACGGTCGACCGCCATCGCCGAAATAGGGGTGGTCATCGATGAGCCTCCTCAACTGCCAATCTCACCTGACAATGTGAGGTGCTTTACAAAGGCCTCGCCATTCAGCGGGAGGCCCTAGGCCGCTCGGTCTAGGTGGCGGCGGCGGCGTCGCCCCGACGGCCGGCATCTGGGAATCGCACCGTGAAAACCGTGAAAAGCGCGGCGGACGTGTGATAGCTTTGCCAGCCCTCAAACACTTTTAACGTTCGAGCCCCGGCCCAGAAATGACGAAGCCTCGCAAGATAAACTCGCGACCGACGACGAAAAGGCGAGTCCGTTGGTATAGTCCTCGGTCCCTCGCGCGCTCGCTGGCTCTGAGGCCCAGGGTCCTCATCGGGGTGCTTGTCGCCGTCGCGGCCCTGTTTCTTCTGCCTTCGTCCGTGCACACTTCGGTTCGCGAAGCGATCGCATGGTGTCTCGGCGGGGGCGCCTATCTCATATTAGCATTTGACGTCATGCGCGGATGCCATTCGGACAAAATCCGCGCGCGCGCCGCCCGCCAGGATGACAGCGGCGTCGTCATTCTGGTGCTCGTGTTGATGGCAATGTTCTCGAGTTTTGCCGCGATCTTCGGTCTGCTTGGAGACGCCAAGCAGGCATCAAATGAAGGTAAGCTGTTCTTCGTCGCCCTTGCTGCCGCGACGATTGTCATTTCATGGTTCGTCACACAGGTCGCTTTCACGCTCCATTATGCGCACGGGTATTATGCGCCCGATCACTTCGCCGAAAAGCCTTTGGGTGCCGAAAACGCGCTGACGTTCCCCGGAGATTCGACGCCTGACTACTGGGACTTCTTCTATTTCGCAACGTCATTGGGCGCGGCGTCGCAAACCTCGGACGTCATGATCAATGCCAAGGCGATGCGGAGGATGACGACCCTCCACGCCATTGTATCCTTCTTCTTCAATACGATGATCCTGGCATTGACAATCAATCTGGCGGCAAGCCTAGCGTGATCGCCCGCCGGCGTACGACAGGCCGGCATGCCCGGCTCACCGCTTTTCGACGAAAACCGTACCGGCCGAATAACCGGCGCCGAACGAGCAGATGAGGCCGGTGTCTCCCGGGCCGAAATCGCTGTTCGCCGAATGGAAGGCGATAATCGACCCCGCCGAG
Source organism: uncultured Pseudomonadota bacterium (assembly GCA_963789775.1). Lineage (GTDB taxonomy): Bacteria > Pseudomonadota > Alphaproteobacteria > Rhizobiales > Hyphomicrobiaceae > Hyphomicrobium_B. The sequence goes on from CAWBLX010000009.1 coordinate 55,295, forward strand.
CTGGTGTTCGCGAACGTGTCGAGAATGATGACGTTCTCTTGCGGTGTCGGCGCGCGATCCAAGACCTTCCGGCCGATCATATCGTTCATGTTGATGTTCGCCTGGTGAAGCCAGAGACGTTTGAGGCCTTTCGGATCGACTCCGATATCGCCCGCGTGCTCGATAATCATGTCGATGACCATCGGCACGACTTCGCGAAAGACTTTCCGGCCTTCCTGCACGAACAGCTTGTCCACGGCGCCGGCACCCTCCGGCGCGCAACGATTGAGAAAGCCGAAATTGTTGCGAATGTTGTTCGAGAACTGGGTCTTGAGGCGTGTGCCGAGAACCGTCCAGCCGCCGTTCGCCAGAGCCTCGTCCGTCATGACGATCGCGGTCGCGACATCGCCGAAAATAAAGTGGCTATCGCGGTCACGGAAGTTGAGATGGCCTGAACAGATCTCCGGATTGACGACGAGAACCGCCTTGACCGAACCTCCGGAGATGAAGTCTGCCGCCGTCTTGATACCGAATGTCGCCGACGAGCAGGCGACGTTCATGTCGAAGGCAAAGCCCGATATGCCGAGCGCGTTCTGAACTTCGATCGCGATCGCCGGATACGGTCTCTGCATGTTGGAGGCGGCGCAGATGACTGCTCCGATATCGCGGATGCTGCCGCCCCAAGTTGCCAGCGCGTCTCTTGCCGCGACAACGGCCATCTCGGCCAGAACTGAAAGTTCCTCGTTCGGCCGCTCGGGAATAGCCGGGCGCATTACCGCCGGATCGAGGATTCCGGCCTTATCGACGACATGACGGGACTTGATCCCCGACGCCTTTTCGATGAATTCGGCCGACGAGGAAAGCAGGGGCGGAAGCTTGCCGGCGTCGATCGCCGCGGCATTCTCTGCGTTGAAGGCGGCGACGTAGGCGTTGAACGCCGAGACGAGTTCGTCGTTCGAGATGCTGTTCGGCGGGACATAAATCCCGGTCGCGGCGATGACTGGCTGCGGCACGAGCGTTTCCAATTTCACTTCGGGGTGTGGCTAGAGCCCACCCCTTGTTGTCGTTTGAGAGATCGTTCGTGCCATGGCCAGGGCACAGCTTCTGACGATCCCGTTCCGCCCTCCCATAGCGCAGCTCAAGGCGAACTCCAATCGCCGACCACGTCCGCACGCGCTTCGATCCCCACGACGTTCCGCCGGCGATGCCGCTGCTCCACCCTGTTCCCTGCGGAACTTATCGAGCGAAATCAAGCCGCACTCCGCGTTGGCTTGTCGCCCACGGAACAGCCCTGACCACCGCCCAAACCTAAAGCTCGTCTCCAGCAAATGAGGAGACGACGTCATGTCCGCAGAGATCAGCACGCTGACGACAGCCTCGATGGGCCGGAAAACCCCGAAGGATACGACGTATCGCATCGCCGGCGGAAAGACGGGAGTTCTCCTGTTTCACGGTCTCTGTGGCACCCCGGTGGAAGTGCGCTTCGTGGCGATGGGACTTGCCCGCGCCGGATATACCGTTCATTGCCCGACGCTCGCCGGACACGGCGGCTCCCGCAACGATATCGTCGCAACGACATGGCAAGACTGGTACCGCAGCGCCGAAGCGGCGCTCGATGAAATCCGCAAGGAATGCGACACGGTGATCGTCGGCGGCCTCTGCCTCGGCAGCATCGTCGGGTTGCACCTCGCCGCCAACAATCCCGAGAAAGTTCAGGGTGTCGCCCTTTTCTCTCCGACGTTTTGGATCAACGGCTGGGCAATGCCTTGGTACAGCCGGCTATTCTCTCTCGTCCGCAGCCGTTGGATCGCGAACCTGATGGATTTCCCCGACGCGGAATCGCTTGGCATCAAGTGCCCTCGCGTCCGCGAGTTCGTTCGCGCCGCGCTTGCTGCGTCTGATGGCTCGGAAGTCGGCACCGCCGGCGTACCCGGCACGATGGTTCTTGAGCATCGGCGCATGGCGAACGCCGCCAAGAAGATGCTCGGCAAAATTCATCAGCCTGCGCTGATCGTCCATTCGCGCGACGATGACTACGCCGACATCAACAACGCGACCTACCTACAGTCGAAACTGCCGACGGCTGCCGATCTCTTCGTTCTGGAAGACAGCTACCACATGATCACGCTCGACAAGCAGCGCCATGTCGTTGTCGATCAGACCCGCGCGTTCGTAGAACGCATCACATCAGGCACGTGTGCCGGTGCCACTGTCGCTGGCGATGCAGCTTGGCCCGTCGAAGCAGCTTAGGAAAGAAGGCGCGACGGCAGCAAAAGGCGAATGAACGCTACGCTGGTGTCGCGTCTGATTCAGCGCGGCCACGCACCGGATTTATCGAGCTCGAACGAGCCCGTAGAGGCCAGAGAGCGCAGCCGCGTCGGAAACCCCGGATACGCAAAACCTATTCCGGAGCCCATGAGAACCTAACCCGAAAATGGTTGCCATAATGCAAACGTTCGCAAGAATATTAAAAGGACGTACTGAGATTAATTCCTGCTTAAGCTTTCCGGCTGCCGCAACAGCCAATAAATCATCGGAACCGTCAGTGTATGTGGCAGAAGCCTCAACGTGACGAAAAAAAACAGATTGGAAATCCCAGGAACGATGACGCGATTGCCGAAAAGAAATCCGCGATACGCGCTCCGCGCCACGCGCTCGGCCGACATCGACGGCAGGATAAATCGATAAAGCGATCTCTCCGCCCCCATCTCTTCGTGAAAAGCTGTATCAACCGGGCCGGGCAAAAGTGCCGCCACGCGAACGCCTTGCCCCGAGATTTCACTCGCGACCGCTTCCGTCAGTGAGACGACGTAGGACTTGCTCGCGTAATAGGCCGCCTGGTTCGGACCGGGAATATTCGCACCCAGCGAAGCGACGTTCAGAATCCCGCCGCGCCGCCGGGCGACCATTTGCGGAAGCGCCGCACGGGTCAGTCGCGTCACCGTCTCGATATTGAGCGCGATAAGACGGGATAGATCATTTTCGGAATGACTGAGAAACGGCCCAGCAAGACCCATCCCCGCATTGTTAATGAGGACGTCGAGATAAAGTCTGCCTTGGTTGAGACCCGCCGTTATCACATCCAGGGCGTTGGCCTCGCTGACGTCGCACAGTATGGTAACGACATCGGAGCCGGTCGATGCTTTGAGGTCCGCGGCGGCGGCTTCCAGCCCAACCGCGTTGCGCGCCACAATCGCGATTTCGTGCCCGGCTTCGAGAAAGCGCCGGGCGAGCGCAAGCCCGATCCCCCGTGATCCCCCGACAACGACGACGGCGGGCCTGAAGCCCGCCACGTCTGCCAGAGCTTGGCGTACGGCGTCGTCATCGGAGGAGAAACGCCACGGCCAGAGCAGCGTACGCCAAGGAACGAACGTATTCCCCATTTGCTAAGTACGACCCGCTGACACTTCTCGGTACATCGACGGAGCGTAAGTAAACCGCGGGTCGCCTGCAAGGCGGCCAAGCTCCCTTCGGCCCTGCGCCCCATTACTAAGCCTAGGCCGCACTCGTAGAGGGCTTGAGCGCGCGGCCCTTCGCTTCCCCATGAAGTTTCTGAAGCAGGTAATCGAGCGAGATCGGCCCCGGACCGGAGATGGCAAGCCAGCCGAAAAGCGCCATGTATGACACTTCTTCAAAACCGAGCAGCGTCTCGAGCGAGTCGACCTGCTGCCATTTCGCACTGATGATAGCGACGATCATCACAATGACGAGTGGCACCCCGGCGATCCGGGTAAAGAGCCCGAGCAATAGAAAGAGACCACCGAAGAATTCGACCCCCGAAACGAAGGGCGTCATGATTTCCGGATAGGGAATGCCCCAGGATGCAAAGTTTGCCGTTATTTGCGGAAGCGCGTTGAGTTTTTCCCAACCGCTCCACATGAACACCCATCCGACGACGATCCGTGCAAAGAGCGGCCCCAGCCAGGCGAAATAAGGCGAAAGAGATTCCGGTACGTCGATCAACCAATGTGTCAGGAACTTCATGGCGTTTACCCTCAGTTGGAGATAGGGCGGATGATCCGCTGCAACTGATGGGCTGTTACGAGGTCCGGTGCGCGCTGGTTACACCGCGATCGGAATAATTTGGTCTCACATGCTGGCGGGCGTCGTCCGTCAAGAGAAGTTTGCCAACTTTTTTTTGCGGAAGTCGAAACGTCCCGGGTAAATGGGCCGTAACCCTCAGCGTGCCCGGGTAAGCCGGGGCACAAACGACAGCGTGGAAACATAAAACCTTCCAAAGGGAACATACCATGAAGATCAGTGTGAAGTCTGGTTCGGCCATCGCAGCCGCTGCGGCATCCCTCATGCTTGCAAACGCCGTTATCTCGACAGCTGCTTTTGCCGACGAAGGCATGGGCCACTGTATCGGAGCGAACGCCTGTAAGGGCCAGAGCGCTTGCAAGAGCGCCAGCAACGCCTGCAAAGGTCAGAACGCTTGCAAGGGTCAGGGCTTTACCGAGACCACGAAGGAAGGCTGCACGACGGGCAAGTTCGAACCGGCGAAGTAAGAACGTCGGAATGAAAAAACGTCGCTCAGTCGCGGCGTTTTTGACTTATGCATGCAGCAGCACCGTTCGCGGCTGGTGCTTCAACATCGTCCCGGCAATCAATCCGTCCAATCCGCCGGGACGATGATCCTCAATTGAACGGATGAATGGCAAGATCGAGGCAAATAGAATGTCGTTAAAACATGTCGTGCAGGCCGGCTTCGCGTTGGCGATGATTGTGTTCACGACCGTCGGAGCGGCCGCCGCCGAACGCCAAACATTCGACGAGAAGGCCTTCGCTGCGGCACAAGCCCAAGGAAAATCGATCCTCATCGACATCTCGGCGCCCTGGTGCCCGACGTGCCAGGCCCAAAAGCCCATCATTCAGAAGCTGTCCGCCGAGCCCAAATACAAGGACCTCATGATCTTCGACGTCGACTTCGATTCCCGCAAGGACGTCTTGAGGAAATTCCGCGCGCAAACACAAAGCACGCTGATCGTCTTCAAGGGCGACAAGGAAACGGGCCGCTCCGTCGGCAGCACCACCGAGAGCGCCATAGACGGGCTGATGCACAAGGCTCTTTGAGGACAGAAGACGATGCTTATTTCATTCGCATTGGCCTTTGTCGCCGGCGTCTTATCCGTTCTCTCGCCCTGTGTTCTTCCGTTGGTTCCGATCATGATGGCGACCGCCGCGTCCGCCCATCGGTATGGGCCCCTGGCTTTGTCCACCGGCGTTGCGATTTCGTTCGTCGCGTTAAGCCTGTTCGTCGCGACCGTCGGGTTCGCTATCGGCTTGGACGGCAACTTCTTCCGCTTCATAGCGGCATCTCTTCTCGTCATCATCGGCACGGTCCTCGTGATACCGGCGCTTCAGGAGCGCTTCGCGGTTGCGGCAGGCCCGATCTCGAATTGGGCGGATCACGCACTCGGAAGCTATGCGGGCCCTGGAATCCTCGGCCAGTTCGGCGTCGGGTTGGTTCTCGGCGCCGTCTGGAGCCCTTGCGTCGGCCCGACGCTTGGCGCCGCATCCCTGCTCGCGGCGCAAGGCAAGGATCTTGGTCAGGTATCGTTGACGATGCTCGCCTTCGGGTTCGGCGCTGTCGTACCGCTCCTCATTCTCGGCGCCCTCTCACGCGAAATCCTCAATCGCTGGCGCGATACGCTGGCGTCCGCCGGATCGAGCGGCAAATATATCCTCGGCGGCGTTCTGATCCTGACCGGCCTCGCCATCCTCACTGGCTTCGACAAGACGCTCAAGACGCAGTTCGTTGCAATTTCTCCGGCTTGGCTGACCGAGCTGACGACACGCTTCTAAAACGAGGAGTTTTTGTAGTGCCCGTTCAAACGACGACGAAAGCGGAAGCCGGCCGATCGCCCGCCGCAGAGGGCAAACCGCGCTATCTCGGTTTCGGATTGGGGCTTCGCGCTCAGCATTACGCCGATATTCTCGGCGGCGACCCGGATATCGACTGGTTCGAGGTGATCTCCGAGAATTACATGGTCCCCGGAGGTCAGCCGCTACGCATTCTCGATCAGATTCGCGATCGCTATCCGATCGTCATGCACGGGGTTTCCTTATCGATCGCGTCGACAGCGCCCTTCGATCCCGAATACCTGAAGCAGCTCAAAGCGCTCGCCGAACGAACCGAGCCCGTCTTCGTTTCAGACCACCTCTGCTGGACAGGCGTTCACGGCGTCAACCTCCATGACCTCCTGCCCTTCCCCTATACCCGTGAGGCGCTCGATCACGTCGTCGCCCGCATTCAGCACGTCCAGGATTTTCTCAAACGGCCGCTGGCGCTGGAAAATGTCTCGACCTACGTCCAGTTCCGTAATTCCGAGATGCCCGAGTGGGAGTTCATCGCCGAGATGGCGAAACGAACTGGCTGCTGGCTGGTGTTCGACGTCAACAACGTCTACGTCAGCGCTTTCAATCACGAGTACGATCCTCACGAATTCATCGCCGGAATTCCCTCCGACCGCGTCGTCCAATTCCATCTTGCGGGGCACGAGCACAACATGACGCACATCATCGACACCCATGATGCGCTTGTCTGCGACGAGGTCTGGACGCTTTATAAAGCCGCGCTTGAACGCTTCGGACCCGTCTCGACCATCATCGAGCGCGACGACGACATCCCGCCCCTGCCGATGATGCTCGAAGAACTCGACAAAGCACGCGTGCTTGCCGACGAAGTTTTCTGCCCATCGGAGAACCGGTAAAGAAAGCTATGCCGACAGTCGTCGCATCACCGGAGCAGGCTCCAAGCGCTCCCGAGGTCGCAAAAACCTCGCTGACGCTGAGCGAAATGCAAGCAGCCTTCCAACGCGCCGTCATGCTCGGTGACGACGCCGTCTTAAACGAGATCCTCGACAATTCCCGCACCGACCGGAATGTGCTCTTTGGCGTCTACCGCCATGCCTACGTCGCGCGCCTCATCGAGGTCGTCCGCAACGATCACCCGCTCCTGAACCGGCATCTGGGTGACGACGCATTCGCCGAAATCGCGAGGGCCTACGTTATCGCGCGGCCGTCGCGGAACCAGAACGCCCGCTGGTTTTCGCACCAGCTGCCGGACTTCATCGCCGAAGTTCGCCCCGATGAGCCTCATCTCGCGGAACTCGCAGGCTTGGAGCGGGCGCTGAATGACGCCTTCGACGCTCCCGATGCGGAACCGCTCGCGTTGGCCGACCTCGCCGCCGTCCCGCCCGAGAATTGGTCCGAACTCGTTTTCGAACCCCATCCCTCCGCGAGGCGTCTCGCATTCAAGACGAATGCCCACGCCCTCTGGCTTTCGCTAAAAGACGAAAAGACGCCACCTCCAGTTGAACCGCTTGAAACGTCGGAAAGCGTAATGGTCTGGCGGCACGAGACAACGCCCAAAGTTCGCCGCATGTCGAGCGAAGAAGCCATGATGTGGACAGAAGCCGTGAATGGCGTTCCGTTCGGTGCGCTTTGCGAACTCGTGGCCGTTTACGATGATCCCGAGACCGCGTCGCTCCGCGCCGCCCAGCATCTCCAGGGCTGGATCACCTCCGGTCTACTCGCGAAAGCAACGCCCGAAGAATAATTCGCAAATTGCGGTGGCTTACCGCGACGACGCCCAACCCAAACCAAATTCTTCCGTTCTATGACCCGGGACTATAAGGATCCTACGGGCACGAAACGATTGGGATAGGGCAAGCGAGGCCACGGACAATGTTCCGTCCCACGCTTCCATTAATGGCGGGTGGGTAACGTGAAATTGGCGGGGTTTGAATTTTGCGCACGGACGTTCTGCCGGGATTCGCTCCGGCGTCTGGCGGCCGTCGCCGTAACATTGCTGGCGATTTTCATCGGGTCCAGTGCCCCTGCGGCCGTGCAAGTGGCCGACGACGCCGATGCGGCGCAGCGGCCGCCCGTCGTCATGCCGATTTTCTTCACGTCGAAAAGTGACGACTGTTACGACAACGGAATCGTAACAGCGATCAAACGCATCTCTAGGCTCGCCCAGAACTACATCAATCGCACAGGCGGTATCTCCGGTCGCAAACTCGTCGTCAACCTGCTCGACGACAAGCGTGATACGCAGCGGACAATCGCCAATCTCGCGTCGGCGATCTCGGACCCACAAACCATGGCGATGGTCGGGATGACGAACTCCACGCGCGCCAAAGCCGCTCTGGATGCCGACGGGAAAGACCTCAGTTCGAGCAACATTCCGTTCCTCTCTGATATTTCGGTTGCGAGCCTCATCGCTAATTATCCGTCCGTCTTCACGACTCGGCCATCGGAAGACGAAGAGCGGATGCCGATCATCTCCGAGTTCATCAAGGAAATGAAATTTGTTCGCGTAGCGTTCGTCGGCATCAAAGACAACGTCGCAAGCGGCAATCTCGGAGATTCTCTGAAGCAGCTTCTCGGCGCTGACGCCCTAGTCGCCGATCATCGACTTGCGCTGACCGACAACAAACTGAGCCCCTCTGACGTTTCCGCGGCGATCGATGATCTAAAAAGCAAAAATCCCGATCTCGTTTTCATAGCGATCGGCACCAGCCGGACGAAAGACGTATTGAAGCAATTCAAGACCGCCGGCTTTACGCCGCCGATCTTCGCGACCGGCCGTGTCGAAACGCTTGCCGCGAAAGGCGGCAGCTACCCCAACGACATCTACAAGCTCGCCTGGGACGGATTTCCGGATGTCGACAGTGACCGTTTGCGCGACCTGCTGCTGACGTCGACCAAACCCGAATACTGGATATTCCAAGGTGCCAAGAACGACGCCGCTCCAGGCTGGAAGGACGGCACCTGCAAACTGCGCAACGACGACATTCCGCCGAACCCGCTCGATGATGAAAACATGCGCGCTCTCCAAATCGGAATGCGCTACGCCGATATGATCCGCCTCGCTGCCGAAGCCGCGCGGGCGGCCCCGCCGTCCGCAAACGTCGCCGATCTCCGCGATTTCATCGTGAACGAGCTGAATACGACCTACGCCGCTGGAAGGGGCATGTTCAAAGGCCTCTTCGGAAACTGGTCCTTCCGCCCGTCGTCCCGCGCCGCCGCGCGGACGCCGCTGATCGTCATGCTGCCGCGTGGGCTGGGCCACGCTCAGCTGGCGCCAATGCAATTTCTGCATTTGCGCGGCGACACCATGCGCCGCATCGATACCCTCTATGCCGACATAGATCTCGTCCACGCCGACCGCATCGACGACAACGACCAAACGTTCCTTGCTGACTTTTATATTTCCATGGACGATCATCACGGCGCATCGATCGACCAGATCGAGTTTTCCAACGCCTATCTCGAACCTGGCTCGAACGATCGTCAGATCACCGTCCAGCCGATCCACGACGGCGGCAAGAGCGACGCCTTTCCCGATCACATGAAAATCTACAAGGTGACAGGCAAATTCCTGTATTCGCCGAACCTCCGCAATTACCCGTTCGACACCCAACGATTTTCAATCGACATTCAACCGAAGCACGGCAGCAACGCCTTCATCGTCCAGCCTCCGCCAGAGAGCCTGCGCGACAAATCGGTCACCGTTGACGGCTGGGATCCGAAAGATCAGTACGTCGGTTACGACGAGGATTTCGTGCGCACCATCAACGCTCAAACGCTCGTGCCGAGCGTCGTCCCCTTCTATAAGGCGAGCTTCGTGTGGTTGATGAAGCGGCAGACGACCGATTATTTTCTTCGCGTCGTCGTGCCCTTGGGGTTCATCCTGATCATCGCCTATCTGTCGATCTTCATTTCGACGCATCACTTCGAGGCGATCGTGACGATACAGGTTACGGCGCTCCTCTCGGCCGTCGCGCTTTACCTCGCCTTGCCGAAGCTTGACGCCAATACCGAGACGCTCTCAGACAGATTGTTCCTATTTACGTATCTGGTACTGAGCTTGATCATCGCGATCACGATCGCGCGCGTAAACAGACGAATCGAACCGATAGGGTGGCTGAAAAAGTCGCTGGGGTTGCTGCACATCACGGCCTTCCCCCTGATGGTCGCGGCTATGGCCTACTACGTGTATCAGGTGAGCTTGGCCTGAGGTGCGAGACTTGCTCGGCTAGGCCGCCGCCGCGTCGGTGCGGATCTTGTCGAGCAGCTTGGTGAAAGCGGCCACGGCCGGATTGCGCGATTGAGCGGCGCCCGCCCGGCCTCCGCACGCCGCGACAAGATCCCAGCGGACGCCGGGCTTTTTCAAAGTCGTGATGCCAAGCGTCGGACCTGTCGAGTGGGCCGCACGAGCGCGCGCGAACGCACGCGGCACGAGAGCGATACCGAAGCCGCGCGCCACGAGATCGAGAAGCACCTGAACATCGCCGACTTCGAGAACCGTTCGGCGCGAAACGTTCACGGCTCCGAAAGCGCGATCGACGATCCGCCGCGTTCCCTTGTCGGGCTGAAAGTCGACGAAAGTTTCTTCTGCCAGGCTTTCGAGCGACACGCACTGGCGTCCCTCAAGCCAGTGCCCCGAGGGATAGACAGCGACCAACATATCCGACGCGATCGGTATCGAAACGATCTCGCGGCTCTTCTCATAGAGCGGGAAGAACGCCAGATCGATGCCTCCATCCTTCACCTTGTCCATCAGCTTCGTCGCAGTGCCGTGACAAAGCCTGATCTCGACCGTCGGATGCAAAGTGTGAAATTCGCCGAGCAAAAGCGGAAGATCGAAAAAGGCGTTAAGGCTGCCGCATGTCCCGATGCTCAGCGAGCCTCGCTCAAGGCCGTTGATCGCAGCAACGGCACGACGCGCTTCCTTGACCCCCGCAATGATGGCTTGCGCCTTTTCGTAAAGAACGCGTCCGGCAACCGTCAGTTCGACGCGTCTGGTCGTTCTGACGAAAAGTGGAGCACCCATTTCCTGTTCGAGCGCGCGGATCGACGCAGACAATCCGGATTGAACAATGTTCATCTTGCGCGCGGCACGCGTAAAATGCTGTTCGTCGGCTGCGGCTACGAAATGTTCGAGTTGCTTCAGATCCACGGCTCGCTCGCCAATTCTAATTAATCGATATCTTAGAATAATAGCATCCCAACATACTATTGGACAGATGGACCGCAATCCCCCAATTGTCGGCGTCTGTGCTTCGATCGTGTCACTGCCGGCGGACTATAAAAGAGCGATCTTTGCGGGCGCGCGTGCGCTTTCGTCGCTGAAGATTTTTGCGCTTTGAGAAACGGATGGCCGCCAGTCCGGCGTTATGGGCCCGGGCGGTAGCCGGCTCCCATTTTGGACCGGTGATGTGGAGAATTCGGAATAATGGCTGCACTCGTGCGAATCGCGCTGCGGTTGCCGTACACGTTCGTCGTGCTTGCACTGCTGATTCTTCTCACAGGCGGTTTGGCAGCCGTCCGCACATCGGTCGATATCTTTCCCGAAATTCGCATCCCCGTCATTGCCGTCGTTTGGCAATATACGGGCCTTCCGCCGGATCAGTTCTCGGGCCGCATGGTCACGCCGTTTCAGCGCGCGCTGACGACCACCGTCAACAACATCGAGCACATCGAAGCCAACTCCTATAACGGCATCGGCGTCGTCAAAATCTTCTTTCAACCGTCGGTCGATATCAGCGTCGCCAACGCGCAGGTGACGGCGATATCCCAGACGATGCTGAGGCAAATGCCGCCCGGCACGAACCCGCCGCTCATTCTGAACTACAATGCGTCGACCGTGCCGATCTTGCAATTGGCGCTCGGCGGCGAGGGACTGACCGAGCAGAGGCTCTCCGATCTCGGCATGAATCAGATCCGCATCCGGCTCGTAACGGTGCCGGGCGCCGCCATACCGTTTCCCTACGGTGGCAAGACGCGCCAGGTCCAGATCGATCTCGATAATGCCGCGCTCCACGCCAAGGGCCTGTCCGCCCAGGACGTTCAGGCCGCTCTTTCGGCTCAGAATCTGATCAACCCTGCCGGCACCCAGAAGATTGGGGCGACGGAATACACGATGCAGCTCAACAACGCGCCGTCGGCCCTTGACGATCTTGGCAACCTTCCGATCAAGGCGGTCAACGGCGCGATGGTCTATATCCGTGACGTCGCCCATGTCCGCGACGGCAACCCACCGCAACAGAACATCGTCCATGTCAACGGCAACCGCTCGGTACTGCTGTCGGTGCTGAAGAACGGCGCCGTGTCCACGCTCGACATCATCCAGGGCATCAAGGACAAGGTGAAGGAAATCAAGCCCGGCCTGCCCGACGCCCTGACGATTTCCTATCTCGGAGACCAATCCTTTTTTGTTCGCGGAGCCGTCACGAACGTCATCCACGAAGGTGTCCTCGCTGCTGCACTCACCAGCGTCATGATTTTACTGTTCCTCGGCAGCCTCCGCTCCACGATCATCATCGCGACATCCATTCCGCTCGCCGTCCTATCGTCGGTTGCCATGCTTTCGGCGCTTGGAGAGACACTGAACATCATGACACTCGGCGGCCTCGCGCTCGCCGTCGGCATCCTGGTCGACGAAGCGACCGTGACGATCGAAAACATCAACTATCATCTGGAGCAGGGAAAGGACGTCGAAACCGCGATTCTCGACGGTGCCGATCAGATCGCGACGCCCGCATTCGTGTCGATGCTCTGCATCTGTATCGTCTTCGTGCCGATGTTCTTCCTGGAAGGCGTCGCTCGCTTCCTCTTCGTGCCGATGGCTGAAGCCGTGATGTTCGCGATGGTCTCTTCGTTCATCCTATCGCGAACGCTCGTGCCGACGATGGCAAAGTTCCTGCTGAAGCCGCACGACCACAACGCCCGTGAAAGACCGACGCACAATCCGTTCGTACTGTTCCAGCGCGGCTTCGAGCACGGCTTCGAGAAGTTCCGCGGCAGCTATCACCAACTCCTCGAAGGTGCCCTCGCACACCGCGCGATTGTGCTGATCGTTTCGTTCGGCTTCATCGGGGCATCGTTCATGCTGGCCCCCTATCTCGGCCGAAACTTCTTTCCCTCCGTCAATTCCGGACAAATCCTGATGCACGTCCGGCTCGCGGTCGGAACGCGCGTCGAAGAAAGCGCCCACGAATTCGCCAGAATCGAAGATGCCGTCCGCGACATCATTCCGCCGGACGAGATCGGCGCCGTGGTCGACAACATCGGCATGCCGATCAGCGGCATCAACACGTCCTACAACAACACCGGCATGATCGGCCCCCAGGATGGCGACATCCAGATCGCCCTCAAAGAAGATCATGGGCCGACGGCGGCTTACGTCAAACAACTTCGCGACGAACTGCCGAATGAATTTCCGGGAGCCACCTTTTCGTTCCTGCCGGCCGACATCGTCAGCCAGATCCTAAACTTCGGCGCGCCCACCCCGATTGATCTTCAGATCCGAGGAAAGAATCTCGATGGCGCCTTCGATTACGCCCAGAAGATCTTGCGCCAAATTAAGATGATCCCAGGCGTCGCGGACGCACGCATTCAACAGTCGCGCAAAAATCCTGGCTTCGATGTCGACGTCGATCGGTCTCGGGCCCAGTACGTCGGCGTGACGGAGCGCGACGTGACAACCAGCCTCAGCACCAGCCTCGCCGGAACGGGGCAGGTAAACCCGGCCTTCTGGCTCAATCCCAAAAATGGCGTCCAATATCCGATCGTAATCCAAACTCCGCAGTATAAGCTCGACTCGCTCGCGTCCTTGCAAAATCTCCCGATTACGGCGGACGGCGCCGCCGCGCCTCAAATCCTCGGCGCCGTCGCAAGTTTGAAGCGCTCGACGAGCAATGCTGTCGTCTCGCAGTACGACATCCAGCCGATGGTGCAGATCCTGACGACGACGGAAGGTCGCGACCTTGGCGCCGTGGCTGCCGACATCCAGAAGATCGTCGACGCCACCAAGAAGGATCTTCCCAAGGGGGCGACCGCCGTTCTCCTCGGACAGGTGAAGACAATGAATAGCGCCTATGCCGGAATGTTGTTCGGTCTCCTGGGCGCTATCGTGCTTATATATCTTCTGATCGTCGTCAATTTCCAATCCTGGGGCGATCCTCTGGTAATCATCATGGCGCTTCCAGCAGCTCTGGTCGGCATTGTCTGGATGCTGTTCCTTACAGGAACGACCCTGTCGGTACCCGCCCTGACCGGCGCCATCATGTGCATGGGTGTCGCGACCGCGAACGCCGTCTTGGTGGTGAGCTTTGCGCGTGAGCGGTTGGCCGACCATGGCGACCCTATCCTGGCCGCGATTGAATCGGGTTACGTACGCATCCGTCCCGTCCTGATGACGGCACTTGCCATGATCATCGGCATGGCGCCGATGGCTTTGGGCCTCGGCGAAGGTGGCGAACAGAACGCCCCACTTGGTCGCGCGGTGATCGGCGGCCTCTTATTCGCGACCGTCGCTACGCTGTTTATCGTGCCGGTCGTTTTCAGCCTTATGCACGGCCGCCGGACTGCAAGCTCTTCGCCACCGCAAGGTGCCATCCCTGGAGAATTCCATGCTGCCTGAATCGCCTCCTGAGCAGACTAGGCGCTCGCGCTGGAAAATGCCCCTGGCGACGGTAATTTTTATCGGCGTCGCCGCGTTTCTTGCGTTCATCGGAATTGAGAGCCGCGAACAGAGCGTCGCGCAACTGAAAACCAAAGCGGCGGAGCGCGCCGTCCCGACTGTCGCCGCTTCGATGCCGACAGTCGAGCAGAGTATCGGTGTCCTGGATCTCCCTGGCCGCCTCGACGCCTATTATCAGGCCGCGCTCTTCGCCCGCGTCAGCGGCTACGTGGCGACGCGCAACGTCGACATTGGCACGCACGTAAAAGCCGGCGACGTGCTCGCGACGATCGACGCACCCGATCTCGATCAGCAGCTTTCTCAGGCTCAATCCGAGCTGAACAATGCGAAATCCAACGCCGCCCTCGCGGAGGTCACGAACCAGCGCTATCAGGCGCTGCTGCCGAGCAGCTACGTGACGCATCAGGCCGCCGACGAAAAGAAAGCCGACCTCGACGCCAAAAACGCTCAGGTAAAGTCCGCCCAAGCCAATGTCGATCAACTCAAGGCATTGTCGGAATATAAGCGCATCGTCGCGCCGTTTGCTGGCATCGTGACGGTTCGCAACACCGACGTCGGCAACCTGATCAACACGGGTAGCTCGACCGGCTCGGAAATGTTCGTGGTCGCCGACGTCCACAAGCTGCGTCTCTACGTCAACGTGCCTCAGGCTTATGTTCCGATGATCCCCAAGGGCACCGTCGGAACGTTGACCGTGCCTGAGCGGCCGGGAAAGAAATATCAGGCGAAAGTCGAGGCATCTTCGGGCGCTGTCGATGTTGCATCCGGCACGACACGCATGCAGCTCGTCGTCGACAACGCTGCCGGCGAATTGATGCCGGGGGCCTATGCCAGCGTTCATTTGACCGTCGGTAACAAGAACAACGTTCTCGTCATCCCATCGAGCGCCATCATATTCGACAAGGAAGGGCTGCGCGTCGCGACCGTCGGCGCGAATGAGAAAGTCGCCCTGAAGCAGATCACGATTGGGCGCGACCGTGGCAGTACCGTAGAAATCGCATCGGGGCTCGCGCCGGAAGATCGCGTAATCGAAAGCCCGCCCGACGGCGTGCTCGACGGCGACCGGGTGAACGTCAAGGAAAAGCCAAATCCCGCGACGGCGCCGTCGACATCGAATGGCCCGTCGACCGCGAACAAGGGATAGCGCCGCGAAAACCCGCAGGGGAACATGAACGTTGGGCCATGCGTTGCAACCGTATGGAACAGCGAAAGGATAATTCCTCATGAGGACGAAACTGCTCACGGCTGCCGCCCTGGCCGCGGCCGCCCTCACAACATCCCTGCCGGTGCGCGCCAACTCGTCGGCTACGCCACCGAGCCCCTCAGGCGCCGCCCGAACCGTCGAGCCCGGTAACGTCGGGCCGGGAAGCGAAAACAATGCTGTCGTTTCCCCGACGTCACCGTCCGTTCCGATCAACAAGCAACCGCCGCCCGAAATACCGGCAAATGCGGGCGCGGGCAGCAGCACAGGCGAACAGGGTAGCGGACCTGAAGGGACCACCGGCCCCTACAATCCTTCGTCGCCCGGCCTGCAATAGGCCCCGTTGGCACGAATGAGAAATGTCAGGCTCGCCGCTTGATATGCCGCCGAGATTGACCGGCCGGTCACGGCGCGAGAGATGATCGCGGCCGGCCGTTTTCTTCGCACTGCGGCGACACTGCATCGAATTTGCTCTCGGCCGCGTGCCCTTGCGTACGCAGCCACGTAAGCGCCGCGGAGCCTATTTGCCGAACGAATTTCGCCTTTTGATTAATAACACATGAGTCCACCACCCCGGCATTTGCCATGGCGCGAGTTCTCCGTTGCGTTTGCCTGCCCGGCAGGCGAGTGATCGGGAAAGGCAATAATCGAGAGGCTGCAGATGTTGAAGTTTGTTCGCGTCGCCGGCGTGCTACTAGGGCTCGCAACCCTCGCGCCTTCCGCAGAAGCCCATTCCTGGCATCACCGCCATGACGGCAATTTCCGGCTTGGATACCACCGCGCCGGCCCACCTCACGGCTACCGTTTCGGCTTCGCGACGTATGCCGGCGATCCCTTCGCCCGCGACGACTATTACGACGGTCGGCGCTGCTACTACCTCCACCACCGGGATTTCTGCCGTGGCCCGAGATCGCTCGACTGGCTCCGGTTCCGCTAAACGTTCAGGGATGGCGCCCGCACCATCCGCCGGCGCTGTCTCAAAGGCTGGCCGTCACCAACCCTGCACGCAAACGCGGCGAACGCGAAAATCCCAGCCGTTGTCGTAATAGCAGTAGGCACCGGAATACACGGGATACGGCACCGGAACGGGATAAACCGGATAGCGCGGCAGGGCGTAAGCGCTGCCTGCCGGATAGAACCCGTAAGCGGGATAGAAACCCCAGCCCTGCCGGTAGGCCCGCCGGTAATACCTGCCGCAGCCTCGGAAATCCGGCGCATGATATCCGTACGGATCGTACCCGCAGCGGCGATGCGTTGCATCAGCAGCCGACGAGAAGGCCGCAACACTCAACACCGCGGCGAGTGCACCAACAACGAACTTTAATCGAGACATGGGACGTCTCCCAAATGCAATCCTAAACCCGGGGGCGGGGAAGAACGACATTAGAAGACAACTGCAAATTTCGAGAATGCCGAACGAAGTTAGGGTGAACAAAGACTTGTTTTTCTTAACTCACCCAATGCGCTTTGGGGTTCTACTTCGCTTGATCGGGCGTCAGCCTGAAGTGCTCGGCAAGTACCTGCATTTCGGCAAGCGATTTCTCGTCGATGGCGATAAGCTTCGGCAGCTTCTCTCCCATTTTCTTCTTGAGGTCCGCCGGACATCCTGGGGCGAGGCTTGAGAGGCTTTTTTCGACTTCCTGATTGGCTTGCTTTTCAACATCAGCGCGGTCAACCGAGGTATCGACGCACTCATAAAGACTGACGACGAGAGGCGTCGTCTGCTTGTAAAACCTTTCGAGCTTGTCGGCCTCCGCCTTGAAACCGCAACGTCGTGCCAACTCGATCTGCTTGAACTGGTCGGCAACCTGCGCCCTCATCAGCAACGTCGTGCAGCCATAGCCCGTCGCGATGCCAATCTGCTGCCGGCAAATGCCGAGCCGCGTGTTGGCTTTAGCGATCTCATTCATGATGCATTCGGCACTGGCGCTGGTGGCAACTAGCGACATGCCGCCGGCTAAAATAGAGATCAGTCGCACATTCACAGCGTTTGGCTCCCCCATACAAAAGTGTCGATGCTCACCGCAGGTGCGAGGAGCGTAACAGACAGAATGTGGCAGACCGAGTTCTCGTGGCGGTAATGTGACCTTATGCGCGGTGAGTGCCGGAAAAAGCTTCGGCTTTCCCACGAGACGAGCGCCAGAAAGCTCGTTTTTCGTGCAAAGTGTTACGCGGCAGTCACGTTTTGTCTCCTTGCCCAATGCTAGCCTCAATACGAATCTGTCGTTGGCGCGTATCGCGGGGAAAGCGCACAAGAAACGATACGCTTGCGCAAGAGCGAGCCGCTTTTTTCGCGGATTTTGCACGTCGTGATGGCGTGCACGGAATGGGAGCGACGCGGGGGGCTTTTCTCAAGGGAGAAGCCGACATGCGGAAATTTAAAGTCGTTGTTTGGTGCGATCATTGCCAGAACGATGCCGAGGGCTGCTTCAGTGGCGGCACCGAGATAATCGGCAGTTCGTTTGAATCATGGGATGACGCACAGAAGGCCGCCGCCGAATATTGCTGCGACCTTCCCTATAGCTATCGCGTCGAAGAGGACGACGAATATTAGTCGCGGCGACGTGCGCCGCAATATTTCAGACGGCCGTCGGAGTTGAACACAAGCTTCCTCCGACTCCGGGCATACGTGAGCCGCGTTCAGCGCATCCGAAAGCCGCCGTATCGCCTCGGGCATTACGAGAACATAACGCGAGCGAGCCGCGACGCGTCCATCGCGCGACGGCTTTATTACAGCTTCTTACCAATTTTGTGAATTGTTCATGACGCCAGCATTAGCTATCGCTGCCCGTCTCAGCGGGAAGAGCGTCGCTGTCAATTAGGTCGGACAAGCGGGACCGAAACCAATTGGCGCGAGGGCGGCGTGACTCCTGTAGGCCCTGCCAGTCACATGGCGGGGCCTTCTTCGTTTCAGATCATCGCTCGTTCGAATTTTTATCGCGGCCGCCATCGCTGGCGGCGAGTACCGCACTCTTCTCCGGCGACGAAATCCAAGTTGTGTGTGAACGCAGTTTTCGCCCTCGCAGGGCTTATGGGACGCATACGTTGAGTTGGTTCCGTCCCTGGCACGGCTTATGGTATTTGGTGCCAGGGTCGGCTTGAGGGGAGTCCCGACAATGTGGGAAGAAATCAAAATGCTGCTGGCACTTGGCGTGCCGCTGGCGTTGGGGATCTATCTTCTCAATCTTCTCCGCAGCGACACCGCCCGTAAGAGACGAAAGGCGAAGTAGCGCGCCGCTGCAAGACGCGCGCGAGACGGATCGGTGGCTCAACTTATGCGGCTGTTCGCGTAGCCCCCACCAATGGTCTCAGACGATCTCGAACTCGCGTTCCCGACAGCATAATTCGTCCTGCTGTTACATCCTGCGGTCGCCGCGGAGCCCGGCGAAAAAACGAAACGCCTTGCATTCTGTCAAGGGCGGTTGCCGAGCGGAGCGGTGTTTACACCGCTCCACTTTTTTGTTTTGGCGATCAGTGAATGTCGATCCAAATCCCGTTGCGCCAGTAGCCGTGGCCTTCGTGCTCGCGCCACTTATAGTGCTCGCTTTCTCTCCACTTCCAATTGTCTTCATGAACGCGGACGCCGAATTCAGGCTTGTATTCGACGTGGCTTCTCACATGCCAGCACTCGCCTTCACCATTGCAGACGACTTCTGCCGATGCTGCCGTGGCCGTAAACGCTAGGGCGGTAACGGCGCTTATCGCCACCTTTGAAATGAGCTTCATGTTTGTCCTTCCTCGTTTTGTCTAACGTAGCGGACAACGAACTCTTCCGTGCTGAGATTAGTTTCGTTTCGCAGAACATGTCGATGGCATCACAAAACTGTATGAAATCGCCAGCCCTTATGCGGGTATCCCGTTGGCTACCCCCTATGAAAATGCCCCGACCTCATGAACGAGAGCCGGGGCGAGGCCGTATAGAGCTTCGAGGGAATTTTAATATCGGCAGTACCGACGACCGTGGTGCCAATAACAATCGTAACCGTAGTAATCGTCGTAATAGGGACCGCCGTAAAAGGCGAAGCCCGGATAGAATCCGTAACCCCACCCTCGACCGCGCCATCCGTGGCCGTCATGCCAGTGACCGCCGCCACCCGTGAAGTGACGTCCGCCGAAGTGTGCGGCGGATGCCGGCAATGAAAACGCAGTCAACGCGCAGGCGGCTGCGACTGCCGTGGCTATCTGTTTGAACTTGAACATCGGTTGCTCCTTTACGCGTAGCATTTGGAGGAACAACCGAAGCGGGGTTTCGCAGGTTTCCAGACCCAACCTTACGGATTTGTGAACTCCGACGTAGACGTCTCGAATCGCCAGCCCTATGACGCGCGACAATCCCCGCGCCGCCGTCGATGGTTCGCCATCGCTTCACTTGCGGCCTGTCTCCGCCCCTGCGCAGATCACTTCGAGGCGATTGCAGAGGGACGAGATCAGAAGTCAGAAAGGATACGAAGGTTCAGGCGAGAATTGCGAAAGAAGGGCGCCGTTAATTTGGGGACCCACATCATCGCTGAATGAAATCGGCTACGACGGTGTGCCCGTCAAGACAAGGTTGCATCTGCGTTGCTGATCATCAGCCGCCGCACTTCAAAAATTGCCTGCTTGGTTCCTCGTCGAGCTATTGTCATTAATCCGAGGTTGGCGCCGTCGCCGAGAGCCGAACACCTGTCCAACTCTGCGAGTTCGCCAAGAAGTCTGTCTAACTCTTGCTGTAGCGCGTTCATGAAATCCAATCTCCCCGACGCAACGTAGCGATCTGCAATCCAAACTCACTAGAGGCGTGATAGCCGCTTCTGATCGGACAAACTGTTACGCAGGGCACCCGCTTTCACATCCATCCTTGCATGGCTGTATGGACCGAAACAAATATCTGATTTTGGGAGAATTTAGTGGTGCCGCTTGAGTGACTCGAACACTCGACCCCGTCATTACGAATGACGTGCTCTACCGGCTGAGCTAAAGCGGCCTTTTATCCGGCGGA
Source organism: uncultured Pseudomonadota bacterium (assembly GCA_963789775.1). Taxonomy (GTDB): domain Bacteria; phylum Pseudomonadota; class Alphaproteobacteria; order Rhizobiales; family Hyphomicrobiaceae; genus Hyphomicrobium_B. The sequence continues at coordinate 75,947 of CAWBLX010000009.1, forward strand.
CATGCATCCATCCGAGAAGGCGCGAGGGATACTCTGGGCAGCCAGGAATTGCAAGCCTCGCCGATCCGAAAAGCCCGACTGCCGCAGATAGGAACCCACGGGTGGCCGGGTGGTTACGGACGACAAGGCGACATTTTAGTTGGCCGTCCGAAATGTCCGCCGCGCGACGGGCTGTTCAAGCTCCGGGTCGTCCGGCTCGGTGCCCGGGTCATCCGGAGCTCTCTGCGTGACAAAGACGGTGGGATCCGGCCGCGGGATCGGGGCGGCCTCTTGCGGACCGGTCTTCGTGACGACCGCCGCTTCTTCCACCTTCGGAGAAGACGATGCATCTCCGGCGACCACCGTCGGAGGCGCGGCGCCGTTGCCCCCGGTTGCCCCGGGCTGCTCCTTTAACGGGCCGGTGGCCCCATGCGGCGGCGTCGTGACCGTGACGGGTTCGGCGACGACAACATCCGGCTCCGGACGCTTGCTTTCAGGTTGAACCGTTCGCTCGTCCTGCTTGGCCGCCTCCGTACTGACAGCGTCGCTCGTCGCCGGGGCAATCGCGATAAGCTCGTCGATCTTGCTCGCCAGAATCTCGCGTCCCTCGCCGTCGCGCGTTTCAATCGGCACGCGCCATTGGAAAGCGTCGAGTCGTCCGTCGACCGGCGACGTCGGCTCCCAGTGATCGGACGTGACACCGTCCGCCATCCAGACAGGATCGCGCGCCGCGTTCATGGCCCGCGCCAGCCATTCGCGCACCCGACCTTTCTCGCCGTTCTCTCCGGCTTCGATCCGCGCCATGAGAAGCGCGACGCGCTGCGTCAGGCGGTCGGCAAGAAGCGGTTCGAGCGCCCGGCGCGCCTCGTCATAGAGACGGGCCTCGGCGGCCGTTGCCGCGACGGCGATCGGACTTTCAATCGAATGCGGATTGAGTGCAGCGAGCTGGCGAACCCGGTCGAGCCGGTCACGCGTGCTGTCCCCGATCCGCGCGTAGGCGTAGACGGTCGCAAGATCGGGATGGGGCGATTTCGTCCAGGCTTTTTGCAGGATCTTCGCCGCCTTGGCAGTGTTCCCGCGCGACGCATAAATGCGCCCGGCGATCACTGCTGCCGGCACCAGATCGGGCGCGAGCGCATGCGCTTCGAGCGCCCAGGCGAGCGCCTTGTCCGGAGCATCCTCTTCGGCTTCGACAGCCTTTGCCGTCAACAGAACGGCACGCTTGCGGTCGGCCGCCGGCTTCGAGATATGGCCGCTCTTCTTCGCATGCTCCAGAGTCGCGAGCGCGGCCGTCCAATCCTTTTGCTTGCACTGCTGCTCGAAAAGCGCGGTCGACGACCACCCAAGCTTCGGATTGGCCTTGAGCGCGCTTGCTGCGAATTGCCGGGCAGCCTCGCCCGCGCCTTCGCGTTGCGCTTCGAGGAAAAGCCCTCTGAGGCCGAGTTGCTCCGTTTCCGGAGAGGCCAGCATAGCTTCGTAGATGCGCCGCGCGGCGGCACGGTCTCCGGAAAGCTCGGCGGACTGCGCCCGCAGCAGATGGGTCAAAGGTTCGTGCGGCAAGGTCTTCCTTGCTTGCAGCGCGTAGCGTGTAGCAAGCGCGCTGTCGCCCGCACCGATAGCGATGAGACCACCCGAAAGCGCATCGAGCCCCTTGCGCTGACGCTGCCTCAGGAGGCGATGTCCGATCGCGGCCGGGCTGTTCCAAAGCGCCCGGAACACCGACCACAAGAAGACGAGGAACGCCACGGCAGCAGCGAGAATGACGACGGCACGGAAGACCGACGTTTCGATATCGTAGCCCTGCCAGACGATTTGCAGCGTCCCCGGCCTGTCGGCGAGCCACGCGAGGCCCGACGCGATGAGGGCGATCGTAAGCAGATAGACGACGAGGCGCACCATGACGCTGAACCTTTATCGATTAAGGCGACGGCTTTGCCGGTTGCTGAGGGACGCCTGCGATGGATGACTTGAGTTGGGAATCGAGGTTCGCGAGCGCGGTATCGACGCTCACCCGCGCTTCGACCTTGTCGAGGAACGGCTGCACCGCGTCTTGTGCTTTGGGCGAGAGATCCTTCGATGCCTCCAGAACGTCCGCAAGGCGTCCGTCGGTCAACGCAACCTGCATCCGCCCGACGACGGCTTCCGTGCTCTTGTCATCGGCTTTCAAATCGATGCGCCGGACGCGAACGACGGATTTGGCACCCGCCCAGAGGCGATCGACGACACTGGCATTCGCGGGCTCGGAATCGGCGTCGATGGCTTTATCGGCAGCGGTCCGGAAGTCCTTCGTCAACTCCGCGAGCGTCGGAACCCCGGTGTCCTGCAACTTCTCGAGCGCCGATAGATCGAGCTGATCGCCGGCCACTTTCTTCACGTCCGCTAGTTGAGCCGAGAAATTTTGCCCGCTGTCGAGCGCGCGCTGCAAATTCTGAAGTTCGAGTGCGAGAACGACACGTTGCGCGCTTTCCTTGCGCGCGGCGTCTCCCTGAAGAACTTCCTGGACGCTCTTCTCGAGCGCCGCAGTTCTGGCCGCGAGAGGCTGAACCGCGGCCGTAATATCGGCAGGCTTCGCCGCCGACGTTTTCAGACCTTCCAAAGCGGTCTTGAGGCTCTCGATTTGATCCTGCGCGAGCTTGAGATCGGCGGCGACGTGATCGGTGGCCGTCTTGCCAGCGGCGATTTCTTCTTCGATCCGGACACCGTCGGTCTTCAATCCGGCGACGTCCTTATCGATGCGCTGCGTGCCGGCGCGCGCCGCCTCGCTCGCTTCCGTCGCCGATTGGATGCGGCTTTCGACGTCCTTCGTCACGCTGGCGCGTAGAGCCGTAAGTTGTGTCGAGAGGCTGGTCTCGAGATCCGAGACTTTGCCCGTCAGCGCCGCAATCTGTTCGATGCGGTTGGCGTTGGGATCGTTCACGCCAGCGTCGTCCATCGCCTTGATCCGGTCTTCGACCTTGCCGAGGCGCTCGATCAGTTCCGGTGCACCAGCGTCAGACGCCGCAGAAGCTAGGGCTGCCTTGGTTTCGGCGACGAGACGCGTCTGGCTTTCGATCAGGCCCGGAATCTTCTGCGTCGCATTTTCGAGATTGCTGAGACGCGATTGGATACCGCTCAAGTCCGGGACAGGCGCGGGAGCGCGCTCGTCTTTCTCGACCGTTGCCAGACGTTGCGAGAGATTTGCGATCTGCTGGTCCGAACCGTTCTCGATTCCGAGTTGAGGAAGCGCCCAAAGAACGGCCCCAAACGCCAAGGCCCCGCCGACGATGCCCGCGGCAAGGTGACTGAAAATACCGCCGCGCTTCTGCGCCACGACCTTATCCTCGCTCTTTGCCGCAGAAGCCGACGATGCCGATGCCGTGCTCGACGCTTCGCCCTTCGACGCACCCGATTGCGGACGCGCGTCGCTTGTTCCGGTCGCGTAAGAGCGGGCGGAAGCCGGACGCGGAACCTCGTCGGCACCAGCACTCGAACGCGCGCTCGCTGAACTGCCCTTGCCCGGCGTCGCGTTGACTTCGGTGGCCTTCAGATCAAGCGTCGCATAGGGCCGCTTACCCGAGCCGCCGCCCGTTCCCGCACCCGATTTATCATCTGCCATCGGAGCTTAAGCCTCCTTATGAAACTCGCATATGCCATCCGGTCCCAGGTTATAATCCGGGCGTTTCAGGCAAAAATTCATCTATTGAGAGGGCTCTGTCGCCGGGGCGTCCAGCCGGCCTTTTTCCGCGCCTTGTTACTCCGCTTTCGAACTTGCCGCGAGACGTTTTATGAGCGCAAGCATTTCTTCGATATTGGGATGTGAAGCCACCCGGACCTTATCGGCTTTTGCCGGTGAGCCCAAGGCCTCGGCTACGCGCTCGGATAGGCAAAGGTAGGTTACGCCGGTAAGTTGTACCGGCGGCGACAGGGCGGCGACGAGCCGCGCCCATGTCCGAGCCGTGCGCGGCGACATGAGCGTAACGACATCGATGCTGCCCGTTTCGAGCGCTTTGATGACGTCGGGCGGTAATGTTTCGGTGGCAACCGAGCGATAGGCGTTCACGGGCACGACGTTAACACCTTCCCTCGCCAGCGCGGCCTCGAGATCGAACGCGAGAACATCGCCCCTGAGGTAAATCAGACGATTGTCCGCGCCCCCCTTGGAGGCGAGGAGGGGCACGAGAGCCTCCGCCCGCCCTGCGCCCTCGATCACGTTCTGGAACCCGATATCACGAGCAAATGCCGCTGTCCCAGGCCCAACAACGTAGAGCGGCAATTCAATCGCCGACGGCAACGCCGGCGACGAAGCCAGCGCAGCTAGGGCATTCCGGCTCGTCGCGATCAACGCCGTCGCGCCGCCGATCGCGCCCGGAGCGATAGCGTTCGGCACGATTGCGATGAGCGGCGCCAGTGTCACCCGGCATCCGAGTTCTTCGACGCGGGCCTTCAGCGGTTCGGCATCCTCGACAGGGCGCGTGATCAGAACATGCATCAGACGTTCGAACGAACAAGAAGTGCGGCGTCGGCTTCGCTCAGAATCTCGTCGGCAGCGGAAAGCCCAAGCTCGCGGGCGTCGTCGAGTTTGCCGCGTCGAGTAACGTCGTAGCACTTGACGCCATCAGGCGACAGAAGTTGCCCGCGAAAATGCAATTCTCCATCCTCGATCACGCCATACCCCGCGATCGGCGTCCGGCATGACCCTTCGAGGCGAGCGAGAAACGCCCGCTCGGCCGCGACGGCATAGGCCGTCGTCGCATCGTTCAGGGCAGCGACGATCGGAACGATGGCTTCATCCCCGTCACGAATTTCGAGCCCAATGACGCCCTGCGCCACCGCCGGCAGCATATGCTCGGTCGAAACCGGCGACGTGATGCGCTCCTGAAGCCCGAGCCTCTTGAGACCGGCGACCGCCAGAAACGTCGCCTCTGCGACGCCCTCTTCGAGCTTGCGCAAGCGCGTCTGCACGTTGCCGCGAAAATCGATGACACGAAGATCCGGGCGAACGTGCAGGACCTGAGACTTACGGCGCAACGAAGATGTTCCGACAACGGCGCCTCTCGGCAGCGCTGCGAAATCCGCATGCCGAAGCGAAATGAACGCGTCTCGTGGATCTTCCCTCGGCAGCACCGCACCGATGACGAGACGGTCGGGAAGCACCGTCTGCATATCCTTCATCGAGTGGACGGCGATATCGATCTCGTTCGCAAGCAGCGCTTCCTCGATCTCCTTGGTAAAAAGCCCCTTGCCCCCGATTTCCGACAGCGGCCGGTCGAGCACGCGGTCACCCGTGGTCTTGATGACGTCAATCGTTACCGCCTGCTCCGGGAGGCCGTGAGCGGCAATGATCCTGCCTTTCACCTCGTGCGCCTGGGCGAGAGCCAAAGGCGAGCCTCTGGTCCCGATGCGGATGCGGGTCGCTTGCAAAAAGGTTTCTCCGGATGCTAGGCGGGGCGCTCGGGCCCAGATGCCGTTAAAAGAATGCCGGTAATTCGGGCGACAGGTATGCTCCAAAGAGGCGCGGATTCCAACCACGTGCCGGTAAGTTCCTGAACAGATGGCTGAGCCTTCCGATTTTGCGCCCGCTTTCACGCTTGTTCTCGGCATCGAGACGAGCTGCGACGAGACGGCCGCCGCTGTCGTCGCCCGAAATTCTTCGGGCGAGGGGCGCATTCTGTCGAATATCGTGCTGTCGCAATTCGACAAACACGCGATCTATGGCGGCGTCGTACCGGAAATAGCCGCCCGCGCCCATGCCGAGAGCCTCGACTATCTCGTGAAAACGGCCCTCGACACGGCCAGCGCGACCTTGGAGGACCTCTCCGGTATCGCGGCGGCGACGGGACCGGGCCTGATCGGCGGCCTGATCGTCGGCGCGACCACAGCCAAAGCCCTGTCGCTCGCCGCTGATCGACCGTTTCTCGCAATCAATCATCTGGAGGCCCACGCTCTGACCGTCGGCCTGACGGATGGCATCCGGCCGCCTTACCTGATGCTTCTCGTCTCCGGCGGACACACGCAATTGCTGCTGGTCGAGGACGTCGGCCGTTACCGCCGGCTTGCAACGACGATCGACGACGCTTTGGGCGAAGCCTTCGATAAAACGGCAAAATTGCTTGGCCTGCCGATGCCTGGCGGGCCATCCGTCGAAAAAGCGGCCCTCAATGGCAACAGCACCCGTTTCAATCTTCCACGTCCGATGAAGGGACGCCAAGACCCCCACTTCTCGTTCGCGGGTTTGAAGACGGCCGTCCGCCACGCCGCCATGAACAGCGCGCCGCTCTCCGAACAAGACGTCGCGGATCTCTGCGCGTCGTTCCAGGCAGCCGTTTGTGACAGCGTCGGTGACCGTGTCCGCCTCGCCATGCGCACTGTCTTATCGCGCTTCCCGAACGCCGATCACCGGCCGTTTGTGGTCGCCGGCGGCGTCGCCGCAAACAAGGCGCTGCGCGCCGCCCTTGAAGACGTCGCCGCCGAATACGATTTTTCCTTTTACGCACCGCCGTTCGAGCTTTGCGGTGACAACGGTGTCATGATTGCTTGGGCGGGAGCAGAACGCCTGGCACGCGGGCTTGTCGACACGCTTGATGCTCCGGCGAGACCGCGATGGCCCCTCGACGTCGACGCCCCGAAGGCAACCGGCGCGGGCGTCAAGGCCTAATCCGAGCGCAAGTCGGACGACCGTGCTAAATGGAATGGCGGATTGTGTCGGGGGCGGCTTTGCAAATACGTTCGGTCAGCATTGTCGGCGGCGGGGCGTGGGGAACGGCCCTCGCACAAACCTTGTCTCATGGCGGCATGTCGGTCGCGCTATGGGCACGCGAACCTGACATCGTCGAAGACATCAACGCGCGTCACGTCAATCGCACGTTTCTTTCGGGCGTCGATCTCAATCCCGCGATCCGCGCCACCGGAGACCTTGCATCTGTCGCGCGCGCCGACGCCATTCTCGCGGTCGTCCCGGCGCAGCATCTGCGCGATGTGATGACGAAACTCGCAAAGCACATCGCAGCCGATACCCCGGTAATCATCTGCGCCAAGGGCATCGAGCAATCGACCGGACGGTTCATGGGCGACGTCCTCGAAGAAGTCGCACCACGTGTCTTGCGCGCCGCCCTGTCCGGACCGAGTTTCGCGGCCGACGTCGCACGCGGCTTGCCGTCGGCTCTGACGCTCGCCTGCCGCAACGAAAACATAGGTCGTGCGCTTATCGCCTCGCTCTCCTCCCGCCAGATGCGGCTCTATTGGTCGAGCGACGTCCTCGGCGTCGAGCTCGGCGGAGCGGTCAAGAACGTGCTGGCGATCGCCGCCGGCATCGTCTCGGGCCGAGGTCTTGGCGCCAGCGCCCACGCGGCACTCGTCACAAGAGGTTTCGCCGAACTCCGGCGCTTCGGCGAAGCTCTGGGTGCACGTCCCGAAACGCTTCTCGGACTATCCGGGCTCGGCGACCTCATCCTGACGTGCGGCAGCCCGCAATCACGCAACATGTCGCTTGGCCGCGCCCTCGGCGAAGGCCGCAGCCTAGCCGAAATTCTCGGCACCCGAGCGACCGTAACGGAAGGCATTTATACCTGTAAAGCCCTCGTTGGCCTCGCGCACGAGCGCGGCATCGATATGCCGATCGCGAAAGCCGTGCACGGCATCATTGAGGGCCACCTGAGGGTCGATGAAGCCATCACTGCGTTGATGCAGCGGCCTTTGAAGGCAGAAGATTGAGCGCGGCCCGATCGACTTTCCAAACGTGATAAAGCGAATGCGGGTTGGGAAGCGGAACCGGAACCAGATAGCCCGGTGCTTTTCCGTTCACGAGGTCGGCGCGAAGCGTACCCTTCCACTCGGGCGTTGTGGACGCAGGCACATCGAGCCCCCGGCAAATGACGATGTAATCGACGTGCTGTTGCTTCAAAACGATGGCCGCACTTTGCGGGTCGCGCGCCGAAAAGATCTCATAGTTGGCGATGATCGCATTCGCGATCCGATGATAGGGTGCCGACAGGGCCCGATGATGGGTAAGCCCGGCGATGTAAGCTCCCATGTCAATATGCGAAGCGAAGAGGCCCGGCGGAAGATCGGCGAGATCGCGAATGGAATGAGGTTTTGAGCAGGCGCCGGCGTCGGCGTCCTGTGCCGCTGCGACGGCTTTCGGCGCTCCGATGACCTGATCCACACCGCCCGCGAGCAGCAAAAGAACCGATTGATTGGCGAGAACGAGCGCTACAAGCCGGACCGTTGGCGCACTGATTTGACCGATCCCTTCAAGACGGCTGATCGCGATGGCGATCGGGACCAGCGCAATGCAACTTGCGTATGGGACGTATTTGTATTGCCAGAATGCAAGCCCTACAAAAATCACGAGAATGGCAAAAAGAAATATGTCGGCGAGCGTACTGGTCTTCCAAAGCTCGCGCCACTGCGCCACGAGCGAGAGCGCGAAGAAGACGATCAACGCCAGCGGCTCCGTGAACGAGCCTCTGAAAATACGGGCAAGCGGGCTTTCGCCTTCCGCGACTTTGTCCAGCCAGACCGTGCTGAGCAGAGCAGGTAATTGACCTTCGGGGCCCGCGAGACACTTGGGCTCGAGCACTCCGAAGCCCGCGATGCCCACCGCTGTGAATGCGGCGATCACCGCAAGGCGCCCGGACAACGGCCATCGGCTTCCCGGCCCGACGGCGACGAGCAGCCCGGCAACACCAAACGAAACCAAAACCACCATATTGAGCGAGATTGCATCGCAATGAATGTCCATCCAGTGCGATGGCGCGGTCGTCGCAACGAACGACAGCGCGAAAACGAGAGCGAGGGAGAAAGCGAAGGCGCCAGCTGCCCGTTCGGTCCGCTTATCGAGAAGCGCCCACAACGTGGCAAGGATGCCAAGAGCGACTGCCGGGGCCAATGCCTCGTAGCCGATAGCGAGAGCGAGCCCCGTCAAAGCCCCGGCAATAAGCCAATGATCGATCCGCTGCGGCCGCGACCACATCAGGAGCGCCGCCGACACGGTTGCGGCAATCATCGCATTGTGGTGATCGATGCGGCCGACAGAAAATTGATACCAGGCGAACGGCGAAAGCGCCGTCAGTACCATCACTATTCCCGCGGCACGGTCCCCGCCGACGGACCGGACGCAACGAAACGTAACCCAAAGAAGTCCCGCGAGCAGCGATAGCGGCCACACCGCATGCGTCAACCGCTCGGCATCGTCGACCGGCATCACCAAGCTGAAAAGCCAGATCAGCATAGCGAGAGGAAGATCGATCAGCCGCGACCAGTGCGATAGCATTCCTGCATCGCCGCCGACCTTCATCGTCGTCGTATCGAACCAGTTCCCGGAAGCCATGAGTTCGCGAACCTGGATGAGCCGCGTCAGATCATCGGAATCACCGAGATTGCCGTAGATGCCGCCGCCGGACGACAGCCAGCTCTTCACGCCGATGAAAGCCAGCGCCAGAAACCACCAGATCCAAGGCGGCATCGCAAGAAGGCGCGAAGCGGACGTCTTCAGGCCCGAGGCTCGGATCGCAGCGGAAATCATACGCACACCCCCTGAACGGCCACTCATTACCAGAACGGCGTTAGGGGACGGTAAATCCTAATTGGGGAGCCCGCAGCGGACCGAGCCGCCAGCATATTTCGTCGAATTCTCTCAAAATGTCAGCTTTTGTTTACCCATCCTCCATAGGCTCTTGCGTGATGCGCATGCTGCTTGAAACGGCGGCTATGCCCGTGGAATGCCGTTTGTGAGCGTAGGCGTATCTCATGTCCCATAGCGAAGTGTTCGTCATCGGTGCGGGCCCGGCCGGTCTCACCGCATCCTACCTTCTGACGAAGCAGGGAATCTCGACGACGGTCATTGAAGCAGACGCCAAATACGTCGGCGGCATCAGCCGCACGGTCAACTACAAGAACTTCCTGTTCGACATCGGCGGCCATCGCTTCTTTTCGAAATCGAAAGAAGTCGTCGATCTCTGGAAGGAAATTCTTCCACAGGATTTCATCACGCGCCCGCGCATGAGCCGCATCTATTACGACGGCAAATACTATTCTTATCCGCTCAAAGCCTTCGAAGCGCTCGGCAATCTCGGCGTCGTCGAAAGCGCGATGTGCGTGCTGTCGTTCATGTACAAGCAGGCCTTTCCGAACGAAAGGCCCGAGACATTCCACGACTGGGTCGCCAACCAGTTCGGCGAGCGACTGTTCTCGATCTTTTTCAAGACCTACACCGAGAAGGTGTGGGGCATGAGCTGCGACGATATCTCGGCGGACTGGGCGGCCCAGCGCATCAAAGGCCTCGACCTCTGGTCCGCGATGGCCAATGCGCTCCGCAACTCCGTCAAGCCGAAAGGCGTCAGGGACGGCACCGGCGCTCACGACGGCGAAGTCATCAAGACGCTGATCGAAAGCTTTCAATACCCTCGCAAGGGTCCCGGCATGATGTGGGACGCCGCCGCCGCCAAGACTCGCGCCCAAGGCGGCAAGATCCACATGGGGACGGAACTCGCGAGCCTGAGCTACGATGCGAAGCAGAACCTTTGGACGATTAAGGCGCGCGCGCCGTCTGGCGATCTCGCGACGTTCACCGCCCGCCACGTCATCTCGTCAGCTCCGATCCGCGAGCTCATGCAGTCTTTCGTCGAAGCACCGGATTGCCTGACCGCAGCCGGCAAGCTGCGTTATCGCGATTTCATCACGGTAACTTTGGTCGTCAACAAGCCCGACCTCTTCCCCGACAACTGGATTTACATCCACGAACCGAGCGTGAAAGTCGGCCGCATCCAGAACTTCCGCTCCTGGTCACCCGAAATGGTGCCCGACAAGAAGCTTGCCTGTCTCGGGCTCGAATACTTCTGCTTCGAGGGCGACGGCCTGTGGGCAGCCGACGACAAAGATCTCCTCGCGCTCGCCCGCAAAGAACTGGCAAAGATCGGCCTTGCCTCCGAAGACGACTGCGTCGACGGCTGCGTCGTACGTCAGAAGAAGGCGTATCCGGTTTACGACGACGGCTACAAGCGCAACGTCGACGCCATCCGATCCGAGCTCGCCGCGAAATATCCGACGCTCCACCTCGTCGGCCGCAACGGCATGCACAAGTACAACAACCAGGACCACGCAATGATGACGTCGATGCTGACGGTCAAGAACATCGTTGCGGGCGAGAAGCTCTACGATATCTGGAACGTCAACGAGGACGCCGAATACCACGAGGCCGGCGGCTCGGGCTCCGAAGAAGCCTTGAAGAGCGTCCGCATGGTTCCGCGCCGTATCAGGAGCGCGGCGTGACCTTGCCGTCTTCAAGACCCCTTCCGGCGGAGCAACGCGAACAAATTATCCAGTTCGTCGGCTATACCGCCGTCAGCGGCGCCGCGCTCTGTGTCGACTTTCTCGCATATTGGTCATTCCTGACGGTCGCCAAGTTTGCGTTCGTTGCCGCGATCGGCGGATATGTCTGCGGCGTGTTGTTGCACTATGCGCTGTCGTCGCGCGTGGTCTTCGCCAATCACTTTCGTAGCCGCGGACTTATGCAAGAAGCGCCAACGATCGCCCGCTTTTTCGCGGCCGGCGCCACGGGACTCGGTGTTACCGCCATCATCGTCGGCCTGCTGGCGGACGTAGGCGGCATGAACCCATTGGCCGCCAAGATCGTCGCATCGGCGTGCTCGTTCGTAACGGTTTTCTTTACCTTACGTGTATTTGTATTCAACCGGCCGGCGCTCGAACCCTCGCCCGCCGTCTAACCGGGCCCATTGCCATGTTCATTGCCAACTATGGACTGAAGAGCATCGTGCAGAAAGCCGCAATGGTCGCACGACTGCCGATCGCGTATTCGCAGGACCACCCTTACACGGGACTGAAGGAACGCGCGCACCGCGAGACCCTCGACTTCATCACCGAGACCATGCCGGATGCGCTGGCCTTTGACACCCCCCGCGAGCTGATGCACCACGCTCTATCGCTCGTGAGGGTGGACGGTCTTTACGCTGAGTTCGGCGTCAACAACGGCGGCACGATAACCTACATCGCCAAGCAAAAGCCGGCGCAAATGATCCACGGCTTCGACAGTTTCGAGGGCCTTCCCGAGGATTGGTCGGGCAACGCAATGGCCGCCGGCTTTTTCAGTCGCAAGGGCCAGCTGCCGAAAGTCCCTCGTAACGTCGTGCTGCACCCTGGCTGGTTTGACGCAACTGCACCGAAGTTCGCAGCCGAACATCCCGGCCCGCTCGCTTTTCTACACGTTGATTGCGATCTTTATTCCTCGACAGCCACAACATTCGCCGCTCTGAGCGACCGCATCGTTCCCGGCACCGTGATCGTGTTCGACGAGTACTTCAACTATCCGAATTGGAAAGCCCATGAGCATAGGGCCTTTACCGAATTTCAAGGCATTTCCGGCATAACGTTCAAACACGTCGGCTATTCGATCCAACAGGTCGCAGCCGTCGCGCTTTAACGGCGCCAATGATTTTGTGTCGCGTCTGAACCTCCGTACCCCCGGGTGCGGAGGTTCTGCTTTTTGAGCGCTTGAGGTCGCGACCGTTCCAGGCTAGGCACGAAGCTCTCGCGGGAATGCTCAACCTTATGCAAACTTGGCTCTTCAAATCCGAACCCGACGTCTTTTCCTGGAGCGACCTTGTTTCGCGCGGCCCGAGGGGTGAGGCGTGGGACGGCGTACGGAATTTTCAAGCCCGCAACAATATGCGCGCGATGAAGGTCGGCGATCTCGGATTTTTCTACCATTCCAACGAAGGCAAAGACGTCGTCGGCATCCTCCGCGTGATCGCGCCGGCGCACCCGGAGGCGAACGACGATACCGGCAAATGGGAATGCGTCGACGTGGCCGCCGTCACTCCCGTTCCCAAGCCCGTCACCCTTGACGCGGTCAAGGCGAACCCGAAACTCTCAAGCATGGTGCTCGTCAACAATTCCCGCTTATCGGTTCAGCCGGTCGGCGCCGATGAATGGAAAGAAGTCTGCAGGATGGGCGGCGTTGACTTGAAAAAGCTCAAAGGCTCATGACGGGCGGCAGGCTCGATGTTTCCGATTTCGACGACGCGAAGCGTTTCATCCTCGAAAATACCAAGCCGATTGCCCCACCGTTGGTGCCGGAAATTACACTGCGGCTCGCGGAGGAATCTCTGCCGATCTGGCAAAAGACCGAAGATGAGCTGGGCGAACTGAATGTCCCGCCACCTTACTGGGCTTTTGCTTGGGCCGGCGGGCAGGCGGTCAGCCGCTACCTGCTGGATCATCGCGACGTCTGCGAGGGCCGAGCCGTTGTCGACCTCGGCGCCGGTTCGGGCATGTCGGCAATTGCGGCCGCCATGGCCGGAGCTAGCCCTGTGCTCGCCGCCGATATCGACCGCTTGGCGCTCGCCGCCTGCACCGTAAACGCCGACGCCAACGGCGTAACGATCGAAACCACCGATACGGATCTGCTCTCCGCCCCCGCTCCCTCGGAGGCGCTCGTGATCATCGGCGACCTCTTCTATGAGCGAGAACTTGCCGACCGCGTGCTCCACTATATAGACGACGCAAGGAACCGGGGTTGCATTGTTTACATTGGAGACCCTCGGCGAAGTTACTTTCCGGAAGGCCGGTTTACGGCGCTCGCCGAATATCAGGTTCCGGTCACGCGCGAGCTTGAGGATTTCGAAATCAAGCGGACGACGGTTTGGCGCGCCTGACCGGGACTTGCCGCAGTGCGAGATTGATTTCGGTCATTTCGGCGATAATCGCTAACACGCCACCATCGGGCATGTTGTGAAGCGACGCGCGTCGCAGCATAATAGGATAAAGGCCGCGCTCAGACGGCCGAACGGAGGTACGCTCGATGTCGGACAAAGTTTATGCCGTGCCCCCCGAGTGGTCGGAGCGGGCTTACGTTAACGCTGATTCCTACGAAGCAATGTACCAGCGGTCGGTCAGCGACCCTGAAGGATTTTGGTCGGAGGCGGGAAAACGCCTTCACTGGATCAACCCCTACACGCGAGCGAAGAACACAAGCTTTGCTCCCGGCAACGTCGACATCCGCTGGTTCGAAGACGGCACGCTGAACGTCTCCGCCAACTGCATCGACCGCCACGTTGAGCAGCGCGGCGATAAAGTCGCGATCATCTGGGAAGGCGACAACCCGAAAGATAGCGAGCAGATCACCTACCGTCAGCTTCACGAACGCGTTCAGCGCTTCGCGAACGTTCTGAAAAAGCACGGCGTCAAGAAGGGCGACCGCGTTACCATCTATCTGCCGATGATCCCCGAGGCCGCCTATGCCATGCTCGCTTGCGCGCGGGTCGGCGCCATCCATTCGATCGTATTCGGAGGCTTTTCACCCGACAGCCTCCAGAACCGTATCGAAGACGCAGAATCGAAAGTCATCATCACGGCCGACGAAGGCCTTCGCGGCGGCAAACCGGTGGCCCTCAAGAAAAACGCCGACGCCGCACTCGCCAAATGCAAGGGCGATGAGAAAATGCTCGTCGTCCGCCGCACGGGTAATCCGGTCCCCTGGACGCCCGGCCGCGATTTCTGGCTGCACGAAGAACTGATCACGGTTCCGGCCGAATGCGAGCCGGAGGAAATGCACGCCGAAGATCCGCTTTTCGTCCTTTATACGTCGGGCTCGACCGGCAAACCTAAAGGCGTCGTCCATTCGACGGGCGGCTATCTCGTCTATGCGTCGATGACCCATCAATACGTCTTCGACTGCCGCGAAGACGACGTCTATTGGTGTACCGCCGACGTCGGTTGGGTCACCGGACACAGTTACATCGTCTACGGACCGCTTGCGAACGGCGCGACGACGCTCATGTTCGAAGGCATCCCGACGTATCCTTCCGCATCGCGGTTCTGGGACGTTGTCGATAAATGGAAAGTGTCGATCTTCTACACCGCGCCGACGGCAATCCGCTCCCTCATGGGCGCCGGCAACGCCCACGTCGAAAAGTCCGATCGCTCGTCATTGCGGCTGTTGGGTTCTGTCGGCGAGCCCATCAACCCCGAAGCGTGGGAATGGTATCACAACGTCGTTGGCCAAGGCCGATGCCCGATTGTCGACACCTGGTGGCAGACGGAAACCGGCGGCGTCCTGATTTCGCCGCTCGCCGGCGCGATTCCCTTGAAGCCGGGTTCTGCGACCAAGCCGTTTTTTGGCGTGCAGCCCGCGCTTGTCGATGACAAGGGCAAAATTCTCGAGGGCGAGACGCAGGGCAACCTTGTCATTCTCGATAGCTGGCCGGGACAATCCCGCACCGTCTACAAAGACCACGAGCGCTTCGTTCAGACCTACTTCACCGCCTACCCCGGAACGTATTTCACCGGCGACGGCTGCCGCCGCGATGCCGACGGCTATTATTGGATTACCGGCCGCGTCGACGACGTCATCAACGTTTCGGGCCACCGCATGGGAACGGCCGAAGTCGAAAGCGCGCTCGTTTCGCATCCGAAAGTTGCCGAAGCCGCCGTTGTCGGTTATCCGCACGATCTCAAGGGACAGGGCATCTACTGCTACGTCACGCTCAACTCGGGCGAGAACGGCGACAACTCCCTGAAGAAAGATCTCGTTGCCCACGTGCGGCGGGAAATCGGCCCGATCGCCTCCCCCGATCTCATTCAGTTCTCACCGGGGCTGCCCAAAACACGCTCCGGCAAGATCATGAGGCGCATCCTGCGCAAGATCGCGGAGGACGATTTCGGCAGCTTGGGAGATACCTCCACGCTCGCCGATCCCGCGGTCGTCGACGATCTCATCACCAACCGCCAAAACCGGCGGGTATTGCAGACCTAACGATAGCGCCCTTCCTGGGCGTCCGCATGTGGCGGCGCCCAGCTCGAGGTTGACGTCGCCGGTACGGTTACCTCGTTAACCCCACCCAAACGGCTGACCGTCATCATGACCGTCCCCTTCGTATCGACGGTGACCGACTGGAGCGCTCGGTCGATGCTGACCGTCGGCATCTCGATTGTCCCAACTTGACGTGCGAACGCGCCGTCCTTGTCGAAATGGGACAGAATGACGGCTGTGATCTCGCCGTCTGAAACATCACCACGGCGCAACACCCGCGCCGCAGCCTCCGACGCCGATCTGACGCCCAATTCGATGCCCTCCCGCATATTCACCACGCGGGCATAGTCCAGAGCGGCCCCAGCGGCGAGAAAAAGCGCCACCGACATCATCACGAAAATGGCTTTGACTGAATGGCGCCCCTCGCGCTCGAAGGGTAGGGTACCCATCGTCCGTCGCCTGAACATTTGTCCCTCCGTGAAACACCCTCGCCTCAATGCGTGCGACGATGCAACTCGAATGCCGGACGCGCGCCCTTGCGGTCACGAACGGCCAATCGAACACCATTTTTTTTGTGACGGGCGTTCGCCCTTCCAACGGCGGCCTAGAAATCCGACGTGATGCCGCCCTTTTCCCAGTCGCCGAAACGTGTCGGCTCGGGACCGTCCCGGCCACCGACTTCCGCCGGCGGCACAGGTTCCGCCGCACGCTGTTTGCGCCGGGCTTCCGCCTCTTCCAGCGCCCTCCGCGCTTCCGGCGTCAATGTGCGTTGAGGCGAAGCATCATTTTCCGAAGCAAGGCTGTCTTTGCCTGTCATGGCTGCGAAGGTCTCGCGATCCGGTGGCCGCTACCTTTTTGGCCGCGTCACCTTTATGAATGATTGGGATACCATATATACGCGTCTGTAAGGTTGTAGACTAGACTTCGGACGACGTGTCGCGAGTAACCACATGCCTATGAACTACGCCAAAACCGCGCTGCTTCTGGCGGCGCTGACGGCCATATTCCTCTTGCTCGGTGCAGCCGTCGGTGGCAAGACCGGCTTGGTCTTCGCGTTCTTTATCGCGCTGGCAATGAACGTCGTCAGCCTATGGAAGTCCGACAGCGTCGTCCTTCACATGTTTCACGCTCAGGAGGTGAGCGACGCGACGGCTCCCGAGCTCGTCGGAATTGTGCGCGACCTTGCGCATCGCGCCGAACTGCCGATGCCGCGCGTCTACATCATGAACAACCCGCAGCCAAATGCGTTCGCGACAGGCCGCAGCCCCTCTCACGCGGCCGTGTGCGCCTCGACCGGGCTTCTCGAAGCTCTCGACCGGCAGGAGCTATCCGGCGTGCTGGCGCATGAACTCTCGCATATCAAAAACCGGGACACCCTGACGATGGCCGTCGCCGCAACGATCGGCGGCGCCGTTTCGATGTTCGCGCAATACATGCAGTTCGGGCTGATCTTCGGAGGCGGCCGCGACAACGACCGCGGCGGGCTCGGCATGATCGGCACACTTGCTGCCATCATCCTGGCGCCGATGGCGGCGGGCCTCGTTCAGATGGCAATCAGCCGTTCGCGCGAATATCAGGCGGACCACATGGGGGCGATGATCTGTGGCAATCCGCTTTGGCTCGCATCGGCCCTGCAAAAAATCGACAGATCGGCGCGCCGAATTCAAAACGACGATGCCGAAGCGATCCCGGCAGCGGCCCATATGTTCATCATCAATCCTTTGAACGGACACGGCGTCGACAATCTGTTTTCCACGCATCCCAATGTCGAGAACCGGATCGCAGCGCTCGAAGCGCTGGCGCGCGAGATGGGCGTCAGCGGCGCAACCGGAATAGGAAGCTCGCCCGGCACCGGAAGAAGCGGCGGAGCTTCCGGCGAGGTCTGGATTGGCGGTCAAAACTATACCAAGCCACCGAGCCCTTGGGGCTGACGTGCCAGAAAACGCAAATCCCAAAAGCCCGGGCCCGCGGCCCCCACGAGCACGCGTAAACCCGCGCCAACCCGCGAAACCTGCCGACCGGCGGGCCGCATCGGGCATCGAAGGCCTCAAGACCCGCGATGCAGCGGTTTCTGCGCTCTTTACGGTGCTCGTCGAGCATCGTCCGTTCGACGACGCTTTCGCGAGAGCGGCGGCAGGGCGCGATCTCGCCGCCCGCGACCGCGCCTTCGCACGTTTGATTGCGACGTCCGTTCTCAGACACCGAGGATCGCTGCAGGCTGTCCTCAATACGTATCTTGCCAAGCCTTTGCCGGAACGCCTCGGCCGCCTGGAAGAGATTCTGCTCGCGGCCACGGCTCAGCTCCTGCTGCTCCAAACGCCGCCCCACGCCGCGATCTCGCTTGCCGTCGATCAATGCCGCGCCGACAGCTCCGGGAAACGCTTTGCAAATCTCGCCAACGCCGTCCTTCGCCGCGTCAGCGAAAGCGGTCACGGACGGCTCGCCTCCCTCGATAATGTCGAGCTGACATTCCCCGACTGGTTCCTCTCCCGTTGGAACGAGGCCTATGGTCCGGCAACCGCGCGCCAGATCGCCCGCGCATCCCTGACCGAGCCCGCGCTCGATATGACGGTCAAATCCGATCCCGAGCTTTGGGCGGAACGGATCGGCGCGGTCGTCCTCCCGACTGGTTCAATCCGATGCGCCGAAGCAGGACGCATCGAGGATCTTCCAGGCTATCTCGACGGCGCTTGGTGGGTCCAGGATGCTGCCGCGGCACTACCGGTCAAGCTCCTCGGCGACGTTGCGGGCCTTTCGGTACTCGATCTTTGCGCCGCGCCGGGAGGCAAAACCGCACAGCTTGCCGCCGCCGGCGCCAACGTTACTGCCGTCGACAAATCCGCCGGACGTCTCCAGCGTCTCACTGAAAATCTCACGCGTCTCGGACTTACCGCCGATATCGCGGTTTCCGATGCGCTGACGTTTAGTCCCGGGAAGCAATTCGACGCGATCCTCCTCGATGCGCCATGCACCGCGACCGGCACCATCCGCCGACATCCCGATATTTTGTATCTAAAACGCCCCGAGGATGTTTCGGCCCTCGCCGCATTGCAGAAAAACCTCCTCGATCACACGGCAGAGCTTTTGAAGCCCGGCGGCGTCCTCGTTTACTGCACATGCTCGCTGGAGCCGGAAGAGGGCGAAAAGCAAATCGATACTTTCCTCATGCGCCACCAGGATTTCACGCGCCGCCCGATCATGCTGGACGAAGATACCATTCCGATGTCGTGGCGAACGCCCGACGGCGATCTCAGGACGCTTCCGTCGCATTTCGCCGATTTGCCCGAAGGCCTGCAGGGCCTCGACGGCTTTTACGCAGCCTCCCTCGTGAAGTCCTGTTGAGAGTTCGCGTGTGACGCAGGCCCGCCTTGTTTTGGCTGACGTAGAGAGATAGTCAGTTCTGAGATAGCAAGGGCGTCGCAGGACGGGGAACCGGGCCTTGAGTCTCAATGTTACGGAACGGCTGAAGATCCGCTCGCTCTCGGTTGAGCGTCTGCGTCGGCGGGCCGTGACGTTGACGCTGTCTTCGCCGCTTCTCAGGTGGCGCTACGCCGGCAACGGCGCCGATCAGATTTTGATCGTCCCGCAAGAGCTGCGCGCCGCCGATCCGAGTTTCTGGACCGAAGTCGCGCACGGCCACTTTGGGCTCGCATCACAGATCGCCGATCTCAAAGGCGCCTCCGCATTTCGCATCACGCCGCCGAGCCTCGCCTGGGAGCGCGAGCTTCACGGCTTCGGCTGGCTCCGTCACCTCGCCGCGACCGAAGAGGAAGAAGCCGCCGCCATGTCGCGCGAGCTCGTTCTCGAATGGATCGCGCTCAAGAAGATGTCGCACGGGGTCGCCTACGAGCCCGAGGTGATTGCGCGGCGCCTGATATCCTGGATCTCGCAAGCCAACATCCTGCTGGAAGATCTCGACGCTCGTTCCTACACGCAGATCATGTCGAGCATCGGTCAGCAGATCGTCGCTCTCAGAACGACCTGGCGAAACGCCCCGGACGGCGTGCCGCGCATGGTCTGCCTCATCGCGCTCGTTCTGTCGGGACTTTCCGTGTCCGGACATGACCGGCAATTGAAAGAGGCGGAAGCGGCGCTCACCGTCGAGTTGAAGCGGCAAATCCTCGAAGACGGCGGCCACGTCAGCCGCAGCGCCAGCGTGCTGTCCGATCTCGTCCTCGATCTGCTGCCGCTCGGGCAGTGTTTCGGATCGCGCACGCTTGTCGCCCCGGAAGAAATCAGCGACGCGATTAAGAAATCGCTGCGGTTCTTGCGTTTCATGCGGCTCGGTGACGGCATGCTCGCGCGCTTCAATGGCGTGAGCACGGGTTCGCCGGCCGCGCTCGCCACCGTGCTCGGCTATTCGAACGGCCAATTCGACATCATGCCGATCGCGCGACAGTCGGGCTACGCCCGGCTCGAACGCGGCAAGACGACCATCCTAGCCGACATCGGCTCGCCGCCGCCTCTTGAGCTTTCGACCGAAGCACAAGCTGGCGCTCTGTCGTTTGAAATGACCTCTGGGCGTTATTTGATTTTCGCCAACGGCGGATTTCCGGGCCCCGCGGACCACGACTGGGATTCGGTCGCGCGCGCCACCGCAAGCCACAACACGCTATGCCTTGCGGAAACATCGTCTTCGCGCCTCATCCGCCACGATCAGCTCGAATCGATGGTCGACGGCCTGCCGATCCGCGGCCCCGATACGGTGACGTCAGAATTTGTCGACGGGCCCAATCAGGCCGAACTCAACGTCAGCCACGATGGCTATCTGAAGCGGTTCGGATTGATCCACAGCCGTCACTTGTCTCTCGCCAAAGCAGGCGACACGCTGGACGGCATCGACATGCTCGAGCCGCCCAAGGGAACGTTGCGCCTGAAGCAGGACTTGCCCTACGCCATTCACTTCCACCTGCATCCCGATTGCCGCTGCCGCTTGGCCGGGCATGGCATGTGCCGAATTACGCTGCTCGACGGCGAGACATGGCTCTTCACCGCCGACGATACGGCTCAGCTCTCAATCGAGGAAAGTCTATATTTCGTCGACAGTGCGGGTCCCCGTCCGGGTCTTCAGATCGTGCTACGCGGTACTACTTTCGGCCAAACGTCCGTCCGCTGGTCGGTCCGCACCGAAACGGTCGATATCGGCTGAGCACTGGTTTATCAAATGCTTGCGCGGCACAATCGCGCGTCGATCCCTCCGCGGGATGGCTTTGCCGAACGCGCCGTGATAACCGCCACTCCGACAAAGCTGGGGTGAACATGGCTGATCAACACATACGCCGGGCTCTTCTTTCGGTGTCCGACAAAACCGGGCTGGTCGAATTCGCGGTGGCGCTGAAAGCACGCGGTATCGAGCTGGTCTCGACCGGCGGTACCGCCGCGGCTCTGAAGGCTGCGGGCCTTGCCGTCATGGACGTCTCCGAGCTGACAGGCTTCCCCGAGATGATGGACGGCCGCGTGAAGACGCTGCATCCGAACGTCCACGGCGGTCTCCTCGCCATTCGCGGCAACGAGGTCCACGATGCTGCCGCGCGCGAGCACGGGATTCTCCCCATCGATCTCTTGGTCGTGAACCTCTATCCGTTCGAGGCGACGGTTGCCAAAGGCGCCGCCTACGATGATTGCGTCGAAAATATCGACGTCGGCGGCCCGGCCATGATTCGAGGCGCTGCCAAGAACCACGACAGCGTCACCGTCGTCGTCGAGCCGTCCGACTATGAGCGCGTCCTAGCGGAAATCACAGCCAACAACGGCGCGACGACGCTCGCCTTGCGCAAGGCTCTCGCCGCCAAGGCCTTCGCCCGCACCGCCGCCTACGACGCAGCGATCAGCAATTGGTTCGCGCTCGAAATCGGCTCGGTCGCTCCCGAATGGCGTGCTTTCGGCGGTCATCTCGGCCAGGCCCTCCGTTATGGAGAAAACGCCCACCAGACCGCAGCGCTCTATCTGTCGGCCAAGCCTCGCATAGGCGTGGCGACCGCCCGGCAGCTTCAGGGCAAGGAACTCTCCTACAATAACATCAACGACACCGACGCCGCCTTCGAGCTTGTCTCGGAATTCGATTCCAACACGCCCGCCGTCGCGATCATCAAGCACGCCAACCCGTGCGGCGTGGCGGTGAGCACTTCGCTCGCGGACGCCTACCGGAACGCGCTCGCCTGCGATCCGGTCAGCGCCTTCGGCGGCATCATCGCGGTCAACAAGACAATAGACGCTGCCACAGCCGAAGAAATGTCGAAGATCTTCACCGAAGTCGTTATCGCACCCGACGCGACGGACGAAGCAAAAGCGATCTTCGCCGCTAAGAAGAACCTGCGGCTGCTGTTGACCGGCGACCTCGCCAATTCCCGCGCGCCGGGCCTCAATTTCAAATCCGTCGCGGGCGGCTTTCTCGTACAATCGCGCGACGCCAGCAACGCCGACGATCTCGACTTGAAGGTCGTGACCAAGCGCGTGCCGACTGACGCCGAACTGAAAGACCTGCGCTTCGCCTTCAAGGTCGCGAAGCACGTCAAGTCGAACGCCATCGTTTACGCCAAGAACGAAGCGACCGTCGGTGTCGGCGCCGGCCAGATGAGCCGGGTTGAATCGTCACGCATCGCGGCGTGGAAAGCGGCAGAGGCAGCCAAGGCGCAAGGTCTCGATCAGTCCCTGACCGTCGGATCGGTCGTTGCGTCGGATGCGTTCTTCCCATTCGCCGATGGCTTGATCACCGCCGCCGAAGCCGGCGTCACGGCCGTCATCCAGCCCGGCGGCTCGATGCGCGACGACGAAGTGATCAAGGCCGCCGACGAGCGCGGCTTGGCGATGGTCTTCACCGGCGTTCGCCACTTCCGCCACTAGGCCTGCTCATCTCGTCGGTCGGCCCGCACGAACAGCATCATCACGACGCCGATCGCGAGAAACGCCAGGACGGCCGACATGCCGATGCGCTGGCTGCCCGTCTCCTGCGTAATCAGCGCAACGAAGAACGGCGCCAGAAACGCCGTCACTTTGCCCGAGAAGGCGAAAAGCCCGAAGTACTGCGTGATTTTGTCGGCAGGCGCGATGCGCGCGAGCAGCGACCGGCTCGCCGCCTGGACGGGCGCGGAAACGATACCGACAAGGATCGCGAACGCCAGAAATACCTGTTCCCCTGCGGACGAGAACGGCTTCGATCCTACCGCCTTCGCCGCAACATCTGTCGTGAAGAGGATGTGCGTCCTGTCGACCGACAGAATACCGATCGCCCCGACGATCAAAGCCAGCAATGCGAGAATGATGACCGTCTTCGGGCCAATGCTGTCGTCGAGCCAGCCGCCGAAGAGCGCACCGAAGGCACCGACGAGCGTCAGGATGATTCCGAACATGCCGAGTTCGAGTGGACCCCAGCCGAACACCGACGCGCCATAGATGCCGCCGAATGCAAAGATCGCCGATAGCCCGTCGGTGAAGAGCATCCGCGCAATAAGAAAGATCAAGAGGCTTGGCATCGAGGGAAGCGATTTGATCGTGTCCCAAAGCTCCGCCGTTGCGGAACGTTCCGGATGCGCTGTCGCTGCCCTATGGCGATCCGGAACAAAGAGAAAGAACGGAATGATGAAGATCACGAACCAGACGGCGGCGAACGGCCCCGTTATGCGATCACTCTGATGCGTCGCCGCATCGAGTGTCAAAAGCGGATCGAGCCCGAGCAAGGTTGTCGTTTCACCTGGCAACGGCACCAAAAGTCCGGCGACGACCGCCAGGCTGACAAGACCGCCGAAATAGCCGACGGCCCACCCGGTCCCCGAAAGACGGCCAAGCTCGCCCCTCGGCACGAGGCCGGTCATGATCGCGTTGGAGAAAACGCTCATCAACTCGGCAGCAAGCGTTGCGGCAACAAACCCGCCAAGGACGATAAGGATCGTCGTCAGGTGCGCATCCGGCACGCCGAGCCAAAGGCTCGTCAGCCCTGCGAGGAAGAGCAGCGACAGTGCGCCCATCCAGGGCTTTCGCGATCCTCGCCCATCAGCCGCGGCGCCGAGAAGCGGACTGAGAATCGCGATCAACAAGCCGGCGACTGCGGCGGCATAACCCCAGAGCGTTTGCCCACAGGCCGCCTTCTCGCTGCCTTCGGCAATCATCGTCCCGCAGACGGAATTCTGGACAATGGCATTCGCGAAATAAGGGCCGAACAGAAACGTCTGCACGAGCGTGTAATGCGGCTGCACCGACCAGTCGTAGAGCATCCACGAGACGCGGGCACGAAGCGGCGCGCGGGTCACAGCACCGCCCTCAACCGTCGCAGCCTGCTCGGCGCCCCCGCCGATATCCAAGATTGACATCCGTTCCCCCTTTCAGTCCGGCGCGAAAGATCAGTTGTGCAAGACGATCAAGTGATCGGGCAGCTCATTCGGATCGATCGCGCCTGGCGGAAAATGCTGCGCAAGAAGCTCCCCGATGCGCGCAATGGCCCGCTCGAAACCCTCGACCGGCCGCCCTGCAGTAATGTCGGCCGTGAAGTCGTCGACGATTTTCTGCCACGTGCCCTTCTCGACACGTGCATCGATTCCGCTATCGGCAATGATCTCGACGCGTTTTTCGGCGATCGACACGAAGATCAGCACGCCGGTGCGACCCGATGTCGTGTGCAGGTTTTGGGCGAGAAATTGCTCGCTCGCACGGCGGCGCGTGTTGGCGTTCAGGATCGCCTTCGGGACGAGCGACATTCGCACCTTCGGATGCCACGCGAGGGCCAGGAGGGCGAGAAAGACGATCAGCTGAATAAGAAAGATCCACTGCACTTTCATCCAAGTGAAGTGAATAAGCGGCCACGGGATGATCAACGCCAGAAGCGCGGCCCACATGAAAGGAACGTGCTGATATCGGCTGCTCTGATCCGCAACGACGGCGACGATTTCGCCGGACGTGTTGCGCTCGGCCTTGGTAATGGCGGCCGAGATCCGGTCCGCGTCTTCCGCGCTGATGAAGCTCATCGTTGAGGGCCACCCGCCTGCGTTGATATCGTCATGACTACCAGCTCCCCGAAGCACCGCCGCCGCCGAAGTCGCCGCCGCCTCCCGACCAGCCGCCTCCGCCGCTATCTCCACCCGACCAGCCGCCGCTGCCGCCCCAATCGCCGGAGCCGCCCGGAATGACGACAATGCCACCACGACGGCGGCGGGCTCCCGGCACCCCGGAACGCATCGCCTGCGCGTTGCGATAATTGACCCAGATGATGAACACGACGATCAGAAAAAAGATGGCCAGATGAATCATCGGCGTCGGATCGTTCTGCGGCGAGCGCGCCCCGGCCGCGCGCTGCTTCACTTCGTCGGCGTCACCGAGAAGCACCGATTTGATATCGCGGACACCGTCCTTGATGCCGCCCGCGAAGTCGCCCCGGCGAAACTTCGGAAGAATGGCGTTCTGAATGATGAGGGCCGACATCGTATCGGTCATGAAGGGTTCAAGCCGGCGGCCGACTTCGATACGAACCTTGTGATCATTCGGCGCGACGATCAGCAGAATGCCGTTGTCCTTGCCCTTCTGGCCGATCCCCCATTTCCGCGCGAGATCAATGCCGTAATCTTCGATCGAATAGCCCTGCAGGGATTTGACCGTAACCACCGCGAGCTGGTCGGTCGACGTCTGTTCGAGAGCTGCGAGATCGCTTTCGATATCGGCTTTTTCTGCCGGCTTGAGCAAACCGGCGTCATCCGTCACGCGCCCAGCAAGCTCCGGATAAACCGGGTCCGCGACAGCGGGAACGAACAGCGCCGAGAAGACCACGGCAAAAAATGCAATGAGGATGCGCAGCGACGCACGAGGTTCGCTGCGCACTGTCGAAGACCGAGCCGCGTTCAAAGCGCCAGCCATCGGGAAGGCTCCTGGCAAAAGTTGATGAGCCCAGCGCCTAAGGCTTGCTGAAATCGACCTTCGGAACCTTCTGCTCTTCCGGCGCGATGTCGAACGTCGCCATCTCCTTGGCTTGCGGATAGAGCGCCATCTTCCAAAGACGGCCGGGGAAGGTCGTAATCTCGGTATTGTAGGCTTGCACGGCCTTGATGTAGTCGCGGCGCGCGATCGCGATGCGGTTCTCGGTACCGGCAAGCTCGCTCTGCAGCGCGAGGAAGTTCTGGCCCGATTTGATATCGGGATAACGTTCGACGACGGCCATCAATCGGCCGAGCGCACCCGAGAGCGTCGCCTGCGCATCCTGGAATTTCTTCATCGCGTCCGGGTTGGTCAGAATATCCGGCGGCAATTGGATGTTCGTCGTCTGCTCGCGCGCTTTCGTGACTTCCGTCAGCACGCTCTTTTCCTGATCCGCGAAGCCCTTCACGGTCTCGACGAGATTCGGAATAAGATCGGAGCGGCGCTTGTATTGGTTCAACACTTCGCTCCAAGCGGCTTTCGCTTGCTGCTCATAGGATGGGATCGTGTTGACCCCGCAGCCCGCCACCGACAGGGCCGCAACGATGATCGCGAGAAATGCGATCGGGCGAATGACGAGAGATCTTGTTCTTGCGATCATGGCGCGGGCGGTCCTCGTTTTTTTAAGCCGAACGGATGGGATACCGGAGAACGAACGGTGCAGGGTGGCCCAATGGAGCCGAGCGCCTGTCGTATGAGTTTGTTCTACGACGTTCAAGCGACACGGCGAATGCTTGATCGGCGCAAAGATTTTCGTCGTCGCCAAGTCTCTCGTCGAAACGTTATGACTGACGGCAAATCAGATCGTCTTGAGTTTGCCGCAGACTCGGCCGCTTCGCAAAAGTACAAAGAGATATTCCAACGACCGGAAGTGTAGAAGCGGACCATCGCCGGCCGATGCATCGATCCGGCGGCTTGAACGCTCACCGGTTTGTCAGAAGCCCATTGCCACAGGCTAACACGCGTAGCTCGGCTTAGCCCTATCCCATTCATTCGCCTAAGAAAATTAAGGCCGCGAAAGGCTTCTTCTGCCTGCCATGCACATTTGGCGGGGACGGATTGGAAAACGGCGTTCAGTGACACCACGTAATGCACACCGGCGGTCGCGAAAATCGCGAAAGAATTCGTATGGAGCTTAAAATGGAAAAATGGAAAAAAGCGCTGACCGGCGCGCTCGCAGCGCTCGCCGTCGTCGGCTTTTCCGCCGGTGCCGATGCACGCGGCGGCCACGGCGGTGGTGGTGGTGACCACGGTGGCGGAGGCTTTCATGGTGGAGGCTTCCATGGCGGAGGTTTCCACGGTGGCGGCTTCCACGGCGGCCACGCCGGGCATTTCCGAGGTGGACATTTCGGGGGCGGCCATTTCGCCCGTGGTTATGGACGCCACGGAGGTCATCGGCATGGCCATCGAGGCCGGCACGGCCGCTACTACTACGGCGGCTATCCTGGCTTCTACTATGGGTACCCGTACTACGACGACTACGCCTATGACGACAATTATCTTTGCGACGACTACTACTACCGCCGCCATCATCACTATTGCTACTACTGACAGCCACGCGATGCCGGCCCCGTTAGGGGCCGGTTTCGTAAGAGGCGCGAGCGGCGCCCTCGGAACGTTCTCGAATTAGAAACCATGCGACGAGATCTGACGGTCCACACTTTGGTGCTCAGTCAGAAGATGCGCTCGGCTCATGAATGAGATGTCGAGATGGATGGGGGTAGCGGCCATGACGACCGGAATACTGAAGATGAGAACCACCAGGATTCCGCATGCGAGTGCCGCTTGGAGAAACTGCACGAAGCGTTTCACGTGAGGTGCACCTTTTTAAATGCCTTTCGAACAAGGCACGTGCATATATCCTCCCTCGCTATGGCGGCAGAGAGTCCCAAGCGCGGCGGGCCTGAGAAAGAAATACGGCGCCGCTTGGGCGCCGTATCGAACTTCATCAGTAGCGGCAGTGGCGATGGCCGTGACGCCACCAGCAATGACGATGATGCCAGCGGTGGTAGACGATGTGCTGTGTCGCCGAAGATTCCGAGGAAAGCTGTGCGAGCGCGTGAACGCCGCTGCTGACCGTTGCCGCATTGGCTAATCCGGCGCCGTAAAACATCGCCGCGGCCGCGATGGCCACTCCCAACGTCGTTTTCATGAAATGTCTCCCCTGGTTGCGAGCGTCGATTTGACGCCAAGCGAGGGGCTACCTATAGCGACGGCCGGTCCACGCCCGTGCATACGGTTTCGTAAGGGCCGGATCGAGCGCTAATACGCCGTTCGAGTGTTACCACGGGGCGCCGGACAAATTTTCGCTGAAAGCGAGGCCGCACGTGCGGCTCTACGGTCGATTTCAGGAGGTATGGCTGAAATCTTGAGATGCCTGGAGCGGGCGAAGGGATTCGAACCCTCGACCCCGACCTTGGCAAGGTCGTGCTCTACCCCTGAGCTACACCCGCGTGTCCAGATACTTCCGCCGCCTTGCGGCGGCGGAAGATCCGCCTTATGGCGCAAGTGCCCGGCCAATGCAAGGCCCTGTCTTGGGGCGGCAAAAAAGCCTCCCGCCCTTATATATGGGGCTCCCGCCGGGGTATGCTTCCCTTGGCAGATCGATCAACACGGAGAAAGCGTCCGAGCCAATGCCCCGAACTCGTGATGAACTCTTCTCGGCCCTGGCTGAACTCGCAATTGAAACGAAGACCATCGACCATCCTGCGGTCTATACCGTCGCCGAAAGCGACAAGGTCGAAATTCCCCTTCCGGGCGCCCACACGAAGAACCTGTTCCTCAAAGATGACAAGGGAGCCCTTTTTCTCGTCATCGCCAATAGTGAGACGCGCGTCGATCTCAAGGCGCTCTCGAAAAGATTGGGGGCCGGGCGCTTTTCGTTCGGCAAGCCCGACTTGCTGATGGAAATGCTCGGCGTGACGCCGGGATCTGTCACGGCGTTTGCGGTCATTAATGATAGCGAAAATCGTGTGAAGATCGTCGTTGACGAGGCTCTGCTGGCCGACGACACGCTCAACTGTCATCCTCTTGAAAATACTGCGACCACAAACATTGCACGAGAAGACCTTTTGCGGTTCATTCGAACAACCGGTCATGAACCCCGCATCATGGTATTGACCGCATCTTGAAGGTTCAGGCGGGGAGGAGATTGGCTCAATGGAATTCAGTGCGAAAAGCCCAGACGTCGGGGCCCTCGGCGCTGCGGACATCGTCAAGACCGCGACGACCGCGACATTCAAATCCGACGTTCTCGATGCGTCGAAGTCCGTTCCCGTCATTGTCGACTTCTGGGCAGCCTGGTGTGGTCCCTGCAAGCAGCTGACGCCGGTGATCGAGAAAGTCGTCCGCAGCTATCGGGGCAAGGTCCGGCTCGTAAAAGTCAACGTCGACGAGAACCAGGCGATTTCTGCGCAACTTCGCGTTCAATCGCTCCCGACAGTCTACGCCTTCCGTGATGGTCAGCCAATCGATGGATTTGTCGGCGTCCAGCCGGAAAGCGCGATCAAGACCTTTATCGACCGTCTCGTTGCCGACGACGCCGAGGTCGGCCTCACGGAGGTTTTGAAAGCCGGCGAAGAGCTGCTCGAGCAAGACGACCTCCAGGGCGCCGCCGAAGTCTTCGCGAGCGTTTTGCAGGAAGATCGCACAAATGCTGAAGCACTTGCCGGTCTCGCCGCCTGCTACGTCAAAAGCGGCGACGTGGCGCGGGCAAAACAGACGCTGGCCCTCGTCCCGCCGGACAAGCGCGAACTTGCCGTCGTCAAGAGCATCGAAGCCGCCATTCTCCTTGCTGAAAAAGGCGCCGATACGGGCGAGCTTGCCGAATTGCAGAAGCGCGTCGCTGAAAACCCCAAGGACTTTCAAGCCCGTCTCGATCTTTCCGTCGCGCTCAGCGCGCAGGGAGACAGGCAAGACGCCCTTGAACTTCTGCTCGATCTCGTCAGGATGGACCGCCAATGGAACGACGAGGCTGCCCGCAAGCAACTTCTGCAATTCTTCGACGCCTGGGGACCCAAGGACCCGCTCGTCGCGGAAGGCCGCCGCAGGCTATCTTCGATCCTGTTCAGTTGACCCTTTCGACGCACCGCGGAGACGATCCATTTTGACGCTTACGGACCGCTACCGGCGCCCGGCTGATTTGCCCCCGAGGATTCCTGTCTTTCCTCTGGGAGGCGCGATTCTGCTCCCACGCGCGACCCTGCCGCTCAACATCTTCGAACCGCGCTATCTCGACATGATCGACCATGCGATGTCGGGCGCGAGGGTCATCGGCATCCTGCAACCTCTCGTATCCAGTGACGACGATCAGGAAAGCCCGATCGAAAAGACAACCGAGTTGCGCTCCGTCGGCTGCGCCGGACGCATAACGTCCTATCAGGAACTCGACGACGGTCGCTTGATCATCACGCTGACCGGCATCACTCGCTTCCAGTGTATCGGCGAAGCCGAAACCGAGATGCCCTACCGCATCATGAGCGTCAGCTACGACAAGTTCGCAAGTGACCTGACGGAAGGCCTCGGCGAAGAACTCGTCGACCGCAAAAATCTTCTCCGCGTCCTGAAAACCTATCTTGAGGCCAATCGCCTGAAAACCGATTGGTCGACGATTCAGCGAGCCTCCAATGAGTTCCTGATCAACGCCCTCTCGGTGATGTGCCCTTATGGCCCCGAGGAAAAGCAGGCCCTTCTCGAAGCCAAAGACCTGAGGTCGCGCGCCGAGGTCCTCGTCGCGCTGGCGGAAATCGATCTGGCCTCGAACGGCAGCAGCGGCACCACGCTGCAGTAGCGCCGGAGCGCATGCGATGACCGACGAGAGCGACGACAGTCCCGGAGAAGAACTCAACGCCGTAGACCCGAAGCTCCTGGAGCTTCTCGTCTGTCCCTTGACCAAGACCCGCCTCGTTTATGATGCGAGCGCGCGCGAGCTTCTCAGCAAGGCTGCCGGATTGGCCTTTCCGATCCGCAATGGCGTGCCGCTGATGATCGAGGAAGCAGCGCGAAAACTGACGGACGCCGACCTGCGCCGGATCGGATGATCTCGTGATCGCCTTTTCCCGCAATCGAAATATTTGATTACGATTGCGCCGGGCTTAACCACATCTCTTTAGATTCTGTAAAAGAGCTCTGGACGACTGTCGCCTCGAATTTAGGGGCGACACCGTTGCTACGGAAATCGATTGATTCGCAAACCGTCGGGGTGGGGATGGAAAACGAGCCATTGTCCGCCGACCGAAGGCGAGCGAGCTGGACACTGCGCATTTGGTCTTCGCTTGCCGTCGTCTTCGGCACGCTTTTGATCGTCAGCGGCGTCGTCTCGGGCACGACCGCCCTCGACGCCAGTCACATCGCACCTCTCTTCGGTATGGCGCTGTTGACCGCGGGCGGCTTGTGCGGCCTTGTTTTGTCGCGCCAAGTGATGGGATTGCTAGCCCGCGGTTTCCACTGGTACCGACTGCGTCAGGTCGCGAAGATCGAGGAAATCAAAGACACGCACTGGCGACTTTTCGATAACGCCGTTCGCTACCATCAATTTTTAGACGCCCAACACGATCTTATCGTCCGCCGCGACCGTGACGGCCGCGTGACCTTTGCGAATACGGCCTTTCTGGCGGCTTTCGGTTTGACCAACGATGATGTCATCGGCTCGCTTTGCCGTCCCCATACGCTCCGGAGGGAAACCACCGTCAGTACGTCGGCGGCCGGCCTGCGAACCCTTGAACTCTTGGCGACGAGAAGAGGCAAGCGCTGGATCGCATGGGACGAAACCGAAGTTTCAAATCCGAGCGGCGATGTCGAATTCCAGAGCGTCGGGCGCGATATCACCATTGACCGCGAGATCGAAGAAAGACTCAAAGAGGCGCGCGATCGGGCTGAAACCGCGAACCGCGAAAAATCCCGCTTCCTGGCTGCGATGAGCCACGAGATCAGAACACCGATGAACGGCATCATCGGCATGATCAGCCTCCTGCGCGATACCCACCTTGATTCCGAGCAGCGGTCCTATGCGCGCGTCGCCGAAGATTCCGCCCGTGCGCTATTGGGCCTCGTCGATGGCCTTCTCGATTTCTCCAAGATCGAAGCCGGCAAGCTCGAACTGGCGGACGAAGTCTTTTCCCTGGAGAACTGCATCGCTCAAATGATGCAGCTGATGGCCCCGGATGCCGCCGCCAAGAAGCTGTCGTTTTCCTCCTCGATCTCGGAGGCTATTCCCAAATGGGTGCGCGGCGACGAGATTCGTCTTCGCCAGATCTTTCTCAATCTGCTTTCGAACGCCATCAAGTTTACGGATAAAGGCGGCGTCGTCGTCCGGATCGATCTCGCGACCGACAGGACACCGCCCCCCCGAGCCGTCCGCATCATCATCGAAGTTTCCGATTCCGGCATCGGCATTTCCCCTGACGTCGCGCGCCGGATTTTCGAAGAATTCGAGCAAGGCACCAATGCCACGAACCGCCGCCCAGGTGGCGCGGGCCTCGGATTGGCAATCTCGAAGAGGCTTGCCGAGGCGATGTCAGGCGAGATCGTCGCTTCGACCGGCCCGCACAAAGGCGCAGTCTTTACCGCCCTGCTCGAGCTTCGAACGGCCACGGCGCCGTCAGACGCCACCATCGGCTCTCCTGTGCCGGATGACGGCAGCCGCAACAATCTCAAAGAGACCGAGCCCGGCCGATGGCACGCTGCGCGGCCGGAGTTCAACGTTCTCGTCGCCGAGGACAATCAGATCAACGCGCTTCTCGCCTGCAAGATCATCGAGCGCGCCGGAGGCAAGGCGATGGTGGTCGAAGACGGACGGTCGGCGATCACCGCAATCTGGGAAACGCTGGAACGCAAGCGACCGCCGTTCGACCTCGTACTGATGGACGTCCTAATGCCCGAAATCGACGGGCTGGTAGCCACGAAATCGATCAAGGCCCTCTATGGTGAGCGCAAGGAGCCTGGCCTTTCCTGCCCACCCATCATCGCCTTGACGGCAAACGCCTTTGCCGAGGACCGCGAGCGCTGCCGTGCGGCCGGAATGGACGACTATCTTGCCAAACCCGTCGATGCGCGGGATCTTCATAACCTGCTGCTGCGATGGATGGCGCAACCCGCGCGCGTCGCGCCGCCGGCTGCTTGACGGACGACGCTGGATCTAAAAACTGTCACGGAATCATGCTAGCCGATCTGGTTGGAGCTCTGTGAGGATTCCAAATCGATGTGGCAGGCAATTGCAGACCGCAGCAAACGTAAGCCGGGGCTGCCGGGCAAACTTCCAGCGGGACTCGCGGCCTTCGACGCCCTGAGCGCGCCGGCCCGTCGCCTGAAGGGCTTCAACCGCGATATCGAACCGAAGGTCTACGGCCGCGTCGGCAACCTGGAAGTGCGATTGGCCCGCACCTGGGCCGAAATCAAGCTCGCGCAGCGCCTGCGCTATCAGGTCTTCTTCGAGGAGATGTCGGCCGTTCCGACCCGCCTCGCGCAATTCCGCCGCCGCGACGAAGACGCCTATGACGCGCTCTGCGATCATCTTCTCGTCGTCGACCTCGACAAGACGAAGCCGGGTCGCCCGGGGTGGCCCGAACGACCGAAAGTCATCGGCACCTATCGTATCCTTCGTCAGGAGGTCGCGGACCGCGGACCGGGATTTTATTCCGCGAGCGAATACGACATTGCCCACCTCCTGAAGACCAAGTCCGCAACGCACCGGTTCATGGAGCTCGGACGCTCGTGCGTTCTTGCTCCCTATCGCAGCAAGCGCTCCGTGGAGCTGCTGTGGCACGGTCTTTGGACGTATGTCCGCGAAAACCGTATCGACGTGATGATCGGCTGCGCCAGCTTCGAGGGCCTCGGCGTCGAAAACCACCGGATGGCATTAAGCTATCTCCATCACAAAGCGCTCGCACCTGAGGAATGGCGCTGCAGCGCCCGCGCGCCGCACGGCGTTTCGATGAACCTGATGCCCGCCTCCGAGATCGACCAGAAGGCCGCATTGAAGGCGATGCCGCCGCTGATCAAAGCCTACCTCCGGCTCGGCGCCTACTTCGGCGACGGCGCCGTGATCGATAGGCAGTTCGGCACCACGGACGTGCTCGTCATCATGCCGGTCGCCAACATCGATCCGCGCTATTTCGAACACTACGGCACGCCGAACGAAACCAAGAGCCGGATCGCCGCCGACGCCTGATCGGGGAAGGGCGAACGATCACTCCCGGCCGGCGCCGTACGCGGCGAGCGCCGCCATGTTGACGATGTCGGCATCCGTCGAGCCGAAGGCGCAAATCTGCACCGAATGCGATAGCCCGACGATGATCGGTCCGATGATCGTCGCGCCTGCAAGCTCCTTGATCATCTTCGATGAAATCGATGCCGCGTGGAACGCCGGCATGACGAGAACGTTGGCCGTATCCGACAGTCTGCAGAAGGGATAGTGCTGCATCAGGCTGCGATTGAGCGCGACGTCGGCCGCCATGTCACCGTCGTATTCGAAATCGACGAGGCGCTCGTCGAGGATACGAACGGCCTGACGCACCTGTTCGG
This sequence comes from uncultured Pseudomonadota bacterium, assembly GCA_963789775.1. Taxonomy (GTDB): domain Bacteria; phylum Pseudomonadota; class Alphaproteobacteria; order Rhizobiales; family Hyphomicrobiaceae; genus Hyphomicrobium_B. Next base: position 110,088 of record CAWBLX010000009.1, read on the forward strand.
AACGCTCGCTCTTCGGCTGGCCGAACGTCGAGTAGGCAAGCAACGCGACCCGCGGCTCGATCCCGAAGTTGCGGGCCGCACGTGCGGCTTCGACGGCGATATCGGCAAGCTCCTCGCCATTCGGCAAATCGTGGATGCTGGTGTCGGCAACGAGAACGGCGCGGCCCCGGCTCAAAATCAGCGATATGCCGATCACATGCCGTCCCGGCTTCTCGTCCATCACGCGATGTACGTCGGAATAGACGCTCGTCCAGTTGCGCGTCACGCCCGAAACCATCGCGTCGGCGTGTCCGTGCGCAACCATCAAAGCGCCGAAAACATTGCGCTCGTTGGTGACAAGGCGTTCGCAGTCTCGCTTCAGATATCCCCGCCGCTGCAATCGCGAATAGAGCAACTCGGAAAATTCATCGAGAAACGGCGACCCGGCGGTATCGATAAGCTCGAATTCCGGGCGAAGCGGTATGCCGAGTTCGCGGAACCGATCGACGACGACCTTCTTCCGGCCGACAAGAACGGGCTGACCGAAACCCTGCTGGAAAAACGTGTTCGCCGCGCGGATCACCGCTGGGTCCTCGCCCTCCGCAAAGACGACGCGCTTCGGATCGTTTCGAACCGCATCGAATGTCGTCTGCAGCCATCCGACTACAGGATCGAGACGTGCGTTAAGTCGCGCGACATAGCCTTCCATATCGACAATGGGACTGCGCGCAACGCCTGAATCCATCGCCGCTTTCGCGACCGCCGCCGAAACATGCGGCAACAGCCGAGGATCGAACGGCGCCGGAATGATATACCCGGGGCCGAATGTCGGGCGCTCGCCGAGAAACGCCGCCGCCACCTGATCGGGGACCTCGGCCCGCGCCAACGCCGCGATTGCCTCGGCCGCGGCAATCTTCATCGCATCGTTGATCGTCGTCGCGTGAACATCGAGCGCGCCACGGAAAATGAACGGGAAGCAGAGGACATTGTTGATCTGATTTGGATAGTCGGACCGGCCCGTCGCCATGACCGCATCCGTGCGAACGGCCTTCACCTCTTCCGGTGTGATCTCTGGATCGGGATTCGCCATCGCAAAAATGAGCGGCTTGGGACCCATGAGCGCGACGAGTTCCTGAGAAAGCACACCGGCCGCGGAAAGCCCGAGGAAAATGTCGGACCCGACGATGACGTCCGCCAAAGTTCTGGCATTCGTTTTCTGGGCGAAGGGCGCCTTCCACGGATCCATCAGCTCCTTGCGGCCCTCGTAAACGACGCCCTCGATGTCGCAGACGGTGATGTTCTCGCGCCTGATGCCGATCTTCACGAGCAAGTTGAGACATGCCAGAGCCGCCGCGCCGGCGCCGGCACAAACGAGCTTCACGTCCGCGATGTCTTTCTCGACAACTCGCAATCCGTTCAAAACGCCGGCGGCAACGACGATCGCCGTTCCGTGCTGATCGTCGTGAAAAACCGGAATATCGAGCAACGCCTTCAGCTTCTCCTCGATGATGAAGCAATCCGGCGACTTGATATCCTCAAGGTTCATGCCGCCGAAAGATGGCCCGAGGTAGCGCACGCAATTGATGAAAGCGTCCGGATCCGACGTATCGACGAGCAAGTCGATCGCATCGATATCGGCGAAGCGTTTAAACAGTGCCGCCTTGCCTTCCATCACGGGCTTCGCCGCGAGCGCACCAAGGTTGCCGAGGCCGAGAATGGCCGTGCCGTTCGACACGACGGCAACGAAATTTCCCTTGCTCGTATATGCATAAGCGTCACGCGGATTTTCGGCGATCGCCAGAACCGGAATGGCAACACCCGGTGAATACGCGAGCGAAAGGTCGCGCTGCGTCGCCAGGGGCTTCGTCGCCGCGATCTCGAGTTTTCCGGGCTTGCCGTTGGCGTGAAATGCAAGAGCTTCTTGATCCGTCACATGGGCTGCGCGGTGGAGGGAGGGCATGGTGTTGACCGTTCAGGAATTCGTGCGCCCCCGGCATTGCTGCCAAGGCACACATCAGGGGATAAGCGCCGGCACGATAGGTTGCGGGAGCCGGGACAGCAACCTATGCATATCCGGCGCTTGGAAGGGGGGCGGCGGGACGTTCATGTTGCGCCATCCACGAATGCGAACGGGGCAATTTGAAACGTAATCTCTTGATGTCCAGAACCGACGAGCCGCGCAAGAGCAGGCTGCCCGAAACCCAGCCCACCGCGGCGGCCGCAGTGTCGCACAAAGACGATAAACCGTCGACCTCGGCGGAGGCAACGCCGTCGATGGCGCAATATCTTGAAATCAAGGCGGCAAACCCCGATAGCCTGCTTTGGTATCGGATGGGCGATTTCTACGAGCTTTTCTTCGACGACGCCGTAAGGGCGTCGCAAGCCCTTTCGATCGTCTTAACGAAACGTGGTAAGCATAAGGGCCAGGATATTCCCATGTGCGGCGTTCCCGTGCATCGCGCCGACGAATATCTCCAACGTCTGATTAAGCAAGGCCATCGCGTCGCCGTTTGCGAACAGCTCGAAGATCCGGCGGAGGCCCGCAAGCGCGGCGCCAAAGCGGTCGTCAGGCGCGACGTCGTTCGCCTCGTAACGCCCGGCACGCTGACGGAAGAAGCCCTTCTCGACGCCAAGGCCCGAAATTATCTGACGGCTGCTTTTCTTGCCACACCCGCCGGGCTCGGCATCGCCACAACCGAAGCGCGCGTCGCTCTCGCCTCCCTCGATATTTCGACCGGCGAATTCGAAGTCGCGGAGGTCTCTGGCAGCGATCTCTCCGGCGAACTGATCCGCCTCGCCTCAAGCGAAGTGCTCGCACCGGACAATCTTCTGGTCGACGAGACCTTCGCACGAACGGTCGAATATTCGGGCGGCAAGACAACGCCTATTCCATCCGCTTATTTCGACAGCGCCGCCGGCGCTCGTGATCTCAAGGACACCTTGGGCGTCGCGGATCTCGCGGGCTCTGGAGCGTTTTCGCGCGGTGAGCTCGCCGCGATCGGCGCCGTGCTGAAATACGTCGACCTGACGCAAATGGGCAGGAAACCCCTCGTCCGGCCTCCACGCCGCGCCGGTGGATCGTCCCTCTTCATCGACGCCGCGAGCCGCGCCAGCCTCGAACTGGTGAAATCGACATCGGGCGACAAGGCTTCAACACTCCTCGCCGCGATCGATCGCACGATCACCGGCGGCGGCGCCCGTGAGCTTCACGCCCGCATCGCCAGCCCTCTCATTTCTTCGGGCGCAATCGAAGCGAGGCTCGACGCCGTTTCTTCTCTGGTCGGCAACCGCCGGTTGATGGACGATATTCGCTTTAGCCTGCGCGGAACGCCCGACCTTGCGCGTGCTTTGCCGCGTTTGACGTTTGGACGCGGCGGCCCTCGCGATCTCGCCGCCGTACGCGACGCGATCGAAGCCGCCTCCGACATCGCGAATATGCTCAAGAACGCGACGGAGCCGCTGCCATTGCCGCCTGAGCTTCAATCCATTTCCACACGCCTTTCCGCCGTGCCGGCCTCGCTGGCGAGTGCGCTTCAAAATGCGCTCGTCGATGACCCGCCGCTTCTCCGGCGCGACGGCGGCTTCATCCGCGAAGGCTTCAACGCCGATCTCGATGCGGCGCGCGCGCTCCGCAACGACAGCCGTCGCGTCATGGCCGAACTCGAAGCCCGCTACATCGAAGAAACCGGCATCAAGACGCTGCGTGTCCGCCACAACAACATCTTAGGTTTCTACATCGAGGTGACGCAGCTCAACGCCAAGCCGCTGATGTCGCCGCCGTTGTCCGAGCGCTTCCGCCACCGCCAGACGATGGCCAATGCCGTGCGCTTCGCGACCGCCGAACTGCTCGAAACCGAAGGACAGATCGCATCGGCGAACGAACGCGCGCTCAGCCTGGAGCAGGAAATCTTCACATCTCTGACTGAAGGGATCGCCGCCGCCACGAATGCCCTTGGCGAAGCCGCCGCCGCGCTTTCGGAACTCGACGTCTATGCGGCACTCGCGTCGCTCGCTCTGGAGCAAAGCTTCGTGCGCCCCGTCATCGACGAAGGCACCGTCTTTGAAGTCCGCGGCGGCCGTCATCCCGTTGTCCAGCAGGCGCTTGCGAAACAGGGCGGCGCAGCCTTCATCGAGAATGACTGCATCCTGGGCCGCAGCGAACCGGCCACCGAGCCTCAAGGTGCCGACGAACTCCCGGATTCCCGCATCTGGCTCGTGACCGGCCCGAACATGGCCGGCAAATCAACATTCCTCCGCCAGAACGCGCTAATCGCCGTGATGGCGCAGATGGGCTCCTACGTGCCCGCGCGTTCCGCACATATCGGCATTGTCGACCGCCTGTTCTCGCGCGTCGGCGCCTCTGACGATCTGGCCCGCGGCCGCTCGACATTCATGGTCGAAATGGTCGAGACGGCTGCGATCCTCAATCAGGCGACCGAACGTTCACTCGTCATTCTCGACGAGATCGGCCGCGGCACGGCGACCTTCGACGGCTTGTCCATCGCCTGGGCAACCGTCGAATTTCTCCATGGCGTCACCAAAGCCAGGGCACTTTTCGCCACCCACTACCATGAGCTGACAGCACTCGCGCGCCGCCTCGACGGGATCGCGAACGTCACGATGGACGTCGCCGAATGGCACGATACCATCGTTTTTCTGCATAAAGTTAAGCCCGGCGCCGCCGACCGCTCCTACGGCATCCAGGTTGCGAAGCTCGCCGGGCTGCCGGAACCGGTCGTGGCGCGGGCGCGTCAAGTCCTGGCGCGGCTGGAAAAGACCGACCGCCGCCCGCGCGTTGGTGACGAAAGTATTGACGATCTTCCGCTATTCTCCGCGGCGCGGCCGAGAGGCGCAGCTCGGGACGATTCCCCTTCAGCCGTTGAAAAGCTGCTTCTTGCCATGCATCCTGACGACCTGTCGCCGAAGGCGGCACTCGAGAAGCTCTACGAACTCAAGGCTCTTGCCGAAACCTTGAAGAAGACGAAGCCTTGACCAGCGATCAAACGAACGTCCTCGTCCCGCCCCCCTACTTCGACCGGCTTGCGGCCCGCCGCGAGCTGACGGGGTATTTCAACGAAAGTAACGCCACACCGTCGGATGCCCGGCCGAAAGTGCTCGAAAACCTGAAAGCCCTCACCAAGGGTGCAAGGGAGGCGGCGCGGACGGCGCTCGATGTCGACGGAAACGGAAGGCGGTGCGCCGCGGGCCTCAGCCTCTTCCAGGACGAGCTGATCCGCCTGATCTACGATTACACCGTCACCCACGTCTATCGCGCGACCAACCCTTCCGACGCCGAACGCATGGCCATCGTCGCGACCGGCGGCTACGGCCGCGGCCTCTTGGCCCCCGGTTCCGACATCGACCTCCTGTTCCTGCTGCCCTACAAGCAGACGCCCTGGGGCGAGAGCGTCGTCGAATATATGCTCTATATGCTCTGGGATCTGGGCTTCAAGGTCGGCCACGCCACCCGCACGATCGAGCAATGCCTGAAGCTCGGCCTCGCCGACATCACGATCCGCACCGCTCTCCTCGATTCGCGCCTTATTCTTGGAGACAAGCAGCTCTTTGCGGAATTCGAAGATCGCTTCCGGTCCGAAGTCGTGGCGGGCACCGCGCGCCAGTTCATCGACGCCAAGATGACGGAACGCGACGAGCGCACACGCCGCGCCGGCGAGAGCCGCTACAAGGTCGAGCCTAACATCAAGGACGGCAAGGGCGGCCTGCGCGATCTCCACACGCTGCAATGGCTGTCGAAATATATCTTCAATCAGGAAGTCGGCGCTGCCGCGGTCGAGGCCGGCATCTTCACGCCCGAAGAAGTGCAGACGTTCCGCCGCTGCGAAGATTTCCTCTGGCGCGTGCGATGCTTTCTGCATTTCCTGACCGGCCGCGCCGAAGAGGTCTTATCCTTCGAAGTCCAGCCCGCCATGGCGCAAAGCCTCGGTTATACTTCCCGCGAAGGTTTGCGCGCCGTCGAACGCTTCATGAAGCACTACTTCCTGATAGCGAAGGACGTCGGCGACCTGACGACGATCCTCTGCGGCGCGCTCGAAATGCAGCAGCTCAAGACATCACCCGGCTACAAGCATCTCCTGAACCCGCTGAGCTGGAAGACGCGGCGCGAGGTCCGCCAGAAAACCGATTTCCGCATCGACAACGATCGTCTGAACGTCGCCGATCCGGAGGCGTTCGCCCGCGACCCCGTAAACCTTATCCGCTTCTTCGCCCAGTCCGCCAACACCGGCGCTTACTTGCACCCCGACGCGATCCGCCTCCTTCGCGCCTCCCTTCGCCTGATCGACAATAAGTTGCGCCATGACACCGAAGCCAACGCGATTTTTCTCTCTCTGCTGACGGCACAGGGAAATCCCGAAGCTTCCCTTCGCCAGATGAACGACGCCGGCGTATTGGGTCGCTTTCTCCCAGAGTTCGGCCGCATCGTCGCGATGATGCAGTTCAACATGTATCACCACTACACTGTTGACGAGCATCTGCTCCGGACGCTCGGCAATATCGTCGCAATCGAACGCGGCGAACTCGCGTCCGAGTTGCCGCTGTCGACGGCGATCTTCTCATCGATACAGAACCGCCGGGCGCTCCTCGTCGCCGCGTTCATTCATGATATCGGCAAAGGCCGGAAAGAAAGTCATTCTCTCGTCGGCGCCCGCATCGCGCGCAAGATCTGTCCGCGCCTCGGAATGACGCCGGCCGAAACCGAACTTGTCGCCTGGCTGATCCAGGAACACCTGACGATGAGCAACTTCGCGCACTCGCGCGACATCTCCGATCCCGACACCATCCGCGCCTTCGCCGATATCGTGCAAAGCCCGGAGCGATTGAAGCTGCTGCTGCTGTTGACCTGCGCCGATATCCGCGCCGTCGGACCGGGCGTCTGGAACGGCTGGAAAGGCCAGCTTCTGCGCACCCTCTACCACGAGACCGAACCGCTCGTCGCCGGCGGCCACACGCAGATCCCGCGCGGCGAGCGTATCGAGAACGCCCAGTCCGCCTTGCGCGAGGCTCTGGTCGGCTGGCCCGCAAGCACCGTAAACGCCTTTATCGACCGGCACTATCCGAACTATTGGCTCCGCACCGATCTTGCAACGCAAGTGGTGCACGCCAATGTCGTCCGCGACGCCATGCGGTCCCGCACCAAGTTAGCTACCGCCATCAAGACGGACGCTTTCACCGCCATAACCGAACTCACCGTATTCGCGCCCAACCACGCGAGGCTCTTGTCGCTGTTCGCGGGCGCTTGCGCCGCGGCGGGGGCCAACATCGCGGGAGCACACATCACGACGACGCGCGACGGCTACGCGCTCGATACGTTCCTGCTCAACCGCGAATTCACCGAGGACGACGACGAGCTTCGCCGCGCCCGCCGCATCATCGATACCATCCAGCGCCTGCTCAACGGCAAGGATCGGCTTGCCGCCCTTCTCCAGAAAAGGCGAATTGGAACACGCGGCGCCGACGCGTTCACGGTCGAGCCCGAAATCATCATCAACAACGCGCTGTCGGACCGCCTGACGGTGCTTGAGATCTCCGGTCGTGACCGGCCCGGCCTTCTTTACGAGCTGACTTCGGTGCTCTCGGACTTGTCGCTCGACATCGCCTCGGCACACGTAACGACGTTCGGCGAGAAAGCAGTCGACGTGTTCTATGTCACCGATCTCCTCGGCAAGCAGATCATCAGCGAGACACGCCAGAATACGTTACGCACACGCCTCAAATCGATCCTCGGCCCCGCACGGGTTAAAAGCATCTCCGAAGCCGCCCGCGCCTGAGGCCCGTGCACCTGAGGCTCGCGCACGCGATCCCGATAACGCCCATGAAATAGACGCTCGCCTAGCCGTGACTTCGCGGCCACGGCCCACAAGGCAGGCCCGGCGGACATCAAATTGCCGGATGTGTACTGCCTCAAGCCGGTCTATGAGGGCGAATCTTCCTTTGGGTCGAAATGCGAACCGCTAATCCGTTCATTCAATGAAACTCTATAAATCGTTCGCCACCGTCGGCGGGTTGACGCTCCTTAGTCGCGTCTTCGGCTTCATGCGCGATATCCTGATCGCCGCCACGCTCGGCTCAGGCTGGGTCGCCGACGCTTTCGTTGTCGCCTTTCGCTTCCCGAACCTCTTTCGCCGGCTTTTCGGAGAGGGCGCCTTCAACTCGGCTTTCGTGCCGATCTTTGCCAAGAAGCTCGAAGGCGACGGTCCGGAGGCCGCCCGCAAGTTCGCCGAAGATGCGATGGCAGGTCTACTCTTCATCCTGCTCATCGTGACGATCGTTGCCGAATTGGCGATGCCGCTGCTGATGTACGCACTGGCGCCTGGCTTCGACGTGCGGCCTGAAAAGTTCGATTTATCCGTGCTGCTGACGCGCATCACGATGCCGTACCTGCTCTGCATGTCGATCGTCGCGCTGATGTCGGGAGTGTTGAATTCGGTTGGCCGCTTCGCCGAGAGCGCGTCTGTCTCAATCGTCCTCAATGGCGTGATGATGATCGCGACGCTGATCTCGATGTGGATCGGCTACAAAGCCGAGCCCGAAGCCGGCATCATCCAGGCTTGGGCCGTGTTCGTAGCGGGCTTCTTGCAGCTTGCGCTACTGATATGGGGCATGCACCGCGCCGGCATGTCTCTCGGCATCAGACGTCCCCGCCTGACGAACGATGTCCGCCACCTCGTACGGCTCGGCATTCCCGGCGTCATCTCGGGCGGCGTAACCCAGCTCAACATCGCGATTGGAACGATCATCGCGTCGCTGCAGCCCGGTGCCGTTTCGCAGCTCTACTACGCCGACCGGCTCTATCAGCTTCCATTCGCCATCGTCGGAATTGCCGTCGGCATCGTATTGTTACCCGATCTCGCCCGCCAGCTCCGCGCCGGAAACACGGCCAGCGTCATGGACAGCCAGAACCGCTCGCTCGAATTTGCCCTCCTGCTGACGATCCCCTCGGCGCTCGCGCTTGCGGTCGTCCCGACCGACATCGTGCGCGTCCTTTTCGAACGCGGTGCCTTTGGACCGATGGATACCCGCATCACCGCGTCCTTGCTGACCATGTTCGCGCTCGGCCTTCCTGCATTCGTGATGATCAAGGTCTTCTCGCCCGCCTACTACGCCCGCGAAGATACGAAGACGCCGATGCAGTACGCCGCGATCAGCTTGACGGCCAATACCATCGGCTCGGTCGCGCTGTTCTTCCTGTTTCCCCGCATTGGCATGCTGCCCCAGCTTGGTATTGCCGTCGCGACGGCTCTCGGCGGCTGGCTCAACGCGTATCTGCTATGGGCGACGCTGAGCCGCCGCGGCGATTTCATCGCTGACCGCCGGCTCAAGCGGAACCTGCCGTTGATCGTCCTTGCCAGTGCTGCGATGGTCGCCGCCCTGGTAGCGACGAGCCATTGGCTCGGCCCTTATTATGCCCACGGCAGCGGCTTCTTCATCAAGGCGTCGATTCTCGCCGTCGAGATCGGAGCAGGCTTTACCGTCTTTGCCATTCTTGTCCTGGCCACGGGCGTCATGACGCTCGGCCAGCTTGGGCGGCTGACCCGCGGCCGGCGCTAGAAAATGCTACGCACTTGCGCCGCGGGCGCCCGCACGCGATAAGGCCGCCAAATCTCTCTTCAACGCTGGTAACGGATCCATGAAAATCACGCCGCGCGTCTTCTCAGGCATGCAGCCGACAGGCAGCCTGCATCTCGGCAACTATCTCGGCGCGATGGTCAACTGGATCAAAATGCAGGAGACGCACGAGTGCATCTATTGCGTCGTCGATCTCCACGCCATCACGGTCGCGCAGGACCCCGCCGAGCTGAGAACCGCCATCCGCCAGGTAACGGCAGCCTACATCGCGGCCGGCCTCGATCCGAAGAAAAGCATCCTCTTCAACCAGTCGCAGGTCTCGGCCCACGCCGAACTCGCCTGGGTCTTTAATTGCGTCGCCCGTCTCGGCTGGCTCAATCGCATGACGCAGTTCAAGGAGAAGGCCGGCAAGGACAAAGAGCAGGCTTCCGTCGGTCTCTACGCCTATCCGAATTTGATGGCCGCCGACATTCTCGCCTACCGCGCAACGCACGTCCCGGTCGGAGAAGACCAGAAGCAGCACCTCGAATTGGCGCGCGACATCGCGCAGAAGTTCAACAACGACTTCGCGTCTTCAATCGTTGCCGAAGGTTTCGCCGACGGCGTCTTCTTCCCGCAGCCCGAACCGGTTATCACGGGGGCCGCGACGCGCGTAATGAGCCTGCGCGACGGCACGAAGAAGATGTCGAAATCCGATCCCTCGGATCTCTCGCGCATCAACATGACGGACGACGCCGACACGATCGCGAAAAAAATCCAGAAGGCGAAAACCGATCCCGAACCGCTGCCGGGCGATGAAAAAGGCTTCGAAGGCCGCCCCGAAGCGGAAAATTTGATCGGCATCTACGCGACGCTCGTGGACCAGCCGGTGGAAGCCGTTCTCAGCCAGTTCGGTGGCCAGCAGTTCTCGGCCTTCAAGAAGGTTCTGGCGGACGCGCTCGTTGCCCGCATAGAGCCCATCACGAAGGAGATCACGCGTCTCTCGGCCGACCCCGCCGAAATCGACCGCATTCTGGGTGACGGGTCCGCACGCGCGCGCGAAATCGCGACGCCGATCATGGACAAGGTCAAGGATATCGTCGGCTTCATCAGAAGCTGATCAAGTTGCATATGACGCAGCGATTTGCGGCCATTGCGAGCGCTCGCGATGAATGGCAGCATCACGCCCATGAAACCGCGTCGCTCATTCGAAGAAGGCCATCGCCGCAAGCTCCTGATCGTCGTTGACGAGAGCCAGGAAGTCGAAAGCGCGCTGTATTACGCCGCAAGCCGCGTGCAGCGATCCTCGGGCCGCATCGTCATGCTCTATGTCATCGAACCGAGCGAGTTCCAGAATTGGGCCGGCGTCCGCCAGGTTCAGATCGAGGAAGAGACGACGAAGGCGAAGGCGCTGTTCCGGCTATTTCGCCGCAAGCTCACGCACGCCGGCTTCGAAACCGTCGAGACCGAAGACGTCATTCGCGAGGGCCGCACCGCCGAAGAGGTTAACAAGCTTATCGACGAGGACGAGGATATCGCGATCCTGGTGCTCGGCGCCTCGATCGACGCCAAGGGACCGGGGCCGCTCGTCTCCTCGCTGGCGGTCGGACGGGCGGGAGGCGGCTTCGCGGTTCCGGTCACCGTCGTGCCGGGCCAGCTTTCGCTCGATGAAATCAAGGCTTTGGCGTAAATTGGCCGCCAAACGGCCTGACCGGTGACCTCGACACGCTCATTGGGCATACTTATATTAGAGATCTTCCAATCATCCCCCGCGCGGGCCGTGCGGCAGACCACCGAACACGAAGTGAGGCAGCATGTTCATCCAGACGGAAGCCACGCCCAATCCGGCGACGCTGAAGTTCATCCCGGGTCGCGACGTCCTCGCTGACGGAACGGCCGATTTCCGTTCAAAGGGCGACGCGGCGGCTTCCCCGCTGGCGACGCGCCTCTTTGCCATCGACGGCGTCGACGGCGTGTTTTTCGGCTCCGACTTCATCTCGGTGACCAAAGGCGACATCGAATGGCAGCACCTGAAGCCGATGATCCTCGGCGCCATCATGGAGCACTATATGTCGGGCGCCCCCGCGGCCGACGACGAAGGTTCCAACGACAGCGCCGCTGAGAATTACGATCCGGACGATGAATCGATCGTCGCGACGATAAAGGAGCTGCTTGAGACGCGCGTACGCCCGGCAGTGGCGCAAGACGGCGGCGACATCACCTTCTCAGGCTTCCGCAACGGTGTGGTCTATCTCCACATGCGCGGCGCCTGCTCCGGTTGCCCAAGCTCGACGGCGACCCTGCGGGACGGGATCGAAAACCTCCTGAAGCACTTCTGTCCGGAAGTGCAGGCTGTCGAGCCGGTATAAATTGGAATTCCGTCCTTTGAACCCCGCCTCGGCGGGGTTCTTCGTATTTGGGCTCATTTCAACCGAACGGATATCGGAAATGGCTGAACCTCTGGATAGCACCGCACTCGATCAATTGTTCGACAAAGCTCGGACGAATAACAAATGGCAACCTCGCGAGGTACCCGACACCCTGCTGCGCCAGATCGTCGAGCATATGAAATGGGGCCCGACGAGCGCCAATTGCTCGCCCGCGCGAATTGTTTTCGTAAAATCGCCGGAAGCGAAAGAACGCCTAAAACCGCATCTCAGTGCAGGTAATGTCGAGAAGACGATGGCGGCACCGGCAACGGCCATCATCGCCTATGATTTGAATTTCTACGAATATCTGCCGCGACTTTATCCGGCAGCCGACGCCAAAAGCTGGTTCGTCGGCAAGAAGGAGCACGCCGACACCACGGCCTTTCGCAATGGCAGCCTTCAGGGGGGGTATTTTATTCTGGCCGCCCGCGCCCTTGGGCTCGATTGCGGTCCGATGTCAGGATTTAACAATGCCGCCCTCGACGCGGAGTTTTTCTCCGGAACCGAGATAAGGTCGAATTTCCTTTGTAATCTCGGTTATGGCGATCCCGCGGGAATTTATCCACGGTCACCGCGATTTAGCTTCGACGAAATGGCCTCAATCGTATAAAAGCTCCGCCCGGAATGAATATTCTTTCGCTCGATACCTGTTTCGATGCCTGCTCGGTCGCGGCGGGCCGGGGGCTCCGTTCGCTGACCCCCGGCATTTCGTTCGCATTCGAAGCCATGCAGAAAGGTCATTCCGAGCGTTTGATGCCCATGATCGAGACCGTCATGGGCGAAGCGGGCCTGCAATTTAAGGCGCTTGACCGCATAGCGGTGCCGTTTGGACCGGGAACGTTTACCGGCACGCGCATTTGCGTATCGGCAGCCCGTGCCCTCGCCCTCGCGACGGGAGCCCAAATCGTCGCGATCTCCAGCCTCAAGTTGATGGCGATGAGCGCCAGGATCCCAGCCGCACCGACGCGGCGCGTCGCGATTGCAACCGACGCCCGGCGTGGCGAAGTCTATCTTGAGGTTTTCGACCGCCATTCGCTGCAAAGCCTCGTCGCGCCTCAGTGCGTGGCAATAGCTGACGCTGTGCCCTTCCTCGGACCGGACCCGATCGTCATCGCGGGCTCCGGCGCCGCCGAGCTTGCTGCCGCCGCGCACGATGCGGGGATCGAGGCGACCGCGATTCTGCCGGATCTCCTCCCCGACGCGCTGGACCTGCTCTTTCCGGCTTGCGAGTTTCCGCTCACGCCCGTGCTGCACCCACTCTATCTCCGGCCACCCGACGCCAAACCTCCGGCGCCCAGTCCGTTTATCGGAGCCGGCGCATGAACTCGAACGTCACGCCGTTCCGAAATGTGAAGCATGCGAGCATGCTCTGGGCGGCACCGGATCGGGCAGAGGAAATCGCAGCGCTGCACGCAAAGCTTTTCGATCCGGCCTGGGATACCGCGGCGATCAAGTCTCTTCTCGAACATCCCGCTGCAACGTCGTTGATCGCCGTCGCCGGCAGCCAGAAGAAATCCGTTATCGGCTTTGTGATCGGTCAGCTCGCTGCGGACGAAGCCGAAATCCTTTCGATGGGCGTGTCGCCGGATTGGCAGCGCGTCGGCCTAGCAACAGGCCTCCTCGAAGGATTGACCCGCGCCGCCCGTCGCGGCGACGCAAAACGCATCTTCCTTGAGGTTGCAGAGGACAACACGGCCGGCCTCGCGCTTTATCGCAAGCTCGGATTTACCGAGGCCGGACGCCGCAAACGCTATTACGAGCGGCCGGGAAGCACGCCTGCGGACGCATTGACACTCGTTTTAAATCTCGAGCCGTCCGAACAATCGCGCTGATATAGACGCGAAGGCTTGCCACTGCCTATAAGGCGGCCATACTCCGGCGATCAGGAATCGCCTTATCAAAGCTTGATCGTCATGACCGCACATTCGGCGAAAGCCGAGACGACCATTGAATCGCGATGCGCGGAGTATGGCCTGCGAATGACGGGCCAACGACGCGTGATCGCTCAGGTGCTATCCTCCGCCACGGATCACCCGGACGTCGAGGAAGTTCACCACCGCGCCCATGCGATCAATTCCAGAATTTCTCTCTCGACCGTCTACCGGACGCTGAAGCTCTTCGCCGAAAAAGGTATTCTTGAGCGCCACGACTTCGGACACGGCCGCGGCCGCTACGAGCCGGCACCGCGAGAGCACCACGATCATCTCGTTGATATCGACAGCGGGCGGGTGATCGAATTTTCGAATTCCGATATCGAGGCTCTGCAAGAGCGGGTGGCGCGTGATCTCGGCTTCGAGCTTGTGGGGCATCGGCTGGAGCTTTACGGCGTGCCCATCGCGAAGAAGAAGTCGTCCAGCCGGAGAGGCTAGCCCACGCGATGGCACACGGATCGCTCCGCGCTTCGGCCGTCCTCGCCGGCTTCTTCGGCTTCACGGTGCCGTTGATGCCGGTCCAGGCCCTGCTGCTTAAGATGTCGCCCAGCGCCGCGCGCCGCTTTCCCAATTGGTATCACCGCAACGTCTGCCGCATCCTCGGAATCACGCTCAAGATCGAGGGTGCTGTCGTCGAGGACAAACCCGTGCTCCTCGTCTGCAATCATACGTCCTGGCTCGACATCCCTGTGCTTTCCGCCCTCGCGCCCGTGTCGTTCGTTGCCAAGCTCGAAGTCGGGAGCTGGCCGTTCGTCTCGGCGTTGGCGCGGCTGCAGCGCTCGGTCTTCATCGATCGCACCCGCAGGCAGACAACGGGCGACGCCGCCAACGAAATCATGAGGCGATTGAAACAGGGCGACAATATTGTCCTGTTCGCCGAAGGAACGTCGAGCGACGGCAATCGCGTGCTACCCTTCAAGACGTCGCTGTTCGGAGCCGTCGCCGGGCAAGGCCACGAAGGTCTGGGCAAAGGTCTGGACCAAGGTGGCGGCGCATCATCGAGCTCGGGCGTCGTCGTCCAGACGGTCGCGGTCGTCTATACCCACGTCCGCGGTGTTCCGCTGACACGCGCCGACCGCCCGCGCATCGGCTGGTATGGCGATATGGAAATGACGTCGCATGCCTGGGGTGTCCTGAAATCGGGCCCGATCACGGTGACGATCAAGGTCGGCCCGCCCGTACCTCTCTCCGAGTTCAAGGATCGCAAGGATCTAGCGCTCAAGACCGAACGGGCCGTTCGTTCGGCCGTTCTCGGCATTCTGCGCGGCCGCCCCGACGATCCAGCACTCCTTCCGGTGGAGCCGACCGAGGAAACCCGCCGCCGCAAGCTCGCTTCGCCGCAAATCCGCAGCGAGAAATGGACATAATCGGCTTGTTCTGTGCTAAGCGCTTGCGCTGAGAAACAGCGAAAATCCTTGACCGGTCAAACGACGTGCAGCGCCCTAATCCCAAAACCTATTTTCTGAAGACCTTCGGCTGCCAGATGAACGTCTACGACAGCGAACGTATGACGGAAGCCCTGACGCGCGACGGCTACAGCGAAACGGCCGACATCGCGCAGGCCGATCTGGTCATCCTCAACACCTGCCACATTCGCGAAAAGGCGGTCGAAAAAGTCTATTCCGATCTCGGCCGCATCCGCGACATGAAGGAAGCGCGCAGTCGCGATGGCAAGGAGACCATGATTGCGGTTGCCGGCTGCGTCGCTCAGGCCGAAGGCCGCGAGATCACGTTGCGCCAGCCGGCTGTCGATCTCGTCATCGGCCCGCAAAGCTACCATCGCCTTCCGGAACTGATCGCGCGCACGGAAAACACGCGGAAACCTATCGTCGAAACCGAATTCCCGGGCGACGAAAAATTCGACCGCTTGAAGGCGCCGCGCCGCATCTCTTCGCCATCGGCATTCCTCACCGTGCAAGAAGGCTGCGATAAGTTCTGCACGTTCTGCGTGGTGCCGTATACGCGCGGCGCCGAGTTCTCGCGCCCCGCTGCTAAGATCGAAGCCGAAGCCCGCGAGCTCGTTGCGGCAGGTGCCAAAGAGCTCGTTCTGCTGGGTCAGAACGTCAATGCTTATCACGGCGCGGGTCCGACCGGCCGCACGATCGGGCTCGCCGAATTGATCCGCAGACTGGCCGATATCGACGGCATCGAACGCATTCGCTACATGACCAGCCATCCCCGCGACATGACCGACGATCTGATCGCGGCCCACGCCGAGGTGCCGCAGCTGATGCCCTTCCTTCACCTGCCGGTGCAGTCAGGCTCGGATCGCATGCTCGCCGCCATGAATCGTAAGCACAGTGCGGCGGAGTACATCGACCTGATAGGCCGCATCCGCGCCGTCCGCCCCGATATCGCGCTCTCGGGCGATTTCATCGTCGGCTTCCCCGGCGAAACCGACGACGACGCTGAAGATACTCTTGCTCTCGTCGAGGCCATTGGTTTTTCTCAGGCATTCTCCTTCAAATACAGCCCCCGGCCCGGGACACCGGCCGCGACGCTCGCCGCGCAGGTTCCCGATAATGTCAAATCGGAGCGCCTCCAGCGCCTTCAGGCGCTGCTGGAAGCCCAGCAGACGGCTTTCAACGCCCGGGCGATAGGCGGTGTCGTCCCGGTGCTGTTCGAACGCCGCGGCCGCCAGCCTGGTGAATTTGTCGGCCGGACACCCTATCTACAGCTCGTTCATGCGACCGCTGACGGGGACTTCGTCGGCCGGACGGCAGATGTGGCAGTGACGGAAACCCGCCGCCTCAGCCTTTCCGGTGTCATAGCGGCAGCATAAACGGATTATACGGGTTGCCCGGACGAGTTGGGTCTAGTTGTGCGTTAACCACACCTGACTGTGCCGAACGCTTATTCCGCATGCTAACGTTGGCTGTACGGTCAATTCGAATTTGAGCTCTACGGGTAGAAAAACCGCAAGCAAAGGAGTGTCGGGATTGGCAGCATTCCGCGGGTCCTCCGCGTCGGCATCACGTCGGCCGAATAAGGTCGAAGTTGAAACCGCTCGCGTCGTTGTACCCTTCGAAGACAACCGGCTGCTCACGCAGCTGCTTGGGGAATACGATAGCCACCTGGCCTTGATAGAAGATCGATTAGGCATCGACGCCCATGCTCACGGCAACGTCGTCATTCTGACGGGCGCCGCAGCTTCCTGCGATATCGCGAGAAACGTCCTGGAGCGGCTCTACGCGCGCATCAGGAAAGGCGAATCGATCGGCGCCGGCGACATCGACGGCCTGATCCGCCATGCGCGCGCCGAGGGCACGATCTCCGACGGGCAAGCCCAAATCGCGACACGCCGCCGGGTCGTGAAGGCCAGGACGCCGACGCAAAGCGATTATATGCGTGCCATCCAGAAGAAAGATCTCGTGTTTGGCGTCGGCCCAGCGGGCACCGGCAAAACCTACATCGCTGTCGCCTTCGCCGCGCACTGCCTCGAGAAAGGCCTCGTCGAGCGCATCATACTTTCGCGCCCCGCCGTCGAAGCGGGCGAACGCCTGGGCTTCCTGCCCGGCGATATGCGCGACAAGGTCGACCCGTATCTCCGGCCGCTTTACGACGCCCTCTACGACGTCCTGCCGCCCGAAAAGGTCGAGCGCGACATCGAAACCGGCGTCGTCGAAGTCGCGCCGCTGGCCTTCATGCGCGGCCGTACTCTGGCGAACGCCTTCGTCATCCTCGACGAGGCGCAGAACACGTCGAGCATGCAGATGAAGATGTTCCTGACCCGCATCGGCGAAGGATCGAAAATGGTGGTGACGGGTGACCCGTCCCAGATCGATTTGCCGCCGGGCACCAAGTCCGGCCTCGTCGAAGCCGTCGACCTCCTTGCCGAAGTCGACGACATCTCGATCGTCAGGTTCGCCGCAGGCGACATCGTCCGGCGCGACCTCGTCGCTAAGATCGTCGACGCCTACGAAAAACCGAAGTGAGCCGATGTCAGCGTCCCTAAAGGCGTCCGCCCCTGTCTTCGAGGTCGAGATCGTCGAAGATGACGGTAATTGGTCGCATGTGACCCACGTCGACGACCTGATCGAAACCGCAGCCCGTGCGGCATTTCAAGCGATCCGGGGCCCCCGGGCCCCGGGATTTGTGTCCGTCGCACTATCCTCGAACGCCAATGTCAGCGATCTCAATGGCCGTTTCCGCGGTAAGCCTAAGCCGACGAATGTATTATCTTTTCCGGCTGGAACAGGGGCGCCGGACGGGCAGATCGGCGACATCGTGTTGGGCCTTGAGACCGTCGAACGCGAGGCCGCGGAGCAAAGTGTTCCGATCGAGCATCACGTGCAGCATTTGGTCGTCCATGGCGTGCTCCACCTTTTAGGCTATGATCACGACACGGCTGCCGACGCAGAACGCATGGAAGCCATTGAAATTGATATACTTTCAAAATTGGGCATCGCAAATCCCTACACGGGCGAGCTGGAAACCGGTAAGAAAGACTGACCGGGTTTCAACTCATGGCCATGACTGACAACACACACACCAAGACAGTGTCCGATACTCTCACCGACGAAAACAGGCCCCTAGGAGCCCTCGGCTGGCTCCAGGCACTCGGCGCCAAGCTGGGTCTGGTTGTGCCGCAGAACGTTCGAGACGCCCTCGAAGGGGCGCTCAAGACGGGCGGCACCTCGAACTTCACCGATGCCGAACGCAAGATGCTGGAGCGGCTTCTGCGCTTCGGCTCGAGCCGCGTCGCCTCCCTGATGGTACCCCGCGCCGATATCACCGCCCTCGACGAGGACGAGCCGATCTCGGAGCTGCTGCAGACATTCAACGAAGCAGGCGTCTCGCGCATTCCGCTGTTCCGCGAAACGCTCGACGATCCGCGCGGCATGATCCACATCAAGGATGTGCTCCGCTGGCTGATGGCGGAAGCAACCGGCCAGCCGTTGAAGATCGCGAAGGTCGATCCCGACGCCGAGCCGCCGCCGGCGAACGTGTTCGATCTGAGAAGTATCGATCTCAACAAGCCGATCACCACGGTCAAAATCCGCCGGCAGATTCTCTACGTGCCGCCGTCGATGCCGGCCGTTGATCTGCTCATCCGCATGCAGTCGACGCGCATTCACATGGCGCTTGTCGTCGACGAATACGGCGGCACCGACGGTCTCGTCACGATCGAAGATCTCATCGAGCAAGTCGTCGGCAACATCGAAGACGAGCACGATGACGACGACGAGACGAATATCATCGTCGATCCGAAACTCGGCATCGTCGCCGTCGCGCGCACGCCCATCGAAGAACTCGAAAAGCATCTGGGTGTGAAGCTTGTCCCTGAAGACGAGGAAACCGATGTCGATACCATCGGCGGTCTCATCTTCTCGATGCTTGGCCGCGTTCCCGCCCGCGGCGAACTCATCCGCCACCCGACCGGCGTCGAGTTCGAAGTCCTCGATGCCGATCCGCGCCGGGTGAAAAAGCTCAAGGTCCACCCGCCGCGTCCACCCGCAACCAATACCAAGTCGCTGCCAGAAGCGCCGAAGGCGTAATGGACGCGACAGCCGCAAATCCGCCGTCGATTGCGCGCGCGCGGGTGAAAATCATGGCGCTCCGCGGCTGGCGCCGAGCCCTTCTGGCCGTCGCGGCAGGGGGGCTTTCGGCATTGGCGTTCGCGCCGATGTTCGTCACGCCGATCCTCTTTCTGACGCTCCCCGTTTTCGTTTGGCTGATCGACGGGAGCGCCAACTGGCGCCGCGCCTTCAGCGCCGGCTGGCTGTTCGGCTTCGGCTATTTCTTCTGCAACCTCTTCTGGGTCGGCGAGGCGTTCCTGGTCGAGGCCGACAAGTTCGCGTGGCTCTTGCCGTTCGCGATCACGCTCCTGCCCGCGGGCCTCGCGCTTTTTTGGGGCGTTGGCGCTACCGCGGCGCGAGTTTTTTGGAGCGAAGGCATCGCGAGGCTGTTCGTTTTCGCGATCGCGCTATCTGTCGTCGAATGGCTGCGCGGCCATATCCTGACGGGATTTCCTTGGGACCTTCCCGGCTACGCCCTGACGTATCCGCTGCCGCTGATGCAAAGCGCGGCGTTGTTCGGCGCCTATGGCCTGACGGCGATCGCGCTGTTCGTCTTTCCGGCGCCGCTCATCACCCTTAGTGACAGTCTTGTCCGCCTGACGCCGCGCAAGATCGTCGACGCGCTTCTGCTCGCCGCCGCACCCTTGAGCCTGATGCTTGCCTATGGCGACTGGCGGCTGCAGACCTCGCAAGAGTTTGTTCCGGGCGTTAAATTCAGGATCGTGCAGCCGAGCGTCCCCCAGCGCGAGAAGTGGATGGCCCAATACCAGCGCCGGATCTTCGATGATCACGTCGCACTCTCGCTGACGAACCCGAACGGAAAAAAGGATTCGCTTGCCGGCATCACGCATCTCGTTTGGCCGGAAGCTGCAATGCCGTTCTTTCCGCTCGAAGCCCCCGTGGCGCTCGACATCCTTGCGAATATCCTGCCGCCCGGCACGACACTGATCACCGGCGCACTGCGCCACGACCCGATTTTGCCGCCCGATACCCCCATTACGGCGCAAACCCGCACCCTCAACAGCATTCTGGTGCTGAACCATCGCGCCGAACCCATCGCGACCTACGATAAGATCCACCTGGTTCCTTTCGGCGAATATATGCCGTTCGAATCGACACTCTCCGCCATTGGCATCGAGAAGCTGACGCACGGACGCGGTTCCTTCGCGACCGGCAAGGAACCCCGCCCTCTGATGTCGATTCCTGGCTTGCCGCCGGCCCTCGGTCTCATCTGCTACGAGGCGCTCTTTCCGGGGAACATCGTTCAAGGTCCTGAGCGCCCCGGCGTCTTGATCAACGTCACGAACGACGGCTGGTTTGGCGAAACGACGGGCCCGTATCAGCATTTCCACCAATCCCGCGTCCGCGCCGTCGAAGAAGGTGCGCCGCTCGTCAGGGCCGCCAACAACGGCATCTCGGCTGTCGTCGATCCGTTCGGGCGGGTCCTGCAATCGCTCGGACTGGACGTGCGGGGGCAAATAGACAGCGCCCTCCCGAAAGCGGTCGCGCCGCCCCTCTACGCGCGGTTCGGCGACTGGATGCTGGCCGCAATTCTTGGCCTTTTTGCCCTGCTGGCCTTCGGCCTTCAGAAAAAGGGCCGTTAATCAAAGTCTTGAAGTCAACTTGTCGCGCCGCCGCTCGGACATTGACGCCTGTCGCGCGTGCACCTAGGAAGTGCAAAGACTTTGTGTCTGGAACTGCTGGCTGTACGAGTGATGGTGGACAATATTTCGATTGAAGATGAGTCGAGCGAAGAAGCTCCCAAGGGGTCTCGCCGCGCCAATCCAATGGACGTCCATGTCGGCTCTCGCGTCAGGCTTCGGCGGATGCTGCTCGGAATGAGCCAGGAGAAGCTTGGCGAACATCTGGGGCTGACGTTCCAGCAGGTTCAGAAATACGAGAAGGGCGTCAATCGCATCGGCGCCAGCCGCCTTTTCGACCTTGCCAGGGTTCTCGGCGTGCCGGTGCAGTTCTTTTACGATGAAGCTCCTTCCGGCGCCCAAAGCGCCAGGGCGGCGATGCCCGGTTTTGCCGAGCAGCCGGACGAAACCTATGTCGTGGATTTTCTCGGAACCCGCGAAGGCCTTGAGTTGAACAAGGCATTTGCGCGCGTCACCGACCCTAAGGTGCGCCGGTCGATCGTCGATCTCGTCCGTGCCCTCGCGGGCGAGGACAGCTAAATCTTTCACTTATGTGACATTGCCAACCCTAACCAATTCAGTGGCAAGGGTCGCTAGGTCGCGGGCCCCTTTCGCACACGTAACCACACCGTCGCTTGACCGAATCCATCAGGATTGCGACAAACCGGCGCTTTCATCGGACCGGCACCGCCGACCTCCGGATCGAATATACGGCAAACGCCGTGACCAGATTTCTCAACACGGGGGCCAACGTGGCGCGCAAGTCCTTCCTATTCACCAGTGAATCCGTCTCCGAAGGCCATCCCGACAAAGTCTGCGACCGCATTTCTGATGAAGTCGTCGACGCCTTCTATCGCGAGGGCGCGAAGGAAGGTGTCGACCCGTGGATCATCCGCGCGGCATGTGAAACGCTGGCGACGACCAATCGTGTGATTATCGCGGGTGAATCGCGTGGACCCAAAACCGTCACCGTCGCCGCCATCGAAGATTTGACCCGCAACGCCATCAAAGACATCGGCTACGAGCAGGAAGGCTTCCACTGGGCCAACTGCAACATCGAGGTTCTTCTGCACTCACAGTCGGCCGACATCGCCGCCGGCGTCGACGCCAAGCAGCCGACGAACCAGGAAGAAGGCGCCGGCGATCAGGGCATCATGTTCGGCTATGCCTGCAACGAGACCCCGGAACTCATGCCGGCGCCGATCTACTACGCCCACAAAATCCTGTTCGATCTCGCGACTGCACGCAAAGCCAAGCAGGGCGACGCTGCAATGCTCGGCCCCGACGCCAAAAGCCAGGTCACCGTTCGCTACGAGGACGGCAAGCCGGTCGGCGTCACGCAGATCGTCGTCTCGCATCAGCATATCGTCGAAGATCTGAGCTCTCGCCAAGTCCGCGAGATCATAGAGCCCTACGTCCGCAAGGCGCTTCCCGAAGGCTGGATCGGCAAGGACGTCGTCTGGCACATCAACCCGACGGGCAAGTTCTTCATCGGCGGCCCCGACGGCGATTGCGGCCTCACGGGCCGCAAGATCATCGTCGACACCTACGGCGGCGCGGCCCCGCACGGCGGCGGCGCCTTCTCCGGCAAGGACCCGACGAAAGTCGATCGCTCGGCGGCCTACGCGGCACGCTATCTCGCGAAGAACGTCGTCGCGTCAGGCATCGCCGACCGCTGCACGATCCAGCTCTCCTACGCCATCGGCGTTGCGAAGCCCCTGTCGATCTACGTCGACACCTACGGCACCGGCAAAGTCGAAGAAGCGGTCATCGAGAAAGCGCTCGGCGAGGTCATGGACCTCACGCCGCGCGGCATCCGCAATCAGCTCGACCTCAACAAGCCGATCTACGCGCGGACGTCGGCATATGGGCATTTCGGCCGCCCTGCCGACAAGGACGGCGGCTTCTCTTGGGAACGCACGGATCTCGCCCCAAAGATTGCGAAAGCCGTTTCCTGACGGCAATCGCGGATCAATGGCCTATAAGCGGCTGCGCGAGCGGCCGTTTTCTTTTTGATGAAATCTCTCGATGTCCGACGCCGACCACGAGCTGAGATCATACGGACGGCGGCGGGGCCGAAAGCCGAGCGCCCGCCAGGCGACGTTGCTTCAGGATGATCTGCAGCGCCTCACGTTCGATCCCGCAATGCCGCCGCAAGGCTTCGAGCAAACATGGCTCGAAATCGGTTTCGGCGGCGGCGAACACCTGCTCTGGCAGGCGCGGCAAAATCCTGACGTTGCCCTCATCGGCTGCGAACCCTTCGAGGACGGCGTCATCAAGGTCTTGAGTGCCATCGCCACCGAAGACTTGAAAAATATTCGCGTTCACATGGGCGACGCGCGCGAGATCTTGCGATCGATCCCGCCGAACGCCGTCGACCGCGCCTTCGTCCTGTTTCCCGACCCCTGGCCGAAGCGGAAGCACAGGAAGCGCCGCCTGGTTAATGCATCCTTGCTGGCACGTATGGCGAACGTCATGCGGCCCGGCTCCGAGCTTCGGATCGGCACCGACATCGGCGACTACGCCCGCACGATGCTTGAAGCTTTTACAAGGGAACCCCGCTTCCTTTGGCAGGCCGCAAGCCCCGACGACTGGCGCATCCGCCCGCCCGATTGGCCGCAAACGCGCTACGAAGCTAAGGCGGTGCGCGAAGGCCGCAAACGCTATTATTTGCGTTTTCTGCGCGTCTGATCGGTCCCAAGCCTTGCGCAACCGGTAAATCTCGCCTATTTAGCTGCTATTCCAATAACACGACGCACTGATTGAAGAGTGGACCGCAAGGCCCGCTCCGGACGAACTTTAAGCTCAGGAACGCCTTTGCAAGACACGATCGCCAACGGTACGGCTTCGCCCGCGACAGAAAGCGCCGACACACAGCGTTTTCTGCAAGAGACGGGTATTGCGGCTGAAATTGCTGCCGTCGTCGAGCCTGTTCTTGGCGATCTCGGCTTCCGCTTGGTGCGTGTGAAAATTCAAGGCGACGGGCGTGACCGCATCGTTCAGCTGATGGCCGAGCGCCCCGATGGTACGATCACGGTCGATGACTGCGAGGCGATCTCGAAAGGCATCTCGCCGGTTCTCGACGTTGCCGACCCGATTTCCGGGACTTATCGGCTCGAAGTCTCCTCGCCCGGCATCGACCGCCCGCTCGTCCGCCCGAGCGATTTCGAAGATTGGTCTGGGCATGAAGCCAAGATTGAGCTGAAAGAACCCGTCGACGGTCGTAAAAGGTTCAAAGGCGTGCTCGAAGGTTTCGAGGGCGGCGAAGTCCGCATCAAGGCCGACACCGGCGAACATGGCATTCAGCATCTCGGGCTTCCCGTCCATTTGATTTCGGACGCCAAGCTCGTTCTGACCGACGAACTCATTCGCGAAGCGCTTCAACGCGCCAAAGAGCGCCATTCAACCCGGCCCGGTGACGGTGCCGAACTCGACGAAGACGATCTGGAGGATTGACCCAATGGCCATGGCAGGCATCAGTGCCAACCGGCTTGAACTTCTGCAAATCGCAGACGCCGTCGCGCGCGAAAAGACGATCGACAAGAAGATCGTCATCGAAGCGATGGAAGACGCTATTCAGAAGGCCGCCAAGTCTCGCTATGGAGCGGAAAACGACATCCGCTGCGAAATCGACGCCAAGACGGGCGAAGCCAAGTTGACGCGTGTTCTCGCCGTCGTCGATGAGGTCGAGAGCGACGCGACTCAGATCAACCTCGAAGACGCCAAGAAGCGCAATCCGGATGCCAAAGTCGGCGACATGATCGCCGAGACGCTGCCGCCGTTGGAATTCGGCCGCGTCGCGGCTCAGAATGCCAAGCAGGTCATCGTGCAAAAGGTGCGCGAAGCTGAGCGCGACCGGCAGTTTGCCGAGTACAAGGATCGGACCACCGACGTCATCAACGGCACCGTGAAGCGCGTCGAATACGGCAACGTCATCGTCGATCTCGGCCGCGCCGAAGGCATCATCCGCCGCGACGAGATGATCCCGCGCGAGAATGTTCGGCTCGGCGATCGCATCCGCGCGTATATCTACGAAGTGCGCCGCGAACAGCGCGGCCCGCAGATTTTTCTGACGCGCGCCCGGCCCGAATTCATGTCGATGCTGTTCCGCGCCGAAGTCCCGGAAATCTACGACGGCGTCGTCGAGATCAAGTCGGTGGCCCGCGATCCGGGAAGCCGCGCGAAGATCGCGGTTATTTCCAAGGATTCATCCATCGATCCGGTCGGCGCCTGCGTTGGTATGCGCGGCGCCCGCGTGCAGGCGGTCGTCAACGAGCTACAGGGTGAGAAGGTCGACATCATCCAGTGGAACCCGGATGCCGCGAGCTTCATCGTCAATGCATTGGCGCCCGCCGAAGTCACCAAAGTGGTGCTCGACGAAGACTCAAACCGCATCGAGGTCGTCGTTCCCGAGGCCCAGCTTTCGCTGGCCATCGGCCGCCGCGGCCAGAACGTCCGCCTCGCCTCGCAATTGACTGGATGGGATATCGATATTTTGACTGAGCAGGAAGAAAGCGAACGCCGCCAGAAGGAATTCGCAGAACGCACGCAGCTGCTCATGGATTCGCTCGATGTCGACGAGGTCATTGCCCAGCTTCTCGTCACCGAAGGCTTCGCCACGATCGAGGAAGTCGCTTACGTCGACCTCGCCGAAATCGCACACATCGAAGGTTTCGACGAAAACACGGCCGAGCAGATTCAGAGCCGCGCGCGCGAATACCTCGAGCAGCAGGAAGCCGAACGTGACGCCAAGCGCCGCGAGCTCGGCGTTGCCGATGAGCTGGCGGAGATCCCGGGCATCACCACCGCAATGATGGTCGTGCTCGGCGAGAACGGCGTCAAAACCGTCGAAGATTTCGCCGACTGCGCGACGGACGAACTGGTCGGCTGGACCGAGCGCAAGAAGGAAAAAGATGCCGAGGCGGTCCGCCATAAGGGCTATCTCGACGGCTTCGAGCTTTCGCGCACCGACGTCGAGAACATGATCATGGCGGCCCGCGTTCACGCTGGCTGGATCAAGGCCGAAGACCTTGAGAAGCCGGCTGAGGACGAACAACTTGAAGCAGCCGACGCCGACGCCGATGGCGTCGTCGCCGAAGGCTAATAGGCAATGACCGGAAAGGCGACATACGCGCGTGAAGGCAAAGCGGCAAAATCGACTGACGCTGGACGAGGCGGATTTAACCTCCGCCGTCGGCCAGGAGCGGTTGTGCGCTGTTACGCGCCAAAATCTTGACCCGCGCGAGCTGATCCGCTTCGTCCTGTCGCCTGACGGCATCATCGTCCCCGATCTCGACCGGCGCCTCCCGGGGCGCGGCGTCTGGATCGGGTGCGACAAACGCCTCGTTGAAAAGGCCATTGCGACGCAGGCCTTTTCAAAAAGTCTTAAAGTTAAGGCTGAGGCGCCTGCAGACCTTGCGGATCGGGTCGACACGCTTATCCTTAAGCGCGTGACCGGAGCATTATCTCTGGCCAACAAGGCAGGGCTGGCCCTCGCCGGTTTCGAGAAGGTTTTTGCGGCTCTTGAGAAAGGGCCGGTCCGGGCCGTGCTGCATGGCGCCGATGCTGCAGCCGACGGTCGCTCTAAAATTGATCGAAAATACAAGGCAATCCAAGCCGCTCAGGGCCTAACGGCTACGATCGTCAACCTTCTGACGATCGCGCAAATGAGCTTGGCCATCGGGCGCGGAAGTGTGGTACATGCTGCGCTCATACCCGGAGGACTGTCGGATCGGTTTCTGGACGATGCGGAGCGATTAGCTCGCTACCGGCACTCCACGATTGAAGCCGCCCCTGGGGCGGCAGATGAATTTTCTGAACTTTCTAGCTGAAGGCTGAACGGATAACGCATGACGGATTCGAACGACCAGACCGATAAGACCATCCGGGTCGGAGCGCGCAAGCCGCTGTCGCTGCAGCGAACGGTCGAGTCTGGCCATGTGCGACAGAACTTCAGCCACGGGCGCTCCAAATCCGTTGTCGTCGAAAAGAAGAAAACACGCAGGCTCGGCGGAGAAAATGAAGCGCCCGCCCCCGCTGCGTCCACGGTGACGATCGAGAAATCTCCGCAGTCGACCCGCGTGCCGCCGCCGCCTCCGACGCATCATCAGTCGCCCTCGAGCGATCGCTCGGCCGGGCGCGTCCTGTCGAACGAGGAACGCGCCGCACGCGAGCGCGCTCTGGCCGCTGCGCGCGCCGAAGACACGAGCCGCGCTCCTGAGGTGGAACCGGTTCGGTTTGAACCTGTCGCACGTCCGCCCGAGCCGGAACCGAAAGCGCAGCCACGCGCCGAAGAGCAGCGCCATCAGCAGCCGGCACACAACGAACCTGCCGTCGCTGCCGCCCCGGCTGCGTCGACGCCTCGCCCGCAACCGGCCACCACGACGCAGCCGGTCGCGCGCGATCATTCCGCCCCCCGCGAAGCGCGCCGTGAGGGAGGCTCCGCGCCGTCTCCGCGCGACGGTGGCCGTCCACAATTCCAAAGAGGCCCTCGCCCGTCGGGCAACACCGCCTTCATGCCGCGTGAAGCCGGACGCCCGCGCGAAATCGACCTTCCGGGTCCCGTGCGTCGCGGCGCTGCTGCAGGCCCCGCCGATGCTTCGACGATCGAAAAACCGACACGCGCGGTACGCCCTCCTGTCGCTCGCGTGCAGGTCGAGGAAGACGATGCGCGCAAGCGCGGCCCCGGCGGCGTCAAGGTCCCGCGTCCTGCCGTCAAGACCAACGACGATGGCCGCCAGCGCCAGAAGCTGACGATCACGAACTTTGATCGCGAAGCTCAGGTCCGCTCCCTCGCGTCCCTGAAGCGCAAGCGCGAGAAGGAAAAGCTGAAGGCCATGGGCATTCAGCAGCCGCGCGAGAAAATTTCGCGCGAAGTCATCATTCCCGAAGCCATTACGCTTCAGGAGCTGTCGAACCGTATGGCGGAGCGCGCCGTCGACCTCATCAAATACCTGATGCAGCAAGGCGCGATGCATAAAATCACCGACGTCCTCGATGCGGACACGGCCGAGCTTATCGTCCAGGAGTTCGGACACACGTCGAAGCGCGTGTCGGAAGCCGACGTCGAAATCGGTTTTGTCGGCGACAAGGACGCCGACGATTCCTCGCTGGGTCCGCGCGCGCCCGTCGTCACGATCATGGGCCACGTCGACCACGGCAAGACGTCGTTGCTTGATGCCATTCGCTCCGCAAATGTCGTTTCCGGCGAAGCCGGCGGCATCACGCAGCACATCGGCGCCTACCAGGTCACAGCGCCCGATGGCAGCAAGATCACGTTCATCGACACGCCGGGCCACGAAGCCTTTACCGCCATGCGTGCTCGCGGTGCCAAGGTGACGGACATCGTCATTCTGGTCGTCGCGGCCGATGACGGCGTCATGCCGCAAACGGTCGAGGCCATCAATCATGCCAAGGCCGCTGGCGTCCCGATCATTGTTGCAATCAACAAGATCGACAAGCCGCAGGCCGATCCGAACCGCGTCCGCACCGAACTTCTTTCGCACGAGATCGTGGTCGAGAGCATGGGCGGCGATACGCTCGAAGTGCCGGTCTCGGCGTTGAAGCACACGAATCTCGACAAGCTCTTGGAAGCAATCCACCTGCAGGCCGAAATTCTCGACCTCAAGGCCAATCCGAACCGCCCCGCCGACGGCGTCGTCATTGAGGCGAAGCTTGAGCGCGGTCGCGGCCCGGTCGGCACCGTCCTCGTTCAACGCGGCACCCTGCATGTCGGCGATATTATCGTCGCAGGCATGGCCTGGGGACGCGTCCGGGCGCTGCTCGACGATCACGGCGCCAACATTCCGTCGGCGGGTCCTTCGGTTCCGGTCGAGGTCCTGGGCTTCAACTCGGCACCCGAAGCCGGCGACCAGTTCGCCGTCGTCGAGAACGACTCCCGCGCCCGCGAGCTGACCGATTATCGCGTCAGAAAGCGCCGCGAGACACTCGGCTCGGCCGGCACGAAGAGCACGCTTGAGCAGATGATGCAGCAGCTCAAGGATGCGGGCCGCAAGGAATTTCCGCTCGTCGTCAAGGGCGACGTGCAGGGTTCGCTTGAAGCCATCGTCGGCGCTTTGAAAAAGGTCGGCAACGACGAGGTCGAAGCTCGGCTCGTGCATTCGGGTGTCGGTGGCATCACCGAATCCGATATCGCCCTTGCCGCCGCGGCCAAGGCCGTCGTTATCGGCTTCAACGTCCGCGCCAACGCGCAGGCGAAACAGGCCGCCGAATCTCAAGGCGTCGAAATCCGCTATTACAACATCATCTACGATCTCGTGGATGAAGTGAAAGCGGCGATGTCGGGCCTTCTGGCTCCGACGAAGCGCGAAATCTTCCTCGGCTACGCCACGATCAAGCAGGTCTTCAACATCTCGAAGTCCGGCAAGGTCGCGGGTTGCGTCGTTACCGAAGGCAAGGTCGAACGCGGCGCCAAGGTCCGCCTGCTGCGCGACAACGTCGTCATTCACGAAGGCACGCTTTCGATCCTCAAGCGCTTCAAGGATGACGTCAAAGACGTGGTCTCCGGTCAGGAGTGCGGTATGTCCTTCGCCAACTATCAGGACATTCGCGAAGGCGACCAGATCGAGTGCTTCCAGGTAGAGACGATCGCCAGAAGCCTCTAAACACTTGCCCTATTGCGCCGCGCGGATTATCTCCGCGCGGTTGATCTTGGCGCCTGGGCTGTCCGGCTCAGGCAAATGGTTTGTTGATCTTGAACTGAAGAGGCCGCGCGCGGTCCCATCCCGCGGCGGAAGAAAAATGGCAAAGAAACCAGCCCCTCCGGGCGCCAAGGCGCCGTCGCAGCGCATGCTGCGAGTCGGCGAGCTAATCAGACATAAAATCTCGGAAATGCTGTCGCGCGGCGACATCCACGACGACGTGCTCTCAGCGCACGTCATCACCATTCCCGAAGTGCGTCTGTCACCGGATCTCAAGCTCGCGACCGTCTACGTCATGCCGCTCGGCGGCAACGACGTGAAGCCCGTTATCGAAGCCCTGACGCGCAACAAAAAATATATTCGTGCCGAAGTCGCACATACGCTGAACCTGCGCTACGCCCCCGATCTTCGCTTCAAGGAAGACGAAACGTTCGAGGAAGCAACGCGCATCGATCGGCTTCTCGACAGCGACAGAGTTCGCCAGGACACCCAGAAAAAATAACATGGCACGACGCAAAAAAGGCAACGCCGTTCACGGCTGGCTTGTCCTGGACAAGCCGATCAACATGACGTCGACGCAGGCCGTCGGCGCAGTGCGGCGCGCGTTTAACGCCCAAAAAGCCGGGCATTCTGGCACCCTCGATCCGCTGGCGACCGGCATACTTCCGATCGCGCTTGGCGAAGCGACGAAAACCGTTTCGTTCGCGGTCGACGGCGAAAAGGCCTATCGCTTCACGGTCCGTTGGGGCGCTGAAACCGAAACCGACGACACCGAAGGCGCGGTCGCGCAGACAAGCGACAAGCGCCCCGAACGCGCCGAGATCGAAGCGCTGCTCCCGCGTTTCCTCGGCGAGATCATGCAGGTGCCGCCCGCCTACTCCGCGATCAAGATCGACGGCGAGCGCGCCTACGACCTTGCCCGCGGCGGCGAGACGGTCGTGCTTGATGCCCGTCCGGTCGTAATCGAAAGCCTCTCTCTCGTCGAGATGCCCGATGACGCGACGAGCGTGTTCGAGGCCCGCTGCGGCAAGGGAACCTACGTCCGCGCCTTGGCGCGAGACATGGGCCGGCTCATGGGTTGCTACGGCCACGTGATCGGGCTGCGCCGGACCGAAGTCGGACCTTTCAACGAAGCCCGCGCCGTGACGATGGAAGCGCTTCTCGCCGCCGCGCAATCGGAGGATCCGGGCGAGATCGCGAAGCTGCTCCTGCCGGTCGAGTCGGCCCTCGCCGACCTGCCGGAGCTTCTCGTCTCTCAAAGCGACGCCGCGACCCTCGCGCGCGGCCAAACCATTCTGATCCGCGGCCGTGACGCGCCTATTCTGACGGGGCCCGCCTATGCCACATCCAAGGGACGCCTGATCGCGCTCGGCGAGCTTGCCAAGGGCGCGCTTCACCCGACGCGTGTCTTCAATTTGAGTTGACGCTTTGGGCGGCATCCAATAACACATTGAAAAACATCGCGAAATTTAGAACGAAATCAAACTCGCCTTTGCAGGGCGTTCGTGTATAAGTAGCGCACCCGCGCGGGCATCGTTCCCGCGCGGCTTTCGTTTGCGACCCCGCTGGACGACATCCCGGCCGTGGCCGCTCGATTTGAAACTCCAAATTCGAAAGGAGCATCCGATGTCGGAGATCGCACCTCACCGGCGTGAGGCAAAGACGGCTGTCATCAAAGACAACGCCACGAAGGCCAACGATACCGGCTCGCCGGAAGTCCAGATCGCCGTGCTTACGCATCGCATCAACGAACTGACCGAGCACTTCAAAGAGCACAAGAAAGACAACCACTCGCGTCGCGGCCTGCTCAAGATGGTCAGCCAGCGCCGCCAGCTCCTTGATTACGTCAAGGCCAAGGACAACGCGCGCTACCAGAAGATCATCGAGAAGAACGGCATCCGCCGCTAGTCGCGCGCTCATTTCAGCGCTCAAGACAGGACGGCCCCAATGGCCAGTCACACGACTTAATGAACAAGCAAGACGCCGGCGCTCCGATGAGTGCCGGCGCGACAAGCGCTCTTCCGGCATGAGGCCGATGAGCTGACCGACCGAACAGAAAAAGCGAAAACGAAAGATCCAACATGTTTGACATCCATCGCGTCGAGATTGACTGGGGTGGCCGAAAGCTGAAACTCGAGACCGGCCGCTATGCACGCCAGGCAGACGCTGCCGTCATGGCGCAATACGGCGATACGACTGTCCTCGCGACCGTCGTCGGCGCTCGCTCCGCCAAGCCCGGCATCGATTTTTTTCCGCTCACGGTGAACTACCAGGAGCGCACCTACGCCGCGGGTAAGATCCCCGGTGGCTACTTCAAGCGTGAAGGCCGTCCGACCGAGAAAGAGACGCTGACGTCGCGCCTCATCGACCGCCCGATCCGCCCGCTCTTTGTCCAAGGCTTCAAGAACGAAACGCAGGTCGTCGTGACGGTCTTGTCGCACGACCTCGAAAACGATCCCGACATTTTGGGTCTGGTCGCGGCGTCAGCCGCCCTGACGCTCTCGGGTCTGCCGTTCCTCGGACCGATTGGCGCCGCGCGCGTTGGCCTCATTGGCGGCGAGTTCGTTCTGAACCCGATGGTCGATGAAATGGCCGAGACGTCCCTCGATCTCGTCGTCGCCGGCACGAATGACGCGGTGATGATGGTCGAATCGGAAGCCAAGGAGCTTCCCGAAGCGCAGATGCTCGAAGCCGTGATGTTCGGCCACAAGCACATGCAGCCTGTCATTCAGGCGATCATCACGCTCGCCGAGAAGGCCGCCAAAGAGCCGTGGGACATCAAGATCCCCGACAAGGCGAAGTACGCCGCGGACGTCAAGAAGCTCGCGGAAAAGACCCTCAAGGAAGCCTTCTCGACCAAGGAGAAGGGCAAGCGCCAGGATCTCGTCGCCGAGGCCAAGAAGGCCATCAGCGAAGGCATCGCCATTCCGGCCGACGACCCGAACGAAAAAGTCCTGCTCGGCGACGCATTC
The DNA here is from genome assembly GCA_963789775.1 of uncultured Pseudomonadota bacterium. Classification (GTDB taxonomy): domain Bacteria; phylum Pseudomonadota; class Alphaproteobacteria; order Rhizobiales; family Hyphomicrobiaceae; genus Hyphomicrobium_B. The sequence continues at coordinate 142,782 of CAWBLX010000009.1, forward strand.
AAGTCGCTCGAAATGGACATCATGCGCGGCGACGTCCTGAAGACGAAGCATCGCATCGACGGTCGCGACCTGAAGACGGTCCGTCCGATCCTGTCGGAAGTCCATGTCCTGCCGCGCACCCACGGCTCGGCGCTCTTTACGCGCGGCGAGACGCAGGCGCTCGTCGTCGCGACACTCGGCACCGGCGAGGACGAGCAATTCGTCGACAGCCTCGAAGGCACGAAGAAAGAACGCTTCCTGCTTCATTACAACTTCCCGCCATACTCGGTCGGTGAGGTCGGCCGCATGGGTTCGCCCGGCCGCCGCGAAATCGGCCACGGCAAGCTTGCTTGGCGCGCCATCCGCCCGATGCTGCCGTCGCAGGAAGAGTTCCCCTATACGCTCCGCATCGTCTCGGAAATCACCGAGTCGAACGGCTCGTCGTCGATGGCGACCGTCTGCGGGTCTTCTCTCGCCCTGATGGACGCCGGCGTACCGTTGAAGTCACCCGTCGCCGGTATCGCGATGGGCCTGATCAAGGAGGGCGACGAGTACGTCGTTCTTTCCGACATCCTGGGCGACGAAGACCACCTCGGCGACATGGACTTCAAGGTGGCGGGCACCGAAAAGGGTGTCACGTCGCTGCAGATGGACATCAAGATCACGGGCATCACCGAAGAGATCATGCGCATCGCGCTCGATCAGGCACAAGAAGGCCGTCTGCACATCCTCGGTGAGATGTCGAAGGCGCTCACGGGCGCTCGCACCGAGCTTGGCGAATACGCGCCGCGCATCGAGACGATCAAGATCCCGACCGACAAGATCCGCGAAGTTATCGGATCGGGCGGCTCGGTCATCCGCGAGATCGTCGCTGAATCGGGTGCCAAGATCGACATCGAGGATGACGGCACGGTCAAGATCGCTTCCGCCAACCGCGAATCGATCGAGAAGGCCTTGGAACGCATCCGCGGTATCACGTCGGAGCCCGAGATCGGCCACATCTACAAGGGCAAGGTCGTGAAGATCATGGAGTTCGGCGCTTTCGTGAACTTCTTCGGTTCGAAGGACGGCCTCGTCCACATTTCGCAACTCACGCAGGGTCGCCCGGAAACGGTCGGCGAAGTCGTGAAAGAAGGCCAGGAAGTTTACGTCAAGCTCCTGGGCTTCGATGATCGCGGCAAGACGCGCCTCTCTATGAAAATCGTCGATCAGACGACCGGCCAGGAAATTCCGCGCGCCGAGGGCGAGCCCGAGGAAGTGTTCGAAAGCCGTCCGCCACGTCGCGAAGGCGCTCGTGGTGGTGGCCGCGGTGGCCCGCGTCGCGATCGCGGCTAAGACGTCGCTTCAGATCTGAAATAACAAAAGCCGCCGGAACCCGCAGTCCGGCGGCTTTTGTTCGGTCCCGCATCACCTTCGCGTCTTGTCATCCCGGCCGAAGCGGACCGGAGAACCGGGACGACAAAATTATCAGAACCACCGGCAGCGACGGACGCCCCAGCTGTTGCGCCAGCACTTGCGCGCCGTGCACTGGATGCGGCCGACACCCGGTACGTGTCTATGATAGCCGTTGAGACCCCGTCGGCAGGTCCGATGCCAGCCATGCACCTTCTCAACGTTGGACTGCATGACGCCCGCGCTCTTGAGGCCGCTGAGCGGTCCAATCGTCGCCGCTATGCCATGCGCACTTGCGAGGAACGACACGGCAACCACTGTTGCCGCCGCAAGCGAAAGCTTCCTCGTCATCTCGTGATCTCCTCCCTTTTTGTGGAGGCGAAGCTATCAGCGCGAATTCTCGTCCGCCAACGGATCAATGAAAAAATACGCGCAATGGTGTGCGTGCGTTGCAGATACGCGTCAGGCCCTCGCGAAGGCCGGCACGTCCGGCCAGAAAACGCGGGCCTTTTCACTGACATCGTGCGGATCCCCGGTCGTCAGCAGCGTCAGCGCCCCGTGCTCATCACCGTTCAGATAATTGGTTCGTCGCGCCAGATAATCTTCAAAGCTGTCGGCCACGACCTCGGGCTGCGAGAGAATGCGCGTGAACGGCGGCAGGTATTTCCTGAACAGGTGTTCGACAAGCGGAAAATGCGTGCAGCCGAGAATAGCCCGATGCGGCGGCATGTTACCGTTGTGCGCCAGCATCTCTTCCACGCCCTGGCGAACCAGCGCATCGAGATCTTCTTCCGGCCGCTTGTCCTCGATGGCGCCCGCAAGCTCCGAACAGACCTGCTGGACGACCGTGACCTTCGGGCAGCGCTTGCTGATCTCTTCCGGATAGACACCCGACGTAATCGTGCGTGTCGTCCCAAAGACGGCGATGGTGTCGGTATTGTACTTCTGCGGATATTGCGGCGACGTCACCGCCCACGGCGTCTGCGTGGCGGCCTCGACCGTGGGCGCCACGATACCGAGCACGTTATGCCCGCCCGCCCATTTGCTGTCCGGAAGCCACTGCTGCTGCAACCGCCGAAGCGCGACGGCCGTCGCCGTGTTGCAGCCGAGAAGTGTCAGCTTCGCTCCGCGGTCAAACAGCTGTTCGACACACTCCCGCGTATAGCCGACGACCTCGTCTGAAGGCTTGTCGCCATAGGGAACGTGGGCATGATCCGCGAGATAGACGAAATCGACGGTTTGAAAACGCGCGACGAGCGCCCGAAGCACCGTCAACCCGCCAAGCCCTGAATCAAAAACCCCGATCATGGGCCGAGTGTTTGCGACGGGGAATTGTGGCCGTCAACGGCCTCTGCGCACTACTCTGCCGCCGCAGAGGGAGACGTGCTCGTTGCGGGCTTGGCTTCTGCGTCCTGCTCTTTGAGGTTCTGAAGCGACGGCATCGAGACGGTGTTATAGCCGCAATCGACGAAATGCACTTCGCCCGTCACCGCGCCCGACAATGGCGAGAGCAGATAGAGGGCAGAGCCAGCAACGTCATCGAGCGTCGGCGTCCGTTGCAGCGGTGAGTTATCGCGCTGGAAATTGAAGATGACGCGCGCGTCAGAAACACCGGCACCGGAGAGCGTGCGCATCGGCCCAGCGGACAGCGCGTTGACGCGAATGCCCTGCGGCCCGAGATCGGCCGCCAGATAGCGCACCGAAGCTTCTAGCGCCGCCTTTGCAACGCCCATGACGTTGTAAGATGGCACCCAGCGCGTCGCACCACCGTAGGAAAGCGTTATCAGCGCGCCGCCGTTCGGCATCAGAGCCGAAGCGCGCTTCGCGATCTCGGTGAACGAGAAGCACGAGATCACCATCGAGTTGATGAAATTTTCGCGTGTCGTGTCGGCGTAGCGGCCCGCAAGTTCTTTCGGGTCGGAATAGGCGAGCGCGTGAACGACGAAATCGATGCTGCCCCATTCGTTCTTGATACGATCGAAAACGCGATCGACGCTTTCGAGATCGAGAACGTTGCATTCCTCGATGATCTTCGCCCCGATGCCTTGAGCAAGCGGCACGGCGCGACGGCCGAATGCTCCGCCCTGATACGTGAACGCCAGCTCGGCGCCCTGCCCCGCAAGAACGCGGGCGATGCCCCACGCGATGGAACGATCGTTGGCGACACCCATGATGAGGCCACGCTTGCCGGCCATGATCGGGCCTGGCTTAGCGATATCGATGTCGGTCATAGGAAGCCTCGTTTTGTCACCAAATTTACGCCCGCGTACGTCGAACCAACCAGCACCGCGTTTATATACTCTCATCGCTCTCAACCGTCCGCCACTAACGCTGTCCTAGCGGCGACCAGGAAAGCTCAGGTTAATCAGGCATCATGCCGGCAGAAGATGAGAGTGGCATTGGTGCCGCCAAAACCGAAGCTGTTCGACATCACACAGTTAAGGCTGGCGTTGTCGATACGACTGCGAGCGATTGGCACATCAGCGAACGCCGGGTCAAGCTCGTCGATATTGGCGCTTTCGCAAATGAAGCCGTTGTTCAGCATCAGCAGCGAGAAGATCGCTTCCTGAACCCCGATGGCCCCGAGCGAGTGGCCCGTTAACGCTTTAGTGGCCGAGATCGTCGGAATTTTGCTGCCGAACACGGCACGAATGGCGTCGATCTCCTTGGCGTCGCCCACCGGCGTGCCCGTTCCGTGCGGGTTGATGTAATCAATCTGCGGCAATCCGTTGCCGTCAAAGCCCTTCAACGCCAGCCGCATGCAGCGCTCGGCGCCTTCGCCCGACGGTGCCACCATGTCGTAGCCGTCCGAGGTGGCCGCATAGCCTTTCAGTTCGCCGTAGATCTTGGCGCCGCGGGCCTTGGCGTGCTCCAGTTCCTCAAGCACCACGACACCGGCGCCGCCCGCGATCACGAAGCCGTCGCGATCCTTGTCGAACGGCCGGCTCGCGCGCTCCGGGGTACCGTTGAAGCGCGTCGACATCGCGCCCATGGCGTCGAAGAGGTCCGAAAGCGTCCAGTCGAGCTCCTCGCAGCCGCCCGCGAACATGACGTCCTGCTTGCCCCACTGGATCATTTCGGCGGCATTACCGATGCAATGAGAGCTCGTGGCGCAGGCCGATGCGATCGAGTAGTTAACGCCCTTGATCTGAAAAGCCGTGGCCAGCGCCGCCGAAGGTCCGGAACACATGCCCTTCGGAACCTCGAACGGCCCGATCTTTTTCGGGCTGCCGGATTTGAGCGTCGTCTCCGCGGCTTCCACGATGGCGTGGGTCGAAGGCCCGCCCGAGCCCAGAATGACGCCGGTGCGTTCGTTGACCACGTCCGACGGCTCTAGGCCTGAATCGCGGATGGCCTGATCCATCGCGATCCAGTTCCAGCCGACACCGGCTCCCATGAAGCGCTTTGGCTTCCTTGGAACCATGCTCTCCCACTCGATATGAGGAGCCCCATGCACCTGGCATTTGAATCCAAGCTCCGCGTATTTCTCCGCGCGAGAAATGCCGGACTTCGCCTCTCTCAGCGAAGCAAGAACTTCCTGGGTGTTGTTCCCGATCGAGGACACGACACCCATTCCAGTCACAACTACGCGCCGCATGCGCTCCTTCACTCCTGCGGTTCCTGCTGCCGCCCGCTATGGCAGCCGGGCCCTATGCGCAACGCTTAAGGACCTTCGCTCGATTTGAGTAGGACCCTCAGGTCCTTGGCTGTGTATATCACCTCGCCGTCGGCTTTCAGAACCCCATCGGCCTCGGCGAGCTTGAGCTTCCGGGCAATCACCCGTTTGATGTCTATGACATATTCGAGGAGTTTCACGTCGGGGGTCACTTCGCGCGTGAACTTAACCTCGCCGACCCCCGAAGCCCGGCCGTGACCGGAAAGCCCGAGCCAGCCGAGGAAAAACCCTGTCAGCTGCCACAGCGCGTCGAGTCCAAGGCACCCCGGCATTACCGGATCGCCCTTGAAATGGCAGGCAAATAGCCAATCGAGGCGATCGTTTCCTGCGACTTTAAGCTCGGCGACGATTTGGCCTTTCCCGTGCGCACCACCCGTTTCCGTGATGGTCGAAATGCGGTCCACCATCAGCATCGGCGGCAGCGGCAATTGGGCGTTTCCCGGTCCGAAGAGTTCCCCACGCCCGCAGGCGAGCAGATCGTCAAACTCGAAGCTAGAACGGCGTTCTGCCATGTATCCCCTCGTTTCATGGCCGATAGATTGGTGTTCGTGCACAATGTGCTCCGGGTCGTTCAAGATAAGCGGGTCCTAACACACGCTTGGCCAAGCGCATAGCATTGCAAGCCGGTGCGTGTATCAGGGCCTTCCGCAGCCTTAAAGCCCGTTTTCGCCGTTAGTTGCGAGTTTTCCGGCGAATGACTATACTTAGGTCAGCTAAGTACGTTGCATCGGGGTAGAATTCCGTCGATTCAACGTGGGGACTCCAACACGGTTCTGCAAACGGAAATGTCCGAGAAATCTCCGCAAGCTATGGATACAGAAGCACCGATGCCGACGTCCGAGCTCCTCCGAAAGGCGGGCCTTCGCCCGACACGGCAGCGTATGACGCTTGGCCGTCTCCTGTTCGAAGGCCGCGACCGCCACGTGACCGCGGAGCAGCTCCATGCCGAAGTCGCCAGGCACGGAGAGCATGTTTCACTCGCGACCGTCTACAACACGCTGCACCAGTTCAAGCGCGCGGGACTTCTGCGTGAGCTGGCGATCGAAGGCTCGAAAGCCTACTTCGATACCAACACGTCGAATCACAATCACTTCCTGCTTGAGCCGCACGGCGAGCTGATGGACATCCCTGGCGATGCCATCTCGGTCGAAGGCCTGCCCGAGCCGCCCGAAGGACTGAAGATCACGCACGTCGATGTTGTCGTGCGCCTCGGCAAGGCTTAGGCGCGAACGAGAGTCGCTCGGAAGGCGCGAAACGTTTATCGAAACGTCTCGCCCTCGTAGACACCCCAAAGCTTCTTCTGCTCGATATAGCCGCTGTACTTGTCGACCGTCACGCGGCACCAGCGCCCGTCACATGAGTGCAGATCGGCGATCACGCCGGCTTCGACATTGACGATAACACCCGAGCGTTCGCTGTCGCTGGCTTTGATCGGCACCAGCGGCGGAGTCGATCCGCTTTTTCGCGCCCACGGCAGGACCAGCCCCGTCCTCCGACCCGACAGAAGCGACTGCAGAACCCACCCCGTCGCGCCCTCGGCGTCGCGAACCTCCCGCCAGGTTTCAAATTCCTTGATCACTTCGACGGGTAGCCCGGCGCGGCGATAGACCCAGCCGGTCGGATAGTCGGTGCCGGGACCGTTCCTGAGATTGACCCGGTCCGACTTGAGACTGACGAAGCGCGGAACCGGCAGACCGCTTCCGACGATCGGAGGCGAATTATCGGCCTTTGCCGGCAGAAACGCTGTAAATGATGCAGCCAGAGCAAGCACCACGACAACCATGAGCCGCAGTCGCGCAAGCCCGGATCCGGCGCGCCCTCGATTTTTAGATGCCAATTCAGTCATGGAAAGCAGCTCAGAACCCCCGCATTCGAGCATTGATGGAATGATGTGCCAAGCTGCGGCGCATCGCTATCTGATTTCAGGACTTTGTCTTCGCAAAGGCCATCTGATAGACACGGGGCCGCACATTCTCAAGCGGCACCGTCTTTGCGGCGCTCGCCGCGTTTTTTAAGCAACGGGAAGCGAATGCCGACGCCCCAGAAGAAACCCATTGTCGTTGTCACGAGGAAACTTCCCGACGTCGTCGAGACGCGGATGTGCGAGCTTTTCGAAACGCACCTGAATAGCGACGACAAGCCAATGAGCCACGCTCAGCTGATCGAAGCCGTCCGGACGGCCGATGTTCTCGTGCCGACCGTCACCGACCGCATCGATCGCGCCGTGCTGACCCAAGCCGGCCCGCGCCTGCGGCTCATCGCCAATTTCGGCACCGGCGTCGACAATGTCGATCTCGATACCGCCCGCAACCGTGGCATCCTGGTGACGAACACGCCCGGTGTTTTGACGGAAGATACCGCCGACATGACGATGGCGCTGATCCTCGCGGTGCCCCGGCGTCTCGCCGAAGGCGCGGCCTACATGCGCGATTCGGCGAATAAGTGGTCCGGCTGGTCTCCGACATGGATGCTCGGCCACCGCATTTACGGCAAGCGCCTCGGCATCATCGGCATGGGCCGTATCGGCCAAGCCGTCGCGCGTCGTGCCAAAGCGTTCGGATTGCAGATCCACTATCATAACCGGCGCCGCGTGCTCGAAGAGATCGAGGAAGAGCTGGAGGCGACCTACTGGGAGAGCCTCGACCAGATGCTGACGCGGATGGACATCATCTCGGTGAACTGCCCGCATACGCCCGCAACCTATCACCTCCTGTCAGCCCGCCGGTTGAAGCTGATGAAGCCGTCGGCCTATATCGTCAACACGGCGCGCGGCGAGGTCGTCGACGAAAACGAGCTGGTGCGGCTTCTCGAATCTGGCGCGATTGCCGGCGCCGGGCTCGACGTCTTCGAGCACGAGCCGACCGTCAACCCGCGCTTGCTGGCGTCTGAAAGGGTCATTGCCCTGCCACATATGAGTTCGGCAACGATCGAAGGCCGCGTCGATATGGGCGAGAAGGTCATCATCAACATCAAAGCCTACGCCGACGGCCATGCGCCACCGGACCGCGTCCATCCGGCGATGCTCTGAAACGTAACGACAGCAGAGCGGGCAATCACGGACCGCCCGCCCCCATGGCGTCATTCCAGAGCCGGACGGTCACGGCGACGTAGAATGCCATCGTCGCGAAATAGCCGCTGGCGAGCCACGCGGCTTCGCTGACCGCGAGAGGCGTCGGCCTGTGGAATGCGCTAGTTCGCACGGATAGAACGCTCGGCAAAATCAGCAGCATGAGAGCCAGGAAGAGGTAATCTCGGATCAGCGCTGCAAACCCAATGCCGAGCACCAGCGTCGCGCCGTGGATGGCGCGTGCGCCGCGCGGCGACAGGCGCGACGTCAACGCCTGCAACACACGGCCGCCGTCGAGCGGCAGGATCGGCAGCAGGTTCAAGCCGTTGACCGCCGCACTGATCAGGGCCAGATCCGCGACGAACGGATCCCCGTTCTGCAACGAAAGCCACGCGAAAAGCCCCGTCGTCAACATGCTGCCCGCAGGCCCCATCAACGCCACGAAACCGCGCGCCGCTTCGCTCTCGCCGAAGCTCTCCCCAACGGCAACGGCACCAAAGAACGGAATGAAGTAAATGCCGCGGACCGGGATGCCCGCCCACCGCATCGCGATGACATGTCCAAGCTCGTGCAGGAGCAGGACGACGAGCAGCATCACGGCTATCGAGACGTCGAAGATCGCATAAAAACTCGCGAACGTCAGCGCACCGGTCAGAACCGCACTTTTAATCTGATCACCGGGGCTGCGATTTCCACGGCCGGCGCGAACCTCCGCCGTACGCTTCAGACTATAAAGGCTGCGCAAGACCGTCAGCGGCATCAGAAACCGCGTTGAAAACCTCGTGTGTGTCAGCTCGCAGCCTTCGGTGATGATCGACTGATGCTCGTCTCCGGAAACCCCGACCGCGCCGATATAATCCATGCCGATCCGATAGATCGGATCGCATTCATCCGTCAAAAGCCGCAGCGTCAGCGCCTCGCCCGGCGTTTCCGAGAGGATCTGGTAAGAAAACTTCAGCCGCTTGTCGCCATATCGGCACGTTCCGGTGAAAACCCCGGGGCGCACCGGATCGGGGTCCGTGTCGAGTTCCATCGCCGGCGGACCTTCGAGCTTGATCTTGTTTGCCGAGACGACCGCCCACGACAGGCCTTTCGGCGCGTCGACCGCCCGCGAAACCACATAGATCCGTCGCTTCGTGCCCGCGAGAATATCGAACGGCACCCGTAGCAGCTCTTTGATCAGGAAGAAGAGATCTTGCAGGAGCGGAGGCACCCGACGCCCTCGAAATTGCATTGGTCCCGAATCAACGCTGGCCTCGCTCAGCCCGCAAATCAATGCACGACGTGTCGCACATCCATCGCCTTCGATCCGGTCACCATCGTGACAAGCTCATTCGGCGGCACAGGCAGGATTTTCGGAAGGGCGATGCGAAGAGAGATCGACGATCGTCGGATTTCGTCCCGACAGCGGATTGTCCGCATCCCAGGCGATCGTGACAACCTCAAAGCGCGTCGCCAGGGCATCGTAAATGACAAGGCGCCCGGCAAGGCTCTCGCCGAGCCCGAGGATCTCTTTGACGACTTCAGTCGCCTGCAGCGTCCCGATGACCCCGGCAACCGGGCCGAGCACGCCGACTTCCTCGCAGTTGGCAACGACACCCGCAGGAGGCGGCGCTGGAAAGACGCAGCGCAACGTCGGATAGGGATCGCCGGCAGCATCCGTTTCGTGCGGCTTGAAGGTCGATACATAGCCGTCGAAGGACCCGAGCGCGGCGTAAACGAGCGGCCGCTTCGCAAAATAGCAGGCGTCGGAGACGAGATAGCGCGTCGCGAAGTTGTCGGAGCCGTCCGCGACGATGTCATAGCCGGAAATGAGAGCGATGGCATTCGCCGCATCGATGCGGCCGGGGTGGATCTCGACGTTGACGAGCGGATTGATACGCAAAATGCTGTCGCGCGCACTCTCGACCTTCAGCCTGCCGGCGTCCTCCGTGCGATGCGCGATCTGGCGTTGAAGGTTGTCGATCGAAACGTGGTCATCGTCGATGATCCCGATCGTGCCGACGCCGGCCGCCGCGAGATACGTCACGACCGGCGAACCAAGTCCGCCGGCCCCAATGACGAGAACGCGCGCGCCTTTAAGCTTCTGCTGCCCCGGTGCACCGACGTCACGCAGCACAAGGTGGCGCTTGTAACGCTGCACCTCTTCGGCTGTCAGTGACGCCATGGGAACCTCTAGAGCTAGCTCCGCGGCTGCGGATCGACGAAGAGTTCGCTGGAGAAATAGCGCTCGGCCGACGACGGCGCAAACGTGACGATCGTCTTTCCCGCAAATTCAGGCTTCTCGGCGACCGTGATGGCGGCCGCGACGTTGGCACCCGTCGAGATGCCGCCCGGAATGCCCTCGACCTTGGCAACGGTTCGCGAAACGTCCAACGACGTCTCGCTCGAGACCGTCACGACCTCGTCGATCAGTCCTCTATCGAGAATGCTCGGAATGAAGCCGGCACCGATGCCCTGGATCTTGTGCGGGCCGCGCGGCTGGCCTGAGAGAACGGCGCTGGTCGTCGGCTCGACCGCGAAAATCTTGAGGCCCGGAATGCGCTTCTTCAAGGCGTGCCCGACACCCGTGAGCGTACCGCCTGTGCCGACGCCGATAACCAGCGCATCGACCTTGCCCTTCGTGTCGTTGTAGATTTCTTCCGCCGTTGTCTTTTCATGAACGAGCGGATTTGCCGGATTATCGAACTGACCGGGGATCACCGCATCGGGAAGCGTTTTCCCAAGCTCTTCGGCGCGCGCGACCGCCGCGGGCATGCCGCCCGGACCTGGCGTCAGCTCAAGCTCGGCGCCGAGATGCGTCAGAATTTTTCTCCGCTCGATCGACATCGTCTCCGGCATGACGAGAATAAGCCGGTAACCGCGCGCCGCCGCGACGAAGGCCAAACCGATGCCGGTGTTGCCGGACGTCGGCTCGATGAGAACGGTCTTGCCCGGCTTGATGCGGCCTTCCGCTTCGAGCACGTCGATCATCGCGACGCCGATACGGTCCTTCACCGACGACAGTGGATTGAAGAACTCGAGCTTCAGCAGAATATCGGCCTTGAGATTGGCCATCGCCTTGATCTTCGAAAGGCGCACGAGGGGCGTATGTCCAATCGTTTCGGTAATGCTGTCATAGACGCGGCCGCGCCCCCAGCTCTTCGTGGCTTCGAGTGTTTTGATCTCAAGATTCTCTGTCATGATCCGTCTCGGTTTGCCGTGGGCCTTGTATGCGCCGACTAAGATGTAGGGTCGTTTCTCGCAGGTTCGAGTGCCGCCCTCAAGGGGCGTGGTGCGCCCTTTAGAGGCCCATAAGCATTGCATATTTTCTGCTTAACGCTGGGAGGGCCGCTTTGCCGCGCGAGATTTTGTTTGCGTTCTTCGCCTCGCAGTCGCAACCGCTTTCCGCTTTGCCGTCCTTGCTTGGGATGTTGTCTCACGAGCGCCGGTCGAGCCGAAACCGCCCGCGCCTCTTTCGGTCTGCGAAAGTTTCTTGACCTCTTTGAACTTCGCGCGAGCCACCGGAGCCACAATCATTTGAGCTATGCGTTCGCCGCGGGCCACGACGAATGGCTCATTTCCGAGATTGATCAGAATGACGGCGACCTCGCCGCGATAGTCGGCGTCGATCGTACCTGGGCTGTTCAGAACCGTGACGCCGTGCTTGATCGCAAGCCCGGATCGCGGCCGCACCTGCGCCTCCGCTTTTTTGGGAAGCTCGAAGATCAAGCCGGTCGGAATGATGGCACGCGCGCCTGGAAGAATCGTGACGGTGGTATTTGGCGCAATCGCCGCCACAAGATCGAAGCCCGCGGCACCGGCCGTCTGATATTCGGGAAGCGGCAGGCCCTCGGCGTTCGGCAAGCGCTTGATCTTGACCTTCATTCCGCCGCGGTCCGCTTACCCTGAAGCTGCTCCGCCGCGCGCGCCATGATTTTTCGCGCAACTTTGGCTTTGCTCATTTCCGGCCAACTTTCGATGCCGCTTGCCGTGACCACATGCACGGTATTGTTCTCGCCTCCCATCACGCCCGACGACGGCGAAACGTCATTGGCGATGATCCAGTCCGCGCGCTTCGATTTCAGCTTCTTCTTAGCGTATCCCAAAACGTCTTGTGTTTCGGCGGCGAAACCGATGACGAGGCGCGGCCGCGCCGGGCCGGACTGAGCGATCGTTTTTAGAATGTCCGGATTTTCGATGAGCGTCAGCGTCGGAGCGCTCTTTCCCTCCGACTTTTTGATCTTCTCGATCTGCGGCGTCCCAACCCGCCAATCCGCAACAGCGGCCGCGAAGACAGCAATATCCGCCGGAAGTGCAGCCTGCACGGCTTCAAGCATTTCCGCGGCTGTCTTGATATGGACGACGTCGACACCTTCGGGCTCCGGCAGAGAAACCGGCCCCGTGATGAGCGTGACGCGCGCACCTAGTTCGTGTGCGGCGGCGGCAAGCTCGAAGCCCTGCTTCCCGGATGACCGGTTCGCCAGATAACGAATGGGATCGACCGGCTCGTGCGTCGGACCGCTCGTCACGATGACATGCCGCCCGGCCAGAACGCCGCTCTTTTGCGTTTGAGGTGCGAGAGCGCTTTCGATCGCCGCGACAAGCTCCGGAACTTCGACGAGACGTCCGGGGCCCGCTTCGCCGCGCTCCGCCATTTCCCCGACCGTTGGGCCGATGAAGCGAATGCCGTCGGCCTTGAGCTGCGCCACGTTCCTCCGTGTCGCCGGATTGAGCCACATGGCCGGGTTCATGGCGGGCGCAACCAGCACGGGCTTGTCGGTCGCGAGCAGCACGGCTGTAGCAAGATCGTCGGCGTGACCCCCGGCCATTCGGGCGAGAAGATCGGCAGTCGCCGGCGCAACGATGATGACATCATGATCGCGCGCGAGCCGGATATGCCCGATCTCGCGCTCTTCATCGAGATCAAAGAGATCGGTCAGGACGCGCTCGTTGGTCAAGGCACCGACAGAAAGTGGCGTCACGAAATGATGCGCGGCCTTCGTCATTACCACGCGGACGCCGTGGCCCCGGTCTTTGAGGCGGCGGATCAACTCGAGGCATTTATAAGCCGCGATGCCGCCACCGATGATGAGAAGAATGCGCTTGCCTGATGACACGACGTTCCGTTCCGATACCGAAAATGCTCGTGCGTTTTAGCACATTCACGCAAGGCGGGAGTTAAACCCAAGAGCCGTAGCCGACGGAGCCATAAGCCATCTTGAAATGACCACGGTTGCACAGGCTTCGGGACATCCTGAGTGTGGGCACTCGAAGCCCCACGAATGGCAGAACGTCCGAATAAGTACGATCCCAAGGAAGGGTGACAGGCCCCCGCCTAATTCGCGAGCACCGACCAACGAGAGGGCAAAATCACCGTTTCCAGCAGACCAAAATTGATCATCGATTAGGCAGTCACAAAATCGAAATTATTTATGTCGCGCGGTGACTTGACGCAGAAGGCGCAATGGTACATGTTGCCGCGACTTGCGATGGTTGGGACCGGTCGCAGGGGTAAAAAAAACGAATAAAGGTCCAAGTCTAGGGACGAAACTATTGGGGTGGCTCGCCAGTCGAGCCACCCTATTCAGTTTGGGGGCTCCCATGCGCCCTTCCCATCCCAAGGCACCGTGTTCCCCACCCCTGACGACGCCTCTGCCTCACGCCCTCCAGTGTCGTCCTGAGGGGCGCGCGCCGTAATGTTTGCCGCCTTGATCGGAACGCCTTTCTGACGCCAATAGCGCGCGTTCGGTACGAAGTGGGGGACTGAAAGGATTGAAGATGGGTTTGGGGGACATAGCAGGCGCGAGCCGGCCGTCCGGCCGCCTTCTGTTGGCGAGCCTTTTTATTTGGCTGATCCTGGCGGTGGCACTCCCGCTTTCCGCGCTGACGCTCAACGTCTTTCATTTCGGCGGCTTTCCATTGGGCTTCTGGATCGCGGCCCAGGGCGCGATCATCGGCCTCGTGGCGCTCGTGTCGATTTACGCTTGGCGTGCGGGCGGCACCTCTTCACGCGAAGGGATCGGGCCGGCCCTCATATTCGCGGGCGAGACCGTCGGCGCCGTCGCCCTCTTGGGCTTTACCGGCTACATCGCAGCGATGGGGTATGATGGCTTGGCGCTGCCGCTTGGCATGGTCGCAGGCGTCGCGCTCTTGGCTATTCTCGTCGCGCCGCGCTTCGTCCTCTATCCCGTGCAATCGATCAGCGGCTTCTTCGCGTTGCGTTATGGCGGAAGCCTGACGCGGCGGTTCGCGTTCCTCATTGCGTTTGTCGCGACCGTGCTTCTGCTCGCGGCCGACATCCGTGCAGGATCGCTGGCCTTGCAAAGCCTATCCGATCTCGCAATGCCGCAAGCCATTCTCGTCCTGACGTTGGCGATCACCGGTGTATGGCTCGCCGCGACACTCCTTTCTCCGAAGAAGATGGGCGGCCTTGGCTTCATTGCCGTCTGCGCCGGACTGCTCGCGACGTTGACCGGCATTGCTCTCTACGCCAGCGGCTCGCCGATGCCGCATATAACGCTCGGGCTTGCGCTTCAAAGTCATGCAAGTCTCAACCAGGCTCTCGTCGTCGATCGCCTCTCGGACTTCAAATCTTTGATTCCGATGGCTTCACCTTTTCTGCAACTCTCGATGAAGAATTTTGCCGGCCTGCTGCTCGCAGTGGCGCTCGGCATCGTCGCCGCCCCGCATCTTCTGGGACGGCATATATCGCAATCGGCCGTCGCTCCGGGTGGAGCCGTGAAACGGACCGCAGCCGCCCTCGTCGCCATTGCAATCCTCATCGCCAGCCTGCCGCCGCTGGCCGTCTACAGCCGCATCGGCTTCGAGCAGGCGATGTCCAAGGGGATCGAAATCGCGGCGATCCCGCAGTCGTTTGCGGAAGCGAGCGCGCTCGGCTGGGTCAAGGTTTGTGATCGAAATTCGGACGCCGCGGCGGATCTCGCAGCGGCCTGTGCGAAAGCCTCCGGGCAGCGCGGCTTTCTGCGGCTCCAGGATCTCGCGTTCACGACGGACGGCTTCGTCGTCGCCGCCCCGAAGATCTCAGGCCTCAGTCCGTGGCTGCAATATCCGCTTCTGCTCGGTGCCGTTCTCGCCTCCGTCCTCGCCGGCAATGCCCTGGTTTCGGGGATTGTCGTAGCCGATAGCGAAGTTCGCATGCTCCGCGCCGATCAAAAACCCAATCTCGATTTCCGCGCCACGACCGCAGGCGGCGCACTCATCGTTGCCGCGGCCTTGGTCGCACTCTACGCCGCGATCGGAACGGGACTTCTCGCCGCCGAAGGTTTTGCCGTGTTGGCCACCGGTCTCTTTCCCGCACTCGTATTAGGACTGCATTGGCGGCCCATGAACAAGATCGGTGCCATCGCCGCGATGGTCGTTGGTACGCTGATTACCGGCGCCTATCTCCTGGGCGTCCACTTCTGGCCGGCCGAATTGTTCAGCCTCTCGGGCAATTTTTCCGACGCGCAACCGGAAGCCGCCAAGCGATTAGCCGACTTGCAAGCCGCGCTCGCAGCCGCGACCACACCCGAAGCTCAGGCCGCGGCCCGCGCCGCGCTCGCCAAGCACCTCACGACGATCGCCAACTGGGGCGGACTGAAACCCGCCGCGATCACGCTGGTTTCGGTCCCTGCAGGTTTCATCACCGGCCTTGTGTTCAGCCTGCTGTTCCGCTCCCGAAAAGCCGATGGCCCCACGAAAGCCTGAGCCTTCGCGCGTCGGAGCGAGTCGCCTAGAGTTCCGGGGCGGCCAACGTCACGGAGCGATCCCTTTATGACGGACGACGTCTACGATCTGCTCGTCATCGGTGGCGGCATCAACGGCTCCGGCATCGCAGCGGACGCGGCGGCTCGGGGTCTCTCCGTCCTGCTCGCCGAGGCCGACGATCTGGCGGGCGCGACCTCCTCCGCCAGCTCGAAACTCATTCACGGCGGCCTGCGCTACCTCGAGCACTTTGAATTCCGCCTCGTCCGTGAAGCGCTTGCCGAACGCGAGATCCTGCTCGCAAAAGCTCCACACATCATCCGTCCGCTGCGTTTCGTCCTTCCCCAAGTCCCCGGCATGAGGCCCGCTCTGATGATGCGAGCCGGCCTTTTCCTCTACGACCACCTCGCCACGCGCAAATCGCTCGGCGGATCGCACGCCGTTGACCTTCGAAGCGATCCCGCGGGCGCGCCGCTCATCCCAAGGCTCGACCGTGGTTTCACCTATTGGGATTGCGCCGTCGACGACGCCCGCCTCGTCGTCCTGAATGCGATCGCCGCACGTGAAGCCGGTGCGCGCATAGAAACACGGACGCCGGTCACCGCGCTAGCGATCGAAAATGGCATATGGATCGCGACGCTCGGCAACGGCACACGAACATGCGCCGCGCGCGCCATCGTCAACGCTGCCGGACCGTGGGTCGGCGAGATCGCAACGCTCTCATCGCGACCGCGTAACGAGCCACCGATTGCCGTCCGTCTCGTCAAGGGCAGCCACATCGTCGTGCCGCGCATTCCCGGCGCCGAGGACGCCTACACGTTCCAAAATACCGATGGCCGCGTCGTCTTCGCGTTGCCCTTCGAAGAAACTTTCACGATGATCGGGACGACTGAGGAACGCACAGCCAGCGATCCGCGGCAGGCGGCTGCGACGGAAGAAGAAGAGCATTACCTCCTCGATGTCGCCAATCGCTTCTTTCGTGAACATCGGACGCCCCGCGACATCGTTTGGAGCTTCGCAGGCGTCCGCCCGCTTGAGGAAGACGGCAGCCACAACGCCTCGGCGGTCAGCCGCGATTACCGGCTCGAGCTTCACGCGGAAAATGCGCCGCCGATCCTCCACGTCGTCGGCGGCAAGATCACGACGTACCGGAAGCTCGCGGAAGCCGCGTTGACCCTGCTGCAACCGTATTTTCCGCAAATGCCACCGGGACACACCGCTACGACACCGCTCCCCGGAGGTGATCTTGCCGGACAATCGTTCGAGGATTGGTTTGTCGGGTTCACCCGCGAGAACCCCGCGTTTGCTCCAGGCTTTCTTCGCCACCTGGCCCGCCGCCACGGAACACGCGCGGCCAAAGTCATTGGGGACGCCCGCTCGCAAGCCGACCTTGGCGAGAACTTCGGCGCGGACCTCACCGCGCGCGAAGTCGCGTATCTCAAATCGGAAGAATGGGCGCGAACCGCCGATGACATTCTCTGGCGGCGAACGAAAACAGGCTTGCATCTTGCGCCGGACGAACGCGCACGCGCCGCCGGCCGTATCCAAGCCTGTCTCGATTGTTCCTAGATGCGATCCGCTTACATCATCCGCCGGCGTTGAACGCGGAGCGCGCACGTCGCCGGACAAACGGAATCAGCGCAAAGCATCTGGTTCGCATTTCGCAGTGTCGCCGCGAGCGCTTGCGCGCCGTTCAACGTGTCACCGATATCGTCCGAGCCGATCAGCGCCGCGACCGACGCGGTCAGCGCCTGCCGTTCGCCATGCTGGCAAGCCGCAATGATCGAGATCGCAAGACATTCGTCGCGACAGAAGCTGCGGCAGCCGACCGGCGAAATTTCGATATCGCGTTGCGCGTTGGCTTTGACAGCGCGCACAAACTTCGAAAGATCGAGAAGAAGCGTCTTGGCGTTCTCCGGCCCGAGCATGCCCGAAAACGTGTTCCAGGCATCCTCCCAGCATTTGATGTCGCCGGTCGACAACCCGGCAAGCCAGCAGCGGAAGCCGACCCCGACAAGCCGTTCCGGCGCCCGTGCCGGTAAAGGGACGATCTTCGCGGAGCGCGCCGACTGCCCCGCGGTCGATGCCGGATTAGCCATTGTGCGAAGCCTCCACCAGGAGGCGCCCACGCGAGCCGAACACGTTCAAGCGGCAGGCGGAGGGTCGAGTATCAGCACACTCAAAGGCGCGGAAAGAAGCTTTCATTTTCGGCTCCAATAATCGAGGTTCAAGGCCCCGGTATCGGTTGGCGCCATGGGATGACGCGTGACGTCGCAATGACGTCCTAATGTGTGCTAACGCGTCGGAAGCGGCTCGGTCAACAATTTGTAAGCCGCAGAGCGCACATTAGAATTTTTATAATTTTCAACTAGCTACGTCGCGTGCAGCCGGGACACATCTCGTCATTTGAACCGCCGGGTGAAGTCGCTGAAAATGATCGTCGCGGCTGTCCCTTTTTGAGGTGCACTGTCGATTTTGATTTCCGCACCCATATCGCGAACGAGCGTTTCGACGAGCGGCAGGCCGATGCCGTTTCCACGCGCCCAGGTCGGCTGCAACTCGGCGGCAAGGGTCGCTCTCACATCCGGCGCGGAGCCCTTCATGCCACAACCGGTGTCGCGCACGGTAAGAAACACCCGCCCATCGTCGGTCCGTCCGGTGACGACACGAACCTCGCCTTCGGCCGGCGTAAACTTGATGGCGTTGGTCAGCAGGTTGAGCAGAATTTGTCGCAACGCCGTTGGATTGGCGACGACGTGCGGCCGGCTCCGGTTCGCCTCGACCGAAAGGGTCAATCCGCAAGATTCCGCGAGGGCATGTACGCTCGAACAGGTCCGCTCGACAATCGCATTGAGATCGAGCGCAACAAGTCGCGAAACGGGCGTATCCGGCCTCATCCGATCGGCTAAGAGCGAACCGATGACATCCAGCGCATGCGTCGCGCTTTCGTGAATGTCCGCGGCGTAGTTCAGATATCGCGCGTTCTTCATTTCGCCGAGCCGCTCGTCGCGCATGATCTCGGCCGCGGCGGCAATCGCCGTGAGTGGCGTCTTCAGCTCGTGAGCGAGCTTTGCGAGATAATCGGCATCCAACGCGGCGGGTGGCTTGGATTCGTCTCGTGCTTCCCGTTCCCGATCAACCTGCGCGGTCGGTTCAGCCCCCCGCCCACCGCCGTGCACGGAGCGCGCGGACTGCAACGCATCGTCCGGAGATTCGACGTTGTCGATGTGCAGGAGCAGAGCTTTGGAGCCTTTGCCGCCCTGCCGGGTGATTTTGCATCTCACCCGCTTCAGCCGTCCGCTACTCCAGAACAGCAGGGTTTCGAGGTCGCCCTTCCCGCCAATACCGGTGCTCGCGATTTGGCGAAGGCGCGCGATAGAGGGCATGGCCGGATCGAGCCCGATTGGAAACGACGCGTAAGGGAAGAGGCCGAGCGCGGCACCGCCGGAGGCATTCGCCGACAGGATTTCCGCCGTCTCCGGGTCGATTACGACAGCGGCGTACGCATCAGGATCGACGTCGGCGGAGGCCGCCTCGTCACGATCGATCGGCATTGCGGATTTAGCGGCGACCGCCATCGTAAAAATTCGCCCGTTCCAAAGGCTTATTCGCAACGCCTCGCGAGGAAGTTAGGTGATTTGCGAACATTCAGAACGGAGAAACGTGCAATTTTCCACTGTCATCCGCACAAATCGGCTGCAGCCGCTGCCGCCGCGCCGATGACCGGACGGCAAGAGATTGAATGGAAACAAAAATCACAATCTGTGATAGCGAAAACTAAGTCCGTACTAAACCTAAGCCGCCTTGGTCAGGATGGCCTGGCGGAGCTTATCCGGATCGCGCTCCCCGCGATCGGCCAAATCGAACAGTTTTTCAATGATGTCTTCATCGGAAATAGTGAGCGACATCTGATGCGCATCGTCGATGATGCTTTTGAGTAGTTGCTGCAGCTCACCGAGCTCATCCGAGCTATAATGGCAAAGCGTCATATCCGTCTTCCCCCGAAAACAGTCCCATTGCTCCCCGCCATAGTGCAAAACCCGCTTCAGGGGCAGCGGTTCCCTGCGTTGCTGCTACGAATCGAAGGGGCCTTGAAAAGCGGCAGGAATTCCGGCCCAGAGGCGACGAAGCGATAAGTCACCCTTGACCCTTGGCCCGCGCTGTGATGGAACCAGCCGTCGCGGGCACCCCCAAGGGAAGGCCCGGCGAACGGGATTCATCGAAGTGCGGCGGACACGGTGTTTTGCGCGTGCAACGCGCTGGCTGGCCGCTCTAAAATCATCCCAAGTCGAAAACGGCCTGTGCCGCCTTAGCTCAGTTGGTTAGAGCGCTAGATTGTGGATCTAGAGGTCCCCGGTTCAATTCTGGGAGGCGGTACCACCGACAAATCGATGGCTTCGCATGATTTTTGACGGTCTATAGTCGCGCCTTAATGAGGCGTTTCGAGCACCATTCAGCACATACGCTCGCGCTGCGCATGCGTTGCGCTTGATGCCGAACCCAATTCTATTGGATATTAGCCTCGGTCAGCTTCATCCCGTCTTTCCTCTTTGCTTTTGACGCTTGCAGTTCATCACACTCCCTCCTTGGTTGCGAGTGCCAATAATGATCCATTTTTTGACTGTTCACTGGAACTCGGAATTTTGGATAACATCACAAGCCCGACAAATCGCGAGGTGTACGCGATCACCATACAGGATCTATTCGTTCGTAAGCGGAATCGATCTGCGTAAGTACCAAAATGTCTTTTATTATTCCTCGGACTCGCAGGTCAAAGATCACGCTACGAAGTTAAATGATCTCGCGCAGATTGCTTGCGACGCTGCAGAAGACCCGCAAGATCTTTTGGTTTTTCTGGACAGTGACGCTTTTCCCATAGCGCCTTGGGAAGATTTTGTGCGCGAGAAGCTGAAATCAAATGCATTGGTAGCGGTGCGCCGAGATGAGAACCTTGGTGATCCGCAGCCGCATCCTTGTTTTTGTGTCACCACCGTGAAATTGTGGAAGGAGATCGGTGGAGACTGGAGAGCCGGATATCGCTGGCGGAACAGCGAGGGGAGAGACATCACGGACGTCGGAGGCAACTTGCTGTTAAAGCTGAGATCTCTGGCTCTCGAGTGGCATCCTTTAACACGAAGCAATGTCGTCAATTTGCATCCGCTGTTTTTTGGCATTTATGGCAATCTTGCATATCACCATGGAGCGGGCAGCCGTAGAATGAGCTGTCGACTCGAAACAGTGCGCACTAAAAAAGAAATTGAAAAGGACTTTCGAAAATTTGGGAAGGCATTGCATTTAGACGGATTTCTTTTGCGTATGGCTCTCCGGAAGAACTCCAAAAAGAATGAAATAATTAGTTCAAAAATAAAAGAGCAGTTGACGGTCGACCCTGAATTCTACCGATCGGTTTAATTGCGCGCCATTTTTCTAGGAGGGAGGGGCCACAATCGTGAGATTCAAAGCCTCAGATCTTTTGATATTCCAGGGGATGAAGCGAAGCGGAAACCACGCTGTAATTGACTGGATGATGGACAGTTCTCCCGACATCCAGCACTTCAACAATATTTTTCCGATACGCAGGGAGTTGGAACGCCCTGGGACCTACACGTTCCCCGTCGCCTTCAGGCCGTTCATGCGCCGGCAGAAAAGTTGGGCTGAACAGTTTTGGCGAACGTCGCGCCGAAACCTCCTAAGCATCGAGGATTTTCCATTCGGCCGCGAATTCTTCATCGGAGCCGGTCGCACGCGTTACATCTTGCTGATCCGTTCCGCCGAGAACTTATTCTCAAGTCGCATTCACAAAGGGTTTGAAGCCAATATGCCCGCATACCCTCGGGAAATTGATCCAATCATGCATCGTACGATAGACATCTGGATCGACCATGTCGCCAATTTCATCGCAAATTCAAAGTCGGAAGATTTCATCGGTATCGTGTATGATCGGTGGATAATTGACGCAGATTACCGTAGCAAACTCGCTGGGCAACTCGGATTGCAAACGGTCGCTTCTCCACGAAAGTCCCGCGCCAAAGAGGGGGGAGGAAGCTCCTTCGATCGCCATACGGTCGTATCCGGTCCCGACGCCCTGTTGAATCGCAAGTCGTTCCTCGCAGAACATGAGCAGCGCGTGTTGAAACAGGTTTTGTCCGAGCCACGCATCGTTGACGCCCAAATGCGGCTTGCCAGATTCCTCGCTGAGGATGAAAAATCCGATGCGGTGCAGCGCCAGAACCCCACACGTCAGAGCGCTTGTAGGGAATGATGATTGGGCTTCACCGCCTCCGGCTAACCGATTAGGTTGAACGCGTGACTTTACCCGGTGCACGTAGACCTCGAGCCAATCGCCTATGACCTCCGACACTCCTCCACCCAAAGACGGCCGGCCGCCGATGACGCCGCTGCGCCGGTGGGCGCTCTTCATCTATATTTTCGTGCTCGTGGTACTGGCGAGGCTCTATTGGCCTGGCTGGCCCTTTCCGGATAGGTCGACGCCACACCCCCAGGCGCCCGTTTCGGGCACCCAGGTCCCGGAGAACTGAAGACTGCTATTCCGGGTCGCTCTAGCTTCGGTCTGAATTCCCGATCATTCGCGGCAACAGCAGCTGGAGCAGAACGAGGACGCAGGCTCCGACGACGAAGGCCCAATACCAGATCACGCCGTAGCGATAGATCAGGACGAGGTAGACAAGACAGCCGGCGAGTATAGCGATCAGCCGGGCAAATAATCCCTTTGATTGAGCAGTCATCGGAGCACCTTTAATCGAGGCAGTAGGCTAAAATATTTGTTTGGTCAGCATTCCCGAGAAAGAAAAAAATACAACTGCGCCGCCGCGTTTCCGTGTCGGGCTGGTTAATTCTAAATGGCCATGCCCTACTTCACCCGCCGTTTTTCGAGCTTCCGCGCCAGCGTCCTCCGGTGCATGCCAAGCCGCCGCGCCGCTTCCGAGATGTTGAAATTCGTCTCCACCAGCGTCTGGTGAATGTGCTCCCACTCGACGGTCTTGATCGACGTCGGCCGCTCGGTCAGCGCAACGCCGCTGTCGCCTCCCGCTCGCCCGAACGCGTCCTCGATGTCGTCCGAACTCGACGGCTTGACGAGATAATGGCGCGCCCCGAGCTTTATCGCCTCGACCGCCGTCGCGATGCTGGCGAAGCCCGTAAGCACGACGATCACCGTCGATGGATCGTGCACGTGCAAGGCTTCGACGCAGGCAAGCCCCGACGCGCCCGCAAGCTTCAAGTCCACGACAGCGTATCCGGGCGTGCGCACCTTCAAGATCTGATCGAGGTCCTCGGGTCCCGCAGCGTGATCGACCTCATACCCGCGCCTCTCGAATGAGCGCTTGAGGGTCGCGGCGAAGTCGGCGTCGTCTTCGACGATCACCAATGTTCGGCTCGTGGTCTCCATCAGACCGGGCTCCCAGATCGGACCTTGAGTGCAAGGGCGGAAAGCGGCAGCTTGAGCGTCACCGATGCGCCGCCGTCCGGACGGTTGGCCGCCGAAACGCTGCCCCCGAGCTTGCGTAACACATTCACGACGAGGAATAACCCTAGGCCGCCGCCCGGCCGCCCCTTGCTCGATTGATAGGGCTTGCCGAATTTTGCCAGCATCTGCGGCGCAAATCCTGCACCCCGATCCGAAATGCGAAGGACGAGCGTGTCACCGTCGCGTGCGACGGTGACACCGACCCACGCGGGCGAAGAATTGTAGGCGTTGTCGAGAACATTGAAGATGACTTGCTTTAGCGTCGAGTCGGAAACGATCGATAAGTCCGCGCCGAAGTCGTTGCTGTAATCGAACGTCGCGGGAACTCGCGCGGCACGCCATCCAGATACCAAATCGTCGAGGAATGTCGTCACCGTCGTGACGCGCGGCGCTTCTCCTCGCGCCTCACCGGCCGACAGAAGCACGCCGGTCAGGATCGACTTGCAGCGCTTCACCGCTGCCTGCATTTCCTCGACCTCCTGCAGCATCTCGGAATTGGACGCGATCGCGGGTAGTCGATGCCAGTCGCCCAGGATCACCGAAAGCGACGCCAGCGGCGTTCCAAGTTCATGCGCTGCTCCCGACGCAAGCAGACCCATTCGGACGATATGATCTTCCTCCACCGCGTGCTGCCTGAGCGCCGCAAGCCGCGCATCGCGTTCGCGCAGGTTTCGGGTTATGCGTGTCACGAAGACGAAAAGCAACGCCGCGTCGAGCGCAAAGCAGACGAGCATCCCGGCGATATGCAGCTTGAACAAATCGAGTCGCCCAAGCGGAATTTCGAGCGGACGATAGAACAGCGTGAGAAGTGCGAAGCTCGCGCATGTCACCGCAACCACCGCCCCCGTCAAACGCGAATTGAGCAGAACGGCCGCCAGTGTCACCTGCAGAAGATAGAGGAAGACGAACGGATTCGTCGCGCCGCCGCTGAGATAGAGCTGCGCGGTCAAGCCGACGACGTCGAGAAGCAGCGCGACCAACAATCCGCCATCGCCGACGTCCCACCCGTTCCGCAGCCACAGCAGACTTGCGATATTGAGCGCCACAAGCCCCAGCACGACGATGCCCATCGGCAGGAGAGGCAAATGGATGTGAAGAAAGACGGCGACAAAAACGATCGTCGCAATTTGGCCCGCAACCGCGATCCAGCGAAGCTGGATCAGCAGCAGCATGTTCTTGACCCCGGCGGAGTCGCCGGGCAGCGAAGCGCCCGCTTGGACGAACGGATCGTCGCCCCCGGGGCCGGGATGAACTTCTGTGCGGCTGAACATCGGGATAGGATCGTTATGGCCTAGGTCGCCGCGCCGATGCGCCTCGACGTTCGTCGAATCCGGACCTCTTCGACCGCAAAGCGGATCGATGCCCCGAGAACCATCAGCGCCAGACCGAACCAAGTCAACGCGTAGATGAGGTGATTGTTGGGAAAGCTGATCACGGTTAAGCCGCCGACAGGATAACCGCCGGGATTTGGGGTTGCATCCGCGTCGATGAAATAGGGCGCGTAATTGTCGAGGCCCCGCTTGGTCGCGATCGCGTCGACGTCGCGAGAATACCATCGATCCGCCGAGATATCGTTGCCGCGCAGGAAGGCGCCCTTGGGCTCCGTCATGCGCATCAGCCCCGTCACCGTCGTCTCGCCATCGATCTCCCCTGCGGCACGCGAGGAGCGGTCTTTCCGGTCGGACGGCACGAAGCCCCGGTTAATGAGCACCGTGAAGCGGTCTTTGGTCTTGAGCGGAGTGAGAACCCAATATCCGGCGCCATCCTCCGTCGACGCCGTGACCAGCGTCTCGCGATCATGGAGGAAATGTCCCGACACGCTGACGCGCCGGTATTCGTCGTCTTTGCGATTGATCGAAGGCCACTGCGCGGGCCCGGGTGCCGCCACGGGAGTGGCATGGATACGCGCATCGACACGCGCGATGAGATCAAGCTTCCAAGCCCGCCGCTCGATCTGCCAGACGCCGAGCGACGCAAATCCGATGATGCCGAGAAGCGCCAATAAGCCGACGAACGCAAGCGACAAACCGGAGCGCGGCTCAGGCACCGGCTCATCGCCCGGATGTCCAGTCCCATGTCCCCCGCGCCGGTCGGCGTCGGAATTCACGGCAGCTGGCTCGGGTCCATCGGCATCATGTTGGCGTTGAGGTGATACATGATCCAGAGCGATCCGGTCAGCGTGATCGCCACCATCACGACTGTGAAGATAAGCGCCATCATCGTCCAGCCGCCCTCGGCGCGCGGCGTCATGTGCAGGAAGTAGATCATGTGAACGACGATCTGCATGGCGGCCAGCACCAGGATCGCGACAGCCGTCGCCTCGTTGCTTCCGAGCTTGCCCGTCATGACGAGCCAGAACGGAATGGCCGTCAAAACGACGGAGAGACCGAAACCGGTCAGGTATCCTTTGAGCGTCGATTCGGGATGTCCGTCGTCGTGGTCATGCTCATCATGCCCATGATCACCGTGACCGGTGCGCGCGTCGGTGCTCATCGCAGCATTCCCATGAGATAGACGAAGGTGAAGACGCCGATCCAGACGACGTCCAGAAAGTGCCAGAACATGCTGAGGCACAGGAGACGACGTTTGTTGGCTTCGATCAGACCGAACTTCCACACCTGCACCATCAGCGTGATCATCCAGACGATGCCGAACGTCACGTGAAGACCGTGGGTGCCGACGAGCGTGAAGAACGACGACAGGAACGCGCTCCGCTGCGGCGTCGCGCCTTCGCTGATCATATGCGCGAATTCGGACAGCTCGATCCCGAGGAACGCCATACCGAACAGCATGGTCACCACGAGCCACATCAGCATCGGCCGCGTGCGGTTCTTCTGCATTTCGAGCACCGCGAAGCCGTAGGTGATCGAAGAGAAAAGCAGCATCGAGGTGTTGACCGCGACAAGCGGCAGATCGAACAGATCCTTCGGCGAAGGCCCGGCCGCGTAGCTTCCACCCAGGACGCCGAACGTCGCAAACAGCACCGCGAAGATGAGGCAGTCGCTCATCAGGTAGAGCCAGAAGCCCAGCAGAGTGCTTCCGCCCTCGCCGTGCTCATGCTCATCGGCCACGTAGAAAAGCGGTTGCTCTTTCGCCTCTTCGGCTTCAGCCGTCGCCGCGCTCGCCGTCATCGTTGTCATTGCCTATGCCCCTGCCGCCTGAAGGAGCTCTTGCGTACGTGCGCGCTCTGTATCAACGACCTGCTCTCGCGGAATGTTGAAGCTGCGGTGGTAATTGAAGGTATGTCCGATCGCCGTCGCGAGAAGAGCGACGAAGCCCACGGCAACCAGCCACCAGATATACCAGATCAGCGCGAACGCGGTGACGGCACTGAGCCCCGCGAGGATGATTCCGGCGCTGGTGTTGCTCGGCATGTGGATCGGCTTAAAGCCTCCCATCGGCCGCTTGTAGCCGTGTTCCTTCATATCCCACCATGCATCGGTGTCATAAACGACCGGCGTGAAAGCGAAGTTGTAGACAGGCGGCGGCGACGACGTCGACCACTCCAGAGTGCGCCCGTTCCATGGATCTCCCGTGACGTCGCGCAACTGCTCGCGGTTCTTGATGCTGACGTAGAGCTGCACCAGGAACGAGCCGATACCGAGCGCGATCAGGAAGGCACCGAAGGCGGCAATGATGAACCAAATCTGCAGCGACGGATCGTCGAAAACGCGCAACCGGCGCGTAACGCCCATCAATCCAAGAACATAGAGCGGCATGAACGCGAAGTAGAAGCCGATGACCCAGAACCAGAACGACATCTTGCCCCAGAACGGATCGAGCTTGAAGCCCGTAACTTTCGGGAACCAGTAGGCGATCCCGGCAAATGACCCGAACACGACGCCGCCGATAATCACGTTATGGAAGTGCGCGATCAGGAACAGGCTGTTGTGTAGCACGAAGTCGGCCGGCGGAACGGCCAGCAGCACGCCGGTCATACCCCCGATCACGAACGTGATCATGAACGCCATGGTCCACATCATCGGCAGCTCGAAGCGAATCCGCCCACGATACATCGTGAACAGCCAGTTGAACATCTTAGCGCCCGTCGGGATCGAGATGATCATCGTCGTGATGCCGAAGAACGAGTTGACGCTGGCGCCTGAACCCATCGTGAAGAAGTGGTGCAGCCAGACGAGATACGACAGGATCGTGATGACGACGGTCGCGTAGACCATCGACGTATAGCCGAACAGCTTCTTGCCCGAGAACGTCGCCGTCACTTCCGAAAAGACGCCGAAGACTGGGAGGATGAGGATGTAAACCTCCGGATGGCCCCAGATCCAGATGAGGTTCACGTACATCATCGGGTTACCGCCGAAGTCGTTCGTGAAGAAGTTCGTGCCGACATAGCGGTCAAGCGACAGCAGAGCCAGAACCCCCGTCAGCACCGGAAATGCGGCAACGATCAGGATGTTGGTGCAAAGCGCTGTCCACGTGAAGACCGGCATCCTCATCAGCTTCATGCCGGGGCAGCGCATCTTCACGATGGTGGCGATCAGGTTCACGCCTGATAAAAGCGTGCCGATACCCGCGACCTGCAGCGCCCATATGTAGTAGTCGACCCCGACATCCGGACTGTAGGCATAATCCGACAGCGGCGGATAGGCGAGCCATCCGGTTCGTGCGAATTCGCCGACGAACAGCGATGCCATCACCAGCATCGCACCGGCAACCGTCATCCAGAAGCTGAAGTTGTTGAGAAACGGAAACGCGACGTCACGCGCACCGATCTGAAGGGGCACGACGAAGTTCATCAAGCCCGTCACGAGCGGCATCGCGACGAAGAAGATCATGATCACGCCGTGCGCCGTGAAAATCTGATCGAAGTGGTGCGCGGGCAGATAACCCTCGTTACCGTTGAAGGCGATAGCCTGCTGCGCACGCATCATGATCGCGTCGGCAAAGCCTCTGAGCAGCATGATGATGCCCAGAATGATGTACATCGCGCCGATGCGCTTGTGATCGACGCTCGTGAACCACTCGCGCCAGAGATATCCCCAGAGCTTGAAGTAGGTAATCGCCCCAAGAACGACCGCACCGCCGATGGCGACGCCGATGAAGGTCACGATCAGGATCGGCTCGTGGAAAGGCAGCGATTCGAGCGTCAACCGGCCGAAGATCGCTTTCTGGAGATCAAAATTTTCGAACATCTCTGGAATTCGTCCCGATCAGGAGTTGGACGGCTTTGGCGCAAAGGATTGGAATACCGATGTCGGCGGCGGCAGCCCGGCGCCGACCAGCGGAGTCGAACTTACGGGCGTCGCCTCGGCGGCTTGCACGTCCATCCCCATCGGGGCGTTCTTCGTGCAAACGCTCGCAACATACGACCTCTTCACAACGGGGTCGGAGCCACGCCGTGCATACTTATCGTACTCAAGCGATTGAACGTTATAGACGCCGGCAAGTCCGAGGCCGCCCTTGGCATCGATGGCCGTCATTTCGTGCATGCACATCTTGCCGGGCTGAACGCACATATTGACGATCAGATTGAAGAGCTCGGGATCGACGCTCGCGAATTTCTTGACCGGCACGGCCTCGCTCGGACGCTCAAGCTCCAGGTATTCCGTGCGACCAAGATTTCCGCTGCCGGACGCCTTGACGTCGGAAACCCACTTCTGGAAGCCTGCTTCATCCACGCCGAGGAAGTTGAACCGCATTTCCGAGAAGCCGCTGCCGCTGTAGTTGGCGGAGAAGCCCTTGTACGTGCCGGGCTTGTTGATGACGGCGTGCAACTGCGTCTGCATCCCCGGCATCGCATAGACCATGCCCGCGAGCGCCGGAACGTAGAACGCGTTCATGACCGACGACGCCGAGATGCGGAAATTGATCGGCTGCCCGAGAGGCGCCGCCATCTCGTTGACAGTTGCGATCCCGTAGTCGGGATAGATGAACAGCCACTTCCAATCGAGCGCGACGACGTCGACGCGCAACGGCTTCGTGCCATGCGCTATGGCCTGGCCTGGCCCCGTGCGGGAGATCGGACGGTACGGATCGAGCATATGCGTCGCCATCCACGTGACGGCGCCAAGGCAAATGACGATGAGCAGCGGCGCCGCCCAGATGATCAGCTCCAGATGGGTCGAGTGATCCCAATTGGGTTCGTAGCGCGCCGAAGTGTTCGATTGCCGGTAACGCCAGGCAAAAAACACAGTAAGCGCAATCACCGGAATGATGATCAACAGCATCAAGACGGTCGAGATGATGACGAGGTCGCGCTGCTGCATGGCGACGTCGCCGGACGGGTTCAGCACGACGGCGTTGCAGCCGCCTAGCAGGGCGAGAATCGGTAGCAGTGCGATTATGCCAAAGCGTTTCAAGGCGCGTCCCATCGACAGAGCTTCCCTCGTTCTCCGCTAAACGCGCACAAGGTGAAGCAACAGTGGACAATTTGCCCAACGCCAGTTGGCCGCAGGATGGCTTCGGGCACCCTAACGAACCAAGATAGAGCTTTTAACGACGTGTGAGCCTGCGTTCAGAACTGCATAAAATTACACCCGATTTGGATGAAACCCGGCATCTGATCATCCCTCGAAATCGCGCTCTTCGCAAGCTTTTGGCGCTCTCCATCGGGCTTCGCGGCATACTTTGGTCGCGTCCTGAAAGCGGCGATGCCTGAAGCCGGCCGCCGCCGAATGACGCGTCGCACCCCCGCGCTCTGGTGTGTTGCGGCCCCGCACCCCAATCTAATGGAAATAGCGCACTGCAGGGAATTGAGCATGAAACTGGACCGACGAACCGGCCAAAGCCTGATCCGTGCAGCCATGCGCGAGCGGCACGCACCCGGCAAATATGATCTTTTTGTTTGGCGGAATGACCGCGAGCTTCAGTCGATCGCCGTCGCCTGGAAATCGTACACGAAACGGTCCATCGCACTTGAGAGCATCGCGGTTCCGGATGGCGAAGAAATCCCGACAAACGCTGCGCCCCTGCCCAACGGCATAGATCGGAACGGCGCCTTCTACGTTGGGTCATTCCGGGTCGACAAGGGTTCCGACCCGGGCGAAGCTTAAGGCAACACGCCTTCAAGTCTTGGCCGGAACTACGTTTCGCCGGCCCGGCCGGTCGCCTTCTTCAGTGCGAGGTCTCGGGCGCGTTCGCGAAACTCAGGATGGTTAGCGAGCGACAGGCGGTGCGTCTGCCACGCCGCAAGCAGGCGGTCCATGAGCACGACGTCTTCCTCGTTGACGACCGTCGGACGAAACTGGGCGGCCGCCTTCAGAACGTTGGCCTGACGCTGAATTTCGGCGATCTGCTTTTCGGAACTGGCAAGCTTGTCATCGATCTCTGACATGGCAAAGCGCTCCTCATCGCGATCATTTAACCGCGAGAAACGCTATAAGTTTCCGTCAAGAATCCGTATTGGCCGAACGGGCTACCGGAATCCACCGATTGGGCTAGGCCGCGCGCGACGATAACCGCTTCAACTCGCTCATGAGGGTCTCGGCCATCCTCTTGGCGGCATCGTCTTTCGCGGCGGCAAGCTCGGCTTCCGCCGTCTTGAGTTCCTCTGCAACCATCGCCGCCGAAAGCTCATCGACGTCGTAAGCCTTTTCGGCAAGCACCGTCAGGCGGGTCGGATCGACTTCGGCGAACCCGGACTTGACGAAGAGGCGCTTGCGGACACCGGCCGCGGTCACGTCGAGCACGCCGGGCAGGAGCGTCGAGATGACGGGTGCGTGCCCGGCGAGAACCGTGAAATCACCGTCGTTGCCGGGCACCACGACCTGCTCGGCATCGACCGACATCAGCACCCGTTCGGGCGAGACGAGTTCAAACCTGAATGTGCCTGCCATGGTGTTTCCGCCCCTTCGGAGTTCGACTTGTTTTTATGCCCGGCGCTTTTTAGGCCGGGCGCGGTTCTTCTTCGCCGTTCTCTTCGGCGCCGGCCTTGGCCCTCACTTCTTCCGGCGTCTGCAGCTTGGTGCCGCAGAACGGGCAGAAGAAGAGTGGATGATCGACAAGCCCCGGCTCGTCTTCTTCCAGATCGACGAGCCCGACGGTCATGTAGATGACCTCATCGGGCCCGACCGTGATCAAGGGCTCGAAATCGCCGCCTTCGAGAGCTTCTTTCAGCTCTTCGCAGCAGCTACCAAACGTCTTTCCGGCTTCCGCCATGAACTTTATCTCCTGGCGGCGCCTTCGGACGGGTCCTTCCGCTCGAAACCGCTTAGCCCGTGTTATGCCGCTTCCGCGAGCTTCTCTGCCTTTGCGATCGCTTCGTCGATCGTGCCGACCATATAGAACGCCGGCTCCGGAAGGTGATCGTACTCACCGTCGCAGAGGCCCTTGAACGCCTTGATCGTATCCGCGAGCGGAACGAGCTTCCCGGGCGACCCTGTGAAAACCTCCGCGACGTGGAACGGTTGCGACATGAAACGCTCGATCTTGCGAGCACGCGCGACCGTCAGCTTGTCCTCTTCCGAAAGCTCGTCCATGCCAAGGATCGCGATGATGTCCTGCAGCGACTTGTATTTCTGCAGGATCTCCTGAACCCGGCGCGCGATGGCATAGTGCTCTTCGCCGACGATGCGCGGATCAAGCATGCGCGACGTCGAGTCGAGCGGGTCGACGGCCGGGTAAATGCCCTTTTCCGCAATCGAGCGCGACAGAACGGTCGTCGCATCAAGATGTGCAAACGAAGCCGCAGGTGCCGGGTCGGTCAAGTCGTCGGCCGGCACGTAAATGGCCTGGACCGACGTAATCGAGCCCTTCTGCGTCGTGGTGATGCGCTCCTGCAGGGCGCCCATGTCCGTCGCAAGCGTCGGCTGATATCCGACCGCCGAAGGAATACGGCCGAGAAGCGCCGACACTTCCGAGCCCGCCTGCGTGAAGCGGAAGATGTTGTCGACGAAGAACAGCACGTCCTGGCCCTGATCGCGGAAATGCTCGGCGACCGTCAGACCCGAGAGAGCGACGCGGGCACGCGCACCCGGCGGCTCGTTCATCTGCCCGTAAACAAGCGCACACTTCGAACCTGCAGCAGAGCCGTTGTTCTTCTTCGGGTCCTTGTTCACGTTGGACTCGATCATCTCATAATAGAGGTCGTTGCCTTCACGCGTACGCTCACCGACGCCCGCGAACACCGAATAGCCACCGTGCGCCTTGGCGATGTTGTTGATCAATTCCATAATCAAAACCGTCTTGCCGACGCCGGCGCCGCCGAAGAGGCCGATCTTGCCGCCCTTGGCGTATGGCGCCAAAAGATCGACGACCTTGATGCCCGTCACGAGAATCTGAGCTTCCGTCGCCTGATCTTCGAAAGTCGGAGCCGGCTGATGGATGGCGCGGACCGTCTTCGTCTTGATCGGACCGGCTTCGTCGACCGGCTCGCCGATGACGTTCATGATCCGCCCGAGCGTCTCGTCGCCGACCGGAACCGAGATCGGCGAGCCCGTATCTGTAACGGCCTGACCACGAACGAGACCTTCGGTCGAGTCCATGGCGATCGTGCGAACCGTGTTCTCACCGAGGTGCTGTGCGACTTCGAGAACCAGGCGGTTGCCGTGGTTCGTCGTCTCGAGCGCGTTCATGATTTCCGGCAGCTGATCGGGGAAATGCACGTCAACGACGGCACCCGTCACCTGGTGAATCTTCCCTACATTTTGCGTCATTTTTTTCTCCAGCGGAATTGATCAGGCGACCGAAAGCGTCACCGGGATATTGTTGCGCGTCGCTTTGGAATAGGGGCAGATCTGGTGAGCGTCTTCGATCAGTGCCTGCAGCTTGTCCTTGTCGGCACCGGGGATCGCGAGCGTCAAATGCGCCTTGAGAGCGAAGCTCGTCGCATCCTTGTCGAGTTCGACTTCGCACGTCACCTTCGCGGCCTGACCGTCGAGCCCGTGCTTCTTCGCAAGAAGCAGAACGGCCTGACCGAAGCAGGCCGACCAGCCGAGTGCGAAAAGCTGCTCGGGATTGTGTCCCTCACCCGATCCGCCGAGATCTTTGGGAAGCGCCATCGCAAGCGCAAGCTTGCCTTCTTCAAGAACGGCGCGACCGTCCCGGCCGCCCTTCGTTGTCGCACGCGTTACATAAGCCATGGGCTTAGCCTCCGGGTCAGACTGCTTCCGCGCCTGAAATGATTTCGATCAGTTCCTTGGTGATGTTCGCCTGACGCTGGCGATTATATTTGATGGTCAGCTTGCTGATCATGTCACCGGCGTTGCGCGTCGCGTTGTCCATCGCCGACATCTGGGAACCGTAGAAGGACGCCGAATTTTCGAGAAGTCCGCGGAAAATCTGCGTCGAGATATTTCGCGACAGCAGAAAGCCCAGAACCTCTTCTTCGCTCGGCTCGTATTCGTGGACCGCACCCGCACCCTTGGCATCAGCTGACGTCTCGGAGACGGTCGCCGGAATGAGCTGCAGCGCCGTCGGCTTCTGCGAGATGACGGACCTGAACTCTGAGAAGTAGAGCGTCGCGACGTCGAACCCGCCGGCTTCGAACATCTCAAGCACGCCTTTCGCGACGCCCTCGGCATGGGCGAAAGTCAGCTGCCGGACGCCTTGGAAGTTTTTCCGTTCGACAATGTTCTTGCCGAGATCGCGACGCAGGTTGTCGGCACCCTTGCGGCCGACGGTCAGGATCTTCACCGTTTTTCCGGCCGCGATGAGCCGTTGCGCATCGCCGCGCGCCAGCTTGGCGATGTTTGAGTTGAAGCCGCCGCAAAGGCCGCGCTCGGCCGTCATGACGATCAGAAGGTGAACTTGATCCTTGCCGGTGCCGACCAGAAGCGGCGAAGCGCCGGTCTTGTCAGCAACCTTCGAAGCGAGGCTGCCGAGCACGCCGGCCATTCGTTCAGCGTAAGGCCGAGCCGCCTGAGCCGCTTCCTGGGCCCGTCGCAGCTTCGCCGCGGCGACCATCTGCATGGCCTTCGTAATTTTCCGCGTCGCCTTCACAGAGGCGATGCGGTTGCGCATGTCTTTTAAGCTCGCCATCGGGCGTTCTCCTCAAGGAACCCGATTAAGCTGCGAAACCTTTGGAAAACTTGTCGAGGAACTCGACGAGTTTTTTCTCCGAGTCGGCCGACAAGGCTTTCTCCTTGGCGATCGTATCGAGAAGCGTCTTCTCCGAGCGCAGCCCGGCGAGAATACCCTGCTCGAACTTGCCAACGGCCGAGACCGGAATGGCGTCGAGATAACCGCGCGTACCGGCAAAGATGACGGCAACCTGCTCTTCCATCTTGAGCGGCGAGAACTGCGGCTGCTTCAAAAGCTCGGTGAGACGCGCGCCACGTGCGAGCAGCTTCTGCGTCGCAGCGTCGAGGTCCGAGCCGAACTGCGCGAACGCCGCCATTTCGCGGTACTGAGCAAGCTCACCTTTGATCTTGCCCGCGACCTGCTTCATGGCCTTCGTCTGCGCCGACGAGCCGACGCGCGACACCGACAGACCGACGTTCACGGCCGGACGGATGCCCTGATAGAAAAGGTCGGACTCAAGGAAGATCTGGCCGTCGGTGATCGAAATGACGTTCGTCGGAATGTAGGCCGACACGTCGTTGGCCTGCGTTTCGATGACCGGAAGCGCCGTCAGTGAACCGTTGCCGGAAGCGTCGCCAAGCTTGGCGGCCCGCTCAAGCAGACGAGAGTGGAGATAGAAAACGTCGCCCGGATAAGCTTCGCGGCCCGGCGGGCGACGAAGCAAAAGCGACATCTGGCGATAAGCGACGGCCTGCTTGGAAAGGTCGTCATAGGCGATCACGGCGTGCATGCCGTTATCGCGGAAGTATTCGCCCATGGTGCAGCCCGTGAACGGCGCGAGGTACTGCATCGGCGCCGGATCGGACGCGGTTGCCGCGACGACGATCGAGTATTCAAGGGCGCCGCGCTCTTCGAGGACCTTCACGAACTGCGCGACGGTCGAGCGCTTCTGACCGACGGCCACGTAAACGCAGTAAAGCTTTGCGCCTTCGTCCGTACCGGCGTTGAGCGGCTTCTGATTGAGGAACGTGTCGAGAATGACCGCCGTTTTACCCGTTTGACGGTCACCGATGACAAGCTCGCGCTGGCCGCGGCCGATCGGGATGAGAGCGTCGATGGCCTTGAGGCCGGTCGCCATCGGTTCGTGCACCGACTTGCGCGGCAGGATGCCCGGCGCCTTGACGTCGACGCGCATCTTCTTGTCCGACTTGATCGGACCCTTGCCGTCGATCGGGTTGCCGAGACCGTCGACGACGCGACCGAGCAGGCCCTTGCCGACCGGAACTTCGACGATGGCGCCCGTCCGCTTGACGGTGTCGCCTTCCTTGATCGTACGATCGTCACCGAAAATAACGACGCCGACGTTATCGGCTTCGAGGTTCAGCGCCATCCCGCGAATGCCGCCCGGAAACTCGACCATCTCGCCGGCCTGGACATTGTCGAGACCGTAAACACGCGCGATGCCATCGCCCACCGACAGCACCTGGCCGATTTCGGAAACCTCGGCTTCCTTGCCGAAGTTTTTGATCTGATCCTTGAGGATCGAAGAAATTTCTGCGGCCCGGATTTCCATTGAGACCTCTTCCCTGGTCGTTTCCATTTATCGGAGCCCGATCCGGCTCCTTATTCCAATTTGTTATGCTCGCCTTGCCATGACGCTCTCCGGTCGAACGACCGTCGGCGGAACCGCTCGGACTTTAAGCCCCGGCTCCGCTCAGCACCGCCTTCATGCCCTGAAGCTTCGTCTTGAGCGAGGAGTCAATCATGCGGCTGCCGACTTTCACGATCAGACCGCCGATAATGCCGGGGTCGACGCGCGACTTGAGCGTCACGTCCTTGCCGACCGATGCCTTGAGCGTCTCTTTTAGCGCCGCGATCTGCTCATCGTTAAGAGCGAAGGCGCTCGTCACTTCGGCGGTGACTTCGCCACGCTCCTGGGCTGCGAGAGCCCGAAAAGCCGTGATGATGTCCTGCACTGCGAACAGACGGCGATTGTTCGTCAGCAGCTTGACGAAATTGGCGGTCAGCCCACTGATCGCCGCTCGATCAAGGATAGCGGCGACGGCGCGGCTCTTGTCGTCCACCGCGATGACAGGACTGCGCACGAGACGAAGGAGGTCGTCGCTTTCTTCCATGAGAGCTTCGAATTGCGCCAATTCGGTCTCGACGCCGGCGACGGTGGAATTTTCTTTTGCCAGATCGAACAGCGCCGACGCATACCGGCCGGCCACCCCTTCGACGATCATATCGTGTGTTGCCACGTCGCTCTCACCGTCGCGCATCTAGGCGCATAGAGGGCGGGGCACGAAAAAGGCCCGAAATTGCGCCCGCTCCAAGGAAAGGCCTTTGACAAAAAAGAGCGCACGGGGCCGGAACCCACCAGCCGCCCCCTTCCAAAGCCGGGCTGTCCTTAACATGCGCTTCCAAAGGCATCAACAGTTCGCCAAGAGGGCGCGTTGCCGCATAACAAGGCTGCCTAGAGCCTGAATTTCGGGCTTGCGCGGACGGCTTTTGCTCCGTGATGCCCACAAATCATGAACGAAGGTCTCGGCCGCCGTTCAAACTGCGTTCAGGCTAGGCCGGCTAAATGACAATCAAGATGCGGAAAGCCGAAAGGCCCGCACCTGCAAGTTTTAAGTCCCTGCACTTCACGTCCCAGCACTTCGGGCCCGCTTCGGCGGGCCCATTTTTATGTCAGAGCGCATCCCGCATGATAATCGGAAAGCGCCAGGGCAGGACGAACACCAAATCGAACCCGATATCGTGATTTTGATAACGTGGATTGCGCGCGAGCCAGAGATCGGCCGCCCGCCGCACGCGCCGGCGCATCGTGAGCGTGATGGCGTCTTCGGCATCTTCCGTTCGCTGCCGCCGCTTGACTTCTATAAACGCCACCCGGTTCTTGCGGATTGCAATGAGATCGATTTCCCCGACGGGGGTCTTGAAGCGCCGGCCGAGAATCCGGTGCCCCGTCGCCATATAGACCGCCGCCACGATCGTTTCGGCGGTAAGACCGCTCCGGTGTCGGCGTCGTCGCTCCGCGCGCTGCCGCAACTGGTCATTGACGTTCGAACTCATCGACGTGCGTCCTTCGCCTTTATCCCGAGCCCATAAACTCGAGCCTTTGGCACTCCGAATTCGTCCGCAAGGGCCTTGGCCGCGTCCTTGAGGCTCATGACCTCGAGAGCGTTGCTGAGACGAGCAGTCAGGACCTCGTCGCTAACCGCCTGAGCCTGCTCCGGCCCAATGACAATCACAACCTCGCCCCTCAGTCCGTCCACTGAAGTTGCCTCGACAAGATCCGCCAGACTCCCACGGACGATTTCCTCATGAAGCTTCGTCAATTCGCGCGCCATGACCGCTTGGCGATCCCCCAGCAAACTCGCCATGTCCGAGATCGTTTCCGCGACGCGATGGGGCGCTTCATAAAACACGAGGCTCCCTGGGATTTGCGACAACTCGCTCAATCGCGCCCGCCGCGCCGCCTGCTTCGGCGGCAAAAAGCCCGCGAAAAAGAAGGAATCGGTCGGCAGTCCGCTCGTCGTCAGCGCCGACAAAAGCGCCGATGCGCCGGGGATGGCAATCACGGCAATTCCTGCCTCCGCCGCGGCCCGCACAAGCTTGAATCCCGGATCGGAAAGAAGCGGCGTCCCCGCATCCGATATAATCGCGATACTCTTATCCGATTTGAGCTCGGCGATGATCCGCTCGCTTTCGCGATCTTCGTTATGATCGTGAAACGGGCGCATCCGTGTTGCAATGGCATAATGCTGAAGAAGCCTCGCGGAATGCCGCGTGTCTTCGCAGTATATAATGTCGGCCCGCGCCAGAACCGAAAGCGCCCGGAGCGTAATATCTGAGAGATTGCCGATCGGTGTCGCAACCAGATAGAGCGCCGGGGCCAAAGGCTCCGACAAAAGCCCGCCGATCACGTCCTGCGCGCGCGACGCTGGACCTACGGCCGGAGCACCGGAGGGCGGCGAGGGCAATGATTTCCGATCGTCGGACACGAATGTCGTCCCATTCCGGGCAGGGCTGCTCGGCAAGCATTACCAACGCATGAGGATCGCCGAAAGCGCCTGCGACGACGAAGCTTATGCTGCGATCGCGTCGCCGATCGGCCGCACCGACGGCACAGATGCGATGCCGAGCACATGCACGGTCGCGCGGCGGCGGCGCCCGCCCATATCCATAACGGCCGATAGCTCGTCGACGAGCGACGTCAACGCATACTGCGCGAGATCAAGCTGCAGAGTTGCAGAGGCCTGGCAACGGCTTGCTTCCTCGGCGCGCGACGCGGCGCCCATTACGATCTCGGTCAGATAAGCCCATTGGTCGGCAAGGGTCAGGCGGCGCGGCTCGACCGACTTCGGCAATTCCCACTTCGCGGGACCGGCAGCCACGGGCCACGACACCAAATCGCGGACAATCGCAAGCCCCCGCACAATTGCGGCGGAAACTGTGGCGACCAAAATTTTCGGTGTATCTGCCATAAATACGAGAATCTGGTGAATAGATGAGAGAACAATTAAAATTGACGTGATTTGGTCAAAATTACAAGTAAAGGCGCAATCGCATTTCGTTTATTTTTGCAATATTTGAGAAATATAGAAAATAGGGGCCAGAATCCCCCCGTGATTTCCGAATTAGCGCAATTGCCCGCACCCCAGAAATGGCAACGGCGCCGAATCAATTAATGATGCGGCGCCGTATCGAATTTCTTGCGTTGTACGAGCGTGGGCGGAAAATCCCCAATAAATGACCGGGCGCCTTGCTCCGGCAAAGGCCATCAATCGAAAATAACCCGCCGGATATCGTCCGCCGTCGCACCTTCCTCTCGCAGCGCGCGAAGGCCCATGTCCCTGTTCGTCTTCGAAAGCTTTCGCCCGTCGGACCAGCGGATGACGCGGTGGTGCGAATAAGCGGGTTCCGGCAAATCCAACAGCTCCTGCAGAAGCCTCTGCAAATCCGTCGCTGCCAGCAAATCCTGACCGCGTGTGACGTGCGTCACGCCCTGCCGCGCGTCGTCGACGACGACGGAAAGATGGTAACTGGCAGGCACCTCTTTGCGAACGATGATGGGATCACCCCAGCGCTGCGGATCCGCTGTCACCGTTTCCTGCGTGCCGTCTTCGGCAACTTCGACGAACGTCAACGGCTTGTCGCCCCGCTTCTCCTTAAGCGCCTGCAGGGCTCCTTCCATATTGAGGCGAAGCGCCGGCGTTTCGCCCGCGGCCATGCGCGCGCCGACAGCTTCCGCCGAAGCGCCCCGCCATATCCCCGAATAAAGCGGTGCCCCGTCGGGATCGGGCTTCGCCGGATCGGCAGCGTCCGCGATTTCTTTGCGGCTTGCAAAGCACGGATAAAGCAACCCCGCTGCGATCAGCCGATCGGCGGCGGCGAGATATTCGGAAAAATGCTCCGACTGCACGAGCACCGGCTCTTCCCATGTGAGCCCCAGCCAATTGAGATCCTCAAAAATAGCGTTCACGAATTCCGGACGGCGCCGATCGAGATCGATGTCCTCGATTCTCAGTAAAAAGCGGCCGCCGTTCTTGCGCGCGACGTCGTGGGCGATAATGGCGGAAAGCGCGTGGCCAACATGCAAAAGCCCGTTGGGCGAAGGCGCAAAGCGAGTAACGGAGGCCATCAGTTGGGATAGCCCGTTCGGCTGACTTTCAGGTGATACGTCCACGCGTTCGCGATAGCGACCCGGTGGCAGACGATATACTCAGCAGTCTGATAAATCATGGCCTCAACTATTGATAAGTTCGTCGCCGCACAAGGCAGGCGCGTTGATGAAAAATCTCGCCACTGCGATCACGGGAAAGCATGAACGAGGAGCAACAAGCCGATCGATGATCATCATCACACCGGTGTCGTTATCGAGAGATCGAAAGCGTAAGTAATCCTCCAGAGACCGACGACCGCCAACGGAGCCGCCACGCCCCATCGGGCTGTCATTGCAAAACGTTGTCATGTCAACGAATGGCAAAAGCGTGACGCGTCGCGATGGCGATTTCTACGCTGTTTCGTCAGGATTGCGCCGCAGCAGCAGCGACATCCGAGATCAACAATGCGATGAAGAACGCCGCCAATAGAATTCCAGCAATCCTTGTCATTTTCTACGCACTCCTTTCGTCGGTTTGACATTACGCGATAAGATCCGCCGCGAAATAAACGAGCCAAATCCCTCTTGGAGCAACGAGTTTGACTCGTCATCGGCATGCGACAGTAACGACCGAAAATCAGCTCAAGGCCGCAGCAGCCATGCTCGCCGAGCAATGCAAGGTTATGTCGCGGATATTGAAACGTACAGGACTTCCGCCGCCAAGAGACTTTCCGGCCGATTTCTCGGGCCTTGCAAAGATTATTGTCGGTCAGCAGCTCTCAATACAAAGCGCCGCAGCGATTTGGGCGCGCGTCGAAGAGGCGCTGTCACCCTTTACGCCGGAAGAACTGCAACTGAGCAGCGACAGCGAATTGAAGCTCCTCGGACTTTCGAACGGCAAGATCCGAACGCTCCGCGCCGTGTCGCTTGCCGTTTTGGAAGAAGGCTTGGACTTCAGTGCGCTCAATGCCGCCGAAGATCACATCATCGTCGAGCGCCTGACCGCGATCCACGGCATTGGACCTTGGACCGCGGACATCTACCTCTTATTTGCTTTGGCTCGACGCGATGCTTTCGCACCTGGCGACCTCGCGCTTCAGCTCGCCGCTCAGCATCACTTCAAGCTCAAACGCCGCCCGACGGCCGAAGAGCTCGAGCGGATCGCCGAACGCTGGCGGCCCGCCCGTGCCGTCGCAGCACGAATCTTATGGGCCGATTACGCCTTCGCGCGGCGCGCTCTCCTGGGGAAAGCCGAAAAGACGAACATCGAGAATTTTGACAAGGTTCTGAAATAATGGGTAAAAATCATTTCCGCGACAGATAGGACCGCGCGCTTCACAGAACTGATACGCGCGGCTAGTATCCCGGCGTCCAAGTGGGGCCAAGACGCAATTCGACGGACCGGAAAACCGCGAGGTTTGCGCGACTGTGAATGCTCACGTGACAATACCGGACAATTGTCCGGCTCTCGTACTGAACGCCGACTTCCGGCCGCTCAGCTACTATCCGCTGTCTCTATGGAGTTGGCAGGACACGGTGAAGGCGGTCTTCCTGGACCGCGTGAATATCGTATCGGAATACGAACGCTACGTCAGAAGCCCATCGTTTGAGCTGAAGCTGCCGAGCGTCGTTTCGCTGAAGACATATGTGAAGCCGGCCCTCTACCCCGCCTTCACACGGTTCAACGTCTTCCTCCGCGACCGCTTTGCCTGCCAGTATTGCGGCGACAGAAGCGACCTGACGTTCGACCACCTCATCCCGAGATCGCGCGGCGGCCAGACCCGCTGGGACAACGTCGTCACGGCCTGCGCACCGTGCAATTTGAGAAAGGGCGGGCTGATGCCCCGCGCCGCGGGAATGTTCCCAGCGCACGAGCCGTATCGGCCGACCGTATTCGAACTGCATCGCAACGGACGGCTTTTCCCGCCAAACTACCTGCACGAAAGCTGGCTCGACTATCTCTACTGGGATACCGAACTCGAACCTTAAATATCAGGCTGCTCGCTTGATCGGGTGCGCGCACATCTCTGAGGCGATGAGATCGACGACGCGTTCCCAATTCGCACCCTGCTCGCGCTTTAAGCCGAAAGCGACGAGGGCATCGCCCGGCGACCCGCCATCACGGAAAATCCGCGCGCACTGTTCGCGGCTCACGGCAACGGCCTGATGCCACTGGATGGGGCTTAAGTGGTCTGGAACCGAGGGGGTCATCTGATCGAACTCCGAAAAACACTTTTCGAGGAACGATTCCCGAGGCTTCCGCGTTTCCCAACGCTGGCGGCAGACACACAGAGCGCTGCGACATCACTACGCGAGACCGTGTCACGTGATGTCTCGATTGAGGGCTAACTCGAATCACGCTCCGTGCGTCTGCCAGCTCGTTGGAAAGCCGGCGCTCTCCGAAATCCTTTTATCCAACGCTTCACAATACTGACGCGCACGCGAACGCTACGACGACACTACAAACTGGGAACTACCGCGCTTTGGCGAGAGCAGCCGCGACGATGGCATTCCGCATCACGTCGCTCACCACATCTCCAACCGAACGCCAGTTCCAATCCTCCGAAACCGCACCCTCCCGCGAACCGCCCGTGCGATCCTCTCGAAGGGTACGGGCGAACCGCAAGGACATACGCTTGGACGAGGTTGTCGAAGCAGTTCGCCTAAGGTTTTTAAATGTCCCGGACAGAACGTCTTTCGGTGTCTGTCCAAACTCGACGCTACGCAACGAACGCTTACGAAACGCAACAACGCCACGCTTACTCAAAGATCGGGCGGAACGGCGCTCGGACTGTTGGTCACTCGTCCCAAGCTTCGCACTCGAATTACGCAACGCATACGCCACAGAGATGGCTCCCTACGCTTGAACGGTATCCACACAATCCACAGCGGCCAAAATCTTCGGCGCCAAGTGTTCCGCGAACGAAGCAAG
Organism: uncultured Pseudomonadota bacterium; assembly: GCA_963789775.1. Lineage (GTDB taxonomy): Bacteria > Pseudomonadota > Alphaproteobacteria > Rhizobiales > Hyphomicrobiaceae > Hyphomicrobium_B. The sequence goes on from CAWBLX010000009.1 coordinate 185,531, forward strand.
AATAGCCGTCACATTCAGGCAACGCGAAGGCGCGATTCAGGCCTCGCGATGATATTCATGGTCATGTTGGCTTGACAGTATCGAGCGCGCAACGAAATCAACGTTATCGTGCAGGCCGAGAATTGTGGAAAAGCTTCAAGATCAAGAAGCTATGCCGTTCGACTCCGTCGAAGCGCGGCAAATGCGGCACCGAATGAGACCGCCATAACAAGGGCTGAGGCGACCACGTTCCAGCCTGCGAACGAGATTCCGAGGAAGCGCAGCGCCGCCTCGTCGCACTTGATGACCTTGATATGCTGGATATCGCTCAGGAGGTTGCCGGCAGACGTCGTGAGCGATTCTCCGCCACCGCATGTTGCCGGCCCCGGCCAGAATTTCCATTCCGCGCCCGCGTGATAGACGCTGAGACCCGCGTTCGCCAGGAACGCCAGCGCGACCAGGAAAAACAGCACCGAGGCAAGCCTGCTGTAGCCGCCTTCCGTCAGAACCAGAGCAACAAAGAGAACCGGAATGGCCGCGTAGTAGGCGTAGCGCTCGATAAGGCAAAGCATGCACGGCACATAGCCGCCGATGTATTGAAAGCCGAGAGCCGTGAGGATCGTGAAAATCGCCAGGCAAAGCGCCAATGCGCCGAGCTGATAGTCCGAACCGCGCGCCGATCGCTGCGCAAACGCCATGATCATGACCCAAGCTAGAAGATGTACCGCACGGCCACGAAGCCGCCGACGAGCAGGACAACGAACACCGTCGTCACCAAGGCAAGCCGCTTCTCGATAAACGCGCGGATTGGCTCGCCGAAGAAATATAGGAGTCCGGCGACCAGATAGAAGCGCATCGCCCGCGCAATGATGCTCGCCCCGATGAACGCCAGGAAATTCATCTTCCCGACCCCTGCGGCGATCGTCACAACCTTGTAAGGGATCGGCGTCATGCCCTTAAGGATGACGGCCGGAACGCCGTATTCCTGGACAAAGGTCATAAAGCTGTCGAGCGCGTGCTCTCGGCCGTAGAACTTCAGGATCGGCAGGCCGACGGTATCGTAGAGAAAGTATCCGATCGCATATCCGAGAATGCCGCCGATGACCGACGCCACGGTCGCGATGGTCGCATACCACCAAGCTTTCTGGCGGTCGCTCAAGACCATCGGGATCAGCATAATGTCGGGAGGGATCGGAAAGAACGAGCTTTCGACGAACGAGACGACGGCAAGCGCCCATGGGGCCTCTTTGCTGGCCGCCATGCGCATTGTCCAATTATAAAGTCCCCGAAGCATCCTGGCTGCTTAACTGGCGGCCCGCACCTTGTCCATGCGGTCCGCAGGCTGAAAGCTGTTTGAAAGTTTTGCGACGACGGCATCCAGCACGAGGCGGCCTTGAGGCGTTACCCGAATGCGGTTAGGTGCGCGCGGCGCTTTTTCCGGAGGCAGCCCCGGCCCCGCGCAGACCGTGATCTCGTCGAGTTCGTTTCGCCGCCAGTTGCCGCAAGCCACGGAGGGAGCAGCGGCCACAGATTGCAGCAAGCCGAGGTCACTGAGTTCGGAAATGACCTCCGAACTGGGGCGAACGCCACCAAGCTCTTGAAGCCGCGCGAGATCAACGCCCTCCGAGAGCCGCAATCCCATCAAGAGCATCTCATCCGCCTGCTCGGCCTCCGAGAGCGCTGTCAATTCAACGATACCGTTGCCATTGTCTTCGACGCCCGCGAGCCACGCTTCGGGATTGCGCTCGGTGATCGTCGCCTCGCGCCGACTGTCCGCGATGATCCGGCCATGCGCGCCAGGGCCGACACCGGCATATTCGCCGTAGCGCCAATAGAGGAGATTGTGTCGGCTCTCTGAGCCGGCCTGCGCGTAATTCGAAACTTCATAAACCGCCAAGCCACGCGCGGCCGTCATCTCGTCCGTGATCTCGTACAGCGCGCCTGCATCGTAGGCGTCCGGAATGACGAGTTTTCCTGCCGCGTGAAGCGCCGCGTACGGTGTATCCGGCTCGATCGTCAGCTGATAGAGCGAGAGATGATCGCCCGCGAGACCGAGAGCCTCGCGAAGCTCTCGCCTCCAATCATCGGCCGCCTGGCCGGGCCGCGCGTAGATGAGATCGAACGAAAACCGCTCGAACGTCTTGCGCGCGATGTCGATCGCGGTCTTCGCCTCTTGAACGCTATGAATGCGCCCGAGCTTGCGAAGCTCATCGTCGCGTAACGATTGCACACCGATCGAAACGCGATTGATGCCCGCGCTGCGAAATCCCCGAAACCGCGCGGCCTCCACGCTTCCGGGATTGGCTTCGAGCGTAATCTCGGCATCTGCAGCAATGCCCCACCGTTTCGCGATGTGGTCCAGAATGCCCGCGACCGTTTCGGGCTGCATCAACGACGGCGTGCCCCCGCCGAAGAATACGCTCGTCGCGACCCGCGGCCCGATGCGATCCGCTATCCAATCGATCTCACGCCGATAAGCCGAAAGAAAACGCGCCTCGTCCCAGCCCTTGTGGCGCACGTGGCTGTTGAAGTCGCAATAGGGGCACTTCTGTGCGCAGAACGGCCAGTGCACGTAAACGCCGAATGTCGTGTCTCGGTCAGTCATGGTTGCTCGCGGCCAGCATCGCCGTGGCGAGTTGACGCCAAGCCGGTTCCTCGCTCCCCGACGGACGCGACAGCTGCCGTTCCAATGCATTGAGATAAGATTCGAGCGTCGCGTTTTTCCATTCGGATGGATGCGCGATGAGATCCTCCTTCAAGCGCGCAACGAAGGCCGCCGCCTCGACGCGCGTCGACAGGCTTGCGGCCGCCGCGGCGAACGCCGCACGATCTCTGCCCGCGTTCGCATGCGCGTCCGTTGCCGGCGTGATCCGGTCCAGCATCGCTGCCTTGAACGCCGCGAAAGCCCGCGTCCGATGTGAGATCGCGTATTTCTCTTGGGGTTCCATCTCGCCGAAGGTCCGCACGTCGCCATCCGGCACGAACATCGGATCGTATCCGAAGCCGTTACCGCCGCGCGGCGGCCAGACGAGATGTCCGAATACCTTGCCTTCGAAAATCTTCACATCGCCGCCGGGCCACGCGAGACATAGAACCGAGATGAAATTCGCACGCGGACCGCTTGCGCTCCAGCCATTCCGGCCGGCAATCTCGTCGGCAACCTTCTTCATCGCGATACCGAAATCCTTGCCCGGCCCCGCCCAGCGCGCCGAGTAGATCCCGGGTGCCCCGTCGAGGCACGCGACTTCGAGACCGGAATCATCCGCAAGGGCGGGCAAACCCGACCCCGCCGCGGCGGCGACGGCCTTTAGCCGCGCGTTCCCCGCGAACGTCGTCTCGGTCTCTTCCGGCTCATCGAGCCCAAGTTCCCCAGCCGAAACGGCATCGAGCCCGTAAGGCTGAATGAGCTGGTTGATCTCCCACACTTTGCCGGGGTTGTGGCTGGCGACGACGAGCTTCATGCCTTTGGAAAGCTGCTTCACGTGAGACCCCAGATGCGCGGCTCCGCAAATTCGAGGCAGTTACCCGCGGGATCACGGAAATAGATCGATCGCCCGCCGCGCGGCCATTCGAAATCCGCTTCGATTGGAACACCGAGCGCTTCGAGCCGCGTCCGCCATTGCGCGATATCGTCGGCGGTCGCGCGGAAGCAGACATGCCCTTCACCCTCCACGCCGTGAGGCGGCACGGGCAGTGCACCGGCAGGCGCCGGAGCTTGCGTTGCGAGCGGATTGAAGATCAACAGCATCTGCGGTCCGTAATGATAGAAAATGTGCCGGTCGGCGGCGGCCGCGAACGGTTCAAGTCCGAGAACGCGGCGATAGAAGCTCTCGATGGCCGCAAGGTCGGTCGCATAAAGAACCGTTTCGAGAATGCCGAGCGGTGCTGGCGGCGAAGTCAAATCGACGCCCATAGGAACAATCCAAGGCTGAACGCCCCCAGCGCGCTGCGGACGCCATGCAGCATTCCCCATCGCTCGACAAGTTCGCGTGTCTGCTCGTCCGCGCGTTCGATAGGCGTTTCTTTGAGCGCGCGGTTGACCGGCATGATCGCGAAAATCGTAAACGGCCAATTCGCGAGCAGCGCCGCGCCACCGGCGAGCCAAATGACTTTCCCGGTCACCAGCCATTCGAGCGTGCCGAGAATGAACCCGATGACCGCGAGCGAAGCTTGCATCGTGATACCGCGCGCGTAGCTCGGCTTCCATTCGGCCAGCAGCGCCTGGTCATCGAGGGAAAGCCGCGCCGGCTGCTCCGCCCAATTGATATAGATCGCCGCGCCCGTGAAGAGCGCGGCGACGGCAAGGGCGAATGGTCCGAACATGGCCTAAGTTCCTTTGACCTAAGTCCTGTTGAACGTGTCCCTTTGAACGCTCAAGCGACCGTCAGCTTCTGGAGCTGAACGAGCTCACCGATCCCCTTCTTCGCGAGCGCCATCAACTCGGTAAACTTTTCTTCGGAGAACGGCGTCGTTTCGGCCGTCCCCTGAACCTCGACGATGCCGCCGGTGCCGGTCATCACGAAATTCGAATCCGCGTCCGCGTTGCTGTCCTCGGCATAATCGAGATCGAGAACCGGATCTCCCTTATAGAGCCCGCACGAGACCGCCGCGACATGATCGCGCAACACGGTGTCTTTCACCATATCGCGCATTTTCATCCATTGGATGCAATCATGGAGAGCCACCCAGGCGCCGGTGATCGACGCCGTGCGCGTACCGCCGTCGGCCTGAATGACGTCGCAATCGACGGTGATCTGCCGTTCGCCGAGCTTCGTCAGATCGACAACGGCGCGCAGCGCCCGACCCACCAGACGCTGGATTTCCTGCGTCCGCCCCGAGGGATGACCGCTCGTGACCTCGCGCCGGGTTCGGTCATGCGTGGAGCGCGGCAGCATCGCATACTCGGCCGTTACCCAGCCGCGGCCCTGACCCTTGAGCCACTGCGGGAGGCGCTCTTCCAGGCTCGCCGTACAAAGAACATGGGTATCGCCGAATTTTATGAGACAAGAGCCTTCGGCGTATTTGGAAACGGCGCGCTCGATCGAGACACGGCGCAACTCGTCTGGCTTGCGTTTGGAAGGTCGCATGAGTTCCCTGAATTGTTGGTATTGCGGCCGCGACCCTAATGAAGGCCCCCCCGGCCTTCAACCGGAAACCAGGGCATAATTGACCGAAAGAACCCGCCTTATTTGACGTAGGACCCCGTCATTCATAGATTTTGGCAGTGAAGACAGAAGAGCAAATCGTGACCGCGACCCTTTTGGACGGCAAAACGCAGCTGCAAAAGCTTAACGAGCGGTCGCGGACGATCCTCCGGAGGATCGTTGAGAGCTATCTGGCGACCGGCGAGCCTGTCGGATCGCGCAACTTATCGCGGGCCCTGCCGATCGCTCTCTCCCCGGCGTCGATCCGCAACGTCATGTCCGACCTGGAGCAGCTCGGCCTCATCGTTTCGCCGCACACGTCCGCCGGCCGCCTGCCGACACAGCTCGGCCTGAGATTGTTCGTCGACGGTCTGCTCGAAGTCGGCGACATCACTCCGGAAGAGCGTCGCCAGATCGAAGCCCAAATCGCGTTCCGGCGCGAGAAGTCCGTCGATCAGCTTCTTTCCGAAGCCGGAGAGATGATGTCGGGGCTGTCGCATTGCGCCGGTGTCGTGCTCGCCGAAAAGCAGGTCGCACGCCTCCGCCACATTGAATTCGTACCGCTTGAGCCCGGACGCGGGCTGGTGATCCTCGTCGACGAAGACCAGAACGTCGAGAACCGCATTATTACCTTGCCTGAGGGATTGCCGCCGTCGAGCCTTCAGGAGGCGTCGAACTACCTCAACACGCATCTGCGCGGCATGACCCTCTCCGAGGCCAAGGCCGAGCTTGAGAAATCGTTGAACGCCGCCAAGGCCGAGCTCGATCAGCTGACGCAGAAGGTCATCACGGCCGGGCTTGCCGAATGGTCGGGAGTTTCCGACGATCGAAAAAGTCTGATTGTTCGCGGCCAAAGCAACCTCTTGAAGGACCTGACGGCCGCCGAAGATCTCGAACGCATCCGGCAGCTCTTCGATGCCTTCGAATCGAAACAGGACATCGTCGAATTGCTAGGGGCATCAGACACCGCCGAAGGCGTGCGCATCTTCATCGGCTCGGAGAACAAGCTGTTCTCGCTTTCCGGATCATCGTTGATCGTTGCCCCATTTCGGGACCAGACGCGCCATGTCGTGGGCGTTCTCGGCGTCATCGGGCCGACTCGGCTCAATTATGCCCGCATAATCCCGATGGTCGATTACACCGCGAAGCTCGTCAGCCGCCTCATCGGCTGAACTCCACATCGAGACTTTGAACCAGCTCAAAGACAAACCAGCTCAAGGGCGTACATTTGAATCGCCTTGATTTTTACAGGCCAGCGGCCGATATCCCGGCACCCGGATTTTTATACAAGCCATGTCAGCGAAGAGAAAAATGAGCGACGACAAGAAGCCCAACGACGAAACCGTTCAATCGCCGTCCGCGGCAACGACCCCTGAAGCAGGGCAGGTCGGCGTCGAGCAACTGAAAGCGATGATCGTTGTCCTTCAGAACGACCTCGAGAAGAAGTCGGAGGAACTCGACACCAAGCAGGATCAATATTTGCGTGCTGTGGCCGAGACCGAAAACGTTCGCCGCCGGCTCGAAAGGGAAAAGGAAGAGACGGCGAAATACGCGATCACCAAGTTCGCCAAGGATATCCTGACGATCGGCGACAATTTCCAGCGCGCCATCGCGGCGGTGCCCAAGGATGCCGTTGAGACCGACCCGGCGCTGAAAACGCTCCTCGACGGCGTTATTCTCGCCGAGCGCGACTACAAGACCGCCCTTGAGCGCCACGGCGTCCGTGCCATCGACCCCGCCGGAAAACCTTTCGATCCTCACCATCATCAGGCCGTTATGGAGCAGGAGAATACCAGCGTCCCGGCCGGAACGGTGCTGCAGGTCTATCAGGTCGGCTACATGATCGACGATCGCAACTTGCGCCCCGCCATGGTGGTCGTCTCTCGCGGGGGTCCGAAGGCCGCAAAGACCGACGATGCGGCGCCGGACGGTCCCGAGGAACCGCCGCCCGCAGCGGCCTGAGCGAGACGGTGCGCTGAGCCTGCGACTTCGTTGCCATCGTTAGGATTTTGCAAATAGCGTCCTGAATGGGGTCGTGAAAATCTTGAGAGCCAAGGGCTCCAACCGCGGAAAAAAGCTTGAAATCGATGAGCTTTGTCAAAGCGGGTGGGGCGGGCTTTATGCAATTGAAGGGCGATAAAGTTGATCTATGGTGGGGATAAGAAGCGTTGCACGCCCAAAAGAGGCCCCTATATAACCGTCGGTCACACAATTGAAATCCTGGGGACCGGTGCCTCTGACCTCTCGTTGGGGGGCACGTTGGATGCCAAACAGGGTCCACCCGGTCTGCCGCAACTGATGAAGGATTGACGCGAATGGCTAAAGTAATCGGTATTGACCTTGGCACGACCAACTCGTGCGTCGCCGTCATGGACGGCGGAAAACCAAAAGTGCTAGAGAATTCCGAGGGCGCCAATACCACCCCCTCCATTGTTGCATTTACCGCCGACGACGAACGCCTCGTCGGCCTGCCGGCCAAGCGCCAGGCGGTCACGAACCCCACCAACACCTTTTTCGCAATCAAGCGCCTGATCGGCCGCCGCTTCGATGATCCTGATGTCACGAAGGACCTGAAGCTCGTCCCCTATAAGATTGTGAAAGGTACGAACGGCGACGCCTGGGTCGAAAGCCACGGCAAGCAGTATTCTCCGCAGCAGATCTCTGCTTTCATTCTCCAGAAGATGAAAGAGACCGCCGAAGCCAAGCTCGGCGAGAAGGTCACGCAGGCAGTCATCACGGTTCCCGCCTACTTCAACGACGCCCAGCGCCAGGCGACCAAAGATGCTGGCAAGATCGCGGGCCTTGAAGTTCTGCGCATCATCAACGAGCCGACGGCAGCAGCCCTCGCCTACGGCCTCGACAAGAAGAAGGAAGCCAAGACGATCGCGGTCTACGACCTCGGCGGCGGCACCTTCGACGTTTCGATCCTCGAAATCGGCGACGGCGTCTTCGAAGTGAAGTCGACGAACGGCGACACCCACCTTGGCGGCGAAGACTTCGACATGGTGCTCGTCAGCTACCTCGCCGATGAGTTCAAGAAAGAGCAGGGCATCGACCTTCGCTCCGACAAGCTGGCGCTTCAGCGTCTCAAGGAAGCAGCCGAAAAGGCCAAGATCGAGCTGTCGAGCGCCCCGCAGACCGAAGTCAACTTGCCGTTCATCACGGCCGATGCGACGGGTCCGAAGCATCTGACGATGAAGCTGACGCGCGCCAAGCTCGAAAGCCTCGTCGAAGGTTTGATCAACCGCACGAAAGGCCCTTGCGAAAAGGCTCTGAAAGACGCCGGCCTCAAGGCCGCTGAGATCGACGAGGTCGTTCTCGTCGGCGGCATGACGCGCATGCCGAAAGTCCAGGAAGTCGTCAAGCAGCTGTTCGGCAAGGAACCGCACAAGGGCGTCAACCCGGATGAAGTCGTCGCCGTCGGCGCCGCGATCCAGGGCGGCGTTCTGCAGGGCGAGGTCAAGGACGTCCTCCTGCTCGACGTCACGCCGCTGTCGCTCGGCATCGAAACTTTGGGCGGCGTCTTCACCCGCCTGATCGATCGCAACACGACGATCCCGACGAAGAAGGGCCAGACCTTCTCGACCGCCGAAGACAGCCAGAACGCCGTGACCATTCGCGTGTTCCAGGGTGAGCGCGAAATGGCGGCCGACAACAAGATCCTCGGCCAGTTCGATCTCGTCGGCATTCCGCCGGCGCCGCGCGGCGTCCCTCAGATCGAAGTCACCTTCGACATCGACGCCAACGGCATCGTCCACGTCTCGGCGAAGGACAAGGCGACCGGCAAGGAGCAGTCGATCCGCATCCAGGCGTCCGGTGGTCTCTCGGACGCCGACATCGACAAGATGGTCAAGGACGCCGAGGTCCACGCAGCCGACGACAAGAAAAAGCGTGAACTCGTCGAGGTTCGCAATCAGACGGAAGCCCTCATCCACGGCACCGAGAAATCGCTTGCCGAGAACGCTGAGATCCCGGCCGTCGCCGCGATCAAGGGCGACGTGGAGGCCGCACTCGCTACCGCCAAGACTGCAATCGAAGGCGAGGACGTCGAAGCAATCCGCTCGGCATCCACCGCATTGACCCAGGTCGCGATGAAGATCGGCGAAGCCGTCTACACGGCCAAGGGCGGCGCCGAAGGCATGGAAGGCGGCGGGGAAGCTTCCGCTGAGAAATCCTCGAGCGGCGACGACGTCGTCGATGCGGATTTTGAAGAAGTCAAAGACGACAGGAAGAAATCGGCTTAATAGTCGAACTCAAGATTCGCCCTCGGGCTGTCGCGGCGTGTCCTGTTTTCAGGGTGCCGCGCCCGGCTTGGGGGCGAAAAGTTGATATAACAGCTTGTTATTGTTGCGACTTTCATAGACCAGCAACATCTCATTTAACGGGTCATAGAACAGCGCATCATGGCTAAGCGCGATTATTACGAAATTCTCGGCGTCAAGCGGGTCGCCACCGACATCGAAATCAAATCCGCCTACCGAACCCTCGCCAAGGAATGTCATCCTGACCGCAACGCCGGTGACAAGGAAGCCGAGCGCCGGTTCAAGGAGCTGAACGAAGCCTACGAGGCTCTGAAGGATCCGAATAAGCGCGCCGCTTACGATCAGTTCGGCCACGCTGCCTTCGAGGGCGGCATGGGAGGCCGCGGCGGCCCGGGCTTCGGACCCGATTTCGCATCCTCGATGTCGGATATTTTCGACGATCTCTTCGGCGAGTTCATGGGTGGCCGACGTGGCCAGGGCCGGTCTCGCACGGGCCGCGAGGCGGGCGCCGACCTCCGCTACAATCTCGAAATCACGCTGACGGAAGCCTACACCGGCAAGACCGCGCAAATTCGCGTTCCGGCAAGCGTCAAATGCGAGACCTGCTCCGGTTCGGGCGCGAAGCCGGGCACCAAGGCCAAGACCTGCACCACCTGCGGCGGCATCGGCAAAGTTCGCGCCAGCCAGGGCTTCTTCACGATCGAGCGCACCTGCCCTCACTGTCAGGGCCGCGGCGAGATGATCGATGATCCGTGCGTCGACTGCGGGGGGGCGGGCCGCGTCCAGAAGGAACGCACACTCTCCGTCAACATCCCGGCCGGTGTCGAGGACGGCACCCGCATCAGGCTCGCGGGCGAAGGCGAAGCAGGCCTTCGTGGCGGCACACCCGGCGACCTTTACATCTTCCTGTCGATCAAGCCGCACGAGTTCTTCCAGCGCGATGGCGCCGACATTTTCTGCAAGGTGCCGATCGCCATGACGACGGCGGCGCTCGGCGGCCAGATCGACGTCCCGACGCTCGAAGGCACGACGACGCGCGTGAAAATCCCCGAAGGCACCGAGAGCCGCAAGCAGTTCCGTCTGCGCGGCAAAGGCATGCCCGTGCTTCGCGCCAAAGTCTCCGGCGATATGTACATCGAGGTCGACGTCGAGACACCGAAGAGCCTGACGCGGCGCCAGCGCGAATTGCTCGAAGAGTTCGAGCGCGCGAGCCACAAGGAAACGAGCCCGGAAAGCGCCGGCTTCTTCTCGCGCGTCAAGGAGTTCTTCGAAGGCAAGAGCGGCTGACTGGCGCTCGGCGCGACCTAATTCCGAACCTTGCCAACGGCTCGAAAGCCGCTAGGGTCCGCCGCAAACCCCCTGACCTTTCTTCCCCGGAACTCTGAGCCCGATGACAGACGCACCGACGACCGATCCGCGCCTTCTCTTCTTCGCCGGAAGCGCACGCCAGAATTCGTTCAACAAACGCGTGGCGAAGCTCGGCGCGATGATCGCCGAGGCGAACAGCATTCCCGCGACCTTCGCCGATCTCGCCGACTATCCGATGCCGATCTACGACGGCGATCTCGAAGCCAGTTCCGGCCAGCCCGAGAACGCCCACAAGCTGAAAAACCTGATGATGGCCCACACCGGCGTTTTCATCATCAGCCCCGAATACAACGCCTCCTTCTCGCCGCTGCTCAAGAACACCATCGACTGGATCAGCCATATCCGTGACGACGGCGAAGCACCGCTGGAAGTCTATCGGACCCGCGTCTTTGCGCTTGGCGCGGCGTCGCCCGGCGGCATGGGCGGCCTGCGCGGGCTTCTGCAGTTTCGCCTCGTGCTCGAACTCGGCATCGGCGCGCTCGTTCTGCCCGAGCAGTTTCTATTGCCGCGGGCGGCCGATGCCTTCAACGAGCACGGACACCTGAAAAACAAGGACCAGACGGAGCAGTTCAAGGCCGTCATCCAGAAGCTCGCCCGCGCCGCCCGCGTGCTGCACGGCTAAGGAGACAAGTCCCGATGATCGACGCCGCCACACGGGACAAGCTGATCGTCGCGCTGGATCTTCCTTCCTATGACGAGGCCCGCGCGCTTGTCGATCGCCTTGGCGATACCGTCAGCTTCTACAAAATCGGCTTGGAGCTTCTATTCTCCCATGGCCTCGATCTCGCTGGCGAATTGAAGCTCGACGGCAAGCGGGTTTTTCTCGATCTAAAATTCCTCGATATCGGCAACACGGTTGAACGCGCCGTCGCATCGGCGGCCGGGCTCGGTGTCGATTTTATTACCGTGCACGGTCACGATACGAAGACGCTGAAAGCCGCCGTCCAAGGCCGCGGGAACTCGAACCTGAAACTCCTGGCCGTCACCGTCCTGACGAACCTCGACCAGTCCGACCTCGACGAACAGGGGATCTCGGCGACACCTTCCGGCTTGGTCGTCGGCCGCGCCCGTATGGCCGAGGTGGCGGGCTTTGACGGCGTCGTCGCATCGGGCCAGGAGGCGGCTGCCGTTCGCGCCGAGACAGGCCCCGATTTCCTCATCGTCACCCCCGGCATTCGTTTGCCCGGCGCGGCAATTGGCGATCAGACCCGGGTCACGACGCCCGAAGAAGCGCTTGGATTCGGCGCCAACCACATCGTCGTCGGGCGCCCCATCAACGCTGCGCCGGACCCGAAAGCCGCCGCCGAGACCTTCCTCGCGCACATCGCCGCCGCCTAAGAAGTCCATGCGCCCGTCGTCAGGACAGTGCGCCGTGTGCTGTCGTCCTTCAGCCACGCGTCTTCGACGTTCGAGAGGCAAACAGGCGTCATCGCGATTCTGAATCCGCCGGGCACCGTTGCCTGGAGAAGCTCGCGAATGGCGTTGAGCATGCGATCGAGTGGGACGCTTCCGATGCCGCTCCCCATCAATTCGATCGCCGACGAACGCAGCACGGCAGCGGGCAGCGTGATGTCCGATCCACTCACCGCACCCACTTGGACAAACCGAATGGGCATGGCGTCCGCTCCGACTTTGGCACCGGCGATCAGAAGGCGCTCGGCACTCTTCCCCCATAAATAGTCGACGACAACATCGACGCCTTGCGCGAACTGCGCCTTGAAGCCGTCTTCCAGCTCGGCGTCGCTTTCGACGAGTGGAATGGTCACGTCGGCGCCGAGAGCCTCAACTGCCTGCAATGCGGCGGCATTCCGGCCTGTCGCAATGACTTTCCGAGCCCCAAGATACTTGGCGATCTGGACTGCAAGACGTCCCGACGTCCCCGTGGCGCCGTTGACAAGCACCGTCTCGCCGACCTTAAGCCTAGCGCGTTCCGCGTAGGCAACCCACGACGACATGCCGGGATTGGCAATTGCTGCGGCCGTCACGTCATCGAGACCATCGGGCAAAGGCAGACATTGCGCTGACGGAACCACTGCCTGTTCGGCCATGCTGCCGTAAGGTGCCTTGGGCAGCACGAAATAAACCCGGCTCCCGTCGTCAAGCCGTCCGACGCCATCGATCCCAACGACAAAAGGGAACTGATCAGACGAGCTGTAATGTGTTCCCGATGCCCGGCTCTTTACGACTTGGCTGATAGCGGCGGCGGTGACCGCAATCCGCTCTTCACCCGACGACGCCAGCGGATCGGCGAAATCTCCGTAGACGGGCGTGAGCCCCGATCCCCAAACAATGGCGGCTTTCATCGTGTTTTTCCCAACGGATCTCACTATATGTGTATAATACACATATCGCAGGAGGGACCATGCCGTCAAGAAAGAATGTGCAAAATACACATATGAGCGCACAATTCCGCTCTCTTCACGGGGCTCTGCTCGACATCGTCGGTGCGATGAACCGCCCGCAACGCGACGAACTGCTGATCCGAGAAGCCGGAATTCAACTCGATCGCGCGCTCTTTCCCCTGCTCGTCGGCATCGAGCGCTTCGGACCGATCGGCGTGGTGGAGATGGCGGATCGCGTCGGGCGCGACTACACAACGATCAGCCGCCAAGTCGCGAAGCTGGAAAGCCTCGGCCTTGTGGAACGTCAGGGCAACGCAGCCGACCGCCGCGTGCGCGAGGCGATCATCACCCCGAAAGGTAAGGCGATGACCGACCTCGTTGACGACGCGCGCGACAGGCTTCTTCGCACCATCTTCGACTCCTGGGATGCTCACGACATCGACGAACTCGTACGGCTGATGCGAAAGTTCTCAGATGCATTCCGTCATCAGCCCGCGACCGGCTCCTAACGCCCACTTCTCGGCCAAAATGTCTCGGCCGATCATGGCCTTGCCACATCCTCGCCCACCTCTCACCATGCCCCGCCCACACTCGGCATTTACCATTCCTTAACCGTCTTCAGCGATGAACTGGACGGTCCACAGCGTATGTGTAGGGCGGGGTTCAGGACGGTATGCGTTGGCTTTGGCACGTATGTGCGCAAGTGCGTTTGCTTGCTGCGGCAATCGCGGTCGTCGGCCAATTGCTCGCGCCTATTGCGCTCGCCGATGAGAAGGCCGCCGAAAAGCCGCTCCCCTCATCCGTCGAAGCCGCCTTTCTCCTGAAAGACATCGCGCCGCAAGCTCCGGTCTATATTCGCGTCTTCAAGGAAGAATGCGAGCTTGAGGTCTGGAAGGCGCGCACCAACGGCCGCTACGCCCTGATCAAGACGTTCCCGGTCTGCAATTGGGGCGGAACGCTGGGGCCGAAGCGCGAGATGGGTGACAGCATGTCGCCTGAGGGCTTCTACAGCGTGACGACGGGCCGAATGAACCCTGACAGCAAATACCATCTCGCTTTCAACATCGGCTATCCGAATGCCTTGGACCGTGCCCTCGGCCGCACCGGCAGTTATATCATGGTCCACGGCGACTGCCGCAGCGTCGGCTGCTTTGCCATGTCGGACGCGCAGATCGAAGAAATCTATGCCTTCGTCCGCGACGCGCTCGCCGCCGGCGAAACGTCAATTCCCATTCACATTTTCCCGTTCCGCATGACGGCCGCCAACATGAGGCGCCACGCCGATAATCCGGCACGCGGCACTTGGGGACCCCTGAAACAAGCCTACGACGATTTCGCCCGCACACGCGAACCGCCTGAGATCGCCATGTGCGGCAAGCATTACGTCGTCAATCCGCTGACACCCGTCGGCGACAATCCGAACGCCGCCTGCCCCGCCCTGATCGGCAAGCGGTTGGCACCGATGTCCCCGCGCTCGGCGAAACGATTGGTCAGAGGCGACCCCGATCTCGAAGGCAGGGGCCGGAAGCTCAAGGGTGTCGAGGTCTCGAGCTCAAGCTGGGACACGTTCCTTTCAGCCAACTGGGGCTCAACCTCAAACAGATCCGCGCCGCGCAAGCAGTCGATCGCAACCAGCAGCGACACCTCCCTCGGCGCCCTCCAATCCATCGTTAAATAGCAGCTCCCCCATAGCTCTCTTTCGATCCCTCTGGGTTGCCGAAGCGCTATTCCTCCGGCTATGGCTCCTCGTCTGAAAATCAACGCTGCGCGTCCAATGAAAGAAGAAGCCAATGCCTAAGGGATACATCATCGCCCGCTCGATCGTCACCGACCCCGAAAAGTGGGCTCAGTACGCAGCAAAGACGAAAGCCGCCCTCGACAAATTCGAAGGCAAACCGATCGCGCGCGGCGGCAAGAGCGAAACCATCGAAGGCGAGGGCACGGCGCGCAACGTCATCCTTGAGTTTCCGAGCTACGAGCATGCAAAAGGCTACGCGACATCGCCCGAGTACGCCGAAGCCAAAGCGCTGCGCCAGGGCGCCGGCACGATGCACATGACCATCGTCGAAGGCGTTTAATCGGCTAACGTCATCCCGGCGAAGGCTGAGATCCGGACAGTTGGCTGGATGCCGACCTCCTTCGGCATGACGGCATAGAGAGAAGCGCATGGCCCACTTCCCCGCGAGCGATGGACGCCCCCCGTGGCGGGCTCAGGTCCTGACGCTCTTCCCGGAAATATTTCCGGGTCCGCTCGACGTGTCGCTCCTTGGACAAGCGCGGGAGGCCGGCATCTGGTCGCTCGACGCGCTGCAAATCCGCGACTTCGGCCTCGGACGGCATCGCCAGGTCGACGATACTCCGACCGGCGGTGGCGCCGGCATGGTGTTGCGCGCCGACGTGCTCGGCCCCGCACTCGATTCCGCCCGTGAGCGTTCGCCCGACGCGCCGCTCATCTACCTGTCGCCGCGCGGCACGCCCCTGACGCAGCAGCTCGCCCGCGACCTCTCCGAGGGTCCGGGCGTGACGCTACTCGCGGGCCGCTTCGAAGGCATCGACCAACGCGTGATCGATGAAAAGGGTCTGAAGGAAATCTCGATCGGCGATTATGTCCTGGCCGGCGGCGAACTCGCGGCGATGGTCCTGATCGAGGCCTGCGTTCGGCTTCTCCCCGGCGTTCTCGGAGGCGCCGAGAGCCTTGCAAGCGAAAGTTTCGAAACCGGCCTTCTCGAATATCCGCAATACACCAAGCCGCGGGACTGGGAAGGGCGCGCCATTCCCGATATTTTGCTCTCTGGCGATCATAAGAAAATCGAAGAATGGCGACGGCGCCAGTCAGAAGAGCTGACGGCGGCCCGACGCCCGGATCTTATTCATCCCACCCGCTCCTCAAAGTGACGCCCAGGCGCATTTCCGAAGCCCTTCGCCTTTGCATGGCCAGGATTTCTTGGGCAAATACGGCGGGGGAAAGATTCGTGAGCTTCGTCTGAGGCCACCGCGAAGAGGGCTCTCGGCACGTGCGCGTTGCCAATAGAGAGACGGCGATGAAAAACCTTAGAAATCTGCTGCTTGGTTTATCGGCCGCATTGCTGCTTGCGCCTCCCGCGATCGCCGATCCGGTTCCGAGCGCCGCCGATCCTTCTCATCCCCCCGAGGTGCAAACCCCTGCGCAGTCCCCGACGGCGTCTCCCGAGGCGGTGTCCACCCCCGCAACCTCTCCCCCTCCAGCGGAACCGGCCACCGTCGCAGCGCCTCAAGTCCAGGACGACCCCGTCCTGATGGCCGTCCGGACGAAGCTGTCCGCCGAACCCGCAGCCGAAGATGAGCACGACCGCGACGATCAAAAGGCGCTCATCGAATTCTACACGGAACGCCACGGCGAAGGTCTTTGGGTGACGGCATCCGGACTGAAGCCCGAAGCGAAGGCCCTCGCCGCCGAGATCGCCAACGCCGGCAACTACGCTCTCGATGTTTCGCGCTTCAAGGTCCCGACGCTCGCCGAAGGGGCGCTCACCGTGACCGACACGGATTCCCTCGCCGACGCCGAGATCGAATATTCGAAGGCGGCGCTACTTTACGCCCGCGACGCACGGGGCGGCCGCATCCCCGATCCGGCCCATCAGCTGACGACGAACCTCGACCGGCGTCCGCAGTGGATCGAGCCGAAGATCATCATCGAGGCGCTCGCCGCAACGCACGAGCCGGACGCCTACCTCCGCAGCCTGGAACCGCAGCACCCGCAGTTCGAAAAGCTGCGCCAGATCTATCTGACGATGCTGCCGAACAACGGCAAAGGACGTCTCAGCCCTGCTGCCAAGCGCATTCGCGCGAATATGGAAGAATGGCGCTGGATGTGGCTCAACATGGGCGACTTCTACGTGCTGAATAACGTCCCCGAATTCATGCAGTACGTCTACAAGGACGGAAAGATCGTTCGCGCCGAAAAGATCGTTGCAGGCCTCGTCGACAAGCAGACGACGATCTTTTCACGGCCGCTGAAATACGTCGTCCTGCGGCCGGCGTGGCGCGTGCCGGAAAGCATCATGGTCAACGAGCTTTGGCCGAACCTCATTCGCGGCGGCGGCATGATGAGGCAATACGGCCTCCAGATCCAAACCAAGGACGGTCGCGATGTCGATTACCGCAAGATCGATTGGGGAACGACCGACATTCGCAATTTCCGGGTCATGCAACCGCCGGGGCGGAAAAGCGTGCTCGGGCACGTCAAGTTTTCATTCCCGAGCCAGCACACGATCTTCATGCACGATACGCCCGACAAGTGGATGTTCAAGGGCGCGCGCCGCGCCTTGAGCCATGGCTGTCTGCGGGTCTGGAAGCCAATGCAATTGGCCGAAATGATCTTGAAGGAAGACAAGGGTTGGGACGCTGCCAAGGTCGAAGAACTCGATCGGACAGGCCCGCTCAACAACGCGGTCCCGATCACCAAAGAGATCCCGATCCACATCGTCTATTTCACCGCCTGGGTTACCGACGACGGCAAGCTCAAGACGTTCCCCGACATCTACGGACACGAGAAGCGCATCACGCAGGCGCTCGACGGCCAATGGAACAAGATCAACCACGGTCGGGATCACCTGGCGCCCGTCGAACCGAACTTCAATCCCGAGGCCCTCGAAGCGCGCACACGCGAAGATGACGACAACGCATATCCTACCCAGAAAAACGCCAACCTCGGCGACATCATCGGCAATGCGCTCGGCGTAGACTATTGATAAGCCGCGCAGTTTAGCGAGGCCCTGAGAGATAGCGACGGCTCAAACGGGCCGTCTGGATGCTCACAACGTACACAAACTGATCAGTGGATAACTTTGCAGCCGCCGGGGACTCCCGCACTGCAACGTGATCAGTTGCTTGTGCAAGAGAGTTAGTTCCTCAATTTGAGAAAGTGAGTAATCGTCATGGCTCAGAATGAGAAAACATCTGCGAGGGTAAGCTCAATCGCCTCAAGGGCGCTTCAGAACCCTCAGTCTCTGAATTCAGATGAGATCAAAGAGCTCGCGGCATCCGTACTGTCACAAGCTCCAGATCATCAGAGATCGCAGCAAAACGCTCAGAATCAGCAAAATCAGCCGAACCAGCAGAATCAAGGTCAGCAGAAGCGTTAGTTCCGCTTTCCTCCTCCGTCAGTCTTTCAATCGAAAGAACGCAGCGAGCGGGTATCGTCATGATCCCGCTCGCTTGTGCTTTTTCAGGGTGTTCGAGATCGCCCACGCTCTGGCAAACCACCTTGACGTCGATGGTGTCTTTGACGAGCCAGCCGACGGTCGCGACCTCGACCGGCCTCGCTTCAGGTAAAGCCGAGAGATAACGCCACTGCCCGCACGGCTGCCGGCTATCGAGCCAGCGAATGATGACGAGCGGACAATCGGCCATTCCGCGCCTCCGAAAAGTGATTCGAAGAAGATCATAGCAGACTGGCGGCCTTCGCTTGGGCCCCCGGACATCTCCGGCACTGAAGTGTGGCAATCCAATCAATGTCGCCCCGCCGGAGAGACCCCAAGCGTCACATTCAGGACCGTTGAGCCTACGTTCGCCTCTGGCCACGTTTCACGTCGACCCAAGCCCTCAAGTAAACGGCCGCCGCGATCAGAGACGGAAGCCCGACGGCGATAGCAAGAAGAGGCTTCAAGCTCATTGCGATCCATCCAGCATAGAGGCCAACCTTGAAGGCGCCCGACACCAGAAAAAGGATGCCGGCAAAGTTACGCGCCGTCTGGAGCCGCGCTTCCGCGCGCGCCAGCAAATTCGCGGCAGAACCATCACCGTTAAGGCGTGGACCGAAAACGAGCCGATGAATCAGGAATCCGAAAACCAGCGTGAGCGCCGCACAAAAAAAAACTGCCCGTATCCGACACGGCGATGTCTCCTGTTGAGAGAAGTTGAACCGTCGCCAGTCTGGACCTCAGACGTCCGACCCTCAGTTCCCGCGAGTACACCCCGCGACACCGTTCGCCGCCCCACTCGACAAAAGCCATCTCTTCGGTTATCACCCGCCCCAACAACAAGTCCCCTCAAACGGGTGGCCCTTAGGGCAAGTACGACCGGCTCGGGTCCTTGAGACGCCAAGCCGATCCTCTGCGTCATCAAAAAAACGAAATGGAATCAAGAAGATGAACATTATCCAGCAGCTCGAGCGCGAGCAGATGGACGCCATTCTTGCGAAGCGCGGCGTCCCTGAATTCGGCCCTGGCGACACCGTCAAAGTGATGGTCCGGGTCGTCGAAACTGCCGAAAAAGATCCCAAAAACAAAAAGAAGGTCAAGGGCAAGGAAGAGGCCGCGGTATCGCGCCTGCAGGCATATGAAGGCGTCGTGATCGCCCGCTCCGGCGCCGGCGTCAACGAGAACTTCACCGTTCGCAAAATCTCCTACGGCGAAGGCGTCGAGCGCGTCTTCCCGGTGTATTCGCCCTACATCGCCGAGATCGAAGTCCTTCGCCGCGGCAAGGTCCGCCGTGCGAAGCTTTACTATCTCCGCGGCCGCCGCGGTAAGGCCGCCCGCATCTTCGAACGCACGGACGCGCGCGCACGCCGCCTGAATGCCGCTTGGAAGGGCTTCAAGAAGCCGAAGGGTGAGGCCGAGGATCTGACGCAGATCAAAGGCATCGACATCGATCTGCAGAACCGCCTGAAGCAGCTCAACTGCTACAAGATCGAGCAGGTCGCGAACCTCTCGGATGAAGATATCTCCAACATCGACGAGACGCTGAAGCTCCAGGGCGCCATCGAGAAGCAGGATTGGGTCGGACAAGCCCAGCGTCTTCTGGCCGAAATGTCGGCCGCCGAAGTTCCGGCGGAAGAAGAAGCAAAGTAATCCGAGCCTCACGCGAGGCAACTTCGGAATGAGAAAGCGCCGGGATTTCCTGGCGCTTTTCGCTTTTGTTATGCCGCGACGACGCCGAGTATTTTGTTGGGAGCGATTTCGCACTAGATATATTGGCGAAGGTCCGCCCGCCGTGGAGTCCCATGTCCAACATCGAAGTGTCCAAAACCGCAAGCCGTGACGGCAAGATCCCGCTCCACGGCCCCGAGGCATTCGCTGCGATGCGCAAGGCGGGCCAGCTGGCGGCCGAGGCGCTTGATATGCTCGTGCCCGTCGTTCAGCCGGGTGTGACGACCGCGGAAATCGACGAGCTTGTGCTCTCGTTTGCTCTCGACCACGGCGCCATTCCCGCAACCTTGAACTATCGCGGCTATCGCTATTCGACGTGCACCTCCATCAACCACGTCGTCTGCCATGGCATGCCGAACGATAAGCCGCTGCGCCCCGGCGACGTCGTCAACATCGACGTCACGCTGATTGTCGACGGCTGGCACGGCGACACCAGCCGCATGTATCCCGTTGGAGAAGTGTCGCGCCGCGCCGAGCGGCTGATGCACGTAACCTATGAATCGCTGATGCGCGGCATCGCCGCCGTGAGGCCCGGCCACACGACTGGCGATATCGGCGCCGCCATCCAGAGTTACGCCGAAGGCGAGCGCTGCAGCGTCGTCCGCGACTTTTGCGGTCACGGTCTTGGCCGCGTCTTCCACGACCGCCCGAATATCCTGCATTACGGCGATCCGGGCGAAGGTACCGTGCTCGAACCGGGCATGCTCTTCACGATCGAGCCGATGATCAACCTCGGCAAGCCGCACGTGAAGATCCTGGCTGACGGCTGGACGGCGGTTACGCGCGACCGTGAGCTCTCGGCGCAGTTCGAGCACACGATCGGCGTCACCGAAAACGGCTGCGAGATCTTCACGGAATCGCCCGCGGGCTACGATTTCCCGCCCTATAACATTCGCGCCGCCGCGTGACGGAGTAATGGCGATGTCGCGCTCCGGGGGGTCTCGCGACAAGACAAGCGCCGAAGAGCAATCGGCGTTTTTTTCCACTGCACCCGAAAAGCAAAAAAGCGCGCCTGAGCCGGACGACAAAGTCGGCCACCGCAAACGCTTGCGCGAGCGCTTCCAAAACGGCGGCGCTGAAGCCGTGCCCGATTACGAGCTTCTCGAGATGATTCTGTTCCGCGCCTTTCCGCGGATCGATACCAAGCCGATTGCCAAACGGCTGCTCGCGAAATTCGGCTCATTCGCCGATGTCGTCTCCGCGCCTGCCGAGCGCTTGAAGGAAGTCGAAGGTATCGGCGATCGCGCCGTCGAAGAATTAAAGCTGATCAAGGCCGCCGCCGAACGCCTGACGAAGGGCGAGATCAAAGCCCGCTCGGCGCTGACCTCATGGAGCGGCGTGCTTGATTACCTGCGCCTGGCTCAAGGCTTCGAATCGCGCGAGCAGTTCCGCATCCTGTTCCTCGACAAGAAGAACCAGCTCATCGCCGACGAGGTGCAGGGAAAAGGCACCGTCGATCACACGCCGGTCTACGTGCGCGAGGTCGTGAAGCGCGCGCTTGAGCTTTCGGCCACCGCCATCATTCTCGTCCATAATCATCCGTCCGGCGATCCGACGCCCTCACGTGCCGACATCGACATGACGAAGCAGATTATCGAGGCGTCGCGGCCGTTGGGCGTCACCGTGCACGATCACGTCATCGTCGGCCGCAACGGCCACGCCAGCTTGAAAGCGCTGCAGCTGATTTAGTCGCTGACGGATTTTTCGATCGCGCTGTCGTTCCGCGTGTCGCGCATCGTGGCATAGACAATCAGCGAGACGGCGATGCATCCCGAAACGTACCAATAGAAAGCGGTTTCATGTCCGGCCTGCTTGAGCCGGAGCGCCACCCATTCCGCCGTGCCGCCGAAAAGCGCGACGGTCAGCGCATAAGGCAATCCCACACCCAGCGCACGAATGGACGTCGGAAACAGTTCCGCCTTCACGACGGCGTTGATCGCCGTGTAGCAGGACACGATCGCAAGACCGGCGACAATGATGAGAAAGGCCTGCCAGGGATCGCGCGTCGATTGCAGCGCGGTCAGCAGCGGCACCGTGCAAAGCGTGCCGAGCGCACCGAAGGTGATCAGAACCGGGCGACGGCCGACAATATCGGATAGCGCCCCGACAAGAGGCTGCAGCAGCATGTAGACGAGCAGCGCCGATGCCGAGATGAGCGTCGCGGTGTCTCTCGAAAATCCTGCCGTGTTGACCAGGAATTTCTGCATGTAGGTCGTGTAGGTATAGAACGCCAGCGTTCCGCCGAGCGTCAGCCCGATGACGATCGCGACTTCGCGCGGAAGCTGAAGCAGCGCTTTGAGCGAACCTTCGTGGCGAGCCGCGCGCGCGAACGCCTCCGTCTCTACGAGATCGCGGCGCATCACGAATGCGATGAGCGAGAGAAGTGCCCCGATCACGAACGGAATGCGCCAGCCCCACGCGTCGAGTTCGGCGGGCGTGAGCGCGAGCTTTTGCAGCACGAGCAGCACGAGCATCGCGGTCAGTTGCCCGCCGATCAGCGTCACGTACTGAAAGCTCGAATAGAAGCCGCGATGCCGCGACGTCGCCATCTCGGAAAGATACGTGGCGCTGGTGCCGTATTCGCCGCCGAGGCTCAATCCCTGGATCATGCGTGCGATGAGCAGGAAGACCGGCGCCGCAACGCCGATCGTTGCATAGACCGGCGTCACCGCGATCATCGCCGAGCCAAAGCACATCAGAAGGACCGACATGGTGAGAGAAATACGGCGGCCGTGCCTGTCGGCCATCCGCCCGAAAAGCCACGCCCCGAACGGACGCATCAGGAAGCCGACGGCAAAGATCGCCGCCGTATTCAAAAGCTGCGCGGTCTGGTTACCCTCGGGAAAGAACGCCTTGGCGAAATAGAGCGAAAAAGCCGCGTAGACGTAAAAGTCGTACCATTCGACCAGATTGCCCGACGACCCGATCAGGATGGCCTTGATTCGGTCGCCGAAGCTCAGCCCCGGCAGGGCTTTGGCATCATGCACGCTGGCGTCCCCCGCTTTTTGAGCGAACCTAACACGAGCCGCGCCGCTGTGCCGCACATCAACCACGAAACGAACGCGCCCTCCCCGGCGACATTGACAATTCGCGGACGTCACCCCTAATAAGCAGACCCTATCCGCTGGCTGCGGCCGGAGATGAGAACCATGACCAAGAAACCCCATCACGCCAAGGTTATCATTCTGGGCTCCGGCCCCGCCGGTTACACGGCAGCGGTCTATGCGGCCCGCGCCATGCTGTCGCCGACACTCATCCAGGGCTCGACTCCCGGCGGTCAGCTGACGATCACGACCGACGTCGAGAACTATCCAGGTTTCGCCGATCCGATCCAGGGCCCGTGGCTCATGGAGCAGATGCAGGCCCAGGCCGAGCACGTCGGCACGCACATCGTGATGGATCACATCAACAAGGTCGATATGCGCGCGCGCCCCTTCCGGCTCGAAGGTGACAGCGGCGATAATTACACGTGCGACGCGCTCATCATCGCGACTGGCGCTCAGGCCCGTTGGCTTGGCCTGCACTCGGAAGAACATTTCAAAGGCCACGGCGTCTCCGCCTGCGCGACCTGCGATGGCTTCTTCTACAAGGGCAAGGACGTGGTCGTCGTCGGCGGCGGCAACACGGCCGTCGAGGAAGCGCTGTTCCTCACGAACTTCGCGAACAAGGTGACGCTGGTTCATCGCCGCGATTTTCTGCGCGCGGAAAAGATCCTGCAGGAGCGGCTTTTCAAGAACCCGAAGATCAACCTCGTTTGGGATAACATCGTCGAGGAAGTCATCGGCGCGCCTTCGCCGAAATCGGTCACCGGCGTCGTACTGAAGAACTTGAAAACAGGCATGACGTCGGAACTCGCGACTGACGGCGTTTTCGTCGCCATCGGCCACGCGCCCGCGACCGAGCTGTTCAAAGGCCAGCTCGAAACGACGCCGTCGGGCTACCTCATCACCGCCCCGGATTCGACGGCCACCGCGATCCCCGGTGTCTTCGCGGCCGGCGACGTCAAGGACGAGGTTTTCCGCCAGGCCGTGACGGCCGCCGGCATGGGCTGCATGGCAGCGCTCGAAGCCGAGCGCTACTTGGCGCAGATCGAAGATCAAGCCGACGCCGCCGAATAGCGGGCAGCTCGGCATTTATCTGCGAACAAGATCAGCTTGATCTCTCCGGACCGCGCGACATGATCGCGCTCATACATGCGTATGGCTTGTTTCTGTCATGCTGCCGTTGCATTGCGTCCAGTGCATAGCTAAATAGCATTAATCCAGTAACCCCCCACTGGTGAGCCTCCGAACATGGACTGGGACAAGCTTCGCATTTTCCATGCCGCCGCGGAGGCAGGCAGCTTCACGCATGCCGGCGAGCAGCTGCATATGAGCCAGTCGGCGGTAAGCCGGCAGATTTCCGCGCTCGAAGCAAACCTCCGCGTCACGCTTTTCCATCGTCACGCCCGTGGCTTGGTCTTGACCGAGCAGGGCGAGCTGCTGAACCGCACCGTCACCGAAGTCTTCTCCAAGTTGCAGACTGCCGAGACGCTGCTGTCGGACTCGACGACGAAACCGTCCGGCGAACTCCGGGTGACCGCGCCGATCGGATTCGGCACGATCTGGCTGACGCCGCGGCTGCGCGAGTTTGGCGAGCTTTACCCGGAAATTCGCGTCGAGCTTATCCTCAACGACGATCAGGTCGACATCGGCATGCGTGCCGCCGACGCCGCGATCTGGACGCGCGAGCCCGAGCAAGCCGATCTGATCCGCCGCCCGCTGTTCGAAAGCCGCGTTCGTGCTTTCGCATCTGCACAATACGTCCGGAAGTTCGGGGCACCCAAGAGCCTCGCGGAACTCGATCAACACCGCATTATCGGCTACACCGGCCCGTCCGCGCAGCATCTCGACGCTATGTCCTGGATCGAGACGGCAGGCCGCGACAACGGCGAACCGCGCCAAACGGCCCTTCGAGTCAACAGCGTCGTCGCAATCAAATATGCGATCCGCGCCGGCATCGGGGTCGGTATGATCCCCGATTACATGACCGAGGAGCAGAGCGAGCTTATCCCCGTGCTGACCGAGATCGAGCAGCCGTCGCTCAACATGGTCTATGCCTATCCCGAAGAGCTGAAATCATCGAAGAAAGTCCAGCTTCTGCGCGATTTCCTCCTTTCGAAAATCTCGAAAAATCGCAGCGTCTAAGTCGAAAAGGGCTTGCCGGAATGCCGTGTACGCCCCAATTAAGTGTCAGAAGCGGAGCGCGGGACGGTTGTCTGCCACCACCGGACCGAGTTCTGCATGAAAATGCACTTGACCTCTCTCGCCGGGCTGCTCGCAGCCCGGCGTTTTGCTGATAGCGGCTGCGACGAGCGCTGATTTGCGGAAATGATCGACTGACGCTATCTAACCCGTTCGTTTCATCCGCCGACCCCAAAAGGCTCACGAAAAGTCATGGCAAAAACGCTTTACGATAGAATCTTCGACGATCACTTGGTTGAGCAATCGCCGGACGGAACGAGCCTTCTTTATATTGACCGCCACCTCGTCCACGAGGTCACGAGCCCGCAGGCGTTCGAGGGCCTCCGCATGGCCGGCCGCAAGGTGCGCGCTCCGCAAAAAACGCTCGCCGTTGTCGACCATAACGTCCCGACGACCGACCGCACGAAAGGCATCGCCGACGAGCAGAGCCGCGTCCAGGTCGAGACGTTGGCGACGAACGCCCGCGACTTCGGCATCGAATACTTCCACGAGCGCGACAAGCGCCAGGGCATCGTCCACGTCGTCGGACCGGAGCAGGGCTTCACGCTGCCTGGCACAACGATCGTCTGCGGCGACAGCCACACCTCGACCCACGGCGCCTTCGGCGCGCTGGCGCATGGCATCGGCACGTCCGAAGTCGAGCACGTCTTGGCGACGCAGACGCTTATTCAGAAGAAAGCCAAGAACATGCGGGTGACGGTCGACGGCGTCGCTCCGAAAGGCGTCGGCGCCAAAGACATCACGCTCGCGATCATCGGCGAGATCGGCACGGCAGGCGGCACCGGCTCCGTCATCGAGTACGCAGGCGAAGCGATCCGCTCGCTGTCGATGGAAGGCCGCATGACGGTCTGCAACATGTCGATCGAAGGCGGCGCCCGCGCCGGCATGATCGCGCCGGACGAAAAGACGTTCGCCTTCCTGAAAGATCGCCCCAAGGCGCCGAAAGGCATGGCCTGGGACATGGCGATGAAATACTGGGAGACGCTGCGGACGGACGACGACGCGCATTTCGATCGCGAAGTTCGCCTCGACGCCACGAAGCTACCGCCCATCGTCTCCTGGGGCACGAGTCCCGAAGACGTGACATCGGTCGCGAGCACGGTTCCCAATCCCGCCGACGTGCATGATGAAAACAAGCGCGCTTCGATGCAGCGCGCGCTCGAATACATGGGCCTGACGCCCGGCACGAAGATGATCGACATCCCGCTCGATGTCGTCTGGATCGGCTCTTGCACGAACGGCCGCATCGAAGACCTGCGCGCCGTCGCCAAGGTCGTCGACGGCAAGAAGATCTCGTCTCGCCTTGCTTACGCGATGATCGTTCCGGGTTCTGGCCTCGTCAAAGAGCAGGCCGAAGCCGAAGGCCTCGACAAGATCTTCAAGGAAGCGGGCTTCGAATGGCGCGAACCGGGCTGCTCGATGTGCCTTGGCATGAACCCGGATCAGTTGAAGCCGGGCCAGCGCTGCGCATCGACCTCGAACCGTAACTTTGAGGGCCGCCAGGGCTACAAGGGCCGCACGCATCTGGTCTCACCGATCATGGCGGCGGCAGCGGCGCTCGAAGGCCACTTCGTCGACGTGAGACATTGGCAGGCGTAAGCCGTAAGCTACCTGCACGACTGTCATCCCGGGCGAGCCGCCCTTGCGGCGAGGCCCGGACCCAGATTTAGATCCAATTCGTTTGTTGACGGGTCCCGTCTCTCCGCTTGCGCTACGGCCGGGATGACATACGAGATTGGCCGGGAACAAAACGCGAAGGTGCCCAATGGCAGATGATGTAACCGCCACCGTCAAATCGCAGTTCGGCCCGGCTGCCGCCGACTATGCGGCATCATCCGTTCACGCCCAGGGTGAAAGCCTCGCGCGCATTGTCGAACTCACCGCGCCTCAAAAGACATGGGAAGCGCTGGACGTCGCAACCGGCGCCGGACATACCGCCGCGATCTTCGCGCCGCATGTCGCGAGCATGATCGCCAGCGATATCACCGACGAGATGCTGCAAGAGGCCGCCAAGCTCGCAAACGCGCGCCGCATCTCCAATATGCTGACGGCGCAGGCCGCCGCCGACGCTCTGCCGTTCCCCGACGAAAGCTTCGATCTCGTCTGCTGCCGCTTGGCCGCGCACCACTTCCCGAATCTGGAA
Organism: uncultured Pseudomonadota bacterium; assembly: GCA_963789775.1. GTDB lineage: Bacteria > Pseudomonadota > Alphaproteobacteria > Rhizobiales > Hyphomicrobiaceae > Hyphomicrobium_B. Next base: position 212,920 of record CAWBLX010000009.1, read on the forward strand.
GCCTTCGTCGGCGAAGTCCGCCGCGTTCTAAAGAAGGGCGGCCGCTTCGCGCTGGTCGATAACGTGGCACCGGATGCGGCGCGGCTTCCTGGTGCCGGAGAAAGCGAGATCAACGACGCCGTCGCCGATTACAACGCCTTTGAAAAATTGCGCGACCGCAGTCATGGATTCGCGCCGCCGCCCAACCTCTGGGTCGAACTTCTCAAGCATAATGGCTTCACGATCGCGGCCCGCGAGCAAATGGAAAAAGAGATCGAATTTGCCCCCTGGGTTGCGCGCATGCGCTGCCCGCCCGAGGTCGTCACCGAGCTTGAGAAAATTTTGACGACCGGCCCGGCGCATTTCAGATCGTTTTTGAAGCCACGGCGCGACGACAACGGCGGACTGCATTTCACGCTGCAGGAACTGCTGCTGGTCGCCGACAAGCAGCCCTGAGCAAAACGGCCTTTCTATTTCCCGCGCCCGGCCCTATCTCCACTCCTCAACCATGAGGAGAGCGCGCATGTCGACCGACTGGAGCAACGCAACGGCCCCGAGCCTTGCGGACTTCGAAGCTCTCGCACAGACCGCTTGGAACAAGCTTCCGGCCGAGTTCCGCTCGCTCGCAGGCGACGTCGTCATTCGAATCGAGGACTTCGCCAACGATGACATCCTCGATGATCTGGACATCGAAGACCCTTACGAGCTGACTGGCCTCTACCAGGGCGTGAGCCTCGACAGACAAAGCGGCAATGACGCCACGCGCGATCCCGACATGGTTTTCCTCTATCGTCGCGCCATCCTCGACGAGTGGGCCGCCGGCGATGAAGGGCTCGGTCACCTCGTCGCACACGTGCTGATACACGAAATAGGGCATCATTTTGGCTTCTCCGACGACGACATGGAGACCATAGAATCGCGCGTAACAGACTGATCGGTGGTCACAAGTCACACCGGCTTAACTCTATTCGTGCCACAAAACGGCTCGGCTTGAGCCGTACGGCATTTCGAGTCATGTTGTAGGGGGCAGGCCAAAGGCAGGCGGGGCACGTTCTAAATGTTTGATCGGATGAACCTTCGACGAGTCATTTCCGGATTCGTCTTGAGTGGTTGCTTGAGCGTGATGGTCGGGTTTGCGCCTCAGGCGCACGCCCAGGATTCATCGACCGCAATTCGCAACGGCATTCCAACGCCAGAGCAATATATCGCGACCGTCGGCGGCGGCAGCTATCTCGTGCCGGCCGGCAAGTTCATGCTCGATGGAACCGCGCAGTATTGCGGCGCCCGCCCGACCGTCATCGACAACAAGCTCGACGACTACGGCGCCGCCTATCCGGGTTTTCTCATCATGAACCCGAGGCTGCTCGACAAGGTTTCAACGCCGGTCAAGCGGTGGATCTACGGCCACGAGTGCGGTCATCAGTTCCGTGGGCCCGATGAGGAAACCGCCGACTGCTTCTCCGTGCAGCGCGGCCGCCGCCAAGGCTGGCTGAAGCCGGAAGGCTTAGATGAGATCTGCGCCTTTATCACGCCCGCGAAGGGCGACGCCATGCACTTCTCGGGCTCCTACCGCTGCCAGTACATGCGCAAATGCTATGACGATCCCAACATCCGGTAACGGATTTCAACTCTCAGACGGCCTCATCCCGGCGAAGGCCGGGATTCGTCCAGCTCGATGTCTCGCCGTTTGCCGAAAATTGGACAGATCCCCGCCTACGGGGGGATGACGAGGCAGGTCCGCGGAAATACCCCAAAACTTATCCCCGCCCTCCGGCGAGGGCGTAAAATCGCAGATCCGCTCGACCCCAGGGATCTGCCATGCGGCTTGCCGACTACGCCCAGCGCCTCTCAGACCTAGCCCGGACGGTTAACCGTTGGCTGGCGCTCGCGGCCAAGCTCGACGGCTTGCGGCGTGAGAAAGTCGCCCTCTATGCCGAGGAAGTTGCAGCGACTTTGGCTCGCGCTGCCGCCCACCTCGCGACCCTCGAAGTCTACCCTGACGACCGCCCGGCGCTCCTTTCGGCCACCCGCGAGCTGGGCCGCGTATCGGGCTACGTCGAAACGATTGTCGCGACATTCGAACACCATCTTGACGGGCACAAGCGGGCTGGCGTTAAACGGCGCCTGGAACATCTGAAGCCCTTCGATCTCGAAGCCGCCATCCGGGAGTTCGGCGCTTTCCGGCACGCTCGGCGTCTCGCCTCGGCCGAAGGCTATTTCCGGGCGCTTGCGGATACGTTGCGCGCCTGACCAGGAGACTAAGCAATGGATAAATTCACGGTTCTGACGGGCGTCGCGGCGCCGCTACCGATCCGCAACGTCGATACCGACATGATCATCCCGAAGCAGTTCCTGAAGACGATCAAGCGGACGGGCCTCGGTAAGTCGCTCTTCTACGAAATGCGCTACGATCCGGCGACGGGCAAAGAGATCCCCGATTTCGTCCTCAACAAGCCGCAGTACCGCAAGGCGACGATCCTCGTGGCCGGCGACAACTTCGGCTGCGGCTCCTCGCGTGAGCACGCGCCGTGGGCGCTGTTGGATTTCGGCATCCGTTGCGTCGTCGCGACCGACTTCGCCGACATCTTCTACAACAACTGCTTCCAGAACGGCATCCTGCCGATCAAGCTGCCGCAGAGCGACGTCGACAAGCTGATGGACGACGCCAACCGTGGCGCCAACGCGACCCTCACCGTCGATCTCGAGAAGCAGGAGATTCGCGGCCCCGACGGCGGCGTCATCAAGTTCGACATCGATCCGTTCCGCAAGCATTGCCTATTGAACGGCCTCGACAACATCGGCCTGACGCTCGAAAAGGGCAAAGAGATCTCATCCTTCGAAACATCGACCGCTTCGACGCGCCCATGGCTCTGATCTAACCGAGGAACATCCGTAAAATGGCCAAAGCGATCCACATGATGGTGCGCGTGCTCGACGAAGCGCGCTCGGTTAAGTTCTACGAAACCTGCTTTGGCATGAAAGTATCGGAACGCAAGGAGTGGCCGGACTTCTCGCTGACCTACCTCAAAAATTCCGAGAACGATTTCGAGCTTGAGCTGACGGTCAACAAGGGCCACACCGCGCCTTACGACCTCGGCAACGGCTACGGCCACATAGCTTTCGCCGTCGATGACCTTGAAGCGACGCGCGCCAAGATCGTCGCCGCCGGCTATCAGCCGAAGGACATCAAGAACATGACGCACGAGGGCAAGCCGTTCGGCACGTTCTTCTTCATCGACGATCCGGATGGCTACAAGATCGAAGTCCTGCAGCGTGGCGGACGTTTCCAATAATCGAAGGGCGACGCCGATGGCCGACGACGATTTCAAGTTCGACCCGGCCGTGCTGGGTCGCTTGGCGGGCGCGCTTTCTTTCGTTGTCGGCTCCGATCACGCCGCGACCAAAGCCCTGAAAGCCGCGGCCGAAACGGGCAGCGAAAAAGACATCAAGGCCGCACGAACGCAGTTCCTTCGCCTGAAGCCCGGCGACCGCCGCGCGGCACTCACGATGCTGAATGATTAGTGACGGCTGCGCAACTTGCTCGTCATGCCGGCGAAGGTCGGCACCCAGACAAACATCCTCATTTGATGTGTCGAGTTTTGACTGGATCCCGGCCTGCGCCGGGATGACAATCTTTTGGTTCGATAAAAGCTAAAACTTCGCTCCGCGCGTCGTGACAAGCGCGCCGGCCAACACGTCGGCAAAATTGCGGCGCTCGTCATCCGTTAGAAATTTCCCGAACCGGACGGCTTTTCCTTGTGCGGAGAGCCACAGCGACGTCCGCCCGTCCGGCCGGTCGACCGTGCACCGAACCCGCGCCCAATAAGGGTTGAATTCGAACTCCTCGCTTTTTCCCGACGGATCGACGTGCGTGAGCTTGAGGAGATCGGGCGAGAGATGCACCGTCTCATACTCGCGCCCATCGCGGTAATTCCGTTTGAATGCCCAATAGATGAGCGCCACATCGAGCCCGAAAAACCCGAAGACCGGCCAGGCCCCGAGCAGGCAAAAGACGATCCCGACGACGAAGCTAACGAGACTGATCAGCACCATCATGATCAGGAAGCCGCTCGGCGGTAGCGAACGGTGGGGATGGAGGACGAACTGCGCCTCTTTCACGGATTGCATTTCGGTTCGATTATCGCTCATGTCTGGTGGCCAGCTTCCCGTCTCACCGCATCGTTTTGGGCACAGATGGCGCTAAAGCACCGGAGCTCTGATGGCCAAAGCGTCTTCGGATGTACGTCCTACAAGCATCAAGAGTTCCGCGCCAAAACGCAAGACGCCGAAGCCTGCAACAATTGCCGCAAGCAAAGCTCGCAAATCGCCTCTGCTCAGCGAAGCGGAAATTCGTGAGGTTTTCCGGCGCTTTCACGCCGCAAACCCCGAACCGAAAGGCGAGCTGGAACACACCAATCCGTTTACGTTGCTTGTCGCCGTGGTCCTCTCCGCCCAGGCGACGGACGCCGGCGTCAACAAGGCGACGCGCGCCCTTTTCAAGGTGGCCGACAATCCCAAAAAGATGCTGGCGCTTGGCGAGGACAAGCTTCGCGACCATGTGAAAACGATCGGCCTCTATCGTGCCAAAGCCAAGAACGTCATTGGACTGTCGAAGCGCCTGATCGAAGATTACGACGGCGTTGTCCCGTCCGGCCGTGACGCGCTTAAATCCTTGCCCGGTGTCGGCCGCAAGACCGCGAACGTGGTGTTGAACATAGCCTTCCATCAGCCGACGATGGCGGTCGACACGCATGTCTTTCGCGTCGCCAATCGCATCGGTCTGTCGCGCGGAACGACGCCGTTGGCCGTCGAGGAAGACCTGATGCACGTCGTGCCGAAAGAGTACGCGATGCACGCGCATCATTGGCTGATCCTGCACGGACGATACGTCTGCAAAGCTCGCAAGCCCGAATGCTGGCGCTGCCTCATCAGCGACATCTGCCGCTTCCCCGACAAGACACCGGCACCCGACGCCTAAGCACACCACACTGACGTCAGTTATGCGTTCTTCGGGCCTGGACGGAAACCTGCCCGCGGGGGGATGATGGCAATTAGCGACGGACTAACCCAGTAAACTTACGGATCCATCCGCATCGCGAGACCAGCTTTCGCCATGTAGTCCTTGGCCTCGGGGATCGAATACGTCCCGAAGTGAAAGATCGAAGCGGCCAGCACTGCGCTCGCGTGACCACCCTCGACGCCATCGACGAGATGCTGCAGCGTACCGACACCGCCCGAAGCGATCACCGGGATCGTCACCGCATCCGAAACCGCGCGCGTCAGCTCAACGTCGAAACCCGCCTTCGTGCCGTCGCGATCCATCGACGTCAGCAGGATTTCGCCCGCTCCTAACGCCGCAACCTCGCGCGCATATGCGACGGCGTCGATCCCCGTGGGCTTGCGGCCGCCATGCGTAAAAATCTCCCACCGCGGCGGCTGCCCTTCATCCGAAACCCTCTTGGCATCGATGGCGACGACGATGCACTGCGCTCCGAACTTCTCGCTCGCTTCCTTGACGAAGGCCCGATCATTGACGGCAGCCGTGTTGATCGAAACCTTGTCGGCGCCGGCTTCAAGCAGCTTCCGGATATCCTCGATCGTCCGAACCCCCCCACCGACGGTCAGCGGCATGAAGCAGCGATTGGCCGTCCGCTCAACGACGTCGAAAATCGTATCGCGGTCCTCGTGGCTCGCCGTGATATCGAGAAAACAAAGCTCATCCGCCCCGGCCGCATCGTAGGCCGCTGCCGCCTCCACCGGATCACCGGCATCGATCAGATCAACGAAATTGACACCCTTTACAACTCGTCCATCCTTGACATCGAGGCATGGAATGATGCGGACTTTCAGCATATTTATAGATACGACTTTCTACGAGATCGGGAGCCCAAGTATCACGGCACGTCCATCAGCGTCGAGTATATTAACAGCCCCCACGCGGGAACTCTCGCCGCCGATCGGAGTTTAGTCGTTTCGCGGAGCTTCGCTAAAACTTACAAGGGAACGTGACACCCATGGTCGACGAATTTGCCCCTAAGAATCTTCGCGCCCGGTTGGCGGCAGTGCAGGATCGAATCGCACAGGCCAGAACCCAGCTCGAGGCCCACGGGATCATCGGCGACCAAGCCGATACCCTGACCAACTTTATCGATCAGCATGATGCCATCCGTGGCTCCCTTGATTCTGAGGGAACGGTTACGGAAATTCAGCACAGCAAGGCTTCCGCGCAGACGGACGCCCTCGAAAGCGCGCTCCACCGCTGGTTGGAAAGTGTCGAAGGCGCGTTCAACAAACCGCCGGCGCGCGGACCGAATATCTCGGTCTGACGGTCAAAACGCTGATCGCAAAACGTCTTTTAGAATTTTTCGAAAGTTTGATGAACGTCAAACTTTCGGAACCGTCGCTCGGAGTAAAAACGCGTGGGGGCGGCAGCCGCGAGTGGCAATATTGTTCGCGGAAAGCCTATTTTCGGGCGCCGCGGCGGCCGTTCCTACTTTCCGCTGCCCCTGCTTTCCGCTGCAATGAGAACGCCGCCGCTATGAAAAAATTGGCCTAGGCTTCGCCGCGCTCACGAAGCGCGGCAAATTTTATGTCCGGGAATTTCTCGCTCTTGTACTTCAGCATCCAGGCGCTTTCCGCCAGGAAGACAAGCGCCCCGTCGCGGTCGGTCGCAACCTCGCCGCGATGCGCATTGACGAACTTCTGAAGCGCCGCCGGATCGTCCGCCGAGATCCACCGCGCGAGTTCGTAAGGCGACTGCTCCAACGTCACCGGCACGTTGTATTCGACGGCCACCCGCGACTGCAGAACCTCGAACTGCAACTGCCCCACGACGCCAAGAATTTGCCGCCCGCCCGCGATGGGCGTGAACACCTGCACGATGCCTTCTTCCGCAAGGTCGTCGAGCGCCCGGTTGAGCTGCTTCGCCTTCATCGCATCCTGAATGATCACCCGGCGCAACAGCTCCGGCGCGAAGTTCGGAATGCCCGTGAATTTGAGGCTTTCCTTTTCCGACAGCGTATCGCCGACGCGCAGCGTCCCGTGGTTCGGCACGCCGATAATATCGCCCGCCCAGGCTTCGTCCGCCGTCTCGCGTCCCTGCCCGAAGAAGAACGTCGGCGATGAAATCGTCATCGGCTTGTTGTCGCGCACATGAAGAAGCTTCATGCCGCGCTTGAAGCGCCCGGAGCAAAGCCGCATGAACGCGATGCGATCCCGGTGGTTCGGGTCCATGTTCGCCTGGACCTTGAAGATGAAGCCCGTCACCTGCTCTTCGCCGGGCTGCACCGTCCGCTGCGTCGCGGCGCGCGGCAACGGCCCCGGCGCCCAATTGCCAAGCGCATCGAGTAGCTGCTCGACGCCGAAGTTCTTGAGCGCGCTTCCGAAGAAGACCGGCGACAGATGCCCCTCTCGGAAAGCTTGGAGATCGAACGGCGGCAGCGCACCCTGCGCCAGCTCGACACCCTCGATCGTCCGCTCCGCGATGCGCTCGTCGATCCCTTCGATCCGCCGCAAGCCCTCGAACGTGTCGAGCGGCTGCGAACGCCCGTACGGCGCGCCGCGCTCGGCGCTTTCGGGCAGCAGGATCTTATTGCCGACGAGGTCGAGCACACCGCGAAAATCGCTGCCCATGCCGACGGGCCACGCCATCGGTACGAGATCGAGCGCCAGGTCGGCTGCGATCTGATCCAAGAGCGTCAGCGGGTCTTCCGCCTCTCGATCGATCTTGTTGATGAACGTGACGATGGGAATGTCGCGCAGCCGGCAAACCTCGAACAGCTTGCGCGTCTGGCTTTCGATGCCCTTCGCGGCGTCCATCACCATCACGGCCGCGTCGACAGCCGACAACGTGCGATAGGTATCCTCGCTGAAGTCCGAGTGGCCCGGCGTATCGAGAAGATTATAGACGATGCCGTTCCTCTCGAACGTCATCACCGATGACGTCACCGAGATGCCGCGCTGCTGCTCGATCTGCATCCAGTCGGAGCGCGTGCGCCGGCGCTCGCCGCGCGCCTTCACCGCTCCCGCCATCTGGATGGCTCCGCCGAACAGGAGAAGCTTTTCAGTCAGCGTTGTCTTGCCGGCGTCGGGATGCGAGATGATCGCGAACGTACGACGCCGCGCGATCTCGGGCGGCATCTCGGCATCGGCCAAAGCGGATTGCGGCATCGAATTCAAAGTTAGGCCTCGACGACTTCAACTTGGCCCGGCTCGAGCCAGATCTGATGATATTCGGCGGGCTTGCCGAAAGCTTCACCCACATGCAGCTCGACCAAGCCATCGTCGAACTTGACGATCGGGAACGTCTTGCCGACGCAGCCGCTGAACAGCTTCAACAGCATCTTGTTTTCCTCTGGCACCCCATCCGGGATTCCCAAGACGCGGACCTTGTCACCTATGTTCATACCGTCTCCAGAAGTTCGAGCGCTTCCTTGGCGTTCAGTCGGCCATCATATAGTGCGCGGCCGGTGATTGCGCCTTCGAGCATGCGGTATTCAGGCTTTGTGAGCTCGCGCACGTCTTCGATCGAGGCGAGGCCGCCGGACGCGATCACCGGGATCTGCGTCGCACGCGCGAGCGCCGCGGTGGCCGCCAGATTAAGGCCCTTGAGAACCCCGTCACGCTCGATGTCCGTATAGATGATCGCGGCGACGCCCGCATCCTCGAAGCGCTTCGCGAGATCAGCGGCGCCGAGCTCCGATGTCTCCGCCCAGCCTTCAACGGCGACCTTCCCGCCCTTGGCGTCGATACCGACCGCAACACGGCCCGGAAAACGCTTGGCAGCCTCTTTGACGAGCGCCGGGTCACGCACGGCGATGGTTCCGAGGATCACCCGCCGGATGCCCTTTTCGAGCCAGGCTTCGATCGTCGCGAGATCCCGGATGCCGCCGCCAAGCTGTGCCGGAATAGAAATGGCTTTCAGGATCGCTTCGACGGCTTCCCCATTGACGGGCTTCCCCGCGAAAGCGCCGTTCAGATCGACGATGTGGAGATATTTGAACCCTTGGCGCTCGAAAGCGGCCGCCTGCGCCGCCGGATCGTCGTTGAAGACGGTCGCGGCGTCCATCTCGCCGAGCTTCAGCCGGACGCACTGGCCGTCCTTTAAGTCAATGGCAGGAAAAAGGATCAATTGGATGCGCTCAAGTTCGGTCTTAGCCAGCTGCCGCTTCATCTTTTTTGTCATGCCCGCGAAGGCGGGCATCCGTCCAAGCCTGCTCCGGATCGCCAAAAACCTGCAGGGATCCCCTACGCGAGGATGACGTTCGACCCGACGGCCATCAGTTTGCTATCTTGGGTTTCTAAATTTCCCGTGCGATCAATCGCGGATCGCACGCTACGTCAAGCGTGCATTGCGGCCGGCGCCCCGGAGGGAGTCGCAATGCGCCAGTAAGAGAGTTCCATGGCCACCGCGTTTCTTGTCGAGCCCCCGCCCGCCATCACCCGGCGCCCTCTGACCGAGGACGACGCCGTCGACATCTGGATCGCCCGCTGGCTCAGAATCCGTCCTGTAGACCTGCAGCGCCGTTACGCCTGCGACCCGCGCCGCCTCTATGAAATCTGGGAGGAGGCACGCTTTCCGGCAAGCCGCGCCAGGGCCTTCGAGGAGTTTCAGCGCCGGTTTCCGGGCCTCGACGCCCGTTTCGATCCGGGGCCGCATCGGCGCATTCCGACCGCTCCGCATCCCGATCAGCTGAGCCTGTTTCCCGAGGCTTAAGCGTCGCTCCGGCCCATCATAACGCCATTGGAAATCGAAGAACGTCCGAGCGCCGCTTCGACGTCGGCTTTGTCGGCGCTCGGCAGCTCATCGCGATCCGAAACGTCGTCGCTTCTTGTGAGCCTCTGCGCACATTCCGCGGACGGTTCTCCGCCGCTCTCGCGTGAATGGCCGAAGCTCGCCCCGCACCCTGCAAAATAACGATAATTGCTGGGCTTCCCGCCGCGTTGCAGCGCCAACAACGTTAAGAACCTAGCAAGAACATTTTTAGAACAAGCACTGGACAGCCGCCTTGAGTCGTGGCATGTTCTTCGTATGTTCACGGCGCCTAAAAAGAGGCGCCACACCGGGTCAGAGTAGCGTGTTAGACCCTCCCTGCAACACTAGGAGAGCCCCCATGCGCACCTACCTCATTTCGTACGATCTCGCCCACCCGAACCGCAATCAGCACGTCGTTGCCCAGGTCATCATGAGCCTCGGCGAGAAGTGGGCGCGCCCGCTCGCCAACACTTGGTACGTGACGTCGGAGCGTGAGGAGGTCGAGCTCGAAACGGAACTGCGCGAGATGCTCGCCGAGGATGATGGCCTCCTGATCCAGGCGACGAAGCGCGAAGCCGTCATGACCAACACATCGCTCCGCTGGTTTCGTCAGCGCCGCCCGGGCCTGGATTTGGCGCCCGACGGCAACATCATCGCCTTCCCCTCTCCGGCGACGCCTGCCGCCGAGCCGATGGAGCCCGAGCTGCCGTTCGCGAGAGCCGGGTGAGACCACACGAATTCCGGTCTTTGGGCGGGGCGGGTCCTTCTCCCCCTTGCCGTTCCCAACGGGTCCGTCCCGTCCAAAGTCCGATGCTGGAGCCCCGGGGATCATGCCCCCAACTGCCCCCCTCAGCAGTTAGTGATCCCCGGCTCCCTTTTTAGAAATTGAGATCGCCGGATACCGGCTCTCTCACCGGCCCCGCCAAGCGTTTTGTAGCCTCAAGTTGCGTTCCTGCGTCCCCGACCGCTCCCCAAGCCCCCGCACCGGAACCGCGCCATGAAGACCTTCCTTCTCCATCACGCCCCCAAATCCGCCAACCGAGACACCTGGACGGTAACGTTCTCGCTCCCCTACATCGCAACGGAATACGCGCCTGCCGGAAATGGCGTCTGGTACGTCAAGACCTGGCTCGGCGCCGATCAGATCAAGCGCCGCCTCGCGATCCTCTTCGACCACCCCGACGAACTCATCGTCCATGAGCTTGGCCGCGCCGACGCTGCGTTGACAACGCGGTTGAGCTGGCTTGAGGGCCGCCTCGAAGACGATGATACGGATGGTTCGTGGCACATGCCGCGCGGCGTCTGGACCGTGCTTCAGTCGGCCGTCGGCACGCTGGCGCGCTGACTGCGCACGCCCACCCACAATCGTCATCCCTGCGAAGGCCGGGACCTATCCAAGCCGATGGGAGCGGGAATAAACCCGCAATTCGGGCCAAAACGGATCCCCGCCTCCGCGGGGATGACGGTCGGGTGTTTCGTCATCCAAGAAGCCTTTACGGCTGCCACTTCAAAAAATTCGCAATCAGCTTGAGGCCGAGCTTCTGGCTCTTCTCGGGGTGAAACTGCGTGCCGGCGATATTGCCGTCCGCGACGAGCGCTGTGATCGGGCCGCCGTAATCCGTTTCGGCCACGACGACCCGGCGCTCCGTCGGCACCATCGCGAAAGAGTGCACGAAATACGCGTGCCAGCCGTCAGGACCTGTCGGAATACCGTCGAGCAGCGCATGCGGATTGACGACGTCGAGCGTGTTCCAGCCCATGTGGGGGATCTTCAGCTCCGGGTCGTTGGGCTCGATCGCGCGAACCTCGCCCTTGATCCATCCGAGCCCCGGCGTCTCGGCGAATTCGAGGCCGCGCTCGCTCAAGAGCTGCATGCCGACGCAGATGCCGAGAAACGGCCGGCCCTTCTGCTGCACGGTCTCCTCCAATGCCGCAATGAGACCCGGAACTCGTTCCAGCCCGTGCTTGCAGTCGCCGTAGGCACCGACTCCCGGCAGCACGATGCGATCGGCCTGAAGCACATCTTCAGGCCGCGGGCTGACGATGATTTTGGCTTGCGCTCCGCCATCCCGCGCGGCGCTCTCGAAAGCCTTCGCTGCCGAGTGGAGATTGCCCGACCCGTAATCGATAATGACGACGCTTTGCATTGAGCGGAGGCCTCGGGGGGAATGTCAGTTCCATGTTTTCGTGCTTCCAATGCCGGAAGCAATGCTACTTGTCATCTCGGCAAAACCCCGGCCCCGAATCGAGGGACGAGCCGGGACGTAGGACACGGTCCTGGGGCTCGCAAAGGAACTCGCCCGGGATGACAACGAGCAAAAAAGCGAATTCCCGGCTTAAGCCCCTGAGCCGAACGGCCAGAACCGCGAGCCGCGCGACGGCGGCGCGCCCGACCCGTTTGCCGCATCGTTCGCGATCACCGGCTGATCCGGCAGCCAGGTCTCGAAAAAGCGTCGCTCGCATTCCGTAATCGTCTTGCCGTTGACGACGCCGATGGCCTCCCAGCCCTTCTGGTCGAGCATCCAGCGCTTCAGCGTCGAAACCTCGAAGCCGAGATAAATATTGATCATCAGAAAGATGAGGCCGATCCAGCTCTGATCGACCCCCGCCGCATCGAGCACATAGCCAAGAAAGCTTGCGCCGGCGAGATAGGCGATCGCCATCAGCCAAATGCCGTTCGCGACAAAGCCGAGCGGCGGACAGATCGCCGTCAGCCACGAAAACCCGTCTTTCACGAACTCCAGCTCGACACCGCGGTCGACGCGATCGGAATCGGAATCGGGCGGCTCGTGCACGGTATAGGTCGCCACTGAACTCAAGCTCCTTGCTCCATTCGAACGGGCCTCTTCGCCTGCGGCAGCGCGCTCTATTAGAGCGTGCCCTTCGTCGACGGCACACGCCCCGCCTGTCGCGGATCGACGGCGATGGCCGCCTTCAGCGCCCGCGCCAAGCCCTTATAGCAGGTCTCGGCTATATGGTGATTGTTCTCGCCGTAAAGGTTTTCGACGTGAAGGGTAATGCCCGCGTTCTGCGCGAACGCCTGGAACCACTCGCGGAAAAGCTCGGTGTCCATCTCGCCAAGCTTCGGCCGCGTGAAATCGACCTTCCAGACGAGAAACGGCCGCCCGGAGACATCGATGGCGACCCGCGTCAGCGTCTCATCCATCGGCAGATGCACGTCGGCGTAGCGCACGATGCCGGCCTTGTCGCCGAGCGCCTTCGCGAGCGCCTGCCCGATGACGATGCCGCTATCCTCGGCCGTGTGGTGGAAATCGATGTGCAGATCGCCCTTGGCCCTGAGCGTAATATCGATCAGCGAATGACGCGCGAGTTGCTCCAGCATATGATCGAGAAAGCCGATCCCGGTCGAAATGTCATATGCGCCCGTACCGTCGAGGCCGACGGTCGCGGAGATCTCGGTCTCTTTCGTCTTGCGCGTGATCGTCGCCTGCCGCTTCACGTGAATCGTTCTCCGTTAATTCTTTCCGCCCGAGCGTTTATCAGCTAGGTGGCTCCGAGGCCAATGCCCGCCACCTTGCATCTTCACGCCAAAAGCTTAACTGACGCGGTACATATGACGCACCAGAGCCCAAATGCCGCCAATTCGAGCTGGCACGCCACAACGATCCTGACAGTCCGCAAGGGCGGTAAAGTTGTAGTTGCCGGCGATGGCCAGGTGAGCCTCGGCCAGACGGTCATCAAGTCGAACGCCAAAAAGGTCCGCCGCCTTGGCAAGGGCGATGTGATCGGCGGCTTTGCAGGCGCAACCGCCGACGCTTTCACGCTTTTCGAGCGTCTTGAAGCCAAGCTCGAGCAATACCCCGGCCAGCTGACGCGCGCCGCCGTCGAACTGGCGAAGGACTGGCGCACCGACCGCTTCCTGCGCCGCCTCGAAGCCATGATGATCGTTGCCGACGCAACGACGACGCTTGTCCTCACCGGAACGGGTGATGTCCTGGAGCCTGAAAACGCCATTGCCGGCATCGGCTCAGGCGGAAATTACGCATTGGCCGCGGCCCGCGCCCTACTAGACCAGCCGCTCGACGCCGAAGCCATCGCCCGCAAGGCGATGTCCATTGCCGCCGAGATTTGCGTCTATACGAATTCGAACGTCGTCGTCGAAACCCTCGACGCCAAAACATCTTGAGCGCGCTTAGAGCCCCAACATGGCCAACGGTATGACACCCGACGATTTGAAGGCCGCGGTCGATGCGGGCGTCATCGACGCCGCGCAGGCCGAAAAGCTCCGCGCCATGCGGCAAACCTCCGCCGCGCCGCTCGGTTCCGACGGCGAGCCGTCGGTCCTCGCCGACGAAGAGCGCTTCCGCTTCCTGAACGGCTTCAACGACGTCTTCCTCACGATCGGTGTGCTGCTGATCGCCGCCGCGTTCCTCGCCGCGACATCGACGAGCCTGTTCGGCATCAGCTTGACCGCGACGTTCGCCTTCGCGGCGCTTACGTTCTGGGTCTTGAGCGAAATCCTGGTCGCGCGCCTGCGCGCCGTTCTTCCGGGAATGGTGCTGTCGCTGCTCTTCGTCGCGTTCGCGGCCTCCGCCATCGTCGTCCAGTTACACTGGGACAACTTCAAGGCCGCCAACTGGGACGTCGGCTCGGAGCTTGCCTTCTGGCGAAACCCAACGCTTGTCTTCGGGCTGCCCGCGCTGATCGCAGCGTTCGTCTATTACCTGCGTTTTAGCCTGCCTTTCACGCTCGCGCTGATCGCCTTCTTCGGCTACGCGGTCGTCAGCAAGAGCCTTTTTCAAATGGGTATCGGACCGTCGTTCGTTGCCTTCGGCTATGGCCTCGTCGTATTGGCCGTGGCACTGACCTATGACGCCCGCGATACCAAGCGCGTCACGCGCTTTTCCGATTGCGCCTTCTGGCTGCATCTCGTTGCGGCCGCGCTGATCGTCTCGCCGATGATCATGCTCATCAAGGAATCGACGAACGGCGCCGCGACCTCGGCCATCGTGCTGCTGACGGTTCTGGTGCTTGGTCTCTTTGCGCTCGCCATCGATAGGCGCGCGCTTCTGGTCGCGTCGCTCGCCTACTTCTGCGGCGCCGTTTACGACCTCCTGAGCGGTGGCGTGAAATTGCCCGACAGCGGCGGCGTTCCGTCGTCATTCACGCTCACGCTCGCCCTCGTCGGCGGCTTCGTCCTCGTCCTCGGCGTCTTCTGGCATCCGCTGCGAAATCGCCTGCTGCCGGTCCTCCAAGCGACCCCCATCGGTCCCTACCTTCCCCAAGCGAGACAATGACCAACTTTTCTCCGCGTGAAATCGTATCCGAGCTTGACCGCTATATCGTCGGACAGGGCGACGCCAAGCGCGCCGTCGCCATCGCCTTGCGCAACCGCTGGCGCCGCCAGCAATTGACCGGCGAGCTTCGCGACGAAGTCCTGCCGAAAAACATCCTGATGATCGGCCCGACCGGCGTCGGCAAAACCGAAATCTCCCGCCGGCTTGCAAAGCTTGCAGGCGCACCGTTCCTCAAGGTCGAAGCGACGAAGTTCACCGAGGTCGGCTACGTCGGCCGCGACGTCGACAGCATCGTCCGCGACCTCGTCGAAGTCGGCTTGGGGCTCATCAAGGAAACGAAACGCCAGGGCGTACGGGCGAAGGCCGAGAAAGCCGCGGAAGAGCGCGTCCTCGATGCACTCGTCGGCTCCGGTTCTTCCCCCTCGACGCGCGACAGCTTCCGTAAGAAGCTGCGCAACAACGAGCTGAACGACAAGGAAATCGACATCCTCGTCGCCGACACGTCGTCTCCCATCCCGACCTTCGACATGCCGGGCGGCTCGATGGCGACGATCAATATCGGCGAAATGCTCGGCAAGGCGCTCGGCCAGCGCACGAAGTCGCGCCGCGTCACCGTCAAGGACAGCTTCGAAATTTTGATCGCCGAAGAAAGCGACAAGCTGATCGACAGCGATCAACTCTCCGGCGAAGCGATCGCGGCCGTCGAGAACAACGGCATCGTTTTCCTCGACGAGATCGACAAGGTTTCCTCGCGCAGTGACGCCACGCGCGGCGGCGCCGACGTCTCGCGCGAAGGCGTGCAGCGCGATCTCTTGCCCTTGATCGAAGGCACGACCGTCGCGACGAAGTACGGCCCCGTAAAGACCGACCACATCCTCTTCATCGCCTCGGGTGCCTTCCACGTCTCGAAGCCCTCCGACCTGCTGCCGGAATTGCAAGGCCGCTTGCCCATCCGCGTCGAGCTTAGCGCTTTGACGCGCGAAGATATGAAACGCATCCTCACCGAGCCGCAGGCGAGCCTCATCAAGCAGTACGTCGCGCTGCTGCAGACCGAGGGCGTGACCCTCGACTTCAAGCCGGATGCCATCGATGCCCTTGCCGATGCCGCCGTTGAAGTGAATTCGACCGTCGAGAATATCGGCGCCCGCCGCCTTCAAACCGTTCTCGAACGCGTCCTTGACGATGTCTCGTTCGAAGCTTCCGACAAAAACGGCCAGACCGTCATTATTGATGGCCCTTACGTCACCACGCGCGTCGGTGAACTCTCGAAAAACGCCGACCTCAGCCGGTTTATCTTGTAAATCTTCGTCATCCTAGAACGGCCGAGCATCGCGAGAACGTTCGCGGATCCAGCGTAAGGTGTGCCGCAGGCTCAATATTGTGTCTTCGACGGGTATTGCGCTGGATCCCCGGTCTTCGCCGACGCTCGACCGAGGATGACGACTTAAACCGGCGCGGCATCCCGCAGCTATCCAATCGTCCCGAACGCCTGTAGAAGTGCGCATTCCCGAAGCTCCAAGCCATTTTTTGATGATGACCGCCGCACCCTTAGTTAAAATCGCTCCCGACACGCCGACAGCGAAGCCCTCGCTCGCTGGGTTGACGCGCGACCGCCTGAAGCTCGCGCTCGCCGCCGCAGGCGTCCCGGAAAAGCAGCTCAGGATGCGCGTCGGTCAGCTCTGGAGCTGGATCTACGTCCGCGGCGTCACGAGCTTCGAAGACATGACGGACGTCTCGAAAGACCTCCGCCGACAGCTCGCCGAGCTTTATACGCTCGACCGCCTGGAGATCGTCTCCGAGCAGATCTCGGTCGACGGCACGCGCAAGTGGCTCCTCCGCCTCGCCAAGCTCAGACATGAAGCACGCCCGCCCGAAATCGAAACCGTCTACATCCCCGAAAGCGACCGCGGCACGCTCTGCATCTCGAGCCAGGTTGGCTGCACGCTGAATTGCTCCTTCTGCCACACCGGCACCCAGCGCCTCGTGCGCAATCTCGAAGCCGAAGAGATCGTCGCGCAGATCATGCTGGCGCGCGACCGCATCGGCGACTGGCCCGGCGCCAAAGGCCCGGATGACGGCCGCCTTCTTCCGCAGGCGGAGCGCAAGATTACCAACGTCGTGCTGATGGGCATGGGCGAGCCGCTTTATAATTTCGACAACGTCAAAGCCGCGATGGATGTCGCCGCGGATGGCGACGGCTTGTCTCTCTCGAAGCGGCGCATCACGCTGTCGACGTCCGGCATCGTTCCCGAAATTCCGCGATGGGGCGAGGAAGCCGACACGATGCTGGCGATCTCTCTGCACGCGACGAACGACGCGCTGCGCGACGAGCTTGTTCCGATCAATAAAAAGTATCCGATCGCCGAACTGATGGAAGCCTGCCGCAATTATCCGGGGCTTTCGAATTCGCGCCGCATCACCTTCGAATACGTGATGCTGAAAGGCGTCAACGACAGCCTCGCCGAAGCCCGCGCCCTCGTGCGGCTTCTCGCGGGAATTCCCGCTAAAATCAACCTCATTCCGTTCAATCCGTGGCCGGGCACGACGTTTGAATGCTCCGACTGGGAAACGATTGAGCGCTTCGCCGACGTCGTGAACCGTGCTGGCTACGCGAGCCCCGTCCGCACGCCGCGCGGCCGCGATATTCTTGCGGCCTGCGGGCAACTTAGATCCGAGAGCCTGCGTCTTTCCGCCAGCGAACGCCGGGCGTCACCGGCAAGCCTCTAGCCCGCCGTTCCGCGCAAGCACCGCCGTTATTCCTGTTGAGCCCCTGCCCGAGGCCTATATAAACTTCGCGCCTGGGAAGACTTGGGGCGGTTGGCTTGTGCTTAGGTTTGTCGGCACATTGGCGCGAATTGTGTTTGGGTGGGCGCTGGCGAGCCTGGCGGCGGGCCTCATCACCGTTCTTTTCGTCGATATCAACGTTCTCGCCGGGCCACGGGACGGTCTCCCGAAGACAGTCGGCGAGACTATCGATCTTGCACTTCTCGCCGCGACCCATATCGCAATTTTTTCGTCCATCTTCGTGTTGATCACTGCCGCCCTCGGCGAATGGTTTTCGCTCCGCACGCTATCGTTTTACCTGCTGGCCGGCGTGACGATCGCGCTCCTCGGTTTCGCCGCGCAATACACGAGCGAGGTCGCGGGCCAGCCGACGATCTTCAACAATTACGCGGTCAAAGCGTTTTTGACGGTCGGCTTCTTCGGAGGCTTCGTCTATTGGCTCGCAGCGGGCCAATTCGCGGGCCGCGCGCGTAAGGCGACGCTGGTGCAATCGCAGGCGCCGCCGGTTGCAACTCTGGCGGCACCTGTCGAAACCAACGACGAAGCTGTCGAAGTCGTCATCACGAAACCGCCGATGGTCGACGAACGCCCGAGGTGGCGAATGCCAAGGCTCGAACGCTTGAAATTTGCAAAACGCAATTCCGGGATCGTCCCGTCCGCCGAAGTGCAAACACCCCCCGCCGAAGAAGAGCGCACTTCGAGCACTAACAACGACACGAAACCCTCTTGACGCGGCTGGCGCCGACGCCGCCGAGGCTCAAGCTCTCGAATACGTGATTAACCAAACCTGGGTCCCGGACGCTTCGCTGTTGCTGCAATGCAGCAACTCTGCTATATTGTCGCAGAAGCAGAGGGATGAGTCCGGTGTTCGATTGCGCCCTGCACTTTCGCTTTCTCCAGAAAGCGACCGAAGCCATGTTCGAGATGGGGCAAGCCTCGGTGGCGGCGGCTCTCGCCTGCCAGCGCCGCGTCTATGACGAAATGACGCCTGAGGAACTTCGGCCCCCTGAACCTCCCGCCAACCCTTGGGCCAACAACTCTTGGTCGGCTTGGTTTGGAGACTGGGCTCAGGTGCCGCAAGTTCCCACGCCCGCACAGCCTGATTTGATGCAATCCTGGCTGGCGATGGCCAGCGCTTGTTCCATGTCCTATTGGACTGGCGGACAAGCCGCCCCTGCCGCCCGGGTAATGGCAATGAGCAACCCCGCCCTCCCGGCTTCCATGCAGGCGTTCAAGTCATTCTGGAGCCAGTCGTGGTGGGGAATGTCGCCGTGGACCCTCTATCAGCCGCCGATGGTGGCCATGATGCTGTCCTACGGCGTCCCTTATGCCGTCGCGGCGCCGACCGCGCGCGCAAGCACCTCGGCAATGGACGCGGCGGATGCGGCGTGTGAGCAGTGGCGATTGGTCTTCGGTAGCAACGAAGGCCGCAAGAGCCTCGAGCGCAATCTTCCCTTCTCAAGCCACTCGCCGAGATACCTGCATTAACGCAGCCAACGCGCGTCGCGGGAACGACGGATCAGTCCGCGCCGCCCGCGTCTGGCGGAGACGCCGCCGAATCGTCTGAGCTGTCCGCTGCAGGTGCTGCTTCGGGCTTCGGCTTTGCCTTCTTGGCGGCAGCCGTTTTGGCCTTCTTCGCATGCTTGGTGGTTTTTTCGACCGTTCCTGTCGTCGTCGAAGCGTTGGTCGCCCACGGCAGAACCTCTGGCTTCTTCGACTTGGCAGCTTTAGCGACTTTTTCCGTTTCCCTCCGGAGTATCGCCATCGAGCGGCAGCGTGCCTTCACGGCTTTGCCCGCATCGTTCGTTCCAGCGGCAACCCAGATGCACGCAATATTTCCCCCGCAGGCGTCTTCCTTGAGGTTCAGACACGAAGCCTTCGCCGTCTTCTTCTTGGTGGAGTTAGCGGGCTTGGCCGCGGCTTCGGCGGTGTTCTTCTTCGCCGCAGCAGGAGCCGCAACAGCCTTTTTCACCTTCGACTTGTGCTTGACGGGCGCTGGCGCCGCCGGAGCAGCAGCCTCGGCGGCTGGAGGCGGTGCGGCAGGCGCTGCCTCGACGGGAGCTGCTTCAGTAGCAGGAGTAGGGAGCGGAGCGGCTTGCGCCGGCGCCTCGCTCGGAGGCGCCATACTGTCTGTCGGGTCGGCGCTTTGATCGACGGATTGGGTTTGCGCCGGCGGATCGTCCGGCGGAACCGTTACGGTGATTTCTTCGGCTCTGAGCGGAACTGCTAGGGCTCCGCACAAGAGCCCGAGCCAAACGAACCTTCCGACGACGCGAATCGATCTGGCCACCACCGCTGTCCCCCCAGCTGAGATAT
Organism: uncultured Pseudomonadota bacterium; assembly: GCA_963789775.1. GTDB lineage: Bacteria > Pseudomonadota > Alphaproteobacteria > Rhizobiales > Hyphomicrobiaceae > Hyphomicrobium_B. The sequence continues at coordinate 233,011 of CAWBLX010000009.1, forward strand.
CTTCCCGGGCTTCTATCAGCTTACGCTGAGCAGAAACACCGCAAACACCCGTGAGAAGCCTTTTTCATGTTCACGACTCGCGTGCAATGCAGAAGCGGCTAATGCATAGCAATACATTCTCGTAAGGTATTCATCGCACTACTGTAACACGGCGTAAAATGCCTCACGTTTGTGCGTGTAATCGCGCCTTCGCCCAGATCAGGGCCTGGTCCAATCGGTCGTCGCCCCAGAACAACTCGCCATCCGTCGTCGTGAAGCTCGGCGCGCCGAAAATCCCGAGCGCCTGAGCCGCATCCGTGTTGGCACGCAACTCGGCTTTGACTGCGGGATCGGCGGCGAGCGACCGCGTCGCATCCGGATCGAGCCCCACGGCGAGCAGGCAATCCGTCAACACCGCGTCATTGGAGATATCCAATCCTCTGCCGAATGCCGCCGCGTAGACGTCACGGCTGAACGCGGCAATCGAACCTGTCCCCTTCGCGGCGATGGCGAGGCGCGCGGCCTTCAGCCCGTTTCCCGGAAATGTTGCGGGCATCCGGAAGGGAAGCCCGCGCGCCGCCGCCGTTCGTGCGATATCGCGCACCATGTACCGCCCCTTGGCCGGATAAAGGTTAAACGGCGACGTCTCCCAGCCTTGCGATTTGAAGATCGGACCGAGCAGAAACGGCTTCCATTCGACCTCGACCTCCGCACACGAAGCCACCTCGGCGATGCGCATGGCGCTGAGATACGAGTAGGTTGACGCGAACTCGTACCAGAAGACGACGGTCGGCTTCATTTCGCTTTTTCCCTTTCACCAAACGCTCATCCTCCTTGCGACAAGTCGTGTAACGGCGTCTACGCACTTGCGGGCAGCGTCGCCGACCCTATAGTGCCGCGCGTTTCCAACCCAATCCACAATCCCAAGAGCCAGACCTCCCATGAGCGCCGCGCCCAAGTCCGTGAAGAAAGTTGTCCTCGCCTATTCGGGCGGCCTCGATACCTCGATTATCCTTAAGTGGCTGCAGGAAACCTACGGCGCCGAAGTCGTGACGTTCACGGCCGATCTCGGACAGGGCGAAGAGCTGGAGCCGGCACGCAAGAAGGCGCTGATGCTCGGCATCAAGCCGGAGAACATTTTCGTCGAGGATCTGCGCGAGGAATTCGTCCGCGACTTCGTCTTCCCGATGTTTCGCGCCAATACAGTCTACGAGGGCATCTATCTGCTCGGCACCTCGATCGCCCGGCCGCTGATCGCCCAGAAGCAGATCGAGATTGCGAGGAAGGTCGGCGCCGACGCCGTTTGCCATGGCGCCACCGGCAAGGGCAACGATCAGGTCCGCTTCGAGCTCGGCTATTACGCGCTGGAGCCCGGCATCAAGATCATCGCCCCCTGGCGCGAATGGAAATTCAAGGGCCGCGAGGAACTGCTCGACTTCGCCCGCGCCAATCAAATCCCCGTCGCCAAGGACAAAGAGGGCGAGTCGCCGTTCTCCGTCGACGCCAACATTCTGCATTCGTCCTCGGAAGGCAAAGTGCTTGAAGACCCGGCCAAGAAGCCGCCCGAGATGGTCTACCAGCGCACGATCTCGCCGATGGCTGCCCCCGACAAGGTCACGACCGTCAAGATCGGATTCGAAAAGGGTGATGCCGTTTCCATCGACGGCAAGAAGCTGTCGCCCGCGACGCTTCTGAAGGCACTCAACGATCTGGGCCGCGACAATGGCATCGGCCGCATCGACCTCGTCGAGAACCGCTTCGTCGGCATGAAGTCGCGCGGCGTCTACGAAACGCCCGGTGGCACCATCTTGCTCGCGGCACATCGCGCGATCGAAAGCATCACGCTTGACCGCGGCGCCGGGCACCTGAAGGATGAGATCATGCCGCGCTACGCCGAGCTCATCTATAATGGCTTCTGGTTCTCGCCCGAGCGCGAGATGTTGCAGGCCCTGATCGACAAATCGCAGGAGCACGTCGAAGGCGAAGTGACGCTCGAACTCTACAAGGGCAACGTTATTCCCATCGGGCGCGAAAGCCCGAAGTCGCTCTATTCCCCAACGCTCGTCACATTCGAGGACGACAAGGGCGCCTACGACCAGAAGGACGCCGAAGGCTTCATCAAGCTCAACGCCCTGCGCTTGCGCACGCTCGGCCAGCGGAACAAGACCTCGGGTTGATCGTCTTGTTCGTAACCCGTCAACGGTGGAGGCGAATATGATCGTCATTACGAGAAACGGCGAGACCGTAGTGCTCAGCGGCTGGCGCGAATGGCTCGTCAAGATCGTCATCTTCATGTCGGCCGTGCTGCTGCTCGGCGTCATTGCGTTTGTGATGTTCGGCCTCGCGATAACGATCGGCGCGATCGCCCTTGTCGTCATTCCGGCAGCGATCATCGTCGGGCTCATCGGGACGATGTTCGGTAAGCGAGTCTGACGCTTCGGCATGTCCCCAAACCGGACCTTTGGTAAATGAACGCTCCGCGCGGCGCATAATTTTAGCCCCGAGCACACGTCCGACCTTGACGCGGGCGGCGCCATCCACGACATCGCGTCCTTCTATGGGCTCGCTTCCCCGGCACGACTGGGCACGAATGGATGAGGAACGAAATATGACAGTCGCGGCGGACGGCCTGCCGGTGGAAACGCCCGCCGAATGGGCGCCTCAGAAAGCCATCTGGACCGCCTGGCCCGCCGATCCCAACGAATGGAACGGCGACCTTGAAACACCGCGCCGCGACGTGGCGGCGCTCATCCGGGCGTTGGCCATCGCCGGCAACAATGTCCGCCTGCTCGTAAACGGCGAGGAAGCCAAAGCTTCGGCGTCAGCGGCCCTCGGCGACGCCGCCGAAATCATTCCGGCGAAATACGGGGACATCTGGCTGCGCGACACCGGCCCGATTTTCGCGCACGCCGGCAATGTCAAAGTCGCACTCCGCTTCAAGACGAACAGCTGGGGCGGCAAATACGATTTACCCGATGACGCGACCGTCGGCGACGACGTTGCACGCCTCGCGAATGCACCCGTCCGCCGCTTCGACTTCGTGCTCGAAGGCGGCGCCGTCGATCATGACGGCGAGGGCACGATCCTCGCGACACAGCAGACGCTGCTCAACCCGAACCGCAACGGCTGGACGAAAGACGCCGCCGAGAAAGCGCTGACCGAAGCCTTTGGCACGAGAAAAGTCATCTGGATCGACGAAGGCCTGAAGAACGACCACACCGACGGCCACATCGATAACATCGCGCGCTTTATCGCGCCGGGCCGCGTCGTTTGCCAGGCACCCGCGGGCCCCGACGATCCAAACGCCGCGACGCTCGACGCCATTGCCGCAACGCTGGAGAAATCGACCGACGCCGTGGGCCGCAGGCTCGAAGTGGTTCGCATCCCCGGCGTCGGGCTTTATCGCAATGCTCTTGGGGAAATCTCGCCCGCTTCCCATATGAACTTCCTCATCGGCAACGATGTTGTCGTCGTACCGATTTATGGAACTGCTACCGAATCCGGCGCGCTCTCGGCGCTCCAGTCCGTCTTTCCCACCCGCGCAGTCGTCGGCGTTTCTTCACGCGGCTTGCTCGGCTGCGGCGAGGCCGGCGGCGGATCCTTCCACTGCATCACGCAACAGGAGCCTCTCTAGATGGCGCGACGCTCGATCACGGTCGGCACCATTCAGACCTCGTACGGCAACGATATCGAAACGAATATCGCCAAGACGGAGGCGTTCGTCCGCGAGGCGGCAGGACGCGGAGCGGAAGTAATTTTGCCGTCGGAGCTGTTCGAGGGCATCTACTTCTGCACGCGCCAGGAGCCGAAGTGGTTTGAAACCGCCCGTCCCGTGATGGAGCACCCGTCGGTCATCGCGCTTCGCAAGCTTGCAAAATCCCTGAACGTCGTGATCCCGATCTCCTTCTTCGAGAAGGACGGTCCCCGCTATTACAACAGCATCGCCATCGCCGATGCCGACGGCGAAATCCTAGGTGTCTACCGCAAGAGCCACATCCCCGACGGGCCGGGCTATCAGGAAAAGTACTATTTTCGCCCCGGCGATACGGGCTTCAAAACGTGGGCGACGAAGCACGGTAAGATCGGCGTCGGCATCTGCTGGGACCAGTGGTTTCCGGAATGCGCCCGCGCCATGGCACTCCAGGGCGCCGAGGTATTGTTCTACCCGACCGCGATCGGATCGGAACCCTACGACGCGAGCCTGGACACGCATCTGCAGTGGCAGCGCGCCATGCAAGGCCACGCCGTGTCGAATTCCGTGCCGATCGTTGCCGCCAACCGCATCGGCCTCGAAGACAACGGCGGCGTGAAGCAGAAATTCTACGGCCATTCGTTCATCACTGATCACCGCGGCGATCTCGTACAAAAGTTCGGCGCTGAGGACGAAGGCGTGCTCGTACACACGTTCGATCTCGATCTGATCGAAAGCTATCGGGCCGATTGGGGATTTTTCCGCGACCGTCGCACCGACCTCTACGCCAAGAGCATCATCTAGCGGCTCCTCCGGATAAAGCGTAACGGCGCGCGCCGCGCTCCTCGTCGAGCGCGGCTCGCGCGTGCACGTCTCCCCACCGTTGAAAAATTTCATCTGACCAAAATCAGCTTTTTACGAATCCGTAATTTTTCGCTTGTTCTTCGTTATAGCCACGTGGAAATATCGAGGCATGAGAGACGCCGGGGGGCGTCGAGTGGTGGGGGATGTAATGTTGCGTAAGCGTGTCACCGCTGCGATAGCGGTCGTGTGTGTAATTCCCGTCGGAACCGGATTCGCAAGAGCGCAGGAAGCGCCGACACCGGGAGGCAACGTCACGGCGGATGAAGCAAGCGTCCTGCCGCCCGTCGTGGTGAACGCACCGAACCAGCCGATCGTCAAAACGACCAAACGAAAGCCCGAGGCGCAAGGGCCGTCGCAACCGGCAGACGGCGAGGGGCAAAAGTCGACCACACAAATCAACGGCCAATATTCGGGTCCAGGGATAGGAACCGGCGTCTTCACCCTCGGCCAGCTCGACATGATCGGCGGCTCTACGATCACGAACGAGGCAATGTGGACGTTCGACAAAAATTCGTTGGATCAGGCCGTCAACCTTCTGCCCGGCGTCTCCGCGAACAATACGGGCGGCAGCCGCAACGAACGCGATATCTTCGTGCGGGGCTTCGACCGCTTTCGCGTTCCCCTCTCGATCGACGGCGTGCGTATCTATCTTCCGGCCGACAATCGTTTGGATTTCGCGCGCTTTCTAACGCCTGACCTCTCGGAGGTGCAGGTCGCGAAGGGTTACGTCTCCGTGCTCGATGGGCCCGGCGGCATCGGCGGCGCCATCAATCTTGTCTCCCGCAAGCCGACGAAAGCCGTGGAGCTCGAAAGCCGGGCAGGCATCGACTTCAGCGGAACCGGTGACGGCTACAATGGCTGGAATTCCTATGCCTATGCCGGGACGCGCCAGGAAAAATATTACGCGCAAGTCAGCGGCACGTTCGTCGACGAAGATCATTTCAATTTGTCGAACGACTTCCATCCGACCGCCATTGAGGACGGCGGCGACCGCGACCATTCAAGCTTCCAGGACTGGCGCCTTAATGTCAAAGCCGGCTACACGCCGAACGCATCTGATGAGTACAGCATCAACTACACCAAGCAGGTCGGCGAAAAGGAAGCGCCGCTTCACGTCGATGGGCAGGTGGTGCAGGGCCCGAGATATTGGCAATGGCCGGATTGGAACCTCGAAACCGTTTCGTGGCTTTCGAAAACACGGCTCGGAAGCGCCTCGTATATCAAGACGAACGCCTACTATAACACCTTCTACAACGTCCTCTCCTCTTACGACGACGCAACGTACACGACGCAGAATAAGGGCTCGTCGTTCGACAGCACATATGACGACTACGCCTATGGCGGCTCGCTCGAACTCGGAACCAACCTCATTCCGATGAACACGCTCAAAGGCGCGATCATCTACCGGCACGACAATCATTCCGAGTTCAATTTCAATTCGCCGACATCGCCGACTGCGTCGATTGAGCCGAAGCAATACGATATCGAGGACACTTGGTCGTTCGCGCTCGAAAACACGTTTCACGCCACCCGCCGATTGGATGTCGTCACCGGCATCAGCTACAATCTCAACGAGGTCGATAAAGCCGAGGATTATTCGGGCGGCGTTGTCGTCGATAACGCCATCACGCCGACCGATGACGCTTTCGATTACCAGGGTGGCCTGATCTACAGCCTGTCCGATACCGGCAAGATCCACGCGACGGTCTCAAGCCGAACGCGCTTCCCGACCTTCTTCGAGCGCTACAGCACACGCTTCGGCACCGCCATTGCCAACCCAAATCTTACGCCCGAACGCGCCACCAACTACGAAGTCGGTTGGGAAGATACCTTCTTCGGCACGACGCATGTTTCGAGCGCGGTTTTCTATTCCGATCTCAAGGATTCGATTCAAAGTGTGTTCGTCGCGGCGAAGGGTTCGAGCGCGATTCAAGGACAGAACGTCGACGGCCAGTACTACGGCTTCGAAATCTCAGTCGACCACGACATCACGAAAAACCTCCGCGTTGGCGGCAACTATACCTATCTCGAACGCGATCTTTACTACACGATCCCAGGCGCGGAGGCCGAAGGCACACCTCGGCACAAGGGCTTTCTTTATCTTTCTTGGGCGGCCAACGACCGGCTCAACATCACGCCAAGCCTTGAGCTTGCAAGCAACCGCTATAGCCTCATCACCGGCCCGGACAGCACACTCTTGGGAGCCGACCCCAAACCCAACTATGCCTTCGCCGGCGCCTATGCGCTTGCCAATATCGATGCGGAATATAAGTTCGGCGCTAACATGACGGGCTCTTTAGGCGTCAAAAATATCTTCGACGACAACTACGAGCTTGTTGATGGCTTCCCGGAAGCGGGTAGAACGCTCTATGCGAAATTAAAGGCGAAGTTCTGATGGATGAGGACCGAATGAAAATCAGCGCTCGAAATGTGCTTAAGGGAAAGATCGTCGAGGTCACCAAGGGCGTGACGACGGCTCACGTTCGGATCGATGCCGGCGGCACCATCGTCACGGCATCGATCACCAACGAGTCCGTCGATGACCTCGGCCTCGTCAAGGGCATGGCAGCTTCGGCCGTGATCAAGTCCTCCGACGTCATGGTTGCGATCGACTGACATGAAAAAATCCGGAATTCTGACCGTTCTGGCTGGCGTGGCAGTGCTGGCCCTCTCGCCTGCCGCCTTGGCGGCTGAAGAAACAGGCGGCTGCGAAAGCTTCGCATGGCCGCTTTCGACCGAGCTGCAATGGATGAAGGCGCCGGATAGCGAAGCCGTCGCCTCGGGAGCCAAGCTTCCCGCGCCGCCCGCGAAGGCAATCGCGTTTTCGCTCGAACCGATGAACGCCGTCACATTCCCCGTGGCACCCACAGGCCGATTGAAGCCCAACGGCGACGTCTACGGCGGCGTCCTCACCTTCGATGGCGTCGGCGCACCCGGCCTCTATCAGGTGACGCTTCAAACCGGCGGCTGGGTCGATGTCATCCAAAATGGAAAGGCCTTGAAATCGACGTCCCATAGCGGCAAATCGGATTGCGATGGTATGCGAAAGAGCGTGCGGTTCAACATCGGTGCCGGACCGGTCACGATCGAGTTCAGCAACATGAAGAACAACTCGATAAAGTTCGCGATCCGTCACGCCGACTAGAAGCATAAGACGATAGAAGGTCCCGCGCCTCAGCGGCCCATCATGAACTATCTTTCTGACACGCCGAGACTGCAACTCGTCCGCCTCGCCGGTATCCCGATCAAGGTCGACATCACGTTCATACTGGTGCCGATCTTTCTATTTTCGGTTCTGCAGCGGTCGCCGAACACGTTCGCGATCCTTGTGGTGGGCGTTTTTCTGTCCGTGCTTCTGCACGAGCTTGGCCATGCAACGATCGCCCGGCTCTTCAGGGTGCCTGTCGGCGAGATCCTGGTCGGCGGCTTTTACGGCTACGCCCGGATGCTGCGGGCGCCGCCCTCCACGGCGGCAAACGTCCTGATCCTCTTTGCCGGACCGCTGACCAACGGCCTGCTCTTCCTCCTGTGCTGGCATGCTTTGGGCCGGCCCGAGGTCGGCTTGACCGGTCAATTCGGACCCATCGATCCCCTCCCCTGGCTCGCGAATAGCCCGTGGGGGATCTACGCCGCCTTCATGCTGGCCCGCATCAATCTGGCGATGCTGGTCTTCAACCTGCTCCCGGCGTTTCCTCTCGATGGCGGGCGCATTTACCGCGACATGCTCGGCTCGATGATGCCCCGGGCGCTCGCGATACGCGCGATCGCCGTGCTTGGCGTTATCGTCGGCCTATGGAGCGCTTACGCCGGCTTCAGGGTCAACCTCGTGCTGCTTCTGATCGGCGCCCAGATCGCCATCATCAACTGGGCGATCCTGAAGCAGCCGGTCGACGCGGAAGATCGCTAGCAGAAGATTGCAAAAGCGCCGCGCATCCGTGCATATCTGGCGCCCCATGTAACGCCGTCTCTGGGAGCCCGAGATGACCCGCGCCTCCGTCAATCGCACGCTGTCGCGGCTCTATTGGCTGCTGGCCATCGTCCTGCTTCTGCTCCTTGCGTCGAAATTCGCCAACGACGTTCCGGGCATGCCGCCGTTCGTGATTTCGGCCGCCAACAACATCTACGAATTCATGCGTGACATGTCGCTGCTGATCGCGACGGGCGGCGTCGCCTACATCTCTAATGTCTTTCAGAAGCGCTCGAATTTCGTCGAGAGCCTGGAAGAGGAATGGCGCAACATCGTGCGCACGAAATCGGTTCTGCTCGGCACCTGCGAAAAGCCCTATCTCGCCACCGACGACTACCTCACCGCATATTACAAAATCAGCGAAACCATCGACACGATGCGCATCGTCTACCGCAACGCCGGTGAGACGGAAGGTCTTGTCGGGCTTTATCCCTACGCTCCCCTCCACGATATGCGCCGCGCCTTGCAGACGCTTGATCCGCGCATCGAGGCCGACATCACAGCTGAGAAAAAAGCCCTGGCGCGCGACGCCATCCTGCAATCGTTCTATGCGCTCCGCGAAACATTCCTGGAGGAACTCGACCTGGAAGAGCCGCAGCATCCCCTCCTCGTCGCCGGAGGCCGCCGCCTCAAAACGCCCGGCGCCGCCGTCTCGGCGCAACTGCTGCAGGAGTACCAGCGCAAACAGCTTGACCGCGCCCCCTCACCCCGGCCCGACATTGACGCGTTCTTGACGGAGCTTCGCGCCGAGGAGGAAGAAAAAATACAGGCGGGTGGACCTCCCGGTCGGTAGAAGCCCGGCGCTGCGACGGTTGGCGATGCGCCTTGCCGGGCAACATCTTGCCTCCTGTTACTGAATTTCCCTCTTCGGAACAAATTCCGTGCCAATGGCGAGGCAAAGCCCCTTTCTGACTGTTAAGCCGCACCCTATATGACAAGTGCCGCCTAGCCGCGCGCTGCCCTGCCATGCTAGTGCGAGCCCATATTGCGCCGCAGTGGCAACGCCCGCGGCGCTTTCCATAACTTCAGGTTTCAAATGGCCCTTCGCAATATCGCGATCATCGCGCACGTCGACCATGGCAAGACGACACTCGTCGACGAGCTTCTGAAGCAGTCTGGCTCCTTCCGGGAGAACCAGAAGGTGGCGGAGCGCGCGATGGATTCCAACGACCTCGAACGTGAGCGCGGCATCACCATTCTGGCGAAGTGCACCAGCGTCGAGTGGAAGGGCACGCACATCAATATCGTCGATACGCCCGGCCACGCCGACTTCGGCGGCGAAGTCGAACGCATCCTCAATATGGTCGACGGCGTCGTTGTGCTGGTCGACGCTTCGGAAGGTCCGCTGCCGCAAACAAAATTCGTCGTCTCGAAGGCCTTGAAGCGCGGTCTTCGCCCGATCGTCGCCATCAACAAGATCGACCGCCCCGACGAACGCCACCTCGATGTGCTGAACGAAGTCTTCGATCTCTTCGCCAATCTCGACGCGACCGACGAGCAACTTGATTTCCCGGTGCTTTACGGATCAGGCCGCAACGGCTGGATGGCGCGCGACCCGTCGGGTCCGCAGGAAAATCTGGCTCCGATGTTCGATCTGATCCTTGAGCATGTACCGCCGCCCGCAGTGGACGACGGCCCGTTCCGCATGCTTGCGACGACGCTGGACGCCGATCCGTTCCTCGGCCGCATCCTGACCGGCCGCGTGACGTCGGGCACGATAAAACCGAACCAGCCGCTCAAGGCGATCGATCGCGAAGGCAAGGTCATCGAGAATTTCCGTGTCCAGAAGGTTCTCGCCTTCCACGGCCTCGAGCGCACGCCGGTTGAGACGGCCGGAGCAGGTGACATCATCGCACTCGCCGGCATGAGCTTGGCGAACGTCGCCGACACGCTGGCCGACCCCTCCGTTACAGAACCTCTGCCCGCACAGCCCGTCGATCCGCCGACGCTGTCGATGACGTTCCGCATCAATGACGGTCCGTTCGCGGGCCAAGAGGGCGACAAAGTCCAAAGCCGCGTCATCCGCGATCGCCTGCTCAAGGAAGCCGAGCGCAACATCGCCATCCGCATCGAAGAAAACGCTGACAAGGACAGCTTCACCGTTTCGGGGCGCGGCGAGCTTCAGCTGGCGATTTTGATCGAGAACATGCGCCGCGAAGGCTTCGAGCTGACCGTGTCGCGGCCGAAAGTCGTCATAAAGACCGATCCCGAAACCGGCGAACGTTTGGAGCCGATCGAAGAAGTGATCGTCGACGTCGACGACGACTATACCGGCGTCGTCGTGCAGAAGCTTTCCGAGCGCAAGGGCGACCTCCTCGAGATGCGCCCCTCAGGTGGCGGCCGGACACGCATGGTTTTCCACGTCCCGACGCGCGGCCTGCTCGGCTATCAGGCAGAACTGCTGTCCGACACCCGCGGCACCGGCATCATGAACAAGCTGTTTCATGACTATAAGCCGTTTAAGGGCGAGATCACGGGACGCCGCACCGGCGTTCTGATCTCCAACAGCCCCGGCGAAGCCGTGGCCTACGCCATCTTCAACTTGCAGGACCGCGGCCCCTTCATGGTCAACCCGCAAGACCGCGTTTACGAAGGCATGATCGTCGGCGAGCACTCGCGGGAAAACGACCTCGAAGTGAACGTCGTCAAGGGCAAGAAGCTGACCAACGTCCGCGCTTCGGGCAAGGACGAAGCCGTGCTTCTGACGCCGCCGATGCGCCTCACGCTCGAAAAGGCGATGAGCTACATCACCGACGAAGAGCTCGTGGAAGTGACGCCGAAGAACATCCGGCTGCGCAAGCGCTGGCTCGACCCCAACGAGAGAAAGCGCCAAAGCCGCAAGAGCGAGGCCGATCGCGCCAGCGGCGCCGCATAACGACGTTTCTTTTCCCCGTGATTTCAAGCGCCCGGGAAAAAATCCCGGGTTGCGATGGCCAATGAGCCACCCAAATTCATTTTGGGTGATAGCTAAGTCATAGGAGAGACCCGATGAAACGTTTTGCCATCGCAGCCGGCGCCGTGCTCACGATGTCCTTGCCGGCATTTGCCGATACGCCGCTGAGCGAAGAGGAAATGAAGAGCGCGACGGCCGCCGCCGCCACGTGGGGCTGCGACGGTGGTAAATGGGAAAAGGAAACCGAAGGCGCCGGCGTCTTCGAGCTTGACGATGCCAAATGCAAAACCGGCCAATACGACCTCAAGTTTGATAAGGACTTCAAGCTCCTTGAAATGAGCGCCGACTGACCAGTCCGGTGAAGCCTTTTGCGCGGACGGCTGGTGGGGCCGTCCGCGTTTTATTGTCAACTTGCGATGTCGGGCGCCGGTGCAATTTGACTTCCGCCGCCGCCTTTGGTTTCTCTTACGCAGGCCTCTTTCTCATCGTGCGCGCAGGCCGTTGGCGGAACACGCTGAGAATGCTCCAAGCTTTGATAGTCGTTGTCGGGGTCCCGGGCCTCCGGGCGCTTTCATGATCACTTGGCCCGACGGCATTAATCCGACCCCCGCTTTCGAGCGCGCGGCAGCCTTCATGGCCGAGGAGACGGGCAATCTCTTCGTCACCGGCCGCGCCGGAACCGGCAAATCGACCCTCCTCAAAGCTCTTCGTGACGCCTACGATGACCGGATGGTTGTCCTGGCTCCGACCGGGCTCGCGGCGATCAACATCGGCGGCCAGACGATCCATTCCTTCTTCGGCTTTCCGCCCCGCCTTATCCAAAAGAACGACATCCGCCGCAGCCGCAACGGCCGCGTGATGCGCAAGCTCGATTTCGTCGTCATCGACGAAGCCTCGATGGTGCGATCGGACATGATGTGGGCCATCGACCAGTCGCTGCGCGTCAACCGCGGCCGTCCACGCGAACCTTTCGGCGGCGCCCGCCTTTTGCTGTTCGCCGATCTGCATCAATTGCCGCCGGTAATTCAGGAACGCGAGGTTCTGGTCCACCTGACGGAAGAGCACGGGAGCCCGTTCTTCTTTTCTATCCCCGCGCTGCGCGAAGGCAGCGGCACCGCGCTTCTGGAACTCGATCAGATTTTTCGTCAGACGGACAACTCTCTGATCCATGTTCTCAACGCCGTCCGCGACGGCAACGTGAGCGATGAAGACCTCGCATTCATCAATAAACGCGTGAGCCCCATTCGAACGCTGGCCGAGGGCGAGCCCTTCGTCATCCTGACAACGACGAACGCCGCCGCCAAACGCATCAACACCGCGTATCTCGAAGCGCTGCCGGGCCGTGCCAACCGCTTCGACGCCAGCATCACCGGAGAATTCAACGCGAACGTCCAGCCTGCCGAAAGCGCGCTCGATCTGAAAGTCGGCGCCAAAGTCATGATGCTGAGAAACGATCCCGACAGGCGGTGGGTCAACGGCACGATCGCGCACCTCTCACGCCTCACGGAAAAGCAAGTGTTCGTCGAGGTTGCCGGCAAAGAGTACGAGGTCGAACAGGTCGCGTGGGAACACCGCCGCTACGCCTTCGACCAGTCGCAGGAAAAAATCGTCGAGACGATCGCCGGTACGTTCAAGCAATTCCCGCTCCGATTGGCCTGGGCGCTGACGATCCACAAGGCGCAAGGGCTGACGCTCGATAAAGTCTATATCGACCTGGGCTCCGGCACCTTCGCGCACGGGCAAACCTACGTTGCCCTGTCGCGCTGCCGGACGCTGGAAGGTTTGGCGCTTGCGCGCCCACTCACCCGCCGCGACATAATGTTCGATCCAAGCGCTGTCGCCTACCGCGATGTTTTCTCAAAACTTTGACCCCGCCGCCGCCTCCCCCGAAAACCATTTCGCATGTGCGAACAAAAGGATAGGAAATGACTGCCCGCTTGGGTCAGTATACTGACATATTTGAGGCATAAGGACGCGATTTTAGAGTCGGAAATCCCGATTCCAGAGGTGCACGGCAAAAAATTGTTGCAATGCACCATCGCTTCGCGTATATATTCCATCAATGGTTTCGCCGTCGGGCGCCAGACACCTTTTTGGAAATACGCCTCAGTCGATATTGCTATTCAGGAGTGAACCCCCATGACCGACGCCTTTACCCGTCAAGTTCAAGATTTCACGAAGCAAGCGCAGGAAATGTTCACGGCCGGCAAGGACGCCAAGGTTCCCGAGAACGTCTCGGCCTTCGCCGAAGACGCGATCGCGAAATCGCGCGACGCCTATCACAAGTTCTCCGCCTTCGCGAAAGACAACGCCAAGGTCGCTGAAGAAGTGATGCTGACGAGCCAGGCAGGCGCCAAGTCGATCGGCGAAAAGATTGTCGCCAACACGCTGGCAAACACCGAAGCAGCTTTCGAAGCCGCCCAGGCGATGGCCCGCGCACGCACCTTCCCCGAGATCGCACGCCTGCAGGCCAACTACTTCCAGCAGCAGTTCGCGGTTGCAGGCTCGCAGTCGAAGGAGCTCTTCGAGCTCTCGAGCAAGGTTGCGAAGCAGGCCCTCGAGACGGTCGGCGCAGCTACGACGAAATCCTTCGAGCAGTTCAAGACCGTCGGCTAACGCCGATGCGGTTTACGACGGTTGCGTCAGGCATTCGTCGAATGGGGCACTTCTTATTCAAGCAAGGGACGCGGAGCACAATCTCCGCGTCCTTTTTATTTTCGTAAGACCCGCAAGTTCTGATGCGTTTTCTCCGGCTCGGAGTTAGAGTGATTGCATGCTGAACCAGAGCCTGAAGGTTTCTGTCCGCAACGCCCGTCCCGCCGACGCCGCCGCGCTCGCCGAGATTTTTCGCGAGTCCTGGCGGTTGGCATACACCGGCATTCTTCCGTCACTCCATCTCGAACGCGAGATTTTGCGCCGGGATGCAACCTGGTGGCGGCGCGCGATCGCGGCCGAGCGGAACCTTCTGGTTATTTTGCAGGACGAGACGGTTGCCGGTTACGCGACGTGCGGCAGGGCGCGCGGCGGCGGACGCGATCTCGGCGAAATCTATGAACTCTATCTGACGCCCGTTTACCAAGGCCTCGGAATGGGCCAGCATCTGTTTGAGGCTTGCCGCGCCACGCTCGATGCCCTTGATCTCGAACATCTGGTCGTATGGGCGCTTGAGGGCAACGAGAGGGCGCACGCGTTTTATGTGCGCTGCGGCGGACGCCAGACGCGCCGATCCTGTGTCAAGTTTGGCAAAGGGTTGAGCCCCCGGATTGCCTTCGAGTGGTAATCGCGAATTTTTGTTCGGACCGGGCAGCGAATACACCGTCGTTCTCGCATTTTGTGGTCCAATATGCGACCTAAGGGCGGTTGTGCGGCCTCTGCTTTCGCGGCAAGTCTGACCCCAGAACCGAATGATTTTTCTTGAGGTCAATCCCGATGCGCCTTGACGCGATTAAGCCCGGCAAGAACCCGCCCGACGACATCAACGTCGTGATCGAGGTCCCCGTAGGCGGCGAACCGATCAAATACGAAATGGATAAGGCGTCCGGCGCCCTTCATGTCGATCGGTTTCTCTACACGCCGATGCGCTATCCGGGGAACTACGGCTTTGTCCCGCACACGTTGTCTGCTGATGGTGACCCTATCGATGTTCTCGTCTGCAACACGCGCGCGATCATCCCGGGTGCCGTTATCAATTGCCGTCCCGTCGGCGTTCTCGTGATGGAAGATGACGGCGGTGGCGACGAAAAGATTATCGCGGTGCCCTCGAGCAAGCTGACGAAGCGCTATGAGGCCGTAAAGACCTACACCGACCTCCCGAAAATCTCGCTGGAGCAGATCGAGCACTTCTTTGCCCACTACAAGGATCTTGAGCCGGGCAAATGGGTCAAGATCGACCATTGGGGCCACGTCGATGAGGCCCGTGCGCTGATCATGCAGGCATTGGAACGCGTCAAAACCCCGGCCTGAGGCTTGCCGATATCAGCAAACACCGCACTCCAAGCGCGATGTCGGCGATTTTGGGGATCATCCTCTTTACGCTCACGTAACGCCGTTGCTATATCGGCCCGCCGAATGGCAACCGTCGAGCGACCGGAGATATCATGAAGATCGCCGTCATGGGCGCGGCCGGCCGTATGGGCCGCGAACTGATCCGCGCGATCGCCGATGACGCCGGCTGCAGCATCAGTGGCGCTACGGAGACCGCTGGCTCGCCCGTCCTCGGCAAAGACATCGGCGAACTCGCCGGCCTTGAGCCCATCGGACTGGCCGTCACGAGTGACGCCGCGGCCGTGATTGCCGCGTCCGATGCCATCGTCGATTTCACGGTCCCGAAGGCGAGCATCGAATTCGCCCGCCTCGCAGCCAATTCCGGAACCGCCGCCATCATCGGCACGACCGGCTTCGACGCCGAGGGCGAGGCCGCAATCGCAGACGCCGCGAAGCGCACCGCGATCGTCAAGGCCGGAAATATGAGTCTCGGCGTCAATCTCCTGCTGGCACTCGCGCGTCAAGCTGCGGCAGCCCTCGGGAACGACTTCGACATCGAGATTGTTGAAATGCATCATCGCATGAAGGTGGATGCGCCCTCGGGCACGGCCTTGATGCTTGGAGAAGCTGCCGCATCCGGCCGGGGTATTGACCTCGATGCGCACTCCGCGCGCGTTCGCGATGGACATACCGGCCCACGTCGGCGCGGCGACATCGGGTTCGCGACCTTGCGCGGCGGCAGCGTCGTCGGCGAGCACACCGTGATCTTCGCCGGCAATGGCGAACAGATCGAGCTGACCCACAGCGCCACCGACCGGGGAATTTTTGCGCGCGGCGCCGTAAAAGCCGCGCTTTGGACAAAGGGCCGTGCACCAGGTCTTTATGGTATGACGAACGTGTTAGGTATTACGCTTTAAAAGAATTGCCGGACACGCGATTGGAGACGCCTAGACGCTATCATGACGGACGCTCTGACGGACAACATCCTGGTACTCGTGCGCCACGGTGAGAGTGAGTGGAACAGGCTCAATCTCTTCACCGGCTGGCGTAATCCCGATTTGACGGAAAAAGGCGTGATCGAAGCCCGCGTCGCGGGCCGGATGATCCGTGATCATAACGTCAAGTTCGACATCGCTTTCACGAGTGCATTGAAACGCGCCCAGCACACGCTCGATATCATTCTCGCCGAGATCAACGAGCCTGACGTGCCGATCATCCGCGACGCCGCTTTGAACGAACGCAACTACGGTGCGCTTTCAGGGCTCAACAAGGACGAAGCGCGCAAAAAGTGGGGTGAAGCGCAGGTGCAGTCTTGGCGCCGCTCCTACGATATCGCGCCGCCCGACGGCGAAAGCCTGAAAGACACGCTCGCGCGCGTGCGCCCCTACTACGATAAAGCGATCTGGCCGCAGATCACCGCCAGCAAGAACGTGATTATCGTCGCGCACGGCAACTCGCTCCGGTCACTCGTGATGATCCTGGAAAACCTCAACAAGGACGAAATCCTCGAGCGGGAGCTTGCCACCGGTGCGCCCATTCTATACCGGCTCGGAGCGGACGGGCGCGCCATCGACCGCAAAGACCTTCTGCCCGCGAGATCGCTTGCAGCGCCGCCCGAAGATCGTATCATCTGATCGCTTGACGGTCAGTTGGGGGACTATCTGATGGCGTTGGAAGAGCTCAGCCTTGAGGTTGATCGCGAGAACATGAGAACCCGCGATAAGCTCATCGGGGTTTATGTCGGCATTCTCGCAGTCATCTTGGCCATCTGCAGCATGGGCGGCAGCAACGCCGAGCAAGACGCTCTTCAGCAAAACATCGCAGCCGCGAACACCTGGGCCTTTTTCCAGGCGAAGAACGAGCGTCGCCAAGCCCTTCGGCTGCAGGCGGAAGGCTTCGACGTGATGCTGAAGATGTCGCCGTCGATGCCGGACGACGCCAAGAAGATGCTCGAAGCAAAAATTGCCGAGTACAAAGACCAGGATAAAAAGCTGACCAGCGATCCCAAGAGCGGCGAAGGGCTCGACGAGCTTTTTACGAAGGGCAAAGCGCTCGAAGCCACGAGAGACGAAGCGCTGAAGCAAGATCCCTATTTCGATTACGGTCAGGCGCTTCTACAAATCGCCATCGTGCTCGCGTCCGTCGCGCTTATTTCCGGCGGTAATATGCTGCTCTACTTCAGCTTCATTCTCGGAGGCCTCGGCGTGGTGCTGACGGCCGGCGGCTTCACGCTCGCGTTCCCGCTCCCTGCATTCATGTCCTGACGCTTACTTCAACTCGAACGTCACGACGTTCGTCGCGATGACGGCGCCGTCGCGAACGAGCGCGACGTGGCCTTCGTAGTGTCCTTTCGTCCAGGGATCCTTGGCCCGCCGCCTGCCGACGAACGCAACATACGTTGCCTTATCGTGATCGAGCGGCGCGGCACTCTCATCGAAAAGCGATCCGCCGGGCCCGTTCGCGACGAATTGAACGCGATCGCCCTTCTTCAGATTGATAAAGCGCCCGTACAGAACGACATCCGCCGATGTCTCGGTGAGCGGCACGACGTCCTGATCATCGACTTCGAGCGCAGTCACACTCGGCGCATCGCCCGCGAACGCTGCGCCGATCATCTCGCCGTTGCGATACGGAAATGCCGCCGCTGCCGACGGCTCCCAGAGTCCCGGTCCGCGCGCATTCGGATCGCATTTGCCGTCGACGGCATCCGGCAAAAATGGGTCGACGATCTTGCCGTCGTGGCGAACGCTCAGATGGACCTGCGCGAAATCCGCCATCCCCGAGAAGCCCGCCTCGCCAAGCTGATCGCCGCGCTTGACCGCCTGCCCCTTCGTCACGTGCACGCTCCCTTTGCGCATATGGCAGTACTGCGTTTCCCAACCGCCCCCATGCTCGATGATGACGCCGTTACCGCATTCGCGCCCCGCAACGGTCTTGGCGTTCGACTTGTTGAAAAAGTCGTCCGCAACCCCGTCTCTCACCGCCTTGACCGTGCCGTCGGCCGAAGCGAGCACCGGAAACGGCGTTTTCGTCGCTGCCGCCGCGGACAGCAGCCGGAAGTCGACACCACTGTGCTGATCGTAGGTTGCCGTCCCGCACATGTAGTCTTTGACGCCCTTCCCCGGATCGACATCGACATAGGTCTGGATGAAGCACGTTTTGTGAGGCTGGCAGGCGAGCGGCAGGGAGAGCTGTGGCCGGTCGTCGGCAAGGGCGGGCCCGCCAAAAAGCCACCCAAACGCGGCTCCAAAGGCCAGAAACACAAGCCAACGCCATTGCGGTTGCATAGAACTCTCTGCGCCAAAGTGCCGTTTTGCTGCCGGAGAGCTTGCCCGGCGCCTGCCCAAACGCTAGCACTCCCCCCGACTGATTTTCCAATTGAGTTGGCCAAGGATTGTTAACCGATGACGACGCACACCCTCCTCCTGCTGCCCGGCGACGGCATTGGCGTCGAAACGATCGCGGAGGTCGAGCGGCTCATCGCGTTTTTCAATGCCAAGAGCAACGCCATCCACTTCGGCATCGAGCATGATCTCGTCGGCGGCGCCGCCTATGACGCCCACGGCGTCGCAATCACCGACGAAGCGATGGCCAAGGCTCAAAAGGCCGACGCCGTGATCTTCGGCGCCGTCGGCGGACCGAAATGGGCGAGCGTGCCGTACCAGCACCGCCCCGAAGCCGGCCTGCTGCGCCTGCGCAAGGATCTCGACCTCTTCGCCAACCTGCGCCCCGCGATCTGCTATTCCGCGCTCGCTGACGCGTCGAGCCTGAAGCGCGAGCTGGTCGAAGGCCTCGACATCATGATCGTGCGCGAACTGACGGGCGGCGTCTACTTCGGCGAGCCGAAGGAAATCGTGACGCTCGAGAATGGCGAGAAGCGCGCCGTCGATACCCAGGTCTACACGACGCACGAGATCGAGCGGATCACCAAGGTCGCGTTCGACCTCGCCAGGAAGCGCAGGAACCTCGTCCATTCAGCCGAGAAGCATAACGTCATGCGCTCGGGCGTGCTCTGGAAAGAGGTCACGACCGCGGTTCACAAATCCTATGCCCCGGACGTGAAGCTCGAGCACATCCTCGCCGACAACTGCGCCATGCAGCTCATTCGCAATCCGAAACAGTTCGACGTCATCGTCACGGACAATCTGTTCGGCGACATTCTGTCGGACGAAGCTTCGATGGCGACGGGATCGCTCGGCATGTTGCCGTCGGCATCCCTCGGTGCACCCGATCCGGAGACCGGCCGACCCAAGGCGCTCTATGAGCCCGTGCACGGCTCCGCGCCCGATATCGCCGGCCAGGGCCTCGCCAATCCGATTGCGACGATCGCCTCGTTCGCAATGGCGCTGCGCTATTCCTTCGACCTCGGCAAGGAAGCCGATCTCGTCGACAAGGCCATCGCCCGCGTTCTCGATAAGGGTCTGCGAACCGGCGACATCATGCAGCCCGGCATGACGAAGGTCGGCACATCCGAGATGGGCCAGGCCATCGAAACCGAACTGAAGGCTCTCGCCGCCTAAGCAGCGCGCGCTGGCGGCCGGCTCGACGAAGGAGAGTCGCCAGCGCCCGGAAAATCTTCGGCCGGCTCTCGGAACGCGAGTCGCCAAGCGCTATCAGACGCTCGGCTCGTCCCGGCAGGCGCTCGCCTGCCCCTGGAGCGCGCCCCGCGCCGTCCACCGCGGCTTGCCGTCGTTCGG
This sequence comes from uncultured Pseudomonadota bacterium, assembly GCA_963789775.1. Classification (GTDB taxonomy): domain Bacteria; phylum Pseudomonadota; class Alphaproteobacteria; order Rhizobiales; family Hyphomicrobiaceae; genus Hyphomicrobium_B. The sequence goes on from CAWBLX010000009.1 coordinate 253,086, forward strand.
ACCGGAAGCCTGCTGCTCAGTGCGCGATATGAAATAGAATTCGTAGCAATTCGTGTCGACGCGCATCACCCGGTAGCATCCGCCGGTCTCGTCGAAATCGTAGATCGTGCAGAGCGTACCCTGCGTAATGGACCAGTGGCCGCCGAGCGTCATCCCGCGTTCAACGTAATTCAGTCGGCCGTTGCTTCCGTAGTGCTCGGTGAACGGCTTGCCGTTGGCATAGCGGCCGTCGATCGTCGCGTTGGAGAAACGCTGAAGTTCCCCATCGTTCAACCAGGCGGTCATGGCCGACGAACGCGACGCGAGCCCCGGCGCGCAAAGCACCAGTAATCCGGTGACAAGCGCCATCAACTTTTGAGAGAGAGCCACGATACCCCCCGTTTGTCCTTGTCCGCTTCGCGAACCGCGAAGTCCCTTGTCGCGAAATAAGTTGACCCCTTCGCGGCCCGACATTCCCCCGGTCCTTGCGATCGCATCAAATTCTGTAACCGAAGTCGAATTAAGAACGGGTGCAGATAAATGGCGGCTGGCGGCGCGACGACATTGGGCTTGACAGTCCTTGAAAGTCGGGCCCGAGCCGCGTATGTGAACCACCAGCAAAGTCACGCCGCGCGCAGACTGAGTCGTGCCGCAAAACGTTGAAATTTCAAGGACATAACGTCATGGGCTATAAGGTCGCCATTGTCGGCGCCACCGGCAACGTAGGCCGCGAGATGCTGAATGTGCTCGCTGAACGGAAGTTTCCGGTCAGCGAGCTTTATGCCGTGGCCTCACGCCGCTCGCAGGGAACCGAGGTTTCGTTCGGCGATACCGTCGTCAAATGTCGCGACCTGGAGACCTTCGACTTCAAGGGTATCGACTTCTGCCTAATGTCGGCAGGCTCGGCGGTTTCCAAGGAATGGTCACCCCGTATCGGCGCCGGTGGGACGATCGTCATCGATAACTCGTCGTGCTGGCGCTACGACCGGGACGTGCCGCTGATCGTTCCGGAAGTGAACGCCGACGCGGTCCGCGGCTTCACCAAGAAGAACATCATCGCCAACCCGAATTGCTCGACCGCCCAGCTCGTCGTCGCGCTGAAGCCGCTGCACGACGCAGCGACGATCACCCGCGTTGTCGTCTCGACCTATCAGTCTGTCTCGGGCGCCGGTAAGGACGCCATGGACGAACTTTGGTCGCAGACCAAGGGCAAGTTCGTGCCGGGCCAGGAAGTCGATCCGAAGAAGTTTCCGAAGCAGATCGCTTTCAACTGCATTCCTCACATCGACGTCTTCATGGAAGATGGCTACACGAAAGAGGAATGGAAGATGCTGGCAGAAACCAAAAAGATCTTGGACCCCAAGATCAAACTGACGGCCACGTGCGTGCGCGTCCCGGTGTTCGTCGGCCACTCCGAATCGATCAACATCGAGTTCGCGAATCCGATCAGCCCGGAAGAAGCGCGCGAAATCCTTCGCGCATCGCCCGGCATCATGGTGATCGATAAGCGCGAGCCCGGCGGCTACATCACGCCGGTCGAGGCTGCGGGCGAATATTCGACATTCGTGTCGCGTATCCGCGAGGACGCAACCGTCGAGAACGGCCTCGCGATGTGGATCGTCGCAGACAACCTGCTGAAAGGTGCCGCGCTCAACGCCGTGCAGATCGCCGAGACGATCGTCAATCAGCGTTTGCTGCCGCAGAAGGCAGCGTAAGACTTCGCACTTTTGAACGGATAATGAGGCGCCGGCAAATTATTTGCCGGCGTCATTCTTTTCTTTGATGCGATTGAGCGCTTCCACGATAGCACTGAGATCCTGCATAAAACGGTCCCGTTGCTGCGCCGGCAAGCTCGCCAGGATGCGCTCGTCGACTCTCCGGGCCATCGGGTCGTGGGTCTTCAGGACACGGGTGCCCTCGTCCGTCAATTTGACGGCATACGCCCTGGCGTCGTCGCGCGTCCGGCGACGCTGGAGCAGCCCTTTCTTCAGCATCCGGCGGACGACGTCGGCGAGCGTCGACCGATCGATGCCCGTCAGCTCGACAAGCTGCGTCTGGCTGAGCCCCTCGTTCTGGGCGACCGTTAGCAGAATCGCGTACTGACGAGGCGTCAGCTCGTCGCTGCCCAATTCGACCTGAAACATCTCGGCCGCACATTGTCCGGCCCTGTGCAGCAAATGCAAAGGCGAGCGTTCAAGACGACTGTTTGCAGATTCTCGTGCCATTCCATGCCCCACGATTTTGCCAATTTATCCAAGGGATTGGCCTCGGATCTAAGAGCAAAACCACTTAGTTAGCCCCACCGTTCTTGACAAGAAACACGACGCCAAGCGGCGCGTCCAGCAAAAATACCAACGGCGTTCAGTAATTCAGAAAAGTTGTTGGATGGTGAAAACCGCGTCGCATCTTTGTCGCGATCAGGACGGGTTGGGCTCGCTACCCGGCGGCGTCGATTCGTGCTTCTTCAAAACTCCGATCTGCGCCAAAGCGAACACGAAGGTCAGCGGCATGATGCCGAACACTTTGAACGCGACCCAGGTATCGGTCGAGAAAAACCGCCACATAAATTCGTTGAGAATGGCGAGAACGACGAAGAACAGCGCCCAGCGAATTGTCAGAATCCGCCAGCCCTCCTCCGTGAGATGCATCACATCGCCGAACACCGTCTTGAGGAACAGACGGCCGAACATCAGTCCGCCGAAGAGAATGGCCGCAAACAGGCCGTTCACGATGGTCGGCTTCATCTTGATGAAGTGATCGTCCTGCAGATAGAGCGTCAGCCCGCCAAAAACGAGAACGAAGAATCCCGTGACGAGAGGCATGGTCGCAATACGCCCGAGCAAGGCGTGCGACGCCGCAAGCGAGACGACGGTCGCAGCCATGAACGCCCCCGTGCCGGCGAAAATGCCGTAGTGGCTGTTGGTAATGAAAAACACCAGCAGCGGGCCGAGCTCCACAAGGAGCTTGATGATCTGTTTGCGATCGAGCTGCGGACCTTCGTTCGCTTCCGAAAGCTTGTCTTGCTCTGACATACTCTCAGCCCTTACTCATGAGCCGGATCCGGCAATCGATACTTCTGCATCAGTCTCGTCAGCACCCAAGCATAAATACCGGAGACCGGCAGCACAATCGCGACCTTGAACAGGATCCAGACATTCACGCCACTCATTTCATGGCCTAGGATCTCATAGAGGTGATCTTCGACGTAGACCCTGCGAACGTATTCGTTCGCCACCGCCGTCAAGATAAAGAACAGCGCGAAGCTCCACGTAAACTTATACCAGCCTTCGTCCGTGTAGCGGAACGTCTTCTCGAAGACGTACTGGAAGAAATTGTGTTTGACGTAAAGACCGCCGATCAGAAAGAGCGCGAACAACGCATTGAAGATCGTGACCTTGATCTGCACCCACATCGGGTCGCCGGTAACCAGCGTCAACGTTCCGAAAGCCACCGTCACACTGGACGCGATCAATGGAAAGATCGGCGGACGGTGGAACATGTAGAACATAACGCCGATTGCCATCAGCGTCGTAATGATCAAACCCCACGTACCGGCCTCGATGCCAAGCGCCGCATTGACGATGAACATCGTCACGAGCGGGCCGAACTCGCTCAGAATATTGATCGTCTGCTCGGCATTGAACGGAAACCAGCTCTTACGCACCGGTGCAACGGAAGCATTGCGAATGTTTACGTCTTGCGTCATGTGGCGATCCGTTTCCCCCGGGTCTTCAAATTCCGGCTATGGCGTGGGCAAAATCTGCGGCGGAGAAAGGTTGCAGATCGTCGGCGCCCTCTCCAATCCCGATCGCGTGGACCGGCAAACCAAATTTGGCTGCAATCGCAACCAGAATGCCGCCCCGTGCGGTTCCATCGAGTTTCGTCATGACCAATCCTGTCACACCGGCGCGATCCCGAAAGACCTCGACTTGTTGCAGGGCGTTTTGACCTGTCGTCGCGTCGAGCACAAGAACAACGTCGTGCGGCGCACTTGGGTCCAGTTTCCTGAGAACGCGTGTAACTTTTTCGAGTTCTTCCATCAACACTTGCTTATTTTGGAGACGGCCCGCGGTGTCGAGCAAAAGCACATCCGCGCCCGATGCTTGCGCCTGTTTTAAGGCGTCGTACGCCAATCCGGACGAATCGCCGCCCACGCCATGCGCGACAACGGGACACCCCGCGCGCTCACCCCACACCTTCAATTGATCGATGGCTGCGGCGCGAAACGTATCACCCGCCGCGAGTAAAACCGATTTGCCTTCGGCTTTTAATTTGGTTGCAAGCTTGCCGATGGTCGTCGTCTTTCCCGTGCCGTTAACGCCAACCATCATAATCACATGCGGTTTATGCGACGGATCGATGACGAGCGGTTTAGCCACCGGCGCGAGGACGCGCTCGACCTCCGTCGCCAAAATGCTACGGACCTCGTCGGCGGAAATGCCTTTTTCAAATCGCCCTTTACCGATTGCCGCCGTGATTCGGCTCGTCGTTTCCAAACCTAGATCGGATTGGATCAGAAGATCTTCAAGATCGTCGATGGTGTCGGCATCGAGCTTGCGCTTCGAGAAGAGATCGGTGATCCCGGACGTGAGCTTCGAGGATGTTTTGCCGAGCCCTGATTTCAGACGCTGAAACCAGCTTTGCTTGATGGGCTCTGCTTTGGGAGGCTCCTCGGAAACAGGAACGGCCGCTGAGGCCGGAACCTCCGCCTCAACCTCCGCTTCGGTCTGTGCCTCTTCCGGCACGGCCGGCTCCGCGGCACCGCCTTTGAACAAACGACCGAAGAGTCCCTTGCCTTTTTCTTTCGGCTCGCTCACGCGCAGGCCTCGCCGACGAGACGTTGCGAGTCCGCACGCACGATGCGCGTCCGAACGATGGCTCCTGCGTCTCGCGAGCGTTCGCCGTCGAGCAGAACCTCCGCAAACTGCGGCGTTCGACCCTTGCCGTCGCTTTCGACGAGCACATCGACGACCCGGTCGCGCTGAGCGCTAAGATATGAGGAAAGCACTTGGGTCCCTTTTTCACGCAGCCTTGCCGCGCGTTCTTTGATGACATTGCCATTGACTTGCGGCATCCGCGCCGCCGGCGTGCCACGCCGCGACGAAAATGGAAAAACGTGGAGATACGTGAGGCCGCATTCATCGACGATCCGGCGGGAATTCTCGAACATCTGATCGGTCTCGGTTGGAAACCCCGCGATCAAATCCGCACCGAACACGATATCGGGTCTGAGGCCCCGCGCCTTATCGCAAAACGCAATGGCATCTGATCGCAGATGCCGCCGCTTCATACGTTTCAACGTCAGATCGTCGCCCGCCTGCAAAGAGAGATGCAGGTGCGGCATCAAACGTTCCTCGTCCCGAAGCGCGATCATCAGATCGTCGTCGGCTTCGACCTGATCGATCGACGACAGCCGCAAGCGTTTGAGTTCCGGCACATGCTTCAGAACCTGGCGCACGAGCCGTCCGAGCGTTGCGGCACCGGGGAGATCGCGCCCATACGACGTGATATCGACGCCTGTCAGAACGATTTCGGCGTATCCATTTTCGACGAGCGTCCTGATCTGCGCCACAACCTCACCGGCCGCGACCGATCGCGACGGACCGCGCCCGAAAGGAATGATGCAAAAGGTGCAGCGATGATCGCAGCCGTTTTGAATCTGCACATAAGCGCGCGTCCGCGATCCGAAGCCGTCGATCATGTGCAGCGCCAATTCGCGAACGCTCATGATGTCGTTGACCTGAACGCGTTCGGCCTCCGCGATCGACAGTCCGGCAAACGTCTCCGCCTGCATCTTCTCGGCGTTGCCGAAGACGTGATCGACTTCTGGCATCTCGGCAAAGCGCTCGGGTTCGATCTGCGCCGCGCATCCCGTCACGATGATGCGCGCGTCCGGCTTCTCGCGCCGGAGCCGGCGCACCGTCTGCGCCGCCTGGCGAACTGCCTCACCCGTCACGGCGCAGGTATTGACGATGATCGCATCGCTAAGTCCAGCGTCGAGCGCATGACGGCGCATGACCTCGGACTCATACGTGTTGAGCCGGCAGCCAAGCGTTATCACCTGAGGTTCGGACATGTACGCGATTGTCTTCTCTTCTCGAAAGCCGTCCGCTTAGCCGTCTTCGGCGGAGGAGACTAGACGGACACTTTCGCCAATTTGGAAAAATCGATGGCACCCTCGTATTCGAACTCAACGGGGCCCGTCATGAGAATGTGATTGTTGCTCGCCCACTCGATCCCGAGAACGCCGCCCGGCAACGTCACATCGACTTTGCGCCCGGTGAGCTTCTTGCGGGCGGCACAAACCGCGGCCGCGCACGCCGCCGATCCGCAAGCCATGGTCAGACCCGCGCCACGCTCCCAGGTTCTGAGAAGAAGAGACGTATCCGACGTCACCTGCGCCAGCGATATATTCGCGCGCTCCGGAAAGATCGGATGATTTTCGAGAAGCGGCCCGAACCGCTCAAGATCGTAGGCATCGATGTCGTCGACCCAGAAAACCGCGTGCGGATTGCCGACGTTGGCGACCGAGGGCGAATGCAAAGCCGGATCGTCGATCGGCCCGACTTGCAGCTCAATCGCGCGTGTATCGCGAAATTCTTCTGCGAGCGGAATTTCCTGCCAGTCGAATTTCGGCTCGCCCATATCGACGGTGATCGAGGTCTGATCCCTGACGACCGTGTCGAGCACGCCGGCTCGCGTTTCGACCAGAAACCGGTCGCGAGTGCCGCCTTGCGACAGGAACCAGCCGACACAGCGCATGCCGTTGCCGCACGCGCCGGCTTCCGACCCGTCGGCGTTGTAGATGCGCACGAATGACTCGGTCCCGCTCGTCCGCGGCGCATGCAAGACCATCATCTGATCGAAGCGTGACATGCGATCGGCCGCGACGGCCGCGACGTCTTCCGGAGTGAACGTCCTGGAACTGTTCCGCAAATCGACAACGACGATCTCGTTGCCGAGCCCGTTCATCTTCAAAAAGGGGAGGGTCGTTGCCGTGCTCATAGCGCCCTATATGGCGAGAACCGCGAAAAATAACAATTCCGAAGGCGTTCAGAGGCCCAAGCCCTTGATTGCGCTCAATACCATTTCGCGACCCGTCCGCTCCCCGGAACTAACTTTCTTGATCGTCCGTTAAGATCGGCGAAAAACCCTTTTTTTCAGGGTATCCTGTCGCGTCGCTCCATCCTTGAAGAGATTTCGATGGCGCCATCGAATTACAATTCGCTGCTTTTCCGCGTCGCCTTCGCCCGGGCCCGCCCGTGCTACTGCTACGGCTGTATCTGTCTGACGCCGGACGAGCGGGCCTATGAGCGGCGGGTTTTCGGACTGGCCCGCGCCTGGGGACGGCAAGCCGATCACCCCCAGGCCTCCGGACGTTCCCCGTCGTCCACTTAGGCCAATCGGCCGGTGTGACGGGCGGGCCAGCCCGGCGGAAATTCCTTAGGCCCCGCCTTGCCGCCACCCCAAAATCGGCGCACACGTTGCAGCCTCAGAGCTGTGGGGGCCGCTTTCCGAATGAGACGTGTTTTGCGCACCGTGGCCGCAGCCGGTTTCGCTGCCCTCTTCGCCACTTGCGCCGCATGTAGTGACGCCTCGGCCGAAGACATGCTCTACGCCCTCAAAATCGGCGCGCTTGCCCATGACGTGCCCGACCTTTGGAGCGGCTTCCAGGTCGAGAAGAACGCCGTCGACATCAATATCGAAGCCCAGTTCAACGCGGCCTGGGCCTTGCCATGGGGCGTGATCCGGCCAGTCATCGGCGGCTCGATCAACACCCGTGGCGACACCAGCGACGGCTATATCGACGCTCGGTGGCAGGGTGATTGCCCGTCGGGGCTTTTCTTCGGGCTTGGCCTCGGCGCCGCCATCCATGACGGTGAAATTGGCGGCCCCGGCTCGGACCCTGACAAGAAGTGGCTCGGCTCGCGTGTGCTGTTCCACATCCCGATGGAAGTCGGCTACCACCTGGACGAGCACAACGACGTCTCGGTCTATTTCGAGCACATGTCGAACGCCTACACCCAGAAATACAACGAAGGCATGGACCGCATCGGCCTCAGGTACGGGTATCGGTTCTAGCTCGACTTAAGCGCCGTTCATCGGCTGGCTCGCCACATGCCCGTAACGACAGGGCCACCGCCTGGCGCCTCAAACGACGTAATCGAGACAAATCCAACGGCCTCGTATCGATGATTGTTATTGGGATTGCTCGATTCCAGGTAGGCCGGCATGTGCTCGCCATCGATACGAGCTAAGTTTTCCTCGAGAAGCGCAATGCCGAGACCTCTTCCCCTGTGGTCGTCCTTGGTCCCGAGCAGGCTCAGATAATAGTGAGGTTCATGTTTCGGATGAGCTTGGCAGAAGCGGTCGAGAAGCTCTCCGACTTCAGCCGCACGATGCCCTGCGAGATCGCCCAGACGCGCCGGTATGCTCATTTCTGCATCATGGGAAAACTCGATCTCATTTGGGGGGATCCAGACGGCCACCGTCTCGTATCCTTCGGTCTTGAACGTCCAAGGATAGCGAAGTGCTTGTTGGATGCAGAAAGTCCACCATTGTCTTCGAGCCGCCGGATCGGGCAAAGCCCATGACCATGTCGGATCGCTGAGAAAGGCTTGCGAAATGACATCCGTGAGTTGCGGCGCTTCTTCCTGGGCTGCCCGATCGACAGCCAGCCGGGCTGAAACAGGAATGCCGCTATTTTCCCTGGGGTCGCGAGCTTCGATACAGCCGATACGGGCACCGTTTCCCATTAGGCAACATCCACGCCAAAATCCGTCCCGACCGAGGGCACAATCACTATATGCATTTCGCGCTCAACACTGCGAGCGGGTTGCGGGAAATGGCCAGCGGTTGGGACCGGGACCGCCGGCATTGACTTCCGGCCCTCCTTCCCCCATACCCACGCCATTCCGACGGCCCTGATCTCAGAGCCGCCGCCCTGCACATGGGTTAAATCCCGGGAGGCAGGGGGGTTAACATCCGGCAGCGCGTGGCGCTCCCGGGTGCGTTTGTGCTTTGCGCCTTGAACTAAGGAGAAGGGCGACGACATCACTTCGACGAGCGCAGCGACGCGAGCGGCCAAGGGCCGCCGGTGCGTTGCGCCGCCCCAATGGCCTTTGGGTCGGCGGGGAGCGAAGCGACCTCGCCGCGAGCGTATAGAATGTTCCAATCGCTCACAGAGCGCCTCTCGGGCGTTCTCGACAAGCTGACACGACGCGGCGCGCTGACCGAAAGCGACGTCGTCGAGGCCATGCGCGAGGTTCGCCGCGCCCTGCTTGAGGCCGACGTTGCGCTCGATGTCGTCAAGGACTTCACCGACAAGGTCAAAGCCAAGGCCGTCGGCGCCGAAGTGCTGCGCTCCGTCACGCCCGGCCAGATGGTCGTCAAGATCGTCAACGACGAGCTCGTGGCGATGCTGGGCTCTAACTCGCAGCCGATCGACCTGCACGCCGCCCCACCCATCGGCATTCTGATGGTCGGCCTTCAGGGCTCGGGCAAGACGACGACGACCGCCAAGATCGCCTATCGCCTGACGAACCGCGATCGCAAGAAAGTGCTGATGGCGTCGCTCGACACGCGCCGTCCCGCCGCACAGGAGCAGCTCCGCGTCCTCGGCGAGCAGACCCAGGTCGCGACGCTGCCGATCATCGCCGGACAGAACCCGCTCCAGATCGCGCGCCGCGCCGAGGATGCAGCCAAGCTCGGCGGCTACGACGTCGTCATTTACGATACGGCCGGCCGTGTAACCGTCGACGAAGAGTTGATGGATGAAGTCCGCGACGTCAAAGCCGCCATTCATCCCCACGAAGTCCTGCTCGTCGCCGACGCGCTGACCGGCCAGGACGCCGTCAACACCGCGAAAGCGTTCGACGGCCACATCGGCGTCACCGGTATCGTGCTGACCCGCGCCGACGGCGATGGCCGCGGCGGCGCCGCGCTTTCGATGCGTGCCGTCACCGGCAAGCCGATCAAGCTGATCGGCGTCGGCGAAAAGTGGGACGCGCTCGAAGATTTCCATCCGGGCCGTATCGCCTCGCGAATTCTAGGCATGGGCGACGTCGTCTCGCTTGTCGAGAAGGCCGCGCAGACGATCGACGTCGAAAAAGCGACGAAGATCGCCGAAAAAATGAAGAAGGGGTCGTTCGACCTCGAAGACCTCTCCGATCAATTGCAGCAGATGCAGAAGCTCGGCGGCATGGGCGGCGTGCTCGGCATGCTTCCGGGCGTCGCCAAGATCAAGGGCCAGATCAACGAAGCCGGCCTCGACAAGAGCCTCGTCCATCAACGCGCCATCATTTCCTCGATGACGCCGAAAGAGCGGCGCAACCCGAAAGTGCTCGACGCCAAGAGGAAGCGGCGCATCGCGTCGGGTTCGGGCACCAAGGTCGAGGAAATCAACAAGCTTCTGAAGATGCACCGTCAGATGGCGGACATGATGAAGTCGATGGGCCGCAACGGCGGCATGCTGAACAAATTTCTCGGCCGCACCGGCGGCGCTCCCTCCGAAGCCGAACTGCAATCGATGCAGGCCGATCTCGCGAAGCTCGATCCCAAGGCGCTTGAGCAGCTTCCGGCCGAACTCAAGGAACAGGTCGCCAAAGGTCTCTCCGGCCCGAGTGGCGGAGGCCAGTCAGGACCGCCATCGGGCCTCGGCCGTGGCCTTCCCGGCCTGGGCGGCGGCGGACTTCCGAGAGGATTGCCCGGCCTCGGCGGCGGCATGCCCAAGTTTCCCGGCATTCCGGGAAAGAAACGATGATCCCCCTCAAGAACGCACTCGATTTGATTAGGAGAAGAAAAACATGTCGGTGAAAATTCGCTTGTCGCGCGGTGGCGCCAAGAAGCGTCCCTATTACTACGTCGTCGTTGCCCACGGCACGAGCCCGCGCGATGGCCGATACATCGAGCAGATCGGCACCTTCGATCCGATGCTCAAGAAGGACGACCCCAAGCGCTTCACGTTCAAAGAGGAACGCGTGAAGCATTGGCTTGGCGTCGGCGCCCAGCCGACCGACCGCGTCCTGCGTCTGCTTGATGCATCGGGCCTCGCCAAGCGCACGCCGTCCAACAATCCGGAGAAGGCCAAGCCGAAGAAGAAGGCCCAGGAACGCGCCGCTGCCGCTGCCGAGAAGGCCGCCAAGGCTGCCGAAGCCGCCCAGGGCGAGTCGGCATAAGCCTTCCCCGTCCAAGCACGAAAACAAAAAACCCCTCGGGATATTTCCGGGGGGTTTTTTGTTGCCTATCTCACTGGCCCGAATTTTGGACGATGTTCAGCATTTGATCGTCAAAATGGATGAGAAGGTGCGAATTTGAACCATCAGCTGACCGTAAACGGCTTTTTCGAAGTCGTGAGAGCGAACCCAGCCACACGCGGCCGACTCATTTTGGTATGCCGTGACGGTCGCCTGTTCGGAGCCGACCCCAAGGGTCGCGTCTATTTGGGCAAGCTGCTGCCTCAACAAAAGCATGCGGTCAGCAGGTCTTTCCTGAAGGGCACCTACGAAATCCCGCTCAAGCGCCGGTCCCCGCAAAGATCCTCGCGGCAGGGCCGATCCGTCGGAGTTCCGATAACCGGCGAGATCGATCCGCTGGCACAAACCCAAAAGACGATCGTCCACGTCGGCGACAGAAAAATCGAGATCCAGATTACCTATCTGGGCCCCTTGCCCCCGTGACCGGCTCGCGCCATCAAGGGTCCATGTCATCACAAGAAAAACCGCACCGCATTTTCATCGCCGAGATCACCGGCGCCCACGGCATCCGTGGCGACGTCCTAATCCGGACCTACACCGAAACCCCCGAAGCCGTCGCAGCCTATGGGCCGCTGACCGACGCGACGGGACAACGAAGCTTCACGCTCCGCATCGTGCGTGTCACAAGCAAAGGCGTTGTCGCGCGCGTCGGCGGGATAGACGATCGCAACGGTGCCGAGCCGCTGCGCGGGACCAAGCTGTACGTCGATCGCGCCAAGTTTCCCGAGGCGGGCGCCGCTGAATTCTATCACGCCGATCTCATCGGCCTCCGCGCCGTTTCCGCTGACGGCAGCGCGCTTGGAGAGATCGTCTCCGTGCAGAATTTCGGAGCCGGTGACCTTCTCGAGCTGAAGCCTATCGGCGGTTCGGAGACCGAATTTATTCCCTTCGAAGACCGCTGGGTACCGAGCGTCGATCTCGACGCTGGCACGCTCGTTATCGATAGGCCCGCGGAAACAGCCGGCGACGACGATCAATCTGAAGAGAACGAAGAAACGCCTTAAACCGCGACGCCGCGGGCAAGCTTCGGCAGATCGCCGGTAACGCCCGCCGCCTCGGCAATGATCGCGTCCTTGCAGCTCGGAATCCGGTCGAGAAGTCCGAGCGCAGCGCCGCGACCGGCGCGCAAAACCATGCTGTCGATGGCAAAAGCGCGATTGAGTCCGTCGTAAAGCGTCGCGGACATCATCGAGTTGAAACGCCGCCAGCGCTGATAACGCTCCAGGTGCGTTCCGTTGCCGAAATCGAGACCGATGCGCCCGGCGTCGGCAAGAATTTCGATCATCGCGGCGGCGTCACGGAGCGCCAGATTGACGCCCTGTCCGGCGACCGGATGCACGCCGTGCGCCGCGTCTCCGACCAACGCAAACCGCGGCGCGATGAGCCGGCGCGGAAGGCGCAGATCGAGCGGCCACGATTGCCGCGGCCCATCGAGCGTAATCGCCCCGAAGCGGCCCCCGATCCGCCGATCGAGTTCGCCGAGGAAGCTTTCGTCGTCGAGCCCAATGATCCGCTGCGCTTCCGTCTTGCCGGCGCTCCAGGTGATAAAGGCACGATTGTCCTTGAGCGGCAGAATTGCGAACGGACCGCCCGGAAGAAAATGCTGAATTGCGACCCCGCCGTGCGGCTCCTCGAACGCTACGCGCGCCACGATGCCCGTCTGCGGATAGGGCCAGCCGATCGTCTTGATGCCGGCCTCATCCCGAAGCTTCGACTGCCGGCCGTCGGCGGCGATCGTCAGGGCGGCGCTGACGAGCGTCCCGTCGCGCAGCGTGAGTTCGCATGCCGTCTCGGCCCAGTGGACAGTTTCGATCTCTGCGGGCGCGAACCACGTCACCGCCGGATCGTTGGCGACGGACCGGTAAAGGGCCGCTGCGAGCGACGCCGCCGGCACGATATGAGCCGCCGGCGCGCCGTCGTCCGTTCTCGCGTCATAGGTGACGAGCGCGGGCCGGAAGGCGTCATCGAGCCTCGAATCCGAAATTTCGATTGAACTGACGGTCTCGGCATCGCCGCTGACGGCGTCCCAAACTCCGAGGCCCTCGAGAATTCGTTGGCCGCCGGCCCAGATCGCGAAGGCGCGGCTGTCCTGCGCAGCTTCCGCCCCGGGATCGGCGCGATCGATGACCGCAAGCCGCAAGTCGGGCCCAAGGGCCTGCGCGAGCCCTCGCGCCACGGCAAGTCCCGCGAAGCTGCCGCCGACAATCGCGATATCGAAGTTCATTTTTGGCATTTATCGACCGTAACCTGACACCGCCATAATGGCTTTCCGCGCACTCCGTGGCAGCATAAAAAGCCCTACCTCGCCATAAACCCGAAAGTCGCCATGACAGCTCCGCCGGTTCCGCACGCGGCCCTCGAAAGACTTCTCCGAACTCTGACGCTCGAGCCGCTTGAGGACAACCTCTTCCGCGGTCCGCGCGCAAGCGAAGGCTGGCAACGTGTTTACGGCGGCCTGGTGCTGGGACAAGCTCTGGTTGCAGCGGCGTTAACCGTCGACGAAAGCCGCCCGATCCATTCGCTGCATGGCTATTTCCTACTGGCTGGCGATCCGGAACGCGAGATCGTCTATGACGTCGAGCGCATCCGCGACGGCGGCAGTTTCACGACCCGGCGTGTCCGCGCCGTTCAGCACGGCCGCGCCATCTTCTCGATGAGCGCCTCGTTTCATAGGCCGGAAGCGGGTTTCGAGCACCAATCCCCCATGCCCGACGTTCCCCCGCCCGAAGAGCTGCCGAACGTCCGGGACCTGATGGATGCCGCGACCGCGGATCTCCCCGAGGCGATGCGCGCCTATTGGCGCCGCGAGCGTCCGATCGACGTCCGGATTGTCGACGCTTCCCGCTACGTGAGCCGCGAGCCGAGGCCCGCCAGCCAGTCGATCTGGCTGAAGACGAACGGTCCTCTGAACGATAATCAATATATCCACCAGGCTGTTCTGGCCTACGCGTCCGACTTCACCCTTCTCGATACGGCTCTCGTGGCGCACGGGAGGCTCCTGTTTGACGCCGACATTCAGCTCGCGAGCCTCGACCACGCCATGTGGTTCCACCGGCCATTCCGCGCCGACGACTGGCTCCTCTACACACAGGATAGCCCCAGCGCCTCCGGAGCCCGCGCCTATTGCCGCGGTGCAGTCTTTGATCGTCAGGGCCGATTGGTGGCGTCAACGGTCCAGGAAGGGCTGATGCGCCCCAGAGAAACCGCATTTCTGCTCAAATAGCGATCATTTTTTCCAAATTGCACAATTTTCGTGCTTATTTTGTAGGCTAGTACCGCATAAATTTCGATCAAAGGTAAACTTTCCGTTGTCTAATCAATGCGTTGAACGGGCGCGCGCGAACTGGCACGCGTCTTGACTCCCATTACGCGAAGTCTGCGTCCCAGCGTGAGGGCGAAGGCTGTTTTGTCGAGCACCCGGTTTCGGCCGGTCCAAAGAGAAAAGGGGGCCCTATGAAGCTCATTACAGCGGTAATCAAGCCTTTCAAGCTCGAGGAGGTTCGCTCAGCGCTGACCGACCTCGGTCTTCAGGGCATGACCGTTACAGAAGTCAAAGGCTACGGCCGTCAAAAGGGCCATACGGAAATTTACCGCGGCGCTGAATACGCCGTGAGCTTTCTACCCAAGATCAAGATCGAAGTCGTCGTTCCCGGTGCACAGGTCGACAAGGCGCTCGCTGCGATCCAGCGCGCCGCCAAGACCGGGCAGATTGGCGATGGCAAAATCTTTGTTTCGTCGATCGAGCACACGGTTCGTATCCGCACAGGCGAATCCGACGACGACGCGCTCTAAGCTCAAAAATTTCCGTTTTTCGTAGTTCAATCAGGGAGCACTCAACATGGAGTTTCGAACTATAGCGCGGTACGCAGGGGTCTTGGGGGCCCTCGGCGCCATTGCGCTGATTGTCGACCCGGCGCTAGCTCAGGACGCGGCAACCACCGCCGCCCCTGCAGCCGCCGCGGCACCGCCGGTGCCGGATAAGGGCGACTCCTCCTTTATGTACATCGCCTCGGTCCTCGTTCTTCTCATGACCGTTCCGGGCCTCGCGCTCTTTTATGGCGGTCTCGTCCGCACGAAGAACATGCTGTCGATGATGATGCAGGTGTTCGCAACGCTCTGCCTCGTCGCGATCCTTTGGGTACTTTACGGCTACTCGATGGCCTTCACGAACGGCGGCTCGCTGAACGACTTCGTCGGCGGCTTCTCGAAAGTCTTCCTGAAGGGCGTCGACTCCAATTCGTTGGCGGCGACATTCTCCAACGGCGTCTACATTCCTGAATACACCTACATCATCTTCCAGATGACGTTCGCATGTATCACTCCGTGCCTCATCCTCGGCTCCATCGCCGAGCGCACGAAGTTCTCGGCGATCATCGTATTCATGGCGCTTTGGGTGACCTTCATCTACTTCCCGATCGCCCATATGGTCTGGTACTGGGGTGGTCCGGATGCGTTCGCTGACGCTGCGAAAAACCTTGCTGCAGCGACAGGCGATGGCAAGGCTGCGGCACAATCCGCTTACGACGCGGTGATGGCTGACGCCGGCATCGGCTTCAAGTGGGGCGCACTCGACTTCGCCGGCGGCACCGTCGTTCACATCAACTCCGGTATCGCTGGCCTCGTCGGCTGCCTCATCATCGGACCGCGCCTTGGCTACGGCAAAGAGGCGATGCCTCCGCACTCGCTGGTGATGACCATGATCGGCGCTGCCCTTCTGTGGGTGGGCTGGTTCGGCTTCAACGTCGGCTCCAACCTGGAAGTCAACCAGTTCGCTGGTGTTCCTTTCATCAACACGTTCATCGCGACCTGCGCTGCAGGCCTGTCGTGGTCGCTTGTTGAATGGATCGTGAAGGGTAAGCCCTCGGCACTTGGTATGGCATCGGGTGTTGTTGCCGGCCTCGTGGCGATCACGCCGGCTTGCGGTTTCGCTGGCGTCATGGGCTCGATCGTCCTTGGCCTCGTTGTCAGCCCGATCTGCTTCTTCTTCTGCTCGGCAGTTAAGGGTGCACTCGGCTACGATGATGCGCTGGATGTCTTCGGCGTCCACTGCGTCGGCGGCATCGTCGGTGCAATCGGAACGGCCTTCCTCGTCAATCCCGATTGGGGTGGCGCCGGCATCGGCGACTACACCTCGAAGCCGGGCGAACTGGTTGCCGGTACCTACGACATGGTCGGCCAAGTCATCTCGCAGGCCAAGATGGTCGGCTTGACGCTGCTGTGGTCGGGCATCGGCTCTGCAATCCTCTACAAGCTGGTCGATATCGTTATCGGTCTCCGGCCGTCGGAGGAGAAAGAGCGCGAGGGTCTCGACCTCGTCGATCACGGCGAGAGCGCCTACCACTACTAAGACACGAATTTCCCGTGGCTCCATCGAGGGCCACGGGATCTCAATTCATCTCCCGAGCACGCGTCTCCACCTAGACGTGCTCCACTTGGGCCCGGCGTATCGAGCCGTCGGGCCCTTTTTGTTTTCATCAAGCAAGAATGATGATTTCGCTTCGCTTCGGCAGCAGCGACATGAGCCGCCGCAAGTCGCGCGCCCGAAGCGCGACGCATCCCTCCGTCGGATGGAAATCGCCGCGCGCGATATGCATGAAAATGGCGCTGCCCCGATTGCGGAGACGCGGCACGTCATTAAAGCCGAGGACGACAACCACGTCGTAAAGCCCATCTCCGCGCCAGAGGTGCTCTGCACCCGCTGGATAGGGCAATCGGACAGGCCGGTTGTAGTTGCGATCGGCGGGACTGTCGCACCAACCGTCGTTGCGCCGAATGAGACGCAAATCGAATGGCGTCCGAGGCCGCATCGCTGGTCGTATCGCTTCCGGGCGATAGAAAGCATATCGCAAGCGAAACCGCCCCCGCGGCGTTGCACCATCTCCTTCGCGCTTGAGCGCTTTGATGCCCGAACGCCCCAGCGCACAGGGTAGACACAGAGCTCCGAACTGGACACAACCGCGCCGTGCAGCCTGAGACAACGCCCTTACAAAGAGCTTCGCCATCGGCTTGCGGTGCCCGCCCATCGACCTATAATTCAAGGAACCGCTATTCCCCTTGCCTGTTTGCTACCAGAGCCTATGTTCCCGGCGCACGCGATGCTACTGTTCTACTCTAAAAGAAAGCAAGAAACGGGAGTCCCCGTCCATGAGCACGGCCCGAAAGGTCCTCCTCGTCGACGACGATGAAGATTTGCGTACGTCGTTGAAAGATCAGCTCGTCCTGCACGATGAATTCGACGTTTCCGAAGCGGCCACCGCCAGCAAAGGCATGGAAGCCGCGAAAACGGGCCATTTCGATCTCGTCGTATTCGATGTCGGCCTGCCGGATATGGACGGCCGCGAGGCAGTGAAGATGCTGCGGAAATCCGGATTCAAGACGCCGATCGTCATGCTGACGGGCAATACCTCGGATGCCGACCAAATTTTAGGTCTCGACGCCGGCGCTAATGATTATGTCTTGAAGCCGTTCAAGTTCGCCGTTCTGCTGGCGCGGATTCGCGCCCAGCTTCGGCAACACGAACAAAGCGAAGACGCCGTTTTCGCGATCGGCAATTATACGTTCAAGCCCGCATCGAAGCTTTTGATCGACGAGGCCGGAAGCAAGATCCGCCTGACCGAAAAAGAGACGTCGATCCTCAAATACCTCTATCGCTCCGGAGACAAAGTCGTTTCGCGCGATGTCCTGCTGCACGAAGTGTGGGGCTACAACGCCGGCGTCACGACGCACACGCTGGAAACGCACATCTACCGCCTGCGTCAGAAAATCGAGAAAGATCCCTCCAACGCCGAGCTTCTGATAACCGAGAGTGGTGGCTACAAGCTCGCGCCCTGACCCCACAATGTTTCACCGGCGCTTTGTCGCGCGGGCGATGTCGTATGAGATCGCCGCGCAGGCATCCACAGCGCGTTTTGTTGTGCTCACTCACGCCTGTTTCAGTGGGGGCGGCGAGTCAGATATTTAAATGCTGTCGCTCATGCACCGCGCGCGTGCATCGATGAGTGACGCGTTTGCCGGTCCCACTTCTGCTTGGAGTCCCGATGGCAATTGATGCCCTCGTCAAACCTCTTTTGGCGCTGCCGCTATTTCAGGGTCTCTCACCGCTGCAACTGACGGAAATTGTCCGTCGTGCCGAGCGCATCATCTATCGGCCGGGCGATGCCATCGTTACGGAAAATCAGACCGGCGATGCCGCCATCGTCATTATATCCGGAAATTGCATTCGCATTGACGATAACGGTGATCCGTCGCGAAAATCCGGAGGCGAGGCGCTGCCCGAAGGCGCGATGATCGGCGAACTCGCGATGCTCATTGAACTCGTCCACACGACAACCGTCGTCGCGCAAGGGCCCGTGAAAGCGCTGCGGCTGACGCGACAAAAAATCTATGAGCTGATGGAAGAAGACCCCACGCTGGCACAGCATTTCAGCGCACACATCATCTCTCGATTAAAACTGTTGGCGAAAGATTTGAAAGCTATTGATACGGCCGCCGATGACGCTACGATCAGCCCGCAGCTTCCGCAGATGAGCGCCGATTTGAAAACCAGCGCACACGCGAGCTGACCAACAACTGGCAATGCGGCCAATCACTCGATTGGGTCGCAACTCATGGTACGGAACTCATGAGAATTTGGGGGCAGAATTGGGGTGCCTAAAAAGAGGGCGCCCAGTCCCGGGGGGAGGGACTGGGCGCTATGCGCTTGTCGCGCTCGGCACCGGGAGGGAAGCCGGTACCAGAGGCGGCGTCTTCGGCTAGACGGGGGGCACTACCGAATACAGGGTGACGCCACCTGCATGGGTATGAGTTAAGCGCAAGCTGGAAAAATTCAACAGGGCCCGCACGGGCAGTTCACGAAAATGTGAACAGTTACCCAAACTTATCCACAGGATGGGTATTGCATCGCGTCAAATGCGCAACAGCCTGATTTGGCTTCGAAAACTCCCTATTGCATCGCTTTATTCGGCCAAAGCGCTTGAATTTTAAACAAATTTCCATCGAGGTCGTCCGTTCTGACGAGCTGCGACAGCTCGATTCGGGTGTCCTGTCCCTGGGCATCCGTCGTCACCCATTCTTTCAATTCCATGGTCGGCTTCGTTGCCAGGAAGAGCTTTATCCGGCCTGGAGAATTAGGATCTTTGTCCTCGAGCGACAGAACGATCAAATCGTCGGACTGCTGGACTTCCATGATTTTCGCGTCACGCAGCAGATCGACGTCCTTGCGCAAAAGCAGCCGGAAAGGCGTCTGATCAAGAGAAACGCGATCTTCGTTGTTCAAGTCGAGATCTTGAATGGCAAGGTTGACGCCGTCGGAAATGATGACTTGCTTCGAAGGCAAAGCGTAATCGAAGCGAAAACGACCAGGCCGCTTGACGAAGAACTTTCCCTTCATCCGCTTATTTTCAGCATCCGTCTGAACGAACGAGCCCTTCAAATTCTGCAGGGATTCGAAGTACGCACTGACGTCGTTAACGAGCTTCGTCTGGTGTGCGTCGAGCGTAATGCCTTGGTCGCCGTTAGCAGGCGCGACTTCGCTAGACCACCCATTCACTGCAGGTTTGCCGATTGGCGGATTGACGATGGTATTGGTCGGACCATCCGGATCTTGAGCCGCGGCGACGCCACAAAAAGCGACGCTGATAGCCGCCGCAACGGCGGCCGCCCGCAAAAATTCCCTCATGCTTTGTCCCATCGTGGCCCCCCACAGCCCCGAAGCCCCAAACGGGGCTCTGCACGTAGAGCTATCGTTTCAACAAAGATTGCGTCCAGAACTAGGCGGTGTCGGCCCTGCGCATGTGGGTAGAGCCAATCGCGTGTCACAGGCAAGCAGCGCCTGTGGCCGCTCCACGGTTATCTTCGCCGTCGCACGAATCACCAGACGTCATGCCGCAGCATCTGCACCGCCACCACGAGCCATCAGAATTTCTCGTCTTCCGACGGCATTTGCAGGCGAGATCAGGCCCTCTCGCTCCATCCGCTCGATCAAATCTGCAGCACGATTATAACCAATGGAAAGGCGTCGTTGGATGTAGCTTGTCGAAGCCTTGCCGTCCCGGAGCACGATAGCAACGGCGCGATCATAAAGATCATCGTCGCTCGCCTCGCGGACGCCGCCGGCCACATCGGACGGCTGCGGCGTATCCGTGATGCCCTCGACGTATTTCGGCGACGCCTCATGCCTTAGAGCGTCTGCGAATGCAACGACCTCTTCGTCGGAAACAAACGCGCCGTGGACGCGCACCAACTGTCCGGCACCCGTCGAGTAGAGCATATCGCCCTGACCGAGCAATTGCTCGGCGCCCTGCTCGTTCAAAATCGTCCGGCTGTCGATCTTCGACGTCACCTTGAACGAAATGCGCGTCGGGAAATTGGCTTTGATCGTCCCCGTGATGATATCGACCGACGGTCGCTGCGTCGCCATGATGAGGTGAATGCCGGCCGCACGGGCCATTTGTGCAAGACGCTGCACGGAGGCTTCGACTTCGCGGCCCGCGACGATCATCAGGTCGGCGAATTCGTCGACGACGATCACGATGCGCGGCAGCGGCTCAAGATCCATCTTCTGTGTTTCGAACCGCGCCGCACCCGCCTTGTCGAATCCGGTTTGCACGGTGCGCGACAGCATCTCACCGCGCTTCTTGGCGTTGCGCACGCGATTGTTGAAGACGTCGATATTGCGGACCGAGAGAGCGGCCATGCGTTTATAGCGCTCTTCCATCTCGCGCACGGCCCAGTTCAGCGCCGCGACGGCCTTGTGCGGATCGGTGACAACCGGTGTCAAGAGATGAGGAATGTCGTTGTAAACCGATAGCTCCAACATCTTCGGATCGATCATGATCATGCGGCAATCTTCCGGTGAATGCCGATAGAGCAGCGACAGCACCATCGCGTTGATGCCGACCGACTTGCCCGAGCCCGTCGTGCCCGCGACCAGAAGATGCGGCATCCGCGCGAGATCGGCGACGACCGGATCGCCGGCGATCGACTTGCCGAGGCCGAGCGGCAGCCCGGTGGAATCGGATTTGAAGGCGTCGGCTTCCAGGATCTCGCGCAGAAGCACGGTTTCGCGGCGCGCATTCGGCAGTTCGAGACCGATGGCATTTCGGCCGGGCACGACAGCCGCACGTACGCTCGCGACGCTCATCGAACGCGCGATGTCTTCGGCAAGTCCGATGACGCGCGAAGATTTGGTGCCCCGCGACGGCTCGAGTTCGTAAAGCGTCACGACCGGGCCGGGCCGAATATCCTTGACCTCGCCTTTGATGCCGAAATCCGCGAGGACGTCTTCGAGCAGCCGCGCGTTCCCGCGCATGACCGTCTGCGACAATTCCGGACGCGGCTTTTGAGCCCCCGGCCGTTTGAGCATATTGAGCGACGGGCGCTTCCACACCGGCTGCGCGCGCGTTCGCGCTAGGCCGGCGAGCAACCCATTGCTTGCTGCAGGTCTGATTGCAGACCTGGAAACCGTTGGCGGCGGCGGGATCGAGGCCCTCGACATAGGCGGAGGAGGAGGTGGCATGGCCAGATCAGGACCATCGTCCTGCGCCATCGCCGCGGCCGCCGACGCCGGCGCGAAGCGCTTGGCAATCGCGCGGCTTGAATCTTCAGTCGTATCGTCGAACTCCAAGCCGAGGTCGCCGAATTCATCGACAGGCGCGTCAAAGCCGCGGTCCTCGTGGACAGCGTGAGACGCGCGCGGATCGAGTTCCGGACCGATAGCCCGGTCTTCGCGCATAACGTCGTGCGGCATTTCGGAGAGACGCTCAACTTCGGCCGGACGCACGCGCACCGTGCGCTCGGGATTGAGATCGAGCGTCGGCGTCGTCTCGCCGGCGAATGCATCGAGAGAGCGATAGGTCTCCGTATCGGCTTCAGCCGCTTGCGATCGTTGCGACCAGCCCCTGCGCACGCGCTCCGCGCCACCAGCGAGCGTCGAGCCGATCGCGGCCGCCTCTCCCAGACGCTCTCGGCTGGACGCATATTTGAGGCCGGAGCCTAAGGACCGCAGGAAAACCTTCACCACGGTCTCGGCCTCGAAGCCGATCGCCTTTCCGCACGTCTGAATGGTGGCCGCCAGCAGCACGAGCCCCGCGGCAACCGGCGCACGCTCTTCGTTGAGCATCGCGAAGAGCTTCAACGTCAGATGATAGACGCCGTCACCCAACAGGCCGCCATAGCCATGGCGCAACGGCCAGCCGCTCAAAATCGGCAGAGCGGAAATCGCACCCGTCAGCGCGAGAATGGAAAGCGGATAGAATCCGAGCTTCAGACGGCCGTTGGCAACGCGCTCGGACCTGAGCATTTCGATGCCCCAGACAACCGGAGCGATAAGCGCGAGCACCGCACCAAATCCCAGCATCTGGAACAGAAGATCTGAAACGATGGCACCGACCGGCCCCGCAAAATTATGAGCGGCCGCCGTCGTCGTATGCGTAAGGCTGGGGTCGAGCACCGACCAGGACACGAGGCTGAGCCAGATGAGCAGCATCGAGCCGAGCAGAAGCACGCCGCCGAATCGGCTCAGCCAGCTTAAAAGCCGGTCCTCCACAGATTGCGGCAACAGCCGCTGAGGATCGATTCCTCGCGTATCCAGCGACATCTCGGCGAACGTACTCTTTAACGCAGCACGGAAATCGTGCGTTCGAGCGCTTCCCGGATCGTTGGGGAGTCCTGCACCATGGCGACGCGAACGTAGTCCGCGCCGGGATTGGTCCCGTCCCTTCCCGCCTGAGCCAGAAAGCTACCGGGAATAACCTTGACGCCTGCGCGTTTCCATAAGGTTACCGCCGCTTGAGCGCCGCCGCCGAACCAACTCATATCGAGCCAGAGACAGAACCCGCCTGCCGGCCTCCTGTAGCCGTAGCGGCCATCTAACACATTGTCTGCAATAAGAAATTTGTCGCGGTAGGCAGCTCGCGAACGTTCCACGTGCGCTTCGTCCCGCCAGATCGCGGCGGACGCATGTTGGACAGGCAACGGCACCGTCGGCGCGCACATGTTCCGGACTTCGCCAAAGGCTTCGAGAAATTGCGGGTCGCCCGCGCAAAAGCCCGATCTCAGTCCCGGCAGGTTCGAGCGCTTCGACAGCGAATTGAAGACGACGAGATTGCGAAACCGCTCGGGCGTCTCGATCGCGACTTGAAGGCCGCCGATGGGTGCGGCTTCGGTGTAGATCTCCGAATAGCACTCATCGAAAAACAGCATGAAGTCGTAGGCGCGCGCCAGTTCGAGCGCCTTCAGGATGTAACGACGATCGGCGACCGCGCCTTGCGGGTTGGCTGGCGAATTGATGAAAAGCGCGACTGTCCGCGTCAGCAGAGCTTCGTCCCTTGCGATCTCGTCGAGATCGGGCAGAAAGCCTGTCGCCTTCGTCGCATTCAGATAGACCGGCTCGGCACCGACGGCGATGGCTCCGGCGACATAGGCCGAATAATACGGATTGCACATCAGGATCGCCGGCGGACCTTTGACGTCCTTGCGCCCAACCGCCGGAAGGCAGGCAAAGAACAACCCCTCCCGCGATCCGCTGAGCATCAGCACTTCGCGCTCGGGATCGACGGCATTCGGCAACGCATAGCGCCGCGACAACCACTCCGAGATCGCCTTGCGCGCTTCGTCGGCACCGCGGATCGGCGGATATTTGCCGTAGAGCGCCGTCGCCTCATCGAGCTTCGCCTGAATGAAATCGGGCATCGCCTCGCGCGGCTCCCCAATCGTCAGCTCGATCGGGGTCTCATGCCCGGGAGCGACGCCCGCAAGAAGCTTGCGAAGCTGGCTGAAAGGCGAGGAAATCGCACCGGAGGTAAGGGACGATAGGGGATGGCTCATCGGACTGAACATCGATCTTGCGCGTTGACGCCGCTATCGCATGCTGGCCCAGGAGAGGGAAGCACCACGTCGGCGGGATGTCCGGCCAAGGAGAAATGACCGCAAGAAGCTTCGAAGTTGGCTGAACGACGAGGAAATCGCAACGGAGGTGAGAGACGAAAGGGCATGGCTCATCGGGGGGGATTAGTTCTTTTTGTGAACCAAAATCCCAGTGATGAAAAAGACTCTTGCGAATCAGAGCCTTCAATCGGTCCACATTATACAATTTGCCGTGATAGACGGATGATCCCGGTTCGCACTACGTTTAAATACATAAAAAAATACAAAACATGGACGAAGTTCTCTTTTTGTTCTAAATTTCGTTCCAAAAAATATGAGGAGAAACGGGCTATGCGCGTAAAAGTCAAAGAAGAAAGCGAAGGAATTCATCCGAGCGAAGTGGTTGTTTCTATTCCCACTATGGATGGAGAAGAGCGCGTGGTCGTGCCTCGACGTTCGTTGCAAGGCGGCGGCTTAGAGGTGGGATACCCTATCTCTCAAGAAGATGACCGTTATCTAATCGAGCTTCCCAGAGAAACAATGCGTGGGCTATGGCGCATTTGGATCGATCAATCTAATCTCTTTCAATCGAAAGAGAGACAAGTTGCTTGATCCTCACCGATCGTGAAATTCAGATTGCCCTGGAGTGTGGCTCTATCAAAATTGAGCCCGCTCCCAACGATGTTGCTTATAGTTCCACGAGCGTAGACCTCACGCTCGACCCCACGCTAAGTGAGTTCAAAGAGCACCCGGGCGGCATCGAAACTGTAATCGACC
This sequence comes from uncultured Pseudomonadota bacterium, assembly GCA_963789775.1. Classification (GTDB taxonomy): domain Bacteria; phylum Pseudomonadota; class Alphaproteobacteria; order Rhizobiales; family Hyphomicrobiaceae; genus Hyphomicrobium_B. The sequence continues at coordinate 277,961 of CAWBLX010000009.1, forward strand.
CTGGCGCTCCAAAGTTCAATCACGAAGCGGCTCTATCTTCGCTCTTGCAGCAAATCTCGATACCGGCCAGTGGTTACATATTCGAAACTGGAAAACTCGTCCTTGCGTGGACGAAAGAATATGTAAAGCTTGAACCCCACGCCCGACTAGCCGCCCGCGTAGAAGGCAAGAGTTCTTTGGCGCGATTGGGGATCGCTGTTCATATTACTGCACCAACAATTCATGCTGGATTCGAAGGGCAGATTCGACTTGAAATGTACAATCACGGTAAAGTGCCGATCCGGCTGAGAACCGGCATGAGAATCTGCCAGCTTATTTTTGAGCAGACTCTTGGGGTCCCAGTGCAAGGATATAAAGGTCGTTTTTCCGCACAGACATCCGCAAAGAAAAATGCCTAGCTCGCCGATAGCAGCACTAGGAGTCTCGTAGCGCCTGCTAAAATAAAGATTATTCCAACTCCATCAAAGGCCAAACCGAGCCAATTAGGCGAGCGAATATTCATTGGCATTTTCATCACCCGCATTCCTGGCACGGGCTCTAAGCTCGGTCGATGGTTTCTCCACTCACCGATTCCGATAAGACAAAAACCGCTTGCGAGGGTCAGCGCGTCCCAAAGTTCTTTTTGCGCAAAAACGAGAACGAGTAGACCAGATATGCCGGTCAAGGTGTGATACCAAGTTGGGCCCATCCAATGAGGTTTGCTTCCACCGTCTTCGCTCATCTTTTTCGGACTTTCTGGCCTCTGACGACATTGGCTTCCTCGCGGGCACGAAGGAGCCGCTACTCCGGCAGATGCGTCACGGCTTCGATGTTGTGACCGTCGGGATCGAAGACGAAGCCGCCATAATAGTTCTCGTGGTAGTGCGGCCGAAGCCCCGGCGGGCCGTTGTCTTTCCCGCCTGCCGCCAGTGCCGCGTCGTAGAAAGCTTTGACTTCATCGCGGTTCTGCGCCGCGAACGCGACGTGCAGCCGGCCTTTGAGCGGCGACCCGGTGCCGATCCAGAACTGCGGCCGCGCCCGCCCGAAACCGGCGTAGCCGTCGTCGTCCTCTTCCGAGAACTTCACTTCCCTGAGCAGGCTGATGCCTAACGGCGCCAGCGCCTTGGTGTAGAACTCAAGCGACCGGGCATAGTCGGTCACGGGGAAGCCAATGTGATCGAGAATGTCCAGCACGGTCGCTCCATTTGGCAGGATTATGCGATCGAATCGTCTGCTCAGACGCGGCGTTCGACCATCAATTTCTTCAGTTCAGCGATCGCTTTGGCAGGAGACAAGCCTTTCGGGCAGGCCTTCGCACAGTTCATGATCGTATGGCAGCGATAGAGGCGGAACGGATCTTCGAGGTTGTCGAGCCGCTCGCCCGTCGCTTCGTCGCGGCTGTCGTTTATCCAACGGTAGGCCTGCAACAAGATCGCCGGACCGAGATAGCGGTCGGAATTCCACCAGTAGCTCGGACAGGACGCCGAGCAGCAGGCGCAGAGAATGCATTCGTAGAGGCCGTCGAGTTTCTCGCGATCGTCGCGAGACTGCCTCCACTCCTTCGGCGGCGTCGGTGTATCGGTCTTGAGCCACGGTTCGATCGAGCGATGCTGCGCGTAGAAGTTCGTGAGATCGGGCACGAGGTCCTTGACGACTTCCATATGCGGCAAAGGATAGATCTTCACCGCGCCGTCAACTTCCTCGATGCCCTTGAGGCACGCGAGGCCGTTCGTCCCGTCCATGTTCATCGCGCAAGAGCCGCAAATGCCCTCGCGGCACGACCGGCGGAAGGTCAGCGTCGGATCGATCTCGTTCTTGATTTTGATCAGGGCATCGAGGACCATCGGCCCGCACTGCTTTTGGTCGATATGATAGGTGTCGACGTGCGGGTTCCGCCCGTCCTCCGGATTCCACCGGTAGATGCGAAATTCTTTCCAATCCCCGTCGTGATCCGGTTTGTTCCAGGTCTTGCCTTCGGAGATCTTCGAATTCTTCGGAAGAGTGAGCTGAACCATGAGACGTCTGGTGTCCCCGTCATCGAAATTCACTGCCGGAGACAGAAGCTTGAACATGCTCCACTGTCAACGGCATGCGAACGGGGCGCGTGCGGTTCTTTGGCCTTAACCGGCTTTCTGGTGTTTCTTCAGTTCCCGGACGAGCGCGACCAGGCGATCCGCAATCTCGACACCCGTAGCGACGGCGACTTTCAGCGTCGCCCGGGATTGGATGACCTCGTTGAGCCGCTCCTGCTGCTCTCCGAACCCGAAGAAAATCTCTTCCGGCGCCTCGATATCCCCGTCCTCGATGGCCGTCATGACGTCGAAGGCATTTTGCGTCGCAAGCACCAGCATGGAGGCGATGTCGTTCATCAGCTGCAGATAGAGCCGTTGTGCGTCGGCACGGATGCGCTGGCCATGAACCCCGAACTTCAGCGGCGCCGCCGCCTGCCCGCCCCCGCCCGCAAAAACCCGTGGATGTTTCTGGAAGCGCCGGAAAATCTCGGCGAGCCCCATGCAGCAGGTTTCAAGATCGCGAAGCGCGGCACCCGTCTTGCGCTTTGTCCGCGTCCGCGTCCCGACTTTCTCCTGCCCCGACCAATTGATGGCTGCAATCGACGTAACGGCCCCAAGCGCCGCCAACGCCGGCAGCACCGCGGCGAACGGATCGGGCGGCATGCGCGTGTCGGCATCGTCGCCGTCGTCGGTCTGGATTTTCGTCACGTGCGAGTGCGCCCTATTGGATAGCGGCCGCACCATAGGCGACTTCCCATGACGGCGCTATTTCTACTCGCGTTGTCCAGAAGGGCTCAATAAACCCGCGCCTTGGGCTCGATGTACTTGACCTCGTTGGTCATTGTCTTGGTGTGCACCGGCCTGTCGTCGAGCTTGACCGATTTCGTGCCGTAGTCGGCCCAGGAGAGCGTGTGTTTCATCCAGTTGACGTCGTCGCGCTTGGGAAAATCTTCACGAGCGTGCGCACCGCGGCTTTCCTGGCGATTTTCCGCACCGACGACGGTGACCGCCGCCTGCGAAATCAAATTGTCGAATTCGAGCGTCTCGACAAGATCAGAGTTCCAGATCAGCGAACGATCGGTAACGGAAATGTCGGCCGCATCGCGCCAGACCTGCGTGATCTTTTCGACGCCTTCTTTCAGCACCGGGCCGTCGCGGAAAACGGCGCAGTTGGCTTGCATGGTCTTCTGCATCCGGAGGCGCAGAGCCGCAGTCGGCGTCGAGCCCTTGGCGTTGCGGAAGTGATCGAGACGGGCCAGCGCCGGCTCGTGGGCGTCTTTCGCCAAATCCGGTTGCGCCATGCTTGTTTCGATCGTCTCGGCACATCTGAGACCGGCGGCACGCCCGAAGACGACGAGATCGATCAGCGAATTCGATCCGAGACGGTTGGCTCCGTGAACCGACACGCAAGCTGCTTCGCCAATGGCCATCAAACCCGGCACCACGTGATCGGGATCGCCGTTTTTCTTTGTCAGCACCTCGCCGTGATAGTTCGTGGGGATGCCGCCCATGTTGTAATGGACCGTCGGCAGCACGGGGATCGGCTGACGGCGCAGATCGACGCCCGCAAAGACCTTGGCGCTTTCCGTGATGCCCGGTAGGCGCTCATGCAGAATCTTCGGATCCAGATGATCGAGGTGCAGGAAGATGTGATCGGCCTCCTGGCCGACGCCGCGGCCTTCGCGAATCTCGATCGTCATCGAGCGCGAGACGACATCGCGCGACGCGAGATCTTTCGCGTGCGGAGCGTAGCGCTCCATGAAGCGCTCGCCCTTCGAATTCGTGAGATAACCGCCTTCGCCGCGCGCCCCCTCCGTGATCAGCACGCCCGCGCCGTAGATGCCCGTCGGATGAAACTGCACGAACTCCATGTCCTGGAGCGGCAGGCCCGCCCGCAGAACCATGGCGTTGCCGTCGCCCGTGCAGGTGTGCGCCGACGTGCAGGAAAAATACGTGCGCCCGTATCCGCCGGTCGCGAGAATGGTTTTCTTCGAGCGGAACCGGTGCAGCGTACCGTCATCGAGATTGAGGGCGATGATACCGCGGCACGCCCCGTCCTGATCCATGATGAGATCGAGCGCGAAATATTCGACGAAGAACTCAGCCGAGTGGCGTAGCGCTTGCCCGTAAAGCGTATGCAGCATCGCGTGGCCCGTGCGATCGGCGGCAGCGCATGTCCTCTGTGCCGGCGGCCCTTCGCCGTAGTCGGTTGTCATGCCGCCGAAGGGACGTTGATAGATCTTGCCGTCCTCTGTCCGCGAAAACGGCACGCCGTAGTGCTCGAGCTCGTAGACCGCAGCCGGGGCGTTACGGCACAAGTATTCGATGGCGTCCTGGTCGCCGAGCCAATCGGAGCCCTTGACGGTGTCGTACATGTGCCAGCGCCAGTCATCGCGGCCCATGTTGCCGAGCGCCGCCGCAACGCCGCCTTGAGCGGCAACGGTATGCGAGCGCGTCGGGAAAACCTTGGTGACGCACGCCGTCTTGAGGCCCGCTTCCGCGCATCCGAGCGTCGCCCGAAGACCCGCACCGCCCGCACCGACGACGACGACGTCATACTCGTGATCGTGCAACGGATAGGCCTTGCCGATCTGCGAAGGCGCGGCGCTCGCGCCATTGGCCTTGCCATTCACTGCCGCCATCAGCCTCAGGCTCCAAAACTCAGTTTCAAAATCGAGAACACGCTCGCAAGCGCGATGAATATCGCGAAGAAAGTGTTGAGCATCAAAGCCGCCACCTTAAGCCCCTCTTCGTGGACGTAATCCTCGATGATCGTCTGCATGCCGATCCGCATGTGCAGCGTACCGGAGAGAACGAGCCCAAGCAAAGGCACGGCAATCAACGGATACCCGAGCTTCTGCTTCACCGTCGCATAGTCGGCGCCGAGCAGCGAAACGATGAGCCAGACCAGAAAGATACCGAGGAAGATATTCGCGACCGCCGTGACGCGCTGCTTCCAGAAATGGTCGGCACCCTCTTTCGCGGAGCCGAGATAACGAACCTTCTTCAAGGGTGTCCGCATCGATTTCATTTCAGGCACCCCCCATCGCCACACATCCCCACACGATGACGGTCAGAATTAGCGATGCCGCAAGCGACCCCCAGGACAACAGGTCGACCGTCCTGAGGTCGTAGCCATAGCCGCTGTCCCAGATCAGATGCCGTATCCCGCCCATCATGTGGTGCATCAGAGCCCATGTGTATCCGAGAAGAACGAGCTTGCCGAACCACGTATCGCACCAGCTCAAGAAATAGTTGTAGGAGTCCGGCCCCGTCGCGGCTGCGATCAGCCACCAGGCAAGCAGCAGCGAACCGAGGTAAAGCGCGCTACCCGTCATGCGATGCACAATCGACATCACCATGTTGATGAGCGGAGAATAGATTTGAAGGTGTGGCGAAAGCGGCCGCTCGGGGCGCACGCCGCGGCCGGATGTGACTGCCATCGGACGTCCTTCTTTTTTTGCGTGAAGCGAATGTGTAGCGTCTTGGAGCGGGCGCGGCAATTCGCCAAATGCCACAGAGAGTTCTTAGTCTGCTCTAGCCCAGCGCCGCAATGATCGCTTGCCCGAGATGCCCTCCGCTTTGGAAAGCGTGTTCGGCAGAGCCGCCGAGGCACCAGTCGCCGGCGACGCCGACCCTCGATTCCGGACAGTAAAGATGCGTCTGGCCCAGCGGCTGATCGACGATGCCCTGGCGCCAGAGATAGGCCGTCATCCGCAACGGTCTGACCGGCGGTAGATCCAACGCCTCGCTGACGTCGTTCCAAAGCTCCTCGGCAACATCCTCGGGATCAGCCCGTTCGGACGCCTGGCTCCAGAACGGCGTGGCATGGACAACGAGCGTCTCCCCCCTCGGATCACGCCCCGGCTTTGTATTGTCGCGGGCGATCCAACGGATCACATCGGAGACATTTGAAAAAACATCCTCTTCCGGAAAATTATTCTCGTCGATGCGCACCATCGCCGCCCAGCAGGGCAGCATCCGCACGCGCGGAAGAGACGACGCGAGCGCATCGATACAGCCCACAAGCCCGAGCGCTTGCGGCGCCGGCACGGCGACCGCCACCGCATCGAAAGGCCCGGCGGAGGTTTCGTCCTCGAACCAGACGTGCCAGCCTTTCTCGCGCTGCTCAAGAGATTGCACGCGTCGCCCCACCGCGATGCGGACAGTCTCGGCAAGCGGGCGAACGACCGACGACATGCCGGGCTTGCCGACGAACCAGGCCTCCGCGGGTGGCACAGACCCTCGTGTCGCTCCGGCGACGCGCGGAGTCCAATGTTCGGCGTAGCCCGATTCCAAAGCCTCATTGAGATAGCCCCGGAAGTCTTCCGATTGTGGAGAGAAATATTGCGCGCCCGGATCGAACCGGTCGCTGCCGACGCACGTCGTGGCAATGCGTCCGCCGATGTTCGGATCTTCCTCGAAGACATCGACCGACAAGCCGGCACGCCGCAGCGTGCGGGCGCACGACAGGCCCGCCAAACCGGCCCCGATGATCGCAACTTTGTTTGCCACCGCGTTCCGCTTCAAAGACTTTGAAAGCCGCTAACGCTTTACAAGACCGCAGCCGGGCGTGCACCCAAGAAGCGCTGAGACCGTCGATAATCAAGGTACAAATTGTATAAAAAGGCAGCGGCTTACTGCGCCTTGATCACGCCGCAGCCGATCCGCGTTCCGCTGCCGCCCTCGGGATCGGTTTGATAATCATCGGGTTTCTCGTAAAGCACCAGCGACGACCCGTCCGCGTCGAATAGCGAATCGTCCGTATCCCTGTTCAAATGCAGATACGTGGTCATCATTTCGGCCCGCGCCGTTCCGTCGGGCCCCGCGACGACGTTAGCAAGATCCCCCGCCATCGGACCTTCGTCGTTGATAAAGCCGTGTGCGGCGCCGAGCGGATTATAGATGCCGCCCGCCGACGAAAAATCGCCGTCGCATTTTCCGACCTCATGGACATGAAATCCGTGCGCACCTGGCGGCAACCCCTTGAGATCGAGCTTCAGAAGCACGCCCGCCACCGTTTCCGTCATGGTGACGGTGCCCGCACTGGCGCCGCTGGCCAACTTGATCTCCGCGACGGCGGTTTCCCCGGCCGCGCCCGCTTGGCCGGCCGCCACAAGAACGAGCGCTGCCACTGCTACGCTGCCGATCGCTTTGAGGCTCATGCGACGTGCTCCCCCGAAGCCTGAACAGATTCTCCGCTGACCCGCTCAGCGCGGGAGCACAAGCCACGTATCGAGATCCAGGACAACCCCCTGCGCGTACTCCCCTGTCTCGGTTTTGAGGGGGAAAGCCGCGCAATCCTGATTTTTAACGCCGACGAGACGAACGCGAAGCGCTCCAACGTCCTTGCGTTCAGGAATTTCCGCCTTCTCCAGCACCTCCGACCACGCGTAGATCGTGTCGCCCGCGAACGTCGGCGCCACATGCCGGCCGCCGTTGATGGCGGCCAGATGAAAGGCGTTTCCTAGACCATTGTAGGAAAGCGCGCGCACCAGCGAGATAACGACGCCGCCATAGACGATGCGCTTGCCGAAACGTCCTTTTGATTCCGTGTGCTGGTTGAAGTGGACCTTCGCCGTATTCTGATAAAGCCGCGTCGCGATCTGATGTTCGGCTTCTTCCAGCGTCATGCCGTCGACGTGATCGATCTTCTCGCCCGGCTCGTAATCGTTCCAGCGATGCGGAGACCCCGCGAGATCGAGATCGTATTTGCTGGCATCGATCGGCGGAACGGCCAACGCCAGGTCTTGCGGGTCGACGCGCTCGGGAAGCTTGGGCACGACCGCCTCGGGCGCCGGCGAACCCTTCGAGCGCTTGCGGACCATCACCCAGCGGCAATATTGCAGAACGATTTCACTGTCTTGATTGCGCCCCGTCGAGCGCACGTAGACCGTGCCGGTTTCGCCGTTCGAGTTTTCCTTCAGCCCGATGACCTCCGACGTCGACCATAGCGTATCGCCGGGATAGACGGGCTTTAGGAACCGGCAATCGGCGTAGCCGAGGTTCGCAATGGCATTGAGAGAAATTTCCGGCGTCGTCTTTCCGAAGACGATATGAAACGTCAAAAGATCGTCGATCGGCGCCTTCGGATAGCCGATGGCCTTCGCGAAAGTATCGGCCGACTGAACCGCAAAGCGCGAGCCGTAAAGCGCGGTATAGAGCGCCACGTCGCCGTCCGTCACTGTGCGGGGCGTCGGGTGGTGAATCACCTGGCCGTAGGTGAAATCTTCAAAGAAGTTCCCAGCGTTCGTCTTGGTTCCGGCCATCATCCCCGCCTTATGGTTAGGGAAGCTCGTGGCGACGAGCTTCGGCTTTTCTTGTTCTTTTCGGGATGTCGGCCCCCGACCGCAACAGTTTTCGAAATGACCGGGACGCGATCAAGGGCCGCAGAAGCCCAAGTGGGCGTGTTTACTAAAACCAAGGCTCTTCCACTTTTGAGCGCGCATTGATCGCCGCCGCGATCGCCGCGACCCGTTTCGCCATGACGAGATGCAGACGCTCGACCATGCGCCCTTCGACGGTAATGACCCCCTTGCGCGCGTTCTCCGGCTCCTCGAAAGCCTTGATGATTTTTTGCGCCCACGCGATTTCGTCGACCGTCGGCGAAAAGACCTCGTTGCAGGGCACGACTTGCGACGGGTGGATGAGCGTCTTGCCGTCCATGCCAAGCGTTCGGCCATGCTCGCACTCGGCCCGAAAACCGGATTCGTCCTTGAAATCGTTGTAGACGCCATCGATGACGTCGAGGCTGTAAGCGCGAGCAGCGACAAGGGTCATCGCAAGCCAAGGTACCACCGCGAAACGGTTACGGCTGGCCAACGCCCGGCTTTCCTTCAACAGATCGTTGGTGCCGAGCACGAAGCAGACGAGCCTGTTGTCGGGATCGGGACCGCACGCAGCGATCTCTTTCGCATTGATGATTCCCATCGGCGTCTCGATCATCGCCCAGAGCCGGATGCGCGGATCAGCGTCCGCGGCCTTGACGACCTTTGCCGTACCCGTGATGTCGCCGGAGACCGAAACTTTCGGAATGAGGATGGCGTCGGGCGCGGCGGCGATGGCGCCGTGAAGATCGGCCATGCCCCACGGCGTTTCGATCGGATTGACACGCAGGACGACCTCACGCGAACCGAAACTGCGCTCATGAATAGCCGCCGTCGCCTGCGCCCGCGCTTTCTCCTTGTTCGGAGGCGCGACAAAATCTTCTAGATCGATGATGATCGCATCGGCGGGCAGCGTTCTCGCCTTTTCGAGAGCCCTCTCGTTATCGCCCGGAAGATAGAGGACGCTGCGTCTGGGTCTCATGGCCATCGCATCGACTCCCATGCAGATTGCTTTGATTGTGCATCGCAGCATGCATGTTTGCAACATCGACCGCGACTAAACTTTCGAATAAGCGGAATTCTCAACAGCAGCCGCCGTTTCAGTTGGCCGCTCCGCGAACGTCCCATCCGAAAGCGTCGATCTCATGCGCCGCATCCTCATGATTTCATCCTACGTCGCACACGACCCCGTCGGTCTGACGGCGACGGCTCCGCCGCTGCTGCAATCCGGTATCGAGGTCGTGGGATTGCCGACGGTCGTGCTTTCGAACCATCCGATTCGTGCTCACATTGCCGGCATCACGCTCGACCCGGGGCTCCTTAAGGATATGGTCCGGGCGCTGGAGAATAACGGCTGGCTCGCGACGTTCGATGCCGTCTTCTCCGGATATCTGCCGTCCATTCAGCACGTCGAAGTCGTCGCTGCGGCGGTAAAACGACTGCGCGAATTCAAGCCCACCATCACGTTCGTTTGTGATCCGATTTTCGGCGACGATCCGGGCGGTCACTACATCGACGAGCGCGCCGCCCACGGCATCCGCGATCTGTTGCTGCCGTTGGCCGATGTCCTGACACCGAACCGATTTGAGCTGTCGTGGCTGTCCGGCATCGATGTCAAATCTCCCTCCGACGCGATCAAGGCGATTTCAAAGCTGAACTGCCCGATCATCGCTGGCACATCGATACCCGTCGGCGCATCCGATCTCGCCACCGTTCTCATCACTGAAGGCCGGACCTTGATGGGCCGCGTGGAAAAATGGGATGGCGTCCCTCACGGCACCGGCGATGTCTTCGCGGGCTGCCTGACAGCCAAGTTGATGCTCGGCCACAAACCGGAAGAAGCCCTCGCCTACGCCATCGGCGGCGTCCGGTCGGCTCTTGAGGTGAGCCGCGGGACTGACCGTCTGCTGCCCAACCTCGTCGATTGGGTCCACGGCATAGCGCCGGTGCCAATTGAAGCGCTTTCGTGAGCCAAATCCGCGCATTCTCGTCTTCAGCTTGCTGCAATCCTCATCAGACGGCATACCTGCCCCTACGGGACGGTCTGCAGGAGGGACGACGCGAAAATGGAACCAGAATCCAGCGCTGAAGGCATCAAAAGAGAGGTCCTTGCGGGCTTGGTGCTGGTGGCAGCAGCCATACTGGCGCTGATCTTCGCGAACTCGCCGCTCCAACATGCCTACGAAAGCACACTTGCGACGCACGTTCAGCTCGGTATCAAGCCCTTCGCCCTGTCGAAAGAAGTGATCCACTGGGTCAACGACGGTTTGATGGCCATCTTCTTCTTCCTCGTCGGTCTCGAGATCAAACGCGAGGCGATCCGCGGCGCGCTCTCGAGACCCAAGGCCGCGATGCTCCCGATCGTCGGCGCGATCGGAGGCATGATCGTCCCGGCCGTTATCTATGCCAGCATAAATTGGGATAACGCCGCCGCGCTCCAGGGTTGGGCCATTCCCGCGGCGACGGATATCGCGTTCGCGGTCGGCGTCATGGCAATGCTCGGAAAACACGTGCCGCCGACACTGAAAGTGTTTTTGCTCGCCCTCGCCATCATCGATGATCTCGGCGCCATCCTCATCATCGCCTTCTTCTATACGGCCGATCTCTCGCTAACGGCTCTTTCGCTCGCGGCCGCCGGCATCGCCGTCCTGGCCCTGCTCAACCATTTCAGCGTCATGCGCGCCGCGCCCTATCTCATCGTCGGCGCATTCGTCTGGGTTTGCGTCTTGAAATCGGGCGTGCATGCAACCCTTGCCGGCGTCGCGACCGCGTTGGCCATTCCGCTCACAGGCGCCAAAAAGGGTGAGGAAGGCCCCCTCCATGCGCTCGAGCATGCGTTGAGCCCTTGGGTCAGCTTTCTCATTCTGCCGATCTTCGCATTCGCCAATGCCGGACTATCTCTGGGCGGTCTCTCGACCGATGACATGCTGTCGCAAATTCCGATCGGGATTGCCCTAGGCCTTTTTATCGGCAAACCCCTTGGCATATACGCCGCAGTGCGAACGGCACTAGCCAGCGGTTTGGGAGAAATGCCTCACGGCGCCTCGCACACACAGCTCTTCGGTACGGCCATCCTGGGTGGCATCGGCTTCACTATGAGCTTGTTCATCGGCATGCTGGCATTCCCCAGCGTAGAGACAAGCGCGGAGGTCCGCCTCGGCGTATTAGCGGGCTCGCTTCTTTCCGCGATTGTGGGATACATCGTTTTGGTCACAAGCAGCACGGACACGGCTTCAAGGAGCAAAAAGAAACAATGAGCAGCTTTCCCGAGACTCTGACGGATCGCTACCGCCGTTTCCGGCATCGCCATTTCGTTCCGCACGCTGATCATTACGAGGAATTGGCCACCTACGGTCAAAACCCGGAGACGATGATCGTCTCGTGCTCGGATAGCCGCGTCGATCCTGAGACGATCTTCAGTGCCATGCCGGGCGAGCTCTTCATCGTGCGCAATGTCGCCAACCTCGTCCCGCCCTACGAGATCAGCGGAAAATATCACGGCGTCAGCGCCGCGATGGAATTCGCCGTGCTCAATTTGCGCGTCAAAAACATGATCGTGATGGGCCATTCGGGATGCGGCGGCGTGAAAGCCGCGCTCGACCAGAGCGCTGCCATTCAAACGGACGCCCACTTCATTTCAAAATGGATGTCGATGCTGGACGATGCGCGCTTGGCGGTGCTTTCCGCGCATCAAGGCAGCTCTCAGAACGCAAAGCAGGAAGCTCTCGAAAAGGAAGCGATCAAGCAGTCGATCAACAACCTGCGCACGTTTCCATTCGTGAAAGAGCAGGAAGAAAAGGGCCGGCTGGCGCTGCACGGCACGCATTTCGACATCAAAACCGGGACGCTGTCGGTCCTCAATCATTCGCGCGGATCGTTCTACCCGCTTTAGGAGGCGGGAACCGCAGCCGCTTCGGTCTTCGCCTTCTCGATGACAGGCAACAGCTTCGTCTTGAGCGAATCTTCGGTAATCGGGCCGACGTGCTTGTAGATTACGTCGCCCTTGCCGTTCACGACGAACGTTTCCGGCGTTCCATAAACGCCCCAATCGATTGCGGCGCGCCCGTCGGCGTCAGCTCCGACAGCGGTAAAGGGATTGCCATAGCGTCCGAGGAAACGCCGGGCCGCAGAGGCTTGGTCCTTATAATTGATACCGTAAATATCGACGCCCGATTCCGCTTTGAGCTGTTCCAGAAGTGGATGCTCGTCGACACAGGGCACGCACCACGACGCCCAAAAGTTGACGATCGAAATCTTTCCCTTGGCGAGATCGGCCGACGTGAACCCCGGCTCCGGCTTGCCTTCCACCTCAAGCCCTTCGATCGACGGAAAGACGGTCTTCGGAACCGGTTTGCCAACGAGCGTCGACGGCAGCAGCGACGGATCGCCGGACCTGAGCGCCAACGCGAAAAAGCCGGCGAGCACGGCGAAAACCACCACCGGCAGAACACGCAAAAGCTGAGATCGACCTTGCGCCACCGTCATCTCCCTCTTCCAGGTGAAGGGCCGCGCTTCACGCCCTGCCGCTCCAGCGCATCGAGCTCGGTCCGCTGCTTCCGGCCGTCGGCAATCAGCCAAAAAATGAGCCCGATCACCGTCACCGTCACGACGGCATAGGAAATCCAGATGAACGCGGCGTGCGGTCCGAGATCCATGATGGCTACTCCGCTGCGCCCTGGGTGGCGCCGTGTGCCGCGAGCCGGTCGCGTCCCATCACCGCTTGCGTTCTCAGTGCCTTGACCCGCCGACGCAGAATTTCGTTGCGCATGGCTTTCAGATGCATCGCAAAGAACAGCAGCGTAAACGCGAGAGCCATGACGAGCAGCGGCAGCCGCATGCTCGGATCGACAGTCGAGGTGAAATCCGTCGAAGGCTGGTGGAGTGTGTTCCACCAGTTGACCGAGAACTTGATGATCGGAAGGAGCGTAACCCCTACGAGCGCCAGAACGGCTGTCAGCTTCGCCGCCGCGCCCTCATCTTCCAGAGACGATCTCAGCGCGATCAGCCCGAGGTAGAGGAAGAACAGGAGCAGAACGGACGTCAGGCGCGCGTCCCAGACCCAATACGTGCCCCACATCGGCTTGCCCCAGAGCGACCCGGTGACAAGGGCGAGAAACGTGAAGGCGGCGCCGAGAGGAGCCGCAGCCTTTGCCGAAACGTCCGCAAGCGGATGGCGAAAAACGAGCAATCCGAAGCTCGACAGCGCGATCAGGCCGTAAATCATCATCGAAAGCCAGGCACACGGAACATGGATATACATGATCCGCACCGTCTCACCTTGCTGATAGTCGGGCGGGGAGTTGAAAAACGCCAGATAAAGCCCGTAAACCAATAGGATAGCCGCACCCCCCCAGACCCACGGCATCACGCGCGCGGAAAGCTCCATGAAGCGGGTCGGATTGGCGAGGCGTTGCGTCAGCGTCTGCATGGGCGGGATTTAAGCCTTTAAATGAAACGGCGCAATGAAGCCTGAGATTACCATTTATTGAAGCTGGACTCGCAGTGCTGCGGCGGCCGCCACCGGTCCGAGAACCATTGTGACAAGCGAAATAGCGGCCAGAATAAGAAACGACGCTCCGACCCCTGAGGGTCCCGCACTTGCACTCAGTGCGGATATTCCGAAAATCAGGGTCGGAACGTAAAGGGGCAGGACGATCAGCGCCAATAAAAGACCTCCTCGACGCGTCTTCATGGTCAACGCCGCACCGATCGCACCGAGGAAGCTGACCGCAGGCGTACCGATCAAGGTCGTCGCCACGAGAACCGGATAAGCATTGAGGTCGAGATTGAGCAGAATGCCGAGCACGGGCGCCAATATCGCAAGCGGTATGCCGGTGGTGATCCAGTGCGCCAGCGACTTCGCCGCGCTAACGAGTTCGAGCGGCAACGGCCCGGTCGCAAGCACGTCGAGCGTCCCGTCTTCGTAATCGGCTTCGAAGATCCGGTTGAGCGACAGAAGCGCCGCGAGCAACAGCGCGATCCATAGAATACCGGCTGCGATGCGCGCCAGGAGATTGAGATCGGGACCGAGCCCAAGCGGCATCAGCGATACGACAACGAGAAAAAACCCGAGCGCCGTTCCGATGGCGCCGCCTTCGCGAACCGCAAGCCGCAAATCGCGATTGATGAGAGCTGAGAAGCTCTTCACGCCGCCATCCTTTGCGCCGCGAGATCGAGCGTGCGCGCCCGTTCGAGCGCCAGCGGCAGATGCGTCGCAATCACCGCGATCCCGCCCGCGTCCGTATGCGAATTGACAGCCGAAACCAATCGCTCGGAAGAAACGGCGTCGAGAGACGCCGTCGGCTCGTCAAGCAACCAGAGCGGACGATGCGCAACGAGAAGCCGCGACAATCCAAGGCGCCGCTTCTGCCCAGCCGAGAGATAGGCGGCAGGAAATTCGCCGAGCTCTTCCAGCCCGAAATGACGAAGGGCGGCATCAACGCGCTCGGCAGATGGCGACTCGGGGCCCAGATACGCGTTCCAGAATTCAGCGTTCTCAATCACGGTCAAACTCGACTTCACCGCATTTGCGTGGCCGAGGCTATGCGCCTGCTCCCCGACCGTCAGTTCCGGGTCGCCGCCTTCCAGGCGGATCGAACCGCGAAACGGGCGAATGAACCCAGCCAATGTCCGGAGCAAGGTCGTCTTGCCGATACCGTTGGCGCCGGTCAGCACGAGCGCTTCGCCGCGCCTCACGGTAAACGACAGCCCTTCGATGACCCGGCGCGACCCGCGATCTATGACCAAGTCTTCGGCAATGAGCTGCACAGGGATGGGATTCCATGACTTCAGAATGGGCAATAGCGGCGGCCTCTCCGCGTAATTTCGCTGCCGACACGATTCGTGTTTTCTTTTCTGGCTGATTATATAAAAGGCACGTTGTATCCTTCGCTAGCGCAAAAGCGAGGGGGTCGCGCGGACCGACAAGCTCGTGCCGCGGGGCATCCTCGATCCGTCGGCACTCCGGCGGCGCAGCCCTTCGTCACAATTTTTCGGAGGCCTGACCGTGAGCGCCCTGACACCTATTTCCGACGACAGCTTCAAATGCAGGAAAACCCTTAACGTCGAGGGCAAATCCTACGTTTACTATTCGTTGCCCGATGCCGAGGCCAACGGCCTGAAGGGCATCTCGCACCTTCCCTATTCCATGAAGGTTCTCCTCGAAAACCTTTTGCGCCACGAGGACAACCGCTCGGTCACCAAAGCCGACATCATGGCGATGGCCGAATGGCTCGATAACAAAGGCAAGACCGAAAAGGAAATCGGTTTCCGCCCTGCCCGCGTCCTGATGCAGGATTTTACCGGCGTTCCGGCCGTCGTCGATCTCGCCGCTATGCGCGACGGCATGACGAAGCTCGGCGGCGATCCGACGAAGATCAATCCGCTGGTTCCGGTCGATCTCGTCATCGACCATTCCGTTATCGTCGACGAATTCGGCACGCCGAAAGCTTTGGCCGACAACGTCGCCCACGAATATGCCCGCAACGGCGAGCGCTATAACTTCTTGAAGTGGGGACAGGGCGCCTTCCAGAACTTCCGCGTCGTCCCGCCCGGCACCGGCATCTGCCACCAGGTCAATCTCGAATATCTCTCGCAGACGGTTTGGACGAACGAGATGGCCGACGGCGCCACCGTGGCTTACCCCGATACCCTCGTCGGCACCGACAGCCACACGACGATGGTCAACGGCCTCGCCGTCCTCGGCTGGGGCGTCGGCGGCATCGAAGCCGAAGCCGCCATGCTCGGTCAGCCGCAATCAATGCTCATTCCGGAGGTCATCGGCTTCTGCTTGACCGGCAAGCTCAAGGAAGGCGTCACGGCGACCGACCTCGTGCTGACCGTCACGCAGATGCTGCGCAAGAAAGGCGTGGTCGGAAAATTCGTCGAGTTCTTCGGGCCCGGCCTCGACAGCATGACGCTCGCCGACCGCGCGACGATCGGCAACATGGCACCCGAATACGGCGCGACGTGCGGCTTCTTCCCCGTCGACAAGGAAACGCTGAATTACCTCACGATGTCGGGCCGCGACTCCCACCGCATCGCGCTCGTCGAAGCTTATTGCAAAGCGCAGGGCCTCTATCGCGAAACCGGCTCCGCCGATCCTGTCTTCACCGACACGCTGTCTCTCGAACTCGGCGAGGTCGTGCCGTCGATGGCTGGCCCGAAACGGCCCGAGGGTCGCATCGCGCTTCCCGATATCAAGAGCGGCTTCGAAACAGCTCTCACGAACGAATATAAAAAGCCCGACGAGCTCGCAAAGCGCGTGCCCGTCGAAGGCAAGCCGTTCGATATCGGTCACGGCGATGTCGTCATCGCTGCGATCACGAGTTGCACGAACACGTCGAACCCAAGCGTTCTAATCGCGGCCGGCTTGCTCGCGCGCAATGCCGCGAAGCTCGGTCTGAAAAGCAAACCGTGGGTAAAAACCTCGCTGGCACCCGGATCGCAGGTCGTCGCCGCCTACCTCTCGCAGGCGGGCCTTCAGCCCTACCTCGACCAGATCGGTTTCAACCTCGTCGGCTTCGGCTGCACCACCTGCATCGGGAACTCGGGTCCCTTGGCGCCCGACCTTTCGAAGGCGATCAACGACAATGGTATCGTCGCGGCGGCCGTCCTTTCAGGCAACCGCAACTTCGAAGGCCGCGTCAGCCCCGACGTGCAGGCGAACTATCTGGCGTCGCCCCCGCTCGTGGTCGCCTATGCGCTTGCGGGCTCGGTACAAAAAGACCTGACCAAAGAACCGCTCGGCGAAGGCACGGACGGCAAGCCCGTCTTCCTGAAGGACATCTGGCCGACGTCGCAGGAAATTCAGAAGTTCATCATCGAAAACGTCACGCGTGATATATTCATGTCGCGCTACGCCGACGTCTTCAAGGGTGATGAAAACTGGCAAGGCATCGCGACCAGCGGCGGCCTGACCTACAGCTGGAACGGCGCGTCAACCTACGTGCAGAACCCGCCTTACTTCCAGACCATCGCGCGCGAAGCCAAGCCGATCGGCGACATCGTCAACGCCCGCATCCTCGGCCTCTTCGGCGACAAGATCACCACCGACCACATCTCGCCCGCCGGCTCGATCAAGACAGCGAGCCCGGCCGGCAAATACCTGCTTGACCACGGCGTACAGCCCGTCGACTTCAACCAGTACGGTACGCGCCGCGGCAACCATGAAGTGATGATGCGCGGCACGTTCGCCAACATCCGCATCAAGAACCACATGGTGAAGGATGCGAACGGCAACGTGAAGGAAGGCGGCCTGACGATCCACTATCCGTCGGGCAAGGAGATGCCGATCTACGATGCCGCCATGCAGTACGAAGCCGAAGGCGTTCCGCTCGTCGTCTTCGCCGGCATCGAATACGGCAACGGCTCGTCGCGCGACTGGGCGGCGAAGGGAACCAATCTCCTGGGCGTCCGTGCCGTCATCGCCCAATCCTTCGAGCGCATCCACCGCTCCAACCTCGTCGGCATGGGCATCGCACCGTTCGTCTTTACCGAAGGCGCGTCCTGGGAATCGCTTGGGCTCAAGGGTGACGAGCGGGTCACCATTCCGGGGCTCGCGACCGTCAAGCCGCGAGAGGTCATCACCCTCACGATCACACGGCCCGACGGCTCGACGATCCCTGTGCCCGTCCTCTGCCGGATCGATACTCTGGATGAGCTCGAGTATTTCAAGAATGGCGGCATCCTGCATTACGTCCTGAGAAACTTGGCGGCCTAGCCGTTAGCGACAAAGATCGCGCCACCCAGCCCTTACAATATGGACTGGGCGGCGCGTAACGATCGGCTTCGCACCAGCGAATTCCTTAACGCTCACCCGTTCGTGACAAGGCTTTCGCGCCTTTCACTTTTTCCCGTTGCGGTGGGGCGTTAAAAAGAATGATGTGGCTATTGCCGCATAGGCTGTGAGGCTTGAATTTTTGATGCGTCTTCGCGAACCTCTTCTTGCATTCCTGGCGGTCGTTGCATGGTCTTTTCCCTCGGCCGCGCAGGAAGTCTCTGTCTCGAAGCAAACGAACAAGCCGGTCAAAGCCGTCATCGAACTCTTCACCAGTCAGGGATGCTCGTCTTGCCCGCCCGCTGACGCGCTGCTCAAGACCCTCTCCAATGATCCCTCGATTATCGCCCTCTCGCTGCCCGTCGATTACTGGAATTACCTCGGCTGGAAAGACACGTTCGGATCGTCCCGAAATTCCGAACGGCAAAGAAATTATGCCCGCGCTCGCGGCGACGGCGCGATCTACACGCCCCAGGCGGTCGTCAACGGCCTTGTCCCGGTCAACGGCTCATCGAAGCCCGCAATCGAACAAGCAATCCACGAGACGTCGAAAAATGCTGGGCCATCGCAAGTTCCCGTTCGCTTCTGGCAGGAGCGCAATACCTTGA
This sequence comes from uncultured Pseudomonadota bacterium, assembly GCA_963789775.1. Taxonomy (GTDB): domain Bacteria; phylum Pseudomonadota; class Alphaproteobacteria; order Rhizobiales; family Hyphomicrobiaceae; genus Hyphomicrobium_B. The sequence goes on from CAWBLX010000009.1 coordinate 296,664, forward strand.
ACTTCGCGTTGGGGGCCGACGAAGCAGGGCACGCCCCACGCGAAGCGACAATCTGGCTGGGCGTCGTCCAGATGTCGGGGTCGGTCGAGATCAAGGCCGGCGAAAACTCCGGCAAAACGCTGACCTACACCAATATCGTTCGCGAGCTGACCCCCGTCGGGATTTGGAAGGGTCAGCCCGTCGAAGTGCACCTGCCCCGCGCCGAGATGATGCAGGCCCACGTTCAGAAGGTTGTGGTGCTCGTACAGGAAGGCCGAAGCGGTCCCATCATCGGTGCGACGATGGCGGGATTTTGGTGAGCTTTCGCCTCGGCGGCCGGCTCCCCGAAGGGGAGTAGCCGGGGCGAATTAGGCAGCCAATCCCCGCTTTTTGAGCAACCCATCGATCTTCGGCGGCCTGCCGCGAAATGCGACGTAGGCATCATGAGGATCACGCCGATTGCCGGCGGAATAAATGAACTCGTGAAGCTTCCGCGCCGTCGCCGGGTGAAACACGTTTCCCGTTTCCTCGAACGCGGCAAACGCATCCGCGTCCATGACCTCCGACCAGAGATAGCTATAATAACCGGCCGCATAGCCAGACATGATATGCATGAAGTGCGGCAGCCGGTGACGCATCACGATCTCTTTCGGCATGTCGATCCCGGCAAGCGTATCGCGCTCGAAGCGTTCCACATCGCCGATTTCCGAAAGCTCCGCCGAATAAAGCGCGATATCGACAAGCGCCGACGACGTATATTCGACCGTCGCAAATCCCTGATTGAAATTGCGCGCCGCGGTCAGCCGTTGCCGCAAAGCCTTTGGCATCGGCTTGCCGGTCTTGTAGTGCAACGCGTGCTTTTCGAGCACGTCGGCCGTCGAGAGCCAATGCTCGTAGAGCTGCGACGGAAGCTCGACAAAATCGCGCGTCACCGCCGTTCCCGAGATCGACGGATAAGTGACATCGGACAACAGACCATGCAGCCCGTGTCCGAATTCGTGGAACAGCGTGCGCGCATCGTCGAACGAGAGAAGCGACGGTTCGCCGTCACCGCCCTTGCTGAAGTTCAAGACATTGACGACGATCGGCGCCTGGCCTTTTCCGAGCTTGTGCTGCGAGCGGAACGACGACATCCAGGCACCTGAACGCTTCGTCGGCCGCGCGAAATAATCGCCCATGAAAATGCCGACGTGCGCGCCTTTTTTACTAAGGACCTCCCAAACCCTCACATCGGGATGATAGCGCGGCAGATCCTTGCGCTCCTTGAACTTGAGGCCGAACAGGCGTGTCGCGGTGTCGAAAGCCGCGCCGATCATCTGATCGAGTTCGAGATAGGACTGCAGCTTCGACTCGTCGAAATCGTATTTCGCCTTCCGAACCTTCTCCGAATAGTAACGCCAGTCCCACGGCATGATTTCGGAATTGTCGCCCGAACTGCGCGCCTCTGCCACGAGGGCATCCCTTTCGTCTCGGACGCGATCGATCGCCTTTCCCCACACCGCCCGCAGTAAGTCGTCGACGGCGTCCGGCGTTTTCGCCATCGTGTCCTGAAGGCTGAATTCCGCGAAGGATTTAAAGCCCATCAGGCGCGCATATTCTCCGCGCAGCGCTACGGCCTCCGCGACGATCTGACGATTGTCCGTATCGCTTTCGCGCGCGCCCCGGCTGATCCATGCGTTGAAAGCCTGCTCGCGCAAATCACGGCGGCTCGAATAGGTGAGAAAACCTTCGACGCTCGACCGCGCCAGCGTAATGATTGCTTTGCCCGGAAGACCCGCGTCTGCCGCCGCGCGCTCTGCGCTCTCCTTGAACATATCGGGCAAGCCCGCAAAATCGTTTTTGCCTTCGAGTACGAGCCGCCACGATTGCTCGTCTTTAAGAACGTTCTGCATGAATTGCGTCACGAGCGTCGCGAGCCGCGCATTGATTTCCTTGACGCGCGATTTCTCTGCCGAAGACAACCGGGCGCCGGCGCGAACGAATTCCAGATGATGGCGCTCGAGCACACGAAGGTCTTCGTCGTTGAGCTTCAACGCATTGCGCCGTTCGTAAAGATCGTCGACGCGCTTGAAGAGACGCTTGTCGAGCAGAATTTGCGTTTCGTGTGCTGCAAAGCGAGGCGCCATGTCTCGCGCAACTTCCTGCAGCTCCGGCGTCGCGTCGGAACCCTCAAGATTCCAAAAAACCGATGCAACACGCGAAAGCTGCCAGCCGCTCTTCTCCAGCGCTACGATGGTATTCGAGAACGTCGGCTTCACCGTGTTGCGCGCGATCTTTTCGATTTCAGCCTTGTGCTCTCGAAACGCCGCTTCGAGCGCCGGCTTGAAATGGCGCGCTTCGATCTTTTCGAAGGGCGGCATGGCGAAGTCGCCGTTCCACTTCGCCATCAACGGATTGACACTTGGCTTTGGACGCGGCATCGAAGCCGCTTTGCGTTTCGCTATCATTCTGAGATCTATATCCGAATTCCCCGCATTGTAACATTATATACGCACAAAATGCGCTCCGTACTCAAATGAATCCCGCTCCATACTGCAACGCCGAAAGGACCGGCTTTGCGGAGCCGATCCTTTCGGAACGTGACGTTCAGGAAGAGGGGGGTCGTCTTGGATGGGGACCAAAACGCAAGCAAGGGAGAGTTGCCTGAGAGTCCGACCTCGAAACTATGGCCCCGGGGGGCTGGGGGGCTATTTATCCAGAGCCGGTCCTTTGAAATCGGACCCAAAGGCAACGGTTATCTCTATCGCGGTTTAATGCGGCCGTTTGGGGCCGCGGCTGAGTCCTGAATTTGTCAGGGTCGGGGTATTTCCGTGCTTGGTCTCTGAGTACGTTCATCCTGTTCATTTCATTCATCGCCAGCGGCTGAACTGCAAGATTTTTACCTGCTCTCTTGCTTTCCTCCGGCGTTGGCGCAATCTTTAATGATCAAGGATTGGACGGCGCCGTTTGAGCGAGACAACCGACCCCATAGTTTTTCGCCCGCGGTCCGCGGGCACACTTGGATCTCCCGATATCAATTCGGAGCCAAGTCGGCGAACCACTTTCGATCGCTATGAACTGACAGCGATTCTCGATCTTTATGGTCGAAAGGTCGCCTCGGGAGCTTGGCGCGATTACGCCATTGACCTCCTGCGCGACAAGGCCGTCTTCTCCGTCTATCGCAAGGCGAGCGAATACGCCCTCTACCGAATCGAGAAAGATCTGCGCTTGGCCCGCAAGCAGGGCGCCTACAGCGTCATTGCAGCGGGCGGCCTGATCATGAAGCGCGGCCACGATCTAAAGCGCGTGCTGAGCGTCCTCGAAGACCGCCCCGACGTCGTCAGCCTTTAATTCCACGGGGCTTCCGGCCGGCTCCGCGAAGCGGAGTCGGAAGCCCCAAACTAAAAAACCCCACAAACAAAAAAGGCCCCGGAAACCGGGGCCTTTTATAAATGCTGGACGATCCAAGCTTAGCTGCGGTTTGCCAGTCCCAGCAGATTCAGGATGTGGATGAAGAGCGTGATGAACGAACCGTAGAGCATGAAGGCACCGAAGATCGAAGAGCGCTTCAGCTGAGCTTCACCGCCGTGCTGAACGTTTTCGATGTACATCGACTTGATCGCCTGCGTCTCGAAAGCCGTTATAACCGAGAAGAGCAGCACGACGACAGCCGAGATACCCATGCTCATCATCTTGCTGGTGCCCGGATCCGTGATGAAGAAGAAGCTCACAAGCATGACGATGATCATGCCGATCGACGCCATCGACAGGAAGCCGCTCCAACCCGTCATGTCTTTCTTCGTCGTGTAGCCGATAAGGCTCGTGACCCCGAACATAGCAGCAGCAATGAAGAACGCTTGGCCGACAAGACCGGCCATGCCCATCGAGACATAAAGCGAGATCATCGGAGCGATCAACGCGCCCCAAAGTGCGCAGTAACCCCAGTAGGCGGCCTGAGCCATCACTTCACTGCCGCCGAAGAAAAGGCGCGGTGCGAACCAGCCAAGACCGAGGACGGCTGCGAACACGACCCACTTCATCGGGCCGAGCGCGATCGCTGCCATCACCTGCGGATTGGCCATGAGAAGCATGACAATGGCAGCCGTCACGGCGACGCCGAGTGCCATGTAGTTGTAGGTGCCGAGCATGAACGAGCGCAGCCCCTGGTCGATCGCGCCAGATGTCCGTGCGCCGCCGTACGGGCTATTTGGTCGCGTGAAAACTTCAGCCATGGTCCTCGAATCCTCGTGTTATCCGGCCGAACCGCCGGTTCTCGGTGAAATATGATCCTACCCTGAAGCCCTTTCAAGGCCCGGAAACACAAAGGCGAATGCTTTTATTCTGAACGCAGCGACGCGGCCGCCGGCGCTCTCAAGATACTCCAGGTCCCGATGCCGCCGAAAACCGCGATCATTGCGGCCGCAACCCCAAGCGTAACGAAAACGGCGTTCAGGGAGAAAACATAGTCTAGTTCCATGACACGGGTAACGGCAACCCAGGCGATGGCGCTTCCAAGACCAATCGCGACGACCGCCGCAATGGTGGCAAGCAGCGCGTATTCCCAGGCATGGGCCTTCAGAATTTGACGGCGGCGCGCGCCGATCGTCTTCAAGATGACGGCTTCCAGGATGCGGCGGCGCTGCGCCGTCACCAGCGCACCCGCCAGCACCAGCGCACCCGCCGTCAGCGTAACGCTTCCGGCAACCTGCACCGCAATCATGACCTTCGCGAAGATCTTGCTGAACTGGTCGATGGCATCGCGGACCCTGATGGCGCTGACGGACGGGTAGGACCGCCCGAGATCCCGAACCATCTTCGTTTCGACGCCAGGAGGCGTTCCGTGCGGCAGGCGAACGGTCGCCAGCAGATTATGCGGCGCCGCACGCAACGTGTTCGGCGAAAACACCATGATGAAGTTGAGCGCGATGCTCTCCCACTTCACTTCTCTGAGGCTCGCGACCTTTGCTTCGATATTTCGTCCGAGCACGTTGATGGTCACGCTGTCACCGAGGTTGAGTCCGAGTTTTTTGGCGATCTCGCCCTCGAACGAGACCAGCGGCGGCCCGTCGTAGTCTTTGCTCCACCAGGATCCGCTCGTGACTGTTGAACCCTCAGGAACCGTGTCCGAGTAACTGAGACCACGATCGCCGTTCAACACCCACTGCACACCGTCCGGGAGCTTCAAATCTTCCACGGGCGTGCCTTTCAGCGCAACGATCCTGCCGCGAAGCATCGGCGCATCGACCAGCGACGCGCCCGGCGCATCGTGCGTGATGCTGGCCCTCAGACCGCCGAGATCGGAAGGCGGAATATCGAGAAGGAAATAGTCGGGCGCTTCGGCGGGCAAGCGGTCCTGAAGGTCCGCCACGAGAGCAGCGTTCGCGAGAGCAACCGTAACGAGCAGTGACAGCCCGGTGCCGAGCGACAGAACGACCGACCGCGTAAGCCCGTCGGGCGATCCAATGTTCCGCAGGGCGAGCGCAAGCTCCGGCCGCGACGGCCGCGGCAAACGCCGAGCGAGCCGCGCGATGCTGCCGCCAAGCCAGCCGAACACCACAAGCATCACGACGAGGCCCGCAATAATATAGAGCGCGATCGAACGCGGCTCCGATGTCAGCACGGCAATCGCAACAAGAACGCCGGCAAGAACGGCCATGAGCGCGATCAGCGCTTTCCGAGGCCAACCTCCAGGCGCGTTGATGCTATCGCGGAAGAGCACGGTGGCCGAAATATTCTCCGCCCGTCCCAGCGGCCAAAGTGCAAACAGCAGCGCGACGATCGCACCGTAGAGCGCGGCGAGCCCGAGGCTCTGCGGCGATACCTCGACGTTGATGGGAACCGGCAAAAGATCGCCATAGAACGTGTCGATCACCTTCGGCACCGCAACGCCGAGCGCCAAGCCAATCGCGATGCCGATTGCGCTCATCGCCACCAACTGGACGAGAAAGACCCCCATGATCTGCGAGCCTGAGGCGCCGACACTTCTCAGCGTCGCGATCACCTTCATCCGCTTGTCGATGAACGTCGAGACGGCATTCGCAATGCCGACACCGCCGACCAGAAGCGACGCGAGCCCGATCAGAATTAGAAATTGACGCAACCGGTCGAGCGCACGGCTGATTTGCGGCGACGGGTCGAAGCGGTCCGCGCTCGTGTAGCCGCCCGCAGGCAGTTTTTCGCTAACGGCCTTGCGCAAATCCGCGAGAGCTTTGCGATCGCTCGCCGCTCCGCTCGGAAGCTTGATCGCGTAGCGCCAGCAAATCAACGTCCCCGGCTTGACGAGATCCGTCTTGTCGAGCGTCGCCAGCGATACGAAAATGCGGGGCCCATAAGTCAATCGATCGACAATGGCGTCCGGCTCGGAATCGAGGATGCCTTTGATCAGAACGTCCGCGCTTCCGATACGCATCTTGTCGCCGACCTTGAGCCCCAGCCGATCGAGCAGCATGCCATCGACGACCGCGCTCTCGCCTGCAATCGCGTCGGCGAACGAGCCTCCGCCCTGGAGCGTCGCCGCCCCTGCAAGCGGATAGGACCCGTCGGCGCCTTTGAGCTCGGCAAGCGCCTGATCCGATCCGTCGACGCGGCGCGCCATCGTCCGCATCGTTGCCGTTTCGCTCATCCGGCCGAGGCTGCGAAAAACATCCTGGTCCTGCGGCGAGGCCCGGATGTGCATCCGCGCGAACACGACGTCGCCACCGAGAATGGTTTCGCCCTGCTTCGTCAGTCCTGCCCGCAAGGCGTCTGCGAGCGCCCCGACGGCCGCGATCACCATGACGCCCAGCGCCAGGCACGCGATGAAGATCCGAAAGCCGTCGAAACCGTTGCGAAGCTCGCGCAGACCGAGACGCACGATGGTCATGGCACTTGCACGCCGCTGCGGAAAAGCCCGGTCCAGACCTGACGCAGCCGTCACGACAACACCGCGTGCATGGCAGAGCCCGTGCCTTCGTCGGCGACAATCGCCCCATCCGCCATGCGGATCACCCGATCCGTCATCGCGGCGAGTTTGTTGTCATGCGTGACGATCACCAACGTGGCATTGCGCCGTTCGCGAAGCCCGAAGAGGAGATCGATAATCTGCCGCCCCGTGCCTCCGTCGAGATTGCCGGTCGGCTCGTCGGCAAACAGGATATTCGGCGAACGGCTGAGCGCCCGCGCGATGGCGACACGTTGCTGCTCGCCGCCCGAAAGCTCCGCCGGGAAATGATCGACGCGAGCGGAAAGACCGACCTCCGCCAACAGATCGCGTGCCGTTTCGAACGCCTTCGCTTCGCCCGCGAGTTCCATCGGCAGCGCCACGTTTTCCAGTGCCGTCATCGTCGGCACGAGATGGAAGGATTGAAAGACGATGCCCATCTCGGCGCCGCGCAGCACGGCAAGCCCGTCCTCCGAAAGCGGCCCGAGTTCTTGCCCCGAAATACTGATCCGGCCGCCCGTCGCCCGCTCGAGCCCGGCCATCATCATGAGCAGTGAGGTCTTCCCCGACCCCGAGGGCCCGACGACGGCCGCCGATTGCCCGCGCGGGATCGCCAGCGAGACACCGCGCAAAATGTGCACCGGCCCCGCCCGGCTCGTCAAAGTCAGATGCACATTCTCGAGTTTGATGATTGGATCGCTCAAGCTAAAATGCCTTACGTTGTCGTGCCGGACTTGTGCCGTTCACATTGAGCCTCTACGTCAGCTGAGGAATTGTGCGATGTGTGGGGCCGAATGATGAACGCGCCTGTTTCCCTTGCCCCAAAGTCGGCGTCGATCCGATTTGCGAACCTCGCGCTTCGCCTGCTGATCTTTGCCGCGATGATCGCGTTGCACATAACCTCCGCAACTGCCGCACCGTCGCACCCAACGACAATCGTCGCCTTCGGAGACAGTCTTACCGCCGGCTACGGCGTCAAAACCAGCGAATCGTTCCCCGTGCAGCTTCAGATGGCGCTTGAGGCGAAAGGGCACAAGGTCACCGTCGTCAACGCCGGCGTTTCCGGCGATACCACCTCCGGCGGCCTGGAGCGCCTCGATTGGGCATTGAACCCGAAGCCCGATGCCGCCATCCTTGAACTAGGCGCCAACGACGCGCTCCGGGGCATCGATCCGAAAGTGCCGCGCGCAAACCTCGACAAGATGCTCGCCGACCTTAAGGCCAAGGGCATCCCCGTGCTTCTGACCGGCATGAAAGCCCCGAACAACTGGGGCGATGGCTATGCCAAAAAGTTCGATTCCATCTTTCCGGATCTCGCCACCAAGTACGGCGTTCCTCTTTATCCCTTCTTCCTCGAAGGCGTGGCGCTCGACCCCAAATTCACGCAACCGGACGGGCTGCATCCGACGGGCAAGGGTGTCGCCGAGATTGTGAAACGTATCTTGCCCGACGTCGAAGCGCTCATCGCGAGCGTCGAGCAAAATCAGGCAACAGGAAAGCCGGCCACCCCCTAGGCCGCTTGCGAGCAAGGACATCAGACATGCCCCGCTTGTTCACCGCCATCGAGCTTCCCGACGATATTTGCGAAGAGCTTCACCACTTGCGCTTGCCGTTGCCGGGCGCACGCTGGATTAAGCCCGAGAGCTATCACATCACGCTACGGTTTGCCGGCGATATCGGCAATGTCGAAGCCCGCGAGTTCATCGCCAATCTGGCCCGGATCGAACCGGACGGCTTCGAGCTGAGACTGTCGGGCCTCGGCGTTTTCGGTGGCGATGACCCGCGTTCGATTTGGGCCGCCGTTGAACCGAAGCCCGAGCTTGAGGACTTGGCCCGCGCCCACGAGAAGGCTGCGCGCAACGCCGGTTTGCCGCCTGACACACGTGCATTCAAGCCCCACATCACGCTCGCCCGATTAAGGCACACGAACGTCGATGCCGTTGCACGCTTCCTGTCCCGCTATGGCGGTTACCGCTCGGAGCCGTTCTTCGTCGGGCGGACGTTGCTGATGTCGTCGCGACCGGGTGTCGGCGGCGGTCCCTATGGCATCGAGGATCGTTTCCCGATGCGCGGCATGGGATTTCTCGCGGACGAAGGAGAGGGCGACGCCAGCTGGTAACGGAAGGCCTCAGCGCATCGTCACCACGATCTTGCCCGTCGCCTCACGGCGATCGAGAATGCTCAAGGCTTCGACGATCTCATCAAGCGGATAAGTGGCTTGAACGCGCGGCACGAGACGTTTCTCGCGCACCCAATCCAGGACGCGCCGCATGTTGGCGCGATGTCGCGCCGGATCGCGCCTCAGCGCCTCGCCCCAGAAAACCCCGGCGATCCCCGCGCCCCTGAGCAGAAGCAAATTGAGCGGAATTTTCGCAATCTCGCCAGCTGCGAATCCGACAACGAGAAAACGGCCCTGCCAATTTAATGCGCGAACGAGCGGCTCCGAGGCCTCGCCCCCAACGCAATCGTAGACGACATCGGCGCCGTTCCCGCCGGTCAGATCGCGAACCTCGGCTTTGAGGTCCGATCCTGGAAACAGGATGATCTCGTCTGCACCCGCAGCCCTGGCGATCACGGCTTTCTCTTCCGAGGACACAACCGCAATAACGCGCGCCCCCATCAGCTTGGCGATTTCAACCGCGGCCTGCCCGGCACCCCCCGCCGCTCCCGTGACGACGACCGTCTCTCCAGCCTTGAGCTGGCCGCGATCGGCAAGTCCATGGATCGCCGTTCCGTAGGTCACCGAAAGACCGGCCGCGACAGTCATCGGCACCCGATCCGGTATGGGGATCAGCTTGCCGACATCGACCACGACTTTTTCCGCAGCTCCGCCCCAGTTGACGTAGGCCATGACGGGCTGTTCCACGTGAATCCCAAGGTCGTTGGCAGCGACGGACTCAACGATACCGGCGATCTCCGCCCCCGGCGAAAACGGCAGGTCCGGCTTGAATTGATATTTTCCCCGCGTCACCAGTGTATCGGCAAAATTGAGACCGACTGCCGCAACCCGAACGATGGCGGCGCCGTCACGCGGGAGCGGTTCCGGTAGCGTCTCGATAACCAGACCTTTCGGCCCGTCAAGGCTCTTGCAAAGAGCAGCCTTCATATGTGACTTCCCACGCATTGCATACTTCTGACACACACGAGCGGAACCCAATGTCAAGAAAAGCGACCACATGGCCGCCGCATCCGAAGGGCTATTTCGCTATCGGCGCCGAGCGCATGTCGAAGTCACTGAACCTCGGAAATCTGATGCGCTCGGCGCACGCCTTCGGCGCGAGCTTCACCTTCACCGTCGGCGCCACCTATAAGGCCGTCGAAGCGCACGCCGACACTTCGAAAAGCCAGCTCCATCTGCCGCACTACAACTGGGCGACTCTCGACGATATGGCCCTCCCCGGCGGCTGCAAGCTCATCGGCATCGAGCTTCTCGACGATGCGATCGATCTTCCGAGCTTTCGCCATCCGCTTCGGGCCGCATATGTGCTCGGACCGGAGCTCGGTTCGCTGTCGGAGCCCCTGCTCGCGCGCTGCGACTACGTGGTCAAGATCCCGACAGCCTTTTGCGTCAATGTCGCGATGGCCGGCGCCATCGTGATGTATGACCGCGTCAAATCACTGGCACGGTTCGCCGATCGCCCGATTGGCGAAGGGGGGCCTTGAATGCAGAATTTGGCAAGCATTATCGTCATTTTGTTTCTGAGCCTTGCCGTTCCCGCGCGGGCGCTGAGTGCCGAGCGGGTCTCCCTCGATCACACGTACGGCGACTGGTCGCTCATGGTCGATGGGAATAACCCGCACCTCTTCTGTTTTGTCACGAGTGAGCCCAAGTCGAGCGCGCCGAACAATACCCAGCGCCAGGCCCCCCGCGCCTATATCTCCGCCTGGCCCAAAGACGGCATCCGCGCCGAAGTCAGCTTCCGCATGGGCTTCCGCATCAAGAAGAACACGCCCGGCATGGCCACGATAAGCCCGGCCGGTTTCCGGCTGTTCGGTTCCGGCGATCGCGCCTACGTTTCCGATTCCACGCGCGAATTGAAGCTCGTCGATGCCATGCGCAAGGGCACCACGATGACGGTCGCCGCGTCTTCCGATCGCGGGGCCACTGTGACGGACACCTATTCGTTGATCGGCATCAGACAGGCCCTGCAAAAGCTGCAGGAAACCTGTTTTTGAGGTCAACTCCGGTCTTTTGAGCGAAGATGCACGTAGATGGCGCCTTCGCCGCCATGCTGAATCGCAGCCGTCGTGAAGCTGACGACGACCGCCCGCAAATCCGGCTCGTCGAGCCAACGCGGTACATTGCGCTTCAGCACGCCGCGCTCACGACCGGCCTCTCCGATATAAGATGCTGACGACCCGACGGCCTTGCCTTTGCCCGTGATGATCAGGACGTAGCGCAAACCACGGCTCTGACAGCTCAAGAGAAACCGCCTGAGCGCCGTATGCGCCTCGTGTTCGCGCATACCGTGAAGATCGACACGTGCTTCGATGTCCAGCCTGCCGCCACGAATTTTTCGAACGCTGTTGCGGTCGAAAGCCGCGAGTTCGGGCGGCGGTGCGCGGTACGCTGTCGCGGGCGCGATTGCAGGTTGCGGAGCGGCTGGCCGATGTTTGCTCGCTGCTTTGTCGGGCCCGAGTCCAGCCCCCGGCTTCGGCAGAAGGACGCCGGATTTCACGGCCTCGCTTGCCGGATGGAAACGTCCCTTGGCCTGCTTCAGCGGCTCGATCGTCGCGGCTGCTTGTTGCCAGACCTGATGGTCGTCGTCCCCGGCCCACCCGCCGCGTTTGCTGCCGCCACGGCCCTGCGGCTTCTTCACGGCCCGCTACTCGCAGTCTTCGGATCGGGAACGCTGCTCACCGCATCTTCGACGGGGAGGAGTGCATAGAGATGACCCGGCTGTTTCGTAATCCCGGCGAGCCGCCCCGCCTTATCGCCGGACCCGAAATAGATGTCACCGCGCTCGGTACCTTTGATAGCCGAGCCGACGTCCTGCGCAACCATCAGACGGCGAAAAACGCCTGACTTCGTTGCATGTTTGATTTTCGGGGCGTCAACGTAAATCGGCGTACCGATCGCGTAATACGAGGTATCGACCGCAAGGCTTCGCCCGGGTTGTAAAGGAATGCTTTCGACGCCCAGCGGGGCCCTGGCTTGCGCGCCGGAAAGTTCCTTGAAGAAGACGTAAGACTTATTCTTCCACATCACGGGTTTCGCTCGGTCTTTATCGGACTTCAGCCAACGCTTGAGCGACTTGAGCGACATCTCATCGGCGGTCAGCTGACCGTCGTCGATCAAGACCCTGCCGACCGACGTATATGGATAGCCGTTTTTCCCGTCGTAGGTAACGCGCACTTTTTCGCCGTCCGGCAGTTCGATGCGGCCCGAGCCCTGCACCTGCATGAAAAAGACGTCGACTTGATCCTTCAGGTACAAAATCTCGAGACCGCGGCCCGCAAGCCCGCCTTGCTCGATCTCTGCGCGCGTCAGGTAGGGTTCGAGGCCCTTCTCGGTCCTGCGCTGATGGGTGAATGAACCCGACTTGGCACCGCGCTCGCTTTCCGCCACGACATTCACGAGATCGGGCGGCCGCCGGTAGATCGGAACGTTGTAAATGGCATTCGGGGTGCGCGACCCTTTGACCAGCGGCTCATAGTAGCCGGTCAACAGACCCCGCGGATCGCCGCCCGAAATTTTGTGAGGCTGAAAATTCGCTTCGAAGAATTGCCGCGCTTCGCTTCGCGTCCGAACCGCCTTCGACTTCGCCATCGCAAGGGCCCGAGAACAGGTATCGAGAAGCGCCTGCGGAGAGCCTGCGACGCCGGGCTGAGCCGGGCGCACGCCCACTTTCAGCACCGGCCTGCATGAGGCCAGAAATGCCTTCCAGGCCGCGAGATGGTCGTCGCCATCCCAGCCCGGGAGATCGCTGAACGCCATCGGCTCGAACGTAACCGCATTCGGTTTCATGACGGGCTGAGCTTTGTTCCGGGGATCGGTGGTCGCAGCAAGAGCGGGCCGGCAGCCCTGCCCGACAATTTGCGGCAACAACAGAAAAGGGGCCAGCACCAACATGCGGCCGGCCGCCAAAAGTCTTGGGTGATACGCACACTTGGTCAAAAGGCGCCCCCCGGTGCCCGACCCACGCTGCTTCAACGACCTAAATCGCGGCCTTCACCGCCCCTCAGAAAGCCACGTCGTGCTTAACCATGACTTAATTCGGCGCCTGCGTTGCGACCAATCGCCAGTTCGGATTGCTGCGCGCCTTTGCCGTCGAGATATCTCGGCTGAATGTCCAGATATCCGTGACGTCTTTAATCTTTTGGGCGTCGCCCGCGATAACCTGGCCGGCCTTGTCATGCGTCGCCGAGATCAGCTCGCTCACGAAGCGAACCGTCACATAAGCGAGACCGTTCTTGACCTCGGCTTCGTTGATTTCAGCTTTCTTGATGCCCACGAACTGCTGATCGATCGTCTCGCCGCGCGCCTCGCGTTCGGCGATGGCCGCCGTGAAGCCGTCGTAAACCTCTTTGCTCAAAAGATCCTTCAAAGCCCGACGATTGCCTTCGGCAAAGGCCGAAACAATCGTCTCGTAGGCGCGGCCCGCGCCCGCCAGGAACGAGTCGGGTTCAAGCGAAGGATCGAGCTTGGCAATGGCGAGCAGACCGTCTGTAACGGCAGGATCCTGCACGGGATAAGCCCTGATGCGCGCTTCGACGCTCGGTCCCGCAACCTCCGGCACAGGCGCCGTAGGCATTGGTTCACGATCGCGCCGGGGCATAGAAATCACATCCGCCGAGGTCGCCTCGGCAGCCGCGCGCTGTCCCGCCTCGCGTTCGCGCGTTTTCAATCGTTCGACACGCTGCTCGTCTTCGTCCGTGCGATGGCCAAGCACACTTCTAAGCTTGATAATCGCTGCAACGGCCACGATAAGGGCAATCAGTGTGATAAGATCGAATTGACCGTACATTCTAAAGGTCAGCGCCTCCGGTGGGGGGAACGGAACGCCAATATAGGCTTCCGCTTCGATTGCCCGCTATCTTAGCATCGTATCTAAGGTTGCGGGCGGACGATTTTAAGTGGCCAGCTATAGCACCTTAGGGCTGCCACGTCTTCCGCCCATCTTTCGGCGTTTATGGGGCGGCAACAGCTCCGACGACAATGTGAATAGTGGTGAAACTCCTGGCACGGCTTCGGCAAGGTGTGTGGCTGCCGACATGCAACCGGGCTAAGGTGCCGCCGCAGTTTGGCGAAAGCTTATGTCTCAACCCTTTAAAATCGCGCTGGTCCTCGCATTCGCGGCCCTTCCACTACTGGAAATTGGGTTGCTGATCCGCCTTGGCCAGCTGATCGGCATCTGGTGGCTCGCGGCCATCGTAATCGGCACCGCCATTCTCGGCACCTATATCATCCGCCGCGTCGGGCTATCAGTGTTCGAACGGGCCCTCAGCCGATTGGGGTCGGACCGGGAAGGCTTCTCGCCGCTCTTCGACGGGTTTTTGCAAGTCCTGGCGGGACTGCTGCTCATTTTTCCCGGCGTCATCTCCGACATCTTCGGACTCACATTGCTGGTCCCGCAAATTCGCCGCGTCGTCATCCGAACCGGGCTTTTGAAGCTCGTGACGCTGTTTCACTATCAGGCCGAAGTCAGTCGCGAGACCTTCCGCACCCACGAAGACCACGACCCTGGCGAAGGCGACGGCATCGTGATCGAGGGCGAATACGAGCGCGTCAGCGAAAGACCTCTCCGGCCTGGCAAGACAGTTCAGCCGAGAAGGTCGCGACAGTAAAAGGCAAGCGTCCTGAAAACCCGGAATTCCGCTCCATTGCGCATGTCGGACCGACGTGGTAGCGACCCCGCGTCATCAGCCTCGAACTCCGAAATGCTTGAAGAGGAACCTCATGGCCGACCATGAAAATAACGGAAACGGCGCCTCGGCGGGGCCGGGGGCCGGGGACCAGCTTCCGATCCAGGCCAAGATCGTCAATCAGTACATCAAAGATCTGTCCTTCGAGAACCCCAACATCCATAAGCTGATTTCGGGAATCGGCGACCAGCCGAATCTCACGGTCGAGGTGAACGTCGGCGCCCAGCGCGTCGAGAGCGATCTTTACGAAACGTCGATCGAGTTCAAAGCAACCGCAACGAATAACCTCGGCACGATCTATCTGCTTGAGACCGTCTATGCGGGGCTATTGAAGATCGAAAGCATTCCGGAAGGCGCGCTCGAACCGTTCCTGCTCATTTCCGGCCCATCGATGATCTTTCCCTTCCTGCGCCGCTTGGTTGCCGATGTGACGCGGGAAGGCGGTTTCCCGCCGCTGCTTCTCGATCCTATCGATTTCGGCGCACTTTACATGCAGCGCCAGCGGCAGCGCCCTCAGGCACCCGGAACTTCGGGAACTTCGGTCGCCTGAGAGGAAGGTCTCAGGCGGACGTCTCGTCCCAAAACCGCAGCCACAGGGCCGGCGTTTTCATTGTCTCGATGAAGGACCGATGCGCATCGACATCGGCCTCGGCGATGCGCGGTGGAAGCGGCTCGGAGCGCGCGATGGCCACACCGCGGCGCGCCCTCATTCCCTGACCTGCCGCAGATTTCGCGTTCGCCGATTGCAGGCCGAACGTTGCCTGCCGCTCGCCGAGCAATTCAATGTAAACGTCCGCGAGCAGCAAGCTGTCGACCAGGGCGCCGTGCTTCGTGCGCTGGGAATTATCGATCGAATAGCGCTTGCAAAGAGCGTCAAGCGTATTCGGTCCTGCCGGATGCCGGCGACGCGCGATCGCAAGCGTGTCGACGACGCGCTCGAAGCTCAACGGCTTCTCTCCGACCAAGCCGAACTCGTAATTGAGAAACATGATGTCGAACTGGGCGTTGTGAATAACCAGAACATCGTCGCCCAGGAAAGCCAGGAGATCGCGGGCGACCTCTTTGAAGAGGGGTTTATCGAACAGGAATTCCGTCGCGATACCGTGGATCTCCTGCGCCTCCCTCGGCACGTCCCGCTCGGGGTTGATGAAGCGGTGAAATTCGCGGCCCGTCGGAATGCGGTTGATCATCTCGATGCCGCCGATCTCGATCAGCCGATGCCCCTTCTTCGGATCGAGACCTGTTGTTTCGGTATCGAGAACGATTTCGCGCATTTTGGTCCCTAAGCCTTTACGTCAGTCGCGCCAGAACTGATCGTAAGCCGTGGCGCTGAGAGGCATGAGCTTAGTGATGATGATGTCGATTTGGCTGTTGCAGTTTTCGACCGATCCGTTGGTGTCCACAACGAAATCGGCCCGCGCCTGTTTTTCGGCTTCTGAAAGCTGCCGCGCGACGACGGCTTCGAACTTCGCATCCGTCATGCCCGAACGAGCGAGGACGCGTTGCCGCTGAACGTCCAGCGACGCCGCCACCACCACGATCGCATCGACATGCTCGTCGCGGCCCGCTTCAAAAAATAGCGGAACTTCGAGAACGGCAATCGACGCCCCGTTCATAAATTCTTCCTGCAGAAACTGCCGCTCGGCCGCGTGCACGCGCGGATGCACGATGGCCTCCAGTTCCTTGAACCGGTGCGGCTCCGCGAGGAGATGCTCTGAAAGCTTAGCGCGATCGACAACGCCCGAAGTCAGCGATCCGGGAAATGCCTGCTCGATTTCTTCGGCCATCGGCCCCGTGTAGAGCCGGTGCACTTCGGCGTCGGCATCGAAAACGCCGATGCCTCGCGCGCGAAATCGCGCCGCTGCGGTCGATTTGCCCATTCCAATCGACCCGGTCAGTCCAACGACAAGCATTATGCCTCGCGAATGTTCTCAGCAACGAGGGCATAGAGCTCGGAAGTAACATCGGGACGAACGCCGAACCACTTTTCGAATCCGGGAACAGCCTGATGTAGCAGCATGCCGAGACCGTCAACCCCCGCCAATCCATGCGTGCGTGCCGACTTTAGGAGGAGAGTTTCCAACGGGACGTAAACGAGGTCTGCGACGACGGCGTCCTTTTTTGCCAGCCGGAAATCGATTTCAGGATTTCCGGCACCGTTCATGCCGAGTGTAGTGGTATTAACGATAAGAGATGCTTGCGCGACATGCTCATTGCGGACAGACCACGCCCACGCCGACACGGCTGTGCCGAAGTGCCGCGCGATGTCCTCGGCGCGATCGACCGTCCGGTTGAAGACGCGAACGTCGTCCCGGCCGCTCTCCAAAAGACCGTGAACGACGGCGCGCGCCGACCCGCCGGCGCCGAGCACAAGCACCGGACCCGGTACATCGCGCCACTTTGGCGCCGACTGATCGAGATTGGCCATGAACCCATAGGTATCGGTATTGGCCGACGCCAGCGCTTCGCCTTCGAACCATAGCGTATTCGCCGCGCCGACAGCGACCGCGGAAGGTTCCCGGATCTGAGCCGCCGCGAAGGCTGCTTCCTTGTGAGGAACCGTGACGTTGCACCCGGCAAAACCGCGCTCTTTGAGCGATGCGAGAAAAGCGCGAAGATCCTCTGGTCGGACTGGCTCCTTCGTATAAGAGCCGTCAATGCCGTATTTACGCAGCCAGTATCCATGGATGAGCGGCGACCGCGAATGCGCGATCGGCCAGCCAATGACGCAAGCGCGTTTCATGCCGTGAGCATCTCTTCTTCCCGAAGGCGTTGAAGCAGGGGCAAAAGCGGAATGCCAAGGATCGTAAAATAATCGCCCTCGACGCGCTCGAAAAGCTGCACGCCGGCACCTTCAAGCTCGTAGCATCCGACACTTCCGAGAACGCGCGCGCCCAGTCTTTCGAGATAAGCGCCGAGAAATTCGTCGGAGAAGTCGCGCACCGACATGCCGGCCGTCGCGGTCGTCTGCCAATGAACGTTGCCGTTCCGGGCAAGCGCGACCGCCGAAACAAGATCGTGCGTGCGGCCCCTCAGCATAACGAGATGCTCGCGAGCTTCGGCGATCGTCTGAGGCTTCGCGAAAATCTTGCCGCCAAGCACCAGAACCTGATCGGCACCGATCACGAGGGCCTCGGGATTAGCCAACGAAACGACGCGGGCTTTTTCGGCCGCCAGCACGCTCGCGATATCGCCCGCTTCGGCACCGGCCGTGTTTTCGAGAATGGCGGTGCGAATAGCGGCTTCATCGATGTCGGCAGGAACGACATCGAACGACAGTCCTGCCGCTTCAAGCAAAGTACGGCGCACCGCGCTTCCGGACGCGAGCACCAGACGCGTTATCTCAGGCATTGGTCGGTTCCGGCTCCGATCGCGTTCCCGATTTGCGATCTTGCAAGAGTTTGAGAATCATCGTTGCCGACTCTTCGATCGATCGCCGCGTCACGTCGATGATCGGCCAACCGTACTGTGCGGCGATTTTACGGGTGTAGGCGATTTCCGCCGAGATCGTGTCCCGGTCGACATAGGTTCCAAGATCGCGATCGGCCATCAGCACCGCACGGTTACGTCGCACGTCCGCGATGCGATCGACGTTGGCAATCAGGCAAACGATAAACGCCGTGTGCGGGTGAAACAATTGCTCCGGCAGAGGCACTTGCGGCACGAGCGGCAAGTTCGTCGTCTTGTATCCGCGCTGCGCAAGATAAAGACTCGTTGGCGTCTTCGACGTCCGCGAGATCCCGAGCAGAACGATATCGGCGTCGCTGAGATTGTCAGGCAGCCGCCCGTCATCATGCGCCATCATGAAATTCATCGCATCGATGCGCCGGAAATAATCGGCATCGAGGACATGCTGACCGGCAACCGTCGGCGTCTGCGGTGCGCCAAGATAGCTTTCGAAAACCTGCATGATGGGCCGCAAAACCGCAAGACAGGGAATCTTGAGTCGCTGGCAATGCGCTTCAAGCTCCGCCACCAGCGTCTTGTTGACGACAGTATAAAGCACGATACCGGGCTCATGCTCGATATCGGCGAGCACACGCTTCAATTGCCGCTGCGTTCTGACGAGCGGATGAACATGCTCGATAGCGCGAATGTTCTGATACTGCACGGTCGCCGCTTTGGCGATCGCCGCCAATGTTTCCCCGGTCGCGTCCGAGACAAGATGCATGTGAAAAAGACTGGGCAGCGTCATGGCAAATCATCTCTTGAGAGAAGCGTCGTGCGGCATGTTCAAAACTCTTCAGTTATCCCCCGCCCCGGTGGACCGGCTTCGGGTTGAGACAACAACCGTGACCCTACCCACGGCGATACCCACATCCGGACAAAAGGGAAAGAAGTTGTTCGGCAAACGGCCGTCCCATGGAACAACTCACCTCTCCTACCCTTATCTGATCCTTCTCAACAGGACGTGCCTTCGAGTTGGCTTACCACATTGCTCGCAAGTCATTGATTAACGGGGGCCTTAAGGCCCTATTGCGCGAAACGCGCCACAAGCGCTACGGCTCGTGCTACACGATCCGGCAACCGCAAATCTTGTGGAGGGAGCGTGGACGATCGGCAGATCCCCACTCCCCCCAGGACTAAGAGTCTTAAAAATAAGCTTCAAGAAAATTATCTGATTTGAAGTGAAGGGAAGAACGACGGTGCACGACCTGAAAACTGAGCTGCTCGACAAACGTTTCCTGCAGCCGTTTGCGAGCAAGGCTGTGGCACCACCTCCCGTCTGGCTGATGCGTCAGGCCGGCCGCTATCTGCCGGAATATCGCAAAGTCCGAGCCGACGCCGGAAGCTTCCTCGATCTGTGCTACTCGCCGAAACTCGCAGCCGAAGTGACACTGCAGCCGATCCGCCGCTATGGCTTAGACGCCGCGATCCTGTTTTCCGATATTCTCGTCGTGCCCGACGCATTGGGCCAGAGCGTCCGTTTCGCGGAAGGCGAAGGCCCGCGTCTCGACCCAATCAAATCCATTGAAGGCCTCACCCGACTCGCCCTATCCAACACCCACGACAAGTTTGCGCGGGTCTGCGAAACAGTCGAGCGGCTGAGCCAATCCCTGTCGCGTGAAACAGCTTTGATCGGATTTTGTGGGGCCCCGTGGACCGTCGCGACATACATGGCCGAAGGCAAAGGCTCGACCGACCAAGCCGCGGCACGACGCTGGGCCTATCGCGATCGCGACGGCTTTGCGCAGTTGATCGACATTTTGACGGAAGCGTCGATCGCCTATCTTTCCGGGCAGATTGAAGCCGGCGCCAATGCTATACAGATTTTCGACAGCTGGGCCGGAAGTCTCGCCGAAGATGAATTCCAGCGCTGGGTCATAACCCCGACATCGCGTATCGTCAGAGAATTACGAGCACGCCATCCCGATATCCCCGTCATCGGCTTTCCACGCGGCGCCGCTGCGCTGCTTCAGAAATACATCGAAGGAACGGGCGTCGATGGCGTTAGCTGCGATACCTCCTGCCCCTTGAGCGTGATGCAGACAATCGCAAGAACCGGGAAAGCCGTTCAGGGCAATCTCGATCCGCTGCTGCTCGTCGCCGGCGGCGCGGCACTCGACGAACGCGTGGATACCATCTGTAGCGTCATGGCTGACCTGCCCTTTGTTTTCAATCTTGGCCATGGCATCGTGCCGGAAACGCCGCCGGAAAATGTCGCGCGACTGGTCGAGCGCGTGCGCCAAACCTGAAATTGAGATCATGACAGTAGCACCCGACACAGGTTCTCCGGCGCGCCGCGCGATGGTCGCCCTCGGCGTAACGATCGTTGCCGCCCTCTTGCTTGTCTTCGCCCTCGGCGACGGCGCCTACCTTTGGATCAAGGCCTTCCACGTCATCGCTGTGATCGCGTGGATGGCCGGGATGCTCTACTTGCCCCGCCTTTTCGTCTATCACGCTGAGGTGCCCGTTGGTTCTCCTCAGTCGGAGACTTTCAAGGTGATGGAAAAGCGGCTGCTGACGATCATCACCACGCCGGCGATGATCGTAACCTGGGTCCTCGGACTATGGCTCGCCTGGAAAGGCGGCTTTTGGACCGCGCCTTGGCTGCACGCCAAATTCGCCCTCGTCCTTGCACTTTCCGGGTTGCATGGCTACCTCTCTGCTGCCACCCGCGCCTTCCGTGAAGACCGCAACACGAAACCGGCGCGCCACTGGCGCATTATCAATGAAATACCGACCGTGCTGATGATCGGCATTGTCATCCTCGTCATTGTGAAGCCGTTTTGACGCTTTTCAGATCGTCGCCTATCTGCTATACGAGTTATGTCCTCATAGGATTTTGGCAGACGGCACGTTTCGACGTTTTGATGCGTCAACGCTTGCTGGGTTATGACGAGGCGCCCGCCTCGTCGCCGTTATGCCAGGCTCATTCACCCCACCTCACCACCCGATACCGCTTCGATGCGGCACTCCGTGGAGTTCTTTTCCAATGAAGCAAATGAAGCTCGAGGACTTGAAGCGGAAGTCTCCCGCTGAACTCGTCACCTTCGCCGAAGAGGCGGGTGTCGAGAACGCCTCGACCCTGCGCAAGCAGGAATTGATGTTCGCGACGCTGAAGCAGCTCGCGACCCAAGAGACAGAAATTACAGCGACGGGTGTCGTCGAAGTCTTGCAGGATGGCTTCGGCTTCCTGAGATCGCCGGAAGCGAACTACCTTCCCGGCCCCGACGACATCTACGTCTCACCATCACAGATCCGCCGCTTTGCGCTCCGCACCGGCGATACCGTCGAAGGCCAGATCCGCTCTCCGAAAGAGGGCGAACGTTACTTCGCCCTCCTCAAGGTTTCGAACATCAACTTCGAAGACCCTGAGAAGACCAAGCACAAGAGCCACTTCGACAACCTGACGCCGCTCTACCCGACCCAGTGGCTGAAGCTCGAAATCGAAGACCCGACGATCAAGGATTTGTCATCGCGCGTCATCGATATCGTCGCGCCGCTCGGCAAAGGCCAGCGCGGCTTGATCGTTGCGCCGCCCCGCACCGGCAAAACCGTTCTGCTCCAGAACATCGCCCACTCGATCTCAATCAATCATCCCGAGTGCTACCTGATCGTCCTCTTGATCGACGAGCGGCCTGAAGAAGTCACCGACATGCAGCGCTCGGTGAAAGGCGAAGTGATCTCTTCCACCTTCGACGAACCGCCCTCGCGGCACGTGCAGGTATCCGAGATGGTGATCGAGAAGGCTAAGCGTCTCGTTGAGCATAAGCGGGATGTCATCATCCTCTTGGATTCGATCACGCGTCTGGGTCGTGCCTACAACACGGTCGTTCCGTCATCCGGCAAGGTCCTGACCGGCGGCGTCGATTCGAACGCCTTGCAAAGGCCGAAGCGGTTCTTCGGTGCGGCCCGCAACATCGAGGAAGGCGGCTCGCTGACCATCATCGCGACGGCCCTCGTCGACACCGGCTCGCGCATGGACGAAGTGATCTTCGAAGAGTTCAAGGGTACCGGCAACTCGGAAATCATCCTCGACCGCAAGGTCTCCGACAAGCGCGTCTTCCCGGCGATCGATGTTTCCCGCTCGGGTACGCGTAAGGAAGACCTGCTCATTCCCAAGGATCAGCTCAAGAAGGTCTACGTGCTCCGCCGCATCCTGAACCCGATGGGCACGATGGACGGCATCGAGTTCCTGATCGACAAACTCCGCTCGACGAAAACCAACGGCGAGTTCTTCCAGTCGATGAACACGTAGTCGCTCAAAATGATTCACGTGAAAAAGGCCGCTTGATCGAGCGGCCTTTTTTGTTGGACGGAGATTCGGTTTGAAACCGCTACTCCGCCGCGTCGAGGATTTGTTGACGAGCCTCCTGCGCCGGCGTCTTGGTAGCGGCCGCCATTTGCTTATAGCGCTCCGGCTCGCCCTGACCGGGCTTGTAGATGAACGGCAGCTTCAGCTGCTCCCACATGCCCTTCGGGAAGTTCGGCAGCTCGTCGACGCCCATATCCTTCGCCGTGACGTCGCGCTTCAACTTCTCGACATACGTCCCGAACATCCGGTCCCAAACCGTCAGCAGCAGGCCGAAGTTGCAATCGCCCTCGGTGCCCCAGTTGACGTGATGCAGATGGTGTAAGCGTCCGATCGCGAGATGCTTCTGCAGCGGCCCGAGCCGCGCATCGACATTCGAATGCTGGACGATCAGCGTCACCGAGATCAGGAAGCCGAGCACGACCGCGACCGGTACCGGCATGCCGATGATGACGAGCGGCATGTTGCCGACGATCATATCGAGCGCCTGGTGCAGTGGATGGCGGATGACGCCGTTGTAGCCGTAGAGACGCCCGACGCCGTGATGGACCGCGTGCAGCCTCCACAGCGACGGCAGCCGATGGCTGAGATAGTGCATGAACATGAATGCAAAATCGGCGACGACGAACGCGATCAAGACCTGCGACCACATCGGCCACTGCGTTGGCCACAGGCCCTGGAACGGGAACAGCCAGCAGATCAGCGGGATCAGCAGGACACCGTTGATCGAGCCGAGTTCGTAAAGCAGGATGTGGCCGGTATTCGCGCCCATGTCGCCATGCGCATCATGGTCGTTCCATTCTTCGAAGAATGGAGCGATCCGCTCGGCAGCGAATGAAGTTGCATAGGCGATGGCCAGCAACGGCGCGAGCCAGAGATACGCCCAGGTATTGCCTTCCGCGATCACCAGATGGCTGACCACCCAATAGGCGGCGCCGGTGAGGCCGAACATCATAAAAGGGGCGTAACCGTAGCGGACGGCTTCTCGTAAATATCGCATGGAGGCTGCCTTTCTCGACACCCTGTGTATATCGCTCGCAGGATAGCTGAGCCAAGCGTTTGAAGTCTGAGACGTTTCGAAGCGGTAAAGATTGACGTCGATCAATAGTTTAGCTGCGTGCGATCAGAAGTTCTTTCTTGAATTCTGCGGCGTCCTGGAGTGGCGCCCCGCAGACCGGCCCGACACAGACGTAAGCGGTTGATTTTCCATCAACGCCGGTCTTGCCGGCAAGGGCGGACCCAGCCGGGAAAGCCCCCGCCTCGGAGACGAACGCGATACCACCCGGAACCGAAGTCGTTCGGAGTGCGCTTCCAAGATCGTCTGCGGCAGTTTCGATCACCGCAACTTGAACCAGACGGCCAAGGTCGAGTTCCGCCGCGAGGAGACCGCAGTGTCCGGTCGGTCCACGCGCCACGACGCCCGAGAAGGCCTCGGCGAGCTCCGCCGCCCTGTCGTCATAGCGGGCATCTCCTGTCAGCGCTGCAAGCGCGATGAGGTTCGAAAGCTGGATCGCGTTGGCGCTGGGTGTCGCGTCGTCGTGCGCCGACTTCAGCCGGACGATGACGTCGCTCGTATCGTCGGCCGCGGTGAAATACCCGCCACCCTCGCCGTCCCAATAATGCCGGTCGAGCACGTCGGCCCAGCGCTGCGCCTGAGTGAGATAGCTTTGCGATTGCGTCGCGCCGAAGAGACGAAGCGCCGCCCAGATCATGTTGGCGTAATCGGAGGCCGTCGCCGGCGCTTTCGCGAGACCCGCGCGATAGGAATGATAGAGCCGGTCCCCGCCCGCGGCGAGCTCCGTCGTGACAAACGTGAAAGCCTGCTCTGCGAGCGCCAGCCACTCCGGCTGTTCGAAAACGATAGCCGCACGAGACACCGCCGCGATCATCAAGCCGTTCCAATCCGCGAGGATCTTGTCGTCCCATCCCGGACGGATACGCGACGATCGTCGCGCGAGAAGCTTCGCACGCATCTCTGCAAGACGCGCCTCCGCTTCCTCCAACAGCAACGACTGTGAGTCGAGGCGATTGAGAATGGTATGGCCTTCGAAGTTTCCGTCAGGCGTCACGCCATAGATGCGAGCGAAGAAAGCCGCTTCTTCTGCGCCGAGAACGTCCGCGATTTCGTCCGCGCTCCAGACATAGAACTTGCCTTCCTCGCCTTCGCTGTCGGCATCGAGAGATGCTGCAAATCCGCCCGCTTCCCCGATCATTTCGCGCTCCACCCACGCGACCGTCTCCGCGATGCGCGTCTTGAACAAAGGCTCCTGCGTCTCGCACCAAACCTCCGTCATGAGATCGATCAACAGCGCGTTGTCGTAGAGCATTTTTTCGAAGTGCGGCACGAGCCAATGTTCGTCGACCGAATAGCGTGAGAAGCCGCCGCCGAGATGATCGTAGATGCCGCCCTGGCAGATGTTCCGCAACGTCGTGACGACGGCCCCCTTCGCGCTTTCGTCACCGAAGCGAATGGCACCGCGCCACAAAAGCCAGAAGATGCTCCACTGCGGAAATTTCGGTGCTCCTGAAAGTCCGCCATGTTCGCGGTCGACGGCACGCGCGATGCGCGAAACGAGATCGCGAACATCAGGACCTTGCGTAGCGCGGTCGCGCGTGGCGGCTTCTTCTTTCAACGATGAGATGAGAGCGTCCGCGTTCTTAGCGACGGTTTCGGGTTGATTTTGATAAGCCTCCGCGATGCGCAGAAGCACGGTGACGAACGCCGGGCGGCCGTAGCGTGATTCACGTGGAAAATATGTGCCGCCCCAAAACGGCTTCGCATCGCTGTCGAGAAACATCGTCAGCGGCCAGCCGCCCTGCTCGCCCAAGCGATGCAGCGCGCCCATGTAGATCGCGTCGATATCGGGACGTTCCTCGCGATCGACTTTGATGTTGATGAAGAGATCATTCATCACCTGAGCTGTCGCAGGATCTTCGAAGCTTTCGTGCGCCATCACATGGCACCAATGGCAGGCCGCATAGCCGACCGAGAGCAGGATCGGCTTTCCCGCGCGCTTCGCTTCCGCCAGAGCCTCCGGCCCCCACGCCCACCAGTGGACGGCATTCTCCTGGTGCTGCAGCAGGTAAGGGCTTGTCTCGTATTTCAGGCGGTTTTCGCTCATGCAGGTTCAGCCGGCGTTAGGAGGGATTTCGGGATCGAGTTGCGGCGGGCGGTGTCTACGAGTACGCGAACCCCCATGTACTCAAACCCTAAGCCCGAGGCTTCAACTATCTTCGCGCTCTCGAGCGCCTCCGGTCGCGCGGGCGTGGCCGTCATCCGCATTTCAGGACCTGCCGCGCAAGACATCCTGGAAAAAATGGTGGCGCCGCGGCCAAAGCCCCGCTCGGTGGTCTACCGCACGATCCAGCATCCCCGCACGGGCGAGGCGCTGGATCGTGCCGTCGTGCTCTGGTTCGCGGCGCCAAATAGCGAAACCGGGGAAGATGTCGTTGAGTTCCAGGTCCACGGCAGTCGCGCCGTCGTCGCGGCGATTCTGTCGGCGCTTGGCGGCATTCCGGGCTGCCGTTTAGCTGAGCCGGGAGAATTCGCGCGGCGCGCCTTCGAGAACGGCAAGATCGACCTCGCGGAGGTCGAAGGCCTCGCCGATCTCATTGACGCCGAGACCGACGCCCAGCGCCGCCAGGCCCTCGCCCAGGCGAGCGGCGCGCTCTCGAAGCTCTACGAAGGTTGGCGCTCCCGCTTGATCGAAATCGCAGCCCTCACCGAAGCCGCGATTGATTTCTCCGACGAAGGCGACGTATCGGCTGCATCATTCGGAGAGGCGCGAAAACGCGCGGAAATCCTGCATAAAGAGATTGTTGCGCATCTCGATGACGGCCATCGCGGGGAGATCCTGCGCGATGGTTTTCGCGTCGCGCTCCTGGGTGCGCCGAATGCCGGGAAATCGAGCCTGCTGAATGCACTTGCCCGGCGCGACGCCGCAATCGTCTCCGCCGAGGCCGGTACGACGCGCGACGTCGTCGAAGTGCGTCTCGACCTCGCCGGATTGCCTGTCATCGTCTCCGACACTGCGGGCATTCGCGAAGCGTCGAGCGAAATCGAACGAGAAGGCATCCGCCGCAGCATGGCCGCCGCCCGCGACGCCGATCTGGTGCTCTGGCTGGCGGAAAAACCTGAGTCGATTCCGCCGCTTGGCTTTTCACGTGAAACAAGTCTTGTAATTCGTTCCAAGACGGATCTTCCACATGAGTCGCAGAGCGAACCCGAGTTCGGGGATCTCGCTATTTCGGCAAAGACCGGAGCGGGACTTGATCGCCTCATCGAGGAAATAGCGGAACGTGCGAGGCAGGCCGTCGGGTCTCAAACGGATCCCGCACTCACGCAGGCGCGCCATCGCCAGGCGCTGGAAAGCGCCCTTGCCGACGTTCAGGCCTTTCTTTCGGGAAGCGGAGACGCCATCGAACTCAGGGCCGAAGATCTCCGCAGGGCGGCCCAGGCGCTGGGCCGGATCACCGGCCGTGTCGATGTCGAGGACGTTCTTGACCAAATCTTCAGCCAATTCTGCATCGGCAAGTGAGTCCGAAAGGTTTCACGTGAAATGATTCTTTGGATTCGCAAGCCTGGATTTTTCTCCCTCCCGCCAAAAGACGGGATTCGGGGCGACAAACCGCCTTTTGCGCACCCCGAGGATGCGCTAGACCCCGGCAATGAACCGATATGACGTCATTGTCGTGGGCGGCGGGCACGCCGGAACCGAGGCTGCAGCCGCTGCGGCCCGCATGGGCGCGCGAACGGCGCTCGTGACGCACGCCTTCGCGACAATCGGAGAAATGTCCTGCAATCCGGCCATCGGCGGCCTCGGAAAGGGCCATTTGGTCCGCGAAATCGACGCCCTCGACGGTCTGATGGGCCGGGTGGCCGACGCCGCCGGCATCCAGTTCCGGCTTCTGAACCGCTCGAAGGGCCCGGCCGTCCAGGGCCCCCGCACCCAGGCCGACCGCAAGCTTTACCGTCAGGCCATGCAGGCCGAAATCGCCGCGATTCCAAACCTCGACGTCATCGAAGGTGGGGTCGAGGACCTGATCGTGGAAAATGGCCGGGTCGAAGGCGTCATCACCGCCGATGGCCGACTGATTCGCTCGGGCGCCGTCGTTTTGACGACCGGCACCTTCCTGAACGGCCTGATCCATATGGGCGAGCAGAAGATCCCGGCTGGCCGGGCCGGCGAGGCCCCGGCGCTCAAGCTATCGGACCGCCTCTATGCGCTGGGCCTGCAGCTTGGCCGCCTGAAGACCGGCACCCCGGCACGCCTCGACGGCAAATCCATCGATTGGTCCGGCCTCGAAATGCAGAAGGCCGACGACGATCCCGTCCCGTTCTCGTTTTTGACCGAGCGGATCGTGACACCTCAGATCAGCTGCGGGATCACTTATACGACGCCCGAAACCCACGAGATCATCCGGGCGAATCTCGCACGTTCGCCCATGTATTCGGGCCAAATCGAAAGCGTCGGTCCCCGCTATTGCCCGTCGATCGAGGACAAGGTTGTGCGATTCGCCGACCGCTCCTCGCACCAGATTTTCCTCGAACCCGAAGGCCTCGACGACGACACGATCTACCCCAACGGCGTCTCGACTTCGTTGCCCGCCGAAGTCCAGGAGGCATTCCTGAAGACGATGCCGGGGCTCGCAAACGTTGTCATCAAGCGGCCCGGCTATGCCATCCAATACGACTACGTCGATCCCCGCGAGCTGACGCCGGGCCTCGAAGTGAAGCGTCTGCCGGGGCTATTTCTGGCCGGCCAGATCAACGGCACGACGGGCTACGAGGAAGCGGGTGCCCAGGGCCTTTTGGCCGGACTCAACGCCACCATTCGAGCCGGAAATTTACCAATAGATTCATATACAACGGATTCACGTGAAACGGATTCTTTAGAAATGGATTCACGTGAAACAGTTAGCATTTCGCGCACTTTGGGCTACCTCGGCGTCATGGTCGACGACCTTGTCACCCGCGGCGTGTCCGAGCCCTATCGCATGTTCACGTCCCGCGCCGAATTTCGCTTAAGGCTTCGGGCCGACAACGCCGACCAGCGTCTGACGCCCGAGGGTATCCGGCTTGGCTGCGTAGGGCCCGAGCGGGCCCGAAAGTTCGAGGCCAAGGCCAAAGCGCTCGCCGACGGCCTCGACTTGCTGAACCAACTCAGCCTCACCCCGACCGAAGCCGCCCGCCACGGCCTTTCGATCAATCGCGACGGCCGCCGCCGTACCGCGTTCGATTTGCTGGCCTTCCCGGAAATCTCGCTCGACCGCCTCAAGGCCGTCTGGCACGAAATCGGCCGGATTGATTCGAAGATTGCCGGTCAGCTCGAAATTGACGCCCGCTACGCTGCCTATCTGAGGCGCCAGGACGAGGATGTCGCCCAGATGAAGCGCGACGAGGCTATACGCATCCCCGACGACTTCGATTACGCGGGTCTGCCAAGCCTTTCGGCCGAAATCCGCCAGAAACTCGCCCGCCACCGCCCGGCGACCATCGCCCAGGCCGGGCAAATCGAAGGCATGACCCCGGCCGCACTCCTGACGCTCCTCGCCCGGCTCAAAGCAGCCAAGGACGGCAAGACCGACCGCAAGAGAGCCTGATGGCCCTCGCGCGCATCGACACCCCGGACGAATTTCAGGCCAGGTTCGGAATTACACGCGAAATCCGCGAAAAACTCGAGATTTACGAGACACTTCTGAAGCGTTGGCAGAAGACGATCAACCTCGTCGCCCCGAGCACCCTCAACGAGATCTGGCACCGCCATTTCGCTGACAGCGCCCAGCTTTGGCCCTACCGGCCGCCAAACGCGAAAGTGTGGATCGATCTCGGCTCGGGCGCGGGCTTTCCGGGCCTCGTCCTGGCAATCATGGCGTCAGAAATTGGAGGGACCAGCCACATTCTGGTCGAAAGCGATAGCCGAAAGGCCTCATTCCTCCGCGAGGTCGCCCGTGCGACCGGAGTTGCTGTGGACATTCTGTGCATGAGGATCGAAAATCCAGAGACTCACGCTAAGATAGGCGTGGCCGACTGCGTCACCGCGCGCGCTCTCGCACCGCTCTCTCGGCTGGTCGAGATCGCAGCACCGTATTTCGTGTCTTCTACGCTTGGTATGTTCTTGAAAGGTCGCGACGTCGCCACCGAAATCGAGAACGCAGCTCAGGATTGGCAATTTGCCTTTGAGCTGATTCCGAGCGTGACGGAAGAGGGCGGCCGAGTTGTGTTGCTCAAAGCGTTGAAGCCCAGGGCGTTGAAACCAAGGACGGAGGGATAATCCCGTGGCCGGCTACGTATCAGGCGCGGGCGGTGCAAACGCGGGTCCGCGTGTCGTCGCTGTCGCCAATCAGAAAGGCGGCGTCGGAAAAACGACCACCGCGATCAACCTCGGGACGGCATTGGCCGCCGTGGGCGAGCGGGTGCTCGTTCTCGATCTCGATCCACAGGGAAACGCCTCGACCGGTCTCGGTATCGATATCGAGCAGCGCTTCAATACATCCTTCGACGTTCTGACCGGCAACGCCGCCATCATGGAATCGGTGCTGAAAACCGCCGTCCCGAACCTGTTCGTCGTTCCCGCCAATAACGACCTCGTCGGCATCGATTCGATGCTGTCTGCCGACCAGAACAAGCCGTTCAAGCTGCGCGATGCCATTACCGCGATGATCGGCCATCAGCGCGCACGCGATACCGAGACGCACTTCAGCTACGTTCTGATCGATTGTCCGCCGTCTTTGAACCTGCTGACACTCAACGCGATGTCCGCGGCGCATGCGGTTCTTGTGCCGGTGCAATGCGAGTTCTTCGCGCTCGAAGGTATTTCGCAGCTTAAGGATTCGATCGAGCAGATCCGTGCGACCCTCAACCCCCGGCTCGAAATCCAGGGCGTCGTCCTGACGATGCACGACGCGCGCCTGTCGCTGTCGCGGGAAGTCGCTGAAAACGTCCGCGCCTTCTTCGGCTCGAAAGTCTACGACACGGTCATCCCACGCAACACGCGCATTGCCGAGGCCCCCTCCCACGGCAAGCCGATCCTTCTCTACGACTACGACTGCACAGGAAGCCAAGCCTATATCCGTCTCGCGACCGAAATCATGGAGCGCGAACGGCGCTACAAGGCCGCCTGAGCCGTGCGAAAAACGAGCTGATTTAAAAGACAAACCGACAAGCAGGGGACGAAAAAGCAGATGAACTCGATGGTGCCGAAGAGCCGCCTGGGCCGTGGCCTCGCCTCTCTCATCGGCGAACCGGCACCGCTCGGTCATCGCCTGCCGCCGGAAGGCGAGCAGCGCATGGTGTCGATCGCCGAGGTCAAATCGAGTCCGCTCAATCCACGCAAGGATTTCCGCGACGACGAGCTTTCCGAACTCGCGGAATCGATCCGCACGAAAGGTCTCGTCCAGCCGATCGTCGTCCGCCCTGACGGCCTGACCGGCGGTTACGAGATCGTCGCCGGCGAACGCCGCTGGCGCGCTGCGCAGAAAGCCGGAATCCACACGATTCCCGTGATCATCCGCGAACTCAGCGACCGTGAGCTTCTCGAACTCGCGATCATAGAGAATGTCCAGCGTCAGGACTTGAACGCCATCGAAGAAGCGACCGGCTATCGCGAGCTTGTCGAGCGCTTCGATTATAGCCAGGAGCAGCTGTCTGAAATCATCGGCAAGAGCCGCAGCCACGTCGCCAACACGCTGCGCTTGCTGAAGCTGCCGAGTGACGTGCAGTCACTCGTCCAAAACGGCCAGATCAGCGCCGGTCATGCCCGCGCCTTGATCGGCCGTGAGGACGCCGGCACGATCGCGAAGCAGATTATCGACAATGGCTTGAACGTCCGCGATGTGGAAACGTTGGTGCAAGCCTTCGGCGAACCCGGTCCGACCGGCGGCAGCCATCGGCGCGCGCGCGACAAGGATGCCGACACCAAGGCCTTCGAGAAGGAATTGGCCGATCTCCTGGGGCTCAAGGTCGAAGTCCGCAAGGCGTCGGGCGAAAGCGGCACGCTGATGATCCGATATGGCAATTTCGACCAACTCGACTATATCCGCCAGCGATTGGGCGGCGGCTGAGAATTTTAAGCCTTTCTCGGCTTTTCGGGGCGTAAAAGCTTGATTATCAAGCGCCGGCTTGATGGTGTGCGCCCGCTTGGGTTCGGACATCGAACGGCAACGCCGCGAGACACGAGATATGAGTGAAGAGAATACACTGGTCCGGCTTGCCGCGCTCATCCATTCGCGGCGCTTCGATACGTCCGGCAAGTCCTATACAACGCAATTATTGAGCGTCGGCACGGAGCGCTGCGCCAAGAAATTCGGCGAAGAAGCGGTAGAACTCGTCATCGCGGCCATGGCGAGCGACGACAAGGCAGTCAAAGCCGAGGCAGCCGACGTCCTATATCACCTTCTGGTTCTGCTCGAATCGCGCCAGGTCGCGTTCGCGGATGTCTTGCACATTCTTAAAGGACGTATGGGAACGTCGGGACTCGAAGAAAAAGCCTCTCGAGCCAAGGACACGCCGTGAAAACGCGGTCCGCTCCACGAAAGAAAGCGAAAGCGCGCGAGGAAGCGCGGAGCGAGAGCATTCCGTTTTCGCCTTATCGCGTCTTCACGCGCGAGGAATGGGCGAGGCTCCGTGCCGATACGCCGATGACGCTGCGGCCGAACGAGCTTGAGCAGCTTTCCGGTATTATCGAGGAGCTGTCGGTCGAAGAGGTCGAGCAGATCTATCTGCCGTTGTCGCGTCTCCTCAATCTCTACGTCGCGGCCGCGCAAAAGCTCCATTCCGTCAGTTCCGAATTCCTCGGGCGCAAGGATACGAAGGTTCCATTTATCATCGGCGTCGCGGGCTCCGTTGCGGTCGGAAAGAGCACGACGGCGCGTGTCATGCGAGCCCTGCTCGCCCGCTGGCCGGACCACCCGCGCGTTGATCTGCTGACAACGGACGGCTTTCTCTATCCCAACGCCGAGCTTGAGCGGCGCGGGTTGATGGAGAAGAAGGGCTTTCCGGAAAGCTTCGATACCGAAAGGCTGCTGCATTTTTTGGGCGATATCAAATCCGGCGTTTCGAGCGTCGCAGCACCCGTCTATTCGCACTTTCAATACGACATTCTCGCCGGCCAGGAAGTGCAGATTGAGCAGCCGGATATTCTCATTATCGAGGGACTGAATATCCTGCAGCCGGCGGAAATGCCGAAAGACGGCGGCACCATTCCGTTTGTCTCGGATTTCATCGATTTCGCGATCTATATCGACGCTGAGCCGGCGATCATCGAGAAATGGTATCTCACCCGTTTCATGCGCTTGCGGAGCACGGCGTTTCGCGATCCGGGAGCCTATTTCCACAAATACGCGGCACTGGCGCCCGACGAGGTACGCCGTATTGCGCTGAAGCTCTGGCGCGAGATCAACCTCAAAAATCTGACCGAGAATATTCTGCCGACGCGGCGCCGGGCTCAGCTCATTCTGCAAAAAGATGAAAGCCACCGCGTCAAGTCAGCGTCGCTCCGCAAGCTCTAGGCCTCGGTTCGTACTGAAGACAAAAAAGGGGCCGCTTGGGGCAGCGGCCCTTGCGAGTGATCACAGGAGATCGCTCTACAGTGCAAAGATTTTGGCTGATGTGGGTACTTGCAATCTTTTAGCGTCAGCGAATGGGCTGCATGCCCGTGGGCGACTGCTCGGAAACAAATCCGGTTGCGGCCTGGGCCGAGGCCCGCATCTCTTTCGCGAGCTCGATCCGCGTCTTTAACGCAAAGATTTTATATTTGTCGCGGAGACGGCGGATCGCCGAAGGGTCCGAATATCCCATCAGCCGAATGGCCGTCGTCGGTTTCAATTCAGGATGAACACGCAACAACTCGTCCAGCCGCGCGATCCGGTCGCTATCATCGATGCCGGTTCCTTTCGGACGGCCACGTCGGCTGGGAGAGTGAAGCATTTGATCGGACCCCGAAACGAAGCGATTCATTAGTTTCGAGAGTGCGGCAAGTTAATTCGTAATTCCAGGGAGAATAATTGTGAGTCCGAATTGGACACGAAATACCCCCTAAACATTCTCTATTTGAACGTCGTTCATCTAGAATTGCCATATTCGCGACCGTCCGAAAGAAATCCGGGCGGCCTGAATCAATGCAGAATCAATCAGGAAATAACCCCGTGTTGCCGCGCGAATTCGGACAAAGAAACCGCGGGACGAGCGCCGGTATGGCTTATTATTTCCGACGCTGCCAAGCTCGCAAGCCGACCGGCGGTTTCCAAATGCAAACCTTGCGAATATCCGAATAGGAATCCCGCAGCATATAAATCCCCGGCGCCCGTCGTATCGACGACGTTCTCGACCGGGAAAACCGCGATTTCTGTCCTTTGTCCCTCGTAGTGAATTTCGGAGCCTTTTCCACTTCGCGTAAGCACGGCGAGCTTCGCATCTTTGCTCGCGTTTTCCGCGGCGAATTCGAATGACTCCGTCTGATAAAGAGATTTGATTTCCGATTCATTGGCGAAAAGAATATCGATGCCGGACCGAATGAGATTTAAAAATTCGTCGCGATGTCGATCGACGCAGAAACCGTCGGAAAGCGTGAGAGCGGCTTTCCTGCCGGCGTTCTTTGCAGTTTGTAGCGCCGTGCGAAAAGCGCTTTTTGCCTGCGGTTCGTCGAACAGATATCCTTCGAGATAGAGAATGGATGCGGCGCTTATCATTTCCAAATCGAGTTGCGCTTCTCCAAGATTTGTCGAAATTCCAAGATGCGTATTCATCGTGCGCTCGCCGTCGGGTGTGACGAGAATAAGTGAGCGCGATGTCGGCGTTCCGTTTGAAACGGGAGGCGCATCGAAGGCGACGCCGATTGAACGAATATCGTGTGTGAAAATGCGGCCGAACTCATCATTCGCGACGGTGCCGATAAATGCCGCGCGACCCCCGAATGATGCAATACCGGCAATCGTATTGGCGGCCGAGCCGCCGGAGGTTTCAACGGCGGGCCCCATCGCTGAATAGATCTTTTTGATCTCGTCCGCATCGACGAGGCGCATGCTTCCCTTCGCGACGCCAACGTCGGCAAGGAAAGCCTCATCACATCGGCCGATAATGTCGACGATCGCGTTACCGATCCCGATCACGTCGTAACGCGCGTCAGTCATGAAAGTCCCCTTTTTTTGGATTGAGCGGTGGCACTATAGGGAGGCGACCGGCACTCGCAAGTCACGCCCTAGCGGCCGCCCGCCGCAGCCGCCGATATTGCAGCCATGGACGCGAGCGCCAGGATCAGACGCTCGGCGATGACGTCATCGAGGCTCGCCGTCAGACGCGCCGTCTTGGCCGCCTCGCTGATCCGGCGAAGCGCCTGATCGAGCTGGCCGCGGGGCCAGCTGCGCACCTGACGCGCGAACGTGTCTTTTTGCTTGAAGAACAGCGGCGGCCGCAGCGCTTTCAGTGCGTCGTCGAGGCGTTGACCGGCGTCGACGTCACTCCGAACCCGATGCAGCTTCAGGAAGTATCGCTGCACGACGGCAATGATCATTTGCGCATTTTCACCGGATGCGAGTGCCCGTCCGAAGTCGTGGATCGCGCTTTTCGTGCGACCATCGGCGACGGCTTCGGCGATGCGTTCGAGTGCAAGCCCGGCGGCGTCTCCGACAAGGCCGTCGACATCTTCAAGCGTGATGGTGGACCGCCCGAGACTGTAAAGCGCAAGCTTCTCGATTTCCGATCGCGATTGCGCCCGATCCGCACCGAGCCGACTTTGCAGCAGCGCTCGGGCGTCGCCGCCGATCGTAAGCTTGAACGAAGCCAGCACCTCGGAAATGAGATTGTCGATGTCGGCGGCAGTGTCCGGGTAACAGGCGACGGCGAAGCAAGCGGTGTGTGTTTCGAAAAGCGCTCGTAAGCTGTCGTCGGACTTCAGATTGCCGGCTTCGACGATCAGCAGCCCTTCGAGCGGCGACGAGGCGAGAATAGGCTTTAAAAGCTGCGTTGAAATCTTTCGGCTGGCGATAGCGCGAACGATACGCCGCCCCGAGAACATCGGCCGCGTCTGAAGTTCGGTTTCAAGCCGTCCCGGATCCTCATCGAGTTCCGTTTCGTCGATCCTGAGGATCTCGCCCGGCGGATTTCCTCTGGCCGCCAGAACGTGCGCCAGCGCCGCCGAACGCTCGCTCACGAGCCCCGGATCGGACCCATGGAAAAGCACGGCCGCCAAGTCGGCGGGCGGCGCCTTCATGAAGGCAGCGGCTTGTTGCGGTTTGACGGCGGCCATGACGAAGCTCTTATAGGGCAGTTGCCCCGAAATGAAGAGCTATGCGTTTTTGCTGGCAAGAACTGCGAGCAGGCGCGTTCTGAGTTCTTCGCCGACCGTCTCGGCCGCGCGGTTCTCCGCATCCTGGCGGGCTTCGACGTTGGCAAAAATCGACGACACGCGGTCGAACGAGGCGCGGCCGTAGCTCGACCCGTGGGCGACGACTTTCTTGTCCGACAGCCGCACGAGGCTGTAGGTGGCGTCGAGGCCGTAAATCTGGTTGCCGGCATTGCCGTCGACCGCGACGAGCATCGATGTCACCAATTCACGGATAGCGATATCGAGGCGATACTGCGGAGGCTTCGGAGAGCCGCCGCCCGTCGTCTGAAAGATGAGTTCGTTGCGAATGCGCTGTCCGACGCGGCCCGGTATAGGTGCCACGTCGACCGCAGCGAGCCGTTCGTTGACCGCATCGCCATTGATCAGCGCCGAACCGTAGAGCGGATGAAATCCGCTATCGCCGCAGCCGCCAAGGAAAGGAACAGCTAGAAAAGACGACGCCAGGAACAGGCCGCGCAGAGCCGCAAGGCCATACGAGCCCGCTAGGCCGTACTTGCCCCCCAGTCCAAACCGCCCCTCAGCCAACGACATTCACGATCCTCTGCGGAACGACGATCACTTTCTTCGGCGGCCGTCCGTCCAGGGCACGCGCCACCGTATCAAGCTTCAACGCCGCCGCCTCAACCTCCTCGGACTTCGCACTCCGCGAAATCACGAGTTCGTCCCGTCGCTTACCATTCACCTGTACGGCAATGGTCACTTGATCGTCAACGAGTAGCTCTGGCTCGGGCGCCGGCCACGGTTCGTTCGCGACAAGCGTGTTGTATCCAAGCCGCGCCCAGCATTCTTCAGCCAAATGCGGCATCATCGGGCCGATCATCACAACAAGGAGTTCCGCCGCCTCCCGGATCGCCCACGCGGCCCCAGGGGTGCGCTTGCTAAGAGCTGATTGGAGCACATTGGAAAACTCGTGGATATTCGCCACCGCCACATTGAACCGCAGGGCTTCGATGGCCCGGCCGACGCCGTCGAGCGCCCGGTGCGCCGCCTTCCGAACCTCTAACGCGTCCGTTCCGAACGATGGCGGCTTCGGGCCCTTTTCGCCCGGAAAGGCGTCCGCCACTTCGTCGACGATGCGCCAAACCCGCTGAATGAAGCGCCCGGCGCCCGCGACGCCGGCTTCCGTCCAGATGACGTCCCGTTCCGGCGGGCTATCCGAGAGCATAAACCAGCGGGCGCAGTCGGCGCCGTAATGCGAGATGATGTCGTCGGGGTCCACGAGGTTCTTCTTGGACTTGGACATCTTCTCGATGGCGCCGATCGCCACCGGCTCTCCGCTCGCGATCTCGACCGCCTGCCGGTTCGCGCCTTCGCCTTCGATCTTCACGTCGTTTGGCAGGACCCACAGGCCGTCCTTGGATTTGTAGGTCTCGTGGGTAACCATTCCCTGTGTGAAAAGGGCCGCGAACGGCTCCCGCGTGTTCGTCGCGAACGACAGATGCCCGGTGTCGCACATTGCCCGCACGAAGAACCGCGAATAGAGAAGATGCAGGATCGCGTGCTCGATGCCGCCGATGTACTGGTCGACGGGCAACCAGTACTGCGCCGCTTTTCGGTCCACCGGCGTCGCTGCCTCGGGCGCCGTGAAACGCACGAAATACCATGACGAGTCGACAAACGTATCCATGGTGTCGGTTTCACGCAGCGATGGCTCGCCGCAGATCGGGCAAGGGACATGCTTCCACGTCGGATGCCGGTCGAGCGGATTGCCCGGCTTGTCGAACGTCGCGTCCTCCGGAAGCTCGATCGGCAAATCTTTTTCCGGCACCGGAACGGGCCCGTGCGTCTTGCAGTGGATGATGGGGATCGGGCAGCCCCAATAGCGCTGCCGCGAGATGCCCCAGTCGCGCAGCCGATAATTGACTTTTCGTGCGCCCTGCGGACGCGATCCGAGCTTCTGCTTTTCGAGGCGCTTTGCGGCTTCGTCGAAGGCTGCTGTCGTCGATAAGCCATCGAGAAAGCGCGAATTGATCATGGTGCCGTCTTCGACGTAGGCCTTGTCGGTCAGCTCGAACGTTTCGGCATTTTCGCCCGGCGGCAGAATGACGGGAACGACGGGAAGATCGTAGCGTCGCGCGAAATCCATGTCGCGCTGATCGCCCGACGGGCATCCGAAAATCGCGCCGGTGCCGTAGTCCATCAGAATGAAGTTGGCGACGTAGACGGGCAGCTCCCAGCTCGCGTCGAACGGGTGCACGGCACGAATACCGGTGTCGAAGCCGCGCTTCTCCGCAGCTTCGATTTCGGCGACGGAGGTGCCCATGCGCCGGATTTCCTCGCAGAAAGCCGCGAGTCCCGCGTTCTTTTCGGCAGCGGCCTTCGCCAGCGGATGGTCGGCCGCGACGGCCAGGAACGAAGCGCCGAACAGTGTGTCCGGTCGTGTCGTATAGACCTCAAGTTCGTTGAAACCTTTCGGCGCCGTCTTTTTATCGAGCGCCCACCGGACGAGCATGCCTTCCGAACGCCCGATCCAGTTCGCCTGCATCAGGCGCACCTTCTCCGGCCATTTATCGAGCGTATCGAGGTCGGAGAGCAGCTCCTCGGCATAATCCGTGATTTTGAAGAACCACTGAGTCAGCTCGCGCTGCTCGACGAGCGCGCCCGAGCGCCAGCCGCGTCCATCGATCACCTGCTCGTTGGCAAGCACGGTCTGATCGACCGGGTCCCAATTGACTTTCGACGATTTGCGGTACGCGAGGCCCTTCTTCAGCAAATCGAGAAAGAGCTTCTGCTGATGCTTGTAATAGTTCGGCGAGCACGTCGCGATCTCGCGCGACCAGTCGAGCGACAGCCCCATCGATTTAAGCTGACCGCGCATCGTGTCGATGTTGGCATAGGTCCACGCGCCGGGATGAACCTTGCGCTCCATGGCGGCATTTTCCGCCGGCATGCCGAAGGCGTCCCAGCCCATCGGGTGGAGCACGTTGAAGCCCCGCGCCCGCTTATAGCGCGCCACGACGTCGCCCATCGCATAGTTGCGGACGTGCCCCATATGGATGCGCCCGGACGGATAGGGAAACATCTCGAGGACGTAGGATTTCGGCCGCGCGTGATCTTCCGAGGCGCGGAAGATATCGGCCTCTTCCCACACCGACTGCCAGTGTTTTTCACGGTCGGGCGCGTTGTAGCGTTCAGTGGCCATGGCGCCTGTATCTCATTCAAGGAATTATCGGAACGCCGTAAAGAGCCCGAATGGTAAAGCCGGTCAAGCCGTCGGTGCGCCGTTGCTTTTTCCAGATCGACGCAGCGGAAGACCGGCATGCCACGGAACATGAGGAAAAAAGCAATAAGCTATTGAAAAATAAAAAATAGTGCACGTTCGCAGGAACATGCACTATTTGACGTCGTCAGCAATCAACCCGGACCGAACGAGAACCGCCCGGCGAGGGTCGGAACGATTATTCGCAGGTATAGGCGCCCGCGCCCGCTTCTGCGACGGCTTGGTCCTGCGCTCCGGCCCCGCCCGAGACGCCGATGGCGCCGATGACATCGCCCTTCGAGTCTTTGAGCGGAATACCGCCGGCGAAGATCATGACACGGTCGTGGTTCGACACGTGGATACCGTAGAACTGATCGCCCGGCTGACTGTTCTCGGCGAGTTCTTTCGTCGAAATGTTGAACGCGCGTGACGTGAACGCCTTGTTGATCGCGATATTGATCGACCCGATCCAGGCGCCGTCCATACGGATGTGGGAAATAAGGTTCGCGCCTTCGTCGACGACGGCAATGTTCATCGGCTGGCCGATTTCCTTCGCCTTCTTTTCTGCAGCGTCGATGATCCGGCGAGCGTCGGCGAGTTTCAGCATGTGGGGACTTCCTCTGCGGGGGGTGGACGGGAAAGCTTATGTAGATGCTGAAGGCTCAGCACAAAATTGCGACACTTGTTCACTGCGTGCCGGAATGTTTATGGAAGCCAGCAACGAATTGAGGGAAGCGTGACGAGCGACGGTTATCACGAAAGCGCAGTCGACAGGTTAAAGCGCATAAAGAACGAAATTGCTGCTTCGGCGAAGGCCGCAAATCGCGACGTCGAGAGCGTCCAACTTGTTGCCGTATCTAAGACTTTCGACGCCGAGGCCATCCGCCCGGTGATCGCGGCCGGGCAGCGCATTTTCGGCGAGAACCGGGTTCAGGAGGCCGAACGCAAATGGCCGCCGCTCCGCGCCGAGCATCCCGACGTCAAACTGCATCTCATCGGGCCGCTTCAATCGAACAAGGCGAAAGAAGCCGTCGCGTTCTTCGACGCCATTCATACGATCGATCGCGAAAAGATCGCACATGCCGTTGCAGCCGAGATGTCGAAACAGGGCCGCGCGCTCGAGCTGTTCGTACAAGTCAACACCGGAGAAGAACCTCAGAAGGCCGGCGTCATGCCGCGCGAGACGGCCGCGTTCGTCGCGCTGTGCCGCGATGAGCTGAAACTTCCGATATCGGGCCTCATGTGCATTCCGCCCGTGGATGAAGAGCCCGCCGTGCACTTCGCGTTCCTCGCAAAGCTCGCCCGCGAATTGGGTCTTTCCGGCTTAAGCATGGGCATGAGTAGCGATTTCGAAGCGGCCGTCGCCTTCGGCGCAACCTATGTCCGTGTCGGCTCGGCCATCTTCGGCACGCGCTAACCCGTTTTCCCACCGCAAATTTCCGCGTTACCTCAGTCGCGCGCGATGGCGGTGCTAGGGTCCTCAAGTGATTCGCTAAAAAAGTGCGTAGACGCGCGCGAGGATTTCCCATGACCGCATCCGCTCAAAAGAAAGATCCCATCGAGGCTGAAGCCAAGTCCGCCGCCGCCGAAGCCGCGACCGTCGCGCGCGCCGAAGTGCTGGATAAGGCAAAAAAGGAAGACGCTTCGAAAGCCGCCGTCTCGAAGCTTGAGAAAGCCAGCAAGAACGCGACGAAAGACGCGAAAAAGACCTGGCACGATTTCCAGGTCGAGGTGTGGCTTACGCCCTTTAATTCCATCGAGTTCGGCCCTTGGAAACGAGACCGCAACCGCGGTAAGTCGCGCCAGTTCACGAGCGACATGGATATCTTCGCCGAGGTCATCGAGAACGGCGAACGCACCGGCGTCCTCGGCTACCGCAAGGAGCTCTGGAAGGACGCGACCGGCATGGACAAGCGTCTCGTCTTCAAGCTCTTCTCGGAAACGCTGAATTGGAAAGCGAGCATGGACATGATGCTCGGCCGCTCGATCCAGCAAACGCTCGCCGCCCACGGCCTCCCCGT
Organism: uncultured Pseudomonadota bacterium; assembly: GCA_963789775.1. Taxonomy (GTDB): domain Bacteria; phylum Pseudomonadota; class Alphaproteobacteria; order Rhizobiales; family Hyphomicrobiaceae; genus Hyphomicrobium_B. The sequence goes on from CAWBLX010000009.1 coordinate 337,726, forward strand.
CACGACGTTCTCAATCAACACGAGTGAGGACGATTACCTCGTCTATCTGGAGCGCTCGGCGCACAAGTGGCCGCTGCTTCCGGAAAACTTCTCGTTCTTCCTCATGAGCAATGGCGAACCAAGGTTCTATCGCTTCCGCCGCGACATCATCAATCTCGGCGGCGACTACACGCTGATCGACCAGCACGGTGAGCATGTCGGCCACATCGACGGCGCTATTCTGACGATCGGCGGCAAGTGGCGTTGCAAGGTGCGCGGCGATCACGCCAACTCGCGCCTCCTGCAGGTGATGAAGCTCTTTACCGGCATGATTTCCTTCAACGGCCAGGCCCGCCGCCACGTGAAGAGTGTCGCCCGCGACATCCACGACGGTCGCCTGAAGCCGGATATTCAGCGCCAGGAAGCTGACCTCTATATGAACCCGCGCCGCATCCGTTGATCGCTGCCGCTTTGGTTCACGCCATGCTCGGCCGACGGGATATGGCGTGTACCGACCCGTGCCTGCTTCGCATCGTCGGCCGAAACCGCAATGGCCCAAAGCGTGAAAACAGCGCAGACGCCTGCGATGGCAAGAATCGAACGGAGTAGCATGAAGGTCTCCTGAGCAGGCCATCGGCGATGGGAGCCGGCCCACGCTTCTACGTCCTGACAAGAAGAAAGTTCCGCTGCGTCGTACGCGGCCTAATAGATCGCCGGCACGTACATGTCGTCGGGCACCGGCATGCGGTGGTAGTCGGGGTGATGCACGCGTTCGGGCAACAACACCGGCGCCCGCGGCACCTCCTGATAGGGCAGTTGGCCCAGCAAATGATGGATGCAGTTGAGCCGCGCCCGCTTCTTATCGTCCGCTTCGACGACCCACCACGGCGCCTCCGGAATGTGCGTATGCTCGAGCATGGATTCCTTGGCCTTGGTGTAAGCTTCCCACCGGCGGCGGGATTCCAGATCCATCGGCGACAGCTTCCACTGCTTGATCGGATCGTGGATGCGCATTTGGAATCGCAGATGCTGCTCGTCGTCGGAGATCGAGAACCAGTATTTGATGAGTTTGACGCCCGAGCGCACGATCATCTTTTCGAATTCCGGCACGGTGCGGAAGAACTCTTCGACGTCGTCGTCCGTGCAGAACCCCATCACGCGCTCGACGCCGGCCCGATTATACCAGGACCGGTCGAACAGCACGATCTCGCCGCCCGCCGGAAAGTGCGGAACATAGCGCTGGAAATACCATTGCGAGCGTTCGCGTTCGCTCGGCGCGGTCAACGCGACGACACGCACGACACGAGGATTGAGGCGCTGTGTGATCCGCTTGATCACGCCGCCCTTGCCCGCGGCGTCGCGCCCTTCGAACACGACAACGACTTTCGCCTTGGTGTTGACGACCCAGTCCTGCAGCTTGATCAGCTCGTGCTGTAAGCGGAACAGCTCCTTGAAATAGAACTGCCGGTCGAGAAGACCCGCATCCCTGTCGCGGTCCTGACCGTCGAGGAGACGTTCGAGACGGCTGTCGTCCATCTCCATTTCAAGCTCTTCGTCGAAGCTGTCGGCGATCTCGGCTTCAATTCGCGCGCGCGCAGCGTCGCTCTTTTCCTGTTCGTCGATCATCGCTCGATACCTCTTCGTCGTGGCGCGTTTCAACCCGTCAACGCGATAGACACGCGAGGCATATGACAGCGCTGTGACAAGCTTGGCCATTGGCCAAGCTTGTTGAACGACGAAAAAATCGGCGATCCTAGACGGGCGACGGGTTGCGCTCCGCAAACTGAGACTGATGCCAATAAGGATAGGCCCGGGTCGTTTCGCTCGCGGCATCGAGCTTGCGGATTTGCTCCGGCGTCAGGCTCCAGCCAATCGCACCGAGATTGTCCTTCAATTGCGTCTCGTTGCGCGCACCGATGATGACGCTCGAAACCGTCGGCCGGTGAAACAGCCAGTTGAGCGCAATCTGCGGGAGCGTCTTTCCGGTTTCTTTCGCGACATCGTCGAGCGCATCGACGACGGTGTAGAGATATTCGTCCGCAACGGGCGGGCCCATGTCCGCGGTCGTGTGAAGCCGGCTGACCTCGGGCAACGGCTTGCCGCGACGGATCTTGCCCGTCAGGCGACCCCAACCGAGTGGGCTCCAAACGAGGGCGCCAAGTCCTTGATCCAATCCGAGCGGCATCAGCTCCCACTCGTAGTCGCGTCCGATGAGCGAGTAGTACGTCTGGTTCGCGACATAGCGCGGATATCCGTAGCGATCCGCGACCGCGAGCGACTTCATCAAATGCCAGCCCGAGAAATTCGACACGCCGACGTAGCGGATTTTGCCGGCGCGAACGAGCTGATCGAGCGTCGATAAAACCTCTTCTGGCGGCGTCATCGCGTCGAAGCCGTGAAGCTGGAAGATATCGATGTGATCGGTCTGCAAGCGTTTGAGCTGCTCTTCGCACGTCTTCAGGAGGTGAAACCGCGACGAGCCGACGTCATTTGGATCGTCTCCGAAACGAAACGTCGCTTTCGTCGAAATGAGAGCCTTGTCCCTGCGGCCCTTCAAGGCTTCTCCGAGAACCGTCTCGGAATTGCCTTTGGAATAGACGTCGGCGGTGTCGAAGAGTGTAACGCCGGCATCGAGGCAGAGATCAATCATACGCCGCGCTTCCGCGACGTCATTCGAACCCCAGGCGCCGAAGAATTCACCCGAGGCTCCGAACGTTCCTGCGCCGAGGCTTAGCAGTGGAACGGTGAGGCCTGACCCACCAAGCCGTCGATAGTCCATGGAGACCCCCTTTGAGGAATGCGCGATTTTATGACGTCAGACTGCGGACGGTCGCCGCAGGCAAAGCGCAGATGGGATCGTTTTCGGGAGAAAAAATGCGATCACATATCGCGGTCATCAGTACGCAAACTTCACAATTTTTTCGCCCAACAGTAGAGCTGCGCTCCGTTGGAGCACGAAGGATTTGATCTAACTTTTTCATAAATCGACTTAATTCGCCATACGCGCCTCAGTTGTGCGGCACCCTGACGATATGCCGCGCGTCGAATCCTCTCTTGTTTTCGCCCCATTGAGACGGTGGATGCGCGCCGTTTGTGAAGACAAGTGAAGGAGTGGAAACATGCGATTGAGTTTAATCGCAGTGGCGATGTGTCTGGCCTGGCTGGCTGGAATGACATCGGCGGAAGCGCGTCAGCATCAGGGCCACAAGGGGGACCGGTACGAACGCACACACGCACACTGGACTGGCAACCGGCACTCGGGCCGCAAATATGCGCAACGCCGGTCCGCCCACCGTCAGTACTCATACCGCAAGTCAGGAACCCGTTATGCCTATCGTTCGGGCAAACGTCATGGCTATGCGAATCGCGGCCGCGTTCATCGCCAGTACGCTCAGCGCCGCTACCACCGCGGTAGGCGGTATGCGTCCGCTGGCGGCGGGGGTCGCCCGCGTGCATGGTGCGGATGGTGGATGCGCACGCAGCTTGGCGGCGGTCCGGAATACAATCTCGCTGCCAACTGGCGCCACTACGGACGCCCGAGCGGCCCGCGAGTCGGTGCCGTGGTGGTCTGGCCGCATCATGTCGGCATGATCACGGGACGTGCCTCCAACGGCATGTGGATCGTCAAGTCCGGAAATGACGGCAATGCCGTTCGCGAACGGGCGAGATCGGTCGCCGGTGCGGTATTCCGCGCGGGCTGACCTTTAAAAATCCGGGCAGGCCGAACAATCGGCCTGCCCCGGTGATATTTTCGAAAATGGGATACAGCGACGCGAATTAGCTGAATTGAATTGTGCGGATCAGCGCCTAAAGAGTTCAGCGGGCAAAGAATATGGCCGGTGACGCTTATCGCTGTCGCCCGGCCATTTCGGAAAGGAAGGGGCGCATTTCGCGCCCAATCGCCATTTGCATTGCGTTCGAAGCCTGAATGCCCAGTCCAGGGCCCCGAAACGCGAATGAACTTAGGCGGCCCGCTTCTTTGCCGTTTTTTTGACAGCCTTCTTGACCGTCTTCTTGGCGGCCTTCTTGGCAACCGGCTTCTTGCGCGCTGCTGTCTTCTTGACTGCCTTCTTAACTGCTTTAGCCATAGTTTTAATCTCCCTCTAGGAGTTCGAATCAGCTCGAACAACGCAAACATGAGCAAATTCGAGAAGTTTGTAGACGAAGAAGTTTGAAATCATGGGCAAAAAGCAGGTTATTAACGTCCTCCTGTGACTTTAAAGCCGCAATTTTTCTTATTTTTCCACTTTCAGCAGTCTTGGGCTGGACTCGGATTCGCGAATTATCGCAGCGGGCTCGGCGCGCCGCCTCACAATTCACGAATCGAAAATCCTGAATTCGGGGGATTACGCGCGCAATTATATCTGCGCTGATCCGCGCACGCGCTTCTGCAAATCAATTGCCGATTGAATATAGGTCATTCGCTCGTCGAGAATTTCGGAAAACCAGGATTGATAATCCGACTCCAGCGGAATGATATCGGCGATGACGGATCCGTCCTCGACTTTGAGCTCGGCGCCGTAGTGGCGGGCGATCGCCTGCATCTTCGCGTTGTCCGGCAAGCACACGAGCATCAGATGCCGTAACCCGCGATTGCGCGCCGTCCTGATGATGCGGCCCATGAGCTGCGTCGCGATCCCACGATTGACGAAAGCCTTCTCGACCGAGAAGGCGACTTCCGCGCCGTCTCTGTGCATGAGAAGGTCGGGACGCAACTCCGCGACGGCGCGCACTTCACCGTCGACGAAATACCCGAACGTGAGATTGCCGAAGTCGCCGGCATGCGACGCGTAGCGGCTGATGAAGTCATCCGAAACATCGTGACCGAACCTGCGGTGACGCGCGTCATGGTCGAGCCGCTGCAAATGTTCACGCAGCAGGTAGGTCTCACTAGTAAGTAGACGGCGAATGAAGCCGATTTGCTCCACGCTCATCCTCTGGGCCTCTTTCAACATAGTAAACTCTCCTCAAGTCGGGCTGCGCCGACAGCCACTAACCGATTGGATCATCCGCTAAAATGGCGATGAATTTGTGCGGAGCGAGATGAATTGCTGCAAAGCAGCAATGCATTTTTGCGCGACGGAGAACACATGCGATCGGTGGAACGGGGCCGGGACGGTCCAAAGGACGGGCGCGGCGAGATTCCGGCCACTCCAATTCGCCGCGCCCGTCGGAGGTTGCGTCATATGCGTCCGCCCGACTACCGAGAACGGGTGAGACCACTTGAGGGCATGATGGGGACGATCTCGGACGGGTATCGGCAGCGGCTCGCGCAGAACGAAATAGAATCCGATGCCGCCCAAGCCGCCTTGGCGGCGCGCCTTGATGCTTTGGAAACGCAATTGGCGGCGTATCGCCCGAAGAATGGCGGTCTCTCCAAAATATTCGGCAAGCCTCAGGCGCCACCCAAGGGACTCTACATCTGGGGCTCGGTTGGCCGCGGTAAGACGATGCTGATGGACCTCTTCTTCGAGGACACATCCTTCGAGCCGAAGCGGCGCGCCCATTTCCACGAATTCCTGGCCGACGTTCATGAGCGCATCGCCAAGGCCAGAGTTGCCGTCCCCGGCGATCCGATCCCCCACGTCGCAAAACAAATCGCAAAAGAAGCCCGGCTTCTCTGCTTCGATGAAATGCACGTCACCGACATCGCCGACGCCATGATCCTCGGGCGGCTCTTCGAGGCGCTCTTTGCAGCCGGCACCGTCGTTGTCACGACGTCAAACGCGAAACCTTCCGAACTCTATAAGAATGGCCTCAATCGCCAGCTTTTTCTGCCTTTTATCGCACTTCTCGAGCGCCATCTCGAGGTCATCGAGCTTGGCGCGCAGAAGGATTTCAGGCTCGACAAGCTCTCAGGCCTGCAGCTCTATTTCTACCCCGCCGACGCCTCGGCGAAGGCCGCTCTTGATGCCCATTGGGCGCGGCTGACGGGCAATCATCCGGGAAAGCCGCGGACGATCGAGGTTCTCGGCCGGAAGGTGTCGGTGCCGCTCGCATCGATGGGCGTCGCGCGTTTCGATTTCAAAGATCTGTGCGATACACCCCTCGGCGCCAACGACTACCTTCATATCGCTCACGCCTTTCACACCGTTCTGATCGACGGCATTCCGCTGCTGACACCTGACCGGCGCGACGTCGCCCGCCGCTTCATCACGCTCATCGATGCCCTCTACGACAACCGCATCTGTCTGATTGCCTCCGCCGCCGCCGAGCCCTCTGCGCTCTATCGCAAAGGAGACGGGTCGGGTCTTTTTGAGCGAACGGCGTCACGGCTGACCGAGATGCGCTCCGAAGCCTATCTGGAGGGCCACTCGGGAGGCCGAAGCCGTCATTAAAGACGTCACCGGCGCCCCGTCGCGATTAAATCTTGCGGTAGCGCCTGAATTGTTCGCATGCGATGAGACTTTCGGATGAAAGTTGCAGCTTGCGCTTGACGCTCTAAGGATTTTGATTAGCAGCAACGACGTAGCGTTTCGTCACCGGCGAAGTCATAAATATATTGATCCTTGGGGGAAGCAGCATGGCGCGCACAAAAATTGCACTGATCGGGTCGGGACAGATCGGTGGCACGCTAGCCCTCCTCGCCGGGCTCAAGGAGCTTGGCGACATCGTCATGACGGACATGCTGGCGGGCGTCGCGAAGGGCAAAGCGCTCGATCTCGCGCAAACCGCAGCCGTCGAAGGCTACAATGCCAAGCTCTCAGGCGCAGGGACCGATGGCTATGAAGCAATCGCTGGCGCCGACGTTTGTATCGTCACGGCTGGCGTCCCTCGTAAGCCCGGCATGAGCCGCGACGATCTCTTGGGTATCAATTTGAAGGTCATGGAGCAGGTGGGCCAGGCCATCAAGACCCATGCGCCGGACGCCTTCGTCATCTGCATAACGAACCCCCTCGACGCCATGGTCTGGGCGCTCCAGAAGTTCACCGGCCTGCCCGCCAACAAGGTCGTCGGCATGGCCGGGGTGCTCGATAGCTCCCGTTTCTCGTGTTTTCTCGCGGAAGCTGCCGGCGTCTCGATCGAGGATGTTCGCGCCATGACCCTCGGCGGCCATGGCGACGACATGGTGCCGATGGTTCGCTATTCGACGATCGGCGGCGTGCCGCTGCCCGATTGCGTGAAGCTCGGTTTGTTCAGCCAGGAAAGCCTCGACGCTATGATCAAGCGGACGCGTGGCGGCGGCGGCGAGATCGTCGCCCTGCTCGGCACCGGCTCGGCGTTCTATGCGCCGGCGGCGTCTGCGATCTCGATGGCGGAAAGCTATCTTAAAGACAAAAAGCGAATGTTGCCGTGCGCCGCGCATCTGAACGGCGAGTACGGCTTGAAGGATACCTACGTTGGCGTCCCGGTCATTATCGGATCGGGCGGCGTCGAGAAGATTTTCGAGCTGGCGATGGACGAATCCGAGAAGGCCATGTTCGCGAAGTCCGTCGCGTCGGTGCAAGGCCTCATCGAAGCCTGCAAAAAAATCAGTCCCGCGCTCGCAAAATAAAAGGACTGGCGCAACCGTGCAGTCACGCCACTCCTTAAAGCAGATGGGTTTGTCGGCCTCAGCCGAACTTGAACATCTTTTTGAGGTTGTGCGAAAGCGCGCCGCGCTTTTCCTTTCGGGCAACGTCGGCTTCGCTTCTGAGCCAGGTCATCTGCACGACGCGCCGCTCGCCGACAAACGGCGTATGCCCATGCCAGGAGTCATTGGAGCGCCGGAAGGCGAAAACGGTTCCCGTCAACGGGCTGATCTGTTCGACGTAATCCTCGAAGTCGTGATCGTTCCGAAGAACTCGAAGGCATCCGGCGCCCGTCCCGTCCCACTTGTCGTTGAGATAGGTGAGCATGGTGGCGATCTTGGCTTCGCCGTCCGTGTGGATGCGTCCGTCCTTTGCGGCCGAAATTTTGCGGATGGTGATCATCTTCGGCTTGCCGACGAGATCGATATCGAGCTTCTCGGAGATGATTTTCGAAACCTCGGGGCTCTTCAAATCTTCAAGCAGCTTCTGGAAGGCGCCGTGAACGCCAGCGCCGATGTCGGCCTCCGTCAGAAATCCCGGTTCTTTCAGATCAGGAAAATCTTCCTTCAACGGCGCGACGGCCGGCGATTGAATGAAATTCTCGCCGACCATGAAGTTGAAGGGCTCGCGGCCGGTTCGCGCGGCCTTCAGACCGTCGATGTTGATGCAGGCAAAGGTCATGGACGTTCCCCGTTATTGACTGAGCCAGTATTGAAATCCGATTTACGGCGGCGCCAGTGTCAACTCAAGAGGCGGTCTTACCGCGGATCGACAAATGCCCGTGATGGGCATCTTTACCGCTGTAAAATTGGGCGTAAAAGCGGCGCGCCGTGCGCCGGTGCAGGACATGACAGACATTTGTCGAACGGGGCAGGATCATGAACATTCACGAGTACCAGGCCAAAGAGCTTTATCGTCAGTACGCAGTTCCGACACCGAACGGCTTTCCCGCCTTCACTGTGGAAGAAGCCGTGGCCGCAGCTAAAAAGCTTCCCGGACCGGTCTGGGTCGTCAAAGCCCAGATTCACGCTGGCGGCCGCGGCAAAGGCAAATTCAAAGAGCCCTCAGCCGGCGATAAAGGCGGCGTTCGGCTCGCAAAATCCCTCGGTGAAGTCGAAACGTTCGCCAAGGAAATGCTCGGCAAGACGCTTGTGACGGTCCAGACCGGACCGACGGGCCGCGTCGTCAATAGGCTTTACGTCGAGGACGGCTCGGCAATCGACCGTGAGCTTTACCTCTCGGCGCTCGTTGATCGCGAAACCTCGCGCGTGGCCTTCATCGTCAGCGAAGCAGGCGGGATGAACATCGAGGACGTCGCGCACGAGACGCCCGAAAAGATCCACACGCTGACAATCGACCCGGCGACCGGCTATCAGCCCTTCCACGGCCGCAAGGTGGCGTTCGCCCTGGGGCTCAAGGGCGACCAGGTGAAAGCCTGTGGAAATCTTGTTGAGAACCTGTTTCGCATGGTCGTCGAGAAGGACATGAGCCTCCTCGAAATCAACCCACTCGTCGTCACCAAAGACGGCAAGCTCATCTGCCTCGACGGCAAGATGGACTTCGATTCAAATGCGCTCTATCGCCATCCCGATATCGTGGCAATGCGTGACATCGGCGAGGAAGACCCGACCGAGATCGAAGCCTCGAAATATGACCTCGCCTTCGTCAAGCTCGACGGCAACATCGGCTGCCTCGTGAACGGCGCCGGCCTTGCCATGGCGACGATGGACATCATCAAGCTCTATGGCGCCGAACCCGCCAACTTCCTCGACGTCGGGGGCGGCGCCTCGAAGGAAAAAGTCCAGGCGGCCTTCAAGATCATCCTGGAGGATCCCGCCGTCAAAGGCATTCTGGTCAATATTTTCGGCGGCATTATGCGGTGCGATATCATCGCTGAAGGCGTCGTCGCAGCCGCCCGCGAAATGGATATCAGGGTGCCCCTCGTCGTCCGGCTCGAAGGAACGAACGTCGAGCTTGGCAAAAAAATTCTGAATGAATCCGGCCTTGAAATCATCCCCGCCGACGATCTTGCGGACGCCGCCAAGAAAATCACCGACCAGCTCAAGAAGGCCGCCTAGGCCTCCGGAAGGCCAAGCCGGAACGTTCACGGCGCCTCCTACATCAGTTCTGCTTGCTGCACCGCAAAAAATGCGCGACATTTAAGCCTAAGAAGCTATTCAATACGCGGGGATGGAATGTCTATTCTTGTCGACAAGACGACGAAGGTCATTTGCCAGGGCATTACCGGTAGCCAGGGGACGTTCCATACCAAGCAGGCGCGGGCTTACGGGACGATCATTGTCGGCGGCGTCACGCCCGGCAAAGGCGGCTCGAAGCACCCAGATGCCGAACTCGCCGACATCCCCCTCTTTAATAGTGTCGGGGAGGCCGTCGCGAAAACGGGCGCGACCGCGACGTCGATTTATGTTCCGCCGCCCTTTGCCGCCGATGCCATCCTCGAGGCCGTCGATGCCGAGGTGCCGCTCATCGTCTGCATCACGGAAGGCATTCCGGTGATGGACATGGTTCGCGTGAAGCGCGCCATCGACGGCTCGAAGTCGCGTCTCGTCGGCCCGAACTGCCCCGGCATTCTGACGCCCGGTCAGTGCAAGATCGGCATCATGCCGGGAAACATTTTCAAGATCGGCTCCGTCGGCATTGTATCCCGCTCCGGAACGCTCACATATGAGGCCGTAAAACAAACGACGGACGTCGGTCTCGGACAGACGACCGCCGTCGGTATTGGCGGCGACCCCGTCAAGGGCACGGAATTCATCGACGTCCTCGACATGTTCCTCTCCGACGACGAAACGCAGTCGATCATCATGATCGGCGAAATCGGCGGCTCCGCCGAGGAGGATGCGTCTGACTTCCTGATGCGCGAGGCCAAGAAAGGCCGCAAAAAGCCGATGGCGGGCTTCATCGCCGGTGTGACGGCACCTCCCGGACGGAGGATGGGTCATGCTGGCGCAATCATTTCGGGTGGCAAGGGCAAGGCCGAAGACAAGCTCGCGGCAATGAAAGCTGCAGGCGTCGCGATTGCGCCGAGCCCTGCCGCGCTCGGTCGTACTCTTGTCGAAGTCTTAAAGGCTTAAGAGGCACCGAACATAATGAGCTGTAAGACCGGCGGCATTTTCATCCCGGTCGTTGTCCGCGTCATCCAGAGCATCGAGGCAACGCCCGCTGAGTATGAATAAGGACGAACTTCATGGCACGAAATGGCCAGAATGAAGCGTTTCTGCGCACGTCTTTCCTGAGCGCTGCAAACGCCCCCTATATCGAAGACATGCAGGCTGAGTATGAGCGCAATCCCGGCGCCGTCAGCGACGAGTGGCGCCGCTTCTTTGAAAGCATCAAAGAGGCGCCGTCATCGGCCGCCGCCTATTCCGGAGGCCCGGCCTGGGCCCCGCCGTTGTCGGCGCTCCTCAACGAAAATGGTACCGATCGCGATCTCGTCGGTGCTTTGACGGGCGATTACGGCGAAGCCGAACGCACAATTCGCGACAAGATCGAACGCCGCGCCCAGATCTCGGGCTTCGAAATGACGCCCGCGGCGTCGCTTCGGGCAACACAGGATTCGATCCGCGCTCTCATGTTGATCAGGGCCTATCGCGTGATCGGACATCTTGCGGCCGATCTCGATCCGCTTGGCCTTGCCGATCGCCGCGTCCACCGCGAGCTGATGCCGGAGACCTACGGCTTCACCGAAGGCGATCTCGACCGTCCGATCTTCATCGATCGTGTCATGGGCCTCGAAACGGCAACGATGCGCCAGATCCTAGGAATTCTGCGACGTACCTATTGCCGCAAGATCGGCGTTCAGTTCACGCATATTACCGATCCGACCCAAAAGGGCTGGATTCAAGAGCGGATCGAAGGCCCGGAGAAAGACATTCGCTTCACGCCGGAAGGCCAGAAGGCGATCCTGAAAAAGCTGATCGAAACGGAGACGTTCGAGAAGTTCTGCGATCTGAAATACACCGGCACCAAGCGCTTCGGTCTCGATGGTGCAGAATCGATCATTCCCGCGCTCGAACAGATCATCAAGCGCGGCGGCCATCTTGGCGTTCGCGAAATCACAATGGGCATGGCCCACCGCGGCCGTCTCAATATCCTTGCCAACGTCATGTCGAAGCCGTTGCGAGCGATCTTCAAGGAGTTCAAGGGCGGCTCTTTCAAGCCCGACGACGTCGAAGGTTCTGGCGACGTGAAGTACCACCTCGGCGCTTCATCCGATCGAATGTTTGACGGCAACACCGTCCACTTGTCGTTGACGGCGAACCCCTCGCACCTCGAAATCGTCGACCCGGTCGTGCTCGGCAAAGTCCGTGCGAAACAGGATCAGGCCGGCTGCGCGAGCGGCGACCGCACGCCCGTGATGCCGCTTCTGATCCATGGCGACGCGGCCTTCGCGGGTCAGGGCGTCGTTGCCGAATGCTTTGGTCTCTCCGGATTGAGGGGACATCGCACCGGCGGCTCGATCCACTTCATCATAAACAATCAGATCGGCTTCACGACGGCGCCGCATCACTCGCGCTCGTCGCCTTACTGTTCTGACGTCGCCTTGATGATCGAAGCACCGATTTTCCACGTCAACGGCGATAGCCCAGAGGCAGTCGTCCACGTCGCGAAAATCGCGACCGAGTTCCGCCAGCGCTTCCAGAAGCCCGTCGTCATCGACATGTTTTGCTATCGCCGTCACGGTCACAACGAGGCGGATGAGCCGCTGTTCACGCAGCCGGCGATGTACAAGCGCATCAAATCGCACCCGACCGTCGTCGATGTCTATTCGAAGACCCTCATCGATGACGGCGTGATGACCGCGTCCGAGCTCGGAGAGATGAAGGATGGTGTTCGCGCCAACCTCGACGCCGAGTTCTCATTCTCCGACGGATACAAGCCGAACAAGGCTGATTGGCTCGATGGCCGTTGGTCCGGCATCACACGCCCTGACAGCGACGACTGGCGCGGCAATACGGGCGTCGACGTCGAGAAGCTGAAAGACATCGGTCATCGCGTCACGACGATCCCGAATGACTTCCACATTCATAAAACCGTCGGCAAGCTGGTCGAGCGTCGCCGCGAGATGATCGAACTCGGGTCAGGGCATCGACTGGTCCATGGCCGAACATCTGGCGTTCGCATCCCTGCTGATGGAAGGTTTCCGCGTCCGCTTGTCCGGCCAGGATTGCGAGCGGGGCACGTTCTCGCAACGCCACGCCGTCTTCATCGACCAGGAGAACGAGCGCCGGTTTTCACCGCTGAAACACCTGTCGCCGAACCAGGCGCGGTTCGAGATCGTCAACTCGATGCTGTCGGAAGAGGCCGTACTCGGCTTCGAATACGGCTACTCGCTCGCCGAGCCCAACGCCCTGACGCTGTGGGAAGCCCAGTTCGGCGATTTTGCCAACGGCGCCCAGGTCATCTTCGATCAGTTCCTGTCGTCGGGCGAACGCAAGTGGCTGCGCATGTCCGGCCTCGTTTGCCTGTTGCCGCACGGCTATGAAGGCCAGGGACCGGAACACTCCTCGGCCCGTCTCGAGCGCTATCTCCAGCTTTCGGCGGAAGACAACTGGCAGGTCGCCAATTGTTCAACGCCCGCGAACTATTTCCACATTCTAAGGCGCCAGCTGCATCGCAATTTCCGCAAGCCTCTCATTCTGATGACGCCGAAATCGCTGCTGCGCCACAAGCGCGTCGTCTCCAAAATCGAGGATTTTAGCGCGAACACCAGCTTCCATCGTCTCCTGTGGGATGACGCCGAACGCGGATCGTCGTCGATCAAGCTCAAGCCCAACGCCGAAATCAAACGCGTCGTGATCTGCTCCGGCAAGGTCTACTACGATCTTCTCGAAGCGCGCGATTCCAAGGGCCTCGATGACGTTTACATCCTTCGCGTCGAGCAGCTTTATCCGTTTGCGGCCCGCGCCTTGATCAACGAGCTCAGTCGCTTCAAATTCGCAGAGATCGTCTGGTGTCAGGAAGAGCCCAAGAACATGGGCGCTTGGTATTTCATGGATGCAAATATCGAGTGGGTTTTGAACCATCTTGGGTATATTCATCGTCGGCCACGCTATGCTGGCCGCCCGGCCTCTGCTGCGACCGCAACCGGATTGCTGTCGCAGCACATCAAAGAGCAGACCGCGCTCGTCGCCGACGCGCTCGGAATTTAACACGCATTCGCGATCGGCGGTCGGCTCCACGATGGGGGGTCGCCGATGGCAACCAAAGAATGAGGGCTTAGGATGTCGATCGAGATTCGCGTTCCCGCGCTCGGAGAGAGCGTAACGGAGGCGACCGTAGGCAAGTGGTTCAAGAACTCCGGCGATGCGGTCAATGCCGATGAGCCGCTGGTCGAGCTGGAGACGGACAAGGTTACGCTCGAAGTACCGGCGCCAGCCTCGGGCGTCCTCGGCGATATTCTCGTCCAATCAGGATCGACGGTTGAAGTCGGCGCGCTGCTTGCCGCTTTGAACGACGGAGATGCCAAGGCCCGGCCCGCAAAGAGCGAAGCGAAGGCACCACCAACTCCTCCTCCGCAGCCGGCTCCGGCACCTGCTGCTCCGGCGGCCGCTAGCGCCGCTCCCCCGCCGTCTCCGGCCGCACAAAAGGCGTTGACGGAAGCGGGATTCGAAGCGTCCGAAATCCAAGGCTCGGGACGGCGCGGACAGGTTCTGAAAGAAGATGTCCTCGCCGCCACTGCGCCGCGGCCCGCGGCCGCTCCGCCCGTCCATGAAGCGGCAAGCGCCGCAGCGGCAACGAATGTCGTTGCAATTCAGACGGCACCCGCTTTGAAAGCGGTCCATCAGGAGGCGCGGCTTCCGTCATCTGGCAACGACGCATCGCGCGAAGAGCGCGTGAAGATGACGAGGCTACGCCAAACCATCGCCCGCCGCCTGAAAGACGCTCAAAATACAGCCGCGATGCTGACGACGTTCAACGACGTCGACATGTCCGCCATCATGGCTCTGCGATCGCAGTACAAGAACATTTTCGAGAAACGCCACGGCGTGAAGCTCGGCTTCATGGGGCTCTTCGTAAAGGCCTGCATCCAGGCGCTCCGCGACGTGCCCGCCGTCAATGCCGAGATCGACGGCGACGATCTGATCTACAAGAATTACTATCACATCGGTGTCGCGGTCGGCACAGAGAAAGGCCTCGTCGTTCCCGTCGTGCGCGATGCCGATCGTATGAGCCTCGCCGAGATCGAGCAGAGCGTCAACGAATTCGGCAAGCGTGCGCGCGACGGCCGTCTCTCGATCGAAGACATGCAGGGCGGCACGTTCACGATTTCGAATGGCGGCGTCTACGGCTCATTAATGTCGACTCCGATCTTGAATGCACCGCAGTCGGGCATCCTTGGCATGCACCGCATCGAAGAACGTCCGATCGTAAAAGACGGCCAGATCGTTGCGCGCCCGATGATGTACCTCGCGCTCTCCTACGATCACCGCGTCGTCGACGGCAAAGAAGCCGTCACCTTCCTGGTTCGCGTCAAGGAATGCCTCGAAGATCCGCAGCGCTTCATCCTGGAGCTCTGAGGAATGGCCGTGCAGTATGATCTGATCGTGATCGGAACGGGACCGGGCGGCTACGTTTGTGCCATTCGCGCCGCTCAGCTCGGCATGAAAGTCGCCGTCGTTGAGAAGCGTGCAACATTCGGCGGAACGTGCCTCAACATCGGCTGCATCCCTTCGAAAGCCCTGCTGCATGCCTCGCACTGCTTTGACGAGGCGAAACACGAATTCGCCTTGATGGGCATCGGCACCGACCCATCGCTCGACCTTGCGAAGATGCAGGCGTTCAAGCGCGAAGGCGTCAAGGGCAACGTCGACGGCGTCGCCTATCTCCTGAAGAAGAACAAGATCGATCATTACTTCGGTACCGGCCGGATCGTGAAATCCGGCCAAGTCTCGGTGACGTCGCCGGGCGGCGACACGCAGACGCTCGAAACCAAGTCTATCGTCATCGCGACGGGATCGGACGTCACGCGTCTTCCCGGTATCGAGATCGACGAGAAGCGCGTCGTATCTTCGACGGGCGCCCTCGATTTCACATCCGTGCCGAAAAAACTGGTGGTCGTCGGTGCCGGCGTCATCGGCCTCGAACTCGGTTCCGTCTGGCGGCGGCTTGGATCGGAAGTGCTCGTCATCGAATTCCTGCCGCGCATTCTACCGGGCATGGATGCCGAGGTCGGCCGCTCGTTCCAGCGCATTCTCGAGAAGCAAGGCATAGCTTTTCGCCTGTCGAGCAAGGTCTCGGCCGTTGAGACGTCCGATACGGGCGTCGTTGCCAAGGTCGAGCCGGCGGCAGGCGGTGTCGCCGAGACGATCGCGGCCGATGCGGTGCTTGTCGCCGTCGGGCGCGTCCCGTTCACCGACGGACTGGGCCTCGCCGAAGCCGGCATCGCACTCGATGCCAAGAAGCGCGTGCTCGTTGACGGCCATTATCAAACCAACGTCACCGGCGTCTTCGCCATCGGCGACGTCATCGCCGGCCCGATGCTGGCCCACAAGGCCGAGGACGAAGGCGTGGCGGTCGCCGAAATTATCGCCGGCCAGGCTGGCCACGTGAATTACGATGTGATCCCGAACGTCATCTATACGAGCCCCGAGGTCGCGAGCGTCGGCAAGACCGAAGAGGAACTGAAGGCGGCGGGCATCGCCTACAACATCGGCAAGTTCCCCTTCACCGCCAACGGCCGCGCCAAGGCCATTCATATGACCGACGGCTTCGTCAAAATCCTGGCCGATGCGAAGACAGATCGGGTGCTGGGCGTCCATATCATCGGCGCCGTTGCCGGCGAATTGATCGCGGAGGCTGCCGTGCTCATGGAGTTCTCAGGCTCCGCCGAAGACCTCGCGCGCACCTGCCATGCGCACCCGACGTTTTCCGAAGCCGTCAAGGAAGCCGCCCTCGCCGTCGGCAAAAGGGCTATCCATTTCTAATATTGACGGCGCTATTTCTCCTCCCGTCATCCCGGCGCAGGCCGGGATCCAGTCGATCCTCGACACCCGTGTTGATTACAATTGTCTGGGTGCCAACCTCCGTCGGCATGACGAGGGGGGACTCCCTTCAGGGCACTAGACGCCAATGATGCATGCCGAGACCCGCGTCGGCGGCCGGCTCCGCGAAGCGGAATCGCCGATGACAAACAAAAAAGACTATTCCACCGGCGTGACGGCGTAGCCCGATTGTCGAAGCAACGCGACGAGACCCGCCGGGCCCGGAAGATGCAACGCGCCGACTGCGATGAAGGCGTTGCCCGCTTCGAGTAACGACAAGGCGGCATTCCGCATCTTGGCATTGCGATCGATCAGCAGCATTTTCTTGAAACCATCGAAAACCGACGGCGATGTTCCGGTTTCGGCGGCCAGCGCCAACTGAAACGGCATGGCCGCGCCGAGATGCCGTTTGACATACATCTGCACCAGCGTCTCGGTCATATCGTCGGCGCGGTCCTTGAACTTGAGCCCCACTTTCAGCATCGCGATCTGCTGATCGTCGGGAACCGCCGCCAGGGCGCTGAGCTGATCCTCGATCGTCTCGAGTCCCTTGATCGCGATGCCGTGCTTTTGTGCTTCCGCCGCCACCTGCAAATCGAGCACGGTTCTTCCGGCCGCCACTTGCTTACGTTCGCACTCGGACGTCGCAAGCAGCATGCTGACGAGCCACGGCTTCATGCTCGCCGCCAGCTCGCCGGGCATGCCCGCCTTCGCGACGGTCTGCTGAACGTCTTTGTATTCTTCCGCCGATAGCGCGGTTTTCAGCGATTCTCCGTTGGTATAAACGATGAGCGCCGCCGTCTTGCTCATCGCCGCGGCGACCGCCTTGTCCGAGAGGTTTGCTACTTCCAAAGCCACCGACTTTGAATGCGCGATGGCGTCTTTGACTGCGGGCGACAAGGTCGCGACCCGCGGATCGCTGAGATGCATCGTTCCAAAAAGATAGGAGACCGGCACCCCCGGCTTCTCGACCTTCCAAAGAACGGCCTCTGTATTGGGAAGCGTTTGGCTCTCCACCATCACCTTTTTATAGGCGTCGGGATACTTGGTCTGCATTTCGGCCAGCATGTCCGTGCCCTGGCAACGGGCCGGAACATCCTCGGCCGCTGACGCAACACGCGGACCAAAAAGCAGGAACAACGCCAGCGCACAGAAGAACATGCCACGGAAAAAGTTCGGCGTGCGTGAGGGCGTCATGAGGGACTCGTCAACAAAAAGCAGAATGGAATTTAGCGCCGCGCGGCTCGCGGATGAGCCTGATCGTAAACCGCCAATAACCGGTCTCGATTGACTTCGGTATAGACTTGCGTCGTCGAGAGCGAGGCGTGACCGAGAAGCTCCTGAATTTGGCGTAAATCGGCTCCGGCCGAAAGTAAATGTGTCGCAAAGGAATGCCGGAGCGCGTGCGGCGTGGCGGTATCGGGTAAGCCAAGCTCCAGCCGCGATCTTTCCATTGCGAGCTGAATAAGACGGGGTGAGAGCGGCCCGCCCCGAGCGCCACGAAACAGCGGTTCGTCAGTTTCTAGAGGGAAAGGACAAAGCCGCATATAGGCCGTGATCGCATCCGAGACGATGGGCAGCGCCGGGACGAGACGTTCCTTTCCGCCCTTGCCCTTGATGTGCATGATGTCGCGGCCGTGGATCGGCGCCGTCTGGGACGTCAGGCTCAAGGCCTCGCTGATGCGCAGACCAGCGCCGTACAGCAGAAGCAGGACAGCCGTATCGCGCGCCCCGATCCATTCGGCTCCGTCACCGGCATCACGTTCGATCAGTGACGCCGCGCCGTCGACGGTGAGCGGCTTGGGAATGGAGTGCGGGATTTTCGGTGCCGTGACCTGCAAAACGGCGCGGTTTTTCACGGTGTCTTCGCGTTCGAGCCAGCGAAAGAATGTTCTAAGCGCCGAAAGCGACCGCGCCAGCGAGCGCGACGTCAATCCCGACGTCCGGCGACTCGCGAGAAACGCCCGGATGGTTTTCGCGTCGAGTTGTTCAAGATCGCCAAGGCACGGCGGATGGCCAAGATGGGATTTGAGGAACGCCAGGAATTGCCGCGCATCGCGCTCGTAGGCTTCGCACGTCGCGGCGCTCTGCCCGCGTTCGGCGACGAGATGCGCAAGCCAGCTCTCGACGACATGTTTAAGGTCGCCGCCGAGCGGCAGTTCAGACTCCCCAGTCAGGATGTCGTCGAGCGATTGCGCCACTGGCCCCACCAATAAGAAGCCTCCGACCCTTTCGAGGTTCGGTTAACAACTCGTTAACGGCGACTTAAAGCACCTTACCGGGGTTCAAAATGCCCTTAGGATCGAGCGCCTGCTTGATCGCACGCATCATGTCGAGTTCGACGGTGGATTTATAGCGCTTGAGGACGTCACGTTTCATTTGCCCGATGCCGTGCTCGGCCGAGATCGATCCGCCAAGTTCCGTGACAAGCTCGAATACCGCATCCGACATCGGCTCCCAAAGCGCAAGGTATTCCCCCCGGTCCATCCCTTCGGGCTGGGTGACGTTATAGTGCAGATTGCCATCTCCGAAATGCCCGAACGGCACCGGGCGCGCCCCCGGTGAGACGCTCTCGACGACTTTCGCCGCACGGTCCAGGAATTCGGGAATGCGCGCAATCGGCACGGCGATGTCGTGCTTGATGCTACCGCCAGCGCCTTTTTGCGCTTCGGAGAAAGCATCGCGAAGCCGCCAGAAGTCTTCCGCTTGCCGAAGCGATCGTGCGATGGCCGCGTCGAGAATGAGGCCCTGGCCGTGTGCCAAGGTCAACAACGGTTCGATGGTGTTAAGGATCCGCGTGCCCGTACCGCCGTGAGAAAGCTCGATCAGCGCGTACCATGGATATTCATCCGTAAACGGATCGCGTACGTTCGGCATATAATTGAGCGCGAACTGCTGAGCACGGTGCGCCCAGAATTCGAATGCTGTCAGCGACTGACCCGCTTCCGCCTCGGCCCGCCGAAAGAGCTTCATCGCCGCCTCGGGCGTTTGGAATGCGACGATCGCGGTCTCGCGTTCGGCCGGCGTCGGAAAAAGCTTGAGGCACGCGGCCGTGATAACGCCGAGCGTCCCTTCCGAGCCGATGAGAAGATCGCGCAGATCGTATCCGGTGTTGTCCTTCTTGAGGCGCCGCAATCCATTCCAAACGCGGCCGTCCGCAAGAACCGCTTCGAGCCCGAGCGTCAGGCTGCGCGCGTTTCCATAGGCGAGGACCGCCGTGCCGCCGGCATTGGCCCCAAGGACACCACCGATCTGCGCACTTCCCTCCGAAGCAAGACTGAGCGGAAAGAGCCGCCCGGCATTTTGAGCGGCGTTCTGAACGTCCGCCAGTGTTACGCCAGCTTCGACAATCATCGTGCCGCCGACGGCATCGACGTTTCGAACCGCCTTAAGTCGTCCGAGCGACAGCACGATTTCGTCGCCATCGGGCGAGGGAATCTGGCCGCCGACGAGGCCGGTATTGCCGCCCTGCGGTACGATGGAAACATCGTCGGCGTGCGCCAGCGCCAGAATGCGCGACACTTCATCGGTCGAACCCGGACGCAGCACGACGGGCGTCTTGCCCGTATAGCGATCGCGCCATTCGCGAAGATAGCCGGCTTGATCCTCGGGGCGCGTCAGCGCGTTCGCATCGCCGACGATTTCAGCGAAACGTGCGATCAAGTTTGCAGATATTGTCTTCTTTCGCACGTTGTCGCGCCTGCCTCAGGCAATCTTTTGCCCGGTCTTCTTCCAGTCGTTGACGAAGGCTGTTAGCCCGGCATCCGTCAGCGGATGCTTCACGAGGGCTTTTAGAATGGCAGGCGGTATGGTGGCGACGTCTGCGCCAATCATCGCCGCCTCCTTGACGTGATTCACGGTCCGGATGGATGCTGCGAGTATGTCCGTCGAGAGATCCGGGTAGTTGTCATAGATAGCACGGATCTCGCGAATGACGTCCATGCCGTTCAATCCAATATCATCAAGGCGGCCGATAAATGGCGACACGAATGTCGCGCCGGCTTTCGCCGCGAGCAGGGCCTGGTTCGCCGAGAAACACAGCGTGACATTGACCATCGTTCCGTCACCCGTCAGGGCCTTGCAGGCTTTGAGCCCGTCGAGCGTCAGCGGCACTTTGATCGTCACGTTCCGGGCGATCTTCCGCAGAACCTCTGCTTCCCGCATCATGCCGGCATAATCGGTCGCCGCGACCTCCGCCGACACCGGACCCGCCACGGAGGCGCAAATCTCCTCGATGATTTCCTTGAAATCACGGCCCGCTTTCGCAACGAGTGTGGGATTTGTCGTGACGCCGTCGAGCAGGCCCGTCGCCACCAACTCTTTGATCTCGGCCACGTCGGCGGTATCGACGAAGAATTTCATTTCTTTCTCCTCACCACGTCCCTTAAGTCTTTGGAATCTGCCTTTGGTGCGCCGCAACTCCGGGGCAAACCTAACACGACCAATTCTCGGAGGAAGCTTCTAGTCCGTTGACCGCCCCTTTGGATAGCCTGCTTGAAATTCTGGATAGTGGCGCCGGGCCGGGCGTCCGCAGCGTCCCCGTGCTGATGCCGGTGGCGCTTGACCAGACCTATGACTATCTCGTCCCCGAGGGAATGGATGCTGCCCCGGGATCGTTCGTGCTGGTGCCGTTCGGGCCGCAAACCCGCATCGGCATCGTTTGGGACGGGCCCCGTGGGGACGGAAAGTCGGTCGATCCCAAGAAATTGAAGGCCCTCACGAGCCGCATTGACGCACCGCCCCTGCCAGAAATCTCGATGCGGTTCGCCGAATGGGTGGCGCGCTACACGCTGGCGCCGCTCGGCATGGTCGTTCGCATGATGATGAGCGCGGATGCTGCCTTCGAGCCGCCCAAGCATCGCTTTGGCGTTGCGATTGTCGAGGGCGCGGCCCTGCCGCCGAAAATGACCCCGGCGCGCACCCGCGTGCTGGAAATCGCCGCCGATGGCCTTGTGCGTTCCAAGTCGGATTTGGCGCACCTTGCAGGTTGCTCGACCGGCGTCGTCGACGGTCTCGCCGCCGCCGGCACGTTGGTCGAGGTCGCGATACCCGAGCGCGTCTTTCCGCGGCCGAAGCACGCCCACGCGATGGCGAGTTTCACGGCCGACCAGACGCGCGCGGTCGAATCGCTCGTAAGCGCGGTCGATGCCAATGGCTTCTCCGTTACCTTGCTCGACGGTGTGACAGGCTCAGGCAAAACGGAGGTATATTTCGAAGCCGTTGCCCGCGCACTGGAAGCCGGCAAGCAAGCCCTCATCCTGCTTCCCGAGATCGCGCTGACGAGCCAATTCCTCGATCGCTTCGAGCGCCGCTTCGGTGCGCCGCCCGTCGAGTGGCATTCGGCGCTGAGCCCAGCCGAGCGCGGCCGCATCTGGAAAGGTGTCGCGCGCGGCGATGTTCGTTGCGTCGTCGGCGCCCGCTCCGCGCTCTTTCTGCCATTTTGCGAACTCGGTCTCGTCGTCGTCGATGAAGAGCACGACCAGGGCTACAAACAGGACGATCGCGTCCATTACCAGGGCCGCGACATGGCGGTCGTGCGCGGCAACCTGGGAAAATTCCCCGTTGTGCTGGCATCCGCGACGCCCTCCATCGAAAGCCACGTCAACGCGCTGACCGGGCGTTACCGCCACGCCGTGCTGCCCGGACGCTTTTCCGGCGTCGAAATGCCGGACGTGTCCGCCATAGATCTGCGCGCCGAAAAGCTCGATCCCGGAAAATGGCTATCGCAGCGTCTCGTCCAGGGCATCACCGAGACGATGGAAAAAGGCCAGCAAAGCCTGCTGTTTTTGAACCGCCGAGGCTATGCGCCGTTGACGCTTTGTCGCTCCTGCGGCCACCGGCTCGAATGCCCGCAGTGCACAGCTTGGCTCGTCGAGCATCGCTTCAAGAAAAAGCTCACCTGCCATCATTGCGGCTTCTCGCTGGCGCTCCCCGAGAAATGCCCGAAGTGCGCAAGCCCCGGTTCGCTCGTCGCCTGCGGTCCGGGCGTCGAGCGCGTGCAGGAAGAGGTTGCGGAACGCTTCCCGGATGCGCGTGTGGCGCTTCTCTCGTCCGATCTTATTCCCGGCCTGACCGAAATGCGCGAGATGATCAGAAGCATCGAGGCGCGCGAATTCGACATCATCATCGGCACGCAGATTGTCGCCAAGGGACACAACTTTCCGGGCCTCGCGATGGTGGGCGTCGTCGATGGCGATCTTGGTCTGGCCCACGGTGCCGATCCGCGCGCCGCCGAACGCACGTTCCAGCTCTTGCATCAGGTGACGGGCCGCGCCGGCCGCACGAGCTTCGTCGGCCGCGGCTTCGTGCAGACCTATTCGCCGGATCACCCGGTAATGAAGGCCATCGTCGCCAGCGACCGCGACGCCTTCTTGAACTACGAAGTTCGGACCCGCCAAGCCGGCATGCTTCCGCCCTACGGCCGGTTGGCCGCCGTCATCGTGTCCGCGCGCGACAAAGCCCTGACCGAAACCGTCGCTCGCGACATCGCGCGGCGTGCGCCGCCGAGCGACGCGATTTCCGTGTTGGGACCATCCGAGGCGCCCATCGCCGTCGTTCGCGGTCGCCATCGCTGGCGTCTTCTCGTCAAAGCCCCCCGTGATGTCGATTTGCAGGGTTATCTGCGAGCCTGGGCTGGAACCATTCCAAAACTGAAGTCGGACGTTCGCATCACGGTGGACATCGACCCCTACAATTTCCTCTGATCGGCCCATGAAATAAGCGATTTCTGCGGCATGTTTGCCATAAGTGCGAAGGCTTCTCTCGGCGCGTCGTTCACGTCATTCCGCGATGCCCCCAAATCGTCTAAACGACGAGAGTGTGGGAGCCGTACGCGCGCGGCCCGCCAACAGACTTAAAGCGGGTTGAAAGCCAGACATGCCCCTTCGCATTGCCGTTCAGATGGACCCGATCGATCGCATCGACATTAGCGGCAATTCGACGTTCGCCATTCTGCTCGAAGCGCAAAAGCGCGGTCACGATATTTTCTATTATACGCCGCCCGGCCTGTCCCTTCGCCAAGGCAAGCTGCTCGCACGCGGGCAAACTCTGAAAGTCGAAGACAAGCACGGCGCTCATTACGCATTGTCCGATCCGCGCGTCGTCGACCTCAGCGAACGCGACGTCGTTTTGCTTCGGCAGGATCCGCCTTTCGATATGGCCTACATCACGACGACGCATCTGCTCGAGCGCATCCACCCGAAGACGCTCGTGGTCAATGATCCGGCCCACGTCCGCAACGCGCCCGAGAAGCTCTTTGTACTTGACTTCCTCGACCTGATGCCGCCGACGCTCGTCACGCGATCCCTCGCCGACGTGCAGGCCTTTCGTGCGGAATACAAGGATATCATCGTCAAGCCGCTCTACGGCAACGGCGGCGCGGCGGTCTTCCGCATCAAGCCGGACGACGGCAATCTTGCTTCTCTGGTCGAACTCTTTCAAACCGTCTTCCGCGAACCCTTCATGGTGCAGGAATATCGCCCCGAGGTGAAGGAAGGCGACAAGCGCATCATCCTTGTCGACGGTGACGTCGCGGGCGCCATCAATCGCGTTCCGCAAGCGGGCGAGACGCGCTCGAATTTGCACGTGGGTGGTACGGCGACGGCGATCGACCTTAACGACCGCGACCGCGAAATCTGCGCGCGCCTCGGGCCGGAACTTAAACGCCGCGGCCTCATTTTTACCGGCATCGACGTCATCGGACCGTACATCACCGAGATCAATGTCACGTCGCCCACAGGCATACGGCAAGTGAAGGCGTTCGGCGGCAACGACATTGCCGCGATGATCTGGGACGCCATCGAAGCCAAGAGACAATCGAACTTATGAAGCGCGGATTCCAGGCGCGCGGCCAGGAAAGGCCAGGAGAGGAATGTCACGATGAAACTCAAGATCATCGCACTTGCCGCGACAGCCGTAGTCTGTTTTACGGCGGCCATCTCTAACGACGAAGCGCGTGCCGTCACGGCGTCACCGTTCGCGCCGCTGCTGGGCCGTTGGACCGGCGTCGGCATGATCGGTTACAAGGCGAGCCCACCCGAGAAAATCAAATGCCGCGCGACGTACCTGTTGACCGATGGCCAGGACGAGATGAAGCAAACCATCCGCTGCGCGACGGCCGGCGGCAACGTCGAGATCATCAGCAACGTCAAGGAATCGGCGGGCAAGCTCTCGGGTCACTGGAAAGAGACGATCCACAATTTCGAAGGCGACCTGACGGGCGATGTCACCCCGAAGGGCTTTCACGTGCTCGTCAAAGGTGAGGATGTCTCCGCCAACATGGACATCGATGTCCGCGGCGATCGGCAGGCTGTCGAGATTCAATTCGTGAATTCCACGTCGCTTTTAGGCATGACCTTGGCCATGACGAAAGGTTGAGGGAAAACCTCCAGGATAGGGCGCAGAGTTCCGCTTTTGTTCTTTTCCTGAGCTCGGGCCCGTGGTAAGCATTCTCTGGGTATCCGGGGGCAAGCATGTACGGTCAGATCTCCACACTCGCGTTCATCGGCATCGAGGCGCGCCCTGTTGAGGTCCAGGTCCGAGTCACGCCCGGCGCGGCGGCTTTCGCGATCGTCGGCCTGCCGGACAAAGCCGTCGCCGAAAGCCGCGAGCGGGTCCGCAACGCCCTTCACGCCGTCGGCCTTGGGCTTCCCTATAAACACATCACCGTCAATCTCGCGCCCGCCGATCTGCCGAAGGAAGGCAGCCATTTCGACCTGCCGATCGTCCTCGCAATGATGACGGCGATGGAGGCCATCGCCCCCGACGCCATTGCGAATTACGCGGCCATCGGCGAGCTGGCCTTGGACGGTTCGATCCGCGCCGTGCCGGGCACGCTTCCCGCCGCCATCGGCGCCAACGCCATCGGCAAGGGCCTGATCTGCCCGGCCGCCAGCGGCCCCGAAGCAGCCTGGGCAAGCGAAGAGATCGACATCCTCGCGGCCCCGCACCTTCTGTCGCTCGTCAACCACTTCAAGGGTATGCAGACGCTGCCGCGGCCGAAGCCGAACGTGCTGCCGGCACAAAGCTATGCCGCCGACCTCCGCGACATCAAAGGGCAGGAAACGGCCAAGCGCGCGCTCGAGATCGCAGCCGCCGGAAACCACAACCTCCTGATGATCGGTCCGCCGGGTTCCGGCAAGTCGATGCTGGCTTCGCGCCTGCCGTCGATCCTGCCGCCGCTCCAGCCTGAGGAAATCCTGGAAGTGTCGATGGTGCATTCGCTCGCCGGCGAACTCATGGGCGGCAAGCTGACCGTCGAGCGCCCTTTCCGCGCGCCGCACCATTCCGCAAGCATGGCGTCGCTCGTCGGCGGCGGCTCGCGCCCGCGACCGGGCGAGGTTTCTCTCGCCCACCATGGCGTGCTCTTTCTCGACGAGCTGCCGGAATTCCAGCCGAATGTGTTGGACGCTTTACGCCAGCCGTTGGAAGCCGGTGAAACCGTCATCGCGCGCGCCAACCACCGCATCTCCTACCCGTCACGCATTCAGCTCATCGCCGCAATGAACCCGTGTAAATGTGGCGGCAGTCCCGGCGAGCCGTGCCGTCGCGGCCCACGTTGCGCCGCCGATTACCAAGCCCGCGTATCGGGCCCCTTGCTCGATCGCATCGATCTGCAAATCGAGGTGCCCGCCATCTCCGCCGCCGATCTTGTGCTCCCCGCCCCCTCCGAAGGCAGCGCCGAAGTCCGCACGCGGGTAGCCGCAGCGCGGGAGAGACAGCGCACCCGATTCACAGCGCTGGGCGCCCGGGGCATCCGCACGAACTCCGATTGCTCCGCCGCGCTTCTAGAACAAATCGCGATGCCAGATGAAACGGGCGTCGCCCTCCTCCGACATGCCGCAGATACGCTCGGACTGTCGGCGCGCGGCTTCCACCGCACCCTCAAGGTCGCGCGAACGATCGCCGATCTCGAAGGTTCGTCAACTGTTTCACGAGCTCACGTCGCCGAAGCGCTCAGCTATCGCGGCGAGACATTGCGCCAAGCCAGAGCGGCGTAGCGAAAAGGCGTCACGTCTCGCGCGAGGCAAAAAATTCCGGGGCCGTCCGACCCCGGAGAAAACCTCGACGATGCGTGACGGCGCTCAGCCGAAAGCCGACTTGACGCCCGCCTGCATTGCCGCCGCCTGAGCGGCGTTGCGCAGCAGGCACGCGATCGTCATCGGCCCGACGCCACCCGGCACCGGCGTGATGGCACCCGCAACGGCTGCGCATTCCGCATACGCTACGTCGCCGACGATCTTCGTCTTGCCGCCTTCCGAAGGAACGCGATTGATACCGACGTCGATGATCGTCGCGCCCGGCTTGATCCAGCTGCCCTTGACCATCTCAGGGATGCCGACCGCG
This sequence comes from uncultured Pseudomonadota bacterium, assembly GCA_963789775.1. Lineage (GTDB taxonomy): Bacteria > Pseudomonadota > Alphaproteobacteria > Rhizobiales > Hyphomicrobiaceae > Hyphomicrobium_B. Next base: position 364,565 of record CAWBLX010000009.1, read on the forward strand.
GCGATGACGAGGTCGGCGCCTTTCACGACGCCTTCGATGTTTTTCGTGCGCGAATGCGCAATCGTCACCGTGCAATTCTCGCGCAACAGCAGCGCCGCGACCGGCTTTCCGACGATGTTCGACCGCCCGATCACGACCGCGTTGAAGCCCGACAGGTTGGCATGCACCGTCTTCGCCAGGATAACGGAACCCGTCGGCGTGCACGGCACCAGCGCCCGCTCCCCGACCCACAGCCGCCCGACGTTCACGGGATGAAAACCGTCGACATCCTTATCCGGATCGATCAGGTTCAGAACCTTCTCGGCGTTGATGTGCTTCGGCAACGGCAGCTGCACCAAAATGCCGTGGCATGCCGGATCTTTGTTGAGCTTGTCGACGATCGCCAGAACGTCGGCTTCGCTCGTCTCGGCCGGTAGACGATGCTCCCAGGAGTTCATGCCGACTTCGACCGTCTGCTTCGCCTTGTTCGCGACGTAGACCTTGCTCGCCGGATCCTCGCCGACGAGCACGACCGCGAGTCCGGGCTTCAACCCGTGTTCCTTCTGAAGCCGCGCAACTTCCGCCGCCACCTCGCCTCGGACCTTTGCTGCGATCGCTTTCCCATCGATGATCTGGGCTGCCGACATTCTTCTTCTTCCTCCCTTATTTTGTGAATTGGCCCATTCGGTCCTGCAACAACTTATCGAGCGCGTCCGGGTCGCCGGAAATCCTCAAGGATTTGAGCCGCGATTTCCCACCCCTCGCGAGCGAAACCGAGTGCTTCGCTACGCCGAGCCATCGGGCGACAAGCTCTTCGAGGGCCCGGTTCGCCGCTCCATCCTCGGGAAGTGCGCGGACGCGCGCTTGAAAGGCCGGACCGTCGGGGGTTTTGATCACCCCGTCAACAGCCTCTTTGGAAGATTTCGGCGTCAGCCGAAAGCGCGCAATGACGCACGCGGTGTCATGCCGCCAAGCTTTTTCGGCCTCCGCCCCGTCGCCGGAAGTGAACGTCACACCACCGCCTTGGCGATATTGGGCAGGACAACGGTCTGGATGAAATAGCAGGCGAGCAGCAGAATAACGGGCGAGATGTCCAGCCCGCCCATGTTCGGCATGGCATTGCGGATAGGCGCTAATAGCGGTTCGGTGACGGCGTTGAGCGCTTGCCAGATAGACCGCACCATCGGGTTGTAAGCATTAATGACGCCGAACGCCATTAGCCAACTGAAGATCACCACAGCGATGACAATGTACGTGTATAGCGTGATGAGATAGCTGATAAATCCTAGAAACTCGAGCATTCGTCGTCCCGCAATGAGGTGCCGCTGCGCCATGTAGCCCCGACGCCCCATGGCCTGCAAGTATGTGATCCGACTTGTCTTGCGACTTTCGCGGACAAAACACGATCAAATGCCCCTGTCCCCGTATTTTCGGACTGCCCCGAACGGCGGAAAGAGACATCCGGCGCAGCCCGGAGCCGCCTCCGCGCCGCTCCGTCGCGCTTTCTTGACAAGGGAGGATGGCGAACCCTAAATGCCGCGCATCCGGGGCCGTAGCTCAGATGGGAGAGCGCTGCAATCGCACTGCAGAGGTCAGGGGTTCGATTCCCCTCGGCTCCACCAACGATGTATGTTAAATACCGGAATTATAGATGTTATTCCAAGTTCTCCCAAACGAGGAATCCGGTCCGTTATTCTCGTCGAACTTCGATTGTGCCTTCTGAAAAGCTGAGCGCAGGAAAAGCGACTAGCGCCTCACCGAAGAAGTTGGCCCCGCAATGCGTGCAGCTTTAATTATTCTCGCGGCCATGTTGTGTACTGCGATTTGGTACGGTCTCAAATTGCAAGAGCCATGCACGGCCAAAGGTGGTCACGTCGTCAACAAAGACCACGGCTATTATTGCGTCGGCCCTGATGGCCGGATGATGAAATAGAGAATAATCAAGCGGCGGAGCGGACGTCCGGCTCGAACAACTCGAGACCTTTGAGGCGCTGCGACATGTGTCTGCTTATGGCCTCCGAGCCGATATCAACGCTCAAACCTGAGAGTTCTAGGCGATTGCGGGGTTCGAGAACCTCCGTTCGGGTGGCGCGGTGGTTTTTCACCCGCTCGGCCTTCGTCCGGCGCTGGGAAACGGCGGCCAGCAGGCCCCTTGCCGAGGCAGGTGAAACCCGTCGCGACAAGTGCTGTCATCGATCACGCATCTCGCACAAGACGCCCCATGGAAGGGTCATCCGGCATCGGCGGTTGTGGCGGCCATCGGGGTTGCCCGCGTCGTGAACTGTGCTTGCGGAAGTCGCCTTCCTTTGATGAGCCCGTAAATGGCGGGTATCACGATCAGCGTGAGCAGCGTCGATGAGACCATCCCACCGATCATCGGTACGGCGATGCGCTGCATGACTTCCGAGCCGGTACCGGTGCTCCACAGGATCGGTAGAAGCCCGGCCATGATGGCAACCACGGTCATCATTTTCGGACGAACACGCTCGACCGCACCGATCATGATCGCGCGATAGAGATCGTCACGCGTGAACGCGCGGTTTTCGCGGCGACGTTCGGCGCGCATCTCCTCGGTCGCGTTGTCGAGATAAATGAGCATCACGACGCCCGTCTCGGCAGCAACACCGGCAAGGGCAATGAATCCGACCGCCACCGCGACGGAGAAATTGAACCCGAGCCACCACATCAACCAAAGCCCACCGACAAGCGCGAAGGGCAGCGAAAGCATGACGATCAGAGTCTCGGTCAGCCGCCCGAAATTCAGATAGAGCAGCAGGAAAATGATCATCAGCGTCACCGGCACGACCATTTGCAGGCGGGCCTCGGCGCGTTCGAGATATTCAAACTGTCCGCTCCAGACAAGGTAAGTGCCGGCTGGCAGTTTGACTTGCGCATCGACGGCCTTCCTGGCGTCGGCGACATAGCCGCCGAGATCGCGATCGCGGATATCGACGAAGACATATGTCGCCAGTTTTGCATTCTCAGTGCGAATGCTGGTCGGGCCTTGCGTACGCTTGATGTCGGCGACTTCGCCGAGCGGTACGGTCCCGCCGCCCGGAAGCGAGACGAGGACATCCCTGGCGATCGCCTCCGGATCGGATCGCAGATCGCGCGGATAGCGAATGGCGACCGTATACCGTTCGCGGCCTTCGACCGTCGTTGTGATCGGTTCGGCACCAAGCGCCATCGCCACCACATCCTGAACGTCCGAGATCATCAAGCCGTAGCGGGCCAGGCGCTCGCGGTTCGGGATGATTTCGAGATAATAGCCGCCGAGCGCGCGCTCGGCATAGGCGCTGGACGTGCCCGGAACCGATTTCAGGACGGTTTCGATCTGGCGCGCGACCTGCTCCATCTCCGAAAGGTTGTTGCCCATCACTTTGACGCCGACGGGCGTCCGGATCCCGGTCGAGAGCATGTCGATGCGCGCTTTGATCGGCATCGTCCACGCGTTCGAGACACCCGGGAACTGCAGCGCCTTATCCATTTCCGCAATCAAACCATCGAGCGTCGTTCCCGGCCGCCACTCGTCCTTGGGCTTCAAGTTGATGACGGTCTCGAACATCTCCATCGGCGCCGGGTCCGTCGCCGTTTGGGCGCGGCCCGCCTTGCCGTACACGGAGGCAACCTCGGGAAACGATTTGATGATGCGGTCCTGCATCTGCAGCAACTGTGCCGACTTTGTCACCGACAGACCCGGCAACGTGGTCGGCATGTAGAGAAGAGTGCCCTCGTTAAGGTCCGGCATGAACTCTGAGCCGATCTGCGTCATCGGCCAGCCGGAAACGGCCAAGACAGCAGCCGCGAGAACAATGGTCAGCGTCTTCGCCTGAAGCACGGTCCGGATAACCGGGCGGTATATCCCAATGAGGAACCGGTTGAGAGGGTTCTTCGCCTCGGGAGTGATGCGTCCACGCACGAAGACCACCATCAGTGCGGGAACCAGCGTCACCGACAAAAGAGCCGCCGCGGCCATTGCAAACGTCTTGGTGAAGGCCAGCGGTCCGAACATCCGGCCTTCCTGCGCCTCGAGCGTGAAGATCGGCAGAAATGAAACGGTGATAATCAGCAGCGAGAAGAAAAGCGCCGGACCGACCTCGGTGGCGGCCTCGATGAGGATTTCGACGCGGGGCTTATCCGGTAGTGCGCGTTCCAGATGCTTGTGCGCATTCTCGATCATGACGATGGCGGCATCGATCATCGCTCCAATGGCAATGGCGATACCGCCAAGGCTCATGATGTTGGAGCCGATCCCCAAGAGCCGCATGGCAACGAAGGCCAGCAGGATTCCGACAGGCAGCATCAGGATGGCGACAAGAGCGCTGCGAACGTGCATGAGGAAGATGATGCAGACAATCGCAACGACGAGGCTTTCTTCGAAGAGTGTCGATTTCAGCGTGGCGACGGCCCGATGAATAAGCTGCGAGCGGTCATAGACCGGGACGATTTTGGTCCCCTCTGGTAGCGATGGAGCAATCTCTTTGAGGCGCTCTTTGATATTGTCGATGACGGTCAGGGCGTTTGCGCCATAGCGCTGCAAGGCAATACCGCTTGCCACCTCCCCCTCTCCGTTGAGCTCGGCAATGCCGCGGCGTTCGTCCCCAACCAGTTCGACGTGCGCCACGTCTTTGAGGAGAACGGGTGTGCCGCCGTCGGATTTGACGACAATATTTTCGAGATCCTTGATGCCCTTAAGGTAGCCGCGACCACGGACCATGAACTCGTGTTCGCTGAGTTCGAGGGTGCGCCCGCCGACGTCCATGTTGTTGCCGCGAATGACGTCGCGAATCTTGTCGAGTGGAATATTGAGGCTGCGAAGACGATTTGGATCGACGACGACACTATATTGTTTGACGAACCCACCGACGCTCGCGACCTCGGCGACCCCTTCGGCCTTGGAGAGGCCAAAGCGGACATCCCAGTCCTGTATCGAGCGGAGCGCCGCCAGAGACTTGTCCTTGGACTGCAGCGCGTACTGGTAGACCCAACCGACACCCGTGGCATCTGGGCCGAGCGTCGGGGTCACTCCGGCTGGCAGCTGCTTGGCGGCGGTATTGAGATATTCGAGAACGCGTGAGCGCGCCCAATACATGTCGGTGCCGTCCTGGAAGATGACGTAGACGAACGACACACCAAAAAATGAGAAACCCCGAACGACCTTCGACCGCGGCACGGTGAGCATCGAAGTGGTGAGCGGATAGGTAACCTGATCCTCCACCACCTGCGGAGCCTGTCCGGGGAACTCGGTGTAGACGATGACCTGCGTATCCGAGAGATCGGGAATGGCATCGAGCGGCAAAGTTCTAAGAGCCCAAATACCGGCGACGACCGCAAAGGCCGCGGCGATAAAAACCAGCATCAGGTTTTTCGCCGACCAGGCGATGAGACGGGCGATCATTGGCTCGCCTCCTTCGCCTGGGAGGGCTGAAAACCTTTCAAGGCTGCTTCGAGATTGCTTTCCGCGTCGATGAGGAAGTTGCCGTTGACGACGACTTTGTCGCCCTCTGAAACGCCACCCAAGATCTCGACGAAACCATCGCCCCTGCGCCCAAGCTTGACGTCTCGGGGCTCGTAACGGCCATGTCCCTGGTCAAGAAGCACGACTTGCCGGCTGCCACTGTCGATAACCGCGCTCGAAGGGACAGTCGGTACGCTCGAGTCGGCTCCGGTCGCGATCGCGACATCGCCGTACATGTCGGGCAAAAGCGCGAGATCGGGATTAGGAAGCTCGATCCGCACGCGCGCGGTGCGTGTCGCCTTCATCAGTTGCGGATAGATGACCGCTACTTTTCCTTCAAACACTCGTCCCGGATAAGCGCGTGTCGTAACCTTGACGGACTGCCCCGGCCTTACCAACTCGATATCGCCTTCCGCGACGTCCGCCATCACCCAGACAACCGAGTGGTCGCCGATACGAAACGTGACATCACCGGCCTTGAAGGCTTGGCCGTCGACGAGATTGCGTTCGAGAACGACGCCGTCGATCGGCGCCCGGATCGTCAGCACATCTGGAACGCGCCGTGTCCGCTTGATCGTTTCTATGAAGTCCGGAGGCGCGCCGAGATTCTCGAGCCGCCGGCTCGCACCAAGGCCGTCGTTTCTAGGACCGTCGGACGCGCGCGCATCGTCGGCGCCTTTCCCATAAAATCCCTGATCGGTGATGAGGCGCGCGCCCCAGTTCAGCAAATCCTGGCTGAACACGGTTGCCAGAACGTCGCCCTTCTTGACGTGTGTCCCCGTCGTGGCGGCGCCCATCTTGACGACGTATCCGTCGAAGCGCGGAGCGACAACGGCCAGCCGCGTTTCATCAAACTGGATGACGCCCGGGACTTTGAGCGTGTTTGTAATCGGCCTCTTGCTGACCATGACGGTCGTGACGCCGGTGCGCTGTATTTTGCCGGGCGAGACCTTTATGGACCCATCGTCGCTGGCCTCGCTCTCGTAGACCGGGATGTAATCCATCCCCATCGAATCTTTCTTGGGCGTCGGCGACGTATCCGGCAGCCCCATCGGGTTGCGGTAGTATTTGATTTTCCTGTCGCTGCCTGTTGTCGAAGGGCTGTCGTCTTTGACCGCAGCGTCGGCGAGTTGGAACCTGTAATTCTTGATATGGGCCATGGCGGCTGTTGCCACGACTATGAGCAGCGCGCCGAAAACGGCCACGCCCCAAAAACGTCGATACATTCGGAATCTCTCCTGTTGTCGTGAACCGGGCGCAGGCCGTCACGGCCAACGCACATGCCGACCGCGGCAATAGCCGCAGTCGCGCTTACGCCCGAAGGCGCGGCTCAGACTCTGGGAGGTCGAAGAAGCGGGGAGACGAGAGAGCTTTCCGGAATGGAAAAGGCGGCGCGCATCACCATCGTTGTGGAGAAGCGAGCACGTAGAGAAATACCACCGGCTGCCGTCGACGCCGGCTGGAAACACTTGGCCAGGCAGCCCGCCATATCAGGGCAAGCATTGTTCGGGCAGTTCGGGCAGGGCTTCATGGGCTTGTGGCAGGGCATTTCGCCCATGGACGATTGTGACGACGCCACCTTGGCAGCGGGGCCAACGAATGCGTAGGTCGCCGTCAGCGGCACAGAAACAAGCGCCGCGAGCATGGCAACCATGCCGAGCACAAGAAGACAGCGCTTTATTACATAATTTCTCACGCGCTTAGAGTATCACATGCTGGTGATGGCGACAATGTTCCGGGCGATCGATGGCGATGAGACAAAGTCGCCGAGCGATAGGTGGTGCGCCGGTTCGAACTCGGAGATGCATGATGAACAAGCTCGTTAAAATACCGGGGCCCGACCACCCGATCACCATCACCTCAAATTCCAAGCGCGTCGTCGTCAAAGTGGGCGATCAGATTATTGCGGACACCCGCGCGGCTCTCGTCCTTCGAGAGGCTGATTATCCGCCGGTGCAATATATTCCGCGAAGAGACGTGGACATGTCCAAACTTCAGCGGACAGACCACGCTACTTATTGCCCTTACAAGGGCGAGTGCGCGTACTATTCAATTCCCGATGGTGGCGAGCGAGCAACCAACGCCGTTTGGACTTACGAGGCGCCTTATGAGTCAGTGGCGTCCATCAAGGATCATCTGGCATTTTACTTAGATCGAGTCGATCTGGCGGAATTGAGTTGAGCGAGAGGCTTACGACGTCACCAATTTGAGTGGCCCGACCCCCTGCCCGCAAATTCAAAACAGTCACGATTTAAGCATTCCGCGGCGCCATGAGCGAATGGCTGATATCTCCCCGTGCGTGGTGACGGTCCGCAGCCGCGGGGCTTATCTGGTTTGAGAGCAGCCTGCGGCCGGTAACTGATCTTTCTCAATGACGAAGGGGGGTTTTGTCAGCGATCTGTCTCCGAAGCCATTCGCCCGATCGTGAAACAGAAATCGGAAAAGTCGCAATGAAGAACACCCAGGAAAAGTCATCAGCGAGCCCGGATGGCTCGAAGTCGGCTCCGGCAGTGGTCCCCTTCAGCGTGCCCGTCTTTTGGCCGATGGCCCTGGCGGAGCAGATGACCGAGAAGGGCCTGGAACTCTATGCCAAGAACCTCGAGTTCATGGACGAAGAGTTCAAAATCGATACCCAACTGCGGCCGAAACTCGCAACCCCCAATAAGACGCGGATCGACCTGCGCGTCATGACGCTTCGCGATTATGGCGAACCCTCCGGAATACCGGCACTGGTCAATGCGCCGTTTGCGGGCCACACGGCAATGATTGCTGATTATCGCAAAGGTCAGAGCCTCGTCGAGACCCTCATGGCCAGCGGCATCCGACATGTCGCGCTGACCGATTGGAAATCGGCAACGGACGATATGAAGGATCTCGAAATCGACGATTATCTCGCGGCGATGGTCGTGGCCATCGATGACCTAGGCGGGAAAGTCAATCTGATCGGCCTATGCCAGGGTGGATGGGTTGCAGCGATGCTTGCGGCGCGGTTCCCGGAAAAAGTGAACAAACTCGTTCTCGCCGGAGCACCGATCGATACCGATGCCGGTGATGGACCCGTAAAGCGAATGGCGCATACGTATCCGGTCTCCTTCTACAAGGAGCTTGTAAAGCTCGGCGGCGGCTTGATGAGGGGACAGTTCATGCTGCAGGGGTGGAAAGGCATGCATCCCGAACAGCATTATTTTAAAAATTATCTCGACCTCTACGAGCATATCGATGATCCCGCATATGTCGCCAAAGAGGAGGATTTCGAGAGCTGGTACGAAAATCCGATCGATCTTCCCGGGCGGTGGTACCTGGAAGTCATCACGCAAATCTTTAAAGAGAACCGGCTAGCGAAGGGGCAATTCATCGCCTTGGGACGACAGCTGGACCTGCGCTCGATCGTTTGTCCGACCTATCTGCTTGCCGGCGCGGCAGACGACATCACAACTCCGGAACAAGTCCTGGATGCCAGCAAATACATCGGCACGCCTCAGGCGCTCATCGAAAAGAAAACGGCACCCGGCGGTCATATCGGGCTCTTCATGGCTTCCCGAACACTCAAAGACTACTGGCCCGGAATCGTCAATTGGATCAACAAATAGCCCGCGATGTCCGGTGATTTCCGGCCTCTTATCTTGATCGACGTCAAGGTGGGGGACATACTTCCGCGCAAAGAGGGAGCGTGTTTTCAGAGACGTTTGTATGCCGCCTCATCTGAATGGAACAATACTTGCGGTCCGCGGGGCCGTCATCGACGTCCGTTTTATGGATGGACTTCCCGCGATCGAGACGGCGCTCAATGTGGCTTGGGACAAACCGGGTCAGCTCGTTTTAGAAGTTCACAGCCATCTCGATGAGCAAACCGTTAGAGCCGTTGCGCTACAGGCAACTTCGGGACTGAAGCGCGGGACGGCCGTCCACGCGACCGGGGCCGCGATTTCGGTTCCCGTCGGCCAAGCCGTTCTCGGGCGTCTCTTGGACGTCATGGGCAACACGGGCGACGAAGGCGCGCCCTTGCCTGCTGACATTCCTCGGCGCGGCATCCACGCCCCGCCGCCGCAGTTGAAGGACGAAACCGGCACCTCCGCGATCTTCGAGACCGGAATAAAGGTGATCGATCTTCTCGCGCCGTTGCCGCAAGGCGGCAAGGCGGCGATGTTCGGCGGCGCCGGTGTCGGCAAAACCGTCCTGGTCATGGAACTCATCCATGCCATGGCGGAGAAATATAAGGGCATCTCTGTTTTTGCTGGCGTCGGCGAACGTTCGCGCGAAGGCCACGAGCTGCTGACGGACATGCGCGGTTCGAGCGTGCTGGCGCACACCGTATTGGTCTATGGACAGATGAACGAGCCGCCAGGCGCGCGTTGGCGGGTGCCGATGACGGCGCTGACGATCGCGGAGTACTTTCGCGACGTCCTCCATCAGAACGTTCTGCTGTTGATGGACAATGTGTTCCGCTTCGTGCAGGCGGGAAGCGAAATATCCAGTCTGCTGGGCCGGCTGCCGTCGCGGGTGGGCTATCAACCGACCCTTGCAAGCGAAGTGGCTGCCTTGGAAGAGCGCATCGCGTCGGTTGCCGGCGCGTCGGTCACCGCCATTCAGGCAGTTTACGTGCCGGCCGACGATTTCACCGATCCTGCGGTGACGGCCATATCGGCGCACATGGACAGCATGATCATGCTCTCGCGCAGCCTTGCAGCGCAGGGCTTCTATCCGGCCGTCGATCCCTTGGCGTCATCTTCGGTTCTGCTCGATCCTTTGGTCGTCGGAGCCGAGCACTATGGCATCGCGGAGCGCGCGCGAGAGGCGCTCGCCCGCTTCAAAGACCTCCAAGACATCATCGCCCTCCTCGGTGTGGAAGAGCTCGGCGCCGAGGACCGCCTCATCGTCAAGCGGGCGCGCCGATTGCAGCGTTTTCTCAGTCAGCCTTTTGCCGTCACCGAGGCCTTCACGGGAACGCCCGGCAGGAGCGTCTCGCGTGCCGACACATTGGCCGGCTGTCGCGCCATCCTCGACGGCGAAGCCGATACCTGGGCTGAAAGCTCGCTTTACATGGTGGGCACGTTGGAGGAAGCACGCACCAAGGAACAGCAGGCCGGGAAAAAAGCAGCATGAAGCTTCGCATCATCACGCCGCTGACGGTCGCCGTCGACGAAGACGGAATTCTCGCCGTACGCGCCGAAGATGAAAGCGGCAGTTTCGGGATTCTATCGGGCCACGCCGATTTTCTGACGAGTCTCACGACCTCTGTCGTCGATTGGAAACGCGCGGACGGCAGCCGGCACTATTGCGCCGTGCGGGGCGGGCTTTTGAATGTGACCGGCGGCCGCGATGTTTCGATTACCGCGCGAGAGGCGGTGCCGGGAGACGATCTGCTGAAGCTCCATGATGTCGTGCTGGCGCAATTTCACGACGAGCTCGAAACGGAACGCACCGAGCGCGTCGGGGGCACGCAGCTGCAACTCACGGCCATACGCAAGATCATGCAACGGCTGCGTCCAGATCGTCAGGACGGGATGTTATGACGAACGAAGAAGATCCAGGCCAGGATCCGTTGGCAAAGAGTGCACAATTGCGGGGCCAGCGTCACCGCCGTTGGCTTCGGGACGGCGAACCGACGGTCGCCAAGCGCCTTGCCCAAATCGGCGTGCTTGGCTGGATCATCGTCACGCCGATGTTGCTCGGCCTATTTGCCGGTCGGTGGCTCGACCAACAGTTTTCGACTGGTCTCTTCTGGACGGCTCCGTTCTTGTTTTTGGGGCTCGCCCTCGGGTGTTGGTCGGCATGGAGATGGATGAACAACGCATGAGCTTCGCATCGCTGCCGGACTATTTAAAACTGCCAGATTTGCTGCTCCATTTGGCCCTCGGCTTCGGCGTCGGGCGGCTGTATTTCTATGGCGTTTGGCAAAGCGCCAACATATTTCAGGACAGTATCTCGGCGGCGCTCATGTGGACGGCACTCCGGTTTGGCCTCCTGGCAGTCGCGTTGCTCGCCATCGCCTTGGAAGGCGCCTTGCCGCTTCTTGTGACGGCGCTCGGTATTCTGACTGCACGGCACGTCGCGTTGAGGGCCATGCAGTGAAGTCTCCGCTTTCGATCGATGTTTTGTTTCACATCGGTCCTATTCCGATAACGACGCCGGTATTGGTGACGTGGGTCATCATGGCTCTGTTGACGGTCGGGGCTTGGCTTTCGACGCGTCGGCTGACCCTCCAGCCGTCCCGCTTTCAGGCCTTTCTCGAAATGATCGTCGAAACGGTCGACGGTCAGATCCGAGATACGATGCAGGTCGAGCCAGCTCCGTATCGCGCTTTCATCGGCACTTTATTTGTTTTCATTTTCGTTGCGAATTGGTCCGAGTTGGTGCCGGGCATCGAGCCGCCGACCGCCCACATCGAGACCGACGCCGCGCTTGCTCTCCTCGTGTTCATCGCGGTCATCTATTTCGGAGTGCGCGCCAGCGGCTTGAAAGGCTATCTGTCGACGTTTGCCGCGCCCACGCCTCTGATGATTCCGCTGAACTTTGTCGAGAGCCTGACGCGCACGTTTTCACTGCTGGTACGCCTCTTCGGCAACGTGATGAGCGGCGTGTTCGTCATCGGGATCGTGCTGTCGCTTGCCGGTCTTCTCGTGCCGATTCCTTTGATGGCCCTCGATTTGCTGACAGGCGCGGTGCAGGCCTACATCTTTGCGGTACTCGCGATGGTGTTCATCGCCGGAGCCATCAGCGAAGGCAAACCCCGCAAAACAGAAAACGAAAGGACTACGACATGAATTGGCTTTCTTTCGCGAGCATCATCGGCGCCGCGATTGCCGTCTCGTTCGGCGCCATCGGACCCGCTCTCGGCGAGGGCCGAGCCGTGGCCGCCGCCATGGACGCGATAGCCAGGCAGCCCGAGGCGGCGAACACGATCTCGCGCACGCTGTTCGTAGGTTTAGCCATGATCGAGACCATGGCGATCTATTGTCTCGTCATCGCGCTGCTGCTGCTCTTTGCGAATCCGCTCCTCAAATGAAAATCGACTGGTGGACGCTGGCGCTCGAGGCCATCAATGTCGCTGTTCTCATGTGGCTGTTGGCGCGCTTCTTCTGGAAGCCCATCATAGCGTTGCTCGATGAACGGCGCGCCGCGACGATGCACGACCTCGACGACGCCGCAGCCAAGCGCGCGGCAGCGGACAAGGCTCTGGCGTCGATTGCCTCCGAACGCGCAGGAATTCAAAAAGAGCGAGAGGCGGTCTTGGCGAAGGCCGTTGCCGACGCGGAGAAAGAGCGTGCACTTCGGGTGGAGAAAGCAACGACCGAGATCGAAGCACTGCGTGCCGCATCGGAGGCGGCCGTGGTAAAAGAAAAATCGGAAGCCACCAAAGCCCTGAATGATCACGCGGCGTCCCTCGCGGTCGACATCGCTGCGCGTCTTCTGCGCCGGCTGGACACGAATACGATCCAGACGGCATTTCTCGATGGTTTGACGAAGCAGGTCAAAACCCTTTCAACGTCCGAGCGCCAAACTCTCACCGAACAGCCCCTGAAGCTCATCGGCGCATCCGATCTGACACCTGACGAACAGGCGGAATGCCGACAGGGACTCGAAGGCGCTTTGGGTGCGTCGGCGGATGTTTCCTTCGAGTCCGATCCCAATCTCATCGCCGGCTTCGTGCTCGATACGCCGAATGTTGTCATCGGCAACAGCTGGCGCCACGACCTCGATCGTATCCGTTCGGAGTTGAAGCATGACTGAAGTCGATGCTTGGCTCGCAAGGTCGCGCCGGAAAGCGGCCTCTACCACCGTTGGGCCGTATGCCGAGCCCGTCGGACGTGTCGAGCAAACAGCGGACGGAATCGCACTGGTCTCCGGGTTGTCGGAAGTACGGCTCGACGAATTGCTTCGTTTCGAGAAGGGGCAACTCGGCTTCGCGCAGACACTCGATGCCGATCGCATCGGCTGCGTATTGCTCGATGATGCGGCGGGCGTCGAAGCCGGTGACAGAGTTTTCGGCACCGGCGACGTAGTAAGGGTCCCGGTCGGCGACATGTTACTCGGGCGTGTCGTCGATCCCCTCGGCCGCCCGCTCGACGGAGGCGAGGACTTCACCGCTAAAGAGTGGCTGCCGATCGAACGGCCGGCGCCGAGCATCATCGAACGCGATCTCGTCACCGAGCCGGTTCAGACGGGAACCTTGGTGATCGACGCGTTGTTCGCTCTGGGACGCGGCCAGCGCGAGCTGATTATCGGCGATCGGGCCACCGGCAAGACGGCGGTCGCGGTCGATACGATCATCAGCCAAAGATCGAGCGATATGGTCTGCATCTATATCGCGGTCGGACAGAAGAGCGCGAGCGTCGCGCGGGTCATCGCGGCGATGCGATCGCATGGCGCAATGGATCGATCCATCGTCGTCGTTGCCGAAGCGGCGTCCACGCCGGGATTGCAATGGATTGCGCCGTTCGCCGGTTTCAGCATGGCGGAGTACTTTCGCGACCGGGGCCAACACGCGCTTGTCGTGATCGACGATCTGACGAAGCACGCCGCGAGCCATCGCGAAATCGCGCTTTTGACGCATCAATCACCCGGCCGCGAAGCCTATCCGGGCGATATCTTTTACGTGCACGCACGGTTGCTTGAGCGCGCGTCCAAGCTCTCGAAGAAAAAGGGAAGCGGGTCGCTCACCGCGTTGCCCATCGCGGAAACGGACGCCGGCAACTTGAGCGCCTATATCCCGACGAACCTTATATCTATAACGGACGGCCAGATCGTACTCAACTCCCGGCTTTTCTATGAGGGGCAGAAGCCCGCGGTAGACGTCGGGCTCAGCGTCAGCCGTGTCGGCGGAAAAACCCAAGCTGATGCGCTGCGTGACGCGGCTTCGACGCTCCGGCTCGATTACGCGCAGTTTCTCGAGCTTGAGATGTTCACGCGCTTCGGCGGCATGCCGGACGCGCGCGTGAAACACCAGTTGACGCGCGGCGAGCGAATTCGCGCGATCCTCGGCCAGACGCAGCTCGCGCCGTTATCGTTGGCCGAGGAAATCGCGCTCGTGACGGCCGTGCAGGATGGCTTCCTGGATGAAATGCCGGTCGCGAAAGTCGGAGCATTGCGCGAGAAGCTGAAAGACGCGCTCGCAGCCTCGGCGGGAGATGCTCTTCGCCAGATCGATGCGAAAGGTACGCTCGACGATGCCGGCAAAGCCCAATTTCGTTCCGTGCTCAAGGACCTCGTTCAGTGACTGAGCGTCTTTCGGAGATCAATGCGCGGATCGAAGGCATCCGCGAGTTGGGAACCGTCGTGAACGCCATGCGCGGCATCGCCGGCGCGCGCGCTCAGCAAGCGCGAAGCGGGCTCGTCGCGGTAGACCTCTACGCCAAAAGCCTGGCCAACGCGATTGGGCGCACATTGGCGCTTCTCCCGGGCGCCGACCGCACGCAGGCTGGCGGTAGACGCGTCGTGGTGCTGTTTCTTGCAGAGCAAGGTTTTGCGGGCACCTTCAGCCAATTGCTGTTGGATGCGGCCATCGCGGACTTGAAGGAAGCCGATGTTTTCATCGTCGGGACTCGCGGCGCGACGCTCGCGATCGAGCGCGGGCTCAAACCGGCGTGGCAAGGCGCCATGCCCGCCCACCCCGCATCCATCCCGCGTTTCGCCGACCGTCTGGTTGGAGAACTTTACGCGCGAATAGCATCGGGCGAAGTGGGACGCCTCGAAGCTTGGTTTGCCCAGAAGGGTCTTCAGCGGCGCCACCTGTTCCCGCTCGACCCGAAGTCCTTCGCGCGTGGGGCTCGCAATGATGCGCCACTGCTGAACCTGAAGCCTTCCGTCGTTCTTGCGGGCCTGACAGCAGATTATATCCATGCCGAGCTGTGCAACGCGGCTCTGAACGCTTTCGCCGCCGAGAACCAGGCGCGGATGGAGGCGATGGCTTCGGCGCATCGCGAGATCGAACGGCAGCTCGACGCCCTTAAGGCACGTCAGCGCATTCTGCGGCAGGACGAGATCACTGCGGAGATCATCGAACTTGCGGCCGGCACCATCGCGCGATCTCTAAAGAAGAACTAGGAAACTGATCGTTTCCTTCCGGTGCGGTCGGCTGGGGAGCCTCATGCTTGGCTCCTCAGCACGGTTACTGTTTCCCCTGTCGCCGGTCTTGCAAAACCGCGAGTTCTAAACGCTGATACTGCAGAGCCGGTTTTTCCGCTGGCACCGCTTGGGTAACAACCCTCCTCTCCCCATGTCTCGACCATCAGGCCTATTGAGCCGCCAAGGCACGGGATGGATATGCTTGTGATTCTGGGGCTCAGTGCGTTTCGCGGGCGGAAATAGAGGGAGACAGAATGCGGGGCCGCAGCTTTACATCCTCGATCGCAGTTTCTTTGGCGGTGTCGGCGCTTGCCATCCTGAACACAGCCCAACCAGCTTGGGCAAAAAAGCATCATTCGAAACTTCATACGTCCAGCGGCGATCCGTGCGCGGCTCCGACGGCTTACGTGAGCGACCGGATAAGCCGGATAAAGGCGCTTTTAGCGTCCGCCCCCGACGAAAAAACGTCGCTCTTCAATATCTTTGGAAGCCAGAACGGTTCCGACGCGAAACGGTCGATCGAGATCTCGGATTTGCGCAACGATGCCGACGGCGTCAATGCCCTATTGCAGGCTGGCGGCTGCAAGGCGTTCGACCTTGACCGCGAACTCGCACCTGACGCGAAATAGTGCCGACGGCACTTTCCGACAATCTCCACGGGAATCAGCTGGAACGCAAACAGGTGTCGAGCGCGGTTTCATCCTGTCAAAATGCCATTTGCCACCGCGTCGCAAATCAGACGCGCAATAACAACTATTGCAATCCAATTCAGGTATGGCCAATCTCGCGTAATATTCACGCGCTTCGCTGAGCGGAAATTCCTTTGAAGCAATTTTTTTGCACGAAGTAATCTACTTATGACCGTCAGCGCCTTCATTGCGCAGGACCTGCCAGAGCTTCTGGACCTGCTCTATAGCGCGGCTTTGGATGGCGAGCTATGGCCGGTATTTCTCCAGCGGCTAATAAAGCCTTTTGATGGAGCAAGCGGCGTACTCCATTTTTTCGATATCGAGACTCAGACAACACCCGTGGGTCACACCTTCGGGCTCGAGACCGAATACCTTATCAGCTATCAGGAACACTTCTCGAGCTGCAATCCATATCCCGTTCAGGCCTTCAGGAAGCTTCCGCTGCTCGAGGTTCGATCGGCGCTCGATGTCTTGAGTAAAGAGCAGGCGCTACGGACCGAGTTTTATAATGATTGGATGCACCCGCAGGGGATCGCTCTCGGCCACCTGGGGTGCATGGTACACAACGACGGTCAAAAGATGGTCGCCCTGGCGATTGCGCCAAGCGAGAGATTTTTAGAGAAAAACGTCGAGCGCTACACGAAGCAATTTGAACTTCTCGCGCCGCATCTGCAACGTGCCGTCGCATTGTCCACGGTCACTCGACCACCTCCCGCGCGTGGCGTTTTCCCCGCCGAGTTTTCATGCGGAGCAATGCTCATTTCCGAATGTCGCGTCGTGAAGGCCGTCAATCCCGCAGCTGAAAGTCTCCTAAAAGAAGCAAAGCTGCTGTCGATCGATCCACTTGGAAAGCTGCGTTTGAAAGACACCGATGCGCAAGCGGCGTTCGCCACCGCCGTCGAAGCCGTATTCAATCGGCGGGAACCCCTCGGCGGCCCCGTGCAGTGTCGATTGCCGCCGAGTGAAAGCCGGCTGTCGATTGTTGTGCTGAAACTTACGGCAGCGAATGCCCTAGGCGCCTTGGTCCTGCTAATGACGAAGCCAAAAAGCGTGGTCGATCTTACGACGGGTCGGTTCACCGCTGCGGAGGCGCGGCTCGCTAAGGCGCTTTTGAATGGCCAAACGCTTTCGGATTTTTGCGATCAAGCAGGCATATCGATCAATACCGCACGAAAGCAGCTTGCCGCGCTCTTCGCGAAGACCGGGACAAATCGCCAAGCCGCACTGGTAGCCTGGCTTTTGCAACAAAGTTCGTAACCCTCGGTGCCACATCCGACGGGCGAAGCCAGTGAGACAAATTTATCAAGACGGCGCGCAAATAGGGAATAGGCTCGTCATCTGGCCTATTTGGACCATGGCGATGCCGAAACGGCCATAGTAAGACCTGAGCATTGATCGACAAATGGCAATTCCAGAAATTTCGAACACACCGCTCTTATTGCGGGAAATGCGTTTATTCAGTCCAGTCCCTCCGTTTTTTTAGGAGATTTCATGAGCACCGATCAGCTCAATTTTTTCGAGTTGTGCCGCGCTGTCGAAGACGGCGTACAGACGGATCTTTCGAATGCGGATCGCGAGCTTCTGATCGTCCTTCATAGGGCGCTGTCAGGATTGAAAGCCGCTGTCGAAAAAGCGCTCGTCAATGCCGCAATTGATGAACACGTCGTCAACTGAAGGCGCGGCAGTGCCGATGGGGCCGGTTCATTGGAATGTTTTCTCGCGCTAACGATGCCAAGGCCGAATACGGCGTTCGGTCGGCTAATGTCTCACGTGCAAGCGCAATCAAACGGTCATGTCGCTCCCCTACTGAAAGGCTGGAATGAGGAGGCGGCGAATGAGCGGCAGGAATTCGATTGGTCGTTACAGTCTTATCGTCGCGGCGTCGTTTTTATTTATGCCGGGCCTCGGCGGGCTTCGCAATGTGCCGACGCCCATCGAGCGTGCCGGATCGGAAGTCTACATTGAACAGCCGCCGAAAAAGGCCCTGAAAAAGAAAGATACGGGACCGGGTTCGGACGGCGAAAAAGGAACGTTGAAGCCGGCGCAAGGTCCCACCCCGCCAACCGGACAACCGACGATGTGCGACCCGCAAAACGCATCCTCGGAAGCCTGCTATACCGCAACCCAGCAGGCGCGCCCAATTCCGAGATAGTTCGGAGAGATCGCTGCGTTCAACCTTTCGAGGATGTCCCTTGGGCCGGGGCGATGGCGACAGCTTCTTTCTGGCGTTCCAATTCGCGCATGAACGCCTTGCCGGCAGCACGATCTCTGAACGCCCAGAGATGCTTCTTCACACCTTCGAAGATGAGACCGTAGACGGCAAGCTGGATTCCGTCGCGAACGGCCAGGGTGGCGGGCGCATTCTTGGTGAATCCGAGTTCGGCCTGCAAAAGCTGATCGACAGCCGCATACTGAAATGCCGAACCATGCACCAGAACGGAATAGAGCGTCTTGGTCGTCGTGACGGAAGCAAGCACGCGTCCCGACTGCACGCTGACCGCGCGCAGCGCCACCGTAATGATGTCGCGACGATACTGAACGTCGCCGCCGATGCCGAGGTAGGTCGCACCGATACCGCCATTGGTTTCATCGGTATCGTAGCCAATCACGCCACCTTCCAGAATAATCCCGGCAAAGCGCAGCGGAGAAAGGCTTCGGGCCTTGTCGCCGTCGAGCGCGGCGCGCGTGTTTTGAATGATCTGTCTTTCCTGCAGCAGGGGTTGAAGATCATTGCGCTCAACGACACTGAACCATCGACCGTCACCGGCCTTTGTCAAAACATCAATGAGGACCGCGCCGCCGCCCTGCGTCAGCGCACGGGAAAATTCCGCGAAGTTGTCGTTGGATTTGTTCTGCCCGGTCAGGTCCGGAAAGTCGTAAACCGAAACGTCGAGCCTGCGAACCGGCGGTGGAAGACTGTCGAGGGCAATGCCGGATTTCGTATCCGGCACCAGCCTCGGGGGTTGATCCAGCCGGTCATCGACGCTGCCCGAAATTGCGGTGAGCGTCGTGCAGCCGCACAACATCGAGGCGAGCAGCGCCGCGGCCGCTAAATACACATGGCGATAAGTCACAACAGCCCCCCGGCCGGATACGCAATTACGGAATATTTCCGCGGTTCGTCTGCTGAAGCTCCGGAGTGGCAGGCGGAGGGCTGGTGTTTTCTGTGCCGTTGCCGTTCGCGCCACTTCCGCCGACGACGATGACCGATCCATCGCCGCCGCCGGCACCGATATTGTTCAGCGAATCTTCAAGCCCCGATAGATCCGGACCGGCTGCCCCGGATTTTGTTCCGAGACCTTGCGCCTGAGCTTGCGATAGAAGGTATGTACCGTTAAGCGGATTACCGCCGAACGTCGGACTAACCGGGTGATAAGCGAGCTGGGTGGCGTTGCATGATCCATGGATAAGGACCGCACCTAACACCGCACACACTGTACGCGAGACTGACTTACTGTTCATTCGAGATCCATACTGGGAAGTTACATAAGGTTATTTCTTGATCAGTAGAGCGCCGTTCGGCAGACGTGCGATGAGGACATTTGATGGAGCAGCTCCCTTAGGCTGAATAATGCCGACGGAGAGGCCATGTGTATTGACGAGGTAGAGGTTCGAAAGATCTTTCCCGCCTTGCAATACGCCAACGGCGTTGCGCGAACCGCCGACCAGCCCGACGTTGGAAATATTGCTCTGGCCCGCTTGGAATTGCGCCACCTGATTGTTGTGTCCAATTTCCAGCGTCCGAGCGAAGTTGAGACTCTTTGCTGAAGCCGTCGCGGCTTCGGGCGTCGGAAAGAAAGCACCCGAACGAGGCGTGCGGGGTGCCAAAGGCGTGACAACGCCGGAAAGCGGTTGTGTGGTCGCGTGTTGGGCCATGGACGCCGACGCATGCGTGGCCTGCGTGATATAGGCGCCGTCAGCCATCGCCGCGCTATGGCCGGCACTCAACGCCGAGGCCGCAATGCCCAGCAGGGCTGAGCATCGGCGTGACGATATCGGCGCAACGACAGGCTTTATGGTGAACTGCAAGATACCCTCCCCGCATTCGTCTTGATGGAAAGTTTCGCGCGGTAATGCCCGACGGCGCCGCGGTCCAAGAGAGTCGTCGTCAACACGCGCTCGTGCTCGGCGCTAAGCGTAAAAGCGCCGCTTTGAGCGTTTTCGCTGCGACCGCTTTGGCTGTCCTTGCTGACGACCAGATTGTACTGGCCGCTGACTGGCTCTTTTGAGCGAACGATAGCCGTCAGCTGAAGAAGGCCGTTCTTCATTTCGCTCCGAATGCCGCATGCCACGGCGGCAGCCGGGTCGTCGGCGGCGGCGAAGGTGTTCGGCACGAAACTGCCGATGACGAAGAAAACGGTGAGCAAAGCCCAACGGCCGTTTCGTACCGGCGTCAGCGCCATTCCGTTCTCGGCGATTTCGTCTTCGGAGCTAAGGGGCATGAGCCGACAACTAGGCAGATAGCGTGACAACTGTTTTACGATTTTGCGCTTGAACGCGAAATCGCGCGACTTTGCGCTTTTTGAGCGATTTCAATCGCTCGAAGCATTTTGCCTGATTGGCATGACGCAAGAGAAGGCAGCGGAGATATCTCCGCTGCCCCGCCCAAAAGTGGCTTACTTCTGCGAGACGATCGCAGCGTTGTGGGCGCCGTACTGAGCGACGACCGAAGCATTCACGATGCCGGCCGTGCCGCTGTAGGCCTGAGATGTCAGCGCGTAGTTACCCTTGCCGACCTGGAAGGTTGCCTGCGTGTTCGCGGCGCCAGCAACACTCGGAGCGTCCGTCGTCGTCTGCATCGCGATCGCCTGGTTGCCGTTGCCGGCTTGGGCAATGAACGAAGCGTTGGTGTTACCTGCCAGCGGATTCGCCATCAACTGGTTGGTGAGGGCGACGTTCTTCACGCCCGACTGCAGCGTGAAAGCGTTGTTGACGCCCAACGTGGAGGTCGGCGAGTTCTGCTGCGAGGTGATGGCCGAGTTCTTGTTGCCGAACTGCAAAGTGCCCTGGGTATTTGCGGCATCCGCCTGAGCGACGGTTGCAGCGTTGGCCGAACCGAACTGGCCGATGAAAGACGCATTGGTCTGGCTGTTGCTGGCGCCGTTGAACACGGTGCCGCTCTGAGCTGTCACGGCTTCGTTCTTCGAGCCGACCTGGAGCGTTGCGGCCTGATTGCTGACGCCGTTAAGATCGCCCGAAGAGGCGTCCTGGCTCGTGATCGCATTGTTGCCGTTGCCGAACTGAAGGGCCGCAGCGGCATTCGCTTTGCCGTTTGTAAAGGTGAGGTCCGAGTGGTCGGCCGTCGTCTGAGACGTCAGAGCCTGGTTCTTCGAGCCGAACTGGCCTGTGAACGAATCGTTGGTGGCGTCGGCGCGAATGGCATTATCGGTCTGCGATGTGATGGCGACGTTGCTCTTGCCGACTTCCAACGTACCCTGCGTGTTCTTGCCACCAGCCTGACCGACGAGCGAATTGTTGCCGTTGCCGACCTGTGTGGTGAACGAGGCGTTGCCGACCGTGACGGCAGTCGCCTGGCTGTTCGGAGCGTTGGTGCTCTGCGCCGTCGTGGCGACGTTGTTCTCGCCGAACTGAGCGACGCCGGAAGCGTTGCTGCCGTTGACGATGCCGTTGGTCTGCGAAGTGATGACGCTGTTCGACTTGCCGCTCTGTAGCGTGCCCTGCGTGTTGTTACCGTTCTCCTGTGCGATCGTCGCGGCGTTCGAAGTGCCGATCTGATCGATGAAGGATTCATTGTCGGCCGCATGAGCCGACGTCGCGCTCGCCAGGACGAGCGCCAAGACTGCCACTTTGTTCATGGATATGTTCCCCGTAAGCAAACAAAAAAAGAAAGAGCCCATCGGATTGCCCGGCTCTCACCGGGGCGCGTTAAAGCATTCTTAACTCTACAATTTAATGACGTTCACGAAGGCAATGTAGCGCACGCCGCTAGCGGCCGCAGATAAGCTTAAAACAGCAAAAACAAGATAATAGGCGGCCTCATCATTCAATTTAGCGTCACGTACATGAATAGATGTCAGGCGGCGTATTGAACGTCCGTGAATTGCTACTGACGAAATTCTGTGTTGCTCTTGACGCAATTAGAATTTGCATAATATGCATACCGCATATGATCAATTATCCAAAACCGAAAAGCGTGGACGAGCATCTCGCCGACGCGCGCGAGTTTCTTCTCGAAGAGCGAAAGCGGCGGGAACTGACGCAAACGACGGTCGCCCGCGCTATGGGACTATCGACCAGTCAATATTCGCGGATCGAGAACGGTAGCGCCGACCTGACCCTCCGGCAGTTTTTCGCTGCCTGCGAAGCGGTCGAATGCGATCCGGCGGTTGCACTCCGGTCGTCCCGGCCGCGCTATGTTGCCGAGCTTCAGGAATCCAATCGCATTCTGAAGAGCAAGCTCAACGCGATTGCCCGGGCCTTGAACGGTGACAAGGGAGCCGGGAACGAATGAAAGAGAGGGCAAGCGAAGCCATTGCGCAGTCCGCGCACTTTGGAACGGCGCAGATGCACCAAACGCGCCGCCGTTCCGTTTCCGCGCCGTTCCATCCGCCAAGGACGGCAAACGGCCTCAGCGATTTTACGCGGAGAACCAACTAGTCTGATCGGCGCGGAGCGATGCGCAGCAGGCGGACTTTCAATCGTCGAGAAAAGATTAGTCTTTCGAAAGCGATCGAAAGCAGCAGAGGAGTTGATCTTGACTGTCGCAACGGAATTCACACCCATCGCATCCGCCATCGGCGGAGCCCTTATCGGCCTCTCGGCAGTCCTTCTCATGCTGATGAATGGGCGCATCGCCGGTATCAGTGGCATTCTCAGCCGTTTTCTGATGCCGGATACGGAGAGCAAACCGCTGCAGGCGTTCGCCTTCGTCGCAGGGCTTGTGGGCGCGCCTCTCGCGTGGATGGCAGTATCGGGGAGCAGCGTCTCTCAGACCGTAACTGGCAATCTTCCTCTCGCCGCCATCGCCGGCTTGCTCGTCGGCTTCGGCGCGACTTACGGCGGCGGCTGCACCAGCGGCCACGGTGTCTGCGGTCTATCGCGCCTTTCGGTTCGCTCTCTCGTTGCGACGCTCGTCTTCATGGCGACAGCAATAATCGTCGTTTTCGTTGCAAGGCACGTGATTGGAGCAGGACAGTGATCATCCTCGTCAATCTGCTTGCCGGGCTGCTCTTCGGTTTGGGCCTTCTTCTCTCCGGAATGGCAAATCCCGCGAAAGTGCTGAACTTTCTCGACATCGCCGGTCATTGGGATCCGAGCCTCGCCTTCGTGATGGCGGGTGCCGTGATCGTCACGGCGTTAGGCTATCGGCTGACGTTTCGCCGCGCCAAGCCCATTCTTGATATTCGCTTTCGCGTACCAACTGCGACGCAGATCGATCTGCAACTCGTTGTTGGTGCGGCGAGCTTTGGCTTGGGGTGGGGGCTTGTCGGATTTTGCCCAGGCCCGGCACTCGTCTCGATCTTGCTCGCGGCACCGGCAATCTTCGTTTTCGTGCCCGCCATGTTGATCGGCGTCGCCTGCGCGGCGTGGCTCAAGCGCTCTCCCGCCGTCCCCAAGAAAGCCTGATGCCGGGAAATCGAGTGCAATGACTCGGCGCGATCTGCTAGTCGTTTGATTCAATCGCATCAGACACACGACCGGAAGGCCCTCGGCGATGACCGGCCCAAACCGTTCTCAGGACAACAATCGCCGGGTTTCCCCGCCTGGGGGCGACAATTCGGGTGTCCTCATTCTCGTGCTGCTCGCAGTTGCCGCCTTTTGTGGCTGGTACATTGTGGTACGAGATCATGCGGGCAACTCAAACCCATTGCCGGTCGTCCAAAAGCCAATCATCCCGCCGACGACAGTCGACACGTCTGCCGAGTTTCCCGGCCACAAGCACTACACGGTATTCGGGGCCGACGATCAGACCCACGCTGCATCGAAACAGTAAGCGGCACCGGATGGCGTCGGGATCTTCGCCCGCGGGGATGGACGTATTGGCCGGACGTATGGATCGCGGACCAGACCGTCACGCGAACGCAAAATATCACTGAGCGGCCGAAGCTCCGTTGTGGTTGCGTCCAAATTCTCTTTCGAGATCCGCAAGGTCGAGAAATTGATCCGCCTGGCGGCGCAACTCATCCGCGACCATCGGAGGCTGTGTCTGTAGAGTGGAAACGACGCTGACCCGTTTGCCCATTTGCTGGAGGGCGGCCACGAGGCTGCGAAAATCTCCGTCACCGGAGAAGATCACGAGATGGTCGACGACGTCCGCAAGCCGCATTGCATCGACCGCCAGCTCGATATCCATATTGCCTTTGTGTCTTCGCCGCCCGGCGCTATCCACGAACTCCTTCGACGGTTTTGTGACCATTGAAAAGCCGTTGTAGTCGAGCCAATCGATCAAGGGGCGAATGGAGGAATATTCCTGATCGTCTGCAAGCGCCGTATAGTACAGCGCGCTCACGAGTACGGTTTTTCCCCTGAAAAAACGCAGCAATCTTTTGTAGTCGATATCAAAACCGAGCGACTTTGCGGTCGCGTAGAGATTGGCGCCGTCGATAAATAAGGCGACCCGCTCAGCTGGATAGAAATTCATAAGCGCGTCCTAATTGCGCCGACCTCGCAACGTCTTGAAACTGGATATTTTCGGTATTGAATCAGAAAGTCAATGCGCTCGAAGGCAGGTCCACGCGAAAGTTGGCCTGAGTGGAAAAAGCGGCAGCTAACGCTCTGAGCAATTCGGAAATCAAACCAGAAGTTCGAAGCGACCAATCATACGCGCTGTACGGCCTATCTATAATGACTGGGTCGGTTGCGGTTGCCCTTATTGAAAAGGATTTTCCGCTCACACGCATATTGGATACGAACGGCCACCCATTTCGAACAAATTTTTGCTCGTCATTCTGCTTATGCAGGAATTCCGATTTCGAGTTGCGCCAAGACACAGCGCTTAAAAAACTGAGAGTTTGGTAGCTGCGTCCGCAACGGCGTCGCCTTCGAGCGCCTCCAGAATCGCCGTGACCGGATTAGACCAATTTCCGTTCCCCGGTACGGCTGGCCTGATGGTGACGAAATGAAGCGGGCATGCTAACGAGCGCGAGCCATACGGCGTGCATGAGTTCGAGCCGCATTTTCGCGCCGGTTCGGGGCCTAGCACCGCCCGCCCTCCTCCGGCAGAGAACCATTGCTTCAGGGATTTTGAATGCCAACGCCAGAGCGCGCAGCGCAGACTGCAGCGTCGCGCCAGGACCTACCGTCCGAACCGCTATCGATCTCGTTTGTTGAATTCGTTTGCTTGACCGCTTGCCTCATGGCGATCACGGCGTTGGCGATCGACATCATGCTCCCGGCGCTTCCGGAGATCGCGTCGAGCTTCGGCGTGACGAATGAAAATGACCGGCAGCTCATAGTCATCCTGTATATGGCGGGTTTCGCCGCGGGGCAGATCTTCTTCGGACCTCTGTCCGATCATTACGGCCGCAAGCCGATTTTGATGGTCGGCCTGGCGGTGTTTATTTTCGGCACGATCGGCGCGCTTTGGGCTCGCTCTTTCGAGATGCTTTTGATTGCGCGGCTCGTTCAGGGCATTGGCGCAGCATCTCCGCGGATTATCGCCATCGCCGTCGTCCGCGATCTTTATGCCGGCCGGCAAATGGCGCGTGTGATGTCGTTCGCAATGATGATCTTCATCACCATTCCGGTTTTGGCGCCCTCCGTCGGCCAGGCACTGGTGCATCTCGGCAATTGGCATTGGATCTTCTTTGTGCTCTTGGCGATGGCGTCGGCTGCGGCGCTGTGGTCGGGCACTCGACTGCCGGAAACCGCACGGCCCGCACTCGGCATCGAGCGTGCGATGACGCTGAGGGAATCGTTTTTCGCCGCAATTCTCAATCCACAAACGGCCGGATATGGCGCCGCCGGCGGATTCATGTTTGGCTGTCTGTTGGCCTATGTCGCGAGTGCCCAACAAGTCTTTGTCGAAGTGTTTGCCATCGGCAACGTCTTTCCGGTCGTCTTCGGCGCCATTGCATCGGCGATTGCTATCGCGTCGTTCGTCAACGCGCGGCTCGTCGGTCGTCTCGGCATGAGGCACGTTTCCCACACGGCGCTGTTGGGATTTATCGGCGTGTCGGTGGCTCTCGCCTTGGCGGCCGCAACGGGAGTGGCAGGATTCGCGACATTCGCCATCGCCATCAGCATCAGCTTTTTCCTCTTCGGACTGATCGCGCCGAACTTCAACGCCATCGCGATGGAGCCGCAAGGGCACAATGCCGGTATGGCATCGTCCGTCATCGGCGCGCTGAGCACGGCGATCGGAGCGCTTGCCGGCGGCTTGGTAGGGCAGGCGTTTGACGGCTCGATTTTCCCGATTGCTGCGGGCTTTGCGATCTGTAGCCTCATCACTGGAGCAATCGTTCTCGGCATAGAGGGAACATCCGGCCTGTTTGGCCGCAACCGCCCGGCGTGAGTCCACGAGCCTAAAATTTTTGTAACGCGTGACCGGAAGCTCGCGCCGGCCTGTCTTCATAGACTAAATGCTGCCAGTGAAGGCGGTACGCTGACTGCCGTGAGCGCGGAGCGCGAGGCCAGACGAGCATGAGAATTCTGCTGCTTGAAGACGACGCCAATACTGCAGCCTACATTTTGAAGGGCCTCGAAGAAGAAGGCCATACGGTCGATCATTTGGCGGACGGCCGCGATGCGGTTGCCCAAGCCGTTTCCGAGAGCTACGACGTCATCATTCTTGACCGGATGCTCCCGAGCCTTGACGGCCTGGCCATCATAAAGACCATTCGAAGCGCCGGGCGTGGCGTCCCGGTCTTGTTCCTGACGGCGCTCGGCGGCGTCGACGACCGGGTCGAAGGATTGGACGCCGGCGCCGACGATTATCTGGTTAAGCCGTTCGCCTTCTCGGAGCTTCTCGCGCGCGTGAACGCACTTGCCCGCCGTCCGCACACCAAGGGTGAGGAAACGCGCCTCAAGGTCGGCGACCTCGAGATCGATCTCGTAAGCCGGAAGGTGACGCGCGGCGGCGACGTGATTGACTTGCAGCCGCGCGAATTTCGCCTGCTCGAAGTCTTGATGCGCAACCGCGGTCGCGTTGTAACGCGCACGATGCTCCTTGAGCGCGTCTGGAGTTTTCATTTCGACCCCAAGACGAGCGTCGTTGAAACGCATATCTCCCGCCTCCGGGCAAAGATCGACAAGCCGTATACCAAGGAGCTGATCCACACCATTCGCGGGAGCGGTTACACGGTTCACGATGGTTCGTGATCTCCTGAAGCGCACGCCGTTCCGCTTGGCGGCCACCTTTTCCCTGTTTTTTATAACGACGGTCCTGACGCTGTTTACCGTCTTTTATCTCGTCGCCAGTGCGCGGCTCGTCGCCGATATTCGCGACCGCGTGGAAACGACGCTCGATTCTCTCGCCGCACTTGATGGTGACCGCACCTTTGACGATCTCGTCGCGCTTGTTGCGAGTGAAAGCGAGTCGGTGCGCGATCCGGATTTCATCATGGAACTCGTCGATAAGAAGGGAAATTTTCTCGCTGGCAACGTGCGTGGCGTCAAGGACTCGAACCAATGGATGACGCTGAAGCGGGCCGACTTGTTCTTGACGTTGGACCGCGGTGAGCCCGACGACGAATTTCTCGCGGTCTGGAGACCGCTCGTCAAAGGCAAGCTGCTGGTCGGAAGCGACAATAGCGAAGTCAAGCAGATGAAGTCGTTCCTGCAGAAACTTCTCGGCTATGGCCTGCTCGCGGCGTTTCTCGCGATCGCGTTGTGGGCGGCTTACTTCGCGCGCAAAACGCAATATCGCATCGATGCTTTCGCGCACCCGCTCGCCCGCGTCTCGCACGGAGAGATCACCGCGCGCGTGCCCATTTCAGGTCAGCATGACGATATCGATCAGGTCGCACTGCAAGTGAACGGCATGCTCGGAGATTTGCAAAGGCTGATCGAAAACGTCAACCAATCGTCCTCGGACATCGCGCACGACCTAAAAAAGCCGTTAGGGCGCTTGCGCCAACGCCTGGATGACGCGTGTCGCGGCACGCCCGACAAGCAAGAATTCCGCGCCGCGATCGATGCCGCTTTGGGTGATATCGATTCCATATCGGAAACGTTTGACGCGCTCCTGCGCATCACGCAAATCGAGGCGGGCGCCAGAAAATCGCGCTTTGTCACGGTCGATCTGGCAGCGTTGCTCGCCGACGTCCGCGATGTCTACGACATTGTCGCCGAGGATGCTGGGGACCGTCTGATTTACAAGACTGACTGCTCGGGTCCAGCCCACGTTCGCGGCGATCCCGAGCTTCTCGTGCAGCTCTTTGCCAATCTGGTCGAGAATTCCATCCGTCACTGTCCGAAGGGGACGCTGATCGCGATTGAGCTGACCGCTGACTCCGGAGTCTGCAACGTCGATGTCGCGGACACTGGCCCGGGCATCCCCGAACACGAACGGGAAAATGTGTTCCGCCGCCTCTATCGTTTGGAACGTGAGAGATCGACCGATGGCAGCGGCTTGGGCCTCAGTCTGGTCGCCGCGATCGCCGAGCTTCATGGCGCCAAGATCGAGCTTTCCGACAATGGCCCAGGCCTCAAGGTCGGGGTGAAATTTCCCGTCGTTTAGCGGGAACATAGGCTAACTTTATCGGACCCGAATAAAAATCGGACGGCGCGGTCTGCCCGCGCCGTCCGACGTCCCCCCGGTTCATCTCGAAATCTCGAATAACCTCAGACGCCGAAGCTCGCCCTCAGTTCGTCGAACAGTTTGACTTGCTCCCCGATCAACTCGCGTTGCTCGTCGCGGCGCACGAAAATCTTGAACATTGCTTCGCCCTCCGCATTGAAGAACTGAATGGAGCGCGATTCCCGTCCCATGAAGGGCCGCATCACGAAGGCGATCGATTTGCAATTCTCAGCTTTGATATGGCCGCCGATCGGACTGTCGCCGTGGAGATTGAAATAGCCGCGGGCGAAGGTCCCCGGTGGGATCGGGCCTTCGCATTCAAGCACGATGTCCGACGTGTGCACGATGAAGACGACCGCGCCCCAAGGCGTCAGAGCCGACAGAATGCGCTCAAATTCGCCTCCTGGAACAATCGCCCGATGGGCGGCAGGAAGCGCCTCGACGGCATCGAACGTGCTGACGCCATAGTCGCGGGCAATCTGCTCGAGAATTCCGTCGGCATTTTTGGCGAGGCGTTCTCGGAGAGAAGGTCGCGCCGGGGCGTCCGATGTTACGGCTTCGGTCATCGGCTCACTCGGCCGCCGCCATGACCGACTTCGTGCCGTCGGAACCGACTTCTTGAATGACTTCGAAACCTTCGAATTCCGGATGGCCGAGATAGAGCTTTTTCGTGGTGCCGGCGCCGGAATGCGATTTCCGGAACGAGTTTGATTTCGTCCACGCCTCGAAATCGGCAAACGACCGCCAGACGGTGTGCGACGAATAAAGGACGTGATCCTCCTTCGTCGGACCGCGCAGCAAATGGAAACTGATGAACCCGGGTTCCTTGTGGAGGTTCACTTCGCGCGTGATCCAAACCTGCTCGAAATCCTTTTCGGCGCCGGGTTCAACCTTGAAGCGGTTCATTGCGATATACATTTGGTGCACCTCGTTATGGAATGAAACAGCGGACCGGGAGCTGGGGTTTCTTGCGGACCCGGCCCGCTGTTTAAGATCTTAGAGCGGCGAGACGGGAAGTCAGTAGGCTCCAAGATGCATTCTAGATCCAAAAATCTGATTTGCGCAGCTGACGGACGCTAGAATTGTACACATAAAAAGTCAACATTATCTGCGCGCGTCACGATTCCATCGCCACGTGCGTCGGCAGCATCTGTCCGATGTTGAGAAGATTGCCGTCGTCGTCGATGAAGTGGAATTCGCGCATGCCCCACGGCTTGTCCTCAAGCCCGGAAAGACGTTTGGCGCTGCCGTTCTTGAACGCGCAATGCCACTCATCGACGTCGTTCACGCGAATATACGCGGACACGCAGTGCGGCTCGGGGATTTGCGTAACGCTCGATATGTGCAATTCGACCGCGCGCCGGCGCAGGATGATATAGTTGTGTGCAGCATTCGCGACAGTGAAGCCTTTGCTCTCGTAAGTCTCGGCGGCCCGTTCGATGTTCGTTGATATCAACACTGGGATAGCCAACGGCACGGCCACGCCGGTGCGATGGATCTCGTCGGGTAAAGTCATCATTCTGCTGCCGCTCCCGTTCGCATTCTGCGGGTGATCGCCGCTGGCAGAACCAAGCGCCTGCCGTCACCGGACGCCTCGATCTGCAATCGACACCCGAACGTGTGACTGAGCAGATCTTCATTCAAGACCTCGTCAGGCGTACCTCGCCCGACAATTCGGCCGTCGGCCATCAGCACGACGTCATCGGCGAAAGCTGCGGCGAGATTGAGATCGTGAATGACGAGCAAGACGGCCCGGCCGTTTTGTGACTGTTCTTTGATGACGGTAAGAACATCGCTCTGATGCTTGAGATCGAGGCTTGCCGTCGGCTCATCAAGTAAGAGCGCGGCCGTTTCCGTCGCACCGCGAGGCGCCGTGTGCAACTGACACAAAGCTCGCGCGATATGAACACGCTGGCGTTCACCTCCCGAAAGTTCATGAAGCATGCGCGCTTCAAACGCACTCAAGCCGACGGCATTGAGCGCCTCGCGCGCGGCCGCCGCCGCATCGGGATCGCTGATGCCGAAACCCGGCACCGTGGCGCCCAACATGACGACTTCAAGAACCGTAAAGGGAAACGAGAGATTGCTCGCCTGCGCAACGACCGAACGCCGCGTCGCGAGGCGCGCTACCGGAATTTGGCGAAGGTCGGTGCCATCGAGCGTAACGAAGCCTTCCGTCGGCCGGAGCTCACCGGCGACGACGCGGAGCAATGTCGATTTTCCGGCTCCGTTCGGGCCGATGATGGCGGTCAGCCTGCCCGGTACGATCGCGATCGACGCTTCGGCGAGTAAAACTTTTGCGCCGCGTCTGACCGTGACATTTCGCGCTTCGAGCATGCACTCACTCCCATCCACCGATGCCACGCCGCAGCACGAGATGCAGGAAGACGGGCGCGCCGACGAGCGCGAGCACGATGCCGAGCGGCAGCTCTGCCGGACGCACGGCCATGCGCGCGATAATATCGGCGAAGATGACCAGCGCCGCTCCCAGAAGCGCGCTGCCGGGAACAACGGCGCGATTGTCGGGGCCTGCGATCAGACGCATGACGTGCGGCACGACGAGCCCCACAAATCCGATGACGCCCGCAACCGCGACGGCTGCCCCCACCGCCGCCGCCGTCGCGATGATCGCGAGGCGCTTGATCCGCTCGGTGTCGATGCCGAGGTGCATTGCTTCCGACTCGCCCAGCAGAAAGCCGTTGAGACCACGCGTGAGGCGCGGCAATAGGAAGCCGATTGCAACGGCGAACGGCAGAACGGCAAAAACCTTCTGCCAGCTCGCGCCGGAGAGACTGCCCATCGACCAGAGCGTCAAATCCCTCAGTTCCCGGTCGTCGCTCGCATACGCGATAAATCCGCTGATCGAACCGGCGAGCGCGCCGACTGCTATTCCAGCAAGAAGCAATGTCCCGACCGCAAGCTGGCCGTGGCGCGCCGCGATCGCGACGAGAATGATCGTTGTGATCAGGCCACCCGCGAAGGCCGCGAGCGGCAGCGCGTAAATCCCGAGTGGCGCGACGAGTGGTGCGGCAATCCCATGGCCGAGCACAATGGTCGCGACGGCAGCCAGTGCCGCTCCCGACGACACGCCGATGAGGCCGGGATCGGCAAGAGGGTTGCGGAAAAGCCCTTGCATCATGGCGCCGGACGTGGCGAGGGCCGCGCCGACGAAAGCGGCAAGAAGCGTTCGCGGCAATCTAAGATCGATCAGAACGAGTTGGTCGCGCGCCGCTGCAGAATCGGTTGCGTAGCCGAGCGAGGCAGCGATCGCGCGCGGCAGCGCGTGCAGTGAAATTCCCGTTGGCCCGATTGCGAGCGACAGGATCGCCACAACAAACAAGAGCACGGCGAGCGCGAAAAAAACTCTGCCGCGCGACGGCCGGAGAGCCCCCGAAGTCCAAGCGAGTTTGCCATCAAGTGTCGTCATGGCATCGCGGCAGCGTGACCCGCCTCCGCATAGATCGCTGTCATCAGGTCGCGCGCGGCCGATGGCGTCCGCGGACCAAAGCCCAGGAGATAAAGCCCGTCCATCTCGATAAGGCTTTTGGTCTTGGCGGCCGGCGTCTGGCTAAGGCCGGCCAAAGTCAAGGCTTGGTCCGCGCGATGCTGATCGCTTTCGCCACGGCGCATGATCACGACGGCGTCCGGCGCGAATTCCGTCAGCTGCTCGTCGCTGACGGGTTTGTAGCCGTTGACGCCCGCCGCGGCGTTATCCGCCCCGGCGAGTTGCAGAATGGAATCGGCCGCCGTTGCGGCGCCGCCGACGGTTGCCCGGCCATTTTGGATGGCGATGATGAAAAGCACTTTCTTCCGGGCCTTGATCTGCTCGCGCTCATTTTTGAGCGACGCGAACTCCGCCTCGATTTTTGTGGCGAGCGCCTCCGCAGCGTCGTCGGCTCCAACGAGGCTTCCGACGTGGCGCACCTTGTCAGCAACGCCGTCAGCAGTCGGTTTGTCGGCGATGTCGACATATCGAACGCCGCTGCTCTTCAACGCCTTGACGACCTCCGGCGGCCCGGCATCGTCGGAAGCGATAATCAATGTGGGATTAACGGAGAGAACGCCTTCCGCCGAAAGCGCGCGCATGTACCCGACAGACTTTTTGTCTTTGAGGGCATCGGTGGGGTATTGGCTCGTCGTATCGACGGCGACCACCTTTTCCTGCTGGCCGAGGTCATAGAGAATTTCGGTGATGTCGCCACCGATCGACAGAATGCGAGGAGCGCTCGCGGCATCCACTTGTTCGGCGGCGAAAGCCCGGCGAGGCTCATAGGGTGCCGCAGCCAATACCAGCGCCGCGCCGGCAAATAGGAGAAAACGCGTAGCGCCGTGCATTTGAAACAGGTCCCGGCTGATTGCGATTGAGCGTCGTTATTTCGTCAGGATGAGCTTGCCCGCCGACGTGATCCGCAAACGGTACTCCTGACCCCGATGGACGAGGATGGCCTCCCGGCCGCCTTTGAGCAGTTCGTCGACGCGATAGCGAATGTTCGCCCCTGCCGCGGTTTGATGGCTGTCAGGCCCTGATGTGAGGGGACGCGAGTCATCCCCTCCTTGGCGCAGAACAGGCATTGAAAGCGGCTTCTTGGGCGGCATACGCTCATTCAACAGGGTGGTGCTTGGAGCGGACATAATGATCGACGTTCGCATTAGTGATTAGTGAAGGTAGATGGCTTGCACGGTTTGCGCGTGGAGTTCTTGCGCTTCGGCGCCGCTTTCGACGCGCGACGTCGCAAGCTGCAATTGCAGCGCCGCAAGCGCGCGGGCGGCGGCCTGCGTCCGA